>NZ_JAGMUL010000048.1 GCF_019049285.1 Streptomyces sp. AC550_RSS872
GGCCGAGCGCACAGTTCCCCGCGCCCCTTCAGGACGCGCCGGAGCCCAGGCGCTCCCCTCGGAACGCCAGGACACACCAGCCCTTCGACTGCGACGCCGTCACGGCCGAGCGCACAGTTCCCCGCGCCCCTTCAGGACGCGCCGGAGCCCAGGCGCTCCCCTCGGAACGCCAGGACACACCAGCCCTTCGACTGCGACGCC
>NZ_JAGMUL010000049.1 GCF_019049285.1 Streptomyces sp. AC550_RSS872
ACGAAGTGCGGGACGACCACGACCAGCATCGCCAGGCCCGCCAGGATGGGCTTGAGCCGGGTGATGGCCTGGGCCAGGACGAACCCGAAGACCAGGCTCAGCACGGCCGTTTCGGCGGAGATCCGCAGCGTCGTGAACAGCACCGACAGGTTCACGCCGGTCAGTGCGTCGGCGTACCAGTGCAGGGTGAAGGAGCCGTCGGCGTCCTTCAGGCTCAGCAGCAGGGTGGAGAAGATCGGGTAGACGAACAACAGCAGCAGGTAGACGACGACCGGCAGCGCGTACAGGATCCCGACCCGCGTCCGGCGCGAGGCCAACAGCTTGCGCGGGCGGGCGGGAGCCCCCGCGGTGAGGGTGGCGGCCATGGCTCACCCCGCCTGTTCGTCGGTGGCGAAGAGGTTGACGTCCTCGGGATCGGCGCTGACGCCGATTCGCTCGCCGGCGACCGGGCCGCGGCCGGCCGGGACCTCCAGGCGCAGCAGCGGCCCGTCACCACCGTCGAT
>NZ_JAGMUL010000050.1:0-105609 GCF_019049285.1 Streptomyces sp. AC550_RSS872
GGTGGCGGCGAGGGACGGTGCCGAGGCGGCGGAGGACCGTGCGGAGGCGGCGAGGGGCGGTGCCGAGGCGGCGGAGGACCGTGCGGAGGCGGCCGGGCACGGGACGTCCTCCCGGTCTGACACGATGGTCGTATGCGTGCGCGATACGGAGTACCCCTGGGAATCACGGCGGTTGGCGCCGCCGGTCTGCTGTACTCGGCGGGCTTCGAGGCCCGTTCCTTCCGCCTGCGACGGGTGACGATCCCCGTCCTGCCCGCGGGGATGCGTCCGCTGCGCGTGCTCCAGGTCTCCGACATCCACATGGTCGGCGGCCAGCGCAAGAAGCAGCGCTGGCTGCGCTCGCTGGCCGGCCTGCGCCCCGACTTCGTGATCAACACCGGCGACAACCTGTCCGACCCGGAGGGCGTGCCGGAGGTGCTGGACGCGCTGGGCCCGTTGATGGAGTTCCCGGGCGCGTACGTCTTCGGCTCGAACGACTACTACGGCCCCAAGCTGCGCAACCCCGCCCGCTACCTGCTGGAGAAGACCCAGGGCCGCCATGGCCTGAACGGCAACCCGCCGGCGGTCGGCGCGATCCACAACCCGTGGGAGGACCTGCGGGACGGTTTCGACGCGGCGGGCTGGCTGAACCTGACCAACACACGGGGGACGCTCAAGGTCGAGGGCGTGTCCGTGGAACTCACCGGCCTGGACGACCCGCACATCAAGAGGGACCGCTACCAGCAGGTGGCGGGCGGCCCGTCCGGCGCCGCGGACTTCGCGATGGGCGTGGTGCACGCGCCGTACCTGCGCGTCCTGGACGCGTATACGGCGGACGACTACCCCCTGATCCTGGCCGGCCACACCCACGGCGGCCAGCTCTGCATCCCGTTCTACGGCGCCCTGGTCACCAACTGCGACCTGGACACGGACCGCGTGAAGGGTCTGTCCACGCACACGGCGGAGGGCCGTACGTCCTACTTGCACGTCTCGGCGGGCTGCGGCACGAACCGCTACACGCCGTTCCGGTTCGCGTGTCCGCCGGAGGCGACGTTGCTGACGTTGGTGGGGCGGGAGTAGGGGCGGGAGTAGGGAGCACCGGGACGGCCAGTCGGGCGTAATCCCGTAACCCGCACGGACCACCCATATCGCCCGTTTCGCCCATCCTGCTTAGCGTGAAGGGCATGACCGCCCCGATACCCAGGGACATCCCGGACCTCCCCGCGATACCGGGCATCCCCTCGCTGCTGCCCTCCCACGTCCCCGCCACGGCGGTGGTACCCCCCGTACGCCGCCCCCTGGTCGCCACGTACCGCCTGCTGGTCGCTCTGACGGCAGCGGCAGCGGTGACACTCGAGCTGGCCCTCGGCAGCCCCCTGCGCACCTTGAGTCACTTCGCGATCCAGAGCAACATCCTGCTGGCCGTGGTCCTGACCCTCTCGGCCCGCCGCGCCCTGACCGCCCGCCGCCCCCTCCCGTCCTCACTGACGGGCGCCACCCTGCTCTACGTCATCGTCACGGGCCTGACCTACCACGTGCTCCTGGCCAACGAGGCGAGCCCCTACATGCTGCCCGGCGTCCTCACGGGCGAGGCCACCGGCCCGACGGGGTGGCACGCGATCACCACCCAGGTCCTGCACACGGCGACGCCGATCGCGGCCCTGCTGGACTGGCTGCTCCTGACGGCCCCCGGCCAACTGCACCTCCGCCCCGCGGCGACCTGGATGCTCTACCCCCTCACCTACCTGGCGTTCACCCTCGTCCGAGGCGAACTCCTCCTCCCCGGCACGCCGGCCCGCTACCTCTACCCCTTCCTCGACGTGGCCCAGCACGGCTACCGCAGCATCCTCGCCAACGCCCTCCTCATCGGCCTCGCCAGCTACGCCCTGGCCATCCTCCTCGTGGCCCTCGACCACGCCCGCCCCAACCCACTCCGCCACCGCGCGAAAACCGGATTTCGTCTCCAGCGACCGGTGGGCTAAAGTAAACGTCGTCGCCGCGAAAAGCAGCGACATCGGGGTGTAGCGCAGCTTGGCAGCGCGCTTCGTTCGGGACGAAGAGGTCGTGGGTTCAAATCCCGCCACCCCGACAGAGAAATACCAGATCAGGGGCCTGATCCACCAAGTGGATCGGGCCCCTGACGGGTTTCTGGAGATCGTTTGGGAGAAATCTGGGAGAAGATCTTGTCGGGTTCTCCCAGGGGATGACCGCCGAGGCTGTGGTCAGTGCCGCGGCTGAGGGCACCCGACCTGCGCGTTCGCGAATCCAGCTCCGTGGCTGACCAAGAACACCATGCCCAGCCGCCTCAACGGCCGTTAGGATCACGACACATGGCAGGCCATTACTCAGCGCGTCCTCACGACCACGCCCGTGCCCTCGCCCAGCGAGTGCGTGCGTTGCGGGAGGCCCGTGGGTGGACGCGTGAGCGGCTCGCGAAGGAAGCGGGCATCGCCGTCGGGACGCTGGCCCGTCTGGAGAGCGAGGGAGCAATTCAGCCAGGTTTCTTCACCGTCGGCGCGGTCGCTGAGGCTCTTGAGGTCTCCCTCGACGAACTCTTCCGGGAGACCAAGGTCGCTCCCGGCCTTTGGTCCGCTGGGTACGAAGGCCGGGACATCGACTCGTTCGTCGCCTCGCTCCTCGACAGCCGTATTGATGTCGTGGCGGACGTACGACTCACGCCGATCAGCCGCAAGAAGGGCTTCAGCAAGACCCGCCTCGGGGAGGCGCTTGCCGAGGCTGGCATCGAGTACACGCACCTGCGTGGCCTGGGCAATCCCAAGGACAACCGGGCGCCGTTCTGGGACGGCCGACTCAATGTAGGCAGGGCCCGGTTCCGTGGCGTGCTGCGGTCTGAGGAGGCCCAGTCCGACCTCGATCGCCTCGCCGAGCACGCTCGGCAGTCCAGGGTCGCGGTGCTGTGCTTTGAGAAGGACGAAAGCCGTTGCCACCGGCAAGTCGTCCTGGAGACGGTCCGCAAACGGGCCTCCGTACCTGTAATTCCCCTGGCCTGACTTCAGCCCTCGCTCCTGCACGCGCCCTTGCCGATGGCGCATGCCTCTCCTCCAATCGGATCGGGAGATCGCTGGAGGGGGCACCCATGGGATCGGGGAATCGGCAGCGCGCACGGATCATGATCACGGTCAAGACATATCCCGAGCTTTCCAACAAGTACCGCGAGACCAGCTGTGTGGCGGGCATACGCCTGGATCAGGGGACACCTCAGCACGTGCGGCTCTTCCCTGTGCCTTTCCGGCTCCTCACCGAGGACGCCCAGTTCTCCAAGTACTCGATCATCGAGGTCGACGTCGAGCCGCACGGTCGGCGGGACTCACGGCCCGAAAGCCTGCGGCCGAACCTCGGCACGCTCGAGATCGTGGGCGAGGTTGCGGCGGGCGGAGACTGGAGGGAGCGGTACAAGTACGTCGAGCCTCTCGTCGCGCCGTCCTTGTGTGCCATCAAGAGGGACCAACAGGAGTACGGAACCTCGCTTGGCGTTTTCCGGCCCACTGATGTCAGCTTCCGGCTGACGGCAGCCGAGCGCTGGTCCGAATCCAAGGCGGCACTGGCAGGGCAACTGGACCTCCTGGAGCAAGACTTGGCCCCGCTTGAGTGGGTGCCGCTGGAATTCCGCTACCGGTTCCGCTGCGCGGACGCTGGCTGCCCGAGGCATGACATGGCACTGAAGGACTGGGAGGCCGGTGCGTCGTACCGCAAGTTCCGGCGCAAGTACGGCGAGGACGCTGTACAGGAGAAGCTCCGGGATACCTGGCACGACCGCATCTTCACCCCGGACCGTGCCGTCCACTTCTTCGTCGGCAACATCGCGGCTCACCCCAGGACCTTCATGCTGCTGGGCCTCTTCTACCCGAAGGCGAGTGTCGTCGAGTACGTCCAGGACAGCCTGTTCGGCGACTGAACCACGTGTCCTCACTACTCTCGCGACAGTTTGTTTGACGTCCAATGGCTGATCTCCGTAGAGGTAATAGGCAGAGCACATGACCGAACGAACTACCTACCTCGACCCTGACCCCCGCGACTGGCGCTCCCGGAAAGTCCGTGTCCGGCCCCACCGCTGGTACGCCACGGTCGAGCTCGACCGCGATGGGTACGTCGACACCGCGACCTCTCAAGGACACGACCCTGAGCTGCCCGCTGCCTACAGCGAAGCTGTCGCCAGGGCTCGAGACGCGTACATCGACCGCATCTGGTACGACGGTTACTCGGGCGACTTCTCATGGGGGAACGGCCCGCGCTGGGTCACCCTGTTCGTTCCGTTCCCACACGTCGAGGCAACGGTCGAGGCGCTCCGCTCAGCGGAACTCGACCACGACTACAGCAGGTTCCACGCGCTCGCCGACTCGCTGGCGCTTCCCGTCGATGACTGGCTTGCTCCCGGCGAGCGAGAGCTGATCCGCGGCATCGATTTCGACCCGCCGCCTGGCGCGTTCCTGAGGTTCCTGCGGGGCAAGGCCATGAAGTGCGGAGTACGCCTAAACGGTCGGGCGACCGCCGGGAGCGTGTGGATCCGCCCGACACTTCCTCCCTTCGAGAAGCAGATACGGGAGAAGTTTCCCGAGCGGTACCCCGGGTGGGTGGACCGCTGGACCGGGTACGTCGAGCGGGAGGATGCGTATTTCCGGCCCTGGGTGGGCGGCAGAGACCAGAACCTCAGTTACGGCGCGAAGCCCGTTCAGTTCCGCGCCGTGGAGACGCCGAACGGCGGGGACTGCCCCTGCGGTATGAACCTGCGGGACAACGGTAAAGAGCACACCACCCATCACGCAGCATGGGCATTCGGCATCCGAGCGCCCAAGAACCTGATGTGGTTGAGCAGCGTGGCTGTTGTGACGTCACAGTCACCTATCGCGTGGCGGAAGCTGGTCTACCAGGTGGCGCGAATGCCGCAGAAGGAGAACCACTACGACTTCAACTCGTGGTCCCACCTTGATGAGCCTGAGGAGACCCCGGACAACGTACGGGCATACCTGTTGAAGTCAAACGACTACGTCATCGGTTACCTGGCCGCCAACGACGCCAGTCAGCACGGCCACTGGGATCTGATCCAAGGGTCCCCGCCCAGCGACGAGGACGACACCACCCTGCGCCCGCGCATCATCCTGATCTGGGTGGCGGACGTCTATCGCCACCAGGGCGTCGGCGCCGCGCTCGTCCAGGCACTCGCGGACGACTTCGGATGCCACGTTGCCGATGTGTCCTGGTCAACGCCGATCAGTGACGCCGGCCAGCGCCTCGCACGCCGGCTCTCACCCGACGGCATCTGGTTCAGCTGACCTACAGGCAAGCTTCCGCGCCGCCTGATCAGCGGACACCGGTCCGAACAGCGGCCGGTCCTGTGCCTCGTGCGGTGAAGCCCAGATCTTGAACGAGCCGGAGGCTAATGTTGTGTGTCTTACGTCGGCGCATGCGCGGCCCGGGAATTGTGGTTGCCACCGGGTGCATCCGCCTCAGGGGCGATCACTGGCAGGGGGCAAGTGGAGCCGAGAAGCGCAGCCGCCGCAGGGAGAGACTTTCCCTATACGGCGGGGACGACCTGCTACATCGAAGTCCACGAGGACGGCAGAGTCACTCACGGGGACTCACGGGCTGCATATGAGCGGGCCGTTGCGGGCACGTCCCGCCTGTTCGCCGTATGGCCTGGCCAGTGGTCGAGCGATCTCTTCCTGATCGACGACCTCGATGAGTACGCCAAGGCACATGGGATCAAGCACGATCAGGATCGCACCGGGCTCAGCGAGCACGTCCACGATGTGGCGTGGACCGAGGAGACGGCCTTCAGCACCAACCCTCGCAGCCCGTACATCAGCATCTGCCTCACGATGAAGTGCGGGTGCGAGATCCGAAACTTGGACGCCTTCGCCAAGCAGATGCGGGAGCAGCAAGGTTGGAACGTCGCCACCAGCGTCGGCTGGGGCAGTAGTAGCGGCCCGGAGGGAACGACCTATTCCCTGCGGGTGCGGCGGAAGAGTCTCGGCGCCTGATCGAAGGGACCCGTACGTTCCCTGAACCCCACCGAGTATGTGAAGATCTCAAGGAGTCCGGGGAGGGAATATGAACGGCGACTGGGTTTCAATCGACTTCGAGACTGCCAACTACTGGCCGGGGAGCATCTGTTCGGTCGGTATGACAGCCGTTGTGGCCGGAAAGATCACGGACCGGTTCTCCACATTGGTGAACCCTCCCGGTGACGGAGGCTTCACGGCGTACAACACCTCCATCCACGGCATCACCGCGCAGATGGTCGATGGAGCGCCTGCCTGGCCAGCGGTTCTGCGGCAGATCCTCGACTTCGCCGACGGCCGCCCGTTGGTCGCCCACAACGCTGCTTTCGACTTCGGGGCATTGCGCGCAGCCTGCACGGAGACGGCGGTCGAATGGCCCGGGGCCCGGTATGCCTGCTCCCTGGTCGTCGCCCGCCAAACGTGGAGGCTGCTTGCCTATCGCCTTCCGTTCGTAGCTGAGGCTGCCGGCGTACCCATGACGGGCGCCCACCACGATGCCCAAGCAGATGCCGACACGGCCGCTCGCGTCATGCTGGCCGCCATGGCCGTGCACGGCACGGACAAACTCGATGATCTGCTGAGGAAACTCCAGATCCGTTACGGCCAGCTTTACCCGGACTCCGGGTCCTGGTCGAACTGTCGCCGCCGCGTCCAGGAGAAACGGCAGCCCATCCCGACCGCGAATCCGGAGGCAGACCCCGAGGGCCCCCTGTACGGCCGCCACGTCTGCATCACCGGCACGCTGAACTCCCTGTCCCGCGCCGATGCCCAACAGCGACTGGCAGACATCGGCGCGCAAGCCACAGCGGGGGTGAGCCGCAAGACCGACATCCTGGTCGTTGGCACCGCCGACCCCACGCGCTTCGCCCCCGGCATGACGCTCAGCGGGAAGCATCGGAAGGCGCAGGAACTCCTGGATGCCGGGCATGAGATCGAGGTCATCTCCGAGACCGACTTTCTGGAGCTGCTTTCCCTGTCCGCCAGCAGCCCGGTGAGCGCGGAGGCTCTGCGTCAGGCAAAAGCGCTGCCTCTCACGGAGGCAGCCGCCCAGCACGCGAACGTCAGCGTGGAGATTGATGATCACCGCTTCCGCTACTACATCACGGACGCGCCCGTGATCAGCGATGAGGAGTTCGACCAGCTGGTGCTGGGGAGAAGGGCACTTGAGAAGGCGCATCCCTCCCTTCGGCAATGACCTGTCGTCTCTGCTGGCCGTGTAGGCGCCCTCGTAGACACGCTGGCGTATGAGCATCGGACCGCCACTCTCCTACGGGGAAAGGGGCGGTGCCCCGCGACAGTGTGGCGGGGCACCGTGGAGCTATCGGAGAACGGCTGCGCGTGCGCGCAGAAGGTCGTTGAGGACGCGCACCGGTGACGTCGGGCACAGGGCCAGGCGGACGTCGAGTGCTGCCTCCCACTGCTGGGTCAGGCCGAGCATGATCCGTTCTCGCATGCCACGGGTGACGTGGGCGTAGCGCGCGGAGACCGAACCGTCGAGGTGACCCATACGCTCGTCCATGAGCACCTTCTCGGTGCCCAGGTCCTCCATCATCGTCCGGTGAGTGTGACGGAGACCGTGGGGTGTGAGGCCCTTGGCGATCGGGAGCCAGCAGGCATCAGCGCGATCGGTGGCGCCGCGCCCTCGTGCGGGGACGCCAGGCCACGGCCCGCCGAGGATGGGAACGGGGCGGGCCTCCTGTGGTGCCTTCTTCGGGTACCAGCCGGAGACCGCCGGGGTGAACAGCCAGGTGGCGAAGCCGTTCCTGCGCCAGTGGGCTGCGTGCTCCGACACCGTGCCGCCCCGCACGAATCCGAGGTCGGCTATGGCCTTCTGGACCCGCACTCGGGTGGCCTCGGCGACTCGGTCGGGTCGGTTGAGGACGTTGGAGACCGTCCCCGTGGACACGCCCGCCAGCCGCGCGACGTCGATGAGCTTCGCGCCCTGGTGCCCACCGGTACGCGCTGCCCCCTGGCCCCGGAAGACGTACATCCTCCCGTGGCAGGGGCAAGGCGTCGGCTTAGTACGGGCGATGTGGTCGAAGACCAGGGACGACAGCCAGTCCATCGAGTCGATGTTGCGGTAGCTGTCGTCCTTCGGCGGACAGCGCCCGTCAGTAACCCTCAACTACCGCAGTTACACCACTCGTTTGACAGTCCCCAGCCCGGGTGCTCTTCGGGGCCTCGCTCATCTTCTGTTGTGCCTCCATAGGACAGGGCCGCGCCCTGAAGGGCGCGGCCCTGTGGAACCGGGGTGATGGGGAGTTCCGGCGGTGGCCTCTGCCTCGCGCTTGAGGAGTTCGACGTACTGCGCGATGTACTCCGGCGGCACGAGACGGCGACGGCCGATGCGGACGGTCTGAAGGTTGAGATGCGGCTTCCAGGGATCTTGTGCTGTCCGCCTTCAACTTCTAGGATCCACGACGTTCGAAGGTTCGGTTCACGTTCGCAGTATCGAACATGGCGCGGCCGAAGCGGCTTTCGCGTGGTGTACATGCCGGGCATGACAGCACCCGCATCATCCGTCCCAGCCCCGATCGCCTCCTGGAGCTTCGTGTGACGTCCCCCGCACAATGCCCACGCCCGCGCCTGTGCCGCGCGGCCGTGCTCCTCCTGTCAGGCCTGGCGCGGCCGGCCCGTCGTCCAACTCGTAGGCGGTGCCTGGGACACGCCGTATCCCAGCCCCGTCCTGCCGCCCCCACCCCGCCAGGTCACCCCACTGACCGGCGTCGGCACCTTCGACGGAACGACCGTGAAACCGAAGTGGGAATGGAACCACAATTCGGACAACGGCAAGTGGTCCGTCAACAACGGTCTGACCCTGCGCACCGCGACGGTCGCCAACGACCTGTACTGGGCCCGCAACATCCTCACCGACCGGATTCAGGGACCCACCTCCACCGCGACCATCCAGCTGGACTACGCGACGATGCGCGATGGCGACCGGGCCGGACTCGCCCTGCTGCGCGACCTCTCCGCGTGGTCGGCATCGAACGAGACGGCGGCACCACACGGTTGTGATGGTCAACGGCTCGACCATGGACAGCAATTGGAACACCACCGGCTCCGGCACCGGCACCGGCACCGGCACCGAAGTCGCGAGCGCCAACGTCACGGGCGGTCGCATCTGGCTGCGCGCGGCCGCCGGCATCCGCCCCGGCGCCTCCCGTCCGGGAACCTTCTCCACAGCACCGACGGGACCAACTTCACCCGCCTGGGGCCCGCGTTCACCATGGGCGACACCTGGCAGTTCTTCATGGGCTGCCGCTTCACCCTTACCAACTACGCCACGCGGACACTCGGCTGCTCCGTCCGCATCGCACGGTTCGCGCTGACCACACCCCGAGCGCAGCAACGTCCCTCTCCCCGCATCTGACCGGCTGCTCAGTCCCCGAGCCGCAGCACCAGGAAGGACCACACCATGTCCAGTACCGACGTCCACAGGCCAATGGCTCCCCCTACCACGGTGAGACCACCCGCCACCGGTACGAGACTCGCCCGGGCAACCTGGGTGCTGATCCTCATGTTGGCGTTCGCCGTCCTTCCTGCCGCGGTGCATCCCACGGCGGCCAGGGCCGACAACCCGATCGTGCAGAACGTCTACACCGCCGACCCGGCCCCGCTGGTGCACAACGGCCGGGTCTACCTCTACACCGGGCATGACGAGGACGGCTCCACCTCCTCCTTCGTGATGAAGGACTGGCGGGTGTATTCCTCCGCCGACATGGTCAACTGGACCGACCACGGCTCACCGCTCAGCCTGAACACCTTCAGCTGGGCGGGCGCCAACGCGTGGGCCGGCCAGGCCATCGAACGGAACGGCAAGTTCTACTGGTACGTACCGGTGACGGTCCGGGCGACCGGCGCATTCGCCATCGGCGTGGCGGTGGCGGACAGCCCCACCGGACCGTTCCGGGACGCCCTCGGCCGCCCGCTGCTGGAGAACACCGAGTTCGACCCGACCGTCTTCATCGACGACGACGGTCAGGCCTACCTCTACTGGGGCAACCCCAACCTGTGGTACGTCAAGCTGAACGCCGACATGATCTCCTACTCGGGCAGCCCCACCAGGATCCCGCTCACCACCCAGGGCTTCGGAACCCGCACCGACAACCCCGACCGTCCCACGCTGTACGAAGAAGGGCCGTGGGCCTACAAGCGGAACGGTCTGTACTACCTGGTGTACGCGGCCAGGTGCTGCCAGGAGTTCATCGCCTACTCCACGGCACCCAGCCCGACCGGGCCGTGGACCTACCGTGGAACAGTCATGCCCGCCCAGGGCAACAGCTTCACCAACCACGCGGGCATCGTGGACTTCAAGGGCAGTTCGTACTTCTTCTACCACAACGGCGCCCTCCCGGGCGGAGGCGGCTTCACCCGCTCGGTTGCGGTGGAGAAGTTCTCCTACAACGCCGACGGCAGCATTCCGACGATCAACATGACGAGCGCGGGTGCCCCGCAGGCCGGCTCACTCGATCCGTACGTCCGCCAGGAGGCCGAGACGATCGCCTGGGGTTCCGGGATCGAGACCGAATGGTCCAGTGACGGCGGAATGAACGTCGGCTGGATCGAGAACGGCGATTACACCAAGGTCAAGGGAGTGGCCTTCGGGGCCGGCGCCTCCTCCTTCGCCGCACGCGTCGCCTCGGCCACCAGCGGCGGCACCATCGAAGTGCGCCTGGACAGTCCGAGCGGGTCGATCGTGGGCCGGTGCGGTGTGCCGAACACCGGTGGCTGGCAGGCCTGGAGAACGGTGACCTGCCCAGTGAGCGGCGTGACGGGAACCCATGACGTCTACCTGACGTTCAGCGGCGGCAGCGGCTTCTTGTTCAATGTCAACTGGTGGCAGTTCACCCGCGCCGCGTAACCGCACCGCGTTGACTTGCTCCTCGGGCTGAAGCCCGAGAACACCCGTGTCGGGACCGCTTCGCGCGCTCAGCGCGCCGGAGGCGAGGGACGCTGAGCCCTCAGGATCGCGGCCAGGACCACGGCGTAAGTGTGCCGGGTGGCGGTGGCGCATGACGAACTCGTCGGCATCTTCCGTACCGACGGCCAAGACGGTGATGGGGTGAAGGTCCCGGAACTCAGGACCTTCACCCCATCACCTGGGAGAGGATGGATCACACCGCGCCCTCGGCGACCGGGGCGTCCACGGCCGGGGCGTCCTCGACCGGAGCGTCCTCGACCGGGGCCTCGTCAGCCGGGGCTTCCTCGACCGGGGCTTCCTCGACCGGGGCTTCCTCCGCGGGCTCCTCCTCAGCCGGGGCCTCGTCGACGGGCTCGTCCTCCGCGGGGGCTTCCTCCGCCGGGGCTTCGTCAGCCGGCTCCTCCTCCGCGGGAGCCTCGTCCGCGGGCTCCTCCTCAGCCGGGGCCTCCTCCGCCGGCTGCTCGTCCTCCTTGTTCTCGTCCTCCTTGTTCTCCTCCTCGCCCTTGTTCTCGTCCTCCTTCTTGTCCTCGTCCTTCTTGTCCTCGTCCTTCTTGTCCTCCTTCTCCATCTCCTCGACCTTCTTCTCGTCCTTGAACTGGTTGTTGTTGTTGATGTTGATATTGATGTTGATGATGTTGATGTTGTTCTGGACGAAGAAGTTGCCCTTGTTGTGGCTCTCGACGAAGTAACGGGGGTGGCCGTTCTTCATCGCGTAGAAGCAGTCGTGGTCGTCGTCCCAGTAGAACTTGATTTCCTTCCACCAGCACGAGTACTTCTCGTCCTTGTCCTCCTTGAAGTGGTCCTTGTAGTACTTCTTGTCCCAGCAGTACTTCTTCTTGTCCTTCTTCTTGTCCTTCTTCCCCTTGTGCTTGTCCTTGTCCTTGCCCTTCTCCAGGGTCTTGGTCACGCCCGAGTCGGGCATCGTGGTTGCCGATGCCGAGCTGGCCGGCAGGATTACGGCACCGCCGATGACCACGGCGGATGCGGTCAGGGTCGCCAGGCCCAGCGTCCGCTTGCCAACGACGCCGTCACGCTTGCGGGTAATGCGGTTCATGATTTTCTCCTCGTGAAGTGAAAGGCGCTTTTCTCACGCCCCGGGGCCTCGGTCTCTTTGCGGTGTTTCCGGTGAGGCCCGCACTTCAATGAAGCCGGAATCTCGGAGCTGGGTCATGCTCCGAAGACTCGGGACTTGACGGAGGAGAAAAAGGTGCGTAAAAGAGGCCCGCGGTCGGTCCCGACGCTCGGTCGAGGACCCATTCGGCCGCGACCAGCGCCCCGGCGGACTAGCGGACCAGGAACGTGCGGTCGCTGTACGCGACGGTCGCGGAGAACTCGGTGTAGATCGGCCTCGCGGCCGGGCACGCCGTCCGGGCCTGCCGCCTCGTCCGCTCCACGGCACCACCTCGGCGATCGAGCTCCACGACGCGGACGGGCGCTGCGTCGCACTGATCACACCGTTCGGGATCGTCAGTAGCGAGGTGCACACGGCGTGGGAACTCCTCGCGGCATCGCTGCCGGGCTGACCGCGGCGTCCGGCACCGGTCCCTCCCCTCGTGGGGACCGGTGCCGGACGGCGGCGAAGTGTCGATCCGTGCCGTCCCGTGCGGACGGGTCAGCGCGGATCGAACGGCACGTGGGCGGCGCCGGAGGCGGATGGCTGCCGCGGAAGGTGAACCTGCGGAAGGTGTCCGAGAACATGCGGCGCCATGAGTGGTCTCTCCGGGCTCCGGGCTGGTGGCCTGCCTGGGTGACGCGCGAGGGATGCGCACTTGCGTCGTGATCCTGCCAGCCGAAGGGTGCGCGCGAGGAGCATCCGGTCTCCGGAGGCCACTCTTACCGCAGGTCAGCCGTATAAAGTGAGTTTTCCGGTCCGGATGTCCAGGTGCGGCGGAGTAAGGAGTGGAGGCCTTGAGTTCCGACTCGGCGGCGCGCACAGCCTTCGCGGAACGGCTTGCGCTGCTCTACAAGGAGGCCGGTAACCCTCCCCTCAAGAGCGTGGCCGAGGCGGTCGTCCGACTTCAGCGGGTGGACGAGCGGGGGCGGCCCGTACGGGTGTCCGCGCAGCGGATCAGTGACTGGCGTCGCGCCAGGAACGTGCCCGCGCAGTTCGCCGCGCTGTCGGCCGTCCTGCACGTCCTGATCCCGCCGGCCCGGCGCGCGCGGCCCACGCCCGTCTCCGCAGGGCTGTACGACCTGGGCCAGTGGCAGCGCCTGTGGGAGCGGGCGACGTCAGGGGAAGAGGAGGAGCAGACTCCGGCGGTCGAGGCCCCTGCCGTGGCCGGCGGGGTGTGTCCGTATCGGGGGCTGGCCTCGTACCGGCAGGAGGACGCCCGCTGGTTCTTCGGCCGGGAGCGGAGCACCGACGCCCTGGTCGCCCAGCTCCGTGCCGTGGAGAAGACCGGCGGCCTCGTCATGCTCGTCGGCGCCTCGGGCGCCGGGAAGTCCTCCCTGCTGAACGCCGGTCTGGTGCCCGCCCTGCGGAACGGCGTGCTGGGCAAGGAGGGCGGCGGGCCGGCCGGCCCGGTCGTGCAGCTGGTGCCGGGCGCCGATCCGCTCGGCGAGCTGACCCGCCGCGTGCCGGAACTGGCGGAGGTCGTCGCCGGTTCCGAGTCGAGGGCGTCGGAGGAGCCGAAAGAGTCGGAGGAGTCGGGGGAGTCGGGGGGTGTGAGCGGGCCGGCGAGGCCCGGCGGCGGCGTCGACGGAGCCTACGGGACCCGCGCGGACGCCCCCGCCACGGATCTCGCGCACACCACCCGCGCCGCCGTCCTGGCCTGGGCCCGGCGCGAGGCCTCCGCGTCCACGGCTCCGACCACGCCGCCCGTCCTGATCGTCGACCAGTTCGAGGAGACCTTCACCCTCTGCCCCGACGAAGGCGACCGCCGTACCTTCATCCAGCTCCTGCACGCCGCCTGCACCCCCGCCGAACCCGGCGGCCTCCCGCCCGTCCTCGTCGTCCTCGGCATCCGTGCCGACTTCTACGAGCAGTGCCTGGCCCACGCCGAGCTGGCCGACGCGTTGCAGCACCGGCACATGGTGCTCGGCCCGCTGACCACCCCGGAGCTGCGGGAGGCGGTGACCGGGCCGGCCAAGGCGGTGGGGCTGGAGCTGGAGCCGGGTCTTGCGGAGCTGATCGTGCGGGAGGTGAGCGCCGACGGGCCGCGCGGGACGCCTGACGCGGGGGTGCTGCCGCTGCTGTCGCACGCGCTGCTCGCTACCTGGCAGCGGCGCAAGGCGGGGCGGCTGACGCTGGCCGGGTATCGCGCGGCCGGCGGGATCCAGGGCGCCGTCGCCGCCACCGCCGAGCGCGCCTGGTCCGGCCTCGACCCGGCGGCCCGCACCGCGGCGCGGCTGCTGCTGCTCAGGCTGGTCCGGCTCGGCGAGGACACCCAGGCGACCCGGCGGCGCGGGACGCGGCGGCAGCTGGCGGCGGAGTCGACGGATCCCGGGAAGACGGAGGAGTCGCTCGAGGCACTGGTGCGGGCCCGGCTGGTGACGCTGGACGCGGAGACCGTGGAGATCACCCACGAGGCGCTGCTGCACGCCTGGCCCCGGCTGCGGGACTGGATCGGCGAGGACCGGCAGGGCAATCTGCTGCGCCAGCGGCTGGAGGAGGACGGCCGGGCCTGGGAGGGCTCGAACCGTGACTCGTCGCTGCTGTACCGAGGATCCCGGCTGGAGCAGGCCCACGGCTGGGCGAGGTCCGCCGGGCACACCTTCCTGACCCGGAGCGCGGTGGAGTTCCTGGCCGCCTCGGTCCGGCTGCGCCGCCGCACGGTGTGGATCATGCGGAGCGCGGTCGCGGCGCTGGTCGCGCTGGCGATGCTGGCCGTCGGCGCGGCGGTGGTCGCCTGGCAGCAGCGGGACGACGCCATGTTCGCGCAGGTGCTCGCCGAGGCCGACCGGTTCCAGTACACCGACCCGTCGCTCTCCGCCCAGCTCGACCTGGTCGCCCACCGGCTGCGCCCGGACGACGAGGACGCCACCAGCCGGCTGATCTCGATCGTGAACGCGCCGCTGGCCACGCCCCTGCTCGGCCACACCGGCGCCGTCTACCTGACCACGTTCAGCCCGGACGGCAAGCTCCTGGCCACCGCCAGCTACGACCGGACCGTGCGACTGTGGGACGTGGCCGACCCGGAGCGCCCCAAGCCGCTGGGCAAGCCCCTGACCGGGCACGAGAGCTGGGTGAGCAGCGCCGTCTTCAGCCCGGACGGCCGCACGCTCGCCAGTGCCGCGGACGACGGCACGGTCCGGCTGTGGGACGTACGGGACCCGAGCCGGCCACGCCCGCTCGCGGCTCCCCTGACCGGGCACGACGGCACGATCTACCTGGTCGCGTTCAGTCCGGACGGCCGTACGCTCGCCTCGGTCAGCGAGGACCGGACGGTGCGGTTGTGGAACGTGGCGGATCCTGAGCGGCCCAAGGCGCTCGCCACGCTGAGCGGCGCCGAGGCCGCCGTGCGGTCCGTGGCGTTCAGCCCGGACGGCGAGACGCTGGCGGCCGGAGGCGACGACAAGACGATCCGGCTCTGGGACGTGTCCGAACCGGCCCGGCCGCAGGCGCTTTCCACGCTGACCGGGCACACCGCCCTGGTGCACTCGGTCGCCTTCAGCCCGGACGGCCGCACCCTCGCCAGTGGCAGCGCGGACGACACGGTCCGGCTGTGGGACGTGACCGATCCGCGCCACGGCGGCCAGCTCGGCGCCCCGCTCACCGGGCACACCGGCCCGATCTGGTCGGTGGCCTTCAACCCGGCAGGCACCATGCTCGCCGCCGCCAGCGCCGACAGCACCGCGAGCCTGTGGAACGTCAGCGACCGCGCGTATCCCTCGCAGGTCGGCGAGCCCCTCGCGGGCGCCAGCGGGGAGATGTACGCGCTCGGGTTCAGCCCCGACGGCCGCACCCTCGCCACCGGCAGCGGTGACAGCAAGGTGCGGCTGTGGTCGATTCCGACGGCGGACATGGTCGGCGGCAACGGCGCGTTCCGGCCGGACGGCAAGGTGCTCGCGACGGCCGCGCGCGACGGGCGGATCCGGCTGTGGGACGTACGGCATCCCGCCCGGCCGGTGGCGCTGAGCAAGCCGTTCCTGCCCGGGGACACCGGCCAGCGCTCCCAAGTGTTCTCGCCCGACGGCCGCACGCTCGCGGTGACGACGGGCGAGCAGAGCGTGCGCCTGTGGAACGTCGCCGACCCGGCTCACCCGGTCTCCTACGACTCCCCCATCACGCTGCGCACCCGCTTCATGGGCCCCGACGCTCTGGCGTACAGCCCGGACGGGCGCACGCTGGCCACCGCCTACGACGAGCGCACCATCCGGCTGTGGGACGTCAGCGACCCCGCTCATGTCGTGCCGCTCGGCCCGCCGATCACCGGGCACGGCGGCTATATCAACTCCCTCGCCTTCAGCCCGGACGGCCGCACCCTGGCCAGTGGCAGCGCGGACGCCACCATCCGGCTGTGGAAGGTGACCGACCCCCGCCGTCCCACCCTGTTCGGCGCCCCGCTCACCGGTCATACCGGGCCGGTCAACGCACTGGCCTACAGCTCGGACGGCCATACGCTGGCCAGCGGCAGCGACGACGACAGCGTGCGGCTGTGGGACGTCACCGACCCGGGCGCGGCGGCCCCGCACGGCGCCCCGCTCAGCGGCCACACCGAGGCGGTGGTCTCCCTGACGTTCAGCAAGGCCGGGCGCTATCTGGCCAGCGGCGGCAACGACAACACGGTCCGGTTGTGGAACGTCGCCGATCCGTCCGGCGCCTCGCCCATCGGCCAGGCGATGAGTCCCAACGCCAAGACGGGCAACTTCCTGTCGTTCAGCCCCACGGGCCACATGCTGGGTGTCTCCAGCGGCACGGACACCGTCCGGCTGTGGAATCTGGACGTCGACCAGGCGGTCCGCCGTGTCTGCGGGACGACGCAGGGCGTGCTGACCCGGGAGACGTGGCACGAGTACCTGCCCCGGCTGTCCTACGAGCCGCCGTGCGCGTGACAGCTCCGCACGGCCCGTGACGGGGCCGGAACGCTGTGACATGACGGGGGCCCACCGGACAGCGGTTTCCGTGATCCCGATCACAACCCCTCCTCGCAGCGGATCAGGCGGGTCCCGTGAGGCAGGCAGCCTTGTTACTGTGGGTGCAGCCCGATCGCTGGTGCATCCCCCGTCGCCAGCGATCGGGCCTTCTCATGCCCCCGGGTCATGTCCCCGGGCAGGGGTCGTGAGGGGTCGTGAGGGCTCGCGAGGAGTCGTACGCTGATCCTGTCCGACCCCGGACAAATAGCCGGTGACCGCCAGTGCCGAAGGCGTACGAAGTGATCACGGACGGACTGCGACGCCCCCGCAGTGCGCTGCTCCGCGACAACCACCGGCACCAGTGGGAGAAGGACCGGGCCCGCCGCCCCCTCACCACGCGGGCCGCGACCGGGGCCACGGAACACGATTCCGGCCTTCGGGTGGGCGACCTCGTCTTCCACGCGCGCTACCGCGAGGTCTGCGCGCCGCCGCGGCTCGCGGCCGTGTTCGGCGTACCGGAGGGGATCCCCCTGCTGGAGCGCACCTACCGGACGCGGTGCGCCGCCGAGAGCGCCCCGTTCAGCCTGGTCACGTCCTACCTGGTCCGCGCGATGATCGCCGCCAACCCCGACCTGCTGGACGACGCCAACGAACCCTGGCCGGGCGGCACCCAGAACCAGCTCTACACGGTCGGCATCGAGGTGGGCCGCGTCGAGGAACGGGTCACCGCGCGCCCGCCGACGCCGCGCGAGAGACGGGAGCTGGACCTGCCGCCGGGGACGTCGGTGATCCTGCTGCGCAAGACGTCGTACGACATCACCGACCGCGTCGTGGACCTCTCCGAGGTCACGCTGCCCGGCGACCGCGCCGAGCTGCTCTTCACCACATCCCTGGAAAGGTGGTGAGTGCGGCCGTGACCCGGCGCATCACCGTCGTCACCGCTGTCCACGGCCCGTCGGCGGTGTTCCTGCCCGACGCCCACAAGTCGCTGTGCGAACAGGAGTTGCCGGCGGGCTGGGAGTGGCAGTGGGTGATCCAGGAGGACGGGCAGACGGACGCGGTCCGCCCCTACGTCCCCGACGACACACGGGTGACCTTCCGTCAGGGCCGCCCCGGGGGCCCCGGCGTGGCGCGCACCATCGCGCTCGCGCACACCGAGGGCGAGTACGCGAAGATCCTGGACGCCGACGACCAGCTCACCCCGGGCGCGCTCGCCCGCGACCTGGCGGTCCTGGAGGCCGACCCCGCCATCGGCTGGACGACCTCCCGGGTCCTGGACCTCCTGCCGGACGGTTCGACGGCCGGTTTCCCCGGCGACCCCGACGACGGGCCGATCGAACGGGGCGCCGTACTGGACTTCTGGACGGCGAACGACTTCCGCGCCCCGGTCCACCCGGCGACCCTGTGCGTACGCCGGGAACTGCTGCTCGCCCTCGGCGGCTGGATGGCCCTGCCGGCCTCCGAGGACACGGGCCTGCTGCTCGCGCTGGGCTCCGTGAGCCGGGGCTGGTTCTCGGCGGAGGCGGGGCTGCTCTACCGCAAGTGGGACGGCCAGATGACCGGCCAGCCGGCCCACGTCGACCCGGCGGAGCGGCGCGCCCGGATGGCCGTGGTGGAGGCGAGGGCCCGGGCGCTGGCCTCCTTCGGGTGGCGGTGCCCGCCCGCCGCTCGCTGAGGGCGACGGCCCGGGAGGGGGCTCGCGCTCCTCAACGCGCTTGGTCGAAGGGGAGGTCGAGCATCCGGATCGCGTTTCCGCGCAGCAGCTTGTAGGCCACCTCGTCGGAGAGCCCGCCGACGTGCTCCTCGGCCACCCGCTTGGTCTCCGGCCAGGTCGAGTCGACGTGCGGATAGTCCGTCTCGAAGGTCGCGTTGTCGACGCCGACCGTCTCGATCGCCTCGATGCCGTGCTTGTCGCGGAAGAAGCAGCAGAAGATCTGGCGGTAGTAGTACGTCGACGGCGGCTCCGGGATCAGGTCCTTCACCCCGCCCCACGCCCGGTGCTCCTCCCAGACGTCGTCCGCACGCTCCAGGGCGTACGGGATCCAGCCCATCTGCCCCTCGCTGTACGCGAGTTTCAGCCGGGGGAACTTCACGAGCACCCCGGAGAAGAGGAAGTCCATCATCGACGCCATGGCGTTGTTGAAGGACAGGGACGCCTGGACGGCGGGCGGGGCGTCGGGCGAGGCGGCCGGCATCTGCGAGCTGCTGCCGATGTGCATGTTGACGACCGTGCCGGTCTCCTCGCAGGCCGCGAAGAACGGGTCCCAGTAGCCGCAGTGGATGGACGGCAGCCCGAGATAGGTGGGGATCTCGCTGAACGTCACCGCCCGCACCCCGCGCGCCGCGTTGCGGTGGATCTCCGCGACCGCGAGGTCGATGTCCCACAGCGGGATCAGACACAGCGGGATCAGCCGGCCGCCGCTGTCACCGCACCACTCCTCGACCATCCAGTCGTTGTAGGCCCGCACACAGGCCAGCCCGACCTCCTTGTCCTTGGCCTCGGCGAAGGTCTGTCCGCAGAACCGCGGGAAGGTCGGGAAGCAAAGCGAGGCCTCGACATGGTTGACGTCCATGTCCGCCAGCCGCGCCTTCGGATCCCAGCAGCCGCGCCGCATCTGCTCACGCGTGATCCCGTCGAGCGTCATCTCGTCCCGGGAGAACCCGACGGCCGCGATGATGCGCTTGTACGGGAAGAGGTCGCCCTCGTACTCCCACCAGTCGGTGATCTGACCGTCCGGGTCCGTGGTGAACCGGTACTTCCCACCGACGTAGGCGAGTTCCCCGATCCCGGCGGTGAGGGGCTTCGGACCCCGGTCCCGGTACTTGGCCGGGAGCCAGGTCTCGAAGAGGTGCGCGGGCTCGATCACGTGATCGTCCACGCTGATGACCTTGGGCAGGTCCTTGGTGCCGCTCTCGGTACTGGCCACGCCACGCCTCCCGAATCTGACGGTCCATCAGATTCAGGGTAGGGGGCGTCCCCGGGGGCGGCAAGAGACGGTCCTCGTCAGCTGTTCCAGCTCTCGTCGTACGGATCCGTCGGTTCCGGCACCGGCTTCGCCTCCGTGACCTCGATGTACGGGATCGGACCGCCGTTGACCGGGTCCTCGGCGCGGCGCGGGGTGTAGGTGCCGGTCACCCGGAGCCAGGTGTCCGGCTGGAGCACCGGTGGGACCTGGCCGGTGAGGGCGACCTTGACCGGCTGGGCGTCGGCGGCGCAGCAGTTGAGGGCCATACGGACGAGGTAAGGGGTGCCGTCGCGGTTCAGGGCCAGAAAGCCGGTGAGCTGGATGCGGCGGCCCCGCAGGGAGCGGCCGTGGTCGTAGACGGCACGGCCCGCGTAGTCGACGACGCTGAGCCGCAGGGGGTCGGCGGCCGGGAGGTCGGGGTAGGCGAGGGGTTCCTGGAGGGCCGTACCGGTGCGAGTGGCGCTGTAGGAGCCGAGGGCGGGCGGGGCGACGAGGATCAGGGCGAGGAGGGGGAGGACGAGGAGCCAGGAGACTCGGGGCTCGGGGTGGGCGTGGCTGCCTCGATGGGGGGTTCCCTTCTCTCGCCGCGCGCGCTTGCGCTCGTACCAGACCGTCGCCACCGCCGCCGCGATCAGTACCGCGCCCGACACCAGCACCAGCGGGCGCAGGCCCGCTTTGACGTACCGCAGATAGAGGTCGGTGCTGCCCGCGTGCAGCAGGGACGCGCCGAGCAGGAACAGGACTGCCGACTGTGCCTGGCGGTTCAAAGGATCACCCACCCCGTCAGCACCGACACCACCACGGCCAGCGTGAAGGTGGCCGGGGCGAAGCGCAGGGCGAAGGCCCGGCCGAAGGTGCCCGCCTGCATCGCGAAGAGCTTGAGGTCGATCATCGGGCCCACCACGAGGAAGGTGAGCCGGGCCGTGAGCGAGAACTGGGACAGCGACGCCGCCACGAACGCGTCCGCCTCCGAGCAGATCGACAGCACCACCGCGAGGACCGCGAGGGCGAGGACCGACAGCACCGGGTTGTCGGCGGCAGCACGCAGCCAGCTCTCCGGGGCCACCGCCTTGAGCGTCGCCGCCGCCATCGCGCCGACCACCAGGAAGCCGCCCGCGTGCATCACGTCGTGCCGGACGGAGTTCCAGAAGGCCTCGCCCTTGCTCTGGCCGTCGTGGGACGGGTGGGAGGGCGGCTTCAGCCAGTCGGTGCGGCCGAGGCGCAGCCACAGCCAGCCCATCGCGCAGGCCACCAGCAGGCTGGCGACCAGGCGGGCGAGGACCATCTCCGGGTTGCCGGGAAAGGCGACGGCCGTCGCCGTCAGCACGATCGGGTTGATCGCGGGGGCGGACAGCAGGAACGCCAGCGCCGCGGCGGGGGTCACTCCGCGCCGGACCAGCGCCCCGGCCACCGGCACGGACGCACACTCGCAGCCGGGCAGCACCGCGCCCGCCGCCGAGGCGACCGGGACGGCGAGGGCGGGACAGCCGGGCAGGGCGCGGGCGAAGAAGGACGGCGGCACGAACACCGCGATGGCCGCCGACAGCAGCACGCCCAGCACCAGGAAGGGCAGCGCCTGCACCATCACGGCGACGAACACCGTCGTCCAGCTCTGCATGACCGGCGCGGAGAGCGCACGGCGGATCGGGCTCTGGAGCAGCACCAGGACGACCATGAGCATGGTGAGGAGGAGGGGGGAGTTGAGGTGCCGGCCCTCCTGCCCGGCCCCGTCGGTGTCCGGCCCGGCCCCCTCGCTCTCCTGCGGGGCCGTTTTGGTGATCGCCACGGACGAGGTACCTCCGGTGGTGCGGTAGGGCGCTGGTTTCCCTCCCCTCCTGTACGGGCTGCGGGGCGGGAATGTTCAGTCGAGAGGTTCGGGGAGGTTCCGGGGCGAACGGCCGCCGGTGGAACCACCCGTCACTATGGGGCAGTCTTTTACCTCGTGGGGAGCGTTCCGAATCAGCGGTTGGGGAGTGACACGGCCGCGCACATGGTGGTGTGCGGCGACGACGGGCTGGCGCACCGGCTGGCCGCCGAGTTGCGCGGGGTGTACGGCGAACAGGTCACGCTCGTCGTGCCGCCCGCCGAGCGCACGGTACGGCCCCCCGTCGTGGGCCGGGCCCGGGCCGCGTCGGCCGCGCTGCTCGGGGCGGTGACCGCGGCCGTCAGCCGCGCGAACGGCGGGGCCGGCGGCAGCGAACCCGCCGGAAGCGTCCGGGTGGTGGAGGCCGGCGAGGCCACCGAGGCCGCCCTCGCCGACGCCGGTGTGGAACAGGCCGCCGCACTCGCCCTCGTCTACGACGACGACGAGACCAACATCCGCGCCGCCCTCACCGCCCGCCGCCTCAACCCCCGTCTCCGGCTCGTCCTGCGCCTGTACAACCGCCGGTTGGGCCAGCACATCGAGGAACTCCTCGACCAGGCCGCCGCCTTGGCGACGGGTGTGGGGGACGCCGGCCTGGACGCCTCCACGACCGTGCTGTCCGACGCCGACACGGCCGCCCCCGCGCTGGCCGCGACGGCTGTCGTCGGCACCACCAAGGTCGTCCAGACGGACGGTCTGTTGCTGCGCGCGGTCGAACGCCCGCCCCTGCGCCCCGGGCAACCGCCCGCCGCCGGGCTGGCCACGCTGGCGCTGCTGTCCACCACCAGCAACGATCCGGCCGGCGCGGACGGTTCGGAGAGCAGCGGCGAGCAGGGGCCGCTGCTGCTGCCGGACACGGAGGCCGTCCAGGCGGCGAGGGGCCGTGGCGCGGTCGTCCTGGAGCAGGTGTCGTACGCGGGTCCGTCCCTGCCGTCGGGACGCGGCGTCGTACCGTCGTTCGCCTCGCTGTTCTCGCGGCGGCTGCGGTGGTCGCTGGCCGGGCTGGTCGGCTGTGTCGCGGCACTGGCCGTCGCGCTGACGGTGGTGACCGGCGAACACCCGCTGCACGCCACGTACATGACCCTCCTCGACCTCTTCGCCATCAACGAACCCGCGCTCCACCAGTCCCTGGCCCGCCAGATCCTCCAGCTCCTGTCCGGGCTGATCGGACTGCTGCTGCTCCCCGTGCTGCTGGCGGCGGTGCTGGAGGCCCTCGGCACCTTCCGCACCGCCTCCGCCCTGCGCAAACCGCCGCGCGGGCTCGGCGGCCATGTCGTCCTGCTCGGCCTCGGCAAGATCGGCACCCGGGTGCTGACCCGGCTGCGGGAACTGCATATCCCCGTGGTGTGCGTCGAGTCCGACCCCGACGCCCGCGGGATGGCGACGGCACGGCGGCTGCGGGTGCCGGTGGTGCTCGGGGACGTCACCCAGGAAGGCGTCCTGGAAGCCGCCAAGATCCACCGGGCGCACACGCTCCTGGCGGTGACCAGCGCGGACACCACGAACCTCGAAGCCGCCCTGTACGCCCGCTCCGTCCGCCCCGACCTGCGGGTGGTACTGCGGCTTTACGACGACGACTTCGCCACCGCCGTCTACCGCACCCTGCGCGCCGCGCACCCCCACGCCCTGACCCGCAGCCGCAGCGTGACCCACCTGGCCGCGCCCGCCTTCGCCGGGGCGATGATGGGCCGCCAGATCCTCGGCGCGATCCCCGTCGAGCGCCGCGTGCTGCTGTTCGCGGCGGTCGAGGTGGCCGGCCAGCCGCAGTTGGAGGACAGGACCGTCGGCCAGGCCTTCCGGCCGGGCGCCTGGCGTGTCCTGGCCCTGGACCGGGGCTCCCGCGAACGCCGCGAGGAACCCGCGGTGGAGGAGGCCTACGAGGACGGCCGGGCGGGCGGCGCCTCGGGGTGGGTGTGGGACCTGCCCGATACGTATGTCCTTCAGAAGGAGGACCGCGTGGTCCTGGCGGCGACCCGCCGCGGACTGGCGGAACTCCTGGGCAGACGGCCGCGGGAGTGGGAGGGCGCGTAGCGCCCGGTGGCGCGCGCTCCCTCGCCGCGACCCGGCGGCTCCGCGCAAGGACGCCCTCCTATGAACCGCCGTCGACCCTCACCTGGCCCTCCTCGTCGATGCGGACCGCCACGTCGCTCCACTCGAAGTCGAAGTCACCGTCGGTGCACGAGAAACTGAGGCTCTGGCAGTAGTGGCCGGTGTCCCGGCCGGGCTCGGCGGTGAAGATCTTCGGGAGTCTGTCGCAGCGCGGTTCCTCCGGGGCCGAGAGGCTGTCCGGCCCGTTCTTCCCGGCCTCCCAGGCGAACCAGTCGTAGACCTCCTGGGCGAGCACCACGGTGCGCAACGGCCGGGCGGTGTACTGGTAGTCGATGGCGAAGGGCGTGCCCAGGCCCTGCGGGACGGCGTTGGTGATCTTCACCTGCCAGGGCACCTCGACGCCCTCGTAAGTGACGGTGCAGCGCGTGGTGTCCCCCACCTCCAGGGCTAGCTCCCCGCCCTCGCACCGGCCGGGCTCGATCTCGCCCAGCTCGCCCACCATGTCGAGTGTCCTGTGCTGCAAGTCGTACAGCGCCTGCGCGGTGGGGCCGGCGTCGCGGTCGGGGCGAGGGGGCAGCGCGGCCGTCGCCTCGCGTCCGCCCAGCCCGGGATGCCGCTCGCTGGGCCGGATCCGCACGGGCCGCTTCTCGCCCTCGATCGGGAAGCTCTTCGGCCGATCCTCCCAGCCGCAGCCGGGCACGTCCTCGCTGCAACCGCTCATCAGCACCACGGCCGCCGCCACCCCCGGGATCACCGCTCGCCTCATCCTCTGGGACTCCCCCCGCGCCGGGCGTTCGTGCGGCGACGCACAGGTGCGCGTCGCCGCACGAACGTACCCGCCCTACTTCGGGACCCCACCCGCCAAGTGACGCTCCGCGAAGTCCAGTTCCAGCCGGACCTGTCTGATCCGCTCGTCCACCACCAGCGAGCCGTGCCCCGCGTCGTACCGGTACACCTCGTGCACCGCCCCGCGGGCCTCAAGGCGCTTCACGTAGTTGTCGACCTGGCGGATGGGGCAGCGCGGGTCGTTCACGCCCGCCGAGATGTAGACCGGGGCCTTCACCTGGTCGACGTAGGTCAGCGGCGATGACGCCTCGAAGCGCTCCGGGACCTCCTCGGGGGTGCCGCCCAGGAGGGTGCGGTCCATGGCCTTCAGCGCCTCCATCTCGTCGTGGTACGCGGTGACGTAGTCGGCGACCGGGACCGCGGCGATGCCCAGCGTCCACGCATCGGGCTGGGTGCCGAGGCCGAGCAGGGTGAGGTAGCCGCCCCACGAACCGCCGGTCAGGATCAGCCGGGCCGGGTCGGCCAGGCCGGACGTCACCGCCCATTCCCGGACCGCCGCGATGTCCTCCAGCTCGATCAGCCCGACCCGGTGCTTGAGCGCGTCCGTCCAGGCACGCCCGTAGCCCGTCGAGCCGCGGTAGTTGACCCGCACCACCGCGTACCCGTGGTCCACCCAGGCCGCCGGGCCCGCCGCGAACGCGTCGCTGTCGTGCCAGGTCGGGCCGCCGTGGATGTCGAACACGGTCGGCAGCGGGCCCTCGGCGCCGGCCGGCCGCTGCACCAGCGCGTGGATGCGGCCGCCCGGGCCCTCCACCCACACGTCCTCCACCGGGACCGAGCCGGGGGACTTCAGACCGGGCGGATCCAGCACCACCCGCCCCGTCGTCGAGCGCACCGCCGACGGCTGCGCCGCCGACGACCACAGGTACTCCACGCTGCCGTCCGGGCGGGCCGTCGCCCCCGACACGGACCCGGCCGGAGTCGGGACGCGCACCAGCTCGCGCCGGGCCAGGTCGTACCGGAACAGCTCGCTGCGGGCCTCGAAGCTGTGCACGATCAGCAGCCCGGCCCCGTCCGGATACCACTCCGCGCTGACGTCACCCGGCAGCTCCAGCGCGAGGTCCGTCTCCTCCCCTGTCGCCACGTCCCACACCAGCGGCTCCCAGCGGCCGCGTCGCTGGTGCCCGATGAGCAGCCGCGCGTCGCCGGTCACCGGGGCGAAACCGAGGACCTCAAGGCCCAGTTCCTCGGTGCCGCCCTTGGTGTCGTCGAGTTCGGCGACCGCGCTGCCGTCGGGGCGCAGGACGCGCAGCGCCGAGTGCATCGCGTCGCCGTGCTCGGTGTGCTCGACGGCGATCAGCGTGCCGTCGTGCGAGAGGTCACCGACGCCCGCGGACTCGCGGTGCCGGTAGATCTCCACCGGGGGTTCGCCGATGCGGGCCACATGGATCGTCGTGCCGTCCTCGTCCGTCGAGCGGCCCACGATCGCCGTACGGCCGTCCCGGCCCAGGGCGAGGCCCGCCGGGTACGAGGGGTCCAGGCCCGGCGCCGCGAGCTCGTCCTCACCGCCGGTGAACGGCTGGCGGCGCCACACGCCGAACTCGTCGCCGTCCTTGTCGTCGAACCACCAGATCCACGCGCCGTCCGGGGAGAGCACGCCGTCCGTCGTGCCGTTCTGCCGGTCGGTCACCTGGCGCTGCTCGCCCGTCGAACGGTCCCAGGCGTACAGCTCGTACGTCCCTGTGGCGTTCGACACGAACAGGGAGCGGTCCGGGGCGTCCTCCGCCCAGTCGGGCAGCGACACCCGGGGCGCCCGGAAGCGCTTCTCCCAGTCCGGCATGTCCTTGTCCGCAATGGCCTTGTCCTGCATGTGGTGATCCCGCGAATCGGACCCGTGGCTCTCAGTCATGGCCCCATAGTGCCTGGCCCTGCCGACAATCCGCTGGCGAGGCCCCCAGCCTGTGGATAACTCCGCAGCCGTGCGTTCAGCGCCCCCTCCGCCCCTACCCGTCCCATCCCTTGAAGGGGCTCCGCCCCTTCGCCCCCGCTGGGGGCTGCGCCCCCAGACCCCGCCATCGGCCCGAAGGGCCTCGTCCTCAAACGCCGGACGGGCTGAAAGTGCCTGGCCCGGCGTTGAGAGTGGCGGTCCGGCATCGCCCCAAAAGGGCGCGGGGAACTGCGCGACCAGCCCCCTACGGCGGGGTCGTCGCGCACACGGCGTCAGCCACAGCGGCGCGGGCGAGACGCGTCCAGCCTCCCCCTACGGGCTGACCCCGCAGCCCTGCCCTCCGCAGGAGCCCCGTACCGTGGAGAGCGTGTACCGGTTTCTGCTGACGCCCCGTTGGTGGGGGATCAACGTCTTCGTGCTGCTCGCCATCCCCTTCTGTGTGTTCATGGGGTCCTGGCAGCTGAGCCGGTTCGAGGCGCGGGTGCAGGACCATCGCACGGCCGGTGAGCTGGCCGAGAAGGCCGAGACCGAGGCGCCCCGTCCGCTCGCCGAGCTGCTGCCGGTGGACAAGGCGACATCGGGCAGGCAGGCCACCGCGAGCGGACGGTACGGCAAGCAGTTGCTCGTGCCGGGCCGGGAGCTGGACGCCCGGCAGGGCTACTACGTCCTGACGCTGCTGCACACCGACGAGGGCAAGGCCCTGCCGGTGGTGCGGGGATGGCTGCCGGGCGACGCCGACCGGGCCGAGGCCCCCGCCGCACCGACCGGCGAGGTCACGGTCACCGGCGCGCTCCAGGCATCCGAGGTGCCCGGCGAGAACGGCGTGCCGGCGCGTGGCGGCCTGCCCTCCGGCCAGACGGCGGCGATCAGCGCGGCGACGCTGGTGAACCTGGTGCCGTACGACGTGTACGACGCCTGGATCACCCTCGACAAGGCCGACTCGGGTATGAAGCCGGTCCCGGCGGCCGCCGCCAGTGACACCGGCCTCGACCTGAAGGCGTTCCAGAACCTCGGCTACACCGGCGAGTGGTTCGTCTTCGCGGGCTTCGTGGTCTTCATGTGGTTCCGTCTGCTGCGCCGCGAGGTGGAGTCCCTGCGGGACGCGGAACTGGGGCTGCTGCCGGACGGGGAGCCCAGCGCAGGGCCGGCGGCGCAGGAGAAGGCCAACGCCTGAACGGAGCGCCGGGAGCGCCTAACGCCCAGCCGAGCCGCGCGCCCTCACACTCCCTGAAGCACGCCCGTCCAGTACACGACGCCCGCACACGCGTTGGACACCACCACCGAAGCCGTCGGCGCCCCCGCCTCCGCGGTGAGGGAGATGGTGACGCTGCCGTCGGCCGTGGTGTCCTCCGTCATCAACTGGGTGGAGGTGCCGGTGTCACCGCCCGTGGAGGTGCCCTCCGTCGTGCCGGTGGTGTTCTCGGTCGGGGTCGGGGTGGGCGACGGGTCGGGGCCGCCCGTGCCGCCGCCGTTGTCCGTACCCGTCGTGGGGCAGGTCGCCGACGGGACCCAGGCGAACTTGACCTGGTAGGACTCGCCGGGCTTGAGGGCGAGGGCGGTGAGCTCCTGGGACGGGTCGGGCAGGCTGACCGCCGCGTCCCCGGCGACATTCCGGGCCTGGGAGATCTTCGAGCCGTCCGCCGCTCCGCCCGCGACCAGGTTCACCGAGCCCGGGCCGCTCACCGAGCAGTCGGCGGGTGAGACGTTGCTGAAGGTGAACGTGCCGTAGACCGTGCCGGAGGAGTCGGGGAGGTCGGTGGTCCCACCGGAGGTGCCGAGCTGCTCGGCGGTGCAGGCGGCGACGCCGGCCGGGCTGGTCGCCAAGGGGTCGGTCGGGCTTCCGGAGCCGGCACCCGGACCGGTGCTGGCGCCGGTGCCCTTGTCCTCGTCCTTCTCGCTCCCCTTGCCCTTGTCCTCGGCCTTGCCCGAGGTACCGCCGGACGTGCTCTCGCCGCCCTCCGTCTCCTTGCCCTGCCCGGAGCCGCCCTGCGCCTGCTCGCCATGGCCGGCGTTCGACGAGTTGACGTTGGAGCCGGTGGAGTTGGAGACGTGCACCAGGGCCGGGACGGCGGTGCCGACGAAGAGCACCGCGGCCGCCGCGCCGACGAGCGCCTGCCGCTTGCGCGCCCGCCGCGCGGGCACCGCCCTGCGCAGATGGTCCAGCGTGCCCTCGCGCGGCTCGATCTCCTCGACCGCGTGGTGCAGCATGCGGCGCAGTGCCAGCTCGTCCGAGTCGAACCCCTCGGGGCCCTGGTCGTCGGGGCCGTGGTTCACAGTTCCGTTCCCAGCGTGCGATTGCTTCGGCTGTTGCTTGTCCGGCCGCCCGGCTGACTCGGAGCTCCCCCACTCCCCGAAGGGCGTGGGGGGATCCCCGGAGGGCTCATGAGGGACGCGCGGTTCACGCCGCTCGTCATGGTCCCCGCTCATGCCGGCGCCTCCATGGCGACCCGCAGCGCGGCGATGCCGCGCGAGCCGTATGCCTTCACCGAGCCCAGCGAGATGCCGAGCGTCTCGGCGACCTGCGACTCGGTCATGTCCGCGAAGTACCTGAGGACCAGCACCTCGCGCTGCCGGCGCTGGAGACCCTTCATCGCCTTGATGAGGGAGTCCCGCTCCAGCTGGTCGTACGCCCCCTCCTCCGCGCTCGCCATGTCGGGCATCGGCTTGGACAGCAGCTTCAGGCCGAGTATGCGGCGGCGCAGGGCGGAGCGGGAGAGATTGACGACGGTCTGGCGGAGGTATGCCAGCGTCTTCTCCGGGTCCCGGACGCGCTTGCGCGCGGAGTGGACGCGGATGAACGCCTCCTGGACGACGTCCTCGCAGGAGGCGGTGTCGTCGAGGAGGAGCGCCGCGAGACCCAGCAGCGAGCGGTAGTGGGCCCGGTAGGTCTCGGTGAGGTGGTCGACGGTCGTGCCGGCCGCCGCGGCGCTCTCGGCCTCGGCACCGTCACGCTGACTGGGTATGCGGGCGGGCCGCGCTGCGGGCATGGGCGCGATCACCGGCATGCCGCCGGGCGCACCGGGCATGCGGGGTCGGACGGGCCGGCGGGGCGGCCGTAGGGCCGTGCCGCGGGTCGCCGCGCTGAAGTCGAGTACCTCTGCCACGCCTGTTGGACACGCGTCCCCTCGTGAGGGTTGTACGTGCCGGACGTCACTTTTGCGTCAGTCGCGACAGTCGGCCCTCCGGCCACCGCGACCGAGACTCTCGCGCCAGGCAGCACAGCTGACCGTGCGTCAAACGCCCACATGCCTACCCGCTCTTCCCTTATGTCCCATATGGCCAGAGCGTCCCCACGCCCTGCCCATTCGGCGTCCCCACGCCAGAAAAAACGCGTCTTCACGCCCCCTGAAGGCGACCGCAAAGACGCTCCCCGCCCTGCAAGCGGTTGCAGGGCGGGGAGGAAAATCTTCAACTGCCGACAGTGTCCGGTTCAAGTGGTCCGGACCATCGATCGGCTCACACTTTTCACACAGATCCTACAAACGATTCCGTCGGAGCCCAGAAGATTTCCGGCACCACCTGGGGCTGAGGGCCGGTGGACAGGCTCCTCACCGGAACTCCCCCGCCACGAGCTCCGCGATCTGCGCGGTGTTGAGGGCCGCGCCCTTGCGCAGATTGTCGCCGCAGACGAAGAGTTCGAGCGCCGTCGGATCGTCGAGCGCGCGCCGCACCCGGCCGACCCAGGTCGGATCCGTACCCACCACGTCGGCGGGCGTCGGGAACTCACCGGCGTCCGGGTCGTCGTACAGCACGACCCCCGGCGCGGTGGCCAGGATCTCGCGCGCCTTGGCGACCGTGACCTCGCCCTCGAAACGGGCGTGCACGGTCAGCGAGTGCCCGGTCAGCACCGGCACCCGTACACACGTCACCGCGACCGGCAGCTGCGGCAGCCCGAGGATCTTGCGGGACTCGTCCCGCACCTTCATCTCCTCCGACGACCAGCCGTCCTCGCGCAGCGACCCGGCCCACGGCACCACGTTCAGCGCGACCGGCTCGGGGAACGGCCCCGTCCGGTCGCCGACGGCCCGCCGTACGTCACCGGGGCTGGTCCCCAGCTCCGTACCGGCGACCAGGGACAGCTGGCGGCGCAGCGTCTCCACGCCGGCCCGCCCGGCCCCGCTCACCGCCTGGTACGAGGAGACCACCAGGGAGCGCAGCCCGAACTCCGCGTGCAGCGCGCCCAGCGCCACGATCATCGAGAGGGTCGTGCAGTTCGGGTTGGCGACGATGCCGCGCGGCCGCATCCGGACCGCGTGCGGATTGACCTCGGGGACGACGAGGGGCACCTCCCGGTCCATACGGAAGGCGCCCGAGTTGTCCACCACCACCGCGCCCTTGGCGGCGGCGATCGGCGCCCAGCGGGCGGCCACCTCGTCGGGGACGTCGAACATCGCGATGTCGACCCCGGCGAAGGCCTCCTCGGTGAGCGCCACCACCTCGACCTCCTCCCCGCGCACGGCCAGCTTGCGGCCGGCCGAGCGCGGCGAGGCGATCAGACGGATCTCACCCCAGATGTCCGCGCGCTGGGACAGGATCTGGAGCATGACCGAGCCGACGGCTCCGGTCGCTCCCACGACCGCGAGCGTCGGGCGGTGCGTCATCGCCCGGTGCCTCCGTACACCACGGCCTCGTCGCTGTCGGAGTCCAGGCCGAAGGCGGAGTGCACGGCGCGGACGGCCTCGTTGACGTCGTCGGCACGGGTGACGACCGAGATACGGATCTCGGAGGTCGAGATCAGCTCGATGTTCACGCCCGCGTCGGAGAGCGCCTTGAAGAAGTCGGCCGTGACGCCCGGGTTGGTCTTCATACCGGCGCCGACCAGGGAGATCTTGCCGATCTGGTCGTCGTAGCGCAGCGAGTCGAAGCCGATGCCGCCCTTGTTCTTCTCCAGGGCGTCGATGGCCTTGCGGCCCTCGGACTTCGGCAGCGTGAAGGAGATGTCCGTCAGACCGGTGGACGCGGCGGACACGTTCTGCACGATCATGTCGATGTTGATCTCGGCGTCGGAGATCGCGCGGAAGATCGCGGCGGCCTCGCCCGGCTTGTCCGGCACACCGACGACCGTGACCTTGGCCTCGGAGGTGTCGTGCGCGACACCGGAGATGATGGCCTGCTCCACGTGCTTGTCCCCTTGATCGATCGGCTCGCTGCTGACCCACGTGCCCTGAAGCCCGCTGAAGCTGGACCGGACGTGGATCGGGATGTTGTAACGACGGGCGTACTCCACACAGCGGTGGAGCAGCACCTTCGAGCCGGACGCGGCCAGCTCCAGCATGTCCTCGAAGGCGATCCAGTCGATCTTCTTCGCCTTCTTGACCACGCGCGGGTCGGCGGTGAACACGCCGTCGACGTCGGTGTAGATCTCGCACACCTCGGCGTCGAGGGCGGCGGCCAGCGCCACGGCGGTGGTGTCCGACCCGCCACGCCCGAGGGTGGTGATGTCCTTCGAGTCCTGGCTCACGCCCTGGAACCCGGCGACGATGGCGATGTTGCCCTCGTCGACGGAGGTGCGGATCCGGCCCGGGGTGACATCGATGATCCGGGCTTTGTTGTGGACCGAGTCGGTGATGACACCTGCCTGGCTGCCGGTGAACGACTGGGCCGAGTGGCCCAGGTTTTTGATCGCCATGGCCAGCAGGGCCATGGAGATCCGCTCTCCCGCGGTCAGCAGCATGTCGAGCTCGCGCCCGGCAGGCATCGGGGAAACCTGCTCGGCGAGATCGATCAGCTCGTCCGTCGTGTCGCCCATCGCGGAAACCACGGCGACCACCTGGTGGCCGTTCTTCTTGGCTTCCACGATCCGCTTGGCGACGCGCTTGATGCCCTCGGCATCGGCTACGGAGGAGCCTCCGTACTTCTGCACGACAAGGCCCACGTGCGCTCCTCGCTCAGTCCGTGTGTGTCGGCTCAGTTTACCGAGCGTCCGAATTCGACCTTGGGGTTCCCAGATGGTGAGATTCGGGCGCTCGGAGTCGTGTCTGCCCGGTCGGGGGTGGGGCAATCGGTTTAGTGGTGCAGGTCACTCGGGGCGACGCAGGCATACGCCGACCCCGACGCGGGCCGCGTGGCCCGCAGCGCGAAATCGGCCATTGACGCTCTCCGTAGCCGAACGCTAACTTCGCGTCGTCGTCGCTACACCAGGGGCACAAGGCTCCATCGGGACTCGCGACGCGAAGGATTCTCCTCCTTTGACGACTGTGACCGCTACAGAGATCCAGCACGTCACGCAAGCCGAATCGGAAGCCGGAACGGTCCCCCCGGCCGGCCTTTTCAAGATCCAGCCCTTCACGGAGCACTGCGAAGTCATCCGCGCCGCGGGCGACCACGCCGTCATCGGCGTCTCGCCCGGCAACAGCTACTTCTCCGCCCCCCGCGTCCACGACCTGGCGCGCTGGGGCCTCGCCCTCTTCGAGCGGGTCGACTTCGTCTACACGGACCTGTACGTGGCCGAGATGTACGCGGCGTCCGGCTATCCACCCGACGACGCGCGCCGCAAGGCGGTGAAGAACCTGCGCGGGGTACGGGCCAAGGTGCTGGGCGCCGTCCAGGCCGTCGACCCCGGCGGCACCCGCCTCCACGCCCACGCCATGTCCGACTTCCGCGGCAACCCGGCCTACCGCGAGATCCACGACCGCCTCCAGGCCCGCCTCGCCACCGACGACGAGTTCCGCACGACCTGCGAGAAGCTCGTCGACTCCTTCCTGGCCGGCAGGGCAGGACGCGCGACCGCCGCCCAGCGCGAGGTCTGCCTGGCCTACGTCTGCGCCGAGGCCCCTCTCTTCCTGGACACCCCCGCCATCCTCGGCGTCCCGTCCTCCCTCAACTGCTACCACCAGCTCCTGCCGATGGCCGAGCTGCTCTACTCCCGCGGCGCCGGTCTGCGCGCCTCCCGCAACCAGGGCCACGCCATCGTGACGCCGGCCGGGGGAACCGACACGGAGGGACCGGACACCCATGTCCACTGACACACTCCCGCTCATCGACTTCCCGTTCTCCTGGCGCGGCGACCAACTCCCCGACGAGGTGGAGGAGTCGCGTACCCGCACCCCCGTGCGCCGGGTCCGCACCATCGCCGGCGACGAGGCCTGGCTCGTGTCGTCGTACGACCTGTGCAAGCAGGTCCTCGAAGACCCGCGCTTCAGCCTGAAGGACACCTCGGCCCCGGGCGTGCCCCGCCAGTACGCGCTGACGATCCCGCCCGAGGTCGTCAACAACATGGGCAACATCACCGGCGCCGGGCTGCGCAAGGCCGTCCTGAAGGCGCTGAACCCGAAGAGCCCGGGCCTCGCGGAGTGGATGCGCTCCTACGCCGCCGAACTCGTCGACGGGCTGCTCCGCGAGGGCGCCCCGGCGGATCTGCGCGGCGGCTTCGCCGACCCGTACTCGGCGGGCATGCACTGCACGATCCTCGGCATCCCGCAGCAGGACGCGCCCGGCCTGATGCGCAGCCTGGACATCGCGTTCATGAACTCGGCCTGCCCCGTCGCGGGCGCCCGGCTCAACTGGGACCGGGACATCGCGTACATGGCCGAGCGGCTCGACGACCCGGCGACGACGGGTCTGATGGCCGAGCTCGCCGCCCTGCGCGCGGACCCCGAGTACGGCCACCTCACCGACGAGATGCTCGCGACGGTGGGGGTGACGATGTTCGGCGCGGGCGTCATCTCCACCTCGGGCTTCCTGACCATGGCACTGGTCTCCCTCATCCAGCACCCCGACCTGCACGCCCGCCTCCTCGCCGACCGCACCCTGGTCCCCGCCGCCGTGGACGAGCTGCTGCGCATCAACCTGTCCATCGGGGACGGACTGCCGAGGCTGGCGACGCAGGACGTACTCCTCGGAGAAGTGGAGGTGAAGGCGGGCGACCTGGTCCTGGTCCTCGTCGAGGGCGCCAACTTCGACCCGGCCGCCTTCCCCGACCCGCACACGGTCGACCTGGGCCGCGAGAACTCCACGGCCCACCTCTCCTTCGGCGGCGGCCGCCACTACTGCCCCGCCACCGCCCTCGGCCGCAGGCACGCCGAGATCGCCCTGGAGACCCTGCTGGAGCGGATGCCCGGGCTGCGGCTCGCGGTGCCGATCGAGCAGCTGGTGTGGCGGACGGGCTTCATGAAGCGGATCCCGGAGCGGCTGCCGATCATGTGGTAGCGACCGAGTAGCAGTCGGACAGTACTCGGACCGCACTCGGACAGCGTCCGTTTTGGTCGCATATCGCCTGTTCACGGGCTCGGCGTCCGGACGTCTTTAAAGTTCAACCACTAGGGTGCGCCTGTGCGTGTACTCCTGGTGGAAGACGACGAACCGGTCGCCGAGTCGCTCCGGCGCGGACTGCTGCGCTACGGCTTCGAGGTGGCCTGGGTCACCACGGGCGCCGCGGCGCTCAGCCACGCCGAGCCCTGCGACGTCGTACTGCTCGATCTCGGCCTGCCCGACACCGACGGTCTCGACGTCTGCAAGGCGCTGCGTGAACGCGGCGATGTACCGATCATCGTGATCAGCGCGCGCAGCGACGAGACGGACCGGGTGGTCGGGCTGGAGCTCGGCGCCGACGACTACGTCTCGAAGCCGTTCGGGGTGCGCGAGGTCATCGCGCGGATACGAGCGGTCATGCGCCGGATGCAGCCCCGTGCGGCCGCCGCCGAGGCCGGCCCGGACCGTTACGGCCCCCGCCTGACCATCGACCGCAAGGCGGCCCGCGTCCGCCTGGACGGCGAGGAGGTGGCCCTGGCGCCCAAGGAGTACGACCTGCTGGCCTTCCTCACCGAGGAGCCCGGGGCGCTGATGTCGCGCGAGCAGATCATGGAGGCGGTCTGGGACGCCAACTGGTTCGGCCCGACGAAGACGCTGGACGTCCATGTGGCGGCGCTGCGGCGGAAGCTGGCGGGGGCGATCACGATCGAGGCGGTGCGGGGGGTCGGATTCCGGCTTGAGCTCGACAAGGGTGACCGGGGCAACGGCGGTACCGGCGCGTCATGATCCGTCAGCTCACCCGTAGTTACGTCGCGCTCGTCGCCGGCGCCGTCGCCCTGTTCACCGTCCCCGTGGCCTTCTCTCTCACGGACCAGCTGCGGGGAGACACCGCGGCTTCCGTCCGGCGGGAGGCCGACACCATGGCCCTGCTGCTCGGCAACGGGAACCCGCCGTCCTGCTCGGCGCTGGACGAGATGGCCAAGGCTTACGCCGGCCAGACACCCGGCGAGGTCGAGGTGACAGCGCGCTGCGAAACACGCCTGCCGAGCCCGAAGCAGGACGAGGCCCTGACCAAGGCCCTGGAGACGGGCGATCCCACGACCGACTGGGGCTCGTCCTTCATCTGGGGGCCGGAGCTGAAGATCACGGTGGCCGCCCGCGAGAGTACGACGGAGCTCGACGGCCGCAACAGGGGCCCGGTCGTCGGCGCCGTCCGCATCGTGTACAACACCAGCACTCTGACCGACCGGCTGTGGACGATCTGGGGCTTCCGCGCCGGCCTCGCGGTGGCCGTCCTCGTCGTGGCCGCCGTCGTCGGCGCCGGCGTGGCCCGTCGGCTCACCCGACCGCTGCGCCAGCTCAACGACACGGCGAGCCGGTTCAGCGACGGCGACCTGACGGCCCGCTCCCCCGTGACGGGCCCGAAGGAGACACAGACCCTCGCCCGTACGCTCAACCAGGCGGGCGAGCGGCTGGACACGCTGATCGCCGCGCAGCGCATCTTCGTGGCCGACGCCTCGCATCAACTCCGCACTCCTCTCACCGCGTTGCGGCTGTCGCTGGACAACATCTCCGACGGCGTGGACGACGAGTTCGTCAAGGAGGACGTGGAGCAGGCGACGGCCGAGGTGGTCCGGATGAGCCGCCTGGTCAACGGCCTGCTGGTGCTGGCGCGGGCGGAGGCGAAGGTGACGGTGGCGGAGCCGCTGCCCCTGCTGGACATCGTGCGGGAGCGGCTGGACGTGTGGAGGCCGGCCGCCGACGAGCGTGGAGTCACCATCACGCTCAGGGGGAGTGCCGACGGCCGGCTGCTTGCGCTGACCAGCCCCGGTCAGCTGGAGCAGGTGCTGGACAACGTGCTCTCGAACGCCCTGGAGGTGTCACCGGACGGCGGCACGATCACCGTCCGGGTGGAGCCGAGGGGCGAGGAGGTGGTCCTGTCGGTGGACGACGAGGGGCCCGGTATGTCGGACGCGGAGAAGTCCCGCGCCTTCGACCGCTTCTGGCGCGGTCAGGGCCTGACCGGGAAGGCCGGCTCCGGCCTCGGCCTCGCCGTCGTCAAGCAACTGGTGACCGACGACGGCGGGACGGTGGCCCTGGGCGACGCTCCCGGGGGCGGGCTGTCCGTACGGATCAGCCTTCGGGCATCAACGAGGAGTGGTGGTTGACGATCTTCCACTCCCCGTCCCGCTTCTCCCACTCGTAGGTGTAGCGGGCCTTGGCGATGCTCTTCTTGCCGGTGTCGTGGTCGGTGAGCGCGAACTCGTAGACACCCGCGTCCAGCACCGAGTTCGAGTCGAGGACGTTGATGTGCGTCTCGATCTTCTTGCCCACCGGCTTGTTCGCCAGGAAGTGCTCGAAGTAGTCGACACGGCTCTCGCGGTCGGCACGGACCTGGTTGGAGAGGGTCGGCAGCAGGACCGCGTCGTCCCAGTAGAGGTCGGCGACCTTCTCCGGGTCCTGGGTCTTCAGCGCCGCGTTCCACTCGTCGAACAGGGCGGCCACCTGCTTCTTGGTGGGCTTCGCCGCCTTCTCCGGCCCGGCGACGGCGCCACCTGCGGCAAAGGTGCCGACGGCGACGAGGGCGGCAGCGGTGACGACGGCCACGCGCTTGCTTATGGAACGACGGGTCATCGCGAACTCCCGGTGCTGTGCGGTCGGATGGGGCTCCCTCCGCTTTCCGTGTTCTCTGCGGTGGAGGTGACTCCAGATTCCCGTGACACCGGTTAGGGCCCATGCAAGGCAGATACAGGGCCGAGCCAGCACGTACCCAATTCACGCCGCGCGACCGCCCGGTCACACCACGTTCCCGGCGCCCGGGTTCACACCCTCCCCCCGAACAACGCCACCAACCCCTGGTCCAGCTCCGCCCCCACCGTCTCCTCCCCCGGTGCGAGCACGGTGTAGGTGCGGGCCAGGAAGCGGTACAGGTCCGTGGTCGCGAACCGGAGCACGGCCGTGCCCTCCGGCGTGTGGAACTCCACGTACGTGTGGGCCGACCCGCACGGCCGGACCCGTACGCTGCCGGGCCCGGCCGGGGCGTTCAGGCCCTCGCTCAGCAGGGCGCGGGCGAAGGTCCAGGTCGTGACCTCGCCGTCGAGCGTGACGTGGGGCGGGAAGTCGAGGTGCACGGCCAGGGGGTCGGCCGAGGTGTAGCGGAGGGTGGCGGGTATCGCGATGTCCTTGTCCGCGGCGGTGACCAGACGGGCGCCGGTCGGCTGCTCCAGGGTGACGTGCATGGTCGGGCTCCGATTCGAGGGGCGGGGGCACCGGCCAGGGGGCGGCCGTTGTGCGGGGGGCGCCTGTGAGACCGGCCGAGGGGCGCGCGCATTACGCCACTTCAGAAGCCTCTTTCTGTAACCTGCGTCACCTTCCGCCCCACCCGCGCCCCTCGGATGATCCGCACGGCTACGGTCCCCGGATGGAGATCTTGCGATACGTGGCCTTCAGCAGCGATCCCGCGGGTGGCAACCCGGCGGGGGTGGTGCTCGACGCCACCGGTGTCGACGACAAGACGATGCTGGCGACGGCGGCCGACGTCGGCTACTCGGAGTCGGCGTTCGTGGTGCCCGCCGCCGACGGCACGCTGGACGTCCGCTACTTCAGCCCGCTGGCCGAGGTGCCGTTCTGCGGCCACGCGACGATCGCGACGGCCGTCGCCTACGCGGAACGCCACGGCACCGGCCGCCTGCGACTGCGTACCCAGGCCGGCCCGGTCACCGTCACGACCGACCGGACGGCGGACGGTGCCGTGGTGGCGACCCTGGTGAGCGTGGCGCCGCGGTCGGAGCCGATCGCGGCGGCCGACCTGGCCGAACTGCTGACGATCCTCGACTGGTCCGCCGCGGACCTGGACCCCGCGCTGCCGCCGCGCGTGGCCTTCGCCGGGAACCGGCACCCGATCCTCGCCGCCTCGACGCGGGAGCGACTGGCCGGCCTGGACTACGACATGCCCGCGCTCGCCGCCCTCATGGCCCGCGAGGACTGGACCACCGTCGACCTGGTCTGGCGGGAGTCCGCCACGGTGTTCCACGCCCGTAACCCGTTCCCGCCCGGCGGCGTGGTCGAGGACCCGGCCACGGGCGCGGCGGCGGCCGCGTTCGGCGGCTATCTGCGGGAGCTCCGACTCGTCGCCCCGCCCGCCACCCTGACGATCCATCAGGGCGCGGACATGGGCAGGCCGAGCACGATCACGGTGACGGTACCGGCGGAGCCGGACACGGGCATCGGCGTAACCGGCGCGGCCGTACGGATCTGACGAGGCCGACGGTCTGACGAGGCTTGAGGCTGATGGCCGGGCGGTCTGGCGGTCTGGCGGATCGAACGGATCCGCGCTACTGCCGCTGCGCGGGCCGCATTCCCAGCGGGCCCCCGATCTCCTCCGCCATGACCTTGCCCGCCTCGAACTCCAGCGTCTCGTCGCCCATCATGCCCTGGTCCGTGTCCAGGCCGTCCAGTTCCTCCAGGGGCTGGTTCAGGCGGACGTGGGCCAGGACCGAGTGCAGGGCGCGCAGGGTCGCGGACGCCGTCGTGCCCCAGTTGGAGAAGTACGAGAACTGCCACCACCACAGGGCCTCCGTGGTGCGGCCGGCGCGGTAGTGGGCCATGCCGTGGCGGAGGTCGGTGATGACGTCGGCGAGGTCGTCGGAGATCCGGGCCGGGACCGGGGCCTTGCGCGGCTCGTAGGGGTCGAAGACCTCCGAGTAGACGTCCACCGGGTCCAGCAGGCGGGCGAGGTTCTCGCGGAGTTCGTCGACGTCCGGCTCCGGGCCCAGGTCGGGCTCGTAGCGCTCGTCGGGGACGATGTCCTCGTGTGCGCCCAGCCGGCCGCCGGCCAGGAGGAGTTGGGAGACCTCCAGGAGGAGGAAGGGCACGGTCGAGCCCGGCTCGTCGCCCTTCGCGACCTCCGTGACGGCGACCAGGAAGCTCTCGATCTGGTCCGAGATCTGGACCGCGAAGTCGTCCGGGTCCGGCTCGGTCGCGTGCAGCGTGGCGTCAGACATCTAGGAGTCGTCTCCCCTCGAAGGCGCGGCCGAGGGTGACCTCGTCCGCGTATTCCAGGTCGCCACCCACCGGGAGGCCGCTGGCCAGGCGGGTGACCTTCAGGCCCATGGGCTTGATCATGCGTGCGAGGTACGTGGCCGTGGCCTCGCCCTCGAGATTCGGATCGGTGGCCAGGATCAGCTCCGTGACCGTCCCGTCGGCCAACCGCGCGAGAAGTTCTCGTATACGCAGGTCGTCCGGTCCGACACCCTCGATGGGGCTGATCGCTCCGCCGAGGACGTGGTAACGGCCGCGGAACTCGCGGGTCCGCTCGATCGCCACGACGTCCTTGGGCTCCTCGACCACGCAGATCACCGCCGGGTCACGGCGCGTGTCCCGGCAGATGTTGCACAGCTCCTCCTGCGCGACATTGCCGCACGTCGCGCAGAAGCGGACCTTCGCCTTGACCTCCATGAGGGCCTGGGCGAGACGCCGTACGTCCGTCGGTTCCGCCTGGAGGATGTGGAAGGCGATCCGCTGCGCGCTCTTGGGACCGACGCCGGGCAGCCGCCCCAGCTCGTCGATGAGGTCCTGGACCACGCCTTCGTACAACGGACTGCCGTCCTTCCTGGGGTTCCTTACGGTACGTACGGTAGTTGGCGGCGGCCCCTCTTAGAAAGACAACCGGACAACGCCTGGAACGTCGCGACGTCAGAACGGCAGACCGGGGATACCGCTGCCGCCGCCGAGACCCTGGGCCAGCGGACCGAGCTTCTGCTGCTGGAGCGTCTGCGCGTTCTCGTTGGCCGCCTGTACGGCCGCGATGACCAGGTCGGCGAGGGTCTCGGTGTCGTCCGGGTCCACCGCCTTCGGGTCGATCCTGAGCGCCCTGAGTTCACCGGAACCCGTCACGGTGGCCTTCACCAGGCCGCCGCCCGCCTGGCCCTCGACCTCCGTCTGAGCCAGTTCCTCCTGCGCCCTCGCCAGGTCCTGCTGCATCTTCTGGGCCTGCTGGAGCAGCTGCTGCATGTTGGGCTGGCCACCACCGGGGATCACGATCAGCTCCTTGCGTAGGACGGGTTCTGTACGGGGTTTCCGCTCGGCTTTCCCGTTCAGCACGAGCCTACGTGGTCCGGGCAGCCGTCGCCGCAGCACTCTTTCGAGTGAGAGGAACAGGCGTCCTATATCTGACCAAGACCTGCTCAAGACCCTCTTCTGGGCGGAAAAGAGGCGAAAGGCATCTCTTCGCCACCCATTGGGCGGTAGGAAGGGTCCGGCGCGTCAGCCTCAGGTGTGGCGGGACGTTCCGTGCGCCGCGGGGACGTACCCGGGTCGTACGCGAGGTCACGCACCGTGATCAGTAGGGAGTGCCGGGTGGGTCAACCGGAGATGCAGCCCGACAGGTCGCCGCAGGACAGGCGGAGCGGTGAAGGAATGGCCGGGCTGAGGCCGGGCGATCTGCGGGGGAGAGCGTTTCCGCTCGGGGACTGGGGGGAGCCCGCGGTGCGGCTGCACGAGCTGTACCGGTGGGTGGAGCGCGGGGCGCTGGACACGGCGACGTGGTACCTCGCGGATCGGGTGTGGAAGCGGCGGGGCGCCTGGGCGTTGCGGGGTGGTGCGGCGGCGGGGGCGGTCGTCGGGGCCGCGCTGCCGCTGCTGGATCTGACGGGGGTTGCGCGGGGGGCGGCGCCGTGGGGGTATCTGGCGCTGCTGCTGGCGGTGGCGTGTGTGGCGGTCGACCGGTTCTTCGGGGTGACGTCCGGGTGGATAAGGGACGTCGCTACGGCTCAGGCGGTGCAGCGGCGGCTTCAGATGCTTCAGTTCGACTGGGCGACGGAGAGTGTGCGGGAGGTGCTGGGGCCGGCTGAGGGGACGGCGAGCGAGGCGGCTGAGCGGTGCCTCGGGGTGCTGCGGCGGTTCTCGGAGGATGTGGCCGAGCTGGTCCGGGCGGAGACGGCGGACTGGATGGTGGAGTTCCGGACGGGGTCCGCGCCGTTGGGAATTCAGTCGGGGGTGGCCGGGGGAGCTCGGCAGGACGTGGGGGTGGGGTCGGGGCGGTTCGGTGTGTCGCCGGCCAATGGGGCGCGGCCGAACATGCCTCGACAGCGCCCGCCGGAGCCTCGCTGAGGGGCCGTCCTCAAGCGCCGGACGGGCTGAGAGGGCCTCGACCGGTGTCCGTGCACAGCCTCAGGCCCACCGGTGTGCCGCACGGCAGGTGCCCCTGGGTGCGGATCACCTGGCGGCTGCTCTCCTTGTCCAGGAAGGAGAGGAAGCCGGCGGTGAGGGAGTCTTCGGAGGGGATGCCGTCGGTGTAGGCGTACTCGATGTCGCGGTACGGGTAGGCGCTGGTGCCGCGTTCGATCTCGTTCACGTCGGCTCGGTCGCCGTCGAGGGGGACGGGGCGTACGCCCTCGTGGTGCGCGGCGGTGGTCAGTTCGCTGTAGCCGAGGGCGCCGGGCTGGGCGGCGATCTTGGCGAGGACGTCGCTGGTGGAGGCGAGTTCGCAGCGGGTCACCGCGGTGACGGTGCCGTCGGGCGGCCGGCAGTCCAGGGAGGTGCTCTGGGCCTGCTCCCACTCCCCCAGTACGCGGTCCTGGAAGACCTGCCGCGTCCCCGAGCTGTCGCTGCGGCTGACGAGGACGACGGGCAGGTCGGCGGTGGCCTCGTCGGTGCCGGGGAGCAGTTCGCCCCAGCGCTTGTACCGGCCCTGGTAGAGGTCCCGGACCTGCCGCACCGACAGACCGGACGGCCCGAGGTCGATCCCGTCGTTGACGACCAGGGTGAACACGGACAGCGCGACCTCCTTCCCCGTCAGGCCCAGGCGGTCGCCCAGTGGGCCGTCGGAGAACGCGATCACGTTCCGCGCGCTCGGCCTCGACCGGTCGGCCAGGGCGGCGAGCTCGGCGACACCGGACTCGCTGCCGCGCGCCTCGACGTGAATCTCGGCACCCGCGCACTTGCGCTCGTAACTCTTCGCCAGCGTCTCGATCACCGGCTCGAAGGCGGTCGAGCCGATCACCGTCACCTCACCCTGCTCGCACTCGATCGGATTGCCGTCGCGGAAGACGACGATGCCCGCGAGCGCCAGCACCGAGAGCGTGAGCAGGGCGGTGAAGATCCTGGCCGGCAGGCTGAACACCGGCGCCTTGTCGTCCGGTGTCGCACTGCGGTTGGGGTGCACCTCGCCGTCCCGGAGGCCGCCGCGCAGCCGTATCTCCGCACCCACGTCGCCGCCGGAGAGCATCACCAGCAGCTTGTAGTGGTCGCCGGGGTTGAGCGGGACGCGCGGGATGCGCAGCCGGTTGCCCTCGTAGCCGAAGCCGCGTTGCGCGGTGAAGTGGTCCATCAGATGGTCGATGTCGGTCGGCTGGGTGACCGAGACGCCCCGGATGGTGCGGTCCGTGAACACCGCGGTGAGCCCGTGCGGTTCGGGGCCCGTGTAGTCGTCGCGGTCGATGCTCTGCGAACCGTCGTTCTCGACGCGCAGCAGCACCAGCGTCGCGTCGTCCATGTCCGCGTCGAAGAGGCCGAGCCGGACGTTGGCCCGGCCCGAACGCACGTCGTCGCCGATCGGGTTGTCCATCTGGACGCGATAGCCGATCCGCTTTCTGCGCGGCACGCGCCGCTCGTACCAGACCATGACACCCGACGCGACGACACCGAGCACCGCCGTACCGACGGCCACGACGTTCTCTGCGCTCAGCCACTCCACCGGCGCCACCGTAGGCTCGCGCCGCCTCAACCGCCTTATCGGTACGGGTACTTGGGGTTACTGTCTGGTGTACGTCAGCTTCTCCCCGCTGCTGGTGTTCACCCGCTCCAGCCGCCCGTCCGGCAGCAGCCTGATCTCGGTGGCCTCGCCGGGTGAGCAGGAGGTGGCGGGCTCGCCCGCGGTCACGGTGGAGGGGCCGATCTCCAACGGGCCGTCCGCGCCGGGCGCTTCGGTCAGCGACGCCGTGAACTCGCAGTGATAGGTGCCGGTTCCGGCCGGGCCGTCGGCGACGAGGGTGAGCACCTTGTCGCCCACCTCGCCCTGCCGGATGGTCAGCCGGCGGGAGTTCTCACCGGTGGCGTTGTCGATGGCGGCCGTCCAGGTGCCCAGGTAGCGGGCCGGGATCGCGCCGTCCGTGGCCGCGGAGTCCGTCGGGTTCGGGTCCGGGGAGGCGGCCGGGTCGGTCGGACCGGAGGTCGCGGGGTCGGTCGTGGAATGGGTCGCGGTACCGGGACCACCCGTCGGACCGCCCGCCGCACCGTCGTCCCCACCGCCGTTCATGAGGGCGTACACCGAGCCACCGGCCGCGAGCGCGACGACCAGCGCGACGAGGACGAGCGCCACCGTGGAGCGTCCGCTGCGGTGCGGGGCTTCGGGCGGGGGCGCGGGGAGATACGGCAGGGGCGGGCCGTAGGGCGGGGTGGGGCTGTACGGCGGGGTCGGGCCGTGGGCGGGGGCGGGGCCGTAGGACGGGTTCGGACCGGCCGGCGGATAGCCGTAACCCGGCGGCTGCGGCTGCTGGGGATGTTGTTGCGGGTGCTGCTGCGGGGAGCCGTATGCCGGGTGGGCCGGAGTACCGCCGGGGGCGGCGGCCTCTCCGAAGGGGCTGCCGGGAGGGGTGCCCGGGAACGGCGGAGGGGTGGGGCCGCTCGGGGGCGCGACCATGGTGGGGAGCTGGTCGGGCGGGGTGCCCGGGGCGGCAGGAGCATGCTCGGGGGAGGCCGCGGGGGTCGGCTCGGCGGCACCCGGCACGCCCCCGGAGCCCGGCGCCGACGGACCGCCGTCACGCACCGGGGCCTGCGCTCCCCCGGCCCCCGCCGGACCCTCCCGCCCCTCAGGTCCCTCCGGATCCTCCGTGTCCAGCAACCGCACCGCATGCCGCCCCAGCTGTGCCACCAGCGCGCTCGGCAGCCAAGGGTCCCGGGACCGGCCGCCGGAGACGGTGTCCTCGGCGCCCGTGCGCTCCAGGATCCGGTCCAGCGCCGGCCGGGCGCCGGGGTCCTTGCGCAGACAGTCCCGCACCAGGTCGGCGATCCCCTCGGGCACGCCCTCCAGGTCGGGTTCCTCCTGGGCGATCCGGAACATCACGGCGTGCGCGCCGCTGTCGACGGAGCCGAAGGGCAGCGTGCCGGTCGCGGCGTAGGCGAGCACCGAGCCCAGACAGAACACGTCGCACGCGGGCGTGATCCGGTCCCCGCGCACCTGCTCGGGTGCCATGAACCCCGGCGACCCGACGAGCGCGCCGGTGCGGGTGAGTCCGCTCTCGTCCACGGTCTCCAGGGCGCGGGCGATCCCGAAGTCGATGACGCGCGGGCCGTCGATGGTGACCAGCACATTGGACGGTTTCAGGTCCCGGTGCACGATCCCCGCGGCATGGATGTCCTTGAGCGCGTGCGCGAGGCCCGCCGCCAGGATCCGGACCGATCGCTCGGGCAGCGCCCCGTGGTCCCGCCCGACGACCTGCTGGAGGCTGGGTCCGGCGACATAGCCGGTGGCGACCCAGGGCACGTCGGCCTCGGTGTCCGCGTCGAGCACCGGCGCCGTCCAGAACCCGCCGACCTGCCGCGCTGCCTGCACCTCCTGCCGGAACCGGGCCCGGAACTCCTCCTGCGCGGCGAGCTCCCGCCGTACGAGTTTCACGGCGACGGTACGGCCCCGGTCCGACCGGGCGAGATAGACGTCCCCCATGCCGCCCGCCCCCAGCCGCGCCAGCAGCCGGTAAACCCCGATCCGCTGTGGATCACCCGACCCCAGCTTCTCCATGCCACGCCCCCCAACCCCGCCGACGCAAACCCCCGCTCACGCAACGGCCCCACGATAGTGCGGCATATGGGGAGGTGAGCGGGTGGGCGTCTACGGTTCCGTAACAGGAGCGGCGATCTGGTCGAGAGCTGCCGACAACCGTTCCAGAACCCGTACGGCATCGGCGAGTTCCGCCTCCCCGACGGCCTGCGCCAGCCGGTCCGCGAAGGCCGCGTGCCCGGGGTCGATCCGGGAGATCGCCGCACGCCCCGCCTCCGTCGGCGCGAGGAGCTTGGCGCGGCGGTGGGCGGGGTTGGGCCGGTACTCGGCGAGCCCCTTGTCCACCAGCAGGTCGGCGATGCGCTGCACGCTCTGCCGGGTGATGCCCATGGCGCGGGCGATCCCGGAGACGGGAAGGGGCTCGCCGAGGACCGCGCCGAGCACCTGCCACCAGGCCGCGGTCAGCCCCGCGGGCCTGGCCAGTTCCTCGGCGACCGCGAGGAACTGGCCGTTGAGCCGGAAGACACCGAGCGCACTGCGGCTGAGCAGGTCCTGTCGCTCCCGGCTCACAGGACACCGGCCTTCTCGAGTACGGCGTACGCCTCGGCGTCGGAGTCGTGGAACAGGCGGTACCAGGCGTCGACGGCCTCGTCCTCGTACACCTTCAGCAGCCGCAGGATCTCCCGGGCGAAGGCCACGGGTTCGGTGGGACCGGCGGTGACGAGCCCGCCGTCGGTGACGGCGTCGGCCTCGGCATACCGCTCGCCGCCGCCGTACCCGGTCGCGGCCAGATAGAAGGAGACCGCGCTGGTGTGGTCCCGGTCGTCGAGCAGCCCTTCGCGGGCCAGCCCGACCGTCGCCCCGCAGATCGCGGCCACCGGCACCCCGGCGTCCAGGAAGGCACGGGCGGTGCGGGCGAAGGGGGCGAGTTCGTCGCCCGCGTCCCAGAGGTCGGCGCCCGGGAGGATCAGCAGGGACGCGTCGGACGGCCGCAGGTCGGCCAGGGCCAGGTCGGGCTGGATACGCAGACCGCCGACGGTGGTGACGGGTTCGCGGGTCGGGCCGACGGTGCGGATCTCGTATCCGGCGCGGGCCAGCTGGGCGGTGGCATAGCCGGGTTCCCAGTCGGCGAGGGTGTCGTAGACGGCGAGGTGGACGGGCTTGCGGGTGCTCATGGCTCCTCCTGGGGACCTGGCCAATGACCCATGGCCGATATCCGAAATCCGATGACAGCATCCTGTCACTTCGACAGCACCCTGTCAACGCCTCGCAACACAACACCCGACCATCACCCGACCGCCACCCGGCGAACACCAACGGTGCAAAACAGGACATCCTCTTGCCGCCGTCGTCGTTGGGCCGGGCATGAAGATCATCGCTGCCGCCGCGCTCGCCGGCGCGGCCCTCCTCGCCGCCGCCCTCCCCGCCTCCGCGGACGACGGGCCCCTCGACTTCGGCATCTTCCAGGGCGTCAACGACACCAAGGGCTCGAACTCCACGGGCCCCGGTTCGACCTGGGGGCAGACGGACAGCGGGGCGAACGGGACCGTCCCCCGCTCGGCGCTGGGCCTGCTGGTGGAGAAGCTGACGTCGCCCGACCAGCGCTAGGGCCCTTCGCCAGGGCGTGTCGACAACCTGTCGCGGAAACCCCTCGACCGCAGACAGGACGCCGATACCGTGCCGCGGCGCCGACTCGTAGGCTCGGCTGCATGACCCCTCAGCCTGATCCAGAAATCGGCGCCGCCGTAAAGGCCGCGGACCGTGCGCACGTGTTCCACTCCTGGTCCGCGCAGGAACTCATCGACCCGCTCGCCGTCGCCGGTGCGGAGGGGTCGTACTTCTGGGACTACGACGGCAAGCGCTACCTCGACTTCACCAGCGGGCTCGTCTACACGAACATCGGCTACCAGCACCCGAAGGTCGTCGCCGCGATACAGGAGCAGGCCGCACACCTGACCACCTTCGCGCCCGCCTTCGCCATCGAGGCCCGCTCCGAGGCGGCCCGGCTGATCGCCGAGCGGACGCCCGGCGACCTGGACAAGATCTTCTTCACCAACGGCGGCGCGGACGCCGTGGAGCACGCGGTGCGGATGGCCCGGCTGCACACGGGCCGTCCGAAGGTGCTGTCGGCGTACCGCTCGTACCACGGCGGCACCCAGCAGGCCGTGAACATCACCGGCGACCCGCGCCGCTGGGCCTCCGACAGCGCCACGGCCGGGGTCGTGCACTTCTGGGCACCGTTCCTCTACCGCTCCCGTTTCTACGCCGAGACCGAGGAGCAGGAGTGCGCTCGGGCGCTGGAGCATCTGGAGACGACGATCGCCTTCGAAGGGCCTTCGACCGTCGCCGCGATCATCCTGGAGACGATTCCGGGGACCGCGGGGATCATGCTGCCGCCGGCCGGCTATCTGGCCGGGGTCCGCGAGATCTGTGACAAGTACGGGATCGTCTTCATCCTGGACGAGGTCATGGCGGGGTTCGGACGGACCGGGGAGTGGTTCGCGGCGCACCTGTACGACGTCACTCCCGACCTCATGACCTTCGCGAAGGGCGTGAACTCCGGGTATGTGCCGCTGGGCGGCGTCGCCATCTCCGGGGCCATCGCCGAGACCTTCGCGAAGCGGCCGTACCCCGGCGGTCTCACGTACTCCGGTCACCCCCTGGCCTGCGCGGCCGCCGTCGCGACGATCAACGTCATGGCCGAGGAGGGCGTCGTCGAGAACGCCGCCCGGCTGGGCGCCGAGGTGGTGGAACCCGGGCTGCGTGAGCTGGCCGAGCGGCATCGCTGCGTGGGCGAGGTGCGGGGCGTCGGCATGTTCTGGGCCCTCGAACTGGTCAAGAACCGGGAGACCCGTGAGCCGCTGGTGCCCTACAACGCGGCCGGTGAGGCCAACGCCCCCATGACCGCGTTCGGCTCCGCCGCGAAGGCGGGGGGCATCTGGCCGTTCATCAACATGAACCGCACCCATGTCGTGCCGCCGTGCAACGTGAGCGAGGGTGAGTTGAAGGAGGGGTTGGCAGTGCTGGACGCTGCGCTGGCGGTCGCTGACGAGTACGCGGAGTAGGCCTCACCGTAGGGCGGCTGCGCGGCGAACGGCCGGTGAGGGCTGGTCGCGCCCACGCGCCCCTTCTGGGGCTCCGCCCCGGACCCCGCTCCTCAAACGCCGGAGGGGCTGAATTTCAGCCCGTCCGGCGTTTGAGGACGAGGCCCGCAGGGCCGACAGCGGGGGTCTGGGGGCGCAGCCCCCAGGGATGGGACGGGTAGGGGCGGCGGGGGCGAGGAAAAGTCCGGGTCGTCGCGGAAACCTGCCCCGGAACCCGAACGCGTAAGGTGGCGTGCTCGTAGACATACGTGTACGCACACACGCCACCACATCGCGACGACGGGAGACGCCCCGACCATGCCCGGCCCCGGCGGCAACGGCTCCGTGACGCGGAGCACCCTGCGGCAGCAGATCGCGGACGCCCTCCGCGACGAGGTGCTGGCCGGCCGGCTCCAGGCAGGACGGGCGTTCACGGTCAAGGAGATCGCCGAACAGTACGGCGTCTCCGCGACCCCGGTCCGCGAGGCCCTCGTCGACCTCTCCGCCCAGGGCCTGCTGGAAGCCGACCAGCACCGCGGCTTCCGCGTGCACGAGTACTCCGTAGCGGACTTCCGCGGCATCGTCGAGGCCCGCGGCCTGGTCACCGACGGCATGTTCCAGGTCCTGGCCGCCGACACCGCCCGCCACCGGGACCCCGACGACCCCCTCGTCCACGCCGCCGTGGTCGGGGTACGCCGCCGCGCCGAGGAGGCCCAGCGCGCCGCCACCGCCGGTGACCTCACCGTCCTGATCGGCTACGACCTGCGTTTCTGGCGCGAACTCGGCGCCCTCTTCGGCAACGCCTACCTCTCGGACTTCCTGCACAGGCTGCGCGTGCAGGCCTGGGTCTGCGCCGTCCAGCATCTGCGCCACCTCGACGATCTGCGCGGCCACCTGTGGTGCCGGCACACCGACCTGGTCGACGCCCTGATGCGCCGCGACCTGCCCACGGCCCGCTCGATCATCACCGAGCACGACGCGGGCTCCCTGGCCCTGATCGAGCAACTTGCAGCCGAATGAGCCGCCCGGGGAAGTGGGTGGACGGAGTGTGGGTAGGGGACCCGCACGAGCGGGGGACCTGCCTGAGGGTCCGCACGAGGGGGTCCGCCCCCGAGCCGCACCGATTACCCTTCCCTGACCAACCTGCTATGCGAGGAGCCTTCTTTGGCCTGTGACCTGTGGCTGGTACCGCTTGTCGACGTGTTGTGCCACACCCCCGACAACCCCTTCGCCGAGGAACTCGCGCAATACAACAAGGTGCTGGCCGAGGCCGGGCTGCCTCCGGTGCCGGTGTACCAGTACATGCCGGGCCTGTCCGGGGACGTCGCACCGGTCGCCGGCTTCGACTACGACGCGCTGCACTTCCTGCGCCGCGCCTATCTGCTCCAGGTCTGCGGACTCCCGGTGACCCCGGTCGACGAACTGGGCGGCGACTACGAACAGCTCCTGGAGATGTTCGAGACCACGGCCAAGCAGTCCCACCTGGTCTGGCACTACGACCACGCGGGCGCCTACGTCCCCGTCGACTTCCCGGGCCCGCTCTCCAACGACGAACTCCTCGCGGGCGGCGGCCCCCTGGGCTCCTCCCAGGCGCTCCTGCGCGAGCTGGAGTTCGTGGCCCCGGTCATCGGCATCGACCCGGCCAACCCCCCGGCGGCCCCCCAGGCTCCGCTCGCCCCGACGGCCTTGGAGGAACCGGCGGTTCCGGCGCCCTACGACCCGAGCCCGTTCGCCCGTGAACGGCATGTGTGGCTGGGGCTGCACGCGGCGGCGACGCGGAGTCTGGCGCAGGGGTCGATGATCGTGTTCAGCTGACGCCTGGCGCCCTCGGGATCACACGCTCGGCAGGGCGCCGAGCATCGCACCCGTCACCAGGACCACATACGCGCCGAACGTCACGGCGGTCGTCGCCAGGAGTGTGGCGCGCGGGGGCTGGCGGACCAGCTGGTAGGCGATGAGGCCGGGGACGATGTAGCCGAGCGTCTGGTGGCTGAAGAGGTACGGGAACTGGTGCTGGAGCAGCAGATACAGCGCCGCCTGGATCAGTACGCCGCACATCACCACCGCCGCGAACAGCCGCTTGCCGTACAGGATCACCAGGTTCTGCATCACCCGGGTGCAGCCGTACGTCACCACGGTCACGCCGAGCACCATCGCGAACAGCCGCCAGTCCCCGACGAGCGCCAGCGCCAGCCAGCCGGGGGTGATCATGCCGCCGGGTGAGAGGTTCGTGGTGAGGTAGCAGATCAGGGAGAAGAACAGGCCGAGCGCGATGCCGATCGCGGCCATGTCGGGGCTGAGGTCGACAGGGGTCACTGGTCGTTGTCTCCGGGGTCGGTGCTGCGGGTGCGCTGGGCGGGGATGACGGTGGCGGCGTCGGCCGGGGGCAGTTGGGCGAGGCGCTTCAGCAGGTGTTCGCCCTGCCCGTGGATGTTGCCGACGGCGACCAGGGAGGAGTCCGGGCCGAGGGCGGCGAGCAGGTCGGCGGTGAGCGCGTCGGCGTCACGGTCGTCACCGCCGAGGTCGATGACGCGTCCGGCCCAGTCGGAGGGGATGCCGTCGCGGGCGCTCTTGGTGGGGTGGCCGATCAGGAACACGGTGTCGGGGGCGAGGTCGGGGACGATCTGGCCCATCTGGCCGTTGCGTTCGACGCGGTCGGGGCGGCAGTTGATCACGACGTTGAGCGGGCGGTGGATGGCGCCGAGGCCGAGGAGCTGGTTGACGTTCATCAGCGTCGACTCGGGGTCGTTGGCCGCGAAGACGTTGGCGAAGCGCAGCCTGCCGCCCTGCGGCGTGCGGTACTTCTCCACCGACAGCACTCCCGGGTCCGGCGGGGCGTCGTACATGCCCTGTAGGGCCGTCTTCCGGTCGACGCCCAGGAGTTCGGCGACGGCGAGCGCGATGGCGACGTTCTCCTTGAAGGTGAACCAGGAGAATCCGCGCAGCTCCTCGTCGGTGACGGTCTCGGGGTCGGCGTAGATCAGCTCGCAGTTCCGGGCGGCGGCCTCCTTCTGGAGGATGCCGAAGCGCTCCTTCTCGGCGGTGACGCAGATGCCGCCGACGGGCATGGACCGGCACAGCGAGCGGGCCACGTCGTCGAGGGTCGGCCCCATCTCAGCCAGATGGTCCTCCCGTACGTTGCACAGCACGCCGATCGTGGAGCGGATCAGCTTGGTCTGGTTGACCTCCTGGAGGGCCGGCATGACCGCCATGCACTCGATGACGAGGGCGTCGGGCCGGTAGACGGCGGCGCGGCGCACGATGCCGATCTGCTCGACGACGTTGGCGATGCCGAACTTGCGGTATACGGGCTCCTCGGTGGCGTCGGGGTGGATGAAGCGGGCGGCCGTACCGGTGGTCTTGGCGACGGTCGTGAGGCCGCCGCCGCGCAGGGCGCCCGCGCACAGCCGGGTGATGGAGGACTTGCCGCGGATGCCGTTGACCAGCACCCGCTGGGGGATGGCGTGGAGGTTGGCGTAGTGCCGACGCTGTTCGACGATTCCGGCGATCAACAGGCCGACGGAGCCTATGAGGTAGACGCTGAAGAGGAAGAGCATGACCTTGCTTCTCGGTGTGCTTCTCGGGGTGCTTCTCGGGGTGACGCGGCCAGTTGCTGGCGGACGAGTTCGAGGCTGCGGGCCACGGAGCCGACCTCGTCGTGGTGGACGGGGAAGATGACGGCGGTGCGGTCGCCGGCCGCGAGTGCCGACGCCGAGCGGTCGAGGGCGCGCAGCGGGCGCAGCACGGTCAGTTCCAGCCAGCCGAGGCCGAGCGCGGCGGCGGCGAGGGCGAGAAGGGCGGCGAGTTCGGCGTGCCGCTCGGCCTCGTAGCCGGCGAGGCGCAGCCAGGACAGCGGCTTGTGGGTGACGACGCGCCAGCGCAGACCGTCGACCGCCGTGGCGCCCTTGACCTGGGCGGTGGCGGCGAGCGTGTGCCCGCCGGGCGACGGCATGGAACTGAACGCGACGAAGCCCTGGTTGGAGGCGATGATCCGGCCGCTCGCGTCGGCCAGCCAGGACCGCCCGAGCCCAGAGCGGGTGAGAACCTGGTTGAAGGCGTCCGGCGTCAGCTCGCAAACCAGCTTGCGGGTGCCGTCCCCGACGGGCACGACGGCCGCCGCCACCGGCACCCTGCCGCTGCGGTTGAGCTGGACCACCCCGGACGTGCCCGGCTTCACCGAGGCCAGGGCGGCCTTGCGGTCGACGTCCAGCGGGGTGTCGCCGGAGTGGGCGAGGATCTCGCCGTCGCGGTCGACGAGGTAGAGCGAGCTCCAGGTGTCGTGCCCGGGCAGCTCGTCGTCGAGCACCTCACCGACGCCGCCCCGGGTGCCGTCCGCGAGCCGGGCGATGGAGGACAGGTCGGCAACGGTCTCGCCGAGGGTGCGGCGGACGCGGTCGGCGGCGGCCTGGGTGCGGTACTGCTGGTCCCGGGCGGCCTGGTCGGGGACGTGGTCGCCGCTTCGGGCGTAGGTGACGAGGGGAAGGGCGACGGCCCAGGCGGCGACGAGTGCGGCGCAGCACACGACGACGGCCCGCAGCCCGCCCCGCCGCTTCCGAGGCCGCAACTCACCTGATCCATTGAGGAGTTGAAGTCGGAGCGACTCCAGCACCCTTGCGATCCGCCGCGCCTCACCTCGCGCGGCCCGCACGGCGACCGGGCGCCCGAGGTCCCCCCGGGCGATGCGCCGCGCCTCCTGGTGCAGCCCGAGCAACGGCCGCTGGACGTAGCGCACCAGCAGCCAGGTGACGAGGAGCCCGACGGCCAGCAGCGCCCCGGCCGCGGCGAGCCCGGTGCGCCGGTCGTCCGCGACGGCGGTCCCGGCGGGCACGGGCACGACCGTCGCCACGGTCAGCCCCAGATCCCGTACGTGCTCGCCGCCCGGCACCTCGGCCCGGCCGACGGCGAAGTACCGGCCGCCCTCACGCCGTACGTCGAGGTTCCAGTCCTGTACGGCCGCCCGCAGCCCGGTGTCGCCGGCCTGCGGCCCGGACGCCGCGACGGTACGTCCGTTCGCGTCGGTGACGTAGGTGGTACGGCCGCCCTGCTGGGCGGGCAGCCGGAGCGCCCCGGAGGAGACCACCAACCACTCCGTGCCGTCGCCCCCTTCGAGCCGGGCGTACGACACCAGCCGGGGCGCGCCCGCGGCACCGACGACCAGCCGGGGCTTCAGGCCCTCGGTGTCGTCCAGGGGCACCTTCTCCCCCCGGGCGGCGAGCAGCTTGCCCGAGCCCGCGTCCACGACGGCGAGCCCGCGCCACTTGTCGTAGGCGCCGGCGAGCGAGTCCAGCACGGCCTTCGGGGACTTCTGTCCGCCCTGGCCGAGCAGGGAGACGGCATCGCTCAGATCAGCCGAGTTCTGTTCCAGGGAAGCGCCCAGAGAACGGGCGGAATCGGCGGCGATGTCTCCCTGGGAATCAATGATCGCCCGGGAAACGGCACGGTCGTGAGAGTTCCCAACAGTGAACAAGGCCAGACCGGAAACGACGACCAGCAAGGTCAGCAGAACCGCGATGGGCGGTCGGACACCACCGAGCAACGGCATATCGGCACGCCTTCGCCGCAGAAAACGCGGGGTGTGAGCAGGCCTGATCGCCTGCATGAGATCACTCCTGAGCTGAGAGAACAGGGGGCAGGTTCACCTCCCGAGAGGGGAGGAGAAACAGCCAGGTTCATCAACAACCGCAAATTAATGGAGCATTCATCTCGTGATCCAGCCCACACGAATCAAGCGGAACCTGCGCCTACGCTCGGCTCATCATGCAAGTGATGGACGATTCCCCAAGTCGCGCTCCGCGAAGCCGACGCGCCCTCCTGATCGCCCTCGCCCTGGGCACGGCGGCGGCCGTACCGACGACGTACGCCCTGCTCTCGCCGGATACCGACCCGGCCTCCCCCACACCCCCGAAGCTCCACCTCACCCACCAACTGGCCGCGTACGTCGAGGACTTCCCCACCCATGACGGCTACCGCGTCCCCACGCGGGCCGAGCGCACGGCCGTGGCCACTGCCGTGACGGAGACACTGCGCGGCGACTTGAAGGCGGCCGGACGACGTCTGCGGAACGTCAACTACCGCCTGAGGACGACCCACTTGGCCGACTCCGACCGCAAGGTGGCGGAAATCGCCGAGCCGAAAGCCACGGGCCGGGGCTGGGGCAGGGTGTACGTCGACCTGAGCGAGCCCGTCCGCTGGATGGTCCAGGTCCCCCACCCCCGCTCCGACCTGCACACGGAACTGATCGGCGCCGACCTGTTCGCCCGGGTGCCCGGCGGCGTCCTGGTCCTGGCGGGCGCACCCCGCGACGCCGCGCGGGGCCGGACGGCCGACATGGCCCATCGCAGCCGTACGGTTTTCAACGCGGTGTGCGACGTCCTGGTCGACCGCCGCATCCCCGCCCTCCAGGTGCACGGCTTCGCCGACGCCAGCTCCCCCGGCCACGACGTGGTGCTCTCGACGGGCCCCGCCGGACGCACACCGACGGCGAGCGCGGCTGCCGACAGACTCGCGGCGGAGGGCTTCAGGGTCTGCCGCGCCTGGTCCCGCGACTGCGGTCAACTGGAGGGCAGGACCAACGTCCAGGCCGGTGCGGCGGCCGACCTGGACGTGGATTTCCTGCACGTGGAGAACAGCCACGCCCTGCGCGAGGACCCGGGCGCGCGGGCCCGGCTGGTCACGGCGCTCAGCGAGGTCGCGCGGCGCTGGTCGCGGTGACCGGCAGCACCTGGCGGGACCGGCCCGGCGGTCAGCCCAGCTGGGACAGGCCCTTCTGTACGTCCTCCAGGTTCATCACCGGCGTGTAGGACACGGTGGCGTTGCCCTCCCGGAAGAGCGGCTCGGTGATCACCGGAATCTGCGCCGTGTCCTCCAGGTCGAAGACCAGGAAGGCCGTGCGCTCACCTTCGTCCGGGAGGAAGTAGGCGGCCTCCGGGTGGACCCGGTCGACGATGTCCTGGATCAGTCCGCCCATCTTTCCGCTGCTGATGAGCTGGTTCCCCTTCTCCGTGTCGAAGTGGGCCTTGAGCAGTACACGCATCGCAATCCCCTTCTTCACCCGAGTTCACAACCTCACCTCCAGCGTATGACCGCTATACCCCTTTCGCCCGGGTGCCGCTTCCCTGGGAGCAGCCGAGCGGCCTCACGAGGGCGTTTTCGGGGTGATGCGGGTGAGGGGCACCCAGCGGGCGGGGCGCCCCTCACCCCGGGCCATCAGGTCTGCTCGACGATGCGGATCGTGCGGATGCCGGTGCCCCGATAGCGGGTCGGCGTCCTGGTCAGGACAGGCCGCCCGCGCGGCCACTCGACCGTCGGCAGGGCGAGGTGCAGCACATGGGCACCGCTCCAGTCGGCCTCGCCCTTGCCGTCCCGCTCCTCGTCCCCGGCCGCCGCCGTCCGCAGGCGTTTACCGACCGCGGCGGCCGCCGCGAAGTCGAGCCCTTCGATGTCGACCGACGGCAAGGCACCGAGGTGCTCCGCCACCCCCGCCCGCTCACGCTCGGCGACGGCCAGACTGAGCGCCGGAATGCAGACCCGCAGCGCAGGGTTCTTCTCGGCCTCCACCACGAGCCGGGAGGCCATACTGTTCCCCGCGCCGAGCGCCAGGGCCGCTGTGTCGTCGAAGATGACGGCACGCGGCAACGGATACCGCTCCTGGTCCGTCACTGAACCTCCCCGATGCGTCCGGCCTCCAGATCGGCCCACAGCTTCTCGCCGGCCTTCTCGTCCTCCTCCGTGTACGGACGCCCGAGGAAATGCTCTTCGACGTATGCCTTCGTCTCCTCGTATCGCTTGCGCAGCTCTTCCTTGGTCGGCGTGGCCCCCGCCAGCTCCGCCACGAAGTCCCGCATGCTCATCCCGCGCTCACGGGCGAGCTCCTGGAGGCGGTCTCGGACGGCGGGATCGACCTTGATCGTGGTGTCAGGCATGAGAAGAGTATACCGGCGGTATACCACCTCAGGGCGTTCGAGTGTGACAGTCATCACCACTCCGTTTCTTCGATGGAACCGGCGACACGCGAGTGCGGACCGGGAGTCGTGCGCCTACGCGGGCACCGCGCGCCCCTTCAGCAGCACCCGGGCCAGCCCTCCACCTCTCCGGAGGACCTCCCGCCAGGCGAAGGCACCCGTCCGCCGGAACTCGACTTCAACAGCCGTAACAGGCAAGGACGTTGGGACTGCGGGGCGCCCACGCAACAGGCATGCCTCGATATGCGCGGACGCCGAGTGCACCGGCCCCGGCCAGCCGTACGCCAGCGCCGCCCGCACCTGGGAACTACTGCGCCCCCGCTCCCACCACTCCTCGACGAGCGGCGCGAGCCGCAGCGCCTCGGCGCCGTCGAGGGTGAGCCGGGGGTCGATGTTCCTGAGCGAGATGAGCAAGTGCGCGGCACGCACGGTCCACCTGCTCGGCGCGTGCCGGTCCCCGACTTTTTCGAATTCACCCATTGGTGGCTCGGCTTCGTACGGAGCGTCGAACACCTCGTAAACGACGGACAGTTGCCTCGCCGCCCCGCCCTCGCCACCGTCGCGCACCACCCGCCGCAGATACCGCCGTTCCTCCAGTTCACGCAGGGCGGCGACGACCCGCGACCGCCCCTCGACGCAGGGCGCGGTGAGCGCGCGGAGGGTGACGCGGGTGTGGATCGGGAGGGCCAACAGGTACGCCAGTACGCTCAGCGCGGGCCAGGAGATGCTCCGGTCGCGGAGAAGAGCGGCGGACAGGCCTGAAAAGACGCGCGCAGGCGTCGTACGATGAGAACGCATCCGGAGGTCTCAGCTCCTGGGTGTCGAGCCCCCGGGTGTTGGCGCACCGCGGGGGCATTTCGTTTGTTGGCGTGACTCTAAGGCCACGCAGAGCGACGATTGCAAGTCGAAACCGCCTTTTCCCAGGCGGAAGTTCGCGTTCTTCACTCCTGCGAGTGAAGGGCGGTGCAGAGCAGACGCGTGTGGACGAGGCGGTCGGGGGTCGTGGGGCGGTAGCGCCAACTCAAAGGCCAGGTCAGACCGTCGAGCGCGGGTACCGGGATGTACGAGACACGGCTCGGACCGGCGGTGAAGCGGGTGACGCTGTCGGGCCAGGCGCGGTGGGACGTACTGCCGACGGCCACGAGGAAATAGACCCCGCGCCGGCCCGTCGCCGTCTCGACGATCGGACCCGGATCACCGCCGGTCATCCGCGCCAGCCAGTCGGCGACGTCCCGCCCTTCCTCACCGTCGACTCTGATCGCGTCGAACTGGACGCCTGCCTTGCGGAGTTGGACGCCGGATTCCGGGAGCCAGGTCAGCTCACTTTGCGTATTCACAGGGACAGTGTCTGCACACGGAGCTAGCGTGATCCATGACTCTGAGTCGCCGGTCGACCACGGTTGGACACCGGGGTCCGCGAGTTGTGACCGGTTGAGTTCGGTTGAGTTCGGAGGTGACCGCAATGGCGCGGGCGGAGAACAAGACGGAGGCAGGCGGTACGGCCCATTTGGTCGCCGCGTTGGCTAAAGCGTTGCGGGCGCAACAGGGGCTGTCGCAGGAGCAGTTGGGCAAGAGGCTTGGGTACACGGCCGCGGCCGTCAGCGCGATGGAGACGTGTGCGCAGCCCGCGAGCGATCAGATGCTGGTGGGGTTGGAGGCGGAGATCGGGGGCGGGCTGGGTGTCTTCGAGAAGGCGCGCAAGTGGATGCTGCTGGAGAAGTACCCGGCTCGGTTCCGTGGGTTCTCGGAGATCGAGTCCGGGGCGATCACACTGTGCTCGTACGAGACGCTGGTCGTCGACGGTCTGTTCCAGACCGAGGACTACGCGCGGGCGCTGATCGGCGGCGGCTATCCACCCGTGTCAGAGCAGAGGCGTGAGGAACTGGTGGAGGCCCGGCTGGCCCGCCGGGCGCTCTTCGACCGGGACCCGGCCCCGCACATCGAGCTGATCCTCGAAGAGAGCGTGCTGCGGAGGCCGTTCGGCAGCTGGGAGATCCTGCGCGGGCAGCTGCGCTCGCTCGCCGAGGACGCCCAGCGGGAGAACGTCGTCGTGCAGGTGCTGCCCCTGGACCGTGGGCTGCGCGGAACGTACGCGGGCGCTCGCGGCCCCATGAAGCTCGTGGAGACCAAGGACCACGAGCACGTCGTCTACATGGAGATCGAGGACCAGGCCATTCTGGTCAGCGACCCGGCGGAGGTGTCCCATCTCGCGCACCGCTATGCGAGGATCCGTTCACAGGCCCTGAGTCCCGACGAATCACTGGCCTTCATCGAGCGGTTGGCAGGAGAGGAACGATGACCGGCACCGGAAGCCTTCGCTGGTTCAAGTCGAGCTACAGCGACGACGGCGGCGGCAACTGCGTCGAAGTCGCCTACGCCTGGCGCAAGTCCTCGTACAGCGACAGCGGCGGCGGCAACTGCGTCGAAGTCGCCCCCTGCCCCCACGCCACTGCCACCACCATCCACATCCGCGACTCCAAAAACCCCGACGGCCCAAATCTCACCGTCTCCGGCAAGGCCTGGACCGCGTTCATCGCGCTACCGGTCGGCTAGCGAATGCTAGGCTACTTATAATCAAAATTCTGGGCTTTGGGCGCCCCAGCTGGAGGCAGGGAAGTGGAAAAGGATCACCTTGACAAGGTCTTGACGATCCCAAACGCTTTGAGTGCCCTGCGGGTTGCCGGAGTTCCGGTGTTCCTGTGGCTCGTCCTCCAGCCCTACTTCGGAAATCCGAGTCGTGACGGATGGGCGATCGTCCTGCTGATGGTCAGCGGCGTCACCGATTACCTCGACGGGAAACTGGCTCGCCGATGGAACCAGATAACCCGCCTCGGTCAGGTGCTGGATCCGGCGGCTGACCGGCTCTATACGATTTCCACGCTGCTCGCGCTGGTCCTGCGGGATATCGTCCCTTGGTGGTTCCTGGCCCTGCTTCTCGCGCGTGACGTATTCATGGCCCTCAATATCGCCACCCTGCGGCGGATCGGATACGGTCCTCTCAAGGTCAATTTCATCGGCAAAGCGGCCACCTTCAATCTCATGTACGCATTCCCACTGCTTCTGCTGGCCGACGGAGGAGATTCGTTGGCTCACTTTGCGGGCATTTTCGGATGGGCGCTGGCGATTTGGGGAGCCGCGTTGTACTGGTGGTCTGCGGCTCTTTACACGACTCAGGTGCGCGGACTGAGGTTGGCCGCCGTCCGGTAGGCCGGTAGGCGAGAAGGCCCCTGTACAAACAGAAACTGCGCCGCGTCCGGGAGTTCGGACGCGGCGCAGTTTCAATGTTTACGGGCCTACAGGAACGAGTTGATCTCGATCGTCTCGTCCCGGCCCGGGCCGACACCGATCGCGGAGATCGGCGCGCCGGACATCTCCTCCAGCGCCTTGACGTACGCCTGGGCGTTCTTCGGGAGGTCGGAGAAGGACTTGGCCTTGCTGATGTCCTCGCTCCAGCCCGGCAGCATCTCGTAGACCGGCTTCGCGTGGTGGAAGTCGGACTGGGAGTACGGGAGCTCCTCGACGCGCTTGCCGTCGATCTCGTACGCCACGCAGACCGGGATCTGCTCCCAGCCGGTCAGGACGTCCAGCTTGGTGAGGAAGAAGTCGGTCAGGCCGTTCACGCGGGTCGCGTAGCGGGCGATCACCGCGTCGAACCAGCCGCAGCGCCGGTCACGGCCGGTGGTGACGCCCCGCTCGCCGCCGATGCGGCGCAGCGCCTCGCCGTCCTCGTCGAAGAGCTCGGTCGGGAACGGGCCGGAGCCGACGCGGGTCGTGTACGCCTTGAGGATGCCGATGACCCGGCTGATCTTCGTCGGACCGACGCCCGCACCCGTGCAGGCACCGCCCGCGGTCGGGTTCGAGGACGTGACGAACGGGTACGTCCCGTGGTCGATGTCGAGCAGAGTGCCCTGGCCGCCCTCGAAGAGGACCACCTTGTCGTCCTCAAGGGCCTGGTTGAGGACCAGGACCGTGTCGGCGACGTAGGGCTTGATCTTCTCGGCGTAGTCCAGCAGCTCCTCGACCACCTGGTCGACGGCGATGGCGCGCCGGTTGTACAGCTTGGTGAGCAGCTGGTTCTTGACGTCGAGAGCCGCCTCGACCTTCTGCGTGAGGATCGACTCGTCGTACAGGTCCTGCACACGGATACCGACGCGGTTGATCTTGTCGGCGTAGGTCGGGCCGATGCCGCGACCGGTGGTGCCGATCTTCCGCTTGCCGAGGAAGCGTTCCGTCACCTTGTCCACCGTCACGTTGTACGGCGTGATGATGTGCGCGTTTCCGCTGATGAGGAGCTTGGACGTGTCGACGCCGCGCTCGTTCAGACCGCTCAGCTCGGAGAGCAGGACCGACGGGTCGACGACGACGCCGTTGCCGATGACCGGGGTACACCCCGGGGAGAGGATTCCGGAAGGGAGCAGGTGGAGGGCGTACTTCTGATCACCCACGACTACCGTGTGGCCGGCGTTGTTGCCGCCCTGGTAGCGCACCACGTAGTCGACGGATCCGCCTAGCAGGTCCGTCGCCTTTCCCTTGCCTTCGTCACCCCACTGAGCACCGAGCAGCACAAGTGCGGGCACGCGCGTACACCCCTTCCGGGCGGGGCATGTCCAAGGTCAGGGGTGTACACGGAGGGTCTTCGCCGTGTACACCACGACAGGTCGCGACCGTCGTTGGCCGTGAACCGTCGGACCGGATGGCCCCGGAATAGACGAAGCCCCTGGCGCAATAGCGCAAGGGGCTCTTGCACAAAGATGCTACCCGAGGAAGCGAGGCATGGCCGAGGTGGCGACTTTCGCGATGTCCGATCAGCTGCTGGTGGTGATCGATCCGGTTGCCCGGCGGACGGACGGGGAGTCCGTCAGGATCGCGAAAGACGTGCTCAGCGCGGGTGCGGCGACGAAAGTGTGTCTGCCGGACGATCCGGACGAGTTCGCCCGCGCGCTGACCCGCAGAGGGTCACGGCGGCCCGTGGTCATCGGCGACGACCGGGCGCTGACCCGTGCGGTGACCCTGCTGCACCGGCAGCGGGAGCTGGCCGAATGCGTGCTGTCGGTGGTGCCGGTCGGCGGCGCGCTGTCGCTGGCCGAATCCCTCGGGGTGCCCACGGGGGCGGTGGCGGCGGCCCGGGCCGTCCTGGACGGCGTGGAGCGGCGCCTGGACCTCCTTGTGGACGACAGCGACGGTGTGGTGCTGGGCGGGCTGCGGATCCCGCCGATACGGGACCCCGCCGCGCCGGACGGGGCCGGCGCGGCGGGGTCGGGTGCGGGGCGGCCGTGGTTGCGGACCTGCCAGTCGCTCGTACGGACGCTGGTGCCGGCGCGGGGCGCCTCCCCGGCCGCATCGGGGCCGTCCCGGCTGCGCGTCGAGGTCGACGGGGCGATGCTGGTGGACCTGGACCAGCCAGTGGAAGCGGTGTCGGTGACACCGGGCGCCGACGGGGTGGCCGAGGTGGAGGTGCGTCCGCTGTCGGTGGGCGCGGAGGCAACGCCGCTGCTGGGCGCGGGGCGGACCGTGACCGTGTCGGGGGCGCATTTCCGGTACCGGGCGGACACGGAGGTGTCGGGGCCGGTGCGGACGCGGACGTGGGTGGTGCGGGAGGGGGCTTGGGGGCTTACGGTGCCGGGGGTGGGGTGACGTCAGGTATCGGCTCGGACCAGCCGCAACTCGGCGTAGCGACTCCACTACACCTGCGAAGTCGATTTCCAGAATCGAAGATCAGCCCTGCCCGAACGTCTTCTCCCGGTGCACCCGCCACCGCTCCATCATCGCCACGACCTCGCCCTCCATGAACTCGAAGAAGGCGAGGGTCTCGGCCAGGCGCCGCCCTGCCGGAGTGTCGGCGCCGAGGCTGTTCACGCCCTCGCGCAGAGCCGCCTCCCACCGCTTGAGGACGGCTTCGCGGTTGGTCAGGGCCTCGTACCACTGGTCGCCGTGCACCCGGTAGCGCTCCCGGCGCGAACCGGGCTCCCGCTCGCGGGACACCATGTGCGCGTGGGCCAGGTAGCGCACCGCCCCGGAGACCGCCGCGGGGCTGATCTGGAGCTGTTCGCTCAGTTCGGCGGAGGTCAGCACGCCCTTGTCGGAGGCGAGCAGCGCGGCGAAGACGCGGGCGGCCATGCGCTGCATCCCGGCTTCGACGAGCTGCGCCGCGAAGGACTCCACGAACTTCGACACGGACTCCGCGTCCCGGCCGGCTCCGGCTGATTCCGTCATGCCCTCACCCTAACCGGACTTCATACGCTTCCTTAACTTCACAAATTTCTGAAAGAAGCGTACGTTCTGAAACATGACGAAGGCAATCACCGTCTCCGGACTGCACAAGTCGTTCGGCCGGACGCACGCGCTCGACGGCCTCGACCTGGAGGTCGAGACGGGCGAGGTCCACGGCTTCCTCGGCCCCAACGGCGCCGGCAAGTCCACCACCATCCGCGTTCTGCTCGGCCTGCTGCGCGCCGACTCGGGCGGCGCGCAGGTACTCGGCCGCGACCCGTGGGCGGACGCGGTGGAGGTGCACCGCCGGATCGCCTACGTGCCGGGGGACGTGACGCTGTGGCGGAACCTGTCCGGCGGCGAGGTCATCGACCTCTACGGCCGGCTGCGCGGAGGCCTCGACGCCCGACGCCGGGCGGAGCTGATCGAGCGCTTCGAACTGGACCCCACCAAAAAGGGCCGCACCTACTCCAAGGGCAACCGGCAGAAGGTCGCCCTCGTCGCCGCGTTCGCCTCCGACGTCGACCTGCTGATCCTCGACGAACCGACCTCCGGCCTGGACCCGCTGATGGAGGGGGTCTTCCAGCGCTGCGTGGAGGAGGAGCGCGACCGCGGCCGTACGGTCCTGCTCTCCTCGCACATCCTCAGCGAGGTCGAGGAACTCTGCGACCGGGTCAGCATCATCCGCAAGGGCCGCACCGTCGAGAGCGGTTCGCTCGCCGACCTGCGCCATCTGACCCGGACGAGCGTCACGGCCGAACTGGCGGGGCCGCCCAACGGGTTGTCGCACCTTCCCGGGGTGCATGATCTGGCCGTTCAGCCAATGGAGAGGGGTCAGGGCCGCCGCGTCCGCCTCCAGGTCGACACCGACAAACTCGACGCCGTTCTGCGCTCGCTCAGCGAGTCCGGAGTGCGGTCGCTGACCTCGACGCCGCCGACTCTGGAGGAACTCTTCCTGCGGCACTACCAGGCGGACGCGAACGTGAGCGAGGGCATGAGCGAGGTGTCCAAGTGACTGCCACGGCTTTCGCGGTACGGCCGGGTGGGACCCGCCAACTGGCGGGCACCGCGACCCTGTTGCGCTTCGCCCTGCGCCGCGACCGGGTGATGATCCCGGTCTGGGTCGCGGTGAACGCGCTGATGATCCTCTCCATGCCGAACACCCTGGAGAACCTCTACGACAGCCCCGCCGACCGCGCCAATCTCGTCCAGGACACGGCCGCCAACGCCTCCTTCCGCGCCCTGATCGGCCCGGTCTTCGACGACTCGATCGGTGCGCTGACGGCCTGGCGGGTCGGCGTGTACGCGGGCTCGCTCGCGGCCGTACTGAGCATGCTCCTCGTCGTACGCCACACCCGGGACGAGGAGGAGAGCGGCCGTCAGGAGCTGGTGGCGTCCGGGATGGTGGGCCGCAGGGCCTCCCTGACGGCGGCGCTGCTGACGGCGGTCGTCGCGAACGCCGTACTGGCGCTGCTGGTCACGGCCGGGCTCGCCGGCCGGGGTGCCGCCGGGGCACTGGCCTTGGGGCTCGGTCTCGCCGGGGTCGGCATGGTCTTCGCCACGCTGGCGGCGATCGTCGCCCAGTTCACCGAGAGCGCGCGGCTGGCACGGGGGCTGACGGCGGGGCTGGTGGGCGCCGCGTTCGTGCTGCGCGCGGCGGGCGACTCGGCGTCGGACGACGGTTCGTCGGCGCTGACGTGGGTGTCGCCGCTGGGCTGGCTGGAGAACCTGCGGCCGTTCGCGAGCGAGCGGTGGTGGGTGCTGCTGCTGTTCGCGGGGGCGGCCCTGGTGCAGGGCGCGGTGGCGTACGAACTCGCCGGGCGCCGGGACGTCGGCATGAGCTTCCTGCCCGCCCGGCCCGGGCCCGCTCTCGGCCGGCTCGGCACGGCGGGTGCGCTGGCCTGGCGGCTCCAGCGCGGCGGCGTGCTCGGCTGGAGCGTCGGGTTCTTCCTCGCCGGGGTCGTCTACGGCGGGCTGACCGACGGGGTGGCCGATCTGGTCGGGGACAACGACAACGCGCGGGAGATCTTCGAGCGGATGGGCGGGCAGGCCGGGATCACCGATGCCTTCCTGGCGTCGATGGTGGGGATGCTGGGGCTGATCGCGGCCTTGTACGTGGTGGCGTCGGTGCTGCGGCTGCATGGGGAGGAGACCTCGATGCGGGCGGAGCCGATCCTCGCGAACGCGGTGGGACGGCTGCGGTGGGCCGCGGGGCATCTGGTGATCGCCTTCGCCGGCGCGGCCCTGATCATGCTGCTCGCGGGCCTGGGTTTCGCCGTCGGCTACGGCAAGGAGACCGGCCCGATCCTCGGCGCCTGCCTGGTCCAGCTCCCGGCGATCTGGGTGGTGGGCGGGCTGGCGGTGCTGCTGTACGGGGTGGTGCCGCGGGTGGCTCTGGCTGCGTGGGGGGTGGCCGGGGCGGTGTTGCTGATCGGGTGGGTCGGGCCCGCGCTGGATGCTCCGCAGGTGGTGCTGGATCTGTCCCCGTTCGGGCATCTGCCGAAGTTGCCGGGCGGGGAGATGGAATGGGGGGCGGTGCTGGTGCTGCTGGGGGTGGCGGTCGTGCTGACGGCCGGAGGGCTGGTGGGGTTGCGGCGGCGGGACTTGACGGCGTGACGGTCGGTGGGGGGTGGCTGCGTGGGTTTATCGCCCCCGCCGCCCCTACCCGTCCCATCCCTTGAAGGGGCTCCGCCCCTTCGACCCCGGCCAGGGGGCTGCCGCCCCCTGGACCCCCGCTTCGGCCCGAAGGGCCTCGTCCTCAAACGCCGGACGGGCTGAAAGATCCGGGCTACGCCGGCTCGACCCTCAGGCCCTCCAGTCCCCGGATCACGAAGTTCGGCTTGCGCTCCGGCTCCGCCGCCAACCGCAGGGTCGGGGCCTGTTCCAGGAGGGCCGTCATCGAGGCCGCCAGTTCGATGCGGGCCAGGGGGGCGCCGATGCAGTAGTGGATGCCGGCGCTGAAGGAGATGTGGGGGTTCTCCTTGCGGGTGAGGTCGAGGCGGTGGGGGGCGTCGAAGACCTCGGGGTCGTGGTTGGCGGAGCCGAAGAGCAGGGCGATCTCCGCACCCCGCGGGATCGTCGTGCCGTCGATCTCGATCTCGATCTCGTCCAGCACCCAGCGCTCGAAGAGCTGGAGCGGGGTGTCGTAGCGCATCAGCTCCTCGATCGCCGACGGGATCAGGGAGTGGTCGCCGCGCAGGGCGGCCAGCTGGTCGGCGTTGCGGAACAGGGCCCACCAGCCGTTGACCGTGGCGTTCACCGTGGCCTCGTGGCCTGCGTTCAGGAGGAGGACAGCCGTGGAGATCATCTCCTGCTCGGTGAGGCGGTCACCCTCGTCGTGCGCCTCGATCAGACCCGAGATCAGGTCGTCGCCCGGCTCCTTGCGGCGGGCCGCGATCAGCTCCAGGAGGTACTCCGAGAACTCGACCGAGGCACGCACCGCCTTCGTCGCAGTCTCCTCGGACGGGTTCAGCTCGTACATCCCGCAGATGTCCGCCGACCAGGGCCGCAACTGCCCCCGGTCCGACTCGGGGATGCCCAGCATCTCGGCGATCACCGCGACCGGCAGGGGCTCCGCGACGTCCGTCAGCAGGTCACCGCCGCCCGCCTCGACCAGCCCGGACACCAGCTCGCCCGCCAGCTGCCGCACATAGGGCTTCAGCTGCTCCACCGTGCGCGGCGTGAACGCCTTCGACACCAGCCGGCGGATCCGGGTGTGGTCCGGCGGCTCCAGGTCGAGCATCCCGTGGTCGTTGAGCACGTGGAACGGCTCGTGCTCCGGCGGGGGCGCGGTCCTTCCGAAGTCCTCGTGGGTGAAACGGTGCTGGTACGTCCGGCCCAGGCGGCGGTCGCGCAGCAGCGCCGACACGTCGGCGTGGTGCGGGACCAGCCACTGGTTCGTGGGCTCGTAGTAGTGCACCCGGCCCCGGGCACGCAGTTCGGCGTAGGCGGGGTACGGGTCGGCCAGGAACGCCGGGTCCCACGGGTCGAAGGCGAGGGCGGAGGGAGCTGCCATGCCCGGACGTTAGCCCGGGCTCCCCCTCTCTGACCAGGGGTGTCGGAGCAGCTGATGTCGGACCGGCGGGTGTCCGACCGGCGGGTGTCCGACCGGCGGGTGTGCGACCGGTGGGTGTCCGACCGCCGGATGTCCGACCGGCGGATGTCCGGCCACCGAATGTCCGACCGGCGGATGTCCGACCGCCGAATGTCCGACCGGCGGGTGCCGGACCGGCGGATGCCCGACCGGCGGGTGTCCGGCCTGTGGGTATCCGGCCTGTGGGTGTCCGGCCTGTGGGTATCCGGCCGCCGAATGTCCGACCGGCGGATGTCCGACCGCCGAATGTCCGACCGGCGGGTGCCGGACCGGCGGATGCCCGACCGGCGGGTGTCCGGCCTGTGGGTGTCCGGCCTGTGGGTATCCGGCCGCCGAATGTCCGACCGGCGGATGTCCGACCGCCGAATGTCCGACCGGCGGATGTCCGGCCGCCGAATGTCCGGCCGGTGGGTGTCCGGCCTGTGGGTATCCGGCCGCCGAATGTCCGACCGGCGGATGTCCAGCCGCCGAATGTCCGGCCGGTTGGGTGTCCGGCCTGTGGGTATCCGGCCGCCGAATGTCCGGCCGGTGGGTGTCCGGCCTGTGGGTATCCGGCCGCCGAATGTCCGACCGGCGGATGTCCGGCCGCCGAATGTCCGGCCGGTGGGTGTCCGGCCTGTGGGTATCCGGCCGCCGAATGTCGGACCGGCGGGTGTCCGACCGGCGGGTGTCCGACCGCCGGATGTCCGACCGCCGGATGTCCGACCGGCGGGTGTCCGGCCGGGCGAGTGTCGGACCGGTGGGTGTCGGCTCAGCCCGGCGTGACCAGGCGGGCCTCGTACGCGAACACCGCCGCCTGCGTCCGGTCCCGTAGGCCCAGCTTCACCAGGATCCGGCTGACGTGGGTCTTGATCGTCGACTCGGCGACCACCAGCCGCCCCGCTATCTCCGAGTTCGACAGGCCCTGCGCGATCAGCACCAGTACCTCCGTCTCCCGCTCGGTCAGGTCGCCGTACGCCGCGTGCGCGGAGGACATCAGGCGCGGGGAGTCGGACAGCTTGGAGAACTCCGTGATCAGCCGCCGGGTGACGGAGGGCGCGAGGAGGGCCTCGCCCGCCGCCACCACCCTCACCCCGTCGGCGAGCTGGCGTGCCGAGGCATCCTTCAGCAGGAAACCCGAGGCTCCCGCGCGCAGCGCCTGGTACACGTACTCGTCGAGGTCGAAGGTGGTCAGCACCAGCACCTTGGAGGTGCTGTCGGCGGCGACGATCTCGCGGGTCGCCTCGATGCCGTTCAACTCCGGCATGCGGATGTCCATCAGCACGACGTCGGGGGAGAGTTCACGGACCCGGTCGACCGCCTCCCGGCCGTTGACCGCCTCGCCGACGACCTCGATGTCCGGCATGGCGTTCAGCAGGACCGAGAAGCCCTCGCGCACCATCATCTGGTCGTCCGCGATGAGCACGCGGATGGTCATGAGCCGTCCTCTGTCGTCGTGGCGACCGGCAGGAACACGGCCACCTCGTAGCCGCCGTCCTCCGTCCGGCCCGCCGTCATCTCACCGCCCAGCATGGTGACGCGCTCGCGCATCCCGGTGATGCCGTGCCCGGCACCCGGTGAGGGCTTCACCAGGGCCGGCGCGGGCGGCGGGCCGTTGACTATGCGCAGGCCCAGGCCGCCGAGCACGTACCCGATCTCCACCCGGGCACTCGCGCCGGGCGCGTGCCGCAGACTGTTGCTGAGTGCTTCCTGCACGATCCGGTACGCCGACAGCTCCACCCCGGACGGCAGTTCGCGCACCGCGCCGATCGTCGCCTTCTCGACGCTCAGTCCCGCGTCCCGTACGTTCGCCAGCAGCGCGTCCAGGTCGGTGAGGGTGGGCTGCGGGGTGTCCGGGGCCTCGTAGTCCTCGGCGCGGACGACGCCCAGGATGCGGCGCAGTTCGGTGAGCGCCGCCACCGCGTTCTCCCGGATGGTGACGAAGGCCCGCTCCAGCTCCGGCGGCGGGTTCTCCACCCGGTAGGGGGCGGCCTCCGCCTGGATGGCGACGACCGACATGTGGTGGGCGACCACGTCGTGCAGCTCCCGGGCGATCGTCGTGCGCTCCTCCAGCAGGGTCCGCTTGGAACGCTCCTGCGCGGTCACGGTCTGCTGGGCGGTGACCTCCTGCTTCGCTTCCCGGCGTATGTGCCACAGGGAGACGACGAGCAGGACCATCGCGGAGATGACCATCATGGGGCCGGTGTTCGTGCCGTAGGAGCCACCGCCGACACCGGCGTCCGCCAGGAGGCCGTACGCCCCCGTCACCCCCCACATCCATGCCGCCGTGCGGGGCCTGGTGCGAATGGCCACGACTGTCAGCACGGTCAGATGGCAGACGAGGCTGCCCGGCATCCACGGCCATTCGCCCGCGCCGCCGATCACCGCGACGATCGGAGTGGCGGCCATGGACAGCCAGAACGCTCCGACGGGCCGCGCCATGGTCAGCAGGATCGGAATCGCACAGAGCGGACCCACCAGCAGGGCCGGCCCGTCGGTGTCGACACTGCCGATGAACAGGGTGAACAGGGCCGCCGTGGCGATCACGGCGTGCGGTGTCCAGGCCGCGTACTCGCGCAGACGGCCGGGCAGCCTGCGGGTCAGCGGGCCGTCCACCCGCATCCGCTCCAGCGGACGGTAGGCGAAGGCGTCGTGGATCAGGTCCTGCCGCAGCCCTTGCAGGGCGTCCGCGGCCAGCCGGAACTCCGGGCTGCGCGGCGGCTTGGCCCCGTCCCCCGGTGGCGGTGTCTGGAGGTGAGTCGTCTCGGTCACGTACAGAACGGTAGGCGCAAGGCGGTGTCGCGGTCGTCCCCAGTGAGAGGGGTCCTGGCCGGTCCGTCTCAGGTACTACGGGTATCGCGCCTGGTGGCGCCGGGGAGGACGGCAGGCCCGCGGTCAGCGTCCGGAGGGCCGCACCAGACCCGACTCGAACGCGAACACCGCCGCCTGCGTCCGGTCCCGCAGCCCCAGCTTCACCAGGATCCGGCCCACATGGGTCTTCACGGTCTGCTCGGCCACGACCAGGCGCTCGGCGATCTCCGCGTTCGACAGGCCCTGGGCGATCAGCGCGAGCACCTCCGTCTCGCGTTCGGTCAGCTCACCGACCCGCTGCTTCAGCGGGACGTGGGGCCGCTTGTCCAGGCGGGAGAACTCGGTGATCAGGCGGCGCGTGATGCCGGGCGCGAGGAGGGCGTCGCCGGCCGCCACGACCCGGACCGCCTCGGCCAGTTGATCGGCGGAGGCGTCCTTCAGCAGGAACCCCGAGGCGCCCGCGCGCAGCGCCTCGTACACGTACTCGTCGAGGTCGAAGGTGGTCAGCACCAGCACCTTGATCTGCGGTGTCGCCGCGGTGATACGGCGGGTGGCCTCGATGCCGCCGAGCTCGGGCATCCGGATGTCCATCAGGACGACGTCGGGCACGAGCTCGCCGACCTTCTCGACCGCGTCCAGGCCGTCGACCGCCTGGCCGACCACGTCGATGTCGGGCTGGGTGTTGAGCAGCACGGTGAATCCCTGCCGGACCATCTGCTGGTCGTCGGCGATGAGTACGCGGATGGGGCTGCTCGTCATGGGAGGCGGTTCTCCTGTCAGGTGTGGGGAGACGGCGTGGTGTCTCCGCGCGGGAGGAAGGCCGAGACCGCGAACCCGCCCTGCTGCGTGGGGGCCGCGGTGAGGTGGCCACCGAGCATCGAAGCACGCTCACGCATGCCGAGCAGGCCGTGTCCGGCCCCCTGGGAGGGCGGAACAGGCCGCTGGGGGCGGGAGTTGACGACGCCCAGGTGCAGGCCGTGGAAGTCGTGCGAGACCTCGACGCGCACTTCGGAGCCCGGTGCGTGCCGCAGGGCGTTGCTGAGCGCCTCCTGGATGATCCGGTACGCGGACAGCTCGACGCCCGTCGGGTAAGGGGGCGCCTCGCCTCTGATGTCGGTGCTGACGTCCAGTCCGGCGGCACGGGTGTTGTCGATGAGGGCGTCGAGCCGGTCGAGCATGGGCAGGGGGGCGTCGGGAGCGGCCCCGGTGCCGGGTTCGCCGAGGCCATAGGGGTCCGCCGGGGTCTCGGGGTTCTCGGAGCGCAGGACGCCCAGGACGCGGCGCAGTTCGGTGAGTGCGTCCACGGCGTTCTGCCGGATGCCGGCGAGGTTCTCCTTCAGCTCTTCGGAGGGGTTCTCCGCCAGGTGCGGGGCCACCTGCGCCTGGATGGAGATCACGGACATGTGGTGGGCGACCACGTCGTGCAGCTCGCGGGCGATGCGGCTGCGCTCCTCCAGCACGGTGCGCCGGGCCCGCTCCTCGGCGGTGATCGTGGTCTGTCTGCCGAGTTCGGCACGGGCTTCGCGGCGACCGCGCAGCGCCATGCCGAGCACCACGGCGACCGTGAACAGGCAGATGGCGAGCACCCCGGTACGCACATTGCCCGGCGCGCCCAGCATGCCCTGGAGGACGTAGGTGACCAGCACGGACAGGGCGAGCGCCTCGGCGGACACCCGGGTGGGCACCCGAAGCGTGAGCAGCAGCAGCACGAGCAGGTGCGCGATGAGCCCGGCCGACGTCCACGGCCAGGTGAAATCTTGCGCGTCACCGGACAGCAGCCGTTGACGCACCGTGAGGGCCCCGATCACGGTGGCCGCCATCGACAGCCACCAGGCCGGAACAGGCCGCCGCAGGGCGAACACCACGGCGCCGCCCTGCGCGAGGGCGACCGGGAACGCGATCCCGAACGCCAGCCCGCCGTTGTCCTGGAGCTGTGCCATGTCGCCGAGCGCGATGCCGAGCGCGGCGAGGCACAGCACGCCGTGCGGCAGCCAGCGCAACCACGCGGAGGGGGGCAGCGGGTCCGCCCTGAGGGTCCACAGGTCGTCGCGCAGCACCCGCGACCAGCGCCGTACCCGGCTCACGACCGCGTGCCGGCTCCCCGTCTGCGTCACATGACCAACCCTAGGCATGGTGGTGTGCCTCCGTGTCACTGCCCCGAGAGGCCGGGTGGGATCGGACGACCTTGGACGGGCGGCCGGTCGGGCGGCGCGGGCCCTGCTCGTAGGTACGGAATGCCGCCCAGCACAGGGCCAGCGCCAGGGCGAACAAGGGGAGCCACGCCAGCCGGGCGGCGACCCAGCCCAGGTGGTCGGGGGCGGTGTGCAGGCCGGGGAGGCGACCCGTCGGCAGGAGCGTGGCCGTGGTGGCCATCAGGGCCGTCTGGTGCCAGAGGAAGACCGTCATCGCGGAGAGGTTGAGCAGGGCCACCGCCGCCCAGGCCAGGGGGCGGCTCATCGCGCGGCGCAGGGGCTCGCGCAGCAGCAGGGCGAGGCCGCACTGGGCCAGGCCGAAGGCCACGGCGGCCAGCGTCGGCGGGTCGAGGTTGGAGATGCCCGCGCCGGGGACGCCGACCATCGACGCCGGGTAGCCCGCCCAGGCGACCAGCGCGGCCGTCGCCGCCGCGCCGCCCGTCAGCAGGATCCAGCCCGCGCGACGGCGCTCCAGCTCACCCCGGGTCCAGGCCGCGCCCAGGGTGTACGGCACGAGCCAGCCGGCCGCCACGTTCACCCAGCCGAGCCAGGCGGGGGCGCCCAGCCCGAATCGGAGGAGGTCCACATGGAGGACGACGGCCAGGGGCCACAGGGGGTTGAGCCGGAGCAGGAGAGGTGTCGCCGCCGTCAGCGCCGCGAACACCAGGAGGAACCACAGGGGGGACAGGGCCAGTTGGGCCAGGGTGTCGATCGTGTCGACGTCCGTGCCCGACAGGAACAGCAGAGCCGACGCCACTGTCCACAGGGTGAGGACGGCCGCCACCGGTCTGAACAGGCGGGACAGCCGGGACCGGAGCCACTGTCCGTACGTCGTGCCGCGCGCCCGGGCCAAGGTGTAGCCGCGGGTCGCCACATGGCCGCCGACCAGGAAGAACACGGCGAGCGTCTGGAAGGCCCAGGAGACCGGGGCCAGCCAGGGCATGTGCCGCAGCGGGCTCGCGGTGTGCAGGCCTGCTCCGTCACCGTCCGCCACCAGGGCCGTGACCAGCCAGTGGCCGAGGACCACGCCGAGGACGGCGAAGGCACGCAGGGCATCGACCGCCCGGTCCCGTCCGGCGGGGGTGGCGGCGTCGACGCGGGCGGCGCCCTGCCGCACGCCCGTCCACAGGGAGACGGGGGACTCAGCCATGGGGCGCCTCCGGAGTTTTGCCGAGGACGATGCGGGTCAGGTTGGCCAGCGATGTCGAACCCGGCCTGAAGTAGTCGCTGTGACCGCCGGTGCCCGCCGCGAAGACCCGGGCGCCGAAGGACGGGGACACCGGGTCGGTGCCGAAGCCGACCGTGGTGCCGAGCAGGTCGAGCCGGACGTGCGGGACCTCCGCCACCCAGTCGTCGCTGCCGCGAGCCGCCCAGACGCGGGCCGGGGTGTGCAGGGCCGCGGCGGTGTCCGCGCCGGTGCCGGGGCTGCCGACCAGGGCGATGTCGTCCACGGCGAGGTGGGAGGCGGCGCGTCCGCAGACCACCGAACCGTAGGAGTGGCAGAGCAGTGAGATGTGCGCCCCCTTGCCGGCCGTGACGGCACGCAGCTGCCGTACGAACTCCCGGAGTTTCGGGGCCGCTTCCTCGGCCCGGCCCGGCGTCGTGACCGTGGTGCTGACCGTGGCCGGTGTCTCGTAGCCGAGCCAGGCCACCACCGCGGTGCCCGTGTCCTGCGGGGCCTGCCGGGTGAGCCGTTCGTGCAGGGCGCGGGCGGCGTCGCGGAAACGGCCGTATGTGTCGATGGAGGTGTCGGAGCCCGGGACCAGGACCGCGACGCGGTCGGCGTGCGCCAGGTCGCCGAAGACCTCCGTCGCCAGGCCGGCGCCGCGGCCGTCGAAGGAGAGGAAGTGGCGGGCCGGGTCGGCCATCGCACGGTCCGCGGTGGCGCGTTCGCGGGCGCCGTGGGCCGCGGCCATGCGGGACGCCTCGGCGGCGTTGGCGCGATGGGCGGCATACGTCTCGTCCAGCGTCGCCGCGGTCACCGGGGCGGCGAGGGCGGCCGGTGCCGGGGCGGGTATCCCGGGGCGCGTGGCCCCGGACAGCGGGACGACCACGGCACCGGTGATCAGGGTGGCGAGGAGAGCTCGACGCAGCCTGTGGGTGCGGCCGCCCTGCTTCGGCTCGCGTGGCCCGCTCGCCCTGCCCCGCGCTGTCGCCTGGACCGGCACACCCGCCTGGGCTGCCCCCGTAGTACGCCCCACGGTCGTCTCCCCCTCCGTCCGCCCGGCCATCGGGCTTGTCTGGAGGGGAAGTTACGGATCAGGCGTCGTCGTCCGCGTCACGCCGGAGAGCTCACCTGCGACGTAGCTCTCAGGTATTACGGGTATGCAGGGGGCGCGCAACGCCTCACGCTGCGGATGTCGCACCTCACCACGCCAACTGCGCGATCTCCTCCACCACCACCGCGCACGCGTCCGCCGCCGGATCGATCAGCGGGAAGTGGCCGACGTCCTCCAGTAACGTCAGTCCGACCACCTCCCCCGCCTTCGCCGCCGCGTCCGCATAGGACTCGGCGACCGCCTGCGGGACCACGTTGTCCGTGCGGCCCTGGACGAGGGTCGTCGCGATGCCGGTCGGGAGCAGCAGCGCGGGATCGGCGTAGGGCCGACGCTCGGCGAACTCCACTGCTCCGCCCAGGAGTTGCCGCGCAGCGCCCCCGCAGACGTCCAGCTTGTCGGCGACCGTGAAGTCGGCGATCGGGGCCAGGGCGACCACGCCGCGCAGCGGCGCCGGGCGGTCGGTGCGCCAGGAGGAGTCGGCGGGGAGGACATGGCGAGCCGCGGCCCAGAGGGCCAGGTGGCCGCCGGCGGAGTGGCCGGTGAGGACGGTCCGGCGCGGGTCGGCCTGCGGGAGCGTCTCCCGCACGAGCGCGGGCAGCGCGTCCAGCGCGGCGGCGATGTCGTCGAAGGTGTCCGGCCAGCGCCCGGCGACCGGCCCGCCGCCGACACCGCCCTCACCACCCGGGCTCACCGCGCCCCCCGCGCTGTCCCCGGCCTCCGCCCCCCGCCGGTACTCCACATTGGCCACCGCGAACCCCCGCCGCGCGAGAAAGTCCGCGAGCGGCGTGACGTGCCGCCGGTCGTACGGCGCCCGCCACGCCCCGCCGTGCAGGACGACGACCAGCGGGGCCAGGTCGCCGGGGGCGGTCTCGCCGCGCGGGGCGTAGAAGTCGATCACCTGGTCGGGGTGGTCACCGTAGGTAGCGATGGCGTCGGGATCGACGGGCGGGTGCGAGAAGGCGGACTCCTCTTCGGCGGCGGCCCGGGCTGCTGCGACGTCGTCCGGCATGCTCCAACCTCTCAGCGAAGAAACGGTTTTGGACGAAAGCGGGGGTGGCGGACCAGGGAACTCGGCCGTTGGCGGGGACGGTATCAGGCGGGTGACGTGCGTGGACACGCGGATGTCACGCTGGGTGAGGGGTAAACGGTTCTGCTGTTTCGTTACGCTGGCATCGCGGCACGCACCGCAGACCGACCCCGCACCAAGGAGGCCGATATGTCCGCCGAACCCGGCACCGTACGTCCCGGAGGGCGTACCGCGCGTGTCCGCGCAGCCGTACTGCGCACGGCCGGGGACATCCTGGTGGAGCAGGGTTTCGACGGCCTCGACCTCGCCGACGTCGCCCGCCGCGCCGACGTCGGCAAGACGACCGTGTACCGGCGCTGGGGCTCGGTGACCGGGCTGGTGGCCGACCTGCTCGCGGACATGGCCGAGCAGTCGCTGCCGCGCGAGGAGACCGGGTCCGTGCTGGGGGACCTGCGGGCCAACGCCGCACTGGTGCAACGGACGTTGGCGGATCCCCGCCAGGGCGCCCTCTTCCGCGCCGTCATCGCCGCGGCGACCTGCGACGAACGTACGACGCAGGCGCTCCGCCGGTTCTACGAGGTCCGGGTGGCGGAGTGGGCACCGTGCGTCGAACAGGGCGTCGCACGGGGGGAGTTGCCGGTCGGAACGGACGCCGAGGAGGTCGTACGGGCGGTGTCGGCTCCCCTCTACTACCAGTTGCTGACGACCGGGCTGGTCCCCGACGCCCCCGCCGCCGAGCGCGCCGCGCGGGCCGCGCACGCGGCTGCCGTGGCGGGGGTGTACGTCGGCCAGTACGGCGCCCACCACCACGACAGCCGCACGAGGGCTACGGCACCTCAGCCAGCACCCGCGCCAGCACCCGAGCCGCCCGCTCCACGTCCGCGAACCCCACGTACAACGGCGTGAAACCGAAACGCAGCACGTCGGGGTGGCGGAAGTCGCCGACCACGCCCCGTTCGACGAGCGCCTTCATCACGTCCCCGGCGCCCTCGCACCGCAGCGCCACCTGGCTGCCGCGCTCCCCGTGGGCCACCGGAGTCACCGACTCCACACGGCCTTCGGGCACATGGGCGGCGACGCACTCCAGGAAGAAGTCCGTCAACGCGAGCGACTTGGCCCGCACCGCCTCGACCGACACGCCCTCCCAGACCTCCAGCGCGGCCTCCAGGGCCAGCATGGAGAGGATGTCCGGCGTGCCGACACGACCGCGCAGCGCGCCGTCCGCCGGGGTGAAGTCGCCGCGCATACCGAAGGGGTCGGCGTGGGAGTTCCAGCCGGGCAGCGGCGAGTCGAAGCGGTCCTGGAGGTCCCGGCGTACGTACAGGTACGCCGGTGAACCCGGCCCGCCGTTCAGGTACTTGTACGTGCAACCGACCGCCAGGTCGACGCCGTGCTCGTCCAGGCCGACCGGCAGCGCGCCCGCGCTGTGGCAGAGGTCCCAGACGGCGTACGCCCCCGCCGTGTGCACCGCGGCCGTGAGGGAGGGCAGGTCGTGCAGCCGGCCGGTGCGGTAGTCGACGTGGTTCAGCAGGACCGCGGCCGTACGGTCGTTCAGCGCGGCCGGCACCTCCGCGGGCGTCACGGGGCGCAGCGTACGGCCGGTCATGCGCGCCGCCGACTCGGCGATGTACCCGTCCGTGGGGAAGGTGGTCGCGTCGACGAGGATCTCGTCCCGGCCCTCCCCTGCCATCCGGACGGCCGCCACAAGTGCCTTGAAGACATTGACACTTGTCGAGTCGCCGACCACGACCTGGCCCGGCGCCGCGCCGACCAGCGGGGCGATCCGGTCGCCGATCCGCTCCGGCGCGGTCCACCAGCCGCTCTCCTCCCAGGACCGGATACGCAGCCGGCCCCACTGCCGCAGGACGACGTCCTCGACCCGTCCCGGCACCTTGGCCGGCAGGGCGCCCAGCGAGTTCCCGTCGAGGTAGACGACCTCGTCGAGCACGAACTCAGCGCGCTTGGCGGCGAGTTCGTCGGCCGCGTCCAGCTTCTCCGCCCTGGCGGCGAGTTCCGCGAACTCTTTCCCGGGCTCTTCCCCGATCCCTTCCCCGATCTCAGACATGGGACCTGGCCGTCCACAGCTCCGGGAAGACGTTCTTCCGCGCCCGCTTCTCCAGCCAGGCGACCCCGGCCGAGCCGCCCGTGCCGGACTTGGCGCCCATCGCGCGCCGGGTGGCGACCAGGTGGTCGTTGCGCCAGCGCCAGACCAGTTCGGCCACGTCGGTCAACGCCTCGCCGAGGCGGGTGAGTTCGGAGTTCTGGTCACCGGAGTAGATGTCGGTCCACACCGCCTCCACCGCGTCCGACGGCTCGTACCGCTGGGACACGTCGCGCGTCAGCACGCTCTGCGGGATGGCGCGGCCGCGCCGGGCGAGGAAGCGCAGCACCTCGTCGTAGAGGCTCGGCTCGTGCAGGGCCTTCTCCAGTTCCGCGTGGACGCGGGGGGCGCCGCGGTGCGGGACCAGCATGGACGCGGACTTCTCGGCGAGCAGGAACTCCATCCGGCGGTACATCGCGGACTGGAAGCCGGAGCCCTCGCCGAGGGCGCTGCGGTACGCGTTGAACTGGGCCGGCGTGAGCTGGCCGAGCGGCTTCCAGGAGGCGTTCAGGGCGTCCAGTTCCCGTACGGAACGCTTCAGGGCGTCGATCGCCACGTCGGGCCGGTCCTCGCGCAGGGCGCGTGCCGCTGTCTCCCACTCGTGGACGATGACCGTGAACCACAGCTCCATGACCTGGGTCGTGACCAGGAAGACCATCTCTCCGGGGTCGTCGGAGAGGGTGTGCTGGAGGTGGGTGAGCACGTCCGCCTTGACGTAGTCCTCGTACGGCGTCGTGCCGGCGAAGTCGAGATTGGGAGTCTCGAGCTCCTGAGGGTGGGACATTGCTGTCTCCTGTGTAACTCCGGGTAGCGGTCCGCCCTGCCGTTATCGGCAAAGGGGCCCCGGTCCCCACCCGGCATCCTCAGGTATCTCCCCCCGCATCGCAAGGCCCGCCCGGGTCAGCGCATTCCCGTGAGGGGTGGGGATGACCTGCGGGTTCGCAGCGAAAGCACTGCGGACCAGGGAGAACTACGCTCGGTAGTCCGCACTGGTCCGCACGTGTCCCGCTGCGCGGTGCGTGATCAGCCCGTGATCACGGCCAGGGTCAGGAGTCCAGGAGGGTTCCCGGCAGGTCGAACTGCTTGGTCTTGCCGGTGACGAGGTTCACCCGGGTCACCGTTTGCTCGGCGTAGACGAGCCAGCCGGTCGAGGTGGGGGTGATGCTCAGGGACGCGGCGAGGTCCTTGACGCGGGCGCGGTGCAGTTCCTTTCCGTTCGCGGCATCGACCTCCACCAGCTCGGTGTCGTTGCCTGTGGCCGCCGCGACCACGATCGACGAGTCCGTCGCCGCCACTGCGTCGACCCGGCCTCCGTCCACCGTGACCACCGTCTCGGCGGCGGTGCGCTTGAGGGAGATCTTGACGTCACGGGACTTCGCCGAGGCCGGGGAGCCGACGACGACCGGACGGCCGGAGGGACACGCGAGATCCGTGACCTCCAGACCACTCGGCACGGGTACGGGCGTGACCTTGCCGTCGGTCAGGTTCGCTACGGAGACCTTGGTGTCACTGCCCGAGCCGCTGCCCAGGCAGATCATGTCCGACGCCGGATCCGAGGCCGCGAGTTCAATGGTGCCGGGGACCTTCAGCTGGCGCTTGGTGGTCCAGTCTGCCGGGTCCTTGACCAGCACGCTGGATTCGGCGGTGCCGCCCGCCGACTTTCCGTCGGGCAGACCCGCGGCCTCGGCGACCAGGGTCTTGCCCGGCGTGATACGGCGCAGCCGCTCATCGCCCGTCATGCCGTCCAGGGTGTGGTCGGTGCGGTTGATCTCGTACCGCCGGTCCGGCTTGCCATCCTTGCGGGGGACGGTCAACAACCAGCGCCCGTCGGCCAGTTGCACGATGTGCGGGCTGATCGAATCGTCGTCGTCGGCCTGCTGGGGCACGACGGCCAGGCTTTCCGCCCTGGTCTTGTCCGGGTTGATCCCGACGACCGTCACGAGGCCGTTGACCTTGGCGAGCGCGAAGGTCCGGGAGCCCTTCCAGTCGTCACCCAGGTCTACCCCGCCCGGGCCGGAACAGGCCGTGGTCAGCGCGGCCGTCGAGCTGAGCGCGGCCAGGAGGAGGATTGCTCGGGCCGGACCGGTCAGCCGTGTGCGGTGCTTACGTGTCGTGAGGTACGGCATGGGGGGTGGTTCACCAGTCCTTCATCGCATCTGTGGGGGACATCCTCGCCGCCCTGCGTGCCGGGGCCAGCGAACCCATCGCCACCACCAGCACCGTCAGGCCGAGGAGCAGAAGCAGGGTGCCCGCGGACGGCAGCAGCACCCAGCCCTTGACGTACGGCGCCAGGTCAGCGCTGCCCCGCAGCAGCGCCGCGGCACCGCCGCCGAGCACCGCGCCGAGCGCGGTACCGATCAGCGCGGCCACGGCACCGACCAGTGCCATCTCCGTGACCAGCATCGTCAGAACCGACCTGGTGCGGAAACCGACTGCCTTGAGGATGCCGATCTCCTGTGCGCGCTGCCGCGACAGCGCGCCGGTCACGGTGACGGCGCCGACGAACGCGAGCACCCCGAGCACACCGAGCAGAACCTGGCCGACGACCTTGATCATCTCCAGCACGGCGGGGAGGGCGTCGAGCTGCTGCTGGAGGGTGACCGCCGGATAGCCCAGCCGCTGCACCTCCTTGGTCACGGCCGGCACGTCCGCCGCCGTCTTCGCGACCACGGTCAGCTGGTCGTAGCCAACGGTGGACAGGTAACTGTCCACCGGTTCCCCGGACCGCTGCGCCGCCCACTTGATCACGGTGGCGTCGGCGGCGTACGCGGCATCCGGGTTGTCCAGCTGCCAGGTCGGGTCGTACACCCCTACCAGGCGGGCGTGGCTGGTGACTCCGGTGCCCTCGCCCTGCCGTACGTACCGGGTGGTCTCGATGTCGATCTCCTGGCCCACCAGCTTGCTCAGGTTCACGCCCTGGGAAGCGGCCGGGGCCACGATCTCGCCGGGTTTCAGCGGGAAGAGGTTCTTGCGTACGGACTTGGTGACCGGCGGCGTCAGGGCGGACCGGTAGGTCGTCGCATACAGCAGGACGGTGTCGCCCGCCTTGGTCAGCACGCCGAACGAGACCTGCGCCCGGGGCTGCACCGACTCGACGCGGGGCAGCTTCGCAAGCCGGGCGGCGGTACGGTCCGTCAGCTGCGGGGTGTCGGGCCGGTCGGTGGGCTTGTCGACGGTGATGCTGCGGTTGGCGCTGCTCTCCTTGACGCCGGAATCGGCGGCGCCCTGCGCCCGGTCGGCGATGCCGAGAGCGCCGAGGCAGACGGCGGCGGCGACCGAGACCAGCGCCACGAGACCGAACAACCGGCGGCGCAGAGCACGGACATTGGCCAGCGCCAGACTGAAGATGTTCATTCCGCGCTCTCCGTCTCCACTCGCTCGGCCGCGTTCTCGGTCCGCGAACCCTCGGCCGGCGACGTGAACGCTCCCTTGTCCAGGCGGTGCACCACGTCCGCGAACTCCGACACCGCCGGGTTGTGCGTCACCAGCAGCACCGCCCGGCCTTCGTCCACCAGTTCCCGGAACAGCCCGAGGAGCACCTCCTCGCTCTCCGTGTCGAGGTTCCCGGTCGGCTCGTCGGCCAGCACGACGGGCGGGTCGTTGATCAACGCCCGTGCCAGCGCCACCCGCTGCTGCTCGCCGCCCGACAGTTCACTGGGCAGATGGTCGGCACGCTCCGCGAGCCCGACCCGCGCCAGCAGCGCGCGAGCGCGTGCCTCGCCGTCGCCGCGACGGCCGAGGAACGGCAGGACGACGTTGCGCAGCGCCGAGTGCTGCGGCAACAGGTTGTACGACTGGAACACGAACCCGATCCTGCTGCGGCGCAGATCCGCCAGCGCCCCGTCCGCCAGACCCGAGGTGTCGACGAGCCCCGTGCCGTCGGCGCCCTCGACGAACACCCGGCCGCTGTCCGGCGGGGTCAGCAGCCCGAGTATGTGCAGGAGTGTGGTCTTCCCGGAGCCCGAGTGGCCGACCAAGGCGGTGACCTCGCCTCCTCTCACGGCGAGGTCGACGCCGCGCAGGACGTCGACCCTCCTTCCCCGCAGGGTGTAGGACTTGCCCACGCCCTCGGCCCGCAGCAATGCGCTCACCGAACTCTCGCTCACTTTCTGTCACTCGGGATACCGGTCGGCAACCATCCCATGGAGCCGTTCAGCTGCCGGTCCAGGGTCCACACGCCCCAGGTGGTCTTCAGGTCGCAGGCGTCGTCGCCGCGGCCGACCTGGTACAGGCCGGGCAGCCCGGGGCACCCCTTGTACGGCGTGACGCCGCGCCCGAGGGCTTCGCGCAGCGTCGCGTCCAGTGCGCCGCCGAGCAGCGCGTAGGCCCGTACGACGAGCGTGTAGTCGTAGACGGAGGTGAACCGGTCCGGGTTGCGGGCCCACTGCTTCAGGGCGTCGGCGGTGATCCAGGACGGGACGCGGTCGCGGTGGCCGCTGTCGGCCAGCCCGACGGCCACCGTGGCTGCCGCCACCACCCCGTCCGGAGTGTCCGCACTCCATGTCCCGATCGTCGGGGCCGCGGTCGAGGCGCCGGCGTCGGTGCAGATGAGGGCGGTGCGCTGCCACTGCCTGGCGTTCCGTTCGGTCACGGTCGTGGGCAGCACCCGCGGGTCGGCGCACAGGTGCCGCGCCTGTTCGCTCGTGTCGCCGCCCGCGGTGACCTTGCGCAGGGCGGCACGGTTCAGCCGCTCGGCGCCTTCCTGGCTGACGTCGCCGGACTTCTCCTCGCGCTCCAGCGCCGCCAGCAGCCCGGGATCCTCGTGCGACCAGCCCGCCACCGCCCGCAGACGTTGCACGAAGAGGGAGGCGTCCGGGTTACCGAGGTAGGCGTCGGGGTCGCGTACCGTCCCGTCGTCGAGCCGTTCGCCGTCGAGCCTCTTCAGCACCGGCGCGAACACGCTCTTCGGCGAACCGGCCGCCTTCAGCACGAGGACCAGCTCGTAGAGCTGCTCGTAGGGAAGGGTCGCCGCGCCGTCCCGGAGCACCGGTTCCCAGACCCGGCGGTTCACGGTGGGCCGCTTCCCCGCCGCCTCCTGGATCAGGACATAGCTGTAGGTGTCGGCAAGCCGGGTCGCCCTGTCGTCGGGCGTGAGGTCCGCGAAGTCGTCCGTGCGCGGAACCGCGATCCGGCTGAGGCTGCGAGGAACGGGCTCCTTCAGCAGCTTGAGCGAGCGGGCCAGGGCGCTGCTCTGGTCGAGCGCCCGGGGTTTCTCGGCCAGCGAGCGCAGCCACGCGACGGTGACGGCCCGGTCCGCCGCCGGGAGGTCGTCCAGGCGCCCGAGGGAGTCGAGCACTTCGAGGGCGGCCCAGGTGCCGCCCAGGCGCGCCGCGTCCCCGTCGCCGCCGAGGGCGGAGTCGACGTACCAGCCGCCCTTGGCCCGGGCCTTGTTCACCTCCGCCGCGTCGCCGGCGCCCAGCGCCTCGTCGGCGCCGGCCCGCCGCAGCGGGATCAGCCAGTCGCGCCCCCAGAGCGAGGAGGTCTCCAATGCTCCCCTGCGAAACGACCTGACCTGGGCCGAGGCCATGCTGGTCTTGGGGTCACGGCCCAGTTCGGACAGCGTCCGCAGCGCGAAAGACTGTGCCTGCGGCCCCGCCGGCTGTTGGCGCAGGAACGGATGGTAGTAATAGCCGTTCTGTTTACTGACCAGAAGGTCGAATTGCCGGGCAGCGGCGGATTCACGCCTCCCGGATTCATCGGACGCGGATGTGCATGACGTCATGACGGCGGCACACATGACCGCCCCGACAAATCGGGACGCCAGCTTTCCGCCGGGCGTCGCCGCACTGAATTTCACCGAACGCCCCCGTGCGTCGTCCTTCAAGCTTACGAAAAGGTGTCACACCGCCGGGCCCTGACGGTGTGACACCTTTACTCAGTTCACGCGCCGCATCAGCTCAGCCGAAGCGGAAGATGATCAAGCGGCACCCGCGTAGGCGCACTTCTCGCTCACGTTGATCGAGTTGGTGACCTTGGCCGAGCCGCAGCTCTTGGTCGACACGTAGGTGGTGGCACCGCCCGGGCGCATCTGGCCGTAGGTGTCGGAGATCTTGGCGTTGGTGTTCTTCCAGCGCACCTCACCCAGGGACCGGCTCTTCATCGTGAGCGTGGCCTCGGGGTTCTTGGAGATCGTGATGGAGACGCTGATGCCGTGGGCCGCCAGTTCGGCGCGGTTCTGAATCCACTTCGCCTTGGCCGGGTTCGACCCCGACATCTTCGTGGACGCCTTCCAGTCACAGGTCGTGACGTAGAAACCGCAGTGCCATGCGTTGATCGAGATCTTGTTGCCGCCCGGGAGGCCCACCGAAGTGGAGGCCTTCGTGGCGTGCGCAGGCGACGCCGTCAGCACGAGGGCTCCGGCCGCGAAAGCGGCGGCAGCCCCGGACATCAGGCGCATACGTATGCCCTTGTTCATTCGATTGTCTCCCCGTGAGATACCGAAACGGGTTCCGGGTCAGGAAACCGTGAAATCACCGCGCCCCAACTCCCCAGGCGCGGTGTGTGTTCCTTATTCGTACATGACATCGATCTTGCAGCACAATTTCAGCCAGAACATCGACAATGGCTTGTTCATCACGCCCTGGCGATGGAACCGACTTCCCCGGAATGGCATCAGGGCCCCGGCTCCCGTCCGTCACCTGAGCACCGGAGCGGAAGACCATGCCTGCTTGAACTCGGCCAGTGGCAGACTGCTTCCATGACGACGCACAAGAACCTGCTCGGCGGCCCGGACCCGACCTACCTCCCGGAGAACGAGGAGGCGTACCGCCTGCTGGGCGAGGAGTCCCAGCCCCCGGCCGCGGTCGCGGCAAAGCACCCCACGTTCTCGCTCGCCTGGGCGATGCTCGCCGACGACGCCTTCGAGGCGGGGCGAGTCATCGAGTCGTACGCCTACGCGCGCACCGGCTATCACCGCGGTCTGGACTCCCTGCGCCGTGCCGGGTGGAAGGGACATGGGCCCATCCCTTGGGACCACCGGGCCAATCGCGGGTTCCTGCGCTGCCTCGCGGCCCTCGCCCGTGCTGCCGGCGAGATCAACGAGAAGGACGAGACGGAGCGTTGCTGGCAGTTCCTTCAGGACAGCAGCGCCGAGGCGTACGCCGAGCTGAAGCGATAACAGTCACCGCAGCTCAAAAGCTGTGTCCTCGTCCTCGGACCGGGACAGGCCGGAATGCCTGCACCGTCGTCTTGATCGCCCCAGTAGGGTCATCCCGTGAGTAACGAACACATCACGCTGACCGCGGGTGACGCGGAGGTGGACGTGCTGCCGGGGAACGGCGGGCGGGTCGGGGGGCTTCGGGTCGCGGGGCGGGAGTTGCTGCGGCAGGGGGAGCGGTACGGGTGTTTTCCGATGGTTCCCTGGTGCGGGCGGATTCGGGACGGGCGGTTCATGGACGGCGCCGTCGTGCGGCAGATGCCGCTGAACGCGCCGCCGCACGCCATCCACGGCACGGTCCGGGACGGTGCCTGGAAGGTCGTCCGGGTCGCCGGTGACGAGGCCGTCATCACGTACGACCTGGTCGAGCCGTGGCCCTACGCCGGCCGGGTCACGCAGGTCGTGCGGCTCGCGCAGGACAGTCTCAGCCTCACCATGGCCGTCGAGACGTACGAGACGTCCTTTCCGGCGCAGATCGGCTGGCATCCCTGGTTCAACCGGAATCTCGGCGGGGAGGGGGCGCAGGACGTCCGGCTCGACTTCACACCTGGGTGGCAGGAGGAGCGCGGGGAGGATCACCTCCCCACCGGGGAGCGGATCGAGCCGGTCCCCGGGCCCTGGGACGACTGCTTCGGGATGCCGGGCGGGGTCGACGTCACGCTCACGTGGCCGGGGCAGTTGGAGCTGAAGGTGAGCAGCCGGGACGAGTGGGTGGTCGTGTACGACGAGCAGGAGGCCGCCGTGTGCGTCGAGCCGCAGACCGGGCCGCCCAACGGGCTGAACAGCCTGCCTCGCCTGGTCACGCTCCTGGAACCGCTCGAGGCCACGACCGTCTGGAGCTGGCGGCGCCTCTAAGCTGGCGGCATGACTGACGTACGTGGCGAGCTGTTGCAGCAGATCAAGGACAAGGCCGTGGTGCACGGCAAGGTGACCCTGTCGTCGGGTCTGGAGGCCGACTACTACGTCGATCTCCGGCGTATCACCCTCGACGGGGAGGCGGCCCCGCTCGTCGGGCAGGTGCTGCTCGATCTGACGGCCGAGCTGGAGTTCGACGCGGTGGGCGGGCTCACCATGGGCGCCGACCCCGTCGCCGCCGCGATGCTGCACGCCGCCGCCGCCCGCGGGAAGCGGCTGGACGCCTTTGTGGTGCGCAAGGCCGCGAAGGCGCATGGCCTTCAGCGCCGGGTCGAGGGGCCGGACATCACGGGGCGGCGGGTGCTCGTCGTCGAGGACACCTCCACCACCGGGGGTTCGCCGCTCACCGCCGTGGAGGCCGTGCGCGAGGCGGGCGCCGAGGTCGTCGGCGTCGCGACGATCGTCGACCGGGCCACCGGCGCCGCCGAGAAGATCCAGGCGGGCGCCCGAGTGCCGTACCTGTTCGCCTACTCCAAGGACGAGCTCGGCCTCGACTGAACCCCCGGCGTACAGGCGCTCGGAGCATCCCGGTTCGTCTGGAAAGATGGGGCCGACGACGACGTCACACACCCCCCAAGGTCTAGGTCAGGGCCGTAAGAAACAAGCAGTAACGCTGCACGTCAACCCGCACACTCCAAGGAGCGGACAGATGCCCATCGCAACCCCCGAGGTCTACAACGAGATGCTCGACCGGGCGAAGGCAGGCAAGTTCGCCTACCCGGCCATCAACGTGACCTCCTCCCAGACCCTGCACGCGGCCCTGCGCGGCTTCGCGGAGGCGGAGAGCGACGGCATCATCCAGATCTCCACGGGTGGTGCGGAGTTCCTCGGCGGCCAGCACAGCAAGGACATGGTCACCGGCGCCGTCGCCCTGGCCGAGTTCGCGCACATCGTCGCCAAGAAGTACGACATCACCGTCGCCCTGCACACGGACCACTGCCCGAAGGACAAGCTCGACGGGTACGTACGCCCGCTGCTCGCCGTGTCCGAGGAGCGCGTCGCGCGCGGCGAGAACCCGCTGTTCCAGTCGCACATGTGGGACGGCTCGGCCGAGACCCTCGCCGACAACCTCGCCATCGCGCAGGAGCTGCTGGAGCGCGCCCGCGCCGCGAAGATCATCCTCGAGGTCGAGATCACCCCGACCGGCGGCGAGGAGGACGGCGTCTCGCACGAGATCAACGACTCGCTGTACACGACCGTCGACGACGCGATCCGTACGGCCGAGGCCCTCGGGCTCGGTGAGAAGGGGCGTTACCTGCTCGCCGCCTCCTTCGGCAACGTCCACGGCGTCTACAAGCCGGGCAACGTCGTGCTCCGCCCCGAGCTGCTGAAGGACCTCAACGAGGGTGTCGGCGCCAAGTACGGCAAGACCTCCCCGTTCGACTTCGTCTTCCACGGCGGCTCCGGCTCCTCCGCCGAGGAGATCGCGACCGCGCTGGACAACGGCGTCGTCAAGATGAACATCGACACCGACACCCAGTACGCCTTCACGCGTCCGGTGGCGGCCCACATGTTCCAGAACTACGACGGTGTCCTCAAGGTCGACGGCGAGGTCGGCAACAAGAAGACCTACGACCCGCGGACCTGGGGCAAGCTCGCCGAGGCGAGCATGGCCGCGCGCGTGACGGAGGCCTGCTCGAACCTGCGCTCGACGGGTACGAAGATCAAGTAGTTCCCGGGTTTCATCCGGGGACCTGCGAGCCCGGCGCCTGCCCATGGCGCCGGGCTCGCTGTATACCTGGGGACATGCCCGACGTCCGGCTGGCCTCACCGCAGGGCAAATGGATCCTGCTCACCACCGTCCTCGGCTCCAGCATGGCGATGCTGGACTCGACCGTCGTCAACGTCGCCCTCCCCCGCATCGGCCGTGACCTCGACGCCGACCTCGCGGCGCTCCAGTGGACGGTCAACGCGTACATGCTGACGCTGGCCGGCCTGATCCTGCTCGGCGGATCGCTGGGGGACCGGTACGGGCGGCGCAAGATCTTCGTCATCGGGGTCGTATGGTTCGCGGCGGCCTCGCTGCTGTGCGGGATCGCCCCGAACGCCGGCGTCCTCATCGCGGCCAGGGCGCTCCAGGGCGTCGGCGGGGCGCTCCTCACGCCGGGCTCGCTGGCGCTCATCCAGGCGTCCTTCCATCCCGACGACCGGGGTCGGGCGGTCGGCCTGTGGTCGGGTTTCGGGGGGATCGGCGCTGCGGTGGGCCCGTTCCTGGGCGGCTGGCTGGTGGACGGGCCGGGCTGGCGCTGGGTGTTCCTGCTCAACGTGCCGGTGGCGCTGGTGTGCGTGCCGGTCGCCGTACGCCATGTCCCCGAGTCGGGAGACGGCCGCGCCCACGGCGCCCGCTTCGACGTACTCGGCGCGGCCCTCGGCGCGCTGTCCCTCGCCCTGGTGACCTACGCGCTGATCGAGGCCCGGTCGGGCTCGCTGGTCGTGGCCCTCACCGCGGTGGGAGGCGTGGCGGCCGGGGTCGCCTTCGTGTACGTCGAGCGCCATCGCCCCGACCCGATGATGCCGCTGGACATCTTCAGGTCCCGCCAGTTCACGGCGGTCAACCTCGTCACCCTCTGCGTCTACGCGGCCTTCGGCGGCTTCTTCTTCCTCGGCGCCCTTCAGCTCCAGGTCGTCGTCGGCTACTCCGCTCTCGGTGCCGGTACGGCGCTGCTGCCGACGACCGCCCTGATGCTGCTGTTCTCGGCCCGCTCGGGCGCCCTCGCCGACCGGATCGGTCCCCGGATCCCGCTGACGGTGGGGCCCCTGCTGTGCGCGGCCGGGATGCTGCTGATGCTGCGGGTCGGCCCGGACGCCTCGTACCTCCTCGACGTCCTGCCCGCCCTGCTCGTCCTCGGCCTCGGCATGGTCACCCTCGTGGCCCCTCTGACGGCCACCGTCCTGGCCTCCGTCGACACCGCCCGCGCGGGGCTGGCCAGCGGTGTCAACAACGCGGCGGCCCGAGCGGCGGGCCTCGTCGCGGTGGCCGCGCTGCCGTTGCTCGCCGGGATGGGGGAGGAGGCGTATCGCTCGCCGGCCGCCTTCGACGACTCGTTCGGGCAGGCGATGGTGTGGTGTGCGGCGGTGCTGGTGATCGGGGCCGTGGTGGCCTTCGCGACGGTGCGTCCCCTGCCCCCGGACTGCCGCAAGCCCGAATGCCTCCACCACGGGTCGATCACGGCGCCGCCGTTGGAGGGGGTGCGGAGCAGGGGGCGGTTGACGGTCGATGGGGGCGGGGACGGCGACGGATAGGCATGTTGTTCCTCGCCCCCGCCGCCCCTACCCGTCCCATCCCTGGGGGCTGCCGCCCCCAGCCCCTCGCCTCGGCCCCAAGGGCCTCGTCCTCGAACGTCGGACTGAGGCCCACAGGTGCACCCGTTCCGGTACTGGCGAGCGTGTTCCGCGTGCGGGGTTCATGGCCTGCGGGGAAACGCACCTCACCGCCGGCGCCGGATCACCCGACTCACCACGATCGCCGAAGCCAACACCACCGCCGCAGCCGGAGCCGCCCACCGCAACGCCGAACTCGGCACCACCGTCTGCGGCGCGGGGACCGGCGCGTACCGCCCGCGCGGCGGCGCATGGTCCACTTCCTCCGCACTACGCCCGATCATCGTCCGCCGAGCATGAGCCGCCTCAGCGACGGGAGGCTCACCGGCAGCGTCACCAGCACCGGCACCGGCACCGCCACCGGCCTCCACAGGCGCGCCCGCCTCAGGCCCCGGCTCGGGCGCCGCAGCATCATCCGCATCCGGTGTCGTCTCGAAGTCACTGGTGACCCGAGTCTCGAACTCCCCCGGCGCCAAGCCCTCGTCAGCGGTCTCGTCAGCGGTCCTGTCGGCGGTCTCGTCGGCAGGAGTCCCGTCCGCGTCCCTGTCCCTCTCCTGATCCGCCACCGTCCCCAGCTGTTCCCCGAAACGGTTCAGCAGCCGTCCCACAGCCGCCTCGACCGCCTCGGCCGGGAACTCCGCAACCCGCCCGTCCGCGGAAGCCGACCCCTCGAACCGCACCGTGGCCCCCGAGCCGCCCTCGGCCTCCCGAACCCACACCGTGAGCGCGAGCTTCACCGAACCGGTGCCGCGCGCCTCGGTCGCGTCGCCCTCGACGGCGTACGACCCGTCCTCCCGCGCGGACACCCGAGCGGCACCCCGATAGGTGATGGTGTGACCTGCGACCCGCACCTTCAGCCGCCCGGCGACCGGCTCGGCGCCGGCGTCCTGCTGGAGCCCGGGGACCGCCCGGGCGACCCGTACGGGATCGGCCAGCACCTCCCTGAGCCGCTCGGCCGCAACCGGAACGAACACCTCATGCTCCATGAGGCCCGAGCCTACCCAGCATGGCGAGAAGCGCACCCGAACATCCGGGGATTCGCACCGGCCACCCTCCCGCGGGCGTATGCTCCCGGCTCCCGCCCGTCCACCGTCCACCCCGCTACCCCGCTACCCCGCGTACCGCGGATGCACCAGGGTCGACGCCGCCAGCCCCCCGACCCGCGTCCCCTCCGCCGCCCGCGCATCCGCCACCAATCCCGCCCGCGTCAACGTCCCCAACCGCGGCGCCCCCTCCCCCGAGCCGAGCCGCAGCGCCGGCCGGTCCCCCCGGCCCGCCAGGATGAACCCCCAGTCGTCCGGTGCCCGCGTCGGCCCCGCCGAGCGGTCCGGCCCGGCCGTGAAGCCGGAGTCGCGGCGCCCGACACCCACCTCCGTGACAGTTCCCCTGACGCTGTAACGGGCGGTGCGAAGCCCCGCGGCACGCAGCGTCGTGTCGACGGTCCAGAAGACACGGGGCCGGGAGGAGACCGGCCCGGCGTGCACGGCTAGGCGGCCGGTCGGGGTCAGGGCACGGCGGGCGAGGCCGTAGAACTCCTGCGAGTACAGCTTGGTGCTGGCCGTGATGCCGGGGTCGGGCAGGTCCGAGAGGACGACGTCGTACGTCGCCCGCGGGGCCGCGCGCAGCCACTGGAAGGCGTCGCCCGTCATGACGTGGACACGGTCGTCGTCATACGCCTGCCCGTTGAGGGCGGACAGCGGAGGGTCCCGGCGGGCCAACCGCACCACCTCCGGGTCGGCCTCGACGACATCGACCCGGTGCACCCCGGGGTGGCGCAGGACCTCACGCAGCGCCAGCCCGTCGCCGCCGCCCAGGATCAGCACGCGGGTGTGCTCGCCGCTCATCGCGGGGTGGACCAGCGCCTCGTGGTAGCGGCGTTCGTCGCGGCCGCTGACCCGCAGGCGGCCGTCGAGGAAGAGGTCGAGGGGGCGGCCGTCGGTGCCGCCGGTGATGACGACCTCCTGGAGGCCGGTCTGGAGCGCCACGCGTACGTCACGGCCGTACACGGCGTGCCGGGCCGCGCGCTCGAAGTCGTCGACGAGGACGGCGGCCGAGGCGAGGACGCCGAGGACGGTGATGTTGGCGATCACCAGGAGCCAGCGGGCGCGGCGGGTGAGGTCGCGCCGGAACAGGCCGAGGACGAGCGTGCCCCCGGCGACCGCGTTGACGGCGCCGGTGATCAGGGCCGCGGTCAACTGGCCCAGCAGGGGCAGGAGAAGGAAGGGGAAGGCGAGGCCGCCGACGAGGGCGCCGACGTAGTCCGCGGCGAACAGGTCGGCCACCGCGCCGCCCGCGTCCTGGCGCCGGATGCGCTGGATCAGCTCCATCAGCAGCGGGATCTCGGCGCCGATCAGCAGGCCGATGGTGAGGGAGAAGGCGACGAGGAGACAGCGGGGGCCACTGGCCCACATCCCGCCCCAGTCGCCGGTCCAGGCGAAGACGGCGTACAGGGCGAGCGCGCTCAATCCGCCGACGAGCGCGAGGACGGCCTCGATGGCGCCGAAGCCGGCCGCCGCGTAGGGGCGCAGCCGCTTGGCGACGAGGGAGCCGAGGCCCATCGCGAAGACCATGACGGACAGGACGACGGAGGCCTGGGTGACCGAGTCGCCGATCAAGTACGCGGCGAGGGCGACGAGTTCGAGCTCGTAGACGAGTCCGCAGGCGGCGCAGACGAAGACGCCCGCAAGGACCAGGAACCGTCCCGTGCCCGGCCGGACCGGGAGCCGCGCGGGGCCGGCCCAGGGTGGCGGGGAACCGGGCGGGGCGGGCGCGTGCGGTTCGATCACGTTGCCGACGGTACGTTACGCCTGCGGCACGCTGGGTCACCCACACGTGTGGTGTTGAGGCGGGGGACGTTTGCGTCAGGACTGTCAGAACCGTCAGGACGGTCAGGACCGTCAGGACCGCAGAGATCCCGCCCGGTGCCGTGGCGTGGCCGCGACCGCCCGCACTCCCACCCTGGTCCGGGTGGCCACCAACTGCCCGTCCTGCGGGTACGCGTGCCAGGTCCGCCAGTGCACCTGTCCCTCGTGGTGCTGGGCGAGCATCGCGGTGAAGGCGTGCGGGCTGCCGGGGAAGACTCCGGCGAGGCCTTGCGGGTGGTCGGAGACGAGGGCCAGCAACTCCTGTGCGCGGCCCGCGAACTGGCCCGGCGACAGCATCTCGACCCGGGCCGCGAACTCGTACTCCCAGTCGCCCACCCGCTTGGCCACCCCGAGCGGCAGGGGCGTGCTGCTGCCGGGCATGCAGGCCACCGTCTCCGAACAGATGCCGCGCTCCTCCTCGAGGAGCACCTGGTGGGACGCGCCGAGCAGTCTCAACTGAAGCTTCGTGCCGGTCAGTTCGAGGTCGAGCGTGGCCAGGGCGGGCTGCGGTTCCCGGCCCAGGGCCCAGGCGAGGTCGGCCGCGCGCGTGTCGGTATAGGCGGTGTTCAGGGTCGTGAGCATGGGTCGGCTCCGCAAGCACGCAAAGAAAGGGAGGGAGGTGTCGGTCTCCGGCGGCGCACCCGGCCGACACCGGGAGGGACGGCCCGGTCAGCCCAGTCGGCCGGTCAGAAGGGGTGTCCGCGGGACTCCGAGGGGCTGCGTTGGTGAATTTCACTGAATCATGAACTGTGGCGCCGCCACAGCGTTTTTACCCAAGTTCGTGGGCTTTCCATCCCTCAGAGGGCTTATCAGCTCAACTGTTCAACTCCGGCGTGCGCCGGGGCGCACAAAAGCGGGGCCGGTCCCAGGTACCGGCCCCGCTCCGTCCGGATGCGGTTCCCCCTGCTCGGGAGCTCAGCTGCCCCGTGTCAGCTGCCTCCGCCACCGCATCCGCCCCCGCCGCCCCCGCAGGACGACCCGCCTCCGCAGGACGAGCCACCCCCGCAGGACGAGCCTCCGCCGCCTCCCCCGCCGGCCCACCAGCTGCCGCCGGCCGCGCCGCCCCCGCTGTCGTACGAGTGCGAGCTCGAGTTCGAGTGCGACCGGCCACGGTGCGAGCGGTGGGTGGGACTTACGCTGCGGCGAGCGATGGACACGACGATCACGACGAACAAAACTGCGACCAGCGCCCCCACGATGACTGTGGTCATGGCGTCAGCCTCCTTCCGTTCCCCCGAAGCGGTCCGAGGCGTCCCCCCGTGGGCGCCTCCCGCTCGGTGCGTGGGAGTCAGATGCCCGGCCGCCTCACGGCCCAAAGCAGAGTTGAGGAACTCCAGAGCTTGGGCGCAGGATGACCGGCATGACCTCCACCTCCCGCCCCCTGCTCAACCGCCGTCTCGCCGAGTTCGGGACGACGATCTTCGCCGAGATGTCCGCGCTGGCCCTGAGCACCGGGTCCATCAACCTGGGGCAGGGCTTCCCCGACACCGACGGGCCCGAGGAGGTCCGTGAGGCGGCCGTGCGGGCCCTGCGGGACGGGCGCGGCAACCAGTACCCGCCGGGTCCCGGCGTCCCCGAGCTGCGCACCGCGGTCTCCGCGCACCAGGAGCGGCGCTACGGGCTGTCGTACGACCCCGACAGCGAGGTCCTGGTCACCGCGGGTGCCACCGAGGCCATCGCGGCGACCCTGCTCGCGCTCCTCGAACCGGGCGACGAGGTGATCGCCTTCGAGCCGTACTACGACTCCTACGCGGCCTGCATCGCCATGGCGGGCGGCACCCGCGTGCCGGTGACGCTGCGCCCGCATGAGGGCAGTTTCCGGCTCGACCTCGACGAGCTGCGCGACGCGGTCACCGACCGCACCCGGCTGCTGCTGATCAACACCCCGCACAACCCCACTGGCACGGTCCTCACCCGCGAGGAGCTGGCCGTGATCGCCGAGCTGGCCGTCGAGCGGGATCTGCTGGTCGTGACCGACGAGGTGTACGAGCACCTGGTCTTCGACGACGCCGAGCACCTGCCGCTGGCCGGTTTCCCGGGGATGCGGGAGCGGACGGTGACGATCGGGTCGGCGGGCAAGACGTTCTCGTTCACCGGCTGGAAGGTCGGCTGGGTGACCGCGGCGTCCGGCCTGGTCACGGCGGTGCGGTCGGCGAAGCAGTTCCTGACGTACGTCTCGTCGGGGCCGTTCCAGTACGCCGTCGCCGAGGCGCTCGCCCTGCCCGACGGCTACTTCACGGCCTTCCGTGAGGACATGCTGGCCAAGCGTGACCTGCTGGCGGAGGGGCTGACGGAGGCGGGCTTCGAGGTCTTCCGGCCCGCGGGCACCTACTTCATCACCACCGACATCCGCCCCCTCGGCGAGAGCGACGGCTTCGCCTTCTGCCGTGCGCTGCCGGAGCGGGCCGGGGTGGTCGCCATCCCCAACGCGGTCTTCTACGACCACCGAGAGGCGGGGGCGCCGTTCGTACGGTTCGCGTTCTGCAAGCGGACGGAGGTCCTGGAGGAGGCGGTACGGCGACTGAAGGCGCTGGCGGGCTGAGGGCGCCCGGGCGGGCGCACACCGGGCGGGCGCTGTTCACGGCACTCTGCTCAGGTCACTCAACCTCAGGCGCCGTCAACCATGTCTCGAAGCCACTCAGGTACTCTCCCACGGCGCCGAGAGACACGGGCGACGACTCGTACTGCACTGAGAGGTTGGTCTCGTACAGCTTGTAGGCGGGTTCGGTCTCCCGTGCCGCAGCATGCGCTTCCGCCAGCGCTCGCACCGCGCGCCTGCGGTCGCCGGCTTCCACCGCCTCGACGAGGTCAGGCCACAGCGTGTCGCCGATGTGGTCAGCGAGTTTCTCGATATGGGCTGCCGCCCGGCGGGCACGGTCTTTGATCGCTTCCCTCTCGGCTTCGGCACGGTGCTTGGCCAGGTGGGAGTCCCGCTCGTCGGATTCCGTCCAGGCGTGGTCGCCCCAGAACTCCTCCCAGCGCTGGTCCGCTCTTGCCAAGTCCGCCTTGAAGTCGCGGTCCAGGTCCTCCTGTGTGAGGCGAGGATGCTCACCGGCGTCGCTGTCCTCGAACGCCGACAGAGGCAGAGTGAGATCAGGCACGGGTTCGTCGTCGCGCAGTGCAGTGAGCAGCAGTACGGCGTCGATCGCAGGAAGGACCTCCTCCACGTCCACCATTCCCCGCAGGGATGCAACCGACTGCTCGACGGCCATGTAGTCGTGCTCGGCGATCTGGTTGTCGAGGTCACCGTGAAGATCGAGGACCGCGCCGCCGATCGTCTCGATCTCGTCCATGCGCGCCGCGATCTCCATGTCGAGACGCTCCACGATCTGCCGCAGCATACGGACGTTCTCGACCTGCTCCTCAAGCTTGGCCACCGCTTCGGCCAGATCACCCATTCTGTGTGCCCCTGTCTCGACGGTCGTCAACTGCCTCTGACGGCAGGCTAATTGACGAAGGTTGCCTGATCCACTGCCCTCCGGCCACAGGGACGGCCACCCCTTGAAACACCGTTGACTGCCATCATTGCGATGACCTTGCCGGGAGCCAGCAGTCATAATTGATAACCCGCATTATCAATCTCAAGCAGACACTGAGCGCGAGGCCGTCGTATCGTTCTGTGCGGCCAGGAAGGCCGCAGAAGCGGAGACGGCAACGTTCGACAGTGCCGACCAAGCCGCTGGCCGAAGCGACTGATGCAACTAGGGACCGACGAGGAAGGGGGACACCGTGATCACTGACCCGCCGGACGCGACACTAGCTTCCCCAGCACCCCTCCCGGTGTCGATGTCCGAGATCGCCGCTTTCGCGCGGGTGAAGCGCCCCGTCGTGTCCACCTGGCGTCGCCGCCACCCGGACTTCCCCGCTCCCCTGTCCGAGAGCTCGGCAAGGCCGCTGTTCGACGGCGCCCAGGTGTCCGAGTGGTTGATCGCGTCGGGCCTGGGCAACGCCAACCCGGCGGAACTCCGGTCCGAGCTAGCCCTGTTCGGCCTCATCGCGCTCCGGGAGCGGTTCACACCCTGGCAGCTGGTCGAGACACTGGGAAGCCTTCTGTGCCTGCGCCAGCTCGACGGCCGGCCACTGGGCGACGACGCGAACGTCTCTCCGGCCTCCGCGGCCGACGCCGAAGCCGACGAGGCCCTCTGGTCCGCGCTGATGCGCCGAGCCGAACGGATCGACGCCGAAGACGGTTTCGTACTCCGCGAGCTTCGCTCGATCGACGCCACGGCAGCCCCGCTCGCCCGCCTCGCCGAGGACCTGATCGAGTCCGCTTACGACGAGCGCGGCGCGTACGAGTGGCTGCTCGCCGCCCGCTCCCGGCTCGGGCTGGACTCCCTCGCCGCTGACGCGGTCACCCCGGAGCTGCGGAGCCTGCTCACCCAGCTCACCGACCTCCGCGTCCGCCTCGAGCGAGGCGAGGCCCTCACCCTCGCCGACCCGCACGCCCGTGCAGGTGACCTGCTCGCCGCGCTCCTCGGCGACACGGAGGACCGCGACCGCGTCACCGTCCTCGCCGCCGATCCCGAGGACCGGCTCACCCGCATCACCCGCCGCCGCCTCCTGCTGGCGGGCGTAAGCGAACTCGACCTAGACGTGCAGACCGGCTCCGACCTGGAGGAACGCTTCGCGGACCCGGACCTCGTCGTCACCCAGCTCCCGTACCGCCCCGGCGAGGACCGCTCGGTACTCGCCGCCCTGACGGAGCTCGAACGCGTCGCCTACCTCCTCCGCCCCGGCTGCACTGCCCTCGTCCTCGGACCGGCCGACGCGCTCGTCGACGAACTGAAGAGCACCGAGGCCGCCCAGCTCCGCTCGGCCCTCCTGCGCGAGAACATCGTCGAGTCGGTCATCGCGCTTCCCGGCGGGGTCCTGCCCTTCCGCCCCGGCTACCGTCCCGCGCTGTGGACACTCACACGCGGTCCCGTCCGGGAGGCGGAAGGCATGGTCTTACTGGCCGACATCAGCTCGGAACAGCTCACCCCGGGTGTGCGCACGCGGCTCGCCGAGGACGTCCTCCTCTGGCGGGCAGAAGGCTTCCGAGGACTCGACGGTCACGACCCGCGCTACGGCCGTGTGGTCCCCATCGCTGACCTGGACCGGGCCTTCGGCGGTCCCCTGACCCCACCTGCGCCGCCCGCCTCTGTGATCTGGTCCGACAAGGTCACTGAACGCCCCGCCCTGATTGCCGAGACTGAAGCCCGCCTGGAGCGCGCGACAGCTGACACTCGAGCGTACGAGGACGAGCGAGGTCCTTACCGCGGTGCCGTAATGCGCAGGGTCGGCCGCTTGCCCAGGCGCACCACCCTCGGCAAGCTGATCACCGCACGCAGGGTGACCCGCCTCCCCGGCCACCGTATCGACGAGAAGCACCTCACCCGGGACGGCCACCACACCGTCCTAGGTCCCGAGGAGATCACCGGCGAACGACCCGTGGGCGACCGCCGCATCGACCGCCTGCTGCTGGCGACGGAGTACGAACGGGCGGCGCTCACCGAGCCCGGTGACGTCGTCTACACCCTCACGCCCCGCCTCGGCGTGTACGTCGACCACGACGGTTTCTCGGTCGTCGCGTTCCCGGCACGCGTCCTCCGCGTCAACGCCAGCGCCGCTCGCCCGCTCACGCCTCGAGTCCTCGCGGCCCTGCTCGGCGCGGCCCGTGGCACCGCCCGCAGCCCAAGCGCGGTACGCCCTGCCCGCCGTATCGAGGACTACCAGCTCCCCGACCTCGACCCGGACGAGGTGTTGCGCTTCGACGCCCTGTTGGACGAGACCGAACGTCGGGAACGCCTGCTGCGCGCCCAGGCCGACGCCCTCGCGGAGGCCCGCCGCCTGACGATCGCGGGCTTGGCAGACGGCACCCTCACCCTCGGCGAACCCCGAACCAGCAACCGTATGTAACCCATCCACACCCATCCACCGATGAGTCGGAAGAAGGAACTATGCCTCCCCGCAAGCGAGCCGCGGCAGCCGCCGGACAGGGCGAACTGCTCAGTGTCTCCAGTACCAAGGAGATCCAGGACATCCTGTGGAAGGCCGCGGACAAGCTCCGCGGCTCGATGGACGCCGCCCAGTACAAGGAGTTTGTGCTCGGCCTGGTCTTCCTGAAGTACGTCTCCGACGCCTTCACCGAACGCCGCGAGGAACTGGCTGCCGACCCCGAGCTGGCCCAGATCCCGGAACACCGCCGGGCGGCCTTCCTTGAGGAGAAGGACGAGTACACGGAGAAGAACGTCTTCTGGGTGCCTGCGACGGCTCGTTGGGACCACATCTCCGAGAACGCGGCAAGCGCGGAGGGCGGCGTCGGCAAGCTCCTCGACGCCGCCATGGATGAGGTGATGAAGGCCAACAAAACCCTCACCGGCGTCCTCCCGAAGATCTTCAACCGCGACAACGTAGATCAGAAGCGCCTGAAGGAACTCGTCGACCTCATCAGCGACGCGCGCTTCACGGGGCATGGTGACCGTCCCGCGCAGGACGTGCTGGGCGAGACGTACGAGTACTTCCTGGAGCGCTTCGCGCGGGCTGAGGGCAAGCGGGCGGGCGAGTTCTACACGCCGGCGAGCGTGGTCCGCCTGATCGTCGAGGTGTTGGAGCCGTACGAGGGGCGGGTGTACGACCCGGCGTGCGGCTCGGGCGGCATGTTCGTACAGAGCGGCAAGTTCGTCGCGAAGCGGCGCGGCAAGGACCACACCCACGACATCGCGGTCTACGGCCAGGAGGCCAACGAGCGCACGTGGCGCCTGGCCAAGATGAACCTTGCCATCCACGGCATGGACCCGAAGGGCGTCGGCGACCGCTGGGCGGACACGTTCGCGGACGACAAGTTGCCGGACCTCAAGGCCGATTTCGTGATGGCGAATCCGCCGTTCAACATGTCGGACTGGGCGAGGAAGACGGACGACAGGCGGTGGCGGTATGGGGTTCCGCCTCAGTCGAACGCCAACTACGCGTGGCTCCAGCACATCGTGTCGAAGCTGGGGGACCGGGGCAGCGCGGGTGTGGTCCTGTCCAACGGCTCGATGGCGTCCAAGCAGTCGGGCGAGGGCGAGATCCGCGCGGCGATGGTCGAGGCGGACCTGGTCTCCTGCATGATCGCCCTGCCGGGCAACCTCTTCCGTACGACGACGATCCCGGCATGCCTGTGGTTCCTGACGAAGGATAAGTCACCACAGGGCACCAAGGTGTTGGAGGACCGGCGGAGCCGTGTGCTGTTTATCGACGCCCGTTCGATGGGCACGATGGTCGATCGCACGGAGCGGGTCCTGACGGAGGAGGACCTGGAGAAGATCTCCGACACGTATCACGCGTGGCGGGGCACAAAATCGGCGAGGGACAAGAGCCTTTCGTACGAGGACGTCCCGGGCTACTGCTACAGCGCGACGCTGGAGGAGATCGAGAACCACGACTATGTGCTGACTCCGGGGCGCTATGTGGGGACAGCGGAGGCCGAGGACGCCCCAGACGCGGAGCCGGTGGGGGAGCGGATCGCTCGGCTGACGAAGGACTTGTTCGAGCAGTTGGACGAGTCGGCCCGGTTGGACGCTGTGGTTCGGGAGCAGTTGGGGAGGATTGATGGCTGAGTGGCGCCACACAACCCTGGACCAATTGGTCAAGCTTCAGCGTGGCCACGACCTTCCAAGCACGCAGAGAAGGGTCGGAAATGTGCCTGTCATGGGTGCTGCGGGCCAGAGCGGTACGCATGACACGGCGATGACTAAGGCGCCAGGAGTCGTGCTGGGGCGCGCAGGAGCATCCATGGGGAAAGCGACGTATTGTAATGTTGATTTCTGGCCACTTAATACGGCACTCTATGTCACAGATTTTCTAGGTAATGACCCCAGGTTCACTTACTATCTGCTTGATCAGATCGATTTTTCTGGGTATAACTCTGGGGCTGCTCAGCCAATGCTCAACCGGAACTACATCACTCAGATCCGGATTTCCTTGCCGGAGCTGGCAGAGCAAAGAGCTATTGCTGCTGTAGTCGGTATGCTAGACGACAAGATCGCGCTTAATGAGCGCATCGCAGTCACGGCTCGTGAAATCGGTCTCACCTTCTATGCTCAGATCCTTCAAGATGACGACTCTGCTGAAGTAGTTGTGGAGTCAGTCACGACTGCGCTGACTCGCGGCGTCGCCCCGAAGTACACGGACTCTTCAGATGAACTCACAGTGCTCAATCAGAAGTGCGTTCGCGACGGGCGTGTGAACCTCGAACCCTCCCGCCTGACTCTTCGGGAGAAAGTTAAGGCCCCAAAGTTGTTGCAGCGCAACGATGTGCTGGTGAATTCAACGGGCGTTGGTACTCTCGGGCGGGTTGCCCGCTGGACCTTGGACCTGGATGCGACTGTTGACTCGCACATTACAATCGTGCGCTTCGATGAGGAAAAGGTCGACGCCGTTTGTGCCGGATTTGCCATGCTGCGTGCCCAGCCAGAGATCGAGGCGATGGGCGAAGGCAGCACTGGTCAGACCGAACTCCGGCGATCCCAAGTCGGTGAACTGGAACTCACCCTGCCCGGCCCTGCTGGCCAGAAGGAACTGCGCCCCAAGCTGGACGCACTGGAGGAACGAGCGGACCAGGCGCTGAGGGAGTCTTTGGCCTTGGCTGACCTCCGCAACACCCTCCTGCCCCAACTGATGTCCGGCAAGCTCCGCGTCCGTGACGCCGAGAAGATCGTGGAGGACGCTGTATGACCACCGAAGGCGGCGGCGAGCGCACGCCCGCCCACCTCGACGCCAAAATGACCGAGGCCACCTGGGAGCACCTTGCCCTGGATGAACTCGTGCAACTTGATTGGGAAAAAAGGCTCGGCAAGGACCTATCCCCCGGAACCGGCCACCGCCGAGACTGGGACGACCTGATCCTCCACGACGAGCTCCAGGCAGCCATCGAGAAGCTGAACCCGGAGCTGACCTCCACCGCCGTCCACGAGGCGACGCGCATCGCCACCGACCCCACCTCCCGCGAGCCGTACCCGGAGAACAAGCAGGCCCATGAGTATCTGACCACCGGCATTCGCCTCACCTACACCGACGAGTTCGGCGCCGAGCAAACCCCCACCGTCCGCCTCGTCGACTTCACGGATCCCGACGCGAACAGCTACCTCGCCGTCAACCAGGTCACGGTCAGGGACACCGACGGCAGCCACCGCCGCTTCGACGTCGTCCTGTACGTCAACGGCCTCCCCCTCGCCGTCATCGAACTCAAAAGCGCCTCCGACGAGAACGCGACCCTCAAGTCGGCGCACGCCCAACTCCAGACGTACGTCTCGGAGTTCCCGATCGCGTTCCGCTACAACGTGCTCTGTCTCGTCTCCGACGGTATAACCGCCAAGTACGGAACCGCCTTCACGCCGTACGAGCACTTCGCGCCCTGGAACGTCGACCACGAGGGCAAGCCCGTCGACACCAATGAGCCCGGCTACGACGGCCTCGACGCGCTGAACCTGGCCCTCCACGGCCTGTTCACGCAGGACCGATTCCTCTCCCTCACCCGCAACTTCGTCAACTTCCCCCCGCCCAAGCCGGACGAGCCCCTCTCCGGCAAGCGCATCGCGAAGCCGCACCAGTACTTCGCGGTGAACAAGGCCGTGGACGCCGTCGTCGAGGCGTCGCGGACGAACGGCCAGGCAGGCGTCGTCTGGCACACGCAGGGCGCGGGAAAGTCGGAGGAGATGGTGGAGACGGCCGCGCTCGTCCTCCGCCACCCGGCACTCAATAACCCCACCATCGTCGTCATCACCGACCGCAACGACCTCGACGACCAGCTCTACGACACCTTCCTCGACAGCGAGTCCCTGCTGGAGGCAAAAGCTCACCAGATCGACACGCGCGAGGAGCTACGCACCGAGCTGAAGAGCCGCAACGTCGGCGGGATCGTCTTCACCACCCTCCAGAAGTTCGGCCTGAGCAAGGAGGAGAAGGACGCCGGCAAGTCCCATCCGCTCCTCTCCGAGCGCCGCAACATCCTGGTGATCGTCGACGAGGCCCACCGCTCGCATTACGACAGCCTCGACGGCTACGCCCGCCACCTGCGCGACGCCCTGCCGTACGCCACTCTGCTCGCGTTCACCGGTACGCCGATCTCGAAGGCCGAGGCCGACACCCGTGCCGTGTTCGGCGAGTACATCGACATCTACGACCTGAAGCGCGCCGTCGACGACGGGGCCACGGTCCGCGTGTTCCACGAGCCACGCGTCATCGAGGTCGACCTGCCCAAGGACGTCGACCCGAACACACTCGACGAGGAGGCCAACACCCTCACCGAGGGCATGGACGACGCCGAGCGCCGCCGCGCCATCAAGTACGCCACGACGATGAACACCGTCTACGGCGCCGACGACCGCATAGCGAAGCTCGCCGACGACCTCATCGCCCACTGGGAGCAGCGCCGCGAGCTGGTCAAGCCCGACATCGGTGGTCCCGGCAAGGCGATGATCGTGTGCGCGACCCGCGAGATCTGCGTGCGAGTCTTCGACGCACTGGCCAAGCGGCGACCCGGCTGGGTCAGTGACGAGGTCGACAAGGGCGTCATGAAGATCGTCTTCCACGGCGACCGCTCCGACCCCGAGCACATGCGCAAGCACTCGCTGCGCAAGTCCCAGCAGAAGGTCATCCAGAAGCGAGCCAGGAACGCCGACGACGAGCTGGAACTGCTCATCGTCCACTCGATGCTGCTCACCGGCTACGACGCCCCGCCCATCCACACCCTGTACATGGACCGCCCGATGCAGGGCGCCAACTTGATGCAGGCGCTCGCCCGCGTCAACCGCCGTTTCCGCGGCAAGCAGGACGGTCTGCTCGTCGGTTACGCGCCCCTCACCGACAACCTCACCAAGGCGCTGCGCGAGTACTCGGACCAGGACCGCAAGGACCAGACCCTCGGCGCGGACATCGAACGGGCCGTCACCGAGGTCAAGAACGAGCTGGCTACCATCAAGGGGCTGCTGGCCGGGAGCCGTTGGAAGGAGTGGCTGGCCGATACCGGCCGCCCCGACACCCGCAAGCGGGCACTCCGTCTGACCGCCGACTTCCTGCGCGACCCGAAGAACCCGGGGAACAAGGTCGAGCCCACCGCCAAGCCGCTCTCCGTCCGCTTCAAGGACAGCGCGGCCCGGCTGGACCGTTTCTACCGTGTCTGTGCGATGAGCAAGGAGATCGCAGAGCGCTGCGAGGACCTGGACGACTGGCGTCGTGACATCTCCTTCTTCAGCGAGGTCCGCGCCTGGATGATCAAGCTCGACGCCGCCCAACGAGAAGCGAACGGAGAGCCGCTCAGCGCCGAGGTCCAGCGCTATCTCCAAGCCCTCGCCGCCTCGGTCGTCGACGCCGACGAGATCACCGACCTGTACGCGGAGGCCGGCATCGGCCGGCTGGACATCACCCGCCTCAACGAGGCGCAGCTGCGCAAGCTGGAGAACTCCGAGACCCCGCACCTGGTCACCGAGGCACTGCGCCGCATGATCCAGCAGAAGATGCGCGAGGTGACCAAGCACAACGTCGTCCGAAACGAGAGCTTCACCGAGCGCCTGAACGACCTGATGAAGCGGTACATGCTCCAGCAGCTCACCAGCGCCCAGGTCATCGCCGAACTCGCCGCCCTGGCACGGGAGGTGTCCGCGGAGGCCCGCCGCGGCAAGCGGTTCGACCCGCCGCTGACCCACGCCGAGCTGGCCTTCTACGACGCCGTCGCACACCGCGACATGGCCCAGGTGATGGAGGGCGGCGACGACACCCTGGCCAAGATCGCCCGCGCCCTCGTCAAGGACATCCAGAAGAACCTCTCCGTCGACTGGCTCTCCCGCGAACCCGTCCGGGCCAAGCTCCGCACCCGTATCCGCCGCGTGCTGGCGATGTTCGACTACCCGCCGGAGGAGGAGCGCGAGGCGGTCGACCTGGTCCTCAAGCAGATGGAGATCGTGGCCGCCCTCTGGGCGCCCGCCGCGAAGTCATAACACATCGGAGGGTGCCACCAGGGGCGCCCTCCCGCTCACGGCCACGTGCGCTCAACACGGTCGTGCCGTACGGCGTAGGCCGCCGGGCCGCCCTTCTCGACGGCCCGGTGGATGGCATCACGGCGTGCGACGAGACGCTCGACCATCTCAACGCTGCGTAGCTGCTGGTTGTCCAGGTAGAACAGCACCGCCTCGCGCTCCAGGACGGGCTGGATCTCCAGATCCCGGGTCTTGATTCGCCCGTCCTTCGACAGCGGGACCCAGGACCGGTCGAGACCGTACGTGATCCACTCCTCGTCCGGAACGTTCTGCCCGTCATCAGGAAAGACGTCCCCGATGCGGTGAACCGTCCACCCGCAGGCTCTCAGCCCTTCCGCGACACGGCGACCGAGGTTCCGGTCGAGGAAGAACTCAGGCGACAAGGTGCACCACTGCACGGCAGAGCGCGTCCACCTGCTCAGGCGTCATGTCGTAGTCGTACGCGATGTCCTCGACGGTCTCCCCGGCCTCCCACAGGTCGGTGATGGCCTGGACCGTGACACGGTTGGCGGCCACCACGGGGAGACCATGGCCGAACCGCGGATCGATCACGACGGGGACGGAGTCCGGGTACTGCCTCAGCCGCAGGCTGGAGGGGAAATCGTCGCCCGGCTCCCAGGTGAGGTAGCGAAGATAGTCGGAGACCACTTCGTGGATGGGGACTTGGCCGTCGCGGGCTCTTCGGAGATCTCCCCACCCGTGCTCGATGAAGATGTCCACGCCGTCCGTGGCGATCCGCTTGGACACGAGGCCGTAGGGGGTGTCGAAGGCGTCCCGTACGGCGGTGGCCGCCTCCCTGATCTCGCTCATGCGAAGCCCCAGGGAACGCAGAGAACGAAGAACGTGTGCCTCGGCCACCGCGATGAACGGCACCGAAGGCTGCCCCCTCCGTACCGGCTCGACCTGGTGGACCAGCGGCGCTCCGGCGGCCTTGCCCTTCAGCCACGAGGCGAGGGTCGACTGCGGAATCTCAAGATAGGAGGCGGTCTCCGCGGGCGTCAGAAGTCCGTCGTTGAACCTGTCGACCATGCCCCACCTCCTCTTGGCGCCGGATTTCGCATCGTGCCACATCGAGCCTCCCACCTGCGGGTGGACCGCACACCCGGTCATCGGCTCAGCCGGCCGCACGGAGTTGCTCCTCAGCCCGGCAGCCCCGGCAACGGCCTGGTTCCGCCGAACGGAAACCCCGGTCGCAGCCGTCGCAGTTCCGCATGGGCACGACCACCGGGCGCGCGGAGGGTTCCGCGCTTCTGGCTGGTACCAGCAGGGGAGTCTCCTTGAGCCGGTAGGCGAGGATGCCGACCGGGCGGGTGAGGAAGCGGTCCGGCAGCCGTGCGGTGAGGTGGTCCGTGATGTGCGTGGGCAGCAGTCCCGCCGCGAGCCACCGGGCGACGGCCGGGGCGAGGCGGGCGGTTTCCTGCGCGGACAGGATGAGGCGGGGGTCGACCCGGCGCAGACCGGCGAGTAGGGCCACCGCTCGGGGGTCGGCGTCAGCGAGCGGGACCAGTACCTCCGTCTCGGCTGGTGCGGGCGCTGGCGCGGCCACCGTCTCCTCCGCGGGCGCGGATGCGGGTGTGACCGCAGCGGCGGGGCCCTGCTTTCGCGGCCTACGCGGCTTCGGCGGCTCGGGAGGTCCGTCCGCGTCCGGGTCCGGATCGCCGCCGGGGACGTCGTAGAAGTACGTGCGGGTACGGACGTGCCCGGTGGACGTTCGCTCGCGGCGGCGCTCCAGGTACCCGGCCGCTTCCAACTCCCTGAGCGCCCGGGAGATCAAGATCTCGCCCTCGCTGAAGTGCTCGCACAGGGCCGGGATGGTCACAGGGGTGCCATCGGGCAGGGATGAGATGTACGCCGCGACACCGACCGTGACCGCGCTGCCGCGTCGCTGGGCGAGGGCGTTGGAGATCACCGTGAAGTCGGCCATGAGGCGGGTGCGGACGTGGATCACGCCGGAGGTCGGAGCTCCGGCGTCGGCGCGCGAGGGCGCGTTAGACTGCGGATCAGCCATCGGGAAGGTGTTCTCTTCCTGATCGGTCAGGCCCTCGATCGGGACGGCAATCCCGGCCGGGGGCCGAAGTCTGTGTGCTGTTGTCGCGGCGAACGTAACCGTCCATATCCCGACCCTGCAAACCGGTCACTCGGACGAGTGACGCGAGCCGTGCG
>NZ_JAGMUL010000050.1:105679-151084 GCF_019049285.1 Streptomyces sp. AC550_RSS872
CCGGGGCGTGGACGGCGACCGGAGCCCGGCGGCCTCAGTGACGGTGGCCTCCGGCCTTCAAACCGCCTATGAAAGCCGCCCAGGAGGCGGCCTCGAAGCACAGGGCTGGACCGTGCGGGACCTTACTGTCACGGACAGGGATGGCGCTCTCGTGGAAACCGTCGGCCACCTCCACGCAGTTGCCACCCTCCTGATTGCTGTAACTGCTCCTGCGCCAGGCGACGCCGTTCAGTTCGGGAAGGGAGATTAGAGCCACGGCGGTTCTCCTCCAGCACGGATCTGATCATGTCGAGCGACATGAGCGGGGGCAGAGCTTCCGCCCGCAGTCGATCGTAGGCCAGCAAGTAGCCCCTGACTTCGTTCGGATCCTCGACGAGTTGGCCATAGTGCGCACCCTCGGTGCAGGCGACCTCCGAGCCGTCCGGCATGGTGAGAACAGTGAGCGAGCCGCCCATCACATCGTGCTCGCCCTGGTCGAACGGCAGCACCTGCACGGTGATGTGACGGTCTCTCTGGGTTGTCAGCAGTCGTTCCAACTGTTCACGCATCACCGCCTGGCCGCCGACCGGACGCTGGAGCACCGCCTCGTCGAGGACCACCCACAACTCGGGCCGGTCAGGCGTGCGGAGGCGTTCCTGTCGCCCCATGCGAACCGTGACCCGCTCCTCCAACTGCTCCTGGCTGCCGAGCGTCAGACCGACACTCAGCACCGCCCGCGCGTACGGCTCGGTCTGCAACAAACCCGGGACCACGTGCGCCGCGTACTCACGAATGAGCACCGCCCGTTCCGAGTACTCCATGAACCTCCGCGACCAGTCCGGAAACGCCTCCCGGTACACGAACGGCCACAGCTGGGAGGAGTGGGGGTATCCGCCGGCGTCGGACGCGTCGTGCGCGGTCGCCCTCATCGTCGCCGAACTCGCCGCGAACGCCGTGCGGCACGGCCGCGTACCCGGACGGGACTTCGGCCTCCGGCTCGCTCTCGACGCGGCGGCGGGCCTGGTCCGCGTCGAGGTCGCGGACGCGGCCTCCGCGAAACGGCCTCCGGCGACCCCGCCGTCGTCGGTCCCCGAGGGCGAGTCGGGCCGAGGGCTGCTCCTGGTGGACACCCTGGCCGTGCGCTGGGGTTCGGCGCCGCGTCACCCGCTGGGCAAGACCGTGTGGGCGGAAGTGTCCATCACCCCTCCAACTTCCAGCATTGGCGTGTGAATTGCGATAACCAGGGTTATCGCTGAGAACTTGGATTGAGCAACTTCTCCGCCTCTAACGTCTGTTCCGTCACACCGGGCTCGCGCAAAGCGAGAGGCTCACCCCTCTCGCTCACCGCACAAGCCCGGCCCCGGAACCGACCACGGAGGGCGGAGAGCACCATGACGGAACACCCCGCGCAGAACGAGCCGAACGCATCTGACCAGCAGGTCGATCACCGCCGAGGCGTCTCCTCGACGCTCTCCCGCCTGACCGCCCGCCTCGAAGACTCGGCGCTCGCCGAGGCGCCCCGGGAACTCCTGCGCGAGGCGCTGGGCGCCACGGGGGCGGAGTCCGGCGCCCTCACCGCTCCGCATCCGGACCAGCGGGTGTTCCTCGACTCCATCAGCGTCAACGGCTTTCGCGGTATCGGCCGCAAGGCGCGTCTGCCGCTGACCGCGAAGCTCGGCGTCACCCTCGTCGTGGGGCGCAACGGCTCGGGGAAGTCCAGCTTCGCCGAGGGCGCCGAGACGGCGCTCACGGGCCGGACCGCCCGCCTGGACAAGCAGCGGGGCGAGGTGTGGCGCCGGCACTGGCGCAACCTGCACGACGGGGCCGACCCGAAGGTCGAGGTCCGCCTCGCCATTGCTGGCGACCCCCGGCTGTCCACTTTGACGTGCACCTGGCCCGGCGACGATGTCACCGCCCCCGAGGTCGAGTTCAGGCGGCCGGGCCACGGCAGTCGGCCCTTCGCCGGCATCGGGTGGCAGCTGGCACTGAACGACTACAGCCCCTTCCTGTCATACGCGGATCTCGACAAGGTTCTCAACGGCAGGCCCAGCGAGCAGTACGACTCCGTCGCCGCCATCCTCGGACTGCGCGAACTGACCGCCGCGGACGAGCGCCTCCAGGGCGTCGAGAAGGCGCTCGATTCCGCGTTGAAGCAGGCCGAGGCCGAACGGCCTGTACTGGCCGAGGCGTTGTCCGCGCTGGACGACCCGCGGGCGGTACGCGCGCTCTCCATCGTCGGCGGGGCGGGCGAACCCGACTTCGTCGAGCTCGATTCCCTCGTGACCGCACTGCCCGACGCGGACGAGGGCCGTCTCCGGGAGCTGCGCGCGACCGCCGCGCTGGCCGGGCCCGACCTCGGCGCGGTCGGCCCGGCCGTGGACCGGCTGCGCGAGGCCGTCGCCGTACTCGACGACGTACGCGCCTCGGGTGCCGAGGACGCCCACCAGCGCGCGGAACTGCTGGCCAAGGCCCTGGAGCACAGCCGTCGGCACGAGGACGAGGACAGCTGCCCGGTGTGCGGGTCCGATCGGCCGCTCGACGAGGCGTGGGCCGAGCAGGCCGCCGAGCAGGTGGCGAGCCTGCGGCGGGAGGCCGCGACCGCGAGGGAGGCCCGCACCGGGCTGCGGGACGCGGTGGACGCGGTTCGCTTCCTCGTCGCGCCGGTCCCCGCATGGCTGCCCGCCCCGCTCGTGGACCCATGGCAGGAGTGGCAGGCGTGCCGGGCGATCGACGACGCCGACCGGCTCGCCGCCCGCGCCGAGACTGCCGCGCTCGTCCTCGCCGACGCCTGCGCCGCGCTGCGCGAGGAGGCCCTGCGGGAGCTGGAGAAGCTCGACGAGGAGTGGCGCGCCTGTGCCGCCCGCCTCGCGGGCTGGCTCGACCGGGCCCGGCCCGCGTACGCCGGCAAGCCCCGGCTGCGCCAGGTCAGGGCGGCCCGTAAGTGGCTCAAGGAGGCCTGCGCCGAGCTGCGCGAGGAGCGGCTGCGGCCGTTCGAGGACCACTCGCAGCGGATCTGGGAGGAACTGCGCCAGCAGAGCAACGTGGACCTGCGTTCCGTACGCCTGACCGGCAGCGAGAAGGCCAACGTGCGCAAGCTGGTGATGGACGTGTCCGTCGACGGCACGGAGGCCGCGGCCCTCGGCGTCATGAGCCAGGGCGAACTGCACTCCCTCGCGCTCTCGCTCTTCCTGCCGCGCGCCGCCGCCCCGGACAGCCCCTTCGGGTTCGTCGTCATCGACGACCCCGTGCAGTCCATGGATCCCGCCAAGGTCCACGGCCTCGCGAAGGTGCTGCACGACCTCGGGGAGACCCGGCAGGTCGTGGTCTTCACCCACGACACGCGGCTCCAGCGGGCCTTCACCAACCAGGAACTCCCGGTGACCGTACTGGAGGTGGAGCGGGCAGGCCGGTCCGTGGTGACCGTGAACCGGGTGACCGATCCGGTCGGTCAGGCTCTGGCCGACGCCCGCGCCCTCGTCCGCACGCGAAACCTCCCGCCGGTCGCGATGACCCATGTGCTGCCCAGCCTCTGCCGCACCGTCCTGGAACGCGCCTTCTCGGAGGCCGCGTGGCTGCGGCTGCACCGGGCGGGGATGGCCGAACACGAGGCGGAGAAGACCGTCGCGAAGGCCATCACGCTGATGGACATCGCCGCGCTGGGGCTCTTCGGAGATCCGTCGAAGACGGCCGGTCACGTCTACGGCGAGCTGCGCAGGCGGTGCGGGCCCAGGGCCGTGGACCTCGTCCGGCAGTGCCAGGAGGGTGCCCACCCGTCGGGCACCCCGATGCCGGACCCCCACCGCTTCGTGGACGACATCAAGGCCGTCGCTCTGACGGTACGCAAGCCCGAGGAGGGGCCGTGAGCCAGACGATCCGCCAGCTGCTCGACACCGCCGACCTGCTCGTCACGGACACCAGCGAGCCCGCCACGGCCGTACCCGCCGCGTCCGCTGCCGCCACGGCGAGCCGGTGTCGAGGTGCCGCCTTCGCCCTCCGTGTCGCGCTGGAGAGCGCGGTCGCCGACCGCCTCACCGCCCACCGGGCGCCGCGCGCGATCCGGGAGGGCACCCAGCGGGCCGCGTTCCTCTGGCTCCGCGGTTGCGCCGAAGCGGAAACCGCCCGCCGCGCGAAGGCCGTGTGGAGCCAGCTCTGCCTGGGATGCCACTACCACCAGTACGAGATCGGTCCGACCGAGGACCAGGTCCGCGCGTGGCGTACCGAAGTAGCGGCAATCGTCGCCCTGTTGGCCCTCTGATCCGCATCTGCGCCGGGAGAGGCACTGCCGGGAGAAGACACACGTGAGAACGACACGACGAGGACGGTTATCGCGACCGTCCACGAAGACCAGAACGAGGAGCAGCGGTATGACGGCCCGTACGTCCAAGCGAACCCTGTACCGGCTCAGGGGCGTGCCTCCCACTGCCGACGCGATGTTCGACGCCCTGGACGCGGACCAGTTGGAAAGGGTCCACGCGGATTTCGACATCCCCGAGAACATCGGTGTACCGGCGGTCCTGGTCACCGGCAGTTTCGAGCAGCCCGTCGCGAGCTGGTGCGACGAGATCTTCCGTACGACGGGTATCGAGGTGTCACGGCCCGTCAACCGCTCGGCCGGCCTGCTGATGCTGGCCGTCGACGGTGAGGTATACGCGATCGGTTATGACCAGGGCTTCCGCCTCGTGCCCGACCGACTGAAGGATCACCGCTTCGGGCTGAGCTTCGCGTCCCGCCGGGTGGACCCCGCGAAGATCCGGGACCTTGTGTCACACACGCCGGGAGGAGGGCGCACCGACATCACTCTGATCCCCAGCGGGGCCTCGGTGTGGAGCCTGGGCATCATCGAGCACGCGCAGATCGTGCGCCGCCTCGGCGGCCACCTGGACAACATCCCTCTCACCATCTCCCGGGACAACCCGGGGAAGATCTCCAGTGCCGAGGGCGGCGCCGGCCTGCGCATGCGACTCGGTGTGGAGGGCGCCGACCTGATCGCCGACATCCGTGCGATCGCCCGCGTTCTGCGTGAGGAGAAGCCGAGTCCGGAGCTGGAGTTCGTCGAACACGTCGTGCCCGTCGACGACCCCAGCCTTGTCACCCGCCTGGAGGCCAGGCTCGACGACCTTCTGGGCCAGGAGCCCGACGGGAGAATCAGCGTCGCCGTCCCCGCAGACCGTTGGGACGACTACATGGGCGCCCGGGCATTCAGGGCCAGGATCAACAGTGACTCGGCCGGCCCGTCGACCGACGACTTCGACCTTGAGTACGTCCTCTGCCGTGCGCGCATCCAGCGTGCGGGCAGACGCGTGGCCGCGCTCCGGGAAGGAACCGTCACGCTCTATCGGCACAACCGCGCCGACCGGGCCGACGAGATCTGGACGTCCAGCGCGCTCCGCTGGATCGAGGCGGAAGTGTTTCTCGCCTCTCGCCGGTTCTTCCTGATGGACGAGCACTGGTACGAGATCGACCAGGAGTACCTGAAGGCGGTCCGCTCGCACGCCGAGCGGCTGATCACCGACACTCCGTCCGTCGACCTGCCCCCGTGGGTCCTCGGGGAGAAGGAGCGCACCTACAACGCGTCCGTGCCGGACCAGCGGCCCGGGTACGTCTGCTTCGACCGCGACAATGTGCGGACCGCGCTGCACCGCGGGAACGGTGTGGAGATCTGCGACCTGCTGAGCCCGGACGATGTCCTGGTCATGGTGAAGCGCGCCAAGGGTTCCGACGCGCTTAGCCATCTCTTCGGTCAGGCGCTCGTCGCCGTACAGACGCTGCGGAACTCCCCGGAGGGGAGGGAACGGTTCGCCGAGAAGGTGGCCGCCGCCCGGCAAGGGCGCGGTCTACCGGAAGATTTCCGGCCTTCGAAGGTCGTCTTCGCAATCCTGCTGAAGGACGGCGCCGACCTCACCGCCGACACCCTGTTCCCGTTCTCACAGGTCACTCTGGTGCAGACGGCCAGGACGCTCGAAACATGGGGTGTCCAGGTCGAGGTCGTCGGCATCACCTCCACTCCGTCGGCTACCACCTCGACTGGGACTCGGCGGTCGGCGGCGTAGCCACCGCGCACCGTAACGACGTACGCCGACGTTGCTGGCGAGCCGTTCCGGATCTCGGGGTGGTTGTGACGGCGGACAAGGGCCGCAGCGATGCCAGCTGCTACGCCAGCGACTTTCGCACCGCGTCGACCAGTGACGTCGCACGCAGGTCATTAAGGCCCCCGCCGATGTTGTTCATCGCATAGTCGAAGGCGGCCTGTACCTCGGGCGGGTCGAAGTCGATCTCGGCAGGGTCGCTGACCGCGTGCGCCCTGTTGCTGAACGACTGCGGATCCCACCACGCGACCACCTGTTCGCGGAGTTCCTCGGCACCGCCTCGGCCGGGCCGGTGGTGAGGCCACGGCCGGCCGCTGGTACACCATGCGGACGCGGTCGCGTCCACGCGTCGGCAGCCCGATGAAGAAGTCCAGTCCTAGGGGGCGGCGATTAGTCCCCGTACTGGGAGAAATTCACCCCGAACGCCTCACGCACCGGTTCGAACCCAGCCGCGACCTCACCGTGGATCGTCGTCATGCCGTCCATCCCGGCATTCGTCCACAGGCTGTGGACGAAGTGGGTGCGCGTACGGCGAGAGCCCGGCCCGGCACGCGGCCGTGACGGCCGGTGCCCGGGCCGGGCTCTCCCTTGTCGCGGCTGGTGCGCCGCCCTACTCGTCGTCTTCCTCGGGCTTGTCCGCCTCGTTGATCTCCTGCTCCAGGCCGAGCTGCTCGACGAGCCACTTGTCGAACTCGATGGCGGCCCGCACCCAGCTGACCGTCGACGAGACGAAGTGCTCCAGGCTCACGCCGGTGCCGATCAGCATCTGCGCCTCGCCGATCAGGCGGACGGTGCCGTCGTCGTGCGTGTGGCTGTAGACCTTGGGCCACAGCGTCCGGCGGTTCCAGTCGTCGATCGACTCCAGAAGCAGGGGCTTCTCGTCGATCTTGTGGGGCCGGTCGTAGAACGTCCGCACCGAGAAGACCTGCTGGTCGCCCTCGCCGCGGAACATGAAGTACGTACGGAACTGCTCCCACGGCGCCGCGAGGTCACCCTCGTCGTCGACGACGTACTTCAGCTCCATCTGGTCCAGGAGCTGCTTCACGAGGTCCTGATCCGGGACGACGGGGCCGGCCGGCTGTTGCGGCTGCGGCTGCTGGCCCCCGAAGTTCGGAATCGAGGACGGGTCGATGGTCACCGTGATTTTCCCTTCGTACGGATTCAGTCATCCTCCCCCATGCGGGGTGGGGGGTGGCAACCCCCGACGGCCCTGTCAGCCATGGGCTGACACGATCCGGTCACCTGCGGATGACGGTGCCATGACCGGCGCGGGGCATGATCGCGACATGCGGAGGGGAAGAGAACTGCGGTGGCTGCTGTGGGGCCTGTGGCTGGTGTGCCTGGGGGTCGCCGTCTGGTTCGTCGTGGCCGTGATCATGCTGTGGGCGGACGAGATGCCGCTCGACCAGCTCCAGAACTGACACCGGCCCGCCGCCCCGGCCGGGTACCCCGGATCACAGCGCCTTCCCGCTCGCCGGCCCCACGATCACAGCGTCTTCCCGCTCGCCGGCCCCACGATCAGACCGTCCCCGAACGCGTCCACCCGCACCGTGTCCCCGTCCTTGACCTCACCCGACAGGATCTCCTTGGCCAGCCGGTCGCCGATGGCGGTCTGGACGAGACGGCGCAGGGGGCGGGCGCCGTACGCCGGGTCGTTGCCCTCGTCGGCGAGCCAGGCCAGGGCCTCGTCGGTGACCTCCAGGGTGAGCCGCCGCTCGGCGAGGCGCTTCGCGAGCCGGTCGATCTGGAGCCGCGCGATCCGGCTCAGCTCGTCCTTGCCGAGGGCCGAGAAGACGACCAGGTCGTCGAGCCGGTTGAGGAACTCCGGCTTGAAGGAGGTGCGGACCACCTCCAGCACCTGCTCCTTCTTCTCCGCCTCACTCCTGACCGGATCGACCAGGAACTGGCTGCCCAGGTTGGACGTCAGCACCAGGATCGCGTTGCGGAAGTCGACAGTACGGCCCTGACCGTCCGTCAGCCGCCCGTCGTCCAGCACCTGGAGCAGGATGTCGAAGACCTCGGGGTGCGCCTTCTCCACCTCGTCGAGCAGCACGACGCTGTACGGCCGCCGCCGCACCGCCTCGGTCAGCTGACCGCCCTCCTCGTAGCCGACGTACCCGGGAGGCGCGCCGACCAGCCGGGCCACGCTGTGCTTCTCGCCGTACTCGGACATGTCGATGCGGACCATGGCCCGCTCGTCGTCGAAGAGGAAGTCGGCGAGGGCCTTGGCGAGTTCGGTCTTGCCGACGCCGGTCGGGCCGAGGAAGAGGAAGGAGCCGGTCGGGCGGTCCGGGTCGGCGATACCCGCGCGGGTGCGGCGTACGGCGTCGGCGACGGCCTGCACGGCCTCCGTCTGCCCGATGAGACGGCGCCCCAACTCCTCCTCCATGCGCAGCAGCTTCTGCGTCTCGCCCTCCAGCAGGCGCCCCGCCGGGATGCCGGTCCAGGCGGCGACGGTGTCGGCGATGTCGTCGGAGCCGACCTCCTCCTTGACCATGGTGTCCTTGGCGGCCTCCTCCTCTGCCTGCGAGGCGGCCTCCAGGTCCCGCTCCAGGGTGGGGATCTCGCCGTAGAGCAGCTTGCTGGCGGTGTCGAAGTCGCCGTCGCGCTGGGCGCGTTCGGCCTGGCCGCGCACCTCGTCGAGCCGTTCCTTCAGCTCACCGACGCGGTTGAGGGATTCCTTCTCCTTCTCCCAGCGGGCGGTCAGGCCCCGCAGCTCCTCCTCCTTGTCGGCGAGGTCGCGGCGCAGCTTCTCCAGGCGCTCGCGGGAGGCCGGGTCGGTCTCCTTGCCGATGGCCAGCTCCTCCATCTTCAGCCGGTCCACCGACCGCTGGAGTTCGTCGATCTCGACGGGGGAGGAGTCGATCTCCATCCGGAGCCGGGAGGCGGCCTCGTCGACGAGGTCGATGGCCTTGTCCGGGAGGAACCGGGAGGTGATGTACCGGTCGGAGAGCGTCGCGGCCGCCACCAGCGCGCTGTCGGCGATCTGCACCTTGTGGTGGGCCTCGTAGCGCCCCTTGAGCCCGCGGAGGATGGCGATTGTGTCCTCCACCGTGGGCTCGGCGACGAGGACCTGCTGGAAGCGCCGCTCCAGGGCGGGATCCTTCTCGATCCGCTCCCGGTACTCGTCCAGCGTCGTGGCCCCGACCATGCGCAGCTCACCACGCGCGAGCATCGGCTTGAGCATGTTCCCGGCGTCCATGGCGGAGTCACCACCGGCACCCGCGCCGACCACCGTATGCAACTCGTCGATGAAGGTGATGATCTGCCCGTCGGAGTCCTTGATCTCCGCGAGCACGGTCTTCAGCCGCTCCTCGAACTCACCGCGGTACTTGGCGCCGGCGACCATGGCGCCCAGGTCGAGCGCGACGAGCCGCTTGTTCTTGAGGGACTCGGGGACGTCCCCCTTGACGATCCGCTGGGCCAGCCCTTCCACGACGGCGGTCTTGCCCACGCCCGGCTCACCGATGAGAACGGGATTGTTCTTGGTACGGCGGCTGAGCACCTGTACGACCCGCCGGATCTCCTGGTCCCGCCCGATGACGGGATCGAGCTTGCCCTCCCGCGCGGCGGCGGTGAAGTCGGTGCCGAACTTCTCCAGGGCCTTGTACTGCCCCTCGGGGTCGGCGGTGGTCACGCGCCGCCCGCCACGGGCCTTCTGAAAGGCGTCGAGCAGCTTCTTCGCACTGGCACCCTGCCGGGTGAGCACCTCGCCGGCCTGGCCGCCCTTGGCGGCGATGCCGATGAGCAGGTGCTCGGTGGAGAGGTACTCGTCCCCGAGCTGCTTGGCCCGTGCCTGGGCGTCCGCGATCACGGCGAGCAGCTCACGGTTGGGCTGCGGGGGCGCGACGGTGGACCCGGTCACGCTGGGCAGCGCGGCGAGGGCCTTCTCCGCGCCGGCCCGGATCGAGGCCTGGTCGGCGTCGACGGCCGCCAGCAGATCGATGACGTTCTCGTTGTCCTGCCCCTGGAGCAGAGCGAGGAGCAGATGGGCGGGGGTGAGGTCCGCATGGCCCTCGGTCAGGGCCCGGTTGCTGGCCGCGTTGATCGCGTCCCGGCTCCTGTTGGTCAGCTCGGCGTCCACGTTGGCGTTCTCCTCCTGGCGTCACCGTCTCCAGTACTGACTGAGTCAGCGTACACAAAGTTGAGCCTATTCCGCTCAAGTCGGTTCTGGGTTGGTCGCGGGTGGTCGAGGAAGACGTACGGCGGCTAGGTTCCGGTCCATGGCCACATACCCCCAGGACCCGGGCGCCCCGGACGCGCCGTACCTCACCTTCTGGCAGGAGAAGCACGTCTGCACCCTGACGACCCTGCGCCCGGACGGCACCCCGCATGTCGTACCCGTCGGAGTCACATACGACCCGGAGGCCCGACTGGCTCGAGTGATCACGAGCAAGTCGAGCGCGAAGGTACGCCACGTACTCGCCGCCGGCCCCGACGGGGCCCGGGTCGCGGTCTGCCAGATGGAAGGGCGGCGCTGGGCGACCCTGGAGGGCCGCGCCATCATCCGGACCGAGCCGGAGCGGGTCGCTGACGCCGAGCGACGGTACGCGGAGAGGTACGGGCGGACACCGAGGCCGAATCCGGAGCGGGTGGTTATCGAGATCGCGCTTACTCGGGCTATGGGGCGGGGGTGACGTCGGGAGGGGGGGCGAGGCGGGGCTTACGCCGGGGACGGATACGGGGGTGGCGGGGGCCGCGTGCCGGGGCCGGGGACGGGGCCGGTGACGAGGCCGGTGACGAGGCCGGTGACGGGGCAGCGGGAGGCCCTTCCGTGCGTCGAGGGCCGGATACGGGGTGACAGGGGCGCGGGCGGCCGGAATTCGGGGTGGCTCGGTCGAAGGCCGGCGGAGCGTGGGGGGCAATCCGGAGCCACCGGATCGCGGGCAGGTCGATCTGGGGCCGCCGGATCGCAGGCGGCGGGACCCAGGCCCCAGGATGGCCGGGTCGTGGGCGGCCGCACCCCGGGCGGGCGCACCCGGGGCGGGCGCATCGTCGGCGCCCGGATCGCCGACTGCGGGATGCGGGCACCCTGCCACGAACGGCCGAATACCGGGTGACCGGTTCTGGCCACTGCCGCAACTGGTGGATACGGGTAAATGTCCCCGCAAAACTGCAGCGGCGTCACCGTGTTCAGGTCACGGTGACGCCGCTGCGGGGGGAAGCGCCTGAGCGATCTGTTACGACGGGGGAATCGCGTCAGGCACTGCGGGGGGTGGCTGAGACAGTCCTTGGGGCCGGGGCCTCCGGTTCCACCAGGCGGTGGTCGCGCTGATCGAGGTTGACGAAGATCATTCCGTACCGGATGGCACACCGCACGGGCTGCGGCGCCCCCCGAGGCCGCCGCAGACACCGGTATGCCCGGACATCCTCGTCCTCGTCCCGCGTGACGACGACCGGCTCGCCGAAGACGGTCACCATCAGTGAGTCACCGGCGTGGGGGATCGCGGTGACCAGGTCGATGAAGTGCCAGCCGGAGCGGTAGGCAGTGGCCATTTCTCTGCGGAAGGAGCGGTCGTCGGGTGGAGTGGTCATCAGGGTCCCCAGGAGCTGTCGTCTGTGCCGTCCACAACCGCAGGAGACACCGGACCCCAGGAACTGTCAGCGGCGACTGCGAGAGTCACCGCATTCGGGCCCCAACTGCTGTCAGCCCGGACGTCGCCCTTCGCACCAGCGAGGCCACTCAGCGTTCCGAAGGCCACTGCGGCGGAGAAGGTGGCGACAAGCACCGAGCGAAGCATTCTCTTACGCATAGTCGGCTTCGTCCTCACTTGAAGGTCCCCTCTTCCCCCGTCGGATAAGACGATGGCTCATTCAGGCACGTCATGGCCACACGATCGGTGCATCATGTTCCTGCATGTTCAGGACCCTGGGGGGTGGAGATTTGATAATAAATGGGGCAAAAGGCACACACCCCCATGCGGTGACCGAACTGTGCGAGGAAGGGAGCCGCCTCTACGCGAACGCTCTGCGCACAGGACGCATCGCGCGCACGGACGTGGAGTCGGCTCCCTGTTTGATGGAGTTGGCCCTCCTCCACCCCGATCCGGACGACGCGAACTGGCTGCGCCCCGTACCCCCGTCGGTGGCCCTGGCCCAGTGGCTCAATCCCATAGAGCGTGAAATCTCCGAACGCAGGCGGATGTCGATCGAGCTAGCAGATGCTTTCGAGCCGTTCATGGCGGTCAGCGCCCAAGCAACGGCGTCCACTCATTCGATCACGGTGCTGGAGGGCTACGAACGGATCAACGCGGCGCTCGACCTGGCCACGACCCAGTGCCAGTCCGAGATGCTCACGGTTCAGCCCAGCAGCCGGCGGCTGGAACAGACCCTCATCCAGGCCTTGGAGCGCGATCGGCCCCTGATAGACCGCGGCGTCAGCATGCGCACCCTTTACCAGCACACCGCACGGTACAGCCCTGAGACTCTCGCCTACGTGGACCGGGTGTCGAACGGCAAGGTCGAAATACGCACCATCGACGAACTCGTCGAACGCCTCATCATCTGCGACGAGAGCGTCGCCTTCATCCCCACCCGCGACGACCGGCAGGTTGCGCTGGAGCTGCGCCACCCCGGCCTCGTCCGCTACCTGATCAAGGTCTTCGAGTTCATGTGGAGCCGCGCGGTCCCGCTGAGTACGGGAGGCCCGTACGAGACCGCTCCGGACGGCATCACCGACATCCAGCACTCCATCGCCAAGCTCCTCGTAGAAGGCCACGTCGACGAGGCGATCGCCCGCAGGCTGGGCATGAACGTCCGCACATGCCGGGCCCACATAGCCAAGCTGGCCACCGCTCTGGGCAGCGGGAGCCGGGCCCAACTCGGCTACCTCATAGCGCAGTCCGGGATCCTGGAGCAAGATCACTGACCTTTGAGAAATAGCCATCGACCACTGTCGGTGACAACCGAGCACAACTCATGTACGTCATCACAGGGTGAAGCATCCCCGAACAGGAGCAGGCCGGTCAGTGAGCGCGACAGACCACCCTGAACACGGCACGGAGAGCCTGTGCCCAGCAGGCACGAGGCTGTACGAACGCGCCCTGCGCGGCGGCCGCATACGCACCGAGGACGCAGCGCCCGCCCCCTGCCTCGTAAGCCTTGGCCTGCTGCATCCCACCCTTGAGGACATGGACTGTCTCGAACCGGTTGCGCCCCCCGTCGCTCTGCACCGGCTGCTGAAGGAGTCCGAAGAGCGGATCGCCGAGGAGCGGCGGCGGGAGGAACAGCTGGCGGAAACGTTCGCAGCGCTGATGCGGATCGAGGGCCGTCATACAGCGAGCCAGGACTCACCGGCGATCAGAGTGCTCAGCGGCATGGAGCGCATCAACCAAGTGATCACCGAGGCCATGGCCGACGCGACGCAGGAATCGCTTTGTATCCAGCCCAACACCGCTTACCGACGCAAGGAGACGGCACAGGTCATTGCCATGGGCCGCGATCAGGCTCTGCTGGACCGGGGCGGCCGCATCCGCACCCTGTACCACCACACACAGCGCCACGCACCCGTGATCATCGACAGATACGAGCAGCTGCGGGGCGACGCTGAGGCCCGTTCCCTCGACGAGATCACCGACCGGCTCATCATCGTCGACCGTGCGGTGGCCTTCATTCCAGCGAACTCGGACCGCACGATGGCGTTGGAAATCCGACAACCCGCCCTCGTATCCCATCTCGCCACGACATTCGATCGCCTCTGGCGCCACGCCACCCCCATGTACCCCCAGACCGCCCAGAAGCCCTCCGTCAACGGCATCACCCCCCGCCAACGCGCCATCGCCGGCCTCCTCATCGAAGGCCACACCGACGCCGTCATCGCCAACCGTCTCGGCCTGAACGTCCGCACCGCCCGCGTCCACATCGCCAAACTCGCCGCCACCCTCGGCAGCGAAAGCCGCGCCCAACTCGGCTACCTCATCGGACAGTCCGGGATCCTCAAACAGGAGGGAGCCACCGAGTGAGCGCGCTGCCACACTCGAAGCACAGCGTGGAAGACCTGTGCGCGGCAGGGACCAGGCTGTACGAGCAGGCCCTGCGCGACGGCCGTATCTCGACTGAGGACGCCGCGCCTGCCCCCTGTCTCGTCGGCCTCGGTCTGCTGCACCCCGCCCTCGATGACCTGGACTGGCTGGAGCCGATTTCACCCTCTGTGGCACTGCATCGGCTGCTGCGGGCGTCCGCGCAAAGGATTGCGAACCAACGACAGCGAGAGGAGAAGCTGTCCGAGACCTTCGCGGCCCTCATGCGACTCGACGGGCAGCGGTCGCCGGGTATGAACAGCCCGGCGATCAGAGTACTCACCAGGGAGCAGATCAACCCGACAATCACTGAGGCGATGGCCGCTGCGTCACGGGAAATGCTCTGCATCCAGCCCAACGTTCGCTACAGCGACCCGCGCGCCCAGGTGGCTCGTGCCGTCGCCTTGGACCGGGACCAGGCGCTACTGGATCGCGGCGGCGGCATCCGCACCCTCTACCAGCACACGCAACGTCACTCACCCGCGGTGATCGCCCGCTACGAACAGTTGCGAGGTGACGTCGAAGCGCGCACCCTCGACGAAGTGACCGATCGCCTGATCGTCATCGACGCAAACGTTGCCTTCATCCCCGCGAACGAAAGCGGCACTCTCGCCCTGGAAGTCCGTCACCCTGCTCTGACCGCATACTTGGTCACCGTCTTCGACCGCCTGTGGCGCCTGGCCATCCCCATGCACCCGCAGTCGGCCCACCAGCCTGCCCTCACCGGCATCACTCCCCGACAACGCGCTATCGCGAGTCTCCTCATCGAGGGCCACACCGACGCCGTCATCGCCGACCGTCTCGGCCTGAACGTCCGCACCGCCCGCGTCCACATCGCCAAACTCGCCGCCACCCTCGGCAGCGAAAGCCGCGCCCAACTCGGCTACCTCATCGGACAGTCCGGGATCCTTGATCAGGCAGACTGAGTGAAGGCGGCGCCGCGACGTCCGTGGCCCGCGGCGGTCGGTCCAGGCCTGCCTGAGCGATGCGGACGCCTAGCTGCGTACGGCTCGCCGCCCCCAGCGTTTCCGAGAGCCGGGCGATGTGGGCCCGGCAGGTGCGAACGCTTATGCCGAGCCGTTCAGCGATCACCGCGTCCTGGTGCCCCTCTGCCAGCAGCGCGGCGATGGACTGCTCACGGTGGGAGATGCCCTCGATGCCGGTGTCAGGGAGGGGGGCCGTGAGCGGGATCGCCAGGCGCCAGAAGCGTTCGAAGACCGTCACCAAGTAGTGCACCAACGCCGGATGGCGCAGTTCCAGCGCCATCGTGCGGTCCGCGTTGGCGGGAATGAAGGCCACCGTACGGTCGAAGATGATCAGCCGGTCGATCACCTCGTCCAGCGTGCGACCCACGACCGAATCGCCCATCAGCTCAAGGTAGTTGAGCAGGCCCTGGCCGTGCCGGGCCACATGGGTGTACAGATCGCGCATCCGCACACCCCGCCCGCGCAACGCCAGCGCCCGGTGCAGGCCCTCCGTCAGCTCGTGCTCGGGACGGATGCCGCCGGGCTGGACCGTCAGCACCTCCGTCGTGCACGCCTCCGTCGCCGCGTCCAGGGCCCCCTGGATACGGGAGGCGCCTTCCAGCACACGGATCGCCGTGCCCTCCGCGCCGGACGTCTGCGGCTGCTGCGGGCCGAGGCCGGCGTACCACTCGAACGCCGCCACCGCCGACCCCACCCGCCGCTTACTCGCGCTGACCTCGTCGTACACCCCGCGCAGCAGCCGCGTCATGACCTCCTGCGGGGAGGTCGGCACCAGCCAGTCCATATCGTCGGGGTCGGGGTGCAGCAGCGCCAAGTCGAGCAGGCAGGGCACCGGCTCCGCGTCCCGGCGCGGCACACGGCCCCGCCGTACGGCCCGGGAATACACGCGATCCCCGGCCTCGCACAGCCGGTCGGCACCGTGTGGATGCACGCCCCTTCCGCGCTCGGCCATTTTCCACCCCCGACTACCGTCCCTTGCCGCACACGACCGATACGCCCGCGCAGCACGCTCACTGCATTAGCGGGCAACAGTCCGCGACTTCCGCAGCGCAACTATGCGCAGAGGGGCTTGCCGCCGCAACACGGCCCTGACCTCACCTCCGCACGGGCTTCCCAACTCCACAAACCAAGGGCGACCGAGATGCCAGCTCATGCACCTTTTACCCACCCTCCGCTTCAGGCATGTTCAGCATCATGAGGCTACCTGCACGTGCGCATGCCATGCATGGTTGATCAAGCGGCAGCGAACAAAAGGCCTTATGGGCATGCCGCACGCTTCTGCAACAGCTCCTGCTATTGCTGAGGCACGTGATGCGTGTTGCTGACCACTTCGTCGCATCCGACGGGCGGGTCGTTCCCAAAAGCAAGCGACTGGTCCGTCCTTCCAGACAAACGGGAACAGGGGACGTATGTCGAGCTCAATGACCGGTGCCACGACAGGTCCTGGTTCAGTTCAACTCCGGTTGCTGGGCCATGACGGCGCCCACATCGCTGATGACGAGTCCTACCGCCTGCCGCCGCAGACGGCGGAGCTCCTGGCCTACCTCGAACTGCGCGAAGGGCGAACCGCGCGACGCCCCGCGATCATCAGATCCCTGTGGCCCGAGGAGAGTGAACGCCTCGGGCGGCGCAGGCTGAGCCGACTACTGTGGCGGGTGAACCAGGCAGCGTCCCGGGAGTTAGTGATCGCGGAGGGCGAGACCGTACGCATTTCGGAGGTGCTCACCAGTGACTGGCAGCAGGCCCGGGATGCTCTGGCCCACCCGGACTGGCCGCACACTGCGTCTCTCAGGACTGATCTCGAACTGCTGCAGCTCCCTTTGTTGGTCGACGTGCACTCACCTTGGGTGGAGGAACACCAAAGGACCTGGGATCAGCGCAGGTTTCACGCTCTGCGCGAAGCAGGCGAGACTCTGCTCTCCAACGGGAGGCCACTGGAGGCTGTCGAGATCGCGGAACTCCTGGTGATGTGGGAACGGTTGGACGAGCCCAGCCATCTCCTGCTGATACGTGCACACATGAAGCTGGGAGCCCCGGGAAGATCCACGGAGTTGTACCAGGAATTCCGGCGCCGTCTGCGGAAGGAGCTCGGTGTCGAGCCCGCGTTCGACCTCGCCCGTGTGGCAGCCCTGGCCGGGTGATCACAGACCGCCGCCGAGACGCACCACGTGCTCACCGCCGCCGACATGACCAGCGAACGCACCGTCGAACGCTCCCGCGTCGTACTACGCCGACGTGTCTTGGCGTGGCCGCGGATCCGTGCGTGAAAATTCACGCCGTACCCGACCCGGGCCCGACGTAGGCCGGTGACAGACACGGCTGGCGGATGGTGCCCTCAACTCCGGCGCGCAGGGCGTACTTGGACTGCCAGGCCGTGGTGTCCCGTGCGGCGCGAGCGACATGGCGGGCTTCATGGACCTCGCGGGGGTGCCAGGACAGCTTGCGGCGGCCGAGCGTGGCGGTCGTCCACTGCGGGCGGACCAGACAGGAGCGGCAGACGCTGACAGGGAACGCGGCCCGCTGCCATGAAGTGCAGTGCTTCCGGAGTGATGCCCCGGCCGGGCACGCCCGCCGGCACGTTTCCGGCCGCCTTGCGGTCCAGCTCGGAGTCCATGGGGTCGCCGAGCCGCAGCTCAAGGCGGTTCATCAGCAGGTCCTTGAGGTTGGCGCGGACCTCCATGGCGCAGGAGGCGGTGAGGATGAGGGGGATGCCGTAGCCGAGGCCTCGCGCGACGATGTCGAGAACGGCCGATTCCAGACCTTCGTACTCGGTGCGGAAGTTCCCCCAGCCGTCTATGACCAGGAAGATGTCACCCCACGGCTGGTCCGCGACCGGGATGTCGCCGCGCGCCCGCATCCTTCGGAAGGTGGCGATGGAGTCGATGCTGGCGCTCGGAAGTACTCCTCGCGGCGCGTCATGATGCCGTACACCTCGGCGACCGTGCGGCGTACCCGCTCCAGGTCCAGGCGTGAGGCGGCCCCGCCGACGTGCGGCAGTCCGGAGACGGCCGACATGCCGCCACCGCCGAAGTCCAGGCCGTAGGCGTGGACTTCGTGCGGAGTGAGGGTCAGTGCGAAGGCGGAGACGATCGTCCGCAGGACTGTCGACTTGCCGGACTGCGCCCCGCCGACGATTCGGCCCTCCCGGCACTGGGCGGCGTCGTAGCGGAAGCGTAGGTACTGCGAGTCTGCACCGGACTGCGTCGTTCCCTCCTCGCAGCCGCGATCTCGCCAGGACTCGGCCAAACGCCCCGCCCTGCCGGACAGGGCGGGGCGGGGCTCGGAGAAGCGCGGCTCCGCGTGCACGGGGGAATGGCGAAGCCGCCAGCTGCCGATGACCAGTCAGCGCCTCATCTCCGCACCGGGAAGGGCAAGCCTCTCGCTGGAGGGAGCATCGGCTCCTTCCCGGGGTTCAGGTGTTCCGGGTCGAGATGTCACGGCTCCCGACGATCCTGCACGTTGATCGCAGCCGCCAGGAGTGCCGCCGTCAGGGACGCCACGTAGACACAGGCCAAGTACGGCCCGCCGGGAAAGAAGACACCGCCGGACTGCCCCTGAAAGTCGCTCAGCGCCAGGAACGGCAGCCACGGGCCGATATCAATCCCCGCCAGCCAGTCCCCCGTGGCCGACAGCGCCGGTTCGACGACCAGCGCCCAGACCAGTACGACGGTGATGGTCGCACCACCGCTCTTGAGTAGTAGGCCGATGGCCATGCTCAGCACAGCCACGATGGCGAGGGCTACAGGGAGGGTGAGGAGTTGACGCCATTCGAGTCCGCTGGAGGGTGCGACATCGGCGTCAGGCGCCACGACGGCCGCGACGGCGACTCCCCCCGCCCCCAGCAGGACTCCCATCAGCGCCGCCAGCGCCGCGATCACCCCGGCCTTGCCCAGCAACAGCCGTGCCCAGGACGGAACGGCCAGACGGGACTGCCAGATTGTGCCCGTACGGAACTCCATCGTCACGCTACGGGCTGCGAACACCATGATCAGGAATTGAGCGAAGGCCGGACCCACCATCACTTCGGACAGGCCCGGCTCCTCCCCTTCCATGGGCGAACGCACAGCGAGGCCGCTGAGAGTGAGCGACACGACCGCGGTGATGCCCAGAAGCCAGGGTGTGGAAGTGAGTGAACGGAGCTTGTAAGCCTCGGCTTTCAGCACGGCGGTGCTGGTCATACGGCCCTCTCTTCCGCCGGTCGCACCGAGCCCCGGTACTCCACCGAGCTGCCCGTGAGCTGGAGGTAGGCATCCTCGACCGTGCCGCGGCGCGGAGTCAGTTCGTACAGCACCAGGCCGGCCCCGGCCACGGCCCTGAAAATGTCCTCGCCGCCCAGACCACTGACCAGCAGGGGCGGGGCGGACGGATCCGTTCCCGGCACGCCATCGACCACGGTGGCGCCCGCCTGAGTGAGCAGTTCGCGCAGTCGCCCGGGCTCCGGACCGCGTACGACAACCTCGCCCTGCGTGCTGGCACCGGCCGACGTGAGTTCGGCGATGGAGCACTGCTTGATGAGCTGCCCCCGGCCGATCACCACCACCTCGTCGGCCAGCTGTGCCATCTCGGCGAGCAGATGGCTGGAGACGAGGACGCTCCGTCCTTCGGCCGCGAGTTGTCTGAGCAGCCCGCGCATCCATGCGATGCCCTCAGGGTCGAGACCGTTCGCGGGCTCGTCCAGGATCAGGATTCCCGGGTCCCCCAGCAACGCCCCGGCCAGTCCCAGACGTTGGGCCATGCCCAGAGAGAAACCTCCGACCCGCTTGTCCGCCACGTCGATGAGCCCGACCCGGGACAGAACCTCGTCCACGCGGCCGACAGGGATCCGGTTGCTGTGGGCGAGCCACGCCAGGTGAGCCCGTGCGCTGCGCTTAGGGTGCGCCCACCGCGCGTCCAGCAGCGCGCCCACGACGCGCAACGGTTCGGCATGCTCGTGGTAGCTGCGTCCCTGGATTCGGGCCGTGCCGCTGTCCGGCCTGGTCAGGCCGAGCGTCATGCGCAGTGTGGTGCTCTTGCCGGCACCGTTGGGTCCAAGGAATCCGGTGACGGATCCCGGGCGCACAGTGAACGACAGGCCGTCAACCACGCGCTTCTTCCCATACGCCTTGGTCAGATCAGTGATCTCGATCGTGGACATCGGTGACACCCCGCCTCATCAGGCCGTGACAAGCTGGTGAACCACGGCGAATCCGCCGCAGAGCAGCAGGATGACCACCCAAACCGCCTTGCCGAGGGCGAGACCACGCCGCACCGCGCGCACGCACTCCGTCAGACCGACCAGCGCTGCCAGCAAGCCTATGCCGCCGATCACCGCGCCCACGACGTACGCCCAGGTGTGATCGCCCAGAGTACGCAGCAGCAGGGCGGCCAGGCCCAGCGGGATCACTGGCCAGGCATCGCCACTCACGGAGGCTGGAGCCTCGTTCGCCGTCACGGAGGGCCTTCCTTTACTCATGTCTTCCTTGAGTCGTCGAAGTGAAATGCGGCGGGGCGGGAGGAGAGGGAGTGCGGTGTGCGGGCCGCGGAAGGGGGGAACTTCCGTGGACCGCACACCGCTTCACAACTGACCGACTCGCCCTGTGACGCCTCGGTCAGATGGCCCGAAGGTCAGAGACCAATGAAGTCCCGCACGGCCTGGTAGACCTCGTAGACCGTGGCACCGACCTCGATCGCCTTGCGGACGAGCCACGGCACGTAGCGCTCGTATGCATCCTTGAACTTCTCGTAGCCCGCCTTGGCCGCGTCCTTGAGCTTCTTCCAGGCAGCGGAGCCGAGGCCCTGGAGCTTGTTGAGGATCCAGTCCCACCGGCCCCTCTCCCCGGCCCTGTTGGCCCCGGTCTCGGTCGAAGCCGTACCCGTCGTGCCGACGGTCGAAGCCGACGACGTCAGCTTCACCTCGGCGGCCGACGACACCGCACGGTGGGTGTCGACCGTCTGAACCTGGGCAACGGCGGTGGGGCGAGCCTGGGGCATCGCGGAGGCGGCCGGTGCGCCGACGCCTATGAGCGCGCCGACGAGCACGGTGCTCGCGATGATGCGGTTCTTGTTCAAGGAATCCTCCGTGAATCAAATGCCGAGCCGCCGGGACCGGTTGGTCGGCGGCCTGCACAGACTCACGAGGCCCTCTCTTCGCGATCGCTTCGTCGCGACTCTTTACTGCCTCAGGCATGTGGCGATCATGCCCCTCAGGTATCTCCGAAGTGTCTCCAATGCGCCCCTTCCGCTGATCACCCAGCTGGATGGCATCAATTCACCAAACTCGTTGAACCTTTTTCGCAGCTTGCCTGAGCTCGTCGCGCCACGTCGCACACGAACTCGACTTCGTCGACCGGCTGCCGGCCACCTGGTGAATCTGCGCCATGGCACCACCCATGACGTGCTGGCCCGCTGGTTCGGTGGCTGCCCCGTCGCTCCGCCCATCCGGCTGGGCACTCTCGCCAAGCCATCGAGCACCTGGGCGCCGACGGTCGCAAGAGTTGGCTGATGGGCAGCCCTCTCGTCGCAGCTCCGCCAGCTGGTTGCCCAGGGATTCACATGGAATGGGCACCCGGACCCGGGCCTTCCGCGTGCATCTCCCGCAGCCGATCGAGCCGAGTGAACTGCGTGACGCCGATCAAGAGCAATGCCTCTATCTGGCAGCCACCAGGTATCGATGGTGAGGGCGAGGCTTGACGTCTGGCTAACGCCTCCCCACGTACGCGGCGAACTCCACCCACGCCTCCGCGGCGAGCCGGAGTATCGGACCGTCCGGGGCCTTGGAGTCCCGGACGGCGGTGGTGCCGGGGATGTTGCGGGCGACTTCGACGCATTCGCCGTGGGCGTCGCCGCTACTGTGCGTGGACTTATGGAAGTCGAACTCGGACACTCGGCCTACATCTCCTTGCGGATGCTGTCGATGAGGTTGAGGGAGTCGCGCTGCGCCAACCCCAGCCGCGTGATGCGATCGAAGATCGCATTGTGGCGTGCGGCATCGGCCTCGCTCTCCAGCCACACCTGCGTCGAGAGAGTATCCGCCTGTACGAGATCCAGGGCGCCTGGCTCGGCAAAGGAGACCACGGTGAAAGCGCTGGTCATCCCAGGGTGGGCGCCCGCACCGAACGGGACAACCTGTACGCACACGTTGGAGAGCCGAGCCGCTTCGAGAACGTGGTCCAACTGGGCCCGCATGACGTCCCGTCCACCAACCAACTGACGCAGCACCCCCTCGTGCAGCACCGCCACGAGCGACAACGAGCGCTCACCGGTCAACCGGGCCTGACGGGCAATCCTCGCTTCCACGAAGGACTCGATCGCCTCGGGGTCTTCCCAGGTGCCATTGCCCACCGCGAGGGCGCGGGCGTAGTCGGCGGTTTGCAGCAAGCCCGGGACGAAGGAGAGTTGCCAGGTGCGGAGCTGCGTGGCGATGTCCTCCAGTGCCACGTACTCCATCTGCGCCTTCAGCTGGGGGTACTGATGCCACCATCCCTGGACCTTGCGTCGATCTCGGTCGGCCCTCGCCAGGGCCAGCAGCTTGCCGACCACCGACTCGTCCGTTTCGCCGTATAGATGACACAGCGCCCTGACGTCCGGATCTCGCATCGGCACCTGCCCGCGCTCGATCTTCGCCACCTTGGTGACGGAAGCCGTAAGTGCCTCGGCAGCGTGCGTCTGACGCAGCGAGCACGCCTCACGCATTCGCAGCAGCTCGCCACCGAGCCTGCGCCCCAGGACGGTTGTCACGGTCCGCCCCCGGTCAGGGTTGTTGCCCATACAGCGATCCCTCCCGATGAGTCGCCCCAGTTTGAGGCCTTCCGCCAGCAACCTACAACCAGGGCAGGGATATTTCTGCCCAGAATCAGTTGCTGCCGAGCTCGCACGCCGCTACGGTCGGTACTCAATCGCCCACTCACCGACACCAGTTGGCGGAAGTGCACCGTGCTGCCCAAACCAGGCCCGCACCGCAGAGCCACCTCCCCCCACCCATCTGGCGTCCGCTCCGGGCACCCCGGCCTCGCACAAGGAGGTACGCCCCCGTGACCGACTCCTGCCCTCCCCGCCACCCCAAGGACTCCAAAGCCCCCAAGACGTACGACCGTTACGACACCGCCAGCTACACCCCCCTCCCCCACAACATCCCCCTCGCCCGCAGACACGTCGCCCAACTCGCCGTGGACTGGGGGCACCCCCACGCCGCCGGCAACGCGGCGCTGCTGGCGAGCGAGTTGTGCACGAACGCCCTGCTGCACGGATGCCTGCGGGACCGCCTGTTCCGGGTGGAGACGTCCCTCACCGGCACGACCCTGCGCGTCGCCGTGACCGACCCGCGGGGCGAGCGGCTCCCGCACCCCCGCCCCTCCACCACCGACGACCAGTTCGGCCGAGGCCTGCTCATCGTCCGCACACTCGCCGAGCGCTGGTCCGTGGAGAAGCTCACCGTGGGCAAGACGGTCTGGGCGGAGCTGGACATTCAGGGAGCGATGAATGCGTAGTCTGCTCGGCCGTCTGCGAAGGTGCCGCACCGGTACCTTGGCCGCACGGCGAAAGGGGACACACATGGCGATGGAGTGGCAGGACGCGGTGGCCGAGGCGCGGGAAGCCACCGGCTTCACGGACGCGGTCGTCCAGCGCACCGTCGACGGAATCGGGGCTGCTCTGCGCCTTGACCACCGCGCCGGCTTCTACACGGAGCTGGGCGCCCTGGCCGACTCCGGCGGCTTCGACGCGTTCCTCAATCACTGGTGGACCCAGGCACTCGCCGACTCGGCCACGGACGAGGACGCACGCGAGCAGGCGATCGACTTCGCCGACGTAGCCGTGTCCCTGTACGCACGCGCCGCGGGCGGCTCCACGTCCACCCAGGCCGAGATCGAAGCCCTAGTCGCCGGAGCGGAAGCCCCTTGAGCTACACCATCATCTGGGAACGGCCCGCATCCGACGGCCTCAAGCGGCTCAGGACCCGTGACGGCGACGCCGTGAAGCCACTTCTCAAAGCGATCAACGCGCTCGCCGACGATCCGGAGCCCACCGCGAGCAGCAAGCTCGGCGGTACCAGCCTGCGGCGGTTACGCGTCGGTGTCTACCGGGCCACGTACGAGATCGACGGCTCCAAGGTGTCGATCAAGATCCTCATGGTCGGCAGCACCCCTCTCTGACCACAGCAAGGACAGGGGCAGGGCTGCCCCCACCGCAAGCGTCGACCGAGGCAGCCCTCCCTTCCTGGTTCCGCCAGTTGGCCGGCAGGGGCCGCGCGCGGCGAGCCGCCCGGACGCCCCCCTTCCGCGTGCACCTCCCGGAAATCCCCCAGAGATCACCGCGTTACAAACCCCACTTAACGTCTGGCCATGGCGGACATATTTGACGCGTACGCGTTGGCCGACGCGTGGGACGAGATGTTTGAGCGGCCGGGTGAGGTCAGGGCCGCCTATGAGCCGGTGCTGGCTGCGCTTCAGCCGATCGAGCCGAGTGAACTCCGGTTCCGGGCCGACCAGATGGCCCGGGCGTTCACCGACAGGGGCGTGACATACGCCTTCGCGGGCGAGGAACGGCCCTGGCCGCTGGACCTCGTGCCCCGCATTCTCGACGCCCTCGAATGGGATCTCATACAACGCGGGGTGGGGCAGAGGGTGCGCGCCCTTGAGGCGTACCTCGCCGATGCCTACGGGCACGCCCGCGCCTTCGAGGACGGCGTCGTGCCCTGGCGGCTGCTGCTCAACTCCCCCCACTTCCACAGAGCGGCCCATGGGGTCGAGCCACCGGGCGGGGTGCGTATCCATGTCGCCGGGATCGACCTCGTACGGGACGAGGCCGGGGACTTCCGGGTGCTGGAAGACAATGTGCGCGTGCCCAGTGGCGTCTCGTACGTCATCGAGAACCGGCGTGCCATGACCCGGATCTTCCCCTCCCTCTTCGCCGAGCAGCATGTGCTTCCCGTCGACGGGTACACCCAGCGGCTGCTCGCCGCCCTGCGCGCCGCCGCGCCCGACGGGACCGACGACCCGCGGGTGGTCGTCCTGACCCCCGGGCCCAACAACGCCGCCTACTTCGAGCACGCCCTCCTCGCCCGGCTGATGGGTGTGCAGCTCGTCGAGGGGCACGACCTCGTGTGCCGCAACAACCGGGTGTGGATGCGGACCACGCGCGGTGAGGTTCCCGTTCACGTCGTATACCGGCGGCTGGACGACGACTTCCTCGATCCCCTTCACTTCCGCCCCGACTCGGTGATCGGCTGTCCGGGCATCATGGGCGCCGCCATGGCAGGAACCGTCACACTCGCGAACGCCGTGGGGAACGGGATCGCCGACGACAAGCTGCTCTACACGTACGTCCCGGATCTCATCCGGTACTACCTCGGCGAGGAACCGGTCCTCCCCAACGTCGAGTCCTACCGGCCTGACGAGCCTGGGCAGTTGGAGGCCGTCCTCGACCAGATCGAGCAGCTCGTCGTCAAGCCCGTCGACGGCGCCGGCGGCCAGGGCATCGTCATCGGCCCCAAGGCCGACCGGGACACGATCGAACGCACTCGCAAAGCCGTCATCGCCGACCCGCGCGGCTTCATCGCCCAGCGGCCCGTCGCCCTGTCCACGTCCCCCACCCTCGCGGGCGAGCGCATGGCACCGCGCCACATCGATCTGCGGCCCTTCGCCGTCAACGACGGCAACGATGTCTGGGTGCTGCCCGGCGGTCTCACCCGGGTCGCCCTCCAGGAGGGCAACCTGATCGTCAACTCCAGCCAGGGCGGCGGCTCCAAGGACACCTGGGTGCTGGCCGAGGGCCCGGCGGAGTCCCCCGCACCGGTGAGCGCGAGCGATCCGCTGGACGTCGCGCCGCGTCAGCTCGGACCCGACGGCACCCCCACCGTCGTACAGGAAGGGGCTCACCAGCAGTGAACGACGTGATCCTGTCCCGGATAGCCGAGTCCCTGACCTGGACCGGACGGTATGTCGAGCGGGCCGACGCCACCGGGCGCATCCTCGACGCCTACCTCCACCGCATGCTGGAGGATCCCTGGCGCGACGAGGACGTGGCCTGCCGGTCGTTGTACGCGATCCTCGGCATGGACGCCGGTGGTGCGCCGGTGGACATGCAGCAGGTCCTCGACCAGCTGGCCTTCGACGCCCGTTCGACGGGGTCGATCGAGGGCGCGCTGGGCGCCGCCCGGCTGAATGCGCGCAGTGCCCGCGAGGCGGTGTCCTCGGAGATGTGGGAGTGTCTCAACTCCACCTGGCACGCGCTCGCCGACCAGCGGATGGCCGCCCGGCGGACGGGCCCGTACGCCTATCTGGAACTCGTACGACGCCGGGCGGCCCTCTTCTTCGGGCTCGCCGACTCCACCATGAGCCGGGACGACAGCTGGCGCTTCGTGGTCCTGGGCCGCAGCCTTGAGCGGGTGGACATGACCGTACGGCTGCTGTCGGTACGGGTGCTGGACGCCGCGCACGCGCCCGACTGGCCGACCCTGCTGAGCGCGTCCGGCGCGGACGAGGCGTACGCGCGCGTGTACGGCGGCTTCGGCGACACCCCGCGCGTCGCCGAGTTCCTGCTGCTGGACCGCGACTTCCCGCGCTCGGCGCTGCACGCGCTGACCACGGCGGAGGAGTGCCTCACGGCGCTGGGGCGCCCCCGGCAGGACCCGGCGCGCCGCCCGATCGGCCGGATGCGCACCCGCCTCGAATACCTGGACACCCACGCACTGGAGGACCAACTGCCGCTGCTGCTGAAGGACTTGCAGCAGGCCTGCATGGCCTCCGCGGACGCGGTGGCCGACCGGTTCTTCCCGTACCAGGGGCCCGTCGAGTGGGCCCAGGAAGGAGCGTGAGATGACCACCGCCCAGGGCACTCGCCGTCTCCGCATCAAGCACATCACGCGCGTCTCGTACGCCCAGCCGGCCGCGTCCTCGCACAACGAGGTCCGGATGACCCCGCTGACGCTGCCCGGCCAGACCACCCTGGACGCCCGGGTCACCGTCAGTCCGGCGGCCACCACCTGGGCGTACTGGGACTACTGGGGCACCCAGGTCACCGGCTTCGACCTGATGGACCCGCACGCCGACCTGACCATCACGGCCTCCAGCCTGGTGGAGACCCACCCGCCCGGCTCACTCCCGGAGGCGCCCGCGTGGCGGGAACTGACCGAGAAGGTGGCGTCCTCCCGCCTGCTGGAGTTCGCGGGCCCGACCTCCCGTACGACCGTCCCCGACCGGCTGGTCGAGACGGCGCGGGAAGCGGCGGCCGGTCTCGATCCGCACGAGACGGCACTCGCGGTGTCGGCGCTGGTCGCCGACCGGGTGTCGTACCTCCCCGGCACCACGAGCGTGAACACGTCCGCCACCGAGGCCTGGGAGCAGTGCGCGGGCGTCTGCCAGGACATCACCCATCTCACGATCGCGCTGCTGCGCGGCGTGGGGCTGCCCGCACGCTATGTCTCCGGCTACCTGCACCCCGAGCGGGAGGCGGAGCTGCACCGGCCGGTCGCCGGGCAGAGCCACGCCTGGATCGAGTACTGGGCGGGAGACTGGTGCGGATACGACCCCACCAACCGGACGCGGGCCGACGAGTCCCACGTCGTCGTCGGCCGTGGCCGCGACTACGACGACGTCACCCCGCACAAGGGCATCTACCGTGGCGTGCCGGGCGGGCCACCGGAGGTGACGGTGGAGTTCACGCGGGTGGCGTGAACCATCCAGGGCCCGTCGCGCGAGGGGCGGGCCCTACTTGCTGAGGCCGATCCGCGTGCAGTCGACCTTGTACTTGGTGGTGCAGATCTCCGACAGCTTGTAGATCGCGTCGGCGACGACGGTCTGCTTGATGTTCTTCTGGGTCAGCGCGACCACGGGGACCAGCAGGGCCGGGATGCCCTTGTCGGTCGGGCTGTCGACCTGGTCCTGGGTGAGGGAGTCGAACTGGATGTCCTTGCCCTGGACCTTGGCCACGGCCATCTCCGCGGCGCTCTCGGCCTCCTGCGGGTACGACTTGTACACGCTCATGTACTGCTCGCCGGCCACGATCCGCTGGACCGCGTCGAGTTCGGCGTCCTGCCCGGTGATCGGGGGCAGCTCGGTGACGCCCGCGGCCTCCAGGGCCTTGATGATGCCGCCGGCCATGCCGTCGTTGGCGGAGTAGACGCCCTTGATGTTGTTGACGCCGACGTCCTTGATGGCCTGGGCCATGTTGGCCTCGGCGTTCTCCGGCTTCCAGTCCTTGGTGTCGTAGGACTTGGCGATGCCCACCGTGCCCTTGAGCTCGGAGAGCGCGCCCGCCTTGAACTGCTTGGCGTTCGGGTCGGTGGGCGAGCCGTTCATCATCACGATCTTGTCGGACGAGTCGACGTTCGAGCCGCCCATGGCGTCCAGGAGCGTGCGGGCCTGGACCTCGCCGACCAGTTCGTTGTCGAAGGAGACGTACGCGTCGATCGGCCCCTCGGCCAGGCGGTCGTAGGCGATGACCGGAATCCCGGCGTCCTTGGCCTTCTTCACGCCGTCGGCGATGGCGTGCGAGTCGACGGCGTCGAGCAGGATCACATCGACCTGGTCGTTGATCATCTGCTGGAGCTGGCTCGCCTGCTTCGTCGCGTCCGCGTCGGCGTTCTTGTAGACGACCCGGCCCTGCTTGTCGGTGAGCTCCAGGACCTTGTCCCGGATGATGGGGAAGTCGAACTTGTCGTAGCGCGTGTTCGCCGTCTCCGGCAGCAGCAGCCCCACGGTGATGTCGTCGCCCTTGGTCGGGCTCGCCTCGCTGCTGCCCCCGGTGACGCCCAGTGCCCCGCACGCGGCCAGCGAGAGGGTCATCGTCGACGCCGCGGCGACGGCGGTGGCGGTACGACGCAGGGGGCGCAAGGGACGCATACAGGAGCTCACTTCTGGTGCTTTCGGGACACGGGCGCGCCATTGCGCCCAGATGTCTGAAAAGACAACGCGCCGACAACCCTCACCGTCAAGCGGAACTACTTAACGAGTGCGCAACGCCACGCTCCGCTGTGCATGTAAAGACATGAAGGAATGTCTCCCAACACCCGTTACATCCCCTCCATCAAAAATCGATCAAGGAACTGGTCGAGAACCGCACAACCAACGCCATTCCTCGCGAGTCGTGATCACGACAGCTCGCCCAGCGCTGCCCTGTACTCGCCCAGAGGATCGAATGAACCCAGCCAGACGCACGACCGCCGCGGCCGCGACGACGGTCGTGCTCGCCACCGCGGGCACGTTGCTCACGACGGCCCCCTCCGCGTCCGCCGCCGTGACCTGCGCCTCGCCCGTCTTCAAACGGCAGTTCTTCGCGAACACGGCCTTCTCCGGTACTGCGAAGAAGACCGACTGCGACAGCACGATCGACCAGAACTGGGGCACGGGCGCCCCGGTCTCCGGACTACCGAGGGACAACTTCGGCGTCCGCTGGACGCTCACCCGGGACTTCGGCTCCGGCGGCCCGTTCTCCCTGGCCGCCTCCGGGCTGGACGGCATCCGCGTCTACGTCGACGGCAGCCGCAAGGTCGACCTGTGGAAGAACACCTCCACGACCGTCTCCAGGACGGTCAACGTCACCATCCCGTCCGGCAGGCACACCCTGCGCGTCGACTACGTCAACTGGACCGGCAGCGCCGCGGTCAAGTTCGGCTACACGCCCCGCACTTCGGCGACCGTCGACCAGGTCAGGCCGCTCACCCCGACCGGCACCTCGGTCACGTACGACAAGGCCACCGGCAGGGCGAAGCTCACCTGGGCGAAGAACAAGGAGATGGACCTCGCCGGGTACCAGGTCTACCGCCGCCTCAAGGGCGCCGCCTACCCGGACAAGCCGCTCGCGACGGCCGGCTCCGCCGCCACCTCGTACACGGACACCCCGCCGGCGACCGGCGCGACGTACTACTACGAGGTCCGCGCCCACGACAAGGCCGGCAACGTCTCCGGCGGCAGCGCCGACCAGCCCGTCACCACCGCCGACCGCACGGGCCCGGCCGCGCCGACGGGGCTCACCGCGCACGGCGACCTGTGGGGCATGATGATCGAGTGGGACGCCGCGCCGGAGGCGGTCTCCTACGAGCTCTTCGAGAAGGACCAGGCCACCGGCTCCCTGACCCTGCTCAAGCAGCTCACCGGGACCTCCTTCGTCCACCACGTGGGGCACGACGAGACCAAGCACACCTACCTGGTCCGGGCCCTGGACGCGGCCGGGAACGCGGGCGCGTACTCGACGCCCGTCACCTCCGACGGCATCGACCGTACGCCGCCGGACGCGCCCCAGAACCTTGAGGCGACGGCCACCTACGACGCGGTGCGGCTGCACTGGACCATGCCGGAGGGCCGCCTCTCCGACGAGATCAACAACGACGCCTACTTCACCGTGTTGCGCTCGCCCGGCACCACGCTGGGCGCGGACGCGGTGGCCGTGCCCTGCGACGTGAACACGACGCTCAACAGCGCCGCCGGCGAGTACTCCTTCGGGTGCGCCGACGAGGAGTTCGAGTTCGGCACCACCTACACCTACGCCGTCGCCATCAACGACTGGCAGGACAACCGTTCCGCGCCCTCCAACACGGTCACCGTCACCACCTCCGACCGCACCGCCCCGCTCCCCCTCACCGGCCTGACGGCCACGCCCCGCGCCGACGGCACGGAACTGCGCTGGAACGCCCCGGCCGACGACGACATCGCCTCCTACCGCGCCCTGCGCGGGGTACGGCAGGACGACGGCACCGTGGACTGGATCGGCGAGCTGGCGCACTGCGTGGACAGGGCCGACGACCCGCTGGCCATGCTCTGCATCGACATCCCGGACGGCGAGACCTACGTCTACACGGTCATCGCCGAGGACGTCTGGGGCAACGAACTCTCCGCGAGCGACCCGTCGATCCCGGTCGTCACCGCCACGGAGCTGAACATCGTCCCGGCCGAGCCGATCGGCAAGGACTTCGAGGCGGGCGGCCCGCTCTACGGCGGCGGAGGCTGGACGATCTCCGAGGCGGCGAAGCCGGTCCAGTGGCACTGCTCCGGCGACGTCTGCGCCCAGGTCACCGAGTACCGGGTGAGCCGCTGGAACCCGGAGACCCAGACTTACGACCCACTGGGCACGGTCTCCCCGACCACGGCCTACTACCAGACCTACAACGACACCACCCAGCCGCTGGGCTCAGTCTCCTACTACCGCGTCGTCGGGGTCCTCGCGGACGGCACGGAGACCGGGGCGGCGCATCCGTGGATGATCCGCCCGGACCTGCTCTGAGACTCCGCCCGGTCAGCCCCGCTTAGGTCCCGTGATCGCCTCACCGATCACGAAGCCCTTGGCGGGGCCTTCGGGGATGGTGACTTCGGTGCCGTAGGGGACACGGTGGATGTCCTCCCAGTCGGCCTTGTCGGGGCGGGGGTTGGTGAAGAGGGTGACGGCGCCCTGGCCGTCGTAGTCGTCGATGAGGAGGTAGGCGGGGATGCCGGCGCGGGCGTATTCGCGGCGCTTGCGGATGCGGTCACGATCCTGGTTGGCCTTGCCGGGCGAGACCACTTCGATGACAAGCTTGACGGCGCCGGCCCTGACTCCCATGTCCTCCTCGTCGCCGAACGGTTCCGTATCCTCCGGGGCGACGAAGGCATCCGGAATCCAGGCCTTGCGCCTGTAGATCACGTTCACATCCTGATGACAGGCGTACTCACCGCCATCCAGGAACTTGTCCAGGGCCCTTCGCACGCGATTGGCGATGAGGCCGTGAGAACGGCGACCGGTGGGCGACACCTCGATGGCTCCCTCAATGATCTCAGCGCGGTAGCCCTCGGGGAGTTCCATGGCCTTCCACAGCTGCCACAGGCCCTCATCCGGGTCGGACACGTTCAAGAATTCAGCCTGAGCCTCGGACATGGTCTCGGGCCTCTCATGTGCGAGAGCGGTCAAGGTGGCACCTCCTCCTCAAGTGTGGGCTGGGTGTGCTCGGGGCACAAGCAACGCGATCACGGTAGGGACGGCGTCGGTGCTGACCAGGCCAGATGTCCCTGGTTCACCCGTTCGAGCGAAGCTGGAACGTTCCCCCGCTGCCACCACCCGGCTACCGCGTCGCCGCGATGATCTCCTCCAGGTCTCTCACCGCCGCATGGACGCCCTCGGTGAGCAGGACGGCCGTGGGGTTGAGGAGGATCTCGTCGACGCCGGCCGCGCGGTAGGCGGCGAGGGCGTCGGCGATCTCCCGCGGGGTGCCGGTGACGACGACGTCGGCGCGCAGGAGTTCGGTCGCGGGGTCGGGCGCGTCGATGTCCACGCCCGCGCGGCGCAGCATGTCCGCGTAGTGCGGGGCGCGCAGGTGGGTGCCCGCGGCGGCCTCCGCCAGGCGGCGCGGGTCGCGGCCGGGGCGGCTCACGGCAACGTGGACCGCCGTGGCGATGCGGGGGCGGGTCGCGCGGCCCGCCTCGGCGGCACCGGTGGACAGTTGGGGTGCGAGGGTGTCGCGTAGGTAGTCCGGCGGGGTCATCCAGGTGATCGCCACGTCCGCTGTCGCCCCCGCCGTGCGGGCCATGCCGGGCCTGAGCACCCCGGCGCCCACCTCCACCGGCGCGTGCGGGCCGACCGGTGGCAGGGTGGCGTGGAGCCGGTGGTACGGGCCGTCGTGCGCCACGCTCTCGCCGGCCAGCAGGGCCCGTACGGAGGTGACGTACTCCCCGACGGCCGTGCGCGGGCTGCGGTACGGCTCGGGGGTGAGACCGCTCGCGAACTCGGGGGTGCCGATGCCGTATCCGGCCACGACCGGCTGCCCGGTGAGCAGCGCGAGGGAACGCGCCTGGAGCGCGGCCTCGTAGGGGTGCCGCAGCGGCATCAGGGTGACCGCCGTGCCCACCGGCACGGTGTGGCCCATGCCCGCCAGGTGGGCCAGCACCTGGTGCGGTTCCGCCCGGAAGGACTGGCACAGCCAGAGGCGACGGGCGCCGGTGCGCGCCACCAACTCCGCGAAGGGTGCGACCAGTTCGGGGTGGTCGGGCTGGAGGGGGTAGAGGACGGCCGGGGGTGCGGGTGCGGTCACGGTGTGAGTCCTTCGGGCGCCGGTGCGGGGTCGGCGGTGTGGTCGAGGGTGGCCACGAACGTGCGGGCCGGGGCCAGGAAGTGGGCGGACGCCTGCGCGATGTGGGCGTCCGTCACCTCGGCCAGCGCGTCCGGGTAGCGGGTCAGCCAGTCCAGGTCCAGGCCGCCCGCCGCGAAGCCCGCGAGGGCGCTGGCCTCCTCCGCCCGGGTGGCGAGGGCGAAACGGGTGAACCCGGCCGCGTACCGGCGGGCGCGGTATGCCTCCCGGGGCGTGGGCCCGGCTTCGGCCAGCTCGGCGAGGCAGGCGGTGACCTCCTCGGCGAGCCGCTGTCCCGTGCCGGGCGCGCCGGCGCAGTCGATCTCCAGCCAGCAGCCGGCGCGGTTCTGCCGGATCCGGGCGTCGACGGCGTACGCGAGCCCGTGCCGCTCGCGCAGCCGCCGGGTGAGCCGGGAGGAGGCGTGGCCGCCGAGGACGACCTGCGCGAGGTGCAGCGCGGTGTGCCCGGGGTCGGGGGCGGGGACGGCCGGGCCGGCGGTGAGCAGGAGCGCCTGGTCGGTGGACGGGTCGTGCAGGGCGAGCCGTCCCGGCGCGGGCTCACTGCGCGGGAAGGGCGGCAGGACCAGTCCGGACGGGCCGCCGGACCACGCGTCCAACTCCTCGCGCACCCGCGCCAGTACGCGCTCCGTGGACTCGCCGCCCAGCACCAGGAGTACGGCTCCCCGGGGGACGATCACCCGGCTGTGCAGGGCGAGCAGGTCCACCTCCGCAGTTCCGGTGCCGGGGTCGTCGTCGACCAAGGGGTGCGGGCCGCCGAAGGCACGGCGGAGCTGGGCTCGGCGCAGGCGGGTGCGGGGGCCGGGGGGCGGCTGTGGCGCGGTCGCTGTCAAAGCGGGGGGCGGGGGCGGTCCGTACGACGGCCGTAGCAGCAGGTCGGCGAGCAGCTCCAGGGCGCCCGGCAGTTCCTCCCCCGGCACGCTCACCGACAGCACCAGCTGCTCGGCGGTCACCACGGTGCTGAACTCCGCCCCGAGGTCGGCCGCCCGGTCGGCCACGGCCTGTCGGTCGCGGACGGTCGTGGCAGTGCCGAGACGGGCCGCGAGCAGGTCCTGCGCGGGGCGGAGGCCGGGCTCGGTGCGGGCGTACGGCAGGACGAGCCGGAGCTCGGCGAGGGGGGCGCCCGGCACATGCACGAGGGCGGTGTCCAGGCCGTTCGGCAGGGTCGTGCGGAAGGTGTCGCGGGCGGCGGGCCGCCGTGGCGCCGGGCGGGTCGGCGAGGTGACCGTCATGGGGCGACTCCCTCCAGGGTGTGGATGGTTCGGGGTGCGGCGAGCAGGGCGCGGGCGGCGGACGACACGTCGGCGGCGGTGACGGCGGCCAGGCGGCGGGGGATGGCGTCGGGGCCCGCACCCTCGCGGTCACCGTCGCCCTTGCTCGCCCCTCCGCCGTCGCCCTTGCCGGCGCTGTCGCAGTCGCTGTAGCTGTCGCTGCCGTTCGGGAAGAGCAGCGCGGCGCGGCCGTGGGTGACGGCGCGGGCGGTGAGCGAGTCGGCCTGGCGGTAGCAGGCGGCGCGCAACACCGTCACCGCCCGCCGGAGTTCGGGTCCGTCCGGCGGGGCGGCCGCCAACGCGCCGAGGGCGTCCAGCCACCGGCCGACGGCTTCCTCGGTGCCGATGCCGGGTGCCCTGCCGAGCAGGACGAGCGCGAGGTCGGGGGCGGCCGAGGCGAGCCACTGCCCCTGGTAGCCGCACATCACGCTCGCCGCGTCCACGGCCCCTCGCTCGGCGACCAGTCGGCGCAGCCGACCGCGGCGCAGGATCTCGCAGAGGACGACCTGGGCGAGGTACGGGCCGAGCCCCTGGCGGGGATCGGCGAGGGCGTGTCCGATGGCGACGCCGTTCCTGCCGTAGGGGATGGCGGGCGGGGGTTCGTCCCCGCCGCGTTCCCGCCGCTCCCGGTGCTCCCGGTGCTCCCGGTGCTCCCGGTGCTCCCGTCGTACGCTCGGAACGGCCGGCCCGGAATCCCGCGCCCCTCGGCCGCACGCCTCGCCCCACGTCCCGAACTCCCGCTCCACCAGCTCCCCGACCAGCCCGGCGTCCACATCCCCCACCACGGACAGCACGGCCCGCTCGGGCCGGTAGTGGCGTCGGAAGAACGTCTCCGCCTCCCCGGCCGTGGCGTCGCGCAGTTCCGCCGTCGTGCCGTAGGCGTCCCGAGCGCCGGGGTGGAGTGCGGTGAGCACGGTGTCCCACAGGCGGCTGCCGGCCCCGGCGGCACGGATCTCCTCGCCGATGACGGTCACCTCGGAGCGCACGGTCTCGGTCGACGGCTCGAAGCGGAGCAGCCGGCGGGCCTCGTGGGCGAGGACATCGGGCAGCGCGTCGGCGGGCACCACGGTGTGGAAGACGGTGTGGTCACGGTGGGTCTCGGCGTTGCACATGCCGCCGACCTCCTGGACGAGGGCGACGAAGGAGTCGTCGTCCCCGGACCCGGCCCCGGACCCGTACGACTGGTCACGCGGGAACATCAGGTGCTCCACGAGATGCGCCATGCCGTGCCCGCCGGCCGGATCGTCGTCGCCGCCCGCGGCGACGGTCAGCGCCACGGCCACGAGCCCGCGTCCGGGTGCCTCCTCGGTGACCAGCCGCAGACCGCTCTCCAGCCGGAGGCTCACGGCAGCGGCCGGTAGACGGAGACGCACATCTTGCGGCTGTCGCCCCCGTCGAAGGGCTGCTCGCGCCAGCCGGAGTAGCGGGCGGACAGTTCCAGGCGGGCGATCCCGGCGAGCAGGTCCAGCTCGCTCGGCCACAGGTAACGCATCACCGTGGTCGCGGACTTGGGCGGCTCGCCGTCGAGGAAGAGGGTGTTGTGCACCATCATGTTCTGCGAGGCGGGCAGCACCCCGATCGACTCGATCATGGCGCCCCGTCCGGCGACGGGGTACGTGCTGATCTCGTTCTTCTTCTGTACGTGGTAGTCGCTGGGGTCGAACGTCTCGATCACGACGTGTCCCTCCGGCGCGGTGTGCCGGGCCACGGCGTGCATGAGGGCGATCTGCTCGTCCGGGGTGACCGCGCAGCACAGGGAGTTGAAGGGCGCGAGGACGACGTCGAAGGTACGGCCCAGGTCGAGGGCGGCGAAGTCGGCGTGCACGGGGGTGATCCGGGCGTCGGGGTCCTTCTCGGCGAGCCGGGCGAGCATGCCCTCGGAGGAGTCGACGCCGTGTACCCGGAAGCCCTTGTCGGCGAGCGGCAGCGCCACCCGGCCGGTACCGACGCCGAGTTCGAGCACGCTCGCACCCGGTGCGGTGAGGGTCAGGAGGAAGTCCGCGATGTCCTCCAGGTCCGGGGTGGAGGGGTAGATCTCGTCGTACACCTCGGCGAGGGCGTCGCTGTAGGCGGTGGTCAGGGCGGTGCCGAGCCCGCCGGACACGGCGTCCGCCGGGGTGTCGGCCGGGGCCTCGGTGGTCGTCGTGGTCATCGTGTGTCTCCCGGGCGGGTGTCGAGGTTGTTCTGGGGGTGCAGCGGGTCGATTCCGGCCTCGTGGAAGGCCTGCACGACGAACTCCGCGCGGGTACGCGGGCCGTCGGCCAGGGCGTGTGCGATGAGTCCGGAGGCGAGGGCGAAGGCGCGGTGCTGGCCGAAGCTCATGCCGTTCTGGCCGGGGCGCGGATCCTCGGGGTCCCAGGCGGCGGCGACCCCGGGCGCCAGGTCCTCGGTGAACACCGAGGTGGCGGGGCCGGTCAGGGTGCCGGCGTGCGGGGCCACGGCGGCCGCGACCGCGTGCTCGCCGGGGCGGTGGTCGCCGTGCAGGTACACCACGACGGCGTCGCGGCGCGGGAAGTCCTGCGGGTCGGAGAGCACCTTCGCGTGGTACCGGGCGCCCGCCGCCTCCAGCGCGTCGAGCGCCGCGCCCCACAGCACGACGGCCGCGTCCGCGTCCCGCGCGTGCAGGAAGAGCCGGCGTACGGCGCCCGCGGGGCGGGGCAGCGGGCGGGAGCCCATGACGTAGAAGAACCCGGGGGACAGTGCGGGCCGTGCGGCCTCCAGCGCGAGTTCGACGTACTCGCCGGGCGCGGGCGGCGTGGTCGGGGCGAGCAGCCGGTCGGCCGGTACACGCGTGGTGACCTCCGCGAGGCGTACGACGAGCTGGTCGCCGTCCGGCCGCGACAGCACCTCGACGAGGCGGCCCCGGGTGGGCGTGGTCCGGTGCGGCACTGCGGCTGCGAGCCGCTCCTCCAGGGCCGGGTCGCGCAGGGTGCGCCGGGGCGGCGGGCCGTCGGGCAGGGCGCCGCCCTGGTGGCGGCCCGCGTGGAGTTCCTCGTACAGCGCGTTGGTGAGCCTGCCGCGCAGGTCGCGCGGGCTGTCGGCGGTCACCGTGCGCCCGGCGACGGTGGCCTCACGGGCGCCGGGTGCGACGGCGACGGCACCGAGGGCGGCGGCCAACCGGGGTGCGAGGCCCCGGTACCGGACGCCGGGGGACGCGTCCGGTACCGGGGAGTCCAGGAGGGGGTGGGGCGGGGGGACGGCGAGGGTCATCGGGGGGTGCTCCCGTTCCGGGCGGTCGAGGTGTCGTCCGAGGCGTGTGTGTCGCCCGCGAGCGTCAGGCCGAGAGTGCGTGCCGCGGCGGCCGGGCCGAGGAGGACCGTGCGGCCGATGCCGGCCGCCGCGCGGGCGACCGGGTTGAGCGTGGCGTGGGACTCGGCCGTGGCGATCAGTCGGTCGAACATGTGCCACCCGGCGTAGGCGGCGGCCCGTTCGGGCAGCCCGGCGTCGGGCGTACGCGACTCCAGGTAGCCCTGCCAGAAGGCACTGATCCGGGGCAGATGGCGGCGCAGACTGGCCGAGCCGCGCGCCACGATCTCCTGGTGCGACAGCCCGAACCCGGCGGTGTCGCCCTCTCGTTGGGGCGTGCCCTCGCCCGTCGGCGCGAACACGGAGTACGTGGCGTGGAAGAGCCACTCCCCGGCGAACGCGCCCACGTCCCGCGCGGGGTCGGCGAGCCGGAACTCCTCCCAGTCGCACAGATACAGGTCCCCGGCCCCGTCCTCCGCCCGGATGAACTGGTCGAACCGCAGGTCGCAGTGGGTCGGCGCGTGCGGCACGGTCTTCTCCAGGTCCCGCAGCCGGTGCAGCGCCGCGACGACCTCGGTGTCGTCCTGGACCAGCTGCCAGGCGGCGATCTGCGCCATGCTGCGCTCCTGGACGGCGCTCCAGGGCAGGGCCTTCAGCCAGGCCAGCGGCGGCAGCGGGGCCGCGCCGGTGTCCACGTCCTCGGCGGGGCCGAGACCGTGCAGGGCGCCGACGGCCCGCCCGGCCGCGCGGCACAGCTCGTCGTCGAAGTCGCCGTCCAGCGCCAGCTCGGCCCCGGAGCGGGCGCCCGGCACCAGACGGTGCACGGTCACCCCGGCCGCGCGGTCCGCGCCGAGCAGCGCCGGCGAACGCAGCGGCGAACCCGGCGGCAGCCGCAGCTCCGCCAACTCCTCGAAGCTGAGGGCGCGTTGGAGTTCGGGGCAGTCGCCGTCCGGCGTGAGGGCGACCGTCTTGACGAAGACCTGCTCGCCGGTCGTGGTCGGACCGGCCCAGTTGTCGTTGCGGCCGCCGAACGCGGTGACCGCCGCCGCGTCGAGGCGGCCGAGACCGAGCCGCTCCAGCAGCGCGTTCACGGCGGGCACGGTCTCCAGCTCGGTGGGCCGGTAGCGCTGCCGCGTGGGCGGCCGTTCGGTCGTCACCGGCTCGGCAGTGGTGGTCATGGTGTGGCTCCCCCGGGGACCGCGCGGCGGCCCTCCTCGTCGATCAGGTCAGCGATGAAGGCGGTGTAGTCGGTGAGTTCGTCGCTCCAGCCGCAGTACGCGGCGAAGTCCCGCATGTGCAGGGCGATCCGCAGCACGGCGGCCCGGGCCGCCCTCTCCCGGTCCACGCCGGGCCCGTACGCGTCGAGCAGCACGCCGGGCAGATCGGGACCTGAGCCGCCGTCGCCGAACACCGGTACCGCCCAGGCCAGTTCGGCCAGGTCGCCCAGCAGCCAGCCCAGGTCCAGCTCGGGCGGGCCGGCCCCCAGGTCCTCCCCGGTCAGCAGCGCCACCGGACCCCGGTGCAGGGGCGGGACCAGCGCGCCGAGGGAGGCGAAGCCGTGGACGAGGACCGTCTCGCCGGGGGCGGTCAGCTCGGCGCACCAGGCGCGCAGCCGTTCCAGCCGGGCGGGCCCCCAGGCGCGTACGACGTGCTCACGCAGTCGGCGGACGGCGGGCTCGGGCGCGTCCGGGCGGCCCTGGCCCTCGACGAAGGACCGCAGTCGCGCGAGCGCGGGCGGAACGTCGGCCGTGGGCGCGTCCGTCGCGTGCAGCTCACGCAGCGCGGCGCCCGCCGCGGCCAGCGCGTGCGCGACCAGCAGCCGTGCCCGCGGCCGCGCGTCACGCAGCCAGGCGGCGGCCGAGTACGGCCCGTCCGCGAGATGGGCGAGACCGTCGCCCGCGGGGCGCGCGGTGGCGAGACAGGCACCCCGGGGCACGTACGACACGAAGGGCGCGGTCAGTGGTTCGGCACGGTCCGAGCCCGGCCCGTGCCACCACTCGTAACGCCCGTCGGCGGTACGCGTGACGCGGGTGACCTGGAGACCGGTCCCGTACTCGGCGACCGGCTGTGCGGGAGCCGGCGCAGGGGTGACCGGCCGTCCGATGGCCGCCGTCACTCCTCCTCCCCCCGCTGCGTCCTCGCGTACGCGCCCACGCACAGCCCCATCAGCTCCGAGAGCGGGACCGCGCCGCCGTCCTCCCGTTCCCCGGTGCTCGCGCTGACCGCGGGCACGGTCGGCGCGACGACGACACCGGGGCGGGACCGCAGGGTGTCGAGGTGCGCCTGCACGACCGGGCTCAGCTGGGCGCGGGGCGGCAGCGAGGGGGCCACGCCGACCAGGGCTGCGGTGGACTGGAGGGCGCACAGCAGCGGGGTGTCGGCGAGCCCGAGGGCGTAGCGGCTCAGGAAGTGCATCGTCGCCGGGTGGACGAGGACGAGATCGGGCCATGCGGCCAGTTCCACATGCGGTGCGGTGCCGGGTTCCGCGTCGTTCCAGTCGTCGGTGATCACCTTGTTTCCACAGAGTGTGGATATCGCGTCCGCCGAGACGAACCGGCGGGCGGAACGGGTCAGCACGACCCTCTTCTCCATCTCCGGAAAGGTGTTGTTCAGCCAGTTGGTCCAGAAGGGCAGGAATGCCACACTGAGCGCTCCGGTGCCCACGAGGAGCACTCGGCGGAATCCGGGATCCGCGATACCGGTGGGGTCCGGGACCTCCATGGCCGTCCTCCTGGGAAAAGCTCGGAAAGTGCTCGTAAAGTGCTCGGAAAGTGGTGTGTTGCCCGGGGAGGGACCGGGCCGGCGGCCGGCGCCGGCCCCTCCCCGCGGGTCACTGCTCGGGGTGTCCGATCAGCACTTGTTCTCGATGGTCTTGGCGGTCAGCGAGCCGATGGCCGCGGCGCACTGCTGCGAGGAGCGGGCCGTGATGATGGTCGCGCGGATCGCCCACGGGATGGTCGGGCTGAACGCGGGCGCGGCGTCCTTGCCGTCGTACAGGCCCAGCTCCTCGGCGGAGGTGTAGGCGGTGTAGCCCTCGAACAGGTCCATCTCGTTCTGCGTGGACTGCATGAGTCTCTCCCTCTGGTGAATAACCGAAGTGAATTACGGCCGTTTGGTTTCGACCGCTGTCTGCCCGCCGCTGTTCGCTGCGGACAGGAGAAATATGGCCCGCCGAAAAGACCGCCCGCTATTGTCAGTTGCGGCATGACCGCCGTAGGCAATACCTCTCCCGGCATGGCCCGGCCCGGCATGGCCGAAAACGGCATTGCCGCAACCGCCAATACCGCGGCCCCCGCACGCTCGCGTAAAAAGATCAGGGTGAACTCACCTGACTCATCAACCAACCAGGCCCCGCGGCCCGCGCCCCGGCCGCCGCTGCGGGCCCTGCTCGCCCACGCGCGCCCGCACCGGCGCGTCCTCGTGCTGGTCCTGGCGCTGACCCTCGCGGGCAGCGCGGCGGGGCTGGCCCAGCCGATGGTCGTCGAGTCGGCGCTCACGGCGCTCATGACCGGACAGGGCCTCGGCGACGAGATCCTGCTCATGCTGGGCCTGCTGGCCGTGTCGATCGCCCTCACCTGGAGCCAGGCCCTGGTGAGCGAGCGCACGGCCGAGAAGGTCGTCCTCCAGGTTCGCAAGGGACTGATCCACCGTCTGATCCGGCTGCGCACCAGCGAGTTGGACCAGACCGAGCCCGGCGGGCTGACGACCAGGGTGACCTCGGACAGCACGCTCGTGCAGCACGCGGCGACCAGCGGTCTCATCCAGCTGCTCGACGGAGGCATCCATCTGCTCGCCACCATCGTCCTGATGGGCATGACCAGTCTGCCGCTGCTCGGCATCACCTCCGGCGTCCTGCTGGTGGTCGGTGTCGCCATGGGCGTGGTGATGCCGCGGATCCGCCGGGTGACCACGCGCGCGCAGACGTCGGTCGGCGAGATCGGCGCCGCACTCGACCGCTCGCTCGGTGCCGCCCGCACGGTCAAGGCCAACGGCGGTGAGGCGACGGAGACTTCGCGGGCCGTGGCCGCCGCCGAGGACGCCTACCGGGCGGGTCTGGCCGGCGCCCGCTACCAGGCCACGATCGCGGTGCTCTCCGCGCTGGTGGTGCAGGCCTCGTTCCTGGCGGTCATCGGCTTCGGCGGCGCCCTGGTCGCGACCGGCGCGCTGGACCTGGCCGCGCTGATCGCCTTCCTGCTCTACCTGTTCAACCTCGGCGGCCCGGTGCTCTCCCTGGTCGGCGGCACGGCCTCCCTCCAGCAGGGCCTGGGCGCGCTCGCCCGGATCGAGGAGGTGGAGCGCATGGAGATCGAGACGGACGTGGACGAAACCCCCGCCCGCCCGACCGGCCCGGCGCCCCGCGTCACCCTGGAGAACGTCACGTTCGCCTACCAGGGACGCGCCACCACCCTCGACAACGTCAGCCTCACCGCCCCGGCGGGTGCCGTCACCGCGCTCGTCGGCCCGTCCGGCAGCGGCAAGACCACCGTCTTCTCACTGCTCCAGCGCTTCTACGACGTGGACCACGGCCGCATCCTGCTCGACGGCACCGACATCGCCACCCTCAGCCGCGCCGAGGTGCGCCGCCGTATCGCGTACGTGGAGCAGGACACCCCCATGCTGGCGGGCACCCTCCGCGAGAACCTGCTGTACGCCGCCCCCGACGCCACCGAGGAGGAGGTCGGCCGGGTCCTGCGGGACACCCTGCTCGACTCGCTCGTCGCCCGGCTCCCGGAAGGCCTCGACACCCACGTCGGCGCCCGCGGCCTCGCCCTGTCCGGCGGCGAACGCCAGCGTCTGGCCATCGCCCGCGCCCTGCTGCGCCGGCCCCAGGTACTGCTGCTCGACGAGGCGACGGCCCACCTCGACGGGCTGAGCGAGACCGCGCTGCGGCACACCGTGGAGCGCGCCGCCGAGCACTGCACGGTCGTCCTGATCGCCCACCGGCTCTCCACGGTGACCTCCGCCGACCACATGGTGCTGCTGGCCGGCGGCCGGGTACGGGACCATGGTCGGCACGGGGAACTCCTGGGAAGGGACGAGCTGTACCGGGACCTCGCGGCCACCCAGCTGACCACGACGACGACCTGACCACCCGTCAGAAAAAGAGAAGCAAAGGAAGATCCCATGCCGAAGGACCCGGCACCCGCACCCGCCTCCGCGGCCACCGACGCGAAGGACGCGCACGACGCCGACGCGTACGACGAGTACGACGACCACGACGAGTACGAGGACGACGAGTACGAGGAGAAGCCCGTCGTCGAGACCGTCGTAGAGGAGGAGCGGTTCGGCACGATAACGGTCCGGCTCGACATGAAGGCGGGCGAGGTCACCGTCGAGGGCGAGTCGGTCCCCCGGATCGAACTGCTCCGCGCGGAGGGGACGGAGGCCGACGACCACATCCCGATCGGCACCCGGGACGCGAGCCTGCTCACGCTGACCGTGGACGGCGAGGAGGCGGTCCTCGACCCCGCCAAGGGCCGGCTGACCCGCCGCTCCTACCGCGTCGACGTCCGCCACGCGGACCACACCTGGCGCCTGGTGCCCGACTCCATCCCCGGCAGCCGCCTGCTGCGGGACGAGGAGCACATCGGCGACTTCTCCTCCGACGGCGACGGACGCGTCATCGCCGAATGGCGCGAGGACGCCGAGCCGGAGGCCCTGGACACGGCCATCGGCCACGCCCTCGCCGCCGCCTTCGGCACGGGCGCCCAGCCCATGTGGATGCTCGCGGTGGAAGCGGCGAGCGAGATGCTCCCGGGCTGACCGCACGCGGGAACGACCGAGGGCCCCTCCGGTCTCTGCCGGAGGGGCCCTGGTCGTCCCCGTACGACCATCAACGCACGGTCGCGGTCAGGCGCTGCGGGCGACCGATTCCCTCCTGATGTGAGCCGCGATGTCGTCGGCGTACAGGTGGGAGACGATCGCCGCCTCGAACCGCGACTTGAGGTCGAGCTTGCGCACGATGCTTGTGGTGTGGGCCCGTACCGTGCGCTCCGCGATGCCCAGACGGCGGGCCAGCCAGCGGTTCGGCTCCCCGGTGGCGAGCAGGAGCAGGACCTCCCGCTCGCGGTCGGTCAGCGCGGAGAAGTCCAGCGCGCCCTCCCGTACGACAACAGTCATGTGTTTCCCCCAGTCGGCGTTCGGTTGTGTCGGTTCGTGTCCGACGGATTCCAGACTGCCAAGCGCCGGCGCGCCCGGCGGGGCCCGTCCGCAGCAGCTTGCTGCACGGGGACGGCACCATCCTGCCGACGGCCCGCCGCCGAGCACCGACCACTTCCTTGACCAACGCGTTACCCTGTGTCCGAATCAAAAAGGTGGATTCCGCATCGTCGCGGCCTGACCAGCCATACGCGGTGATGCCCGCCACCGTGGTCGTAACGGGGAACACGGGGGAAGGATGAACAGTGCGGGCGGCATGGGCCTGTTGGGTATCTCCGCGATGGAGGAACGCGTCTACCGGCACTTCCTGAGGAATCCGGACACACCGACGGAGGACATCCATCTGCTCCTCCACACACCGCAGGACGACGTCCGCGCCGCCCTGGAACGGCTCACCGAACTGGGTCTGCTCCGCCGCGCGGACCACGGGAACGCCCCGGCCGGCAGCTTGACGGCCACGGACCCGGAGATCGCGGTCGGCCTGCTCACCGACCGAAGACTGAGCGAGCTGCACCATGAGTTGCAGCAGGTGACCAGGCCTCGTCACCTGGTCGCGGAACTCCGGGCCGAACAGGGCGCCCACACGCCGTCCGGCGGCGGCGTGGAACGCATGACCAACCTCGCGCAGATCCGCAACCGCATCGACGACCTCGCGTTCTTCGCCCGCGAGGAGATCCTGTCCGTCGAGCCCTACAAGGCGCTCACCCCGGAGAACATCGAGCACGCACGCCCGCTCGACAAGCGCTGTCTGCGCCGCGGCGTGCGCATCCGCAGCGTCGTACTGAAGGAAGCCCTCGACGACCCACCGACGGCGTCCTACCTGCGCGAACTCTCCGCCCAGGGCGCCAGCATCCGGGCCGCCTCCGACATCGCCGAACGCATCCTCGTCTACGACCGCCACACCGCCCTGGTCCCCGCGGACCCCGCGGACACCTCACGCGGCGCGCTCGTCGCCCAGGAGTCGGGCCTGGTGGCCAGCATCCTGTCCCTCTTCGACAAGATCTGGAGCCAGGCCACAGACCTCTCCCACCTCCTGGACGACCCGGCCCCGGACGCGATCGCCCTCTCCCCCATGGAGCTGGAGGTCCTCAAATCCATGTGCCGAGTGACAAAGGACGAGATCGGTGCCCGCCAACTAGGCATCTCCCTACGCACCTACCGCCGCCACGTAGCCGACGTCCTCCGCCACCTCAACGCCAGCAACCGCCCCCACGCTGCCCTACTGGCCCGCGAACGAGGCTGGATCTGACCAGCACAACCCAGCAACCTCCGGCCCGCCCAACGCATTTCAGCCCGCCCGTCGTCAGAGAACGAGCCATCGCCACCGGCCCAGCCCCTCACAGCCCGTCCGGCGCCAGAAGACGAGCCATTGCCGTCCCGACCCCCGCCCACCCGGCAGGGCGCGTGGCCTAACGGTCAGAGGCGGCCCCTCTCGGCGCCGGCCCGGACATCTTCAGTCCATCCGCCCTTTGAGGACAAGCCATTGCCATCCCCAACCCCCACCCACCCACAGGGCGCTACGCCCACCCAGACCCACTCAACCCATCCGGCGTTCGAGGACAAGCCATTGCCATCCCCAACCCCCACCCACCCGCAAGGCGCTACGCCCACCCAGGCCCACTCAGCCCATCCGCC
>NZ_JAGMUL010000051.1 GCF_019049285.1 Streptomyces sp. AC550_RSS872
GACACGGGGGAGTACGGGGGAAACGGGGGACGGGGGAAACGGGGAACGGGGGAGCACGAGAAGGCGCCGGTTCGAGAGTGGCCCGCGGGGGACGCGGCCACTTTCGGACCGGCGCTTTCGTCTGCCGACCCTGCCGCCGCGGCCAACGCAGCGGCGGTTTCAGCGGCGCCCGCTCACCCTGCCCTGCAACAGCCGGGACAGCGCCGCGTGCACGTCGTCCAAGGAGCGCTCCGGCTGGAACGACTTCCAGTCGAGCGCGGCCACCAGGACCATGCCGACCAGCGCGGAGGCGGTCAGCGCGACATCGATCTCCTCGCTGAACTCGCCGTTCTCCACGCCCTCGCGCAACACCCCCTCGACGACCGCCACGGCCTGCTGCCGGACCACCATCAGCGTGGACTGCCAGGTCCGGTTCGTCCGCCACAGCTCGGCGACGTAGAGCTGGGTGAAGGACGGGTAGCGGTCGATGAAGACCAGCCCCGCGCGGACCATCGCGTCCAGGGCGTCCACCTTGGTGCCGCCGTCCCGGGCCGTCTTCTCGGCCGCCTCCCGAAGGGAGGCGGTCAGGAGTCCCACGCCGTGGCGCAGCAGCTCCTCGAAGAGGACCGACTTGCTCGCGAAGTTGTAGTAGACCGTGCCCTTCGCCACCCCGGCCCGCTCGGCGATCTCGTCGACGGTGGTGGCGGAGAAGCCCTGTTCGGCGATGAGCGTGACGGCCGCCTCGTAGAGCTTCTGCCGGGTGGCCTCACGGCGCGTGCTGCCGCCCGACGCGGCGTTGCTGCTTTCCATGGCCCTGATTGTCCCGCGCGCGCTCACAGGGTCAGCTCCGGGTGCAGCCGGTCGAGCGTCCACACCTGCCGGCGGCGGGCGGACAGCGCGGTCAGCGCGACGGCGCCCGCGGTGAAGGCGACGAGCACCACGCACGCGTGCCAGACCGGTTCGAGGCCGCCGCCCGTGATGAGCCTCCTGAGCGCCTCCACGACGTAGCTCATCGGCAGGAAGGGGTGAAGCGCGTTGAAGAAGGCCGGGCTGGTCTGAACGGGGTACGTGCCGCCCGCGGACGTCAACTGGAGCATCAGCAGGGCCAGGACGAGGATCCGGCCCGCCGCGCCGAAGCGCGCGTTCAGCCACTGCACGATGGCCGAGAAGCACGCCGTCACCAGGAACAGGAAGCCCACCGTCCCGGCCGCCCGCGCCATCTCCAGACCGATCGCCCAGTGCAGCACCGACATCAGCGCCACGGTCTGGAGCACCCCGATCGCCACCACGGGCAGCCAGCCGGCCAGCGCGATCCGCCATGCGGAGGCGCCCGCGGCGAGCGCACGCCGGTTCATCGGCGAGATCAGCATGTACGCCACCATCGCGCCCACCCACAGGGACAGCGGAATGAAGTACGGGGCGAACCCGGTGCCGTAGTTGGCCGCCTTGTGCATGTCCCGGGAGACGAGCTGGACCGGGTCGGACATGACCTCGGTGCGCTGCTCGCGGGCCTTCTTGTCGTAGTCGGGGATCTGCTCGGCGCCGTCGTGCAGTCCGTCCGAGAGCTTCCCGGAGCCGTCGACGAGCTTGTAGATGCCGCCGTTGAGGTCGACCGCGCCGGTCTTGAGCTCGCCCACGCCGGTGTCCAGGTCCACCGCGCCGGTCCTGGCCGAGCCGAGGCCCGAGTGCAACTTCTTGGCGCCCGCGGCGACCTTGGCGGCGCCCTGGTTCAGCTTGTTGATCCGGGTGACGGCGTCGTCGAGGTCCTCGGAGAGCCGCGGCGCGCGGTCGGCGAGCGCCTGGGACTGCTTCTGGAGGGTGGCGAGGTTCTTGTCGAGCTTCTTCAGGTCGCCGTCGTGGTCGGCGACCAGCGTGTTGAGGTCGTCGGCGATCGTCGCCACGTCCGCGGCCGCGTTCTTGGCCTTCTTCAGGTCCGAGCAGGCCGGATCGGACAGTACGGCGTCCTCGCAGCGCGCCTTGTGGACGGTCTCCAGGACGGCGGCGGCCGCATGGGCGTCCCGCGCGGCGCCCGGAGCGTGCTCCACCAGGTCGTCGAGGTTGTTGCGGATCGCCTTGGAGGTGTCGGCGACCAGCTTGGCGGTGTCCCCGATGGTCTTCTCGTTGTCCTGGAAGAACGGGCCGATCTTCTTGTCGACTCCGTTGACCCGGTCTGCGAGCGTCTGTGTCCCCTCGGCGACCTGCCGGGAGCCGCTCTCCAGGTCGCCCGCGCCCTGGTTGAGCTTCTTCAGGCCCGTGGACAGCTTGCCGCTGCCCTTCTTGGCCTCCTTCAGCCCGTCGGCGAGGTCCTTGGAGCCCTTCTCCGCCTTCCCGATGCCGCCTTCGAGCTTGTCGGCGCCGCTCGCGGCCTTGACCGTCTTGCCGTGGATGTCGGAGAACGACACGAAGATCTTGTCCAGGAACGACCGTGACGCCTTCGTGGACGCGGCCTCGCGCACCTCGCTGAAGACCGTCCGCGAGATCTGCCCGACGATGTAGTTGTTCGCGTCGTTCGTACGCACCTGAAGGGCGCCCGTCTCCGGCGAGTCGCCCGCGCTGGACGCGATCCGCTCGCTGAAGTCGGCCGGCATGGTCAGCGACAGGTAGTAGGTGCCGTTCTCGACGCCCTTCTCGGCCTCGGCGGCACTCACCTCCCGCCAGTCGAAGACGTCGCTCTCGCGCAGCCCCTTGGTGATGTCGTCGCCGGCGGCGAGCTTCTTGTCGCCGACCCGAGCCCCCTTGTCGTCGTTCACCAGGGCCACGGGGATGCGGTCGAGACGGCCGTACGGGTCCCAGAACGACCACAGGTACAGGGCGCCGTACAGCAGGGGCAGCACCAGCAGCGCGACCATGGCGGCACGCGGCAGCTTCCCCCGGCCGAAGCGCCTCAGCTCAAGCGCGGCCAGCCTCGGCGAGCGCATCGGCGGCCTCCTTTCCGTCGGATTCCCGGGCATCGGCCTTCGGGGCGGTGGACACCTTGACGGTGCCGTCGGGGGCCTCGCTGCACACCGCCACGACCGTCGTCCCGGCCTCGGCGATCGACTTCAACAGCGCCCAGACCTCGGTCCGTTCGGCGTCCGAGAGCTTGAGGTCGGTGTCATCGACGCCGAGCACGCGCGGGCTTGCGATCAGGGCCAGCGCGACGGACAGCCGCAGCGCCTCCAGCCGCTCCAGATCCCGTACGGCCGTACGGGAGCCCTTGGGCAGGGACTCCCGGTCCAGGCCCGCCGCGGTCAGCGCGGCGTCGATCCGCCGCCGCTCCTCGTCCCCGCGCTCGCCCCGCCGGCGCAGCAGCGCGCGCACCGAGTCACCGAACCGCCGCTGAAGCAGCGCCCGTTCGTGGAGGTGCTCGGCGACGGTCAGGGCCGGGTCCAGGTCGGTCACACCCGGAACATGGGCCAGGGCGCTCACCCGCCGTACCGCCGCCATGCGCCTGGGCAGCCCGGCGTCGCCGACGACCGCGGAGCCCTCCGTGGGCTTCATCCGCCCCGTCAGGGCGAGCAGCAGGCAGGTACGGCCTGTACCGGACGGCCCTTCGATCGTGATCAGCGAACCGGCCTCCGCCTCGAAAGAGACCCCGCGGAACGCCCATCCGCGGGGCCCTTCGAGCCCGAGGCCGTGGGCCGTGACGCCGGCTGCGGCCACGGTTCCCCCCATCCCTGCCCCCTCATTTGAACTGACTGGTCAGTGCAAAAACTAGCCCGAACGCCCGATCGATGCAAAAGCCCAGGTCAGAACGGATTGTCAGTGCCATACCTCACGATGGGCACATACGGCATCCCGTAGCGGGCATGCCGTCACACAGACGACAGGAGGTTCGTCATGGCCAGCTATCACGCAGCCGCCGCCCGTCGGCGCGGCGCAACCGGCCCTGCCCCCTCACTGACCGGCCCGGCGAGCGATGTGCACCCCGTGCTCCGCCGGGCCACGGCCCCGCCCGCCGCCCTCGACCTGCTCGCCCAGGCCCGTGCCGGACTGGACGAGGCCGCCGTTCTGGAAACACCGAACGAGCGCTATGCCACCGCCCACCTCTCCGCCCTGCGCATCGCCGCCGCGGTACTCGCCGCACGGGGCCGCCCGGAACCCACGCCCAGGCGCCGCGCCCGCATCAGGAGCGCGTGGGAAGTGCTCCCCGAGATCGCGCCCGAACTCGCCGAGTGGAGTGCGCTGTTCGCTTCCGGAGCCCGGCGCCGCGCCCGGGCGGAGGCGGGCATCCAGGGCGCGGCCAGCCGTCGGGACGCCGACGACCTGATACGCGACGTGGCGATGTTCCTGCGCCTCGTCGAGCGGATGCTGGTGCTCCAGCCGGTCCTGCCACAGCCGCGACCGGACGCGGACGGGGAGGAGAGCGTCGGTTCGCGTCACGCACGCGACGATCTGCCGGACGCGGGCTGACGGCGAAACGGCCGGATCGGTGCCCGTCCGCCGGCTGGGACGGGCGGCGTCGCGCGGCACCGCGATGGCCGGTCAGGGTGCCGCAGGCAATAGGGTGGAGAGCGCCTGAAGCCTTCCCGCGCCCGTGACCCGGGCCGGGGAGGCAGCCCGTTCGCTCCGCCGTGCAAGTGGCGGTGCCGCGCCGAGGAGTCAACTGCCGTGTCGGACCCTATGCGGCCCCGCGCCGCCCTCCGTACCGCCGTGGTCTGGGAGGTCCTCCAGGACGCCCTGGACCGCCGTGTGAAGGCCACGGGTCGCCAGGCGCTCGACGTCCTCGACACCGGGGGCGGCAGCGGCAACTTCGCGGTGCCCCTCGCCCGTCTCGGCCACCGGGTCACGGTGGTCGACCCCAGCCCGAACGCGCTCTTCGCCCTGGAGCGTCGCGCCGCCGAGGCCGAGGTCGCCGACCGGGTGAAGGGCGTCCAGGGTGACGCGCACGGCCTCTTCGACGTGGTCGAGCGCGGCGGGTACGACATCGTGCTGTGCCACGGGGTCCTGGAGTACGTCGACGACCCCGCCGAGGGCGTCCGCAACGCGGTTGCCGCCCTGCGCGCCGAGGGCGTCCTCAGCCTGCTCGCCGCCGGTCTGGGCGGAGCGGTGCTGGCGCGGGCCCTCGCCGGTCACTTCAAGGAGGCCAAGCAGGCCCTTCAGGACCCGGACGGCCGCTGGGGCCAGGGCGACCCGGTGCCGCGCCGTTTCACCGCCGAGCAGCTCACCGGGCTGGTTGAGGGCGCCGGCCTCACCGTCGGCGCCGTGCACGGCGTACGCGTCTTCGCCGACCTCGTCCCCGGGGTCCTGGTGGACACCGAGCCCGGCGCCCTGGAGGCACTGCTGAAGCTGGAGGAGGCCGCCGCCGAGCTGCCCGCATTCCACTCGGTGGCCACCCAGCTGCACGTGCTCGGCGAGACGGGGGAGACCGCCGGGGCCTGAGCCGCCCGCCGTGCCTTGCGTGGGCGGACCTCGGGCGCGCGCCGTTGATCAGGGACTTGGCTGCACATGGAGTACGCCACAGGCCCCCCGATCGGACGCTCAGCGCCGTATGATCGAGGGAGACCGTTCCGGCATGACGGGTCGGCCGCTGGGGAATGCAGATCTCAGTGAGCCGGGCGTCCATGGCGGAGCCCGGTTGGCCAATTGGCGTAGAGGGGCGGGTTTCACGGGGGCGATTCCCTGCCTATCCTGAAGGGACCCCCCGGGTCGCCCCGGCGACTGCACGATGAGGAGGACTCCGTGCCGCTCTCGGAGCACGAGCAGCGAATGCTCGAGCAGATGGAGCGAGCGCTGTACGCCGAAGATCCCAAGTTCGCGACAGCGCTTGAGGGAAGCGGGCTGCGTACGTACACCCGGCGACGGGTCTACCAGGCGGTCGCGGGCTTCCTCGTAGGTATCGCGCTCCTCATGGCTGGAATGGTCGCCAAGCAGGTCTGGCTCAGCGTGGTGGGCTTCCTCGTCATGCTGGGCTGTGCGGTACTCGCCGTGACCGGCTGGCGCAAGGCCCCCAAGCCGGGCGAACAGCCCGCCGGCGGTCAGCAGGCCCGCCGCCAGCCACGCCAGAAGCGCTCCATGATGGACCGCATCGAAGAGCGCTGGCAGCGCCGCCGCGACGAACAGGGCGGCCATTAGCCCGACAAGCAGCTCCCATAGCGACGCAGGGGGTGACCACCGGTGGGTGGCCACCCCCTGACGTATGCCTGCTGACCTGTGCCTGCGCTGACCTGTGCCTGCGCTGACGCAGGACTGACTGCGCCTGGGCGGTGGAGGCCTTTGGGGCGGGGCGGGGCGGGGCGGGGCGGGCTACGCCATCCCCGCCCCTCACCCTCAGCCCACCGTCACCCCCGCTGCCCCGGAGTGGACGGCCTGCGCAGCGTCGGTCGGGCCGTGGCGGCCCGCTGCTTGACGGTGATCCACCAGTCCGACAGCGCCCAGACCACCCGCACGCCGGAGCGTGGGGCCAGCAGAGCGCGCAGCCTCGTCGTCCGGTCGGCCTTGGCCCCGAGCTGGGACACAACGCCGCGGACATCCTCCGCGAGGCCGGCCACCGGGCGGGGACTGGGCGCGTACAGGACCTGTTCCACCGCGTCGGCCACCCGGTGCACCGAGGCCGCGGCCGCCGGGTCGAGGTGGCCCAGCCGCACGATACGGGCGGCGGTCTTCCGGGGGGTCTGGGAGTCGTCCGGGGCAATGCCGAAGTCCCAGGCCGTGTCCGTCAGTTCCCGCCAGACCGCCAAGGTGTGGAGCGACACGTCGGCCTGTGTGCGGCCATGTGCTCCCAGCCGTTTCGCTCTCGTCCGCTGCCGCCACAGCATCGGCGCCAACGGGATCAGCAGCGCCGCCGCTCCACCGAGTGCCCAGGCCGGCACGACGAGGTACCACTTCGGTCCGTCGCCATCCGTGGCCGGTGCGGCCGCCGGGGACTCGCTCGCGCACAGCTGCGGGTTCCGCCCCGCGCAGCTCTCGCTCGTGGAGGGCGAGGCGGAGGGGCCCGTGCCGGCCGACTGCGTGGGCCGTGTCACGTCCGGCAGCGTGGAGCCGGGCGTGTCCGACTGGGTGTACGCCGGTATCGAGCCACGGGTCGGCGTCGGCTCGAAGCGGGTCCAGCCCACGCCCTCGAAGTACAGCTCCGGCCACGCGTGGGCGTCCCGCAGCCCCACCGAGACCACGCTGGCGCTCTGCGCGGTACCGGGCGCGAAGCCCACCGCGACCCGGGCCGGTATGCCCAGCGAGCGGGCCATCGCCGCCATCGCGAAGGAGAAGTGGACACAGAAGCCCTGCTTGTCCTTCAGGAAGCGGGCTATCGCCTGCCGGCCGCTGCCGACCTTGACGTTGGTGTCGTACTGGAAGCCGCCCGTGATGGCGAAGTACTCCTGAAGCTTGACGGCCTGCTCGTAGTGGCTGGTCGCCCCCTCGGTGACCTCACGTGCGGTCCGGGCGACCACCGAGGGCAGCGAGTCGGGGAGCTTCGTGAACTCACGCTTCAGGGCGGAGGGCGGCTCCGGCGCGTTCGCCAGCTGATCCGCCGTCGGCTGTACGTCGAGGCTGCGCACGGTGTACGTCACTCCGCGTGTGGTCTGACGGCGGTCGCCGACGACCGTCATGCCCAGCGGTTCGTACCGCCAGTTGCCCGTGATGTCCACGCCGCTCGGGGGGTACGGCATCGGCAGCCAGTTCTGGGCGTACCAGTCCGCGGCCGAGACGGTCGTCTCGACCTCGGTGCGGCGGACGTCCGGGCCGAGGCCGAAGGGCGTGGGGAACTCGGCGGGCACGGCCTGGATGTTGCGCTTGGACGGCTGCCAGGTGGTGCCGTCGAAGTCGTCCAGGGACACGATCCGCAGATACAGGTCCGAGAGGTCGGCCGTGTTGGTCCTGAGGGTCAGGACCTCGCGGTCCTCCTCCACGTTCAGGCTGTCGCGCAGCGACACCAGCGGGTTCACCGCGGAGATCGTGCCACCGCTCCCGCTGCCGGTGCCCACACCGGTGCCCGCGGCGTCCAGCAGGCCGCCGTTCATCGCGGGCAGCGCGACCGGCACCACCAGGGCGATGCCCAGCGCGACCGCGCCGATGCGCCGTCCGGTGCGGACCGGTGCCACCGCACCGGTCGGCTCACCACCCGCCCCCCGCGGGCCCCCGCCGAAGACCCGGCCCCACTGCGAGAGCCGGTCGCGCCCCTCGGCCAGGAGCAGCATGAGATAGCCCGCGGCGGCGACCAGGAACCACAGCCAGTCCCCGGCGCCCTCGGCCAGCCCCGCGGCCACCGAGTACAGCGCCAACAGCGGCAGCCCGGCCGGTGCGGCGCTGCGGAACGTCACCGCGAGGGTCTCCACCGCCAGGCCGATGACCAGGACACCGCCGATGAGCATCAGGCGGATGCCGTTCGACAGCGGCGCCGGGATCGAGTACCGGCTGACGTCGTCCGCGCCCGCCTGCAACAGGTCGCCGAAGTGACGGAAGGCCTCCGGGCCGGGGATCACTCCGATGATCGCCTGCTTGTTGGCGAAGACCATGGTCAGCAGCATCAGGGCGACGAGGGCCTGCACCGACACCGTCAGGGGACGGGCCAGCGGTACACGCCGGGCCGCCATGCCCACGCCCGTCTGGATCGCCAGCAGGAAGAACGCCTGGATAAGCCAGCTGACCGAGGAGACCAGCGGTAGCAGGGCGCAGGACGCCATCAGTGTGGCCGCCGCGGCGCACAACGCCATCCGCGTCCGCCCGCTCATGACCGTCCCCCCTCACCCCGTGCGCCACCGGCCGCGACCGCGTCGGTACGCGCCCGGTCCGCCCGACGCCAGAGCTCGTTCAGCGAGGCGCCGCGCGGCACGCTCAGGACCGTCCAGCCCGCCTCCCGCAGCATCCGCAGCCGCTCCTCGCTCCTGTCCAACGCGCCGGGCACATCGGCGGGTTCCCGCACCCACGTCCCGCTGTCCAGCACGAAGGCCACCGCGCCCCCGCTGCGCTGACGCATCTTGGCAGCCACCGCCGCCTGCTCCTCGTCGAGGTCGCCGAAGAACGCGACCAGCAGTCCCTCGTTGCCGCCGCGCAGCACGTCGTACGCCCGCGACAGACCCGTGCCGTCCGAGTGGTCGATCACCGCGAGGGTGTCCATCATCAGCCCCGCCGCGTCCGCCGACTCCTGGCTCGCGCCCGCGAACCCGTCGGTGCCCTCCCCGGGGACCGAGCTGCCGGTGTCGGTCAACAGCCGGACGGAGAAGCCCCGTTCGAGCATGTGGACCAGCACGGACGCCGTACCCGACACGGCCCACTCGAAGGCCGAGTCCGGGCCCGCGCCCTGGAAGGCAAGGCCCCGGGTGTCCAGCAGCACCGTGCAGCGGGAGCGCTGTGGCTGCTCCTCGCGGCGCACCATCAGCTCGCCGTAGCGTGCGGTGGAGCGCCAGTGGACGCGGCGCAGGTCGTCGCCGTAGCGATACCCGCGCGGGATCACGTCGTCCTCGCCGGCCAGTGCCAGCGAGCGCTGGCGTCCGTCGCCGTACCCCTTCGCCTCCCCGCTGAAGCGCACCGGCGGGAGCGGTTCCACGCGCGGGATGACCGTCAGGGTGTCGTGCGTCGAGAAGGAGCGGGTCAGCTCGCACATGCCGAACGGGTCGCTCAGGCGCAGCTGCAACGGGCCCAGCGGATAGCGGCCGCGCAGGTCGGAGCGGACCCGGTAGGACACCTCGCGGCGGCCGCCCGCCTCCACCCGGTCCAGTACGAAGCGCGGGCGCGGCCCGAGGACGTACGGCACCCGGTCCTGGAGCATCAGCAGGCCGGTGGGCAGCCGGGAGACGTTGTCCATCCGCAGATGCACGCGGGCCTCGCTGCCGGCGGGTACGCGCGCGGGGGAGAGCCTTCGGCTGCCCGCGACCCGGTAGCGGGTGCGGTACAGCACGGTCGCGCACACCAGCGGGAGCACCGCCAGCAGCAGGCCGACGCGCAGCAGGTCGCTCTGGCCGAGGACGTAGGCGCAGACGGCGGCCGCGATGCCGGCGGCCAGGAAGGAACGGCCACGCGTGGTCAGACCGGCCAGTGCGGTGCGGATCCCGCTCTTCTCGCCGCGGTCCGCCTCCGCCTGTCCGGTCCCACCGGAGGTCATCCGAGCCTCCGCGGCGGCTGCTGGCCGTACACCGGAGTGCCGCGGCCCAGGCCGCCGAAGCCGCTCTGCTGCTGGGGCGCGGCGGGTACCGGGGTGCGCTGGAGGATCTCCTGGACGACCTGCTCGGAGGTACGGCGGTTCAGCTGGGCCTGCGCGGTCGGCAGCAGGCGGTGGGCCAGGACGGCCACGGCGAGGGCCTGCACGTCGTCCGGCAGCGCGTACTCCCGGCCGCTCAGGGCCGCCGACGCCTTCGCCGCGCGCAGCAGATGCAGCGTCGCGCGCGGGGAGGCGCCGAGTCTGAGGTCCGGGTGGGTGCGCGTGGCGGCGACCAGTTCCACCGCGTACCGGCGCACCGGCTCGGCCACATGGACGCCGCGGACGGCGTCGATCAGCTTCACGATGTCGTGCGCGTGCGCCACCGGCTGGAGGTCCTCCAGCGGCGAGACGCCGCCGTGCACGTCCAGCATCTGCAGTTCGGCCTCCACACTCGGGTAACCGACGGAGACACGGGCCATGAAGCGGTCGCGCTGGGCCTCGGGCAGCGGGTAGGTGCCCTCCATCTCGACCGGGTTCTGCGTGGCCACCACCATGAAGGGGCTCGGCAGCTCGTAGGTCTGGCCGTCGATCGTGACCTGGCGCTCCTCCATGGACTCCAGCAGCGCGGACTGCGTCTTCGGCGAGGCGCGGTTGATCTCGTCGCCGATCACGATCTGGGCGAAGATCGCGCCGGGCTTGAACTCGAAGTCCTTGCGCTGCTGGTCCCAGATGGACACACCGGTGATGTCGGACGGCAGCAGGTCAGGCGTGAACTGGATACGCCGGACGGAACAGTCGATGGACCGTGCCAGCGTCTTGGCCAGCATGGTCTTGCCCACGCCGGGGACATCCTCGATCAGAAGATGTCCCTCGGCGAGCAGTACGGTCAGCGAAAGCCGTACGACCTCGGGCTTGCCCTCGATCACACCCTCCACCGAACTGCGGACACGCTCCACAGTGGCGGTCAGATCAGTGAGGCTCGCTCGATCGTCATAGGTCGTCACCCGGCCCTCCTCGGCCCGTTCTTTCCGGGCCGACGCGATGCGGACCGGCCCACCCCTGGAACACGGACACCACGCGGGAAAAGTTCCGCGTGTTGCCACACTCGCATTCTTGCTGCCGTTACCGATTCGTGTCACTCGACTGTGGACAACTGTCCGCGATATGTCAGGGCTTAGGGCCTTTTGTGCCGCCCGAAGCCGGAATTGACAGCGAAACGACAGCTGAGGCGGAGGGTTACGCGGGGTCGATCTCGCGCAGCAGACCCGTCTTCACGTCGAAGACGAAGCCCCGGACGTCGTCCGTGCTCACCAGGAACGGCGAGGTGCGCACGCGCTGCATCGACTGCCGCACGTCCTGGTCGACGTCCCGGAAGGACTCCACGGCCCAGGCGGGGCGCTGGCCGACCTCCAGCTCCAGCTCGGTGCGGAAGTCCTCGGTGAGGGACTCCAGACCGCAGCCGGTGTGGTGGATCAGGACGATGCTGCGGGTGCCGAGCTTGCGCTGGCTGATGGTGAGCGAGCGGATCACGTCGTCGGTGACGACGCCGCCGGCGTTGCGGATGGTGTGACAGTCACCGAGTTCCAGACCGAGCGCGGCGTGCAGGTCGATCCGGGCGTCCATGCAGGCGACGACGGCGACGCGGAGCACGGGGCGGGCGTCCATGCCCGGGTCGGTGAACGCGGAGGCGTAGCGCTCGTTGGCCTCGACCAGGCGGTCGGTGACCGTGCCGCGGACTATCGCACTCTCGGGACCGGCGGGAACCGATGCAGATGTCGTCATACCCATGACGGTACTGGTCACGTCCGAAATGGTCCTGCTGTGAGAGGGGACAAAGAACGCCATTGAGTCGTGTTGTGAGCTAACCCACAGGGGTGGCGTGAGTGCGCCCATACGAGCGATTTCACGCATGGGGCGGCAGGGCCGGAACCCGAAGTGGCGACGCGCAGGCCGGTTGATTGACCGCGAGACACCGTGGACTAAAGTGACGCGAAGCGGGAGGCGAGACTCCCTGCTGGACTGAATTCCCCGAGACCCCGGCGATTTTCCGGAGATCTCCCCGCGTGCGCGGCGCGTACGCACGGCTCGGCCTCCTCCCGCTCCGGTCGGCTGACGCTTCCGGCGCCGGCAGGCCTCCCCTTCACTGGGGGTCCCCAGTTCGCCGGGGCGGGCGGGGACCTGGCGGTGTGTACGGCCCCGCCGGATCTGAGAGGGCCCCTTGAGCCAGAGTCGACATGTCCCGGTGATGCTCCAGCGGTGCCTGGACCTGTTGGCCCCCGCGCTCCAGCGGCCCGGAGCGGTGGTCGTCGACTGCACCCTCGGGCTCGGCGGCCACAGCGAGGCCCTGCTCCAGAAGTTCCCCGAGGCCCGGCTCGTCGCCCTCGACCGGGACAAGGAGGCCCTGCGGCTGTCCGGCGAGCGGCTCGCGCCGTACGGCGACCGCGCGACCCTGGTGCACGCCGTCTACGACGAGCTCCCGGACGTTCTGGACAGGCTCGGCATCGCGCGCGTGCAGGGCGTCCTGTTCGACCTCGGCGTCTCCTCCATGCAGCTCGACGAGGCCGACCGCGGCTTCGCCTACGCCCAGGACGCCCCCCTCGACATGCGCATGGACCAGACGACCGGCGTCAGCGCCGCCGAGGTCCTCAACACCTACCCGCCCGGCGAACTCGTCCGGATCCTGCGGGCGTACGGCGAGGAGAAGCAGGCCAAGCGGATCGTGGCCGCCATCGTGCGCGAGCGCGACAAGGAGCCGTTCACCAACAGCGCCCGGCTCGTGGAGCTCATCCGGGACGCGCTGCCGCAGGCCGCCAAGCGCACCGGCGGCAACCCGGCCAAGCGCACCTTCCAGGCGCTGCGCATCGAGGTCAACGGCGAGCTCTCCGTCCTGGAGCGGGCGATCCCGGCCGCGGTGGAGGCCCTCGCCGTCGGCGGGCGGATCGCGGTGCTGTCGTACCACTCGCTGGAGGACCGGCTGGTCAAGCAGGTGTTCGCGGCCGGCGCCGCCAACACCGCGCCGCCCGGGCTGCCCGTCGTACCCGAGCAGTACCAGCCGCGGCTCAAGCTGCTGACGCGCGGTGCCGAACTTCCCACCGAGGAAGAGGTCGCCGAGAACCGGCGCGCCGCACCGGCGCGTCTGCGGGGCGCCGAACGCATCAGGGAGTCCATCGAATGACGGCCGGGAGGCAGGGGCGGGTGTCCGGGTCCAGTAGTCAAACCCACGAGTTGGAAAACCGGACCCGGGGGAGGGCAAGTGAGTAGGAAACCCGAACTGAGGGGTCGGGCCGCCCGGCTCGCGCGGATCTTCCCCTCCGGGGCCCGGCAGGCCGCCCGTGCCCCGTTCGTCCTCCTTGTCGTCCTCCTCCTCGGCGGTGGCCTCATCGGGCTCCTCGTGCTGAACTCCGCGCTCAGCGAAGGCGCGTTCAGACTCGACGACCTCCAGAAGGAGACGAAGTCCCTCACCGACGAGGAACAGTCCCTCCAGCGGGACATCGACACCTACTCCGCCCCCGACGCCCTCCAGCGCCGAGCCCTCGAACTCGGCATGGTCCCCGGCGGCGACCCCGCGTTCCTCAACCCCGACGGCACGGTCAAGGGTGCCCCCAGCCCCGCGGCCGGGGGGCAGGGCGCCGCGTACAGCCCGCTCATCCTGGCCCCCGAGGCCCTGGTCACCGAGCCCGGACCGCCGCCTCCTGCGGCCGGTGCGACGCCCACCACGCCGGCCCCCGAGGCGACGCCCGCCACGCCGACCCCCGCGGTCACCCCGACCGAGCCGCAGCCCGCGGCCACCTACGCCGTGCCCCAGTACGCGCCCTCCGTCCAGCAGTCCACCGCATACCCGACCCCCGGCAGGTGACGGAAGTGTCCGACAGGGAACCGCCCCGCCGCCGCGTGCCCGGCCCCGCGAAGCCCGCCCGCTCCGCCGGCGCCCAGCGACGGCCGGGCCCCGGCGCCCGCCCGGCCCGCCGGCCGACCCGGCCCCGCCCCATGCCCACCGGCAGGATCCGGCTCGGCAGCCCCCGCCCCCGGCTGCGCATGGTCGGCCTGGCCCTGACCCTCGTCCTGGCCGTCTTCGTCGTACGGCTGCTTCAGGTGCAGGGCGTCGAGGCGAGCACCTATGCCGCCAAGGCCGAGAAGAACCGGTACGTGGGCTACACCCTGGCCGCCGAGCGCGGCGGCATCACCGACCGCAACGGCGTGGCGCTCGCGGCCAGCGTGGACGCGTACGACATCACCGCCGACCCCACGCTGTTCTCCCGAGAACAGCTGAAGATTGACGACGGCCCCGAGCAGGCGGCCGCCCTCCTCGCGCCGATCCTCGGCCAGGAGCAGGAGACGATCGTCAGGAAGCTGCGGCCCGAGAACAAGAACTCGCGCTACACCCTGCTGGCGCGCCGCCAGACCCCGCAGGTCTGGAAGCAGATCAAGGACCTGAAGAGCGCCCTGGCCACCAAGGCCGAGACCGACAAGAGCACGGTCAATGTCCTCGCGGGGGTTCTCTCGGTCGCCAGCAGCAAGCGCGTGTACCCGAACGGCGACCTCGCCGCCGGGATACTGGGCTGGGTCAACGCCGACGGCAAGGGCGGCGGCGGTATCGAGCAGCAGCTGAACAAGCAGCTGTCCGGCAAGGACGGCGAGATCCGGTACGCCCAGTCCGGCGGCCGTCAGGTCCCCACCGTGGGCTCCACCGAGACGCCCGCAGTGCCCGGCAGCGACGTCGAGCTCACCATCGACCGCGACATCCAGTGGGCCGCGCAGAACGCGATCACCAAGCAGGTGCAGGAGTCCAGGGCGGACCGCGGCTATGTGATCGTCCAGGACACCCGCACCGGCGAGATCCTCGCCATGGCCAACTCGCCCGGCTTCGACCCGAACGACCTCTCGGCGGCCAGCAGCGCCAACATGGGCAACGCGGCCGTCCAGGACGCCTTCGAGCCCGGTTCCACCGCCAAGGTCATGTCGATGGCCGCCGTACTCGAGGAGGGCGTGGCCACGCCCGGCACACATGTCATCGTGCCCAACCGGCTGCACCGCGGCGACCGGCTGTTCAAGGACGACATCGACCACGACACCTGGTTCCTCACGCTCAACGGCGTGCTCGCCAAGTCCAGCAACATCGGCACCATCCTGGCCACCGGCCAGCTCGGCAAGACCCAGCGGGAGGCCAACAAGGTCCTCTACAGCTATCTGCGCAAGTTCGGCCTCGGCAGCTACACCGGCCTCGGCTTCCCCGGCGAGACCCCGGGCATCCTGGCGGCGCCGGACAAGTGGTCGACGTCGCAGCAGTACACGATTCCTTTCGGCCAGGGTCTGTCCCTCAACGCGATGCAGGCGGCCTCGATCTACTCGACGATCGCCAACGGCGGCGTCCGCGTCGAACCCACGCTCGTACGCGGCACCGAGGGACCCGACGGAAAGTTCACCGAGGCCCCGAAGCCCGAGAAGACCCGCGTCATCAGCGCCAAGACGGCGAAGACCCTCGCCCAGATGCTGGAGTCGGTCGTGGACGACAGGGAGGGCACCGGCACCAAGGCGCGCATCCCCGGCTACCGGGTCGCGGGCAAGACGGGTACGGCGAACCGAGTGGATCCGGCCACCGGCAAGTACCGCGGCTACACGTCGTCGTTCGCCGGATTCGCGCCGGCGGACAAGCCCCGTGTCACGGTGTACTGCGCCATCCAGAACGCCACCCAGGGCAACTACTTCGGTGGCCAGATCTGCGGACCCATCTACAAGCAGGTGATGGAGTTCGCCCTGAAGACCCTCCAGGTCCCGCCGACCGGGGCCAAGGCCGCCAAGCTCCCGGTCGCCTTCAACTGACCACCCTGATCAGCACCGAGCAGCCAGGAAACACCTCGTGACAACGATCACTCCCGACCCCGGGAACCAAGGCGCCCCCCGCCCCTCACTTCGCTCCCAGGCGGGTACGCCCGGTACGCTCACCGCCGTGCCACACGCTGATCAGTCCCAAACCACCCAGAAGGGGCATCCCGTGACATATCCCGGGCCGCCCAGGCCGGTGCAGGTCTCCGCCACACCCCTCGCGGAACTCGCCGACCAGCTGGGTGCCGCCGCGCCGGGCAGCGCGGACGCCGCCGCAGCGGTCACGGGCATCACCCATGACTCGCGCGCCGTCCGCCCCGGCGATCTGTACGCCGCTCTCCCGGGCGCCCGCCTGCACGGCGCCGACTTCGTCACGCAGGCCGCGGGCCTCGGCGCGGCCGCCGTGCTGACCGACCCGAGCGGCGCCGAGCGCGCCGCCGTGACCGGCCTGCCGGTTCTGGTCGTCGAGGACCCACGCGGGCAGATGGGTGAACTGGCGGCCACGATCTACGGCCACCCCGGACGCGATCTCCTCCAGATCGGCATCACCGGCACCTCGGGCAAGACCACCACCGCGTATCTCGTCGAGGGCGCCCTCAAGACCGCCCGGTCGACCGGCCTGATCGGCACGGTCGAGATGCGCATCGGCGAGGAGCGCATCAAGTCCGAGCGCACCACGCCCGAAGCCACCGATCTGCAGGCCCTGTTCGCCGTCATGCGCGAACGCGGCGTGGAGGCGGTCGCCATGGAGGTCTCCAGCCACGCGCTGGTCCTCGGCCGGGTCGACGGCTGCGTCTTCGACATCGCCGTCTTCACCAACCTCAGCCCGGAACACATGGAGTTCCACTCCGACATGGAGGACTACTTCCGGGCCAAGGCACAGCTGTTCACCCCGAAACGCAGCAAACTCGGCGTCGTCAACCTCGACGACGAGTACGGCCGCAGGCTGGTCAAGGAAGCCGGCGTCCCGGTCGTCACCTACTCCGCCGAGGGCCACCCCGACGCCGACTGGCGCGCCGAGGACGTGACCATCGGCCCCATGGACTCGACGTTCACGGTGATCGGCCCCGGGGGCGAGCGGGTCGCCGCCAGGTCCCCGATCGCCGGCCCCTTCAACGTGGCGAACACCCTCGCCGCCATCACCGCCTTGGCCGCCGCAGGCCTCGACGTACAGGCCGCCGCCGACGGCATCGCCGCGGTGCCGGGCGTGCCCGGCCGCCTTGAGCGCGTGGACGCCGGGCAGCCGTACCTCGCGGTCGTGGACTACGCCCACAAGACCGACGCCGTCGAATCGGTGCTGAAGGCACTGCGCAAGGTCACCGAGGGCAGCCTGCACATCGTGCTCGGCTGCGGCGGCGACCGGGACGTGACCAAGCGCGAGCCGATGGGCGCCGCCGCGGCCCGCCTCGCCGACACCGCCGTACTGACCTCCGACAACCCCCGCTCCGAGGACCCCCTCGCGATCCTCGCAACCATGCTCCAGGGCGCGGCTTCCGTACCGGCACACGAGCGTGGCGAGGTCCAGGTCTTCGAGGACCGGGCCGCCGCCATCGCCGCGGCCGTCGCCCGCGCCCGGCCCGGCGACACCGTGCTGGTCGCCGGCAAGGGCCATGAGCAGGGCCAGGACATCGCCGGAGTGGTCCGCCCCTTCGACGACCGCCAGGTCCTGCGCGAAGCTATCCAGAAGACCCAGGGATGAACTTGTGATCGCCCTCTCTCTCGCCGAGATCGCAGAAGTCGTCGGCGGGCAGACGCACGACATACCGGATCCGTCCGTCCAGGTCACCGGACCGGTCGTCCGGGACTCCCGTGAAGTGGAGCCCGGCACCCTCTTCGCCGCCTTCGTCGGCGAGCGTGTGGACGGCCACGACTTCGCCGAGAAGGTCGTCGAAGCGGGCGCGGTCGCCGTACTGGCATCGCGTCCCGTCGGCGTTCCCGCGATCGTGGTGGCCGACGTCCAGACGGCCCTCGGTGCCCTCGCCCGGCATGTCGTACGCCGGCTCGGTGCGACCCTCGTCGCCCTGACCGGCTCGGCGGGCAAGACCAGCACCAAGGACCTGATCGCCCAGGTGCTCCGGCGCAAGGCGCCGACCGTGTTCACGCCGGGCTCGCTCAACAACGAGATCGGGCTGCCGCTGACCGCCCTCAGCGCCACCGAGGAGACGAGGTTCCTCGTCCTGGAGATGGGCGCCCGCGGTATCGGCCACATCCGCTACCTCGCCGATCTGACGCCGCCGAGGATCGGCCTGGTGCTCAACGTCGGCACCGCCCACATCGGCGAGTTCGGCGGCCGCGAGCAGATCGCGCAGGCCAAGGGCGAGTTGGTGGAGAGCCTTCCTCAGGACGGCGCGGCGATCCTCAACGCCGACGATCCCCTCGTACGGGCCATGGCGTCCCGTACGAAGGCGAAGGTGATCCTTTTCGGAGAGTCCGGCGAAGCGGACGTACGCGCCGAGAACGTGCGACTCACGGACAGCGGACAGCCTTCCTTCAGGCTTCACACACCCTCCGGGTGCAGTGATGTGACCATGCGCCTGTACGGTGAGCACCACGTGTCGAACGCGCTCGCCGCGGCCGCCGTCGCCCATGAGCTGGGCATGTCCGCGGAAGAGATCGCCACCGCGCTCTCCGAGGCGGGCTCCCTCTCCCGCTGGCGGATGGAGGTCACCGAGCGCCCGGACGGCGTGACGGTCGTCAACGACGCCTACAACGCGAACCCCGAGTCCATGAGGGCCGCTCTGCGTGCGCTTGCTGCCATGGGCGAAGCCTCACGGGCGAAAGGGGGCCGTACGTGGGCGGTGCTCGGCAAGATGGCCGAGCTCGGGGACGAGGCGCTCGCCGAGCACGACGCGGTCGGACGGCTCGCCGTCCGGCTCAACGTCAGCAAGCTCGTCGCGGTCGGGGGCAGGGAAGCGTCCTGGCTGCAACTGGGCGCATATAACGAGGGTTCGTGGGGTGAGGAGTCGGTGCACGTGTCCGACGCACAGGCGGCGGTCGACCTGTTGCGCAGCGAGTTGCGCCCGGGGGACGTCGTACTCGTGAAGGCGTCCCGTTCGGTAGGTCTGGAGAGCGTCGCCGAGGCGCTGCTCGCGGGCGGCACCGAGGGTGAGGTTGCCGCCCGATGATGAATCAGATCCTGTTCTCAGGAGTCATTGGTCTCTTCCTGACCCTGGTCGGCACCCCGCTGCTGATCAAGCTGCTGGCCCGCAAGGGCTACGGCCAGTACATCCGTGACGACGGCCCGCGCGAGCACCACGCCAAGCGCGGTACGCCGACCATGGGCGGTATCGCCTTCATCCTGGCGACGATCGTCGCGTACTTCCTGTCCAAGCTGATCACCGGCAAGCCCCCGACGTTCTCCGGCGTCCTGGTCATCGGCCTGATGGCCGGCATGGGCCTGGTCGGCTTCCTGGACGACTACATCAAGATCGTCAAGCGTCGTTCGCTGGGTCTGCGGGCCAAGGCCAAGATGGCCGGCCAGCTGCTCGGCGGTATCGCCTTCGCCGTGCTCTCGCTGCAGTTCGCGGACAACCGCAACAACACCCCGGCCTCCACCAAGATCTCCTTCGTGCAGGACTTCGGCTGGTCCATCGGCCCGGTGCTGTTCGTCGTCTGGGCGCTGTTCATGATTCTCGCCATGTCGAACGGCGTGAACCTGACGGACGGTCTGGACGGCCTCGCCACCGGCGCCTCCGTGCTGGTCTTCGGCGCCTACACCTTCATCGGCGTGTGGCAGTTCCAGGAGTCCTGCGCCAACGCGCAGACCCTGGCCAACCCCGGCGCCTGTTACGAGGTGCGAGATCCACTCGACCTGGCCGTCGTCTCCTCGGCGCTGATGGGCGCCTGCCTCGGCTTCCTGTGGTGGAACACGTCGCCCGCCAAGATCTTCATGGGTGACACCGGTTCGCTGGCCCTCGGCGGCGCGCTCGCCGGTCTCGCCATCTGCTCGCGCACCGAGCTGCTGCTCGCCATCCTCGGCGGCCTGTTCGTGCTGATCACCATGTCGGTGGTCATCCAGGTCGGCTCCTTCCGCCTCACCGGCAAGCGCGTCTTCCGTATGGCGCCACTCCAGCACCACTTCGAACTCAAGGGCTGGTCAGAAGTGCTCATCGTGGTCCGTTTCTGGATCATTCAGGGCATCTGTGTGATCGTCGGACTGGGCCTCTTCTACGCGGGATGGGCAGCGGACAAGTGACCGATTGGCAGGGGAAGAACGTCACCGTCGCCGGGCTCGGCGTCTCCGGGATCCCGGTGGCCAAGGTGCTGCACGCGCGCGGGGCGCACGTCACGGTCGTCAACGACGGCGACGACGCACGCGCGCGTGCCCAGGCCGCCGAACTGGAGGCGCTCGGCATCACCGTCCGCCTCGGCGACGGGGCGACCCTGCCCGAAGGCACCGAACTCATCGTCACCGCACCCGGCTGGAAGCCGGACAAGCCACTGTTCGCGGCGGCTCGTGAGGCGGGCGTCCCGGTCTGGGGCGACGTCGAGCTGGCCTGGCGGCTGCGCGGACCGGACGCCGCGCCCTGGCTCGCCGTCACCGGCACCAACGGCAAGACCACGACCGTCCAGATGCTCGCCTCCATTCTCAAGGCGGCCGGCCTGCGCACGGCCGCCGTCGGCAACATCGGCGTCTCCCTCCTCGACGCGGTGCTCGGCGACGAGCAGTACGACGTCCTCGCCGTGGAGTTGTCCAGCTACCAGCTGCACTGGGCGCCCTCGCTGCGGGCGCACTCCGCGGCCGTGCTGAACCTCGCCCCCGACCACCTCGACTGGCACGGCTCGATGGAGGCGTACGCCGCCGACAAGGGCCGTATCTACGAGGGCAATCGCGTCGCCTGTGTCTACAACGTCGCCGACAAGGCCACCGAGGACCTGGTACGCGCGGCGGACGTCGAGGAGGGCTGCCGGGCCATCGGCTTCACCCTCGGCACCCCGGGCCCGTCCCAACTCGGCGTCGTGGAGGGCATCCTGGTCGACCGTGCCTTCGTCGAGAACCGGCAGAAGAACGCCCAGGAGCTCGCCGAGGTCGCCGACGTCAACCCGCCGGCCCCGCACAACATCGCCAACGCCCTTGCGGCGGCGGCCCTCGCCCGGGCCTACGGCGTACCCGCCAAAGCCGTACGGGACGGCCTGCGCGCCTTCACCCCGGACGCCCATCGCATCGCGCATGTGGCGGACCTGGACGGGGTCGCGTACGTCGACGACTCCAAGGCCACCAACACCCACGCGGCGCAGGCCTCGTTGGCGGCGTACGAGTCCATCGTGTGGATCGCGGGCGGGCTCGCCAAGGGCGCCGTCTTCGAGGAACTGGTCGCCAGGTCGGCCGAGCGGCTGCGCGCAGTCGTGCTGATCGGCGCCGATCGCGGTCTGATCCGTGAAGCCCTCGCGCGACACGCGCCGGAAGTACCCGTCGTCGACCTCGACCGGACCGACACTGGGGCGATGCTCGCGGCGGTTCAGGAAGCGAAGCGGCTCGCCCAGCCCGGCGACACGGTGCTGCTTGCCCCGGCCTGTGCCTCGATGGACATGTTCGTCAACTACAACCAGCGCGGTGACGTGTTCGCGGAGGCGGTTCGCGAACTCGGCGCGGGCGCCTGACGCCGGGTCTCGGCCACTGCGGGTGCTTCGGGACCCTTGGAGGGACGCGTGACTCGGAAGTGGCCGGACGATACGTACTCCCACGGCGAGGCGGTGGGCGCCGATGCCCGGTAGCCGTACGGGACGACCCCCCGTCCAGCGCGCGGTCCGGCGCCCCGTCGCTCCCCGGCCCTCGCCGCACGACAGCGCCGTACGCCGGCTCTACATCCGGCTGAACCGGGCCTGGGACCGGCCGCTGACCGCGTACTACCTGATCCTCGGCGGCAGCCTGCTGATCACCGTGCTCGGTCTGGTGATGGTCTACTCGGCCTCCCAGATCAAGGCATTGCAGATGTCGCTGCCGGGGTCGTACTTCTTCCGCAAGCAGCTGCTGGCCGCGGCGATCGGCGCCGGTCTGCTGTTCGCCGCCTCACGGATGCCGGTGAAGTTGCACCGGGCGCTGGCGTACCCGATCCTCGCGGGCGCCGTCTTCCTGATGGCGCTGGTGCAGGTCCCCGGGATAGGAGTCGCGGTCAACGGCAACCAGAACTGGATCGCCCTCGGCGGCTCCTTCCAGATCCAGCCCAGCGAGTTCGGCAAGCTCGCGCTGGTGCTGTGGGGCGCGGACCTGATCGCCCGCAAAGAGGACAAGAAGCTGCTCACGCAGTGGAAGCACATGCTGGTGCCGCTCGTGCCGGTCGCCTTCATGCTGCTCGGGCTGATCATGCTCGGCGGCGACATGGGTACGGCGATCGTCCTGTCGGCGATCCTGTTCGGCCTGTTGTGGCTGGCCGGGGCGCCGACCCGGCTGTTCGTGGGGGTCCTGTCGGTGGCCGGCCTGATCGGCCTGCTCCTGATCAAGACCAGCGAGAACCGCATGGCCCGCCTTCAGTGCCTGGGCGCCACCGAGCCGCAGGCCGGTCCTGTCGACTGCTGGCAGGCAGTGCACGGCATCTACGCGCTCGCCTCCGGCGGAATCTTCGGTTCCGGGCTGGGTGCGAGCGTGGAGAAATGGGGCCAACTACCCGAAGCCCACACCGACTTCATCTTCGCCGTCACCGGTGAGGAACTGGGCCTGGCGGGGACGCTGTCGGTGCTCGCCCTGTTCGCGGCTCTAGGCTATGCGGGTATCCGCGTGGCCGGACGTACGGAGGATCGCTTCGTCAGGTATGCCGCGGGAGGTGTGACCACCTGGATCACCGCGCAAGCCGTGATCAACATCGGTGCGGTGCTCGGCCTGCTGCCGATCGCCGGCGTCCCCCTTCCGCTGTTCTCCTACGGAGGATCCGCCCTGCTGCCGACCATGTTCGCCATCGGGCTGCTGATCGCGTTCGCGCGCGACGAGCCCGCTGCGCGGGCAGCGCTTTCCGTGCGGCAACCCCGCTTTGGTAGAAAGCGTGCGGGAGGCGCCGGCTCCGGCCGGCCGCCTCGGAGATGGAACACGATGCGACGGCGTGCCTCGGCGGCGCGCTCGTCCGGAGAGCGGTGAATTTCGGTGCATGTCGTACTCGCCGGTGGGGGGACCGCCGGCCACATCGAGCCCGCGCTCGCCCTCGCGGACGCCCTGCGCAGGCAGGACCCGACCGTGGGAATCACGGCCCTGGGCACGGAGCGCGGCCTGGAGACCAAGCTCGTCCCGCAGCGGGGCTACGAGCTCGCGCTGATCCCCGCCGTGCCGCTGCCGCGCAAGCCCACGCCCGAACTGATCACCGTCCCGGGCCGGCTGCGCGGCACGATCAAGGCGACCGAGCAGATCCTGGAGCGCACCAAGGCGGACGCCGTCGTCGGCTTCGGCGGCTACGTCGCCCTGCCCGGCTACCTCGCCGCCAAGCGCCTCGGTGTGCCGATCGTGATCCACGAGGCCAACGCCCGCCCGGGCCTCGCCAACAAGATCGGTTCGCGGTACGCCGCCCAGGTCGCCGTCTCGACTCCGGACAGCAAGCTGCGCAACTCGCGCTACATCGGCATCCCGCTGCGCCGGACCATCGCCACTCTCGACCGGGCCGCCGTCCGCCCCGAGGCCCGCGCCGCGTTCGGCCTCGACCCGAACCTGCCCACGCTGCTGGTCTCCGGCGGGTCGCAGGGCGCCCGCCGCCTCAACGAGGTCGTCCAGCAGGTCGCGCCCTGGCTCCAGCAGGCCGGAATCCAGATCCTGCACGCGGTCGGGCCGAAGAACGAACTGCCGCAGGTGCACCAGATGCCGGGGATGCCCCCGTACATCCCGGTACCGTACGTGGACCGGATGGACCTCGCGTACGCCGCGGCCGACATGATGCTCTGCCGTGCGGGCGCGATGACCGTCGCCGAACTCTCCGCCGTCGGACTCCCGGCCGCCTATGTCCCGCTGCCCATCGGCAACGGCGAACAGCGGCTCAACGCCCAGCCGGTGGTCAAGGCCGGCGGCGGACTGCTGGTCGACGACGCGGAACTCACGCCCGAGTGGGTGCAGCAGAACGTCCTGCCCGTGCTCGCCGACCCGCACCGGCTGTACGAGATGTCCCGCGCCGCAAGCGAGTTCGGCCGCCGGGACGCCGACGACCTGCTCGTCGGCATGGTGTACGAGGCGATTGCCTCGCATCGCCGCTAGGAACGTATGACGGAGGGCAGGGAGCGTGGCCGGACCGACGACCGCAGAGCGCGGTGAACGCCAGCAGGAGTCGTCCGACCCGCCCCTCGCCCGGCGATTGAGGCCGACGCCGAGACTTCGTGCGATCATCATCCTTCTTGTCGTGCTCGCCCTCCTCGGCGCGGGCTCCGTGTGGCTGCTGTACGGCTCCAAGTGGCTGCGTGTCGAGCGCGTATCCGTCTCGGGGACCCGGGTTCTGACGCCCGAACAGGTCCAGGAGGTGGCCGACGTCCCGGTGGGAGCGCCGCTGATTTCTGTCGACACCGACGCGATTGAGACACGGCTTCGCCAGGAATTGCCCCGAATTGACGTGGTTGACGTGGTTCGCTCCTGGCCGCATGGAATCGGCCTTAAAGTGGCGGAGCGCACTCCGGTTCTGATTGTCCAAAAGGACGGAAAGTTCGTCGAAGTGGACAAGGAAGGCGTCCGTTTCGCCACGGTTTCTCAGGCTCCGAAAGGCGTTCCCGCACTGGAATTGACGGCGTCCCGGTCGAGCTCCGCCGCCGCGAGCCTGCGCCGCTTCGGGGAGAGCCGACTGGTGCGGGAGGCGGTGCGCGTCGCCCGGGCCCTTCCGGACGCCGTCGCGCGCGACACCCAGGTCGTCAAGGTCCGTTCCTACGACGACATCTCACTGGCTTTGACCGGCGGACGAACCGTGGCCTGGGGGAGTGGCGAGAAGGGGGATGCGAAGGCTCGCACACTCACCGCTCTCATGAAAGCCTCGCCGGATGCGCGGTACTTCGACGTCAGCGTTCCCACCGCGCCTGCGTCATCAGGGAGTTGACGCACATCCGCGCAGGCCAGCACCCTGGTTGGGCAGCGACATGGCTGATCACATAGGGTGAAAAGAAAAACGGGAGGTTCGGCGTGTTCGTTGAACGTGCGCCACTTGTCGACTTAGTGTCCTGTTCAGAAGACTTCAAGGAACAGACACACTGGTAACCCTAAACTTCAGGGTTAGGGTTCGGGTCGGCGCTACGGACCGTCCCATTCGGCATCAGTCGCGGTTCACGAAGCACAGCCTCTCGTGATCCGACGACCCGTAACTCGAGGCGAGAGGCCTTCGACGTGGCAGCACCGCAGAACTACCTCGCAGTCATCAAAGTCATCGGTGTCGGCGGCGGTGGTGTCAATGCCATCAACCGGATGATCGAGGTCGGTCTCAAGGGCGTCGAGTTCATCGCCATCAACACCGACGCGCAAGCTCTGTTGATGAGCGACGCCGACGTCAAGCTCGACGTCGGCCGTGAACTCACCCGCGGACTCGGCGCCGGAGCCAACCCGGCCGTCGGCCGCAAGGCCGCCGAGGACCACCGCGAGGAGATCGAAGAGGTCCTCAAGGGGGCCGACATGGTCTTCGTGACGGCCGGTGAAGGCGGCGGCACCGGGACCGGCGGCGCGCCCGTCGTGGCCAATATCGCCCGCTCTCTTGGCGCCCTCACCATCGGCGTGGTCACGCGCCCGTTCACCTTCGAGGGACGGCGCCGCGCCAACCAGGCCGAGGACGGCATCGCCGAGCTCCGCGAAGAGGTCGACACCCTCATCGTCATCCCGAACGACCGGCTGCTGTCCATCTCGGACCGCCAGGTCTCGGTCCTCGACGCCTTCAAGTCGGCCGACCAGGTCCTGCTCTCCGGTGTCCAGGGCATCACCGACCTCATCACCACCCCGGGCCTCATCAACCTCGACTTCGCCGACGTCAAGTCGGTCATGTCCGAGGCCGGTTCGGCTCTCATGGGCATCGGCTCGGCCCGCGGCGACGACCGCGCGGTGGCCGCGGCCGAGATGGCGATCTCCTCGCCGCTGCTGGAAGCCTCCATCGACGGCGCCCGGGGCGTGCTGCTCTCCATCTCCGGTGGTTCCGACCTCGGCCTGTTCGAGATCAACGAGGCGGCCCAGCTGGTCAGCGAGGCCGCCCACCCCGAGGCCAACATCATCTTCGGCGCGGTCATCGATGACGCCCTCGGCGACGAGGTCCGGGTCACCGTGATCGCGGCCGGCTTCGACGGAGGCCAGCCGCCGGCCCGGCGGGACAACGTCCTCGGTTCGACCTCGTCGTCCTCCTCCTCTTCCCCTTCCTCGTCCCCGGCCCGCCGTGAGGAGCCCACCCCGGTACGGCCGGCCGAGAGCCGCCCGTCCTTCGGCTCGCTCGGCAGCGTCACGCCGAAGGAGGAGCCGGAGTCCGCGCCCGAGCCGGCGAACGACATCCCGGTCGCCCCGCCGGTCCCGCCGTCGCGGACCTACGCCGACAGCGCGGCGGAGGAACTGGACGTTCCGGACTTCCTTAAGTGATCCTTCAGACGTGATAGGACAGCGCGACACCGTGAGCGGCGCGCACTTCGCCTTCACCGACCGGTGGGGCGGGGTGAGCGCCGCTCCGTATGAGGAGCTCAACCTCGGCGGCGCGGTCGGTGACGACCCGGGAGCCGTACTGACCAACCGCGAACTCGCCGCCAAGTCCCTTGGGCTCGGCCCGGGCGAGGTCGTCTGGATGAACCAGGTGCACGGGGCGGACGTCGTCGTGGTCGACGGACCATGGCGTGATCGTCCGGTGCCGGACGTCGACGCGATCGTCACGGCGCAACGGGGCCTCGCCCTTGCCGTACTCACCGCCGACTGCGTGCCGGTCCTGCTGGCCGACCCGGTCGCCGGGATCGTCGGCGCGGCACACGCGGGACGGCCCGGCATGATCGCCGGGGTCGTCCCGGCCGCGCTACGCGCGATGACGGACCTGGGTGCCGAGCCGTCCCGGATCATCGCCCGCACCGGCCCTGCCGTCTGCGGACGGTGCTACGAGGTGCCCGAGGCGATGCGCGCCGAAGTGGCCGCCGTGGAGCCGACGGCGTACGCCGAGACGAGTTGGGGCACGCCCGCGGTGGACGTGGCCGCCGGAGTGCACGCCCAGCTCGGGCGCCTCGGGGTGCGCGACCGGGAGCAGTCGCCGGTCTGCACGCTGGAGTCGCGCGACCACTTCTCGTACCGCCGCGACCGCACCACCGGTCGGCTCGCGGGCTATGTATGGCTGGACTGAATGGACATGACGGACCGTAAGGACGAACTCGCCGCGAACCTGGCGAAGGTGGAGGACCGTATCGCCGCGGCGTGCGCGGCGGCCGGGCGCGCCCGCGAGGAGGTGACCCTGATCGTGGTCACCAAGACCTATCCCGCGAGCGATGTGCGGATGCTGTCGGAACTCGGTGTGCGCCATGTCGCCGAGAACCGCGATCAGGACGCGGCACCGAAGGCCGCCGAATGTTCGGATCTGCCCCTTGCGTGGCATTTTGTCGGCCAACTCCAGACCAACAAAGTGCGATCTGTGGTCGGTTACGCGGATCTCGTGCAGTCCGTCGATCGTTCCAAGCTGGTGACGGCCCTGTCGAAGGAGGCCGTACGGCAGGAGCGTGAGGTCGGCTGTCTGATCCAGGTGGCGCTGGACGCGGGAGCCAGTGAGAGGGGCGAGAGGGGTGGTGTGGCGCCGGGCGGGATCGAAGAGTTGGCCGACCTCGTCGCGAAGGCCCCCGGGCTCAGGCTCGACGGGCTCATGACCGTGGCTCCGCTCAGCGGGGAGTACGCGGGGCGCCAACAGGCGGCGTTCGAGCGGTTGATGGATTTGTCGACGGACCTGCGCCGAGCTCATCCGGCTGCGAACATGGTCTCGGCAGGGATGAGTGCAGACCTCGAAGAGGCCGTGGCGGCCGGTGCGACACATGTGCGCGTCGGCACTGCGGTACTCGGAGTCCGCCCCAGGCTCGGGTAACGTCGCCAGGAAGTCGGACCACAGCAGAAAATATGGTCAATGTCGCCGAAAGGCGGGCGTAACGACCGCGTGGATCGCGGGCACTTGGCAGTCGATCCACCACAGAGCGGAGGACTCAGAGCATGGCCGGCGCGATGCGCAAGATGGCGGTCTACCTCGGCCTCGTGGAGGACGATGGGTACGACGGCCGGGGGTTCGACCCCGACGACGACTTCGAGCCCGAACTGGACCCGGAGCCCGAGCGGGATCATCGACGGCACGAGCCGTCACATCAGTCGCACAGTGCACATCAGTCCCAAAGGGACGAAGAGGTGCGAATCGTGCAGCCGCCCGCGCCGCGTGAACCCGTGGCTCGATCGACTTCGCTACCCGCGGAATCCGGCCGCCCGGCGCGCATCGCGCCCGTGGCGTCCATCACACAAGAACGCGCAAGCCTGGAGAAGAACGCACCGGTGATCATGCCCAAGGTCGTGTCGGAACGAGAGCCGTACCGGATCACCACACTTCACCCGCGGACCTACAACGAGGCCCGTACCATCGGGGAACACTTCCGTGAAGGCACCCCGGTGATCATGAATCTGACTGAGATGGATGACACAGACGCGAAGCGACTTGTCGACTTTGCGGCTGGTTTGGTGTTTGGTCTTCACGGCAGCATCGAGCGGGTGACGCAGAAGGTGTTCCTGTTGTCTCCTGCTAACGTCGATGTCACGGCGGAGGACAAGGCCCGTATCGCAGAGGGCGGGTTCTTCAACCAGAGCTGAGACGCACCACCGGAAACAACCGCACGGATCAGGGAACAGGGGAGAGGGAAGCACCAGTCATGAGCGTGGTCTTGCAGGTTCTCTACATCGCGCTGATGGTCTTCCTCATCGTGCTTATCTTCCGGTTGGTCATGGACTACGTCTTCCAGTTCGCCCGCTCGTGGCAACCCGGCAAGGCGATGGTGGTCGTTCTGGAGGCCACCTACACTGTCACTGATCCACCGCTCAAGCTTCTGCGGCGGGTCATCCCGCCGCTGCGTCTCGGGGGCGTGGCGCTCGACCTGTCCTTCTTCGTACTGATGATCATCGTCTACATCCTGATCACGCTCGTGCGGAGCGCGATGTGAGCGATGTGACAGATACGGTCTTGCCGACTGCCGACGACAACGTTGAGGTGAAGAGATGCCGTTGACCCCCGAGGACGTGCGGAACAAGCAGTTCACGACCGTCCGCCTCCGAGAAGGCTATGACGAGGACGAGGTCGATGCCTTCCTCGATGAGGTCGAAGCCGAACTGACGCGACTGCTCCGCGAGAACGAGGACCTGCGCGCCAAGCTGGCCGCGGCCACGCGCGCCGCTGCGCAGAACCAGCAGAACATGCGCAAGCCCCCGGAGGGCCCCGGCGGTCCGCAGGACCAGCAGCAGGGCGGCATGCCCCAGCAGGGCGGCATGCCTCAGCAGGGCATGCGCGGTCCCGGCGCTCCTGTGCCCGCCGGCATATCGGGCCCGCCGCAGCAGCAGATGGGCGGCCCCATGGGAGGCCCGCCCCAGCTGCCCAGCGGTGCTCCGCAGCTGCCCGCCGGTCCCGGCGGTCAGGGTGGCCCGCAGGGTCCCGGTCCGATGGGCCAGGGTCCGGGGCCGATGGGCCAGCCCCCGATGCAGCAGCAGATGGGTGGCCCGATGGGCGGTCCTATGGGTGGTCCCATGGGCGGCCCGGGTCAGGGTGGCCCCGGTGGCGACAGCGCCGCCCGTGTCCTCTCGCTGGCCCAGCAGACCGCCGACCAGGCGATCGCCGAGGCTCGTTCCGAGGCCAACAAGATCGTCGGCGAGGCGCGTTCGCGTGCCGAGGGTCTTGAGCGTGACGCCCGTGCCAAGGCTGACGCCCTGGAGCGGGACGCGCAGGAGAAGCACCGCGTCGCGATGGGCTCCCTGGAGTCCGCCCGCGCCACGCTGGAGCGCAAGGTAGAGGACCTGCGCGGCTTCGAGCGCGAGTACCGCACGCGGCTGAAGTCCTACCTCGAGTCGCAGCTGCGCCAGCTGGAGACCCAGGCGGACGACTCGCTCGCCCCGCCGCGGACCCCGGCCACGGCGTCCCTCCCGCCGTCCCCGGCGCCTTCCATGGCACCGGCCGGCGCGAGCGCCCCGTCCTACGGCGGCAACCAGACGATGGGCGGCGCCCCGTCTCCGGCTGCTCCGTCCTACGGCGGTCAGCAGCAGATGTCCCCGGCGATGACCCAGCCCATGGCACCGGTCCGGCCGCAGGGTCCGTCCCCGATGGGCCAGGCTCCCTCGCCGATGCGCGGGTTCCTCATCGACGAGGACGACAACTGACGGTTGGTAGTACGCCGTAGGCGTCGGCAGCGTTCAGGGCGGGGCCCCGGATTTCGATCCGGGGCCCCGCCCTTTTGCTACGCGTGTTCATGGCGTTTGCGGTGTTTGTTCGGGGATCGGATGCGGTGTCCGACGTACACAACGCCGAAGGCCCGGGCCGGCCAAGATTTTTTGGCGGCCCGGGCCTGCTACGCGCGCGGGGTGTGTGACTACGCCTTGCGCAGGCGGAACGTCAGGGTCAGGCCCTCGTCCTCGAACGGGGAGCCGTAGCTGTCGTCCGCCTCGCCCTGGGCGAAGTCCGTGGCGAGGACCTCGTCGGCGATGAGCTCGGCGTGCTCGGCCAGCGCCGCGGCGGTCGCCTGGTCGGTCGCCGTCCAGCGCAGGGCGATGCGGTCGGCCACGTCCAGGCCGCTGTTCTTGCGGGCCTCCTGGATCAGGCGGATCGCGTCACGGGCCAGGCCCGCGCGGCGCAGCTCCTCCGTGATCTCCAGGTCCAGGGCGACCGTCGCACCCGAGTCGGACGCCACGGACCAGCCCTCGCGCGGGGTCTCGGTGATGATCACCTCGTCCGGAGCGAGGGTGACCGTCTCGCCGTCGACCTCCACCGATGCCGTGCCCTCGCGCAGGGCCAGGGACAGCGCCGCGGCGTCCGCGCCCGCGACGGCCTTCGCCACGTCCTGGACGCGCTTGCCGAAACGCTTGCCCAGGGCGCGGAAGTTGGCCTTGGCGGTGGTGTCCACCAGGCTGCCGCCGACCTCGGAGAGGGACGCGAGGGAGGAGACGTTCAGCTCTTCCGTGATCTGCGTGTGCAGTTCGCGGTCGAGGGAGTCGAAGCCCGTCGCCGCCACCAGGGCACGGGACAGCGGCTGACGCGTCTTCACGCCCGACTCCGCGCGCGTGGCACGGCCCAGCTCGACCAGCCGGCGGACCAGGACCATCTGCTTGGACAGCTCCGGGTCGATCGCCGACAGGTCCGCCTGCGGCCAGGACGCCAGGTGTACCGACTCAGGCGCGTCCGGGGTCACCGGGACGATCAGGTCCTGCCAGACCCGCTCGGTGATGAACGGGGTCAGCGGGGCCATCAGCTTGGTGACCGTCTCGACGACCTCGTGCAGGGTGCGCAGCGCCGCCTTGTCGCCCTGCCAGAAGCGGCGACGGGAACGGCGGACGTACCAGTTGGACAGGTCGTCGACGAACGCCGAGAGCAGCTTGCCGGCGCGCTGGGTGTCGTACGCCTCCAGGGACTGGGTTACCTGGTCGGTCAGTGCGTGCAGCTCGGACAGCAGCCAGCGGTCCAGGACCGGGCGGTCGGCCGGGGCCGGGTCTGCGGCGGAGGGCGCCCAGTTCGACGTACGGGCGTACAGGGCCTGGAAGGCGACCGTGTTCCAGTACGTGAGGAGCGTCTTGCGGACGACCTCCTGGATCGTGCCGTGGCCCACGCGGCGTGCCGCCCACGGGGAGCCGCCGGCCGCCATGAACCAGCGCACCGCGTCGGCGCCGTGCCGGTCCATCAGCGGGATCGGGTCCAGGGTGTTGCCCAGGTGCTTGGACATCTTGCGGCCGTCCTCGGCCAGGATGTGGCCGAGGCAGACGACGTTCTCGTACGACGACTTGTCGAAGACCAGCGTGCCGATCGCCATCAGCGTGTAGAACCAGCCGCGGGTCTGGTCGATCGCCTCGCTGATGAACTGCGCCGGGTAGCGGCTCTCGAAGAGCTCCCGGTTCTTGTGCGGGTAGCCCCACTGCGCGAACGGCATCGAACCCGAGTCGTACCACGCGTCGATGACCTCCGGCACGCGCGTGGCCGTCTTGCCGCAGCCGTCGTGGCGGCAGGCGAAGGTGACGTCGTCGATGTACGGGCGGTGCGGGTCCAGGTTCGCCTGGTCGGTGCCGGTCAGCTCGGTGAGCTCCGCGCGGGAGCCTACGCAGGTGAGGTGGTCGTCCTCGCAGCGCCAGATCGGCAGCGGGGTGCCCCAGTAGCGGTTGCGGGACAGCGCCCAGTCGATGTTGTTGTTCAGCCAGTCGCCGAAGCGGCCGTGCTTGACCGTGTCCGGGAACCAGTTGGTCTTCTCGTTCTCCTCAAGGAGGCGGTCCTTCACGGCCGTGGTGCGGATGTACCAGGACGGCTGCGCGTAGTAGAGGAGCGCGGTGTGGCAGCGCCAGCAGTGCGGGTAGCTGTGCTCGTACGCGATGTGCTTGAAGAGCAGGCCGCGCTGCTGGAGGTCCTCGGTGAGCTTTTCGTCGGCCTTCTTGAAGAAGACGCCGCCGACCAGCGGGACCTCCTCCTCGAAGGTGCCGTCGGGGCGGACCGGGTTCACGACGGGCAGGTCGTACGCGCGGCAGACCTTGAGGTCGTCCTCACCGAAGGCGGGGGACTGGTGGACCAGACCCGTGCCGTCCTCGGTCGTGACGTACTCGGCGTTGACCACGTAGTGGGCGGGTGCCGGGAACTCGACCAGGTCGAAGGGGCGCTGATACGTCCAGCGCTCCATCTCGGCGCCGGTGAAGGACTGGCCGGTGGTCTCCCAGCCCTCGCCGAGGGCCTTGGCGACGAGCGGCTCGGCGACGACGAGCTTCTCCTCGCCGTTGGTCGCGACGACGTAGGTCACGTCGGGGTGGGCGGCCACGGCGGTGTTGGACACCAGGGTCCAGGGGGTCGTCGTCCACACCAGGAGGGCGGCCTCGCCGGCGAGCGGACCGGAGGTGAGCGGGAAGCGGACGTACACAGACGGGTCCACGACCGTCTCGTAGCCCTGGGCCAGCTCGTGGTCGGACAGGCCGGTGCCGCAGCGGGGGCACCAGGGGGCGACGCGGTGGTCCTGGACCAGCAGGCCCTTGTTGAAGATCTCCTTGAGCGACCACCAGACGGACTCGATGTACTCGGGTTCCATCGTGACGTAGGCGTCGTTCAGGTCGACCCAGTAGCCCATGCGGTTCGTGAGCGCTTCGAAGGCGTCGGTGTGGCGCAGCACGGACTCGCGGCACTTGGCGTTGAACTCGGCGATGCCGAACGCTTCGATGTCCTTCTTGCCGCTGAAGCCGAGCTCCTTCTCGACGGTCAGCTCGACCGGGAGGCCGTGGCAGTCCCAGCCGGCCTTGCGGGCCACGTGGTAGCCGCGCATGGTGCGGAAGCGGGGGAAGACGTCCTTGAAGACGCGGGCCTCGATGTGGTGGGCGCCGGGCATGCCGTTGGCGGTGGGCGGGCCCTCGTAGAACACCCACTCGGGGCGGCCCTCGGACTGCTCCAGGCTCTTGGCGAAGATCTTCTGCTCGCGCCAGAAGTCGAGCACCGCGTGCTCGAGGGCGGGCAGGTCGACCTGGGCGGGTACCTGGCGGTACGTCGGCGTTGTCATCAGCGGGCTTCCTCCGGCGGACTTGCTGCCTTCCGTCCGGAGGGACGAGAGCCGTGTCTTCCTACGCCGGTTTCGGCGCGCTCCCGCGGTACCACCCTCCTTGGCCCTCCGACACGGGGTGTGCGTCGGCGAGCCCCCTCATTGGGGTCGCGATGCCGGTTCTACTGGCCGCTGCTGTTTGGCTGCGGCTTTCTTCCGACGGCTCCGGGGTGATCTTCACGTCGCGCTCGCCCCCGGGCTTCCACCGTCCCCGGGTCGCTCTGGGCTGCGTACGTCGCTACTCGTCCCCATCCACGCTTTTCGCTCCGCCCAGTGTACGGCGCCCCGAGGACAGCGGCCGACCGGTTTTCCGGCGGCCGGGGGTGGCCGGGGTGTGCCGGCCGGGTGACCCGAATGGAGCGGTACGCGTGTTCGGATTCTGGGACGTCCGGCTCGATTGCATACCCGGCGGGGAGCTGGGCACAACGGTTGCAGGTCTCCCGCGCTGCATGCGCGAGGCGGGCGAATCGGGCGGTGTGCCCCGTTGCCGCGGGACTCAAGTCGATTTATCGTCCCAGCACGATTCGCGAGCAAGATCACAATATGTGAAGGGGCCGCGGCATGGTGGCTAAGAAGACCGCCGAACAGCAGTCGGCGTCGGGCAGGTCCATCCATGCGGGCGCCTCCGGCGGGGTGAGGGCCGGGGTGGGTGCCGCCGACGGTATGGGGGCCTCCGATGGTGTGGGTGTGTCCGGTGGTGCTCGTGCCTCACGTGGTGCCGGTGTGTCGGTGAGTGCGGGGACTGCTGGTGTTGCTGGTGTGTCCGATGCCGCGGGTGCCGCGGGTGAAGTGGGTATGTCCGGTGGTGCGGGGGCTTCCGGTGGCGCGGCCAAGGACGTGGGTGGGAAGAAGAGCGCGCAGGGGGGTGCGGCGCGGGCGCGGGACGGGAAACCGCTGAAGGCGGTGCGGGGGGCGGACAAGGCGGCGGGCGGCAGGACGGGGGCCTCTACGGCGGGCGGCAAGGTGACCGCTCCCGAGGCGGGCGGTGGAGAAGCGGCCGTATCGAAGACCACCACCAAGAAGGGCGGCGGCGAGAAGGCCTCGGCGAGGAGGGCGGCGGCCAAGGCGAGCGCCGACAAGTCCGACGCCGGGAAGGGCACCGACGAGAAGACGGTGGAGGCGGCGGCCAAGAGGGGTACGGCAAAGGGAGCGGCGGCAAGGAAGGCTGCCGCTGAGGAAGGTGCCGCCAAGAAGGACACAGCCAAGGAAAGTGCTGCCAAGAAGGCGACTGCGAAGGTGGCCGACGCAAAGGAAGCTGCCGGTCAGAAGGCGTCTCGGAAAAGGGGGGCCGGTGGTCAGGGGGGCGCGGCCAAGGTGAGTCCGGTCGAGAAGGGCGCGGCCGGCAAGCGCACCGCCAAGGTGAGCGCGGCGGAGAAGGGTTCGGCAGGGAAGCGTTCGGCCGAGGTGAGCGCGGTGGAGAAGGGGTCGGTGGGGAAGCGTTCGGTCGAGGTGAGCGCGGTGGAGAAGGGTTCGGTGGGGAAGCGCTCGGTCGAGGTGAGCGCGGCGGAGAAGGGTTCGGTGGGGAAGCGCTCGGCCAAGGTGAGCGCGGTGGAGAAGGGTTCGGCAGGGAAGCGCTCGGCCAAGGTAAGCGCGGTGGAGAAGGGTTCGGTGGGGGAGAGCGGGTCCGAGGTGAGCTCGGCAAGGCAGGGTTCGGGAGGGGGAAGCGCGGCCGAAGTGAGCGTCGCGGAGAAGGGCTCGGCAAGGAAGGGCGTCGAGGGGAAAGGCTCGGCGAGGAGCAGCGCGGCAGTGAAGGGCTCGGCGGAGGGTGGGGCGGTAGTGAAGGGCTCGGCGAGGAGCAGCGCGGTAGTGAAGGGCTCGGCGGAGGGTGGGGCGGGCGAGGTGCGGGCGGCTGGGGTGCGTGGGGTCGCCGAGGGCAGGGCCAAGAAGGCGGGCGCGGCGCAGGCCGCGGAGCAGACGGGAGCCACGACGGTGGTTGCGAAGAAGACTCCTGGCACGGCCACGGCGGCCAAGACCGCCGTTCCCAAGGCACGCATCGCCGCGGTGGAGCCCGGCGAACTCGCGGTGCGCCCCGGTGAGGACCCCTGGACCCCGGAGGAGGTCGAGGAGGCGCGCGCCGAGCTACAGGCCGAGGAGACGCGGCTGCGCGAGGAGATCACCTCCTCCGAGCAGTCCCTCGTCGGCCTCATGCGGGACTCCGGGGACGGAGCCGGCGACGACCAGGCGGACACCGGCGCCAAGAACATCACGCGCGAGCACGAACTGGCGCTCGCCGCCAACGCGCGCGAGATGCTCACCCAGACCGAACGCGCCCTGGAGCGGCTCGACGCGGGCACCTACGGCCTCTGCGAGAACTGCGGCAACCCGATCGGCAAGGCACGGATGCAGGCCTTCCCGCGCGCGACCCTGTGCGTCGAGTGCAAACAGAAGCAAGAACGCCGGTACTGACCGGTAGGCGGGTGCCCCCGGACGTGTCGTACTCTCGTCCTCAGTCAGGTACCTAGGTTGAGGGACTCACGTGGCAGAGGCGGAGCGCATCATCGGTACGCCGGATACCCCAGAGGCGGCGGGAGCCGAGCCGGAGCAGGCCGCCGGGCACGCGAAGGACACCGCGGCCGAGCGGCCCCGGGGCAGGCGCCGGATCGCCGTGCTGTTCGGCGTCGCAGCGTTCGCGTACGCCCTCGACCTGGTCAGCAAGATGATCGTGGTCGCCAAGCTGGAGCACCACCCGCCGATCGAGATCATCGGTGACTGGCTGAAGTTCGAGGCGATCCGCAACGCGGGCGCGGCCTTCGGTTTCGGCGAGGCCTTCACCGTGATCTTCACGGTGATCGCGGCGGCCGTGATCGTGGTGATCGCCCGGCTCGCCCGCAAGCTGTACAGCCTGCCCTGGGCCATCGCGCTCGGCCTGCTGCTCGGCGGCGCCCTCGGCAACCTCACCGACCGGATCTTCCGTTCGCCGGGCGTCTTCGAGGGCGCGGTCGTGGACTTCATCGCGCCCAAGCACTTCGCCGTGTTCAACCTGGCCGACTCGGCGATCGTGTGCGGCGGCATCCTGATCGTGCTGCTGTCCTTCAAGGGGCTGGACCCCGACGGGACCGTCCACAAGGACTGAGGCGGGCAGCGGCCGGGCGGCGGTTGTCCACAGGCTCCGTACGGGGCTGTCCGCCCCGTCCGGCATACTCGACGGGTGAGCACGATTCCCGAGATCCGTACCCTGCCCGTGCCCGACGGCCTGGAGGGCGAGCGCGTCGACGCCGCCATCTCCCGCATGTTCGGCTTCTCCAGGACCAAGGCGGCCGAGCTGGCCGGGGCGGGCAAGGTCCAGGTCGACGGCACCGTGGTCGGCAAGTCCGAGCGGGTCCGCGGCGGGGCCTGGCTGGAGGTGGAGATGCCGGGCGCGCCCGCGCCGGTGCAGATCGTCGCCGAGCCGGTCGAGGGCATGGAGATCGTGCACGACGACGATGACGTGGTCGTGATCGTCAAGCCCGTCGGGGTCGCCGCCCATCCGTCGCCGGGCTGGTCGGGGCCGACCGTCATCGGCGGGCTCGCCGCCGCCGGGTACCGGATCTCGACCTCCGGTGCCGCCGAGCGCCAGGGCATCGTGCACCGGCTCGACGTGGGCACGTCCGGGCTGATGGTCGTCGCCAAGTCCGAGTACGCGTACACGTCGCTCAAGCGCCAGTTCAAGGAGCGCACGGTCGACAAGCGGTACCACACCCTGGTCCAGGGCCACCCCGACCCGACCAGCGGCACCATCGACGCACCCATCGGCCGCCACCCCCACCACGACTACAAGTGGGCCGTCACCGCCGAGGGCAAGCCGTCCATCACGCACTACGACCTCATCGAGGCGTTTCGCGCGGCCTCACTGCTCGACGTGAAGCTGGAGACCGGCCGCACCCACCAGATCCGCGTCCACATGGCCGCCCACCGCCACCCCTGCGTCGGCGACCTGACCTACGGCGCCGACCCGACGCTCGCCAAGCGCCTCCGGCTGACCCGCCAGTGGCTGCACGCCGTACGGCTCGGCTTCGAGCACCCCGGGGACGGGCAGTGGGCCGAGTTCGAGAGCGACTACCCGGCCGACCTCCAAAAGGCCCTGGACCAGGTCCGCGAGGAGACATACGCGTGAGTCCGCCGTCGCCGTCCACCCGGTACGCGGTGCGCGTCGCCGAGGACCCCGCCGACCGCGAGGCCTGCTTCGCGGTGCGCAAGGAGGTCTTCGTTGTCGAACAGGGTGTTCCGCAGGAGATCGAGTACGACGCCTACGACGCCGACGCCGTGCATGTGCTGGCCGTCCGGGAGGACGGGCTGCCGCTCGGGACCGGGCGGCTGCTGTACGGCGAGGCGGCCGCGGCGAAGGCCGACGGCGATGCGTCGGTGGGCTCGCTGGGGCGGCTCGCCGTGACGCAGGCGGCGCGTGGCCTCGGCGTCGGCGCGGCCCTGGTGCGGGCCATCGAGGACGCGGCACGCGCGCGTGGGCTCACGGCCGTGGACCTGCACGCGCAGACACATGCCCTGGGCTTCTACGAGCGGCTGGGATACGTGGCCTACGGGCCGGAGTTCCCCGACGCGGGGATACCGCACCGGGCGATGCGGCGCGCTCTGTAGCCGAGGGTCCGTAAACGCTGGTGGGAAAACCGGCGCGGCAGGCTTGAGACCTGTTGTGAGGACGTCGACCCGCCCGGAGCGCTGACCGTGGATCAGTTGGCCCTGCTGTTCGTGCTGTTACTCGGGGCCGTGGTGAGTGTCCCGGTGGGGGACCGGCTGGGGCTGCCGGCACCGGTGCTGATGACGCTGCTCGGGATCGTGCTCGCGCTGCTCGAGTTCGTGCCGAACGTCGAGGTTCCGCCGGACCTGATCCTGCCGCTGCTGTTGCCGCCCCTGCTCTACGCCGCCGTACGGCGGACCTCCTGGCGGCAGTTCGCGGCTGGGGGTCCCCCCACGCCTTTAAGGCAGTGGGGGAGTGCGGCCCATCTTCCTGCTCGCCGTGGCGCTGGTCTTCGTCACGACGCTGTGTGTGGCCGCGACCGCCCACGCGATCGTGCCGGGGCTGCCGATCGCCGCCGCCGTGGCGCTCGGCGCGCTCGTCGCGCCGCCCGACCCGGTCGCTGCCACCGCCGCGGCCGGCCAACTCGGGCTGCCCCGGCGGCTGGTGTCCATCCTGGAGGGCGAGGGGCTCTTCAACGACGTGACGGCCATCGTGCTGTACCACGTGGCCATCGCCGCCGCCGTGAGCGGCACCTTCTCCCCCTGGCAGGTCGGACTCGACCTGGTGCTCTCCGCCGTGGTGGCGCCGGCCGTCGGGCTCGCGCTCGGCTGGGGCGCCAACAAGCTGATGGACCTGCTCGGGGACCCGACCCTTCAGATCGGTCTCTCGCTGCTCGTGCCGTACGCCTCGTACGTGATGGCCGAGGAACTCCACGGCTCCGGCGTGCTCGCCGTGCTGATCACCGCCCTGTTCCTCGCCGAGTACGCCACCGACGCCGACGACGTGATGACGCGGCTGGCCGGACACACGTTCTGGGACATCGTCGACACGCTGGTCACCGGTGTCGCCTTCGGCCTGATCGGGCTCGAACTGCACAACGCGGTACGCACGGCGTCCGGGCGCTGGGACGAGATGCTCGGCTGGGCGGCCGCGATCGTGTGCGTCGTCGTCCTGGTGCGGCTGCTGTATCTGCTGCCGGCGACCTGGCTCACCAAGCGGATGCACGCCAAGCGGGACGTCGACGAGGAGATCCCGATGAGCCGGCGGGAGACCGTCGTGATGTGGTGGTCGGGGATGCGTGGCGTGGCCTCGGTGGCGCTGGCGCTGGCCGTTCCGCTGGAGACCGACTCGGGCGCCCCGTTCCCAGACCGGGACGAGATCGTCTTCATCGCGTTCGGCGTGATCATGGCGACGCTGGTGCTGCAAGGACTGACCCTGCCGTGGCTGGTGAAGCGGCTCGGGGTGCGGGCCGACAGCGCGCGCGAGAAGGAGTTCGAGAAGCAGCTGGCGGTGCGGGCGGCGCGGGCGGCGAAGCGGAGGCTGAAGGAGATCGAGGCCGTCGAGGACCTGCCCGAGGAGCTGTCCGAGCAGATGCTGCGACGGGCCTTCGAGATCGGGGTGCGGATCAGCCCGGACATGGGTGAGGAGGAGCGCAGGGAGGCGCATCAGCAGCGGGTACGGCGGCTGAAGCGGGTGCGGCGGATCCAGAGCGAGCTGCTGAGCGCGGCGCGGCACGAGGTGCTCGCGGCCCGCAGCGAGCCGGGGGCCGATCCGGAGGTGGTCGACCGGGTGCTGCGGCATTTGGACGTGCGCAGCCTGCGGTGATCCCGCCGACGGCGACCCTGACTTCGTACGCTCTGGTCATGGCTCGCAACGTGGTGATCAGTGGTGGCGGTACGGGAATCGGGCTCGCGACGGCGCAGCTGTTCGCGGCGGACGGGGATCAGGTGCTGCTGCTGGGGCGGCGCGCCGAGGTGCTGGAGCGGGCCGGCGTGCCCGGTGCCCTCACCTGTGCGGCGGACCTGAGCCGGCCGCGCGCCGTGCGGGGCGTGGAGCGGTTCGTGGCGGCGGAGTTCGGCACCGTGGACGTACTGATCCACAGCGCGGGAGGCGCCGGCCATCTGGAGCCCGAGGTGGACAGCGACGAGCCCCTCGACGTCGTCCTGCACAGCTGGACGCTCAACTTCGGCCTCAACACCCTGACCGCGGCCCTGCTCACCGAGGCGCTGAAGGACCGGCTCGCCGACCCCGGCGGACGGGTGCTGTTCATCAGCTCCATCGCCGCCTTCCGGGGGTCCGGCAGCGTGGCGTACGCGGGGTCGAAGGCCGCGCTGCATCCGTACGCCCATGCTCTGGCCCGGCAGTTGGGACCGCGGGGGATCACCGTGAACGTGGTCGCGCCCGGCTATGTCGAGGACACCGAGTTCTTCGGCGGCGCGATGGACGAGGCACGGCGCGAGCGGCTGGTCGCGGAGACCTCGACCGGGCGGGCGGCCACGCCCGGGGACGTCGCCGCGACCCTGCACTGGCTGGCGTCCCACGCCGCCGGGCACATCACCTCGCAGATCATTCAGGTGAATGGTGGGGCCGAGCGCGGCCACTAGGCGCTCCGCTATTTGTGCCGCGGCTTGTCGTCGTGCGTCTGCGTCGACGTTGTGGCTGGTCGCGCCCACGCGGCGGTAGCCGCACATCGACTACAGCCCCGCGCCCGTCACGGGGCCCTGCCGTGCCCCGATCAGAAGCGGTCCGGGCGTTGTGGTGGCAGGTGGTCGTGTTGGTGGGTGCGGCGGGCCGCGGCACGGCCGGGGGCCGGGAAGCCGGGCGGCAGGGCCGCGTCCGTCGCGTTGACGCGCGGCAGGGCGTACGGGTGCTCGTCGGCCAGCCAGCGGATCAGCTGCTCGCGTACCGCGACCCGCACCGTCCACAGGTCGTCCGCGTCCTTCGCCGTCACCAGGGCCCGCACCTCCATGGTGCTCGGTGTCGAGTCCGTGACGACCAGGCCGTAGTCGCGGCCGTCCCACGCCGGGCACGCGCGCAGGACGTCACGCAGCTTCTCGCGCATCTTCTCCATCGGCGCCGAGTGGTCGACATGGAGGAAGACGGTGCCGGTCATCTGGGCGCCGCCGCGCGACCAGTTCTCGAAGGCCTTCGAGGTGAAGTACGACACCGGCATCGTGATCCGTCGCTCGTCCCAGGTCCGCACCGTCAGGAACGTCAGGGTGATCTCCTCGACCGTGCCCCACTCGCCATCCACGACCACCGTGTCCCCGAGACGCACCATGTCCCCGAAGGCGATCTGGAACCCGGCGAACATGTTGCTCAGCGTGGACTGGGCCGCGACACCGGCGACGATGCCCAGGATGCCGGCCGAGGCCAGCAGCGAGGCACCCGCGGCGCGGAACGCCGGGAACGTCAGCAGCATCGCCGCCACGGCCACCACGCCGACGATCGCCGACACCACGCGCGTGATCAACGTCACCTGGGTGCGCACCCGCCGGACCCGGGCCGGATCGCGGTGGACGCGGGCGTAGCGGCTGTACGTGGTTTCCACGACCGCCGCCGCGATACGGATCGCCAGCCAGGCCGCCGCCCCGATCAGCACCAGCGTCAGCAACCGGCCGACGGCGACCTTGTTCTCCTCCAGCAGCTTCGCCTCGTCGTACGACCCTCTGAGCAGGGCCGCGCACAGGACGACCTGGTAGGGGACGCGGGCACGGCGCAGCAGACCCCACAGCGGGGTCTCGCTGTGCCGTTCGTCGGCCTTGCGCATCAGACGGTCGGTGGCCCACCCGATGACCAGGGTGAGCAGGACCGAGCCGCCGATCACGATCAGCGGGCGGAGTATGTTCTCCATGCCGTCGAAGGTAACCACCCGAGGGCGGTCATGAACATGTGCGCCGGTGAGGCGGTGGTCACGGCGTTGTCGTACCCGGCTGGCACCATGGCCTCATGAACATCGTGCTCTTTCACTCGACCTATGGCCTCAGGCCCGCGGTGCGCCAGGCCGCGGACCGGCTGCGTGCCGCCGGACACGAGGTGTGGACGCCGGACCTCTTCGAGGGACGTACGTTCGAGACGGTCGAGGAGGGCATGGAGTTCCACGACTCGATCGGCAAGGACGAGCTGCTGAAGCGGGCCGTGCTCGCCGCCGCGCCCTACTCGGAGCGAGGCCTGGTGTACGCCGGGTTCTCGCTCGGCGCCTCCGTCGCCCAGACCCTGGCGCTCGGCGACGAGAAGGCCCGCGGGCTGCTGCTTCTGCACGGCACGTCGGACATCGCGGCGACCGCCTCGGTGGACGAGCTGCCGGTGCAGCTGCATGTCGCCGAGCCGGACCCGTTCGAGACGGACGACTGGCTGAGCGCCTGGTATCTCCAGATGGGCAGAGCGGGCGCCGACGTCGAGGTGTACAGATACGCCGGAGCCGGCCACCTCTACACCGACCCGGACCTGCCGGACTACGACGAGGAGGCCGCCGAGGCCACCTGGCGGGTGGCGCTCGGCTTCCTCGGAACCCTCTAGAAGCCATTCGACCCTTGGAAGCCTCGGCCGACCCTTACAAGCCTCGGCGGGCCCGTACGGCGCCTCAGACCGGGTCGTACGTCCGCTCGACCTTCTGCGTCCCGCTGCGCGTGCGGTACGAACGCGTCCAGGAGGCTGTCGCGTTCTGCTTCGTCTTGTCGGACAGGACGTAGTAGTCCATCTGGGCGCGCTCGGCCGTGATGTCCAGGACGCCGTAGCCGTGGCGGTCGGTGTCGACCCAGTGGACGTGCCGGTTGGCGGCCCTGATGACCGGCGAGGCGATGGCGGAGACCGTGCCCTCGGGGACCTTCACGAGGTCGTCGAGGTTGTCGGAGGTGACCGAGGTGACGACGAACTCCGTGGCGGCGGAGGCGGACAGCGGGTAGGTACCGGCGTCCACGGGCACGTCGTTGGCCCATGCCATGTGGATGTCGCCGGTCAGGAACACGGTGTTGCGGATCGCGTTCGAGCGCAGATGGGCGAGCAGCTCCCGGCGGTCGTCGGTGTAGCCGTCCCACTGGTCGGGGTTGAGGGCGAGGCCCTCCTGCGGCAGGCCCATCAGCTTGGCGAGCGGTTTGAGCAGGTCCGCGGTGAGGGAGCCGATCGCGAACGGGGAGATCATCACCGAGTTGCCGACCAGCCGCCAGGTGGTGTCGGAGGACTTCAGCCCTGCCTTCAGCCAGTCCAGTTGGGCCCGCCCGGTGAGCGTACGGTCCGGGTCGTCGACCTCGCCGTCGCCGACCGAGACCTGCTGCGAGCGGAAGGAGCGCAGGTCCAGCAGGGAGAGGTCGGCGAGCTTGCCGAAGCGCAGCCGCCGGTAGGTGGTGCCGGCGATGGCCGGGCGCACCGGCATCCACTCGAAGTAGGCCTGCTTGGCGGCGGCCCGGCGCGCGGCCCAGCTGCCCTCGGCGCCCTCGGTGTGGTTCTCGGCGCCGCCCGACCAGGCGTCGTTGGCGATCTCGTGGTCGTCCCAGATCGCGATGACGGGAGCCTTGGTGTGCAGGGCCTGAAGGTCCGGGTCCGTCTTGTACTGGCCGTGCCGGACGCGGTAGTCGGCGAGGGTGAGGATCTCGTGGGTGGGCGCGGTCTGCCGTACGACGGTGCCGCGCGTGCCGTACTCGCCGGTGCCGTACTCGTAGATGTAGTCGCCGAGATGCAGCCAGGCGTCCAGGTCGCCGCGGGCCGCGAGATGGCGGTACGAGGAGAAGTAGCCGCCCTCCCAGTTGGCGCAGGAGACGACGCCGAAGCGCAGGCCCGCGACGGATGCGGTGGCCGCCGGCGCGGTGCGGGTGCGCGCCGCCGGGGAGTCCGTGCCGCCGGCCGAGAAGCGGAACCAGTAGTCGGTGGCCGGCTCCAGGCCGCGTATGTCCGCCTTGACGGTGTGGTCGGAGGCGGCGGTCGCGGTGGTCGAGCCTTTGGCGACGATGTTCGTCAGCGCCTTGTCCTTGGCGACGATCCAGCTGACCTCGGTGTCCTGGCCGAGCCCGGAGCCGGGCGTCGCCTCGGGTATCGGCGTCACCCGGGTCCACAGCAGGACGCCGTCGGGCAGCGGATCGCCGGAGGCGACGCCGTGCAGGAAGGCGGGGGCCGCGTCGGCGGCGCCGGCGGGCAGCGCGGCGGCGAGCGGGCCGGCCAGGACAGCCGTCGCCGCCGCGGCCTTGACGACCGTACGGCGGCGAGGGGCAAGGGAGTTGAGTCGCTCGTTGAGTCGCTCGGATGATCTGTGTCGATTGGTCACGAGCGATCAGGTTACTGATCGGTATGAACGAGAGCGGGCGAACCGGTGAAAGTTCGCCCGCTCTTTGCGCGAAGGCCGCCTTCCGGGCCCTGCCGCTGTCCTGCGGCCGGCGTCAGCCCTTGAGGGCCGCGTCCACCGCCTTGGTGAACTCCTCCGCCGTCCAGGGCGTGTTGGGGTTGGAGGTCTCGAGCTTCTTGCCGTCCATGACGAAGCTCGGGGTTCCCGACACGTCGTCCTTGTTGGTGTCGAAGGCCTTCGACATGGCCAGCGCCCAGGCGTCGTAGGTGCCCTTCTTCACCGCGTTCTGGAACTTGGTGTTGTTCTTCAGGGCGGGGACCGAGTCGGCGATCTCGATCAGGTAGTCGTCGTCCTTGAACTTGTCGTCGGACTCCTCCGGGTGGTACTTCGCCGAGTACAGCGCGGTCTTGTACTCGAGGAACGCCTCCGGGCTCACGTTCAGCGCGGCGCCCATGGCGCTCATCGCGTTCTTGGAGCCCTCGCCGCGGGCTCCGATCTCGTTGTCCTTCATCTGGTCGCCGTCGAGGAACGTGCCGCCGACGAACTGGAGCTTGTACTTGCCGGCCTCGATGTCCTTGTCGACGACGGGGCCGGCAGCCTGCTCGAACGAGGCGCAGACCGGGCAGCGCGGGTCCTCGTAGATCTTGAGGGTCTTCTTGGCGCTGTCCTTGCCGATGACGACGGTCGTGCCGTTCGTGCCGGAGGTGTTGGCCGGCGCGACCACCTTGGCGTCCGTCATCGACTCCCAGTGGCTGGGCTTGTTGGCCTGGACGACCGCGTAGCCGATGCCGCCGGCCGCCGCCAGGACGCCGACGACCGAGCAGGCGACGATGATCTGCCGCCTGATCTTGGCCCGCTTGGCCTCGCGCTCACGCTCGGCGCGCAGCCGCTCCCGGGCCGCCGACTTCGCCGCCTGGCTGTTCCGCTTGCTCATCTTGATGATCTCCATGGGGTCACGCACACCTGTATGTGCGGGATACGTATCGGGACGTGGTGGTGCTCGAAATGCCGTGCGCGTGTGATCAGTGACGGTGCAGTCGGTTCACACGAGGGCGGGTGAGCACGGAGGGCCACGCCGTCCCAGGGAGTGCGCTAGGAGGAGGCTGCGGGCGCCGGCCGTACGGCGGGCGGGGCGCGGCAGCCGACGGACCGGCGCGGTCCGGCGCACCGACACGGCGGCGACCGCCAGCAGCAGCGGGCGGAACGTCGTCGCCGCCACGGCCCGCACCAGCTGGTCCAGCGCCCGCTCGCCGCGCCGCAGCCAGGCGGCGGCGACGAGGCCGACGCCGATGTGCGCGCCGAGCAGCAGCCAGGCGGTGGCCGGGTCGGCGTGGGCGAGCAGACCGCCGAGCTTGTCGGGATCGGTGCCGGTGACCTCGGCCAGCGGGGTGCCGACCCGGGTGCCGTCGCCGCACAGCACGTCCCAGCCGACCGAGGCCAGCGGACCGGCGACCGGACCGCCCGCCCTGCCGTAACAGACGTGCTGGCCGGTGGTGAGGATCGTGTCGGCGGCCAGTTCCAGGGGGATCAGCAGGGCGGCGATCCGCCCGAAGCTCCGCTCGCGCCCGGCCAGGGCGTACGCCAGGACGAACACGGCGGCGGCCAGCAGGGCCACCGTGTTCAACGGCAGGGGTGCCCGCGACAGCAGCACGTGCGACGCGGTGCTGAGCGTCACGACGAGTGACGTGAACAGCGCCGCGCGTACGGCTCGTAGCTGGGTTCCGGATATGTCCATGGCGGAGGAGAGTGTGTCACGTGGTCCTGTAAAAGACCCCTAAAGGGTGCCTGTGAGCGGCCGGGGAACGCCGGTGAGCGACCTTTCCGTCACAGACCCGGAATCCGGCCGTTGCGGAACAGGTCCACGAAGATCTGGTGGTCGCCGCGCGCGCGTGCGCCGTAGTCGTGGGCGAAGGAGACCAGGAGCTCCGCGAAGCCGTCCTCGTCGGCGGCGATGGCCGCGTCGATGGCCCGCTCGGTGGAGAACGGCACCAGGGACTCGCCGGAGGTGTCGTCCGCCGCCGCGTGCATGGTGGCCGTGGCTCGCCCGAGGTCGGCGACGACGGCCGCGATCTCCTCCGGGTCGTCGATGTCGCCCCAGTCCAGGTCCACCGCGTACGGCGAGACCTCGGCGACCAGCTGGCCCGCGCCGTCGAGCTCGGTCCAGCCGAGCCACGGGTCGGCGTTCGCCTGGAGCGCGCGCTGGGAGATCACCGTGCGGTGGCCCTCGTGCTGGAAGTAGTCGTGCAGCGCCTGGTCCGTGATGTGCCGGGAGACGGCCGGGGTCTGGGCCTGCTTGAGGTAGATCACCACGTCGTTCTCGAGGGCGTCGGTGTGGCCCTCCAGCAGGATGTTGTACGACGGCAGCCCGGCCGAGCCGATACCGATGCCGCGGCGGCCCACCACGTCCTTCACCCGGTAGGAGTCCGGGCGGGCCAGCGAGGCGTCCGGCAGGGTCTCCAGGTAGCCGTCGAAGGCGGCGAGCACCTTGTAGCGCGTGGCCGCGTCCAGCTCGATGGAGCCGCCGCCGGCGGCGAAGCGGCGCTCGAAGTCGCGGATCTCGGTCATCGACTCCAGCAGTCCGAAGCGGGTCAGCGCGCGGGCGTCGCGCAGCGCGTCCAGCAGCGGGCCCTGGGCGGTGTCCAGCGTGAACGGCGGCACCTCGTCGCTCTTGGCGCCGGTCGCCAGGGCGTGCACGCGCTCGCGGTAGGCGGCCGCGTAGATCCGCACCAGCTCGGTGATCTGCTCGTCGCCGAGCGCCTTCGCGTACCCGATGAGGGCGATGGAGGCGGCGAAGCGCTTGAGGTCCCAGGTGAAGGGGCCGACGTAGGCCTCGTCGAAGTCGTTGACGTTGAAGATCAGCCGGCCGTTGGCGTCCATGTACGTGCCGAAGTTCTCCGCGTGCAGGTCGCCGTGGATCCACACGCGCGAGGTGCGCTCGTCGAGGAACGGGCCGCCGCGCTTCGAGCCGAACTCTTTGTACGCGGTGAGGTCGTGGTAGAAGAGGCACGCCGTGCCGCGGTAGAACGCGAAGGCCGAGGCCGCCATCTTCCGGAACTTCACGCGGAACGCGGCCGGGTCGGCGGCCAGGAGCTCGCCGAAGGCGGTCTCGAAGACGGCGAGGATCTCGTCGCCGCGCTGCTCGTCGTTGAGCTGGGGGACCGACATCGCTGGGTGCCTCCTGGTGCATGTGTACGACAGCGTTTCTGTCATCTCCAACGGACGGGCCGCCGGGAAAGTGCCCGCGGCCCTCGCTGTGAAGGTACGCGGGGGAGCCCCGCGAGTGTCAGTGGCGAGGCATAGACTTCGACGCTGTCCCCGGAAGTGTCCGCCCGCCTGTCACCGAGTGTTTTCCATGGAGGCCAAGCCGTGTCAAAGCCGCCGTTCACGCACCTGCACGTCCACACCCAGTACTCGCTGCTGGACGGTGCCGCGCGGCTGAAGGACATGTTCAACGCCTGCAACGAGATGGGCATGACGCACATCGCCATGTCCGACCACGGCAACCTCCACGGGGCGTACGACTTCTTCCACACCGCGAAGAAGGCCGGAATCACCCCGATCATCGGGATCGAGGCCTATGTCGCCCCGGAGTCCCGGCGCAACAAGCGCAAGATCCAGTGGGGCCAGCCGCACCAGAAGCGGGACGACGTCTCAGGTTCGGGTGGTTACACCCACAAGACGATGTGGGCCGTGAACAAGACGGGCCTGCACAACATCTTCCGGCTGTCGTCGGACGCGTACGCCGAGGGCTGGCTCCAGAAGTGGCCCCGGATGGACAAGGAGACGATCTCCCAGTGGTCCGAGGGGATCGTCGCCTCCACCGGCTGCCCCTCCGGCGAGGTGCAGACCCGGCTGCGGCTGGGGCAGGAGGAAGAGGCCCTCAAGGCGGCCGCCGACTACCAGGACATCTTCGGCAAGGACAAGTACTTCCTGGAGCTGATGGACCACGGCATCGACATCGAGCACCGGGTCCGCGACGGCCTGCTGGAGATCGGCAGGAAGCTCGGCATCCCCCCGCTGGTCACCAACGACTCGCACTACACCTACGCGCACGAGGCGACCGCCCACGACGCCCTGCTGTGCATCCAGACCGGCAAGAACCTCTCCGACCCGGACCGCTTCAAGTTCGACGGCACCGGCTACTACCTGAAGTCCACGGACGAGATGTACGCCATCGACTCCTCGGACGCCTGGCAGCAGGGCTGCGCCAACACGCTCCTCGTGGCCGAGATGGTCGACACCACCGGCATGTTCGAGGCCAAGAACCTCATGCCGAAGTTCGACATCCCCGAGGGCTACACCGAGGTCACCTGGTTCAAGGAGGAGGTCCGCCGGGGCATGGAGCGCCGCTTCCCCGGCGGCATCCCCGAGGACCGGCAGAAGCAGGCCGAGTACGAGATGGACGTCATCATCTCGATGGGCTTCCCCGGCTACTTCCTCGTCGTCGCCGACTTCATCATGTGGGCCAAGAACAACGGCATCGCGGTCGGCCCCGGCCGAGGCTCCGCGGCCGGCTCGATCGTCGCCTACGCCATGGGCATCACCGACCTCGACCCCATCCCGCACGGCCTGATCTTCGAGCGGTTCCTCAACCCCGAGCGCATCTCCATGCCCGACGTCGACATCGACTTCGACGAGCGCAGGCGCGTCGAGGTGATCAGGTACGTGACGGAGAAGTACGGCGCCGACAAGGTCGCCATGATCGGCACCTACGGCAAGATCAAGGCGAAGAACGCGATCAAGGACTCCGCGCGCGTGCTGGGCTACCCGTACGCCATGGGCGACCGCCTCACCAAGGCCATGCCCGCCGACGTCCTCGGCAAGGGCATCGACCTCAACGGCATCACCGACCCCTCGCACCCCCGTTACAGCGAGGCGGGCGAGATCCGGGCGATGTACGAGAACGAGCCGGACGTGAAGAAGGTCATCGACACCGCGAAGGGCGTCGAGGGCCTGGTCCGGCAGATGGGTGTGCACGCGGCCGGCGTGATCATGTCCAGCGAGACCATCACCGAGCACGTGCCCGTCTGGGTCAGGCACACCGACGGCGTGACCATCACGCAGTGGGACTACCCGAGCTGTGAGTCGCTCGGCCTGCTGAAGATGGACTTCCTCGGCCTGCGCAACCTGACGATCATGGACGACGCCGTCAAGATGGTGAAGTCCAACAAGGGCATCGACATCGATCTGCTGAGCCTCCCGCTCGACGATCCGACGACCTTCGAACTGCTCCAGCGCGGCGACACCCTCGGCGTCTTCCAGTTCGACGGCGGCCCCATGCGCTCACTGCTGCGCCTGATGAAGCCCGACAACTTCGAAGACATCTCCGCCGTCTCCGCCCTGTACCGTCCGGGCCCGATGGGCATGGACTCACACACCAACTACGCCCTGCGCAAGAACAAGCTCCAGGAGATCACCCCGATCCACAAGGAGCTGGAGGAGCCCCTCGAAGAGGTCCTCGCCGTCACCTACGGCCTGATCGTCTACCAGGAGCAGGTGCAGAAGGCCGCCCAGATCATCGCCGGCTACTCGCTCGGCGAGGCCGACATCCTCCGCCGCGTGATGGGCAAGAAGAAGCCCGAGGAACTGGCGAAGAACTTCGTCCTCTTCCAGGACGGCGCCCGCAAGAAGGGCTACAGCGACGAGGCCATCCAGGCCCTGTGGGACGTACTGGTCCCGTTCGCCGGCTACGCGTTCAACAAGGCGCACTCCGCCGCGTACGGCCTGGTCTCGTACTGGACCGCCTACCTCAAGGCGAACCACCCCGCCGAGTACATGGCCGCGCTGCTGACGTCCGTCAAGGACGACAAGGACAAGTCGGCCGTCTACCTCAACGAGTGCCGCCGCATGGGCATCAAGGTGCTCCCGCCGAACGTCAACGAGTCGGTGCACAACTTCGCCGCCCAGGGCGACGACGTGATCCTCTTCGGCCTCGAAGCAGTGCGCAACGTCGGCACGAACGTGGTCGAGTCGATCATCAAGAGCCGCAAGGCCAAGGGCAAGTACGCCTCCTTCCCCGACTACCTCGACAAGGTCGACGCGACCGCGTGCAACAAGCGCACCACGGAGTCGCTGATCAAGGCGGGCGCGTTCGACACCCTGGGGCACACCCGCAAGGGCCTCACCGCGCACTTCGAGCCGATGATCGACAACGTGGTCGCGGTCAAGCGCAAGGAGGCCGAGGGCCAGTTCGACCTCTTTGGCGGCATGGGCGAGGAGGAGACCAACGAGCCCGGCTTCGGACTCGACGTCGTCTTCACCGACGAGGAGTGGGACAAGACCTATCTGCTCGCCCAGGAGCGGGAGATGCTCGGTCTGTACGTCTCCGACCACCCGCTCTTCGGTCTGGAGCACGTGCTGTCCGACAAGGCCGACGCGGGCATCGCCCAGCTGACGGGCGGCGAGCACGCCGACGGGGCCGTGGTGACCATCGGCGGCATCATCTCGGGCCTCCAGCGCAAGATGACCAAGCAGGGCAATGCCTGGGCCATCGCCACCGTCGAGGACCTCGCCGGTTCCATCGAGTGCATGTTCTTCCCGGCGACGTACCAACTCGTCTCGACCCAACTGGTCGAGGACGCGGTCGTGTTCGTCAAGGGCCGTCTGGACAAGCGCGAGGACGTCCCGCGGCTGGTCGCGATGGAGCTCCAGGTCCCCGACCTGTCCAACGCGGGCACCAACGCGCCCGTGATCCTCACCATCCCGGCCACCAGGGTCACTCCGCCGATGGTCAACCGCCTCGGCGAGATCCTCAGCCACCACAAGGGCGACAGCGAGGTCCGCATCAAGCTCCAGGGCCCGACCAAGACGACGGTGCTCCGGCTGGACCGGCACCGGGTGAAGCCCGACCCCGCGCTGTTCGGCGACCTGAAGGTGCTGCTCGGGCCGTCCTGCCTCGCGGGCTGACCGACAGAGCGCGCAAGCGCAGCGGCGCCACCGCGCTGTATGCGCGAGAGGGGCGCACCCCGTGCGGGGTGCGCCCCTCTTCTTTGTGCCTGGGTCTCAACAACCCGTTATGCAGATGTCAGTTGTGACCGAAGCGCTTCTGCCGGCTCTTGCGGGCCATGTCGCCCGGGGTCACCTGCGCGATGCGCTGCTCAGTCTGCGTCTCCATCGACGGCTGCTGGGCCTGCTGCTGACCACGCTCGGACTGCGGCTGCTTACGGTCCTGCTTCTTGTTCTTGGCCATGGTGATGCCTCCTGCGGGGATCTAGGGGCCAGGGCCGGGACCAGATTCACATAGGCTTATAAAGAACGCATTTCGGATAATTACCGTGTGTAACAGCGGTTGTCGGGGCGTGAGGTATGGCGCGTCCAGGAGGCGATGCCCCGAAACGCCACGCCGAAGATCGAGTTCGCCCCGTTAACCCCCGCGCGGTCGGGCAGACTCGAAGGAAGCCCAAAGCAAACCTCCCGGGAAGAGGGTGAGACGCGTGGACCGCTGCATCGTCCTGGTGGACGCCGGGTATCTGCTGGGGGCCGCCGCGAGCCTCCTCGCCGGGGAACCCTCCAGGTCCCGGATCACCGTCGATCACGCCGCCCTCATCCAGGGGTTGCGCGAACGCGCGGAGTCCGACACCCAACAGCCGCTGCTGCGCATCTACTGGTTCGACGGCGCCCCCGACCGCGTGCCCCAACCCGAGCACCGCCGACTGCGCGTGATGCCCCGGGTCACCGTCCGGCTCGGCGCCCTGACCCGCAGCGACGGCCGCTGGGCACAGAAGGGCGTCGACGCCGCGATGCACGCCGAACTGACCGAACTGGCCCGCAATCGCGCCTGCTCCGACGTCGTACTGGTGACCGGCGACGGCGATCTGCTGCCGGGCATGATGGCCGCCAAGGAGCACGGGGTCGCCGTACATCTGTGGGCCGTCCAGGCCGCCGACGGCGACTACAACCAGTCCGAGGATCTGGTCGCCGAGGCCGACGAGCGGCGCGTGCTCGACCGTACGTGGATCACCAAGGCCGTACGCGCCAAGGAGCTCACCGGGGTGTGCGCGCCCCCGCCCGCGCCCCGGCCCGAGATCGCCGCGATCCTGTCCGCGCCGCTGCCCGACTCCGCGCTCGGCGCGCGGGCCGAGCGGACCGCCGAGGAGAGCGAGCACGCCCCGGCCGCCGCCTCGGAGAACGGCACACAGGAGCGGGTGCCCGCCCCCAAGGGCGTGCCCACGCCGAAGGACCTCGCCGCCCTGCGCCCACCCGGCGTGCCGCCCGCCCAGCCTCCGGCGAGCGCGACGCTGCGCTGGTCCTCCGACAAGGGGTGGGTCGACCGGCCCGGCGTCGCGGCCGAGTCCCCCGACGTCGCCTCGATGCCGACCCTCGCGCAGCTGACCACGGCGGAGCAGCGCTGGGCCGACCGGGAGGAAGACATCACCACGGTCGGCGGTGATCCGTACGAGGTGGGACAGGTCTTCGCACGGCGCTGGATGGCCCGGCTCGGGGAGCCGGGGCATCTTCAGAAGCTGTCCGGGATGTATCCGCGGATCCCGCATCGGATCGACGGGGAGCTGCTCAGGTACGCGGCCCGCTTCGGGCTGCTCGCGCACAAGGACGACCAGATCGACGAGCACGACCGGTACGCGATCCGGGCCGGGTTCTGGCGTGAGATCGACGTACGGACGGCCGCGGAGCATGCGCCTGCCGGCGAGTGAGCCGGACGGGTGACGGTGCGTTCGGCACCGAGGGAACCGCCGTCGGGGCTGAGCGCCCTTGCGGTGGATTTGTGGCTACCGGCGGATTTACGGCCGTGAGCCGGTGGTTTGTGGCGACTGGCCGACCCGAGGGCGGATCAGGGTTGCGGACCCCTTAGGCTCGTCCCTTGTGAGTACGCGCGCGGCACAGGCACTTCGGCACAGCGGCGATGTCGTGTGCGCGGTGCGCGGGCTGACCAAGACCTACCCGGCCGTGCGAGGGCGGCGCGGAGCGCCCGGCACGCCCGAGGTGCGGGCCACCGACGACGTACGGCTGGACATCCGGCGCGGCGAGATCTTCGGACTGCTCGGCCCGAACGGCGCCGGCAAGACGACCCTCGTACGACAGCTCACCGGGCTGATGCGGCCCGATCGCGGCAGCGTGGAGATCCTCGGGCACGACATCGTGCGGCACCCGGAGCGGGCCGCGCGCATCCTCGCCTACCTCGGCCAGGAGTCGACCGCCCTCGACGAACTGACCGTCTCGCTGGCCGCCGAGACCACCGGGCGGCTGCGCGGCCTGGACGTACGGCAGGCACGGGCCGAACGGGACGCCGTACTCGACGAGCTGGGCCTCGGGCCGCTCGCCGGGCGGCCGATCAAGAAGCTGTCCGGCGGGCAGCGCCGGCTGGCCTGCTTCGCCGCCGCGCTGGTCGGGGAGCGGCCGCTGCTCGTGCTCGACGAGCCGACCACCGCGATGGACCCGGTGGCCCGGCGGGCCGTGTGGTCGGCCGTGGACCGGCGGCGGGCCGAGCGCGCCACCACCGTGCTGCTCGTCACCCACAACGTCATCGAGGCCGAGACCGTGCTCGACCGGGTCGCGGTGCTCGACCGGGGCCGCGTCATCGCCTGTGACACGCCGTCCGGGCTCAAGGAACGGGTCGCGGGCGAGGTACGGGTCGAGCTGCTGTGGCGGGACCGGGCGCCCCTGGAGGTGCCCGAGGTCGCCGCGCTCCAGGACCGGGTCGTGGAGTCCGGGCGGCGCTGGACGCTGCGGCTCGCCCCCGAGGAGGCCCGCGCGGTCGTCGCCACCGTCACCGGCGGGGCCGCCTTCGCCGCACTGGACGACTTCACGCTGGCCACGCCGAGCCTTGAGGACGTCTATCTGGCGCTGGGCGGGGACGCGCAGCAGGGGCTGGTGAAGGCTTGAGCACGCAGACTGTCGTTTCCGTATCGGTATGCGTATGCGTATGCGGATGCGTGCGGAACAGGGCCACCGGACGGAACAGGGGCACCTCCCCAGTGGACCCCCGTGTGAAAGGGAGCAGCGCCACGTGAGTGTCGTACCCGCCGAGGTTCTGCCGGGCAGCGCCCTGGCCGTGGACGAGACGGCCCGCCCGGTCGCGGCCGAGCTCGGGCCGCGGGCACGGCTGTGGCCGTCGCTGTGCGCCGTGTACCGGGCCCAGCTCTCCCGTGCCCGGGTCGCGCGCATCCCGCTGCTGTTCGTGGCGACCTTCCAGTCGATCGGGATCATGATCCTGATGCGCGGGGTCGTGGACGGCGGGGCCGAGGCGCAGGCTGTCGTGGCCGGGTCGTCGGTGCTCGTCGTGGCCTTCGTCGCGCTGAACCTGCTCGCCCAGTACTTCGGGCAGCTGCGGGCCAGCGGCGGGCTCGACCACTACGCCACACTGCCGGTGCCGCCCGCCGCGGTGGTGCTCGGGGCGGCGGGGGCGTACGCCTCCTTCACCGTTCCGGGAACCGTGGTCACGGCGCTCTTCGGGTGTGTGCTGTTCGGGTTGCCGGTGGCGCACCTGTGGGTGCTCGTCGCGGTGATCCCGCTGGCCGGCGCCGCGCTCGCCGGACTCGGGGCCGCGCTCGGGCTGCTCGCGCCCCGGCCTGAACTGGCCACGCTGCTCGGACAGTTGGGGATGTCCGCGGCTCTGCTGCTGGGCGTGCTGCCGGCCGACCGGATGCCCGAGGTGGTCCGGTTCGCGCGGGATCTGCTGCCCTCGACCTACGGCGTGGAGGCCTTCGCGCGGACCTTCGGGCCGCACCCCGACTGGGCGTTCGTGCTCGGGGACCTGGCCGTGTGCGCAGTGGTCGGCGTCGTCTCGCTGGCCGTCGCCACCTGGGCGTACCGCCGGGCGGCCGTCCGGTGACGCGCCGCACAGGGCGGCCTGGCACGATGGCAGGGTGACCGCTCCGCTGACTCCTCCGCCGCATCCGCGTGACCAGTCCCCGCACCAGGGGTGGCAGCCGCCCGCTGCCGCCGCCGGGCAAGCTCACGGACCTCACGGACCTCATGGCTCTTACGGCTCTCATGACACGTACGGCATATCCGGCTCGTACGGACAGGACGGTCCTGGGATGAAGACCGAGGTGCGAGAGGCCGCCGTGGTCGCGGTGGTGGTGGCGTTCTTCGGGGCGTTGCTCGGGGTGCTGTGGTGGTGGCTGGCGCCGAGGGTGCCGCTGGTCGGGGACGTCGGCGACGAGGGCTGGGTCGTCTACTTCAAGGACTCCGAGGGGGAGCAGGCTGCCGGGGTGGACGGAACGTTCACTCTGCTCGCGCTCGCGTTTGGGCTGGTGAGCGCGGTTGCCGTCTTTCTGTGGCGGCGGCGTGGGGGTGTGCCGTTGGTGGTGGGGCTCGCTGTCGGGGGGTTCCTCGGGGCGTTGCTGGCCTGGCGGGTCGGGGTGTGGCTCGGGCCCACGGACGATGTGATCGCCCATGCCAAGGAGGCCGGCAAGGGGGTCGCGTTCTCGGCGCCGTTGAAGTTGGGGGCCAAGGGCGCGTTGCTGGCGTGGCCGTTGGGGGCGTTGCTGGTTCACCTCGGGCTGACGGCGTTGTTCGGGCCTCGGGACGTGGATCCGTATCAGCTTCAGCCTCCGGCGGGTCAGCAGGGGCCGTACGGGTCGTAGCCAACCGGGGTTTCTCGCCCCCGCCGCCCCTACCCGTCCCATCCCTTGAAGGGGCTCCGCCCCTTCGACCCCGCCAGGGGGCTGCCGCCCCTGGACCCCCGCTGTCGGCCCTTCGGGCCTCGTCCTCAAACGCCGGACGGGCTGAAAATCAAACGCCGGACGGGCTGGAATGCCCAGGGGCGTCGAGGGTCACGCACGGCCGATGGGGGCGAGGGTCGCGTTCGTGAGCAGGGTCAGGTCGTCGGGGGAGAGTTCGACCTCCAGGCCGCGGCGGCCCGCCGAGATGCAGATCGTGGAGTGGGCTGTGGCCGAGGCGTCCAACACCGTGGGGAGTTTTTTGCGCTGGCCCAGGGGGGAGATGCCGCCCCGGACGTAGCCCGTGGTGCGTTCTGCCAGGGCCGGGTCGGCCATCGCGGCGCGCTTGCCGTGGACCGCCGAGGCCAGGGCCTTGAGGTCCAGTTGGCCGGCGACCGGGACCACGGCCACGGTCAGGGTGCCGTCCACGTCCGCCACGAGGGTCTTGAAGACGCGGTCGGGGGAGACGCCCATCGCCTCGGCGGCCTCCTCGCCGTAGGACGGGTGGGAGGGGTCGTGGTCGTAGGCGTGGAGCGTGTACGCGACGCCCGCGGCCGTGAGGGCCACCGTCGCGGGGGTGCCGCCGGCCGTTTGCTGCTGGTTCTTCTTCGACTTCTTCGCCATGTCGTTCTGCTTGTCGTTCCGCTCGTCGTTCCGCTCGTCGTTCCGCTCAGTTGAGGCTCGTCGGGCCGCGCGTCAGGTCCGACGCCGGGAGCGACGGCAGCGTACGGATGATCGAGGTCTCGGCGCGAAGGAGTTTCAGCTCGTCGCGCAGGCGGGAGGCGGTGTCGGGGGACTGGAGCAGGCGTTGCTTCGTGGGGGTGTCCAGCATCATCGCGGCCGCCACCAGGTAGGAGACGACGGAGGGCTGGTCCGGGAGGTCGGCCGTGGTGGACAGGGAGCGTTCGCGGGCGCCCGCGAGCCGCTTCTGGTACTGGCGGAAGGCCCGCAGGACCCCCTCCGCCAGCGCTCCCGCCTCGTCGCCCGGCTCCTCCGGGAGCTCCTCCAGCTCCGCGGTCAGGAACGGGCCCGACGCGTCCACCGAGAGCAGCCGTACACGTGTCGTACCCGTCGCCAGCACCTCGAAGGTGCCGTCGGCCCGCTCCCGGATCGTCGCCGCGTCCGCCACACAGCCCACCCCGTGGAAGGCCTTGACCGGGTCGGGGCCGAAGCCCGCCGCGGGGCCGCGCTCGGGGACGGAGGTGGGGTCCGGCATGCCGGGGGCGCTCTGGGCCACCTCGTGGCCGTCGCGGATCGCCACGACGGCGAAACGGCGAGGTTCCTCCTCGGCGGTCTTCAGGAGGTCGCGCATCATGGCGCGGTAGCGTTCCTCGAAGACGTTCAGCGGCAGCACGAGTCCCGGGAACAGCACCGAGTTCAGGGGGAAGAGCGGAAGACGGACGGTCACGGCGCCAAAGCCTAGTGGTCGCCGGAGTGAACGCGTCCGGCGTGCCCACCCTGTGGATGTCCGGTGAGTGTGCCCCGTGCGGCGGCGGCCGTCCGCAGCCGCACTTCGTCGCGCACCTCCAGGAAACGGCCCAGCGGATCTTCCGAGAACCGGCTCCAGGGGTAGGAGGTGGCGTACGGGCCGATCAGCCGCAGCTGCTCCAGGGCGTCCTCCCAGCGGCCGAGGCGTACGAGGACATACGTCAGCTTGTTGCGGATCGCCGCCGGCCAGAGGTCCGCGGCCGGGAAGCGGGCGGAGAGTGCGATGGCCCGGTCGGCCGCCGCGACCAGCCGCTCGGGCGGCACGCCCGGACCGCAGCCGTCGTTCAGGTAGGCGAGGACGGCCCGGGCCGGCAGGGCCTGGACGAGGGAGTCGGCCGGGGCGTCGTGAGCGGCCCGGTCGGCGAAGTCCAGGCACTCCCGGTGGGAGCCGTGCCACGACGAGGCGAGGTAACGCAGGGCCGCGACATGGCAGCCGTAGTGGAGCGGGGCCCGGCGCAGGGCCGCCTCCCAGAGCTCACCGAAGTAGGTGTGCCCGGCGCGCGAGCCACGTGCGTGGTCCAGCGCGATCCGCCACGGCACCGGGTCGCGGTCGTCGGCGCGTGCGGCGGCGCTGATCAGCGGGCTCAGCCCGCGCAGCAGCTCGGCCCGGGCCGGTGACCGCCAGGCGTGGTCCACCGCGAGCTGGGCGCGGACCAGCAGCATGTCCGGGTCGTGCGGGGCGGCCGCGTGCCAGGCCTCCAGCCACTCCGGCCGGGAACGCGCGAAGGCCGCGAGGCGCAGCGCGTATCCGTCACGGCTCTCCCACAGCGCTCTGTGGCGGGTGGTGGCCAGCAGCTCGGCGACGGCCTCGTACGCGCCCCGCCCGGCCGCGACCAGCGCCGGTCCGAGGAGGTCGTCGGGGGCGTCGAGGAGCACCTCGTCGTCGGCGGGGAGTCCGACGGCGCGGTGTTCCGCGGTCCTTGTCGTCCGGGACGCACGGCCGAACGGAGGCAGCAGAGCCATGGTGACACCCCTCTGCGCCTGAACCGGCGCCGCTCTCGCGGACTGGGTCGCTCGCCGTTGTGGTTACTCAATCAATGGTCGCCCTCTGAAGACCAGTGACGAACGGCGATGGTTGTATCCCAGGCGCGGGTCAGTTCCGGCGCAACATACGTGTCGCCCCCGTCGCCACCGTCGTCGCCAGGATCCAGCCCAGCAGGATCATCGCCGCGGCCAGCCACTGCCAGCCGCCGCTCAGCTGCCAGAACCCGACCTGGCCCAGGTCGATGACCGGCAGCAGCAGGTCGAGGGCGAAGAGGGGAGGGTTCCAGGTCGGGTGTTCGCCGCCCTTGAGCGGCGGAGGGGCGGCGTAGGTGAAGGCCACCGAGCTCGCCGCCCACAGCACCGCCATCCACACCGCAGCGCGGCCCGGCCGATAGCCGTAGGCGACCATCCAGTCCTGCGCGTACCCCCACAGCTTGGCCGCGGGCGGGAGCGTCTCGCGGCGGCGGCGCTGCTTGGCGAGCAGCACCTCGCGCGCGTCCTCGTCCTCACCGCCGGCCCGCAGCACGGCCGCCAGCCGCTCGTACGGCTCCGGGTTGTACTCGGCGGTCGCCGCGGTCACCCACTCCAGCCGCCGCTCCAGCGGGAACGGGCCGCGCGGCACGAGGTTCTCGTAGGCGAAGCCGCCCATGTGCAGCAGGCCGGGGCCCGGCCAGGCGTCCGCCCGGTCCATCAGGTTGACGACCCGCGCCCCCGACAGCACGACCCCGCCGCGCTCCGGCCGCTCACCGAGGAAGCGCAGCTCGGGCGTCTGGATGCGGCGCAGCGACAGCTCCTGCTCGTCGGTGAAGGTGAACCGGGCCCGCTCCAGGTCCACCGCGTCCCCGAACCGCCCGTCGTCCAGCCGCACCCCGCCCTGGCACGCGAACCGCTGGATACGCGTCCCGCGCGCGGGCGTACGGCCGCTCAACAGCGGACTGCCGATGCCCGCCGGGGTCAAGTACAGCGTCCGCCCGACCGTCAGCTGGGGGGCGTTCAGGGCGAGCCGCGTGTACGGGTTGACCAGCCGCGCGCCCCGCAGGCTCAGCGACACGCCGATGGTGGCGCCGCGCAGACTCATCTCGCCGTGCGACTCCAGCATCTCGGCCTGGAGGTCCTGGCCGACGCTGATGCCGTCCGCGGCGATCGAGCGGCCGCTGCGGTCCCGGTAGACGATCGCCTGGTTGAGCAGCAGATCCGTGCCGATCTGGGCGTCGGTGAGCCGGATGCCGTTGTGGAAGCGGCAGCGCGGCAGATGCAGGTCGCCCTCGGTGTGCACCCGGGCGGCCTCCAGGCGCGGCACGGCGCAGTTCACCAGCCGTACGGTCGTGAAGTGGGCCTCCGGCAGCCGGATCTCCCGGTCGAAGCGGCAGCCGCGCATCTCGACGTACGGCACCACGGTGCCGCCCGCGAGGTCCATCGTGTCGCTGATCCGCACGCCGACGAGCTTCAGCGAGGACACCCGTCCGGCGAGCGCGGGCGGCCCGTCCAGCAGCAGCCAGCAGACGATCCGCGCGCGTACGGTGCGCTCGTCGCCCCAGGGATGCCCGCCGTGCGGATCGTCGGCGACGGTGTCGCCGCTGCTCAGGTCGTACACGCTGCCGTTGCGGAAGGCCTGCCACATGCCAAGCTCGGCGGCGGTCAGGTCGTTCGGCAGGTCGTCCGGCAGGTCTCCGTCACGGAGGCCGGCACCTTCGGTCACGTTTCGCCCATCCCCCTCATCTACTCATGGGTTCGTACAACTGTTCATGCCCGCTGAGTGACGCTCCGAACGCAGGACGTGCAGGTGATCTTCCGGGTTCCCGTGGGATCTTGGAAAGGATCTGTATCAGCCATTGATACGCGCCAACGACGCCGGACCCGGGTCTGAGAGAATTGAGACCGTGATCTCCCGAATCGATCTGCGCGGCGACGCCCTCCCCGAGGGCCCCGCCCTGCGCGACCTGCTGCCCCGAGCCGACTTCGACGTTCAGGCCGCCCTGGAGAAGGTGCGTCCGATCTGCGAAGCCGTGCATCATCGGGGTGACGCGGCGCTGATCGACTTCGCGGAGAAGTTCGACGGGGTCAGGCTCGACCAGGTGCGGGTGGCCCCGGCGGCGCTCACGCGCGCGCTGGAGGAGCTCGACCCGGCCGTGCGCGCGGCCCTGGAGGAGTCCATCCGCCGCGCCCGTCTCGTCCACCGCGAGCAGCGCCGTACGACGCACACCACCCAGGTCGTGCCCGGCGGCTCGGTCACCGAGAAGTGGGTGCCGGTCGACCGGGTCGGGCTGTACGCGCCCGGCGGCCGCTCCGTCTACCCGTCGTCCGTGGTCATGAACGTCGTCCCGGCCCAGGAGGCCGGCGTCGAGTCGATCGCGCTCGCCTCCCCGGCACAGGCCGAGTTCGGTGGCCTCCCGCACCCGACGATCCTCGCCGCGTGCGCGCTGCTCGGCGTCGACGAGGTGTACGCCGCCGGTGGCGCGACGGCCGTCGCGATGTTCGCGTACGGTACCGAGTCCTGCCCGCCCGCCAACATGGTCACCGGCCCCGGCAACATCTGGGTCGCCGCCGCCAAGCGCTACTTCACCGGCAGGATCGGCATCGACGCCGAGGCCGGCCCGACCGAGATCGCGGTCCTCGCCGACTCCACCGCCGACCCGGTGCACGTCGCCTCCGACCTGATCAGCCAGGCCGAGCACGACCCCCTGGCCGCCGCCGTCCTGGTCACCGACTCCGTGGAGCTCGCGGACGCGGTGGAGAAGGAGCTGGAGCCGCAGGTCGCCGCCACCAAGCACATCGACGACCGGATCGTCCCGGCCCTGGGGGGCAAGCAGTCCGCGATCGTCCTGGTCGACGGTCTCGACGAAGGGCTCCGGGTCGTGGACGCGTACGGCGCCGAGCACCTGGAGATCCAGACGGCCGACGCGGCCGCCGTGGCCGACCGGGTGCGCAACGCGGGCGCGATCTTCATCGGCCCGTGGGCGCCGGTCTCGCTCGGCGACTACGCCGCAGGGTCCAACCACGTGCTGCCCACCGGCGGCTGCGCCTGCCACTCCTCGGGCCTGTCCGTCCAGTCCTTCCTGCGCGGCATCCACATCGTCGACTACACCAAGGACGCGCTGGCCGAGGTCGCGCATCACGTGGTCACGCTGGCGGAGGCGGAGGACCTGCCGGCGCACGGCGCGGCGATCAAGGCGAGGTTTGTCGGAGACGAACAAATGTCGCGTGGCTGGAAGGTACCCGAGAGCAAGTGAGCGACGTACGTATCGACGATCTCCCCGTACGGGACGAGCTGCGCGGCAAGTCCCCCTACGGCGCGCCCCAGTTGGACGTCCCCGTACGGCTGAACACCAACGAGAACCCCTACCCGCTGCCCGAGCCGCTGGTCGAACGGATCGCCGAGCGGGTGCGTGAGGCGGCCCGGAACCTCAACCGCTACCCGGACCGGGACGCCGTCGAGCTGCGCACCCAGCTCGCCAAGTACCTCACCGACACCTCCGGCCACGAGGTCGGCCTCGCCAACGTATGGGCGGCCAACGGCTCCAACGAGGTCATCCAGCAGCTGCTCCAGACCTTCGGCGGGCCGGGCCGTACGGCCATCGGCTTCGAGCCGTCGTACTCGATGCACGGCCTCATCTCGCGCGGCACCGGTACCGGCTGGATCTCCGGCCCGCGCAACGAGGACTTCACCATCGACCTCGCGGCCGCCGAGAAGGCCATCGCCGAGCACCGGCCCGACGTCGTCTTCATCACCACCCCCAACAACCCCACGGGCACCGCGGTCCCGCCCGAGACCGTCCTCGCGCTGTACGAGGCCGCGCAGACGGCGAAGCCGTCGATGGTCGTGGTCGACGAGGCGTACATCGAGTTCAGCCACGGCGACTCGCTGCTGCCGCTGCTCGAAGGCCGGCCGAACCTCGTCGTATCCCGGACGATGTCCAAGGCCTTCGGCGCGGCCGGCCTGCGCCTCGGCTATCTCGCCGCGCACCCGGCGGTCGTCGACGCCGTCCAGCTCGTACGGCTGCCGTACCACCTGTCGGCCGTCACCCAGGCGACCGCGCTGGCCGCCCTGGAGCACACCGACACGCTGCTGAAGTACGTCGAGCAGCTGAAGGCGGAGCGGGACCGGCTGGTCACCGAGCTGCTGGCGATCGGCTACGAGGTCACCGCGTCGGACGCCAACTTCGTGCAGTTCGGGCGGTTCGACGACAGCCACGCCACCTGGCAGAAGATCCTCGACCGGGGCGTCCTGGTCCGGGACAACGGAGTGCCGGGCTGGCTGCGGGTCACCGCCGGAACCCCCGAAGAGAACGACGCGTTCCTCGACGCGGTACGTAAGTTGAAGAAGGAGCAAAGCGCATGAACCGCGTGGGACGCATAGAGCGGGTGACGAAGGAGACCTCGGTCCTCGTCGAGATCGACCTCGACGGGTCCGGGAAGGTCGATGTGTCGACCGGCGTCGGCTTCTACGACCACATGCTCGACCAGCTCGGCCGGCACGGTCTGTTCGACCTCACCGTGAAGACCGAGGGCGACCTGCACATCGACTCGCACCACACCATCGAGGACACCGCCCTCGCGCTGGGCGCCGCCTTCAAGCAGGCCCTCGGCGACAAGGTGGGCATCTACCGCTTCGGCAACTGCACGGTCCCGCTGGACGAATCCCTCGCCCAGGTCACCGTCGACCTCTCCGGCCGCCCCTACCTCGTGCACACCGAGCCCGAGAACATGGCGCCGATGATCGGCGAGTACGACACCACGATGACCCGGCACATCCTGGAGTCCTTCGTCGCCCAGGCCCAGATCGCGCTGCACGTGCACGTGCCGTACGGGCGCAACGCCCACCACATCGTGGAGTGCCAGTTCAAGGCGCTCGCGCGGGCCCTGCGGTACGCCTCCGAGCGTGACCCGCGCGCGGCGGGCATCCTTCCCTCCACGAAGGGTGCGCTGTAAACCCATGAACGGGCTGTCCACCGTACTGATCGTCGTCGGTCTCTTCCTGATCGGCGGGATCATCTCCTTCGTCAAGCAGCAGATGCCGAAGAGCCTCATCGTGCTGCTCTCGATCGGCGCCGCGATGTGTCTGGTCGCGGGCGTCCTCAGGCTGGAGGTGTGGAATTGACCGACTCCAAGAAGGTCGTGGTCTTCGACTACGGCTTCGGCAACGTCCGCTCCGCCGAACGCGCCCTCGCGCGCGCGGGCGCAGACGTCGAGATCACCCGTGACTTCGACAAGGCCATGAACTCCGACGGCCTGCTGGTGCCGGGCGTCGGCGCCTTCGCCGCCTGTATGAAGGGCCTCAAGGAGGCGCGCGGCGACTGGATCGTCGAGCGGCGACTGGCCGGCGGACGCCCCGTGATGGGCATCTGCGTCGGTATGCAGATCCTCTTCGCGCGCGGCATCGAGCACGGCGTCGAGACCGAGGGCATGGGCGAGTGGCCGGGATCGGTCGAGCCGCTCCAGGCCGACATCGTGCCCCACATGGGCTGGAACACCGTCGACGTGGCGGCCGGCTCCGAGCTGTTCGCCGGCCTGGACACGGACGCGCGCTTCTACTTCGTGCACTCCTACGCCGTCCACGACTGGACCCTGGAGACCGGGAACCCGCTGATGACCGCCCCGCTGGTCACCTGGTCGACGCACGGCAAGCCCTTCGTGGCCGCCGTGGAGAACGGCGCCCTGTGGGCCACCCAGTTCCACCCCGAGAAGTCCGGCGACGCCGGAGCCCAGCTGCTCACCAACTGGATCGGAACCCTGTAGAGACATGGCCAAGCTCGAACTCCTCCCCGCCGTCGACGTCCGCGACGGCCAGGCCGTCCGCCTCGTGCACGGCGAGTCCGGCACCGAGACCTCCTACGGCTCCCCGCTGGAGGCCGCCCTGGCCTGGCAGCGGTCGGGCGCCGAGTGGCTGCACCTGGTCGACCTGGACGCCGCCTTCGGCACCGGCGACAACCGCGAGCTCATCGCCGAGGTCGCGAAGGCGATGGACATCAAGGTCGAGCTGTCCGGCGGCATCCGCGACGACGCCTCCCTGGCCGCCGCGCTCGCCACCGGCTGCACGCGCGTGAACCTCGGCACGGCCGCCCTGGAGACCCCCGAGTGGGTCGCCAAGGTCATCGCCGAGCACGGCGACAAGATCGCGGTGGGCCTGGACGTACGGGGCACCACGCTCCGCGGCCGTGGCTGGACCCGCGACGGCGGCGACCTCTACGAGACGCTGGAGCGCCTCAACAGCGAGGGCTGCGCGCGGTACGTCGTCACCGACATCGCCAAGGACGGCACACTCCAGGGCCCGAACCTGGAGCTGCTGAAGAACGTCTGCGCGGCGACGGACCGCCCGGTCGTCGCCTCCGGCGGCGTCTCCTCCCTGGACGACCTGCGGGCCATCGCGGAGCTGGTCCCGCTCGGTGTCGAGGGCTCCATCGTCGGGAAGGCCCTGTACGCGAAGGCGTTCACCCTGGAAGAGGCCCTGGAGGTTGTCTCGTCATGACGTCCGATGCCGTACGGCGCGTGCAGAGCGGAAGTCCCTGGGAAGAGTCCTTCGGGTTCGCACGCGCCGTCGCGGCGGGTGACCGCGTCCTGGTGGGAGGGACGACCTCCTTCAAGGGCGATGTGCTGTACGGCGAGGGCGACCCATACGAGCAGGCCACGGTGGCGTTCACCAGCGCGGTCGAGGCGATCGGGGAGTTCGGACTCGGCGTCGAGTCCGTGATCCGGACCCGGATGTACCTGACCCACGCGCGCGACGTGGACGCCGTGGGCCGGGCCCACAAGGAGTTCTTCGACACGGTGCGCCCGGTCTCGACGTTGCTCGTCGTGGAGGGTTTCGTGGACTCGCGCATCCTGGTCGAAGTGGAAATAGAAGCATTCAGAAGGACGTTGGAGGAGCCGGTTTCATGACCCTGGCGGTCCGAGTCATCCCCTGCCTGGACGTGGACAACGGCCGGGTCGTCAAGGGCGTCAACTTCCAGAACCTGCGCGACGCGGGCGACCCCGTCGAGATGGCCAAGGTGTACGACGCCGAGGGCGCCGACGAGCTGACGTTCCTGGACATCACGGCGTCGTCCGGTAACCGCGAGACGACCTACGACGTCGTCCGGCGCACGGCCGAGCAGGTCTTCATCCCGCTGACGGTCGGCGGCGGCGTCCGCACGGCCGAGGACGTGGACAAGCTGCTGCGCGCGGGCGCCGACAAGGTGGGCGTCAACACGGCGGCCATCGCCCGGCCGGAGCTCATCCGCGAGATCGCCGAGCGCTTCGGCCGGCAGGTGCTGGTCCTCTCGGTGGACGCGCGGCGCACCCCTGAGGGCACCTTCGAGGTCACCACCCACGGCGGTCGCAAGGGCACCGGCATCGACGCCGTCGAGTGGGCACACCGAGCCGCCGAACTGGGCGCCGGGGAGATCCTGCTCAACTCGATGGACGCGGACGGCACCAAGGACGGCTACGACCTGGAGATGATCCGGGCCGTACGCAAGCACGTGACGGTCCCGGTGATCGCCTCAGGCGGCGCCGGCAAACTCGCCGACTTCGCACCGGCCATCGAGTCGGGCGCGGACGCGGTACTCGCCGCGTCGGTGTTCCACTTCGGCGACCTGCGGATCGGCGAGGTGAAGGACGCGCTGCGCGGGGCGGGTCACCCCGTCCGCTGACGCCGGGCCCTGTCCGGCGGACCAGCGCTTGATCCGCCGGACGCCGGACACCCGCTAGATGTATTGACCCGCAGGGTTGTTCACGCGGGTGATGGGTGGGTGGCCGCCGAGTGCGGTGTGGCAGCGGTGGTGGTTGTAGGTGTGCAGGAAG
>NZ_JAGMUL010000052.1 GCF_019049285.1 Streptomyces sp. AC550_RSS872
CGCCCTGCTACTGCACGGCCTGGCCGGACCCACGCCGAGCACCAGCTGACCGGCCGACATGAAGCAGCGGCACCCGACGTGAGAACTCCCGGGCGGGCGTAACAGCGGCTCATCATCGACCCTCGGACGCTGCCGCTGGCTGGAGCGCTCGAACATGGCCGTGGCCGCCGCGACCGGCGTGATGTACCTGGAGGCTTCCGGTATCCCGGTCAAGCCCACGCGCGAGGATGCCGTCGCCCTCCGCGACCCGCTCCATGACCCCGCCTGCACCGCCGCCCGGATCAACGTCCTGCTGCGGACCTGGCCGCAAGCCACCTGAGAGGCAGCACACGGAGACCTGGATCCGGGGCGACGCCGGCCTTGAGCGTTCCCGGTCTCGCCGGCTACCTCGAAGTCGTCGACCAGTGGGAGGACAACGCCCTGCTAGGCGTGCTGTAAGGGCGGGTGCTCGCACGCTTTGCGGCCGGTCAGCAGTTCCCGCTACCTGACACCTAGAGGGCCTCTCAGCTGGCGCGGAGGTGGGGTTGGCGGCAGTTCGCTCAGGGAGATCACCCGGTGTACGTCCCACCGGCCGTTGCCGTTTTTCTCCTGGCATGTGAACACCAGTTCCGTTCGAACTGGAGTCATCACGTTGTAGTCGAAGCCGACGCCGAACGACTGCTCCGTTCCGTCGGTCATCGGCCCCAGCTCGACCTCGGGCGTACTTGTGAACTCTTCGTCGCGCGTCTCCAGGTAGACGCCGCACACGTTTGCTCCGCTCGCCCGGACTGTCACGCTCTCCAGCGCCGCACCGCCCTTCTGGGAAACGGTCAGCAGGCCCCTGGGCTCGTTGATGTACCGGCCTTCCCGGTCCAGGTGGCCCGACACGTGAAAGTCCGGCTGCAAGGCGATGTGGCGGTCGTCGTCGTCCCTCTCCAGCTGCCGACGCATGAGCTGCACCTGTTCCTCGGCCGCTTTTGCCTGCCTGTCGGCTGACTTCGCCGACTTACTGGCCTCGCGCCCCTGCCAGACAGCGACCCCTGCGGCAACAGCGCTGGCTATTGCCGCACCGAGAGCGATTCCGGGCTCCAGCTCCATGCACTCCTCCTCGTTCCGTGCGTGTGAAGGTATCGACTGCTTCACCAGCGGTTCGCCCAACTCGTCCTGGTCTCTTGGCCCGTGTGTGTGGGGGGGCAGAAGGTCGCAGGTCGGGCGGGGGCGCTCGGGGTGGTCAGGCGGGCGCCTTCGGCATGTTTGTCTGGCCCGGGAGGGGAACGCCGTCGATCAGCGGTTCGTGGTGGGCGGCGAGATTGCGCAGGGAGCGGACGTGGCTGGCGGTGTCAGGACTGAGGCTCCGCAGGGATGCTGATGCCGTCGTCGAAGATGACGGTCAGGGGCTGGGTGCCGCTGCGGCTGGTGGTCGTGAGGTCGTGCGCCAGCCGTTTATACACGGCACCGGAGAGGGCCCAGGTGCCGTCGTCTTTCCCGTACTTCGCGCTCTTGAGCTGGGTGTCACGCATGGCGATCAGGACACCGATGACGGAACGGCCGGACAGGGTGATCCGTAGCCGGTCGTGTCCTTCTTCGGAGGGCGCTGCTGGGGCACGGAAGTGCGGGATGTCCGCGGCGTGTTCCTGGACGAAGTCCCACATGTCGCGGTGGCACACCAGGTGCACGGTGCCGGCGGTAGCCGCGGTTGCGAGCACGTTGTCGTGGCGGGCGAGTTCCCCGTTGAGGTCGCTGCTGTCCCTGGGCGGGGCGGCTCCAGGCTCTGCCTCAGGCGCTGCGTCTGGGTGTGCGGTGGCGGCCGCCTCGGTTGCGGCCCGGCGCTGAGCAGCATCCTGAGGGCCGGCCTCGGCAGGCCGGTCGGATGACGGTGAGACTGCTGTGCCGCCCGTGTCGGCGTCCTCGTGCGTGGAAGCGGTCGTGTCCGGCTCCGGCGCGAAGCCGTCGTTCCCGTGCGCGTCCCGGCCGGGACCCTCCAGCGGCAGCGCCTGCCCATGGGGCGCATTGTCGGCGCCGGGGGAAGAAGGCGACGCGAAGGCCTCGGGGAGACGGCTGAAAAGGTCCCCAACCGCGGTGCGCAGTTCCTGCACGGCATGTGACAGGTCAGCGACCTCCTGGCGCAGTCCGGGCAGGGACCTGTTGATTTCTGAGAGCGAAGTGGACGCGCTGTTGACGCGGTTGCGTGTCTCCCGGTTGTCGGCGTGGAGATCAGAGACCTGGGAGGTCACCGTGTCGGTGATCTCGCGGCGGGACTTTTCCACACGGTCCCCCAGCGCGGTGACCTGTTCCTCCAGTGCGCGCCGGGTGTCCAGGAGGGCGGTCATTAGATCGTTACGGGCCACGTGTCCCCCACAGTTTGCGTGATCAACCACATTCGATCCGTAGTCTGGCCAGGTGGAAGGGGCTTGATGTTCACACGAAGCGGCCTGACTTAAAGACTCCGTGCAAGGGCTGAAACACGGCGGAGGGCGGGCGGCCGTTCGAGTGCGTTCGAGGCAGCGATCAGGATCGGATCGTTGCGGCGCTGATGGAGTCTCGGTCATCGAGGACGGCCTGATGGAAGGTCACCCATAAGGTCCGCATCCCCGCAGGCATCAAGGATGGACAGAAGGTCCGGATCCGCGAGCACGGTGGTGTGCCAGGGGGCATGTACGTCACCGTGCACATCGACAGCTGAACTGCGGTCGACCAGCGCCTGGGTGAGTCAGCACCCACGGCTTGCGCAATGCGCACACTTCTCCGGGAGGCATGATGCCGCCCGGACACCACCGACGCCGCTACCTGGGAGACACCATGGGACTGTTCAAGGACAACGCCGAGGCGATTCAGGCGGCCGACGCGCGAGGCGACGCAGCCCGGCTGCCCCCGCTACGGCAGCGGCCAGGCCCCACCACGGTGCACGACAAGGGCTCGAACTCCACCACCGTGATCAAGGGCGACCACCACGGTGTCATCGGCGGCGTTCACCACGGCGACATCATCTACCGTTTCTGATCCAACTCCAGCCCTTGGTACGGCCCCTGCCGATCTGCCGACAGGGGCCGTGTCCCCCATGCAGCAAGGACCAACCGTGTCCGTGCACGTGAAGAAGACGACCGGCCACACCGCAGAGATCACCTGGGACCCAAAGCGCGACGACCCCAAGGGCTATCTGGCTGCGGCCGTCGAGAGCGACCAGCTTGCCTACGCGCTGGAAGCCTTGGGCGATCCCGACGATGTGGGACTCAAGGGCGTATCACCGGAGACCGCGCTGCGCGCCAGCGCGCACACGGCTCAGCTGGGTGCGCTGCTGGAGCGGCGCCTCACCGTCCAGGTCGTCCGGCTCCGCGACGTCCACGGGTACTCGTGGCGGCGCATCGCCGAAGCGCTGCTCGGCGACCCCGACAAGCAGTCGTCGATCCGGCGGAAGTACGACACCGGCCGCCGCCTCCTGGGCCGATGAGCAGCCAGCCACCTCAACGCACAACCGGGAGGGAGACCCATGTCCGAGTCCGAGCAGACGTCGGCTGAGGTAATGGAGGCGCTGAGGCGCGCTGCCGAGCAGCAGGAGGAAGCCGAGCAGCGTCTGGCCGAGGAACTCGCACGGCTGGCAGAGGAGGGCAAATAGCACTGGTCTCCCAGTAGGTGAGGCCTTGGTTGCGAACGCTTCGGAAGACCGGAACGAGCCCGGGCCAGCCCGTCAGCGGGCCGGGCCGAAGGTGTTTCACCGGCCGCGGTTCCAGAACTCAGGCACATGCATTGGGGCACCATGGGACTGGTGGGCCCGCCGCTTCCCCCGTAGCGGCGGACCCACCTTCGTGTTCAGCGGGCGAGGGTGACATCGATCGGGTTGTTTGGGCACTCGCTGAGGATGTCGGAGAGCGCGGCCTGTTCGACGGGGTCGATGGCGAGTTGCCAGCGGGTTTTGACGGTGACCCAGTCGGTGGCGTAGGTGCAGCGGTAGCCGGCCGCGGGCGGCTGCCAGGTGGCGGGGTCCTGGTCGGCCTTCGAGCGGTTGGACGCGGCGGAGACCGCGATCAGCGCGCGGGCGTCCTCGAGGTCGTTGGCGTACGCCTCGCGTTCCTTCGCCGTCCAGGCAGAGGCGCCGGAGTCCCAGGACTCGGCGAGGGGCACGAGGTGGTCGATGTCGAGGCCGCGGGCGACGGTGAAGTAGGTTTCGTCATACGGCGAGTACCAGGAGCCGCCGCTCAGCTGGCAGCGGGCTCCTTGTTCAGGGGCGGTGACGGCCTCCTCCAGGAGAACCTCGTTGCGGGTGCTGCAGCCGTCGCGGTCGGCGTCGATCCAGTGGCGGAACTTGTCGCGGGTGTAACCGGTGCGGTCCTCGTCCTGGACCGGCAGGGCAGCGAGAGCGTCGCGGACGGGCATGACGACGGTGTCGCCGGGGGCGGCGTGAGCGGTGGCGGGGGCGAGCAGGACCGTGAGCGCGGACAGCGCGGCGGCCGCAGCCCGTACGGCGGTGGAAGGCACGAAACTCCCTTTCGAAGACCGGCGAAGGACGCATGATCTTCGTAGTGAGCCAGGCCCTGGACGCGCCCGGGATCCTCTGTCCACTCACCCGCAGGGGCGGTAAGTCGGACAGTCACCCTGGGCCAAGGCGGCCTCCGCCTGATCGCGGTGCGGAAGTCGTGCACGGTGAACGGATGCACACTCGTACGTCTCGTGACGGCGCCTCGGCTGCTGCGGGCGCTGGTCGAGGTACAGAAAGTGCTCCGACCCGGGGGTCGGAGCACGGTGGGGGGACGGAGCTGGTGGTATGTGTGCCAGCTGTGTTCGGTCAGGCGGCGCGGCGCACCGTGTTGGTGTGGTGCTGCGGTTGGACGGTGGTCTTCTGCCAGGTGCGGCAGATGGCGATGACGCCGTCGTAGATGACGATGAGCGTGGTCAGGCCGAGGGCCATGACGGTGTCGCTGTCGTGCAGGGTGTGGGTGAAGTGAAGGCTGCCCGTCGCGGTGATCGCGGGCAGGGCCAGGGTGCCCGCGGGTCGGCGGAACGTTTTGATCTTTCGGTACCAGCGGGCCCGTACGTCCTTGGGCGGGATCACGCTGAAGCGCCAGCCTGAGGAGGAGGTGGGCGGTTCGTCGCCGGAGGCGTCGGGGATAAGGGTGAGATGGTCCACTGCGCTTTCCTTGAGGGGTTCGGCCGGCGGGTACCGGCCGGGGTCGGGGAGTGAGGGTGAGGGCGCGGTGCTGACGGGGGGTTACGCGTCTTCCTTGTCGTCGCCGTAGAGGCCGTCGTCGTCGAACTTTCCGTCGAACTCGTCGTCGAGGAACTCGTCGAGAAAGGCGTCGAGGGGGTCGGTCTGCTTCTGGAGTTCGTATTCGCGGGTCAGGACGCGGCTGACGCGGCGGGCTGCCCAGATGTCGCGGGCGATGACGAGGCCGTCACCGAAGGGGATTTCACCGGTTACGGCCTTGTACATGTACTTGCTGGCTTCCCAGGGCTTTTCGAGCAGCTGGCCGCTGTCGTGGAAGCGGACGATCATGCCGTGGCCGATGGCGACGGGGAGGATGGCGGAGTTCAGGACGTCTCCGGTGGAGTGGACGGCGACGGGGACCGCTCCGCCGAGGACGGCCTGGGCGATGGCCGAGCTGGTGTCGTGTACGAACAGCGGTTCCGTGTAGTGCCTGCGCAGTCGGGATGCGAGGTGTTCCAGAGAGCGGGGCAGCACGATGTAGCCGGGGGCGGGGTCGGCGATGAGGGGTTCGCCGGTCATGGCCTGCCAGCCGTCGGTGAGGGTGAGGCGCCAGGAGCCAGCGCAGTCCGACAACAGTGCGGTCTTGGGCGTGACCGTGGCCGCGTACAGGGGCTTGCCAGGGATGTACGTAACGATGGACAGCGAGACTGCGGTGGTGTCGCCGGTGGCGAGCCAGCGGCGCATGCAGCCGCTGGGGGAGACGGAGACGGCCGGCTGTTCGGCGCGGACGTGGGCGCGGAAGGCGTCGGTGCGTTCGGCCAGGTCGCCGTCGGCGCCGAGGACGGTGATGGGCTGCCCGGAGACGTTGGTGACGTCGCGCAGGGTGTCGAGGACCGCGTGGGCGATCCGGCGCATGGCCGTGGCGGCCTTGGTGTCCCAGCACTCCTCCTGGCGGGGTACACCTGCGGGAGGGCGGTGTCGCGGCGAGCGTGACCACTCGTCCGTCAGCGCGAGGACCTTGTCGAGCTTCTGACTGGCTGTCAGTTCCTGTTCGAGGTCCTGGCCGTAGGCGAGTTCGCGGGTGAGGGCGTCCAGCTGACGCAGGGCGGTGTCGGCGGCGAGTCCCGTTATGGCATCGGCGCTGAAGGGTTCCTTCACTCCGTCGCCGTTGAAGGGGAGGTGCAAGTGAGGCTCCTTGGGTGAGGGCGCACGCGCCCCGGCGTGCGCGCCGCGTGTTCAGTTGCTTCCGCTGAGTAGCGCAACCCTACTGGATGAATCATGTAGTCCATGGGGAGGATCCCACGAGCAACTACATCTATGAGTCGACACTCTTGAAGTCGTGTAGTGGCATCTGCCACAGCGTTAGTTGAGCAGGAGGTGACACAGAACTTATGAACCCATGAGAAATGTGACACACCGCCAACTCCGTAGTCCTGTAGTGCCATACGCTGATGCCGCTCAGTCAGCAAGGGTGCTGCGGCTACCACCCACAGCACCCGTGTGAACCGGGATGGCGTGCCCCGAGCGCTGGCGCGATCGGGGCATCCACGCCCCGACGAAGGGAAGACACGTGCCTAGCGAGCGAAAGACAACCGAGGAAAAAGACCGGCAGGTTGTGGTGTCCGTCCGCATGCCCAGCCAGCTACTCGAACGTATCCAGGCCATTGCTGCAGTGCTGGCTGTCAGCGCCAACACCGTCATCAGGGACGGTATGGACGTCTATGTGCGAGACCGCGTCGCCAGCCCCGAGTTCCGCGCGGCCAGCGAGGCGTACGTCGCCAAAGCCCAGGCCCAGGTAGCGACAGCGTTGCAGGAGCACTCAGCCAGCAGCCCCGCTTGACCCCTTAACTACTCGATTTCGCAGGCGACTTGTGCACCCGATGCTCAACAATTGATCCATAACCTGGTCCCTCCCGAGCCGGGGTCCGTCCTGACGGGCCTCGGCTCTGCTGTCATGCCCGCCGCCTCCCTCGCCCTGTTGCCCTCACGGGCATGTACGGGGCCCGTTGCGGTTCGCGACTTGGCCTGCTCTAGGGAGGCCACCGGGAGGCCGGCCCCGTGGCGGCGAGCGCCCGCTGGTCTCCGGATGCCGCCGGCATGAGGCCCTGAGCACCGATGCCGATCGTCGTCCGGACCGTGACCGACTGGATCCGAACGCCCTCAGGACCACTGCCTTGGACGGCACCTCCGGCAGCGCCAGGGAGAGCGGCCAGTTCCCCGATCTCACAGGCGGCCTCCTCCGAGCCGTGCCCGGTGGCCGCGGGGCTGTTCGCGGGAGCGGTGTGACCGTGGTCTGCGGCCACCACTTCCCTGCTGCCGGTCGCTGGCCGGCAGGCATCGCCTGCCTCGTGGAAGCCCCGGCACAGACGACAGCACACTTCCGGCGGGCCGATGGCTTCGAATACATCCGTATCAAGAGTCCCGAGGTGAACCGGCATGCCGGGGGGCGGCCACGACTGGCCCGGCACCCGGCGCGGCAACCGGGGCCGTTCGGACGGCAAGACCGGGAGCTCTCGCGGCTCATGCCCAGACGGAGCAGCAGCTGCGAGGGCCGACGGCGTGCAGTCAGTACAGAGCTCGGCGCGCCACCCCTGGGAGCCGTCGTAGCCGAAGGAGGGCCTGTGGCATCGAGGGCAGGACAAGTCGCCCTGCCGCTGCGCCTGGTCGACGAGGAGCTCCCGGGTCATGCGCGAGGCGGGCCCGTAGGTCTGGGAGTACTCCGCCTCCGGGATGACCAGAAGCTTGATACCCGGCGCCCGGCCGGCCAGGGCCTCCAGGTCGCTCATGAGCAGCTGCAGATCGCGGGGCGTGACACGGTCGTGCTTGGTCAGCCGGTCCTGGACGTCATCTTGAGCCCGGGCCCGCCGACTGCGCGTGCTGCGCCGGTCCCGGTCCGCGCGGTCCCAGGCCTTGCCCCACTCCGCGATCTCCGATCGCCGGACATTGACAGCCTCGGCAAACGCCAGGACGAATGGGCGGTTGGGGCGGGACTGGCCTTTGAGGACCCGGCTCACTGTGCTGTGCGGAAGCTGCCCGTGGCCGCCCATCCGGGCGTCCAGGCTGCGCAGCGCCGGGCTGCCAGCGCTCTGGTATTGCTCGACGATGGCCGAGTGGAGGTCGGCGAAGTCCTTGACCATGCTGATGTGCGGCCCGCTGTGCCGGCCGTTCAGCACCCCCGCGGCGCGGGCCTCATCGCGGCGGGCGAGCTTCCAGAGCCTCTCCGCCTCGGTCTCCGGCAGCCCGCAGGCGCCCGCGTAGGCCACGACCACCTTGACGTTCCTTGGCACGCTGCTCCCCGACACGGCACGCGCCAGGGTGTCTGGGCTGAACGGCGTGCGGGCAGCGAGTTGTTCATAGGTGAGTCCTGCTGCCTCGCGGCCGGACCGAAGCCAGGCTGCCAGGGTCTGCAGGGATCTGCTGCACGGGCTGATCGGCTGCTCGCGGCGTCCCATGGTGCTCTCAGACCTCCGCGGAGTGCGGTTCATGCCGGCGGCTGCGCAGCCGACCCGGCATCCAGTGCGCGAATGCGAGCGCTCCCACAGCCGCCGGACCCGCCGACAGCCCGCGGTCCGCAGGGGCAGCCGCGACCTGGGTGGTCAGCACCAGCAGCGGAGCCTCCAGTCTCGTCACCGGGCGCGGCCGGGCGAAAGACGTCACGCGAGGCAAGAGGTTCATTTCTTCCTTTCCAGGATGGCGAAGCACTGCGGGTCAACAGGGCAGCGGAGTACCGCTGTTATCGCTCGACTGGCTCTGCGTGGTGAGTGATGGTGCAGCATCCACGCACCGCTGAGCGAACGAGTGAGAGGGCTTTCCCGCAGTACTGTCCTTTTGGCAAACCGTGAGTCGCCCGTGCCTTTGAACCGTCTTTCCGCAGCTCGGGAACGTGGCGGTCAGTTTCTTTTCCGCATGTGTGTCCCACCTTGTGCGCTTGCGCAGGTGGGACACACATGCGGATGTGAATGTGCAGTTCAGCGGCTGCATCTGCCGGAATCCCGGCGCGGCCGCGTTGCCGGATTCTTCTGCCCCGCTCGCGCACGCCTCGGACCCGAACTGCGGCCCCACGTAGGCCGCGCCTGCGCGACCTGGGCACGGACAATGCCAGACACCCCGGCCGGAAGAGTCCCCAACTCCTGGAGCATCGGCGGCCCGTAACGCCACGGTGTGGGTCTCGGACCAGGCGGCACACCGAGGAGGCACTCTGCGCACGGCTGTGACGGTGGGCACGGAAGCGGTTGCCTCGCAGCGCACGGTGATCGCTTCCCTTCCTGGAGGGCAACACGTCCACCCATCCCGTATGGCGCACGGTCACCTCGAGCCTCATTGCTCTGGGGAACAGCTAACCCGATCACGTCCCGGGAACGAGCAGCCTTGCTCAAGGGGATAGTTCAGCGAATGCCCCTCATCCCCTCGCAGGCATCGCCGCGCGAGATTTGCACTCCTTCATCGCCACCCTTCGCCACCATCTGCCATGAACCGCCACCCTCAATGAGCTGCACCCTCGCAATGGAGATCGAATTTGCCTCGACTTTGCGCGAAGATGAAATTGCACGCTCAATTACACGACGTGACGGAAGTCACCTTTGATGCGAAGGCGGCTCTGAGCTCCCAGCACCTCGCCATCTGCACAGAAATCCGTGCGAGCCGCCTTGACTTCCAAGGCGTACGGACATTCCGGCGGGCGCTCGGAGGCGACATCGGTGCGCATAGATGGCCGGCCCGATTGAGCGACGGCACGTCGCTGCGGTGACCTCTGGATCGGCCGGGAAAGTGGTGGGACCGGCAGTCAACTGTGACCGACGTTGGGCCGATGGAGATAACCGTGCCCGTGAGCGCGACGGCGAGGCAGGCAGGCAGGCAGGAACCGACTCCCGGCGAGTGGCTCTGGTCAGCCTCCAGCGCTGCCGCCGTCGCCACCCGCGCCGAACCCGCCTGCCCGCGGCTGCTGCGCGGCCTTCACCCAGTCAGTACGCCGTACCCGCCTGCCGGACAGGATCGACACGACGGCCCCCAGACCTGACAGGACTCCCCAGGCCACGGCCATCCGCAAGTCCCGCCGCTCTCGTCGCGGCTGACGGCGCACCCCACCGAATCCCTGTCCCTCCCGCCATCCGACGCTTTCTCGCCATGCCGCGGCCGTCTGCTGTCCGGCAGTGGACTGCCGTTGCCGGCATGCGTGAGGTTTCGCCAGGGACACCCCGGGGTCGTACAGCTCGCCGCACTTACGGCACGTGAACACGTTCACCGTGTCGCCCTCCCCGCTCAGGTCCGTAAGGGTAGCGAGGACCTGCGCGACCTCTGCTGGAGCGGGGCAGAGCACCAGCGAGGGTCTAGACCACTCAGTTCCGGAGCCGACACGCCGGGAAGGGTACGGGTACGTACCCGTACCCTTGAGGGATGGGAAGGAGCACGACAATGTCCGATGCCAATGTCCGCATCCCCGAGGAAGCCAAAGATCGGCTGGCCGCCATAGCTGCCGCTGAGGGGCTGTCGCTGCGCGCGTATCTCGCCCGTCTCGCTGAGACGTTGCTGACTCCGGCCGAGCGTGCTGAGCGGGCGGAGCAAGCCCGGGCTGCGCTCAAAGAGTGGAACGGCTACGCGCCGACCGCTGCCGAGGAGCAGGACCTGGACAGCGAGCTGGACCGGCGTCTGGCCCAGGTGACGAGCCGGTGAGCGACGCCGTGCACATCGTCCTGGACGACACCGCGATGGCCGCAGCCGGCCAGGGCAACGTCCTCGCTTCCCGTCTGATCCACCGCGCCCACGCCGAAGCGGGCTGGTTCCTGTACGCCCCGGCCTGCGCGTTAGTAGAAGCCGATCGCGCCCGGCCCGGCACAGCCGAGCATCTGGCTTCCCTGCCCGGCATCACTGTCCTCGATCTGGACCTGGCTGCCGCCCTCGTGGTCGCGCGGCAAAACACCTGGGCGGCGGCGCACAGTCACTACACGGCGCAGCCCACCCCTGACCGTCCCGACGGCGCGATCATCGCCACCACCGCCCCGCACCGGTGGGCAGGAGAACCCGTCCGCGTACTGGACCTCACTCCCTGACCACACAGCAGACGCACGCGGCCCCGTCCGATCCGGCGGGGCCGCCGTGCTTCACCGGGGCGCGCGCAGGTGATCACGCCGGGCGATCACGGCGAGCGCAGCAACGAGCAGGTACTCCGGCCAGCTCACCGGTGCCCGGAGTCGACGGCCTGGGCGACGAAGCTGCGCCCGGAGCAGGCCCGGGTCATCGAGGCAGCCAACGAGTCGGCCGGGCGCACCGTGGTGCGCGCCCTGCGGATCCTCGCGCCCGGCTCGATGTCCGTGCCTGACCTGGACGACGGCGCCCCGCAGTCCGCGGCCGCGCCGCTGGGGCCGGCGAAGACCAGGGAGAGTGCGTGCGAGGGCTACCGTCGCGCGCTCGACGCGCACCAGTCCGCCGCGCACCCGAGCCGCGTCGACCCGTACATCGCGGAAGCGGTGGAGCGGCAGACGCAGGCGATGCGCGAGCTCAGCGCCCGTGCGTTCCCCGAGCCGGAGTCAGCGCCGGGCGGTGAGCCGGCCTCGATCGCGGCGGCCCGTGTTCAGCGCCGCCGCGAGTCCGAGGCCACCCGTGCCCTGGCGCTGCGCCGGGCCCGGGCGGAACGTGCCGCCCGGCAGGATGGCACGCCGGCCGCTGCTGCCGAGCCTGCCTCGCTGCGTACGACGGCGTGAGCACGGTGATGGTCTGTGAGGTCAACGGCGTGGCTGGCACGATGAGTTGGGACGAGAGGTGGGGTTTCGTGCGGGGTGACAGGCGGCAGATCCAGACGGCGGTCCTGGGAGGCGCGGACTCGGAGGAGCCGCTGATGCTGCCGCTGGAGGCGATCGAGCTGGACGCCTTCCGCCGCCAGCACGAGCACGACACGTTCTAGTGCGGTCTGCTGCTCGGAGGCTGCGGCCTGCAGCTGACCACCAAGCTGTACACCGACCGGGTCTGTCACTTTGCCCACCACCCCGGCCCCGACGGGCACCCGCACCTGTGCGGCCGCCGTGCCCGCGGGGTCAACAGCGCCGACCACCTGTATGTGAAGTCGGCGGCCGCCGCCTGGCTCCGTGACCGGGACCTGTCGGCCGATGTCGCGTTCGTCCAGCCGGACGGGGTTCCGATCGGCTCGGTGGTGGACATCCGGTTCCCCCGCGGCGGGCTGCGCGTGCACTTGGACCAGGCGGTGCCGCCCGCGTGGGACCACGAGGGCCGTGAGCCGGTGCTTGGGGTGTCGGTGCCGGTGGACCGGGACACGCTGATCGACCGCTGGTATGTCCATCGCATCCGGCTGGACAGCGACGGCACCGCCCGCAAGGTCAGTATCGGCACCGAGGCGTTCGCCCGGGAAACCGAGTGGTTCGCGCTGGACGACTGCGAGATGACGGAGCGCGGTCTGTCGACGCCGGCAGTGGAGCAGATCGTGCGCTCCCGCAGTACACGCCCCGTCTCCCAGTGGGGTGTGGCCAAGGCCAGGAAGGCCCCGGACGCCCGCGCGCGGGCGCAGGTGCTGCTGCGCAAGCTGGCCGACGCCATGAGGGTGGAATCCGTCCTCGTGGTCACCCAGGTGCGCCGCGACATCGCCGATCTGACAGGCGTGGAGGGGGAGCTCCAGGACCAGCTGGCGGCCGCCGTTGCGGACGCGGAACGCTGGCTGGAGGACCAGACCCAGGTGCGGCGAGAGCTCTTCTCTCGCCTGGAGGACGCCCTCGCCGCGCGCGACACGGTGCAGGTCCGTCAGCGGCTGGCGCGCGTCAACGCGACCGCGAGCCACGACCGCACCGCCACCGAGATCACCATTGTCGACGTGGCGGCCGGGTATCTCGCGGAACAACAGCAGGCCTACGCGGAGCAGCTGCAAGCGGAGGCGGCGGCGAAGCTGGCCGAACAGCAGGACGCCCGGGCGCGGCGGGCAGCCGACCGGGTGCGGACACTGCTGGCAACGCTGCAGCGCCGCGGGGACACCGGGTCCCCGAAGGTGATGCGCAAGCTGGTGCGAGAGCTCCTGCACGCGGCATCAGATGCCGGCGACCATGTCGAGGCCGACCAGCAGGAGCAGATCTCCGTGTGGAAGACGCGGGCGGACATCGGCAGGCCGCCGGCGCAGACCGCCCGCCCCGCCCCTGCACTGGGAGCACCGCAGGCGGTGCGGCACCAGCAGGTGGCCCGCCGGTACTGGATCAAGAGGAATTGCCCGCGCTGCGGAGCCGCGGCGGGCAAGAACTGTGTCACCAACACCCGGACCGGTACTGGTGCCGTGTCGAAGAGCCCCCACTACGAGCGGATCGAGCCCATCCTGGCGGACCGCCAGGCCAAAGCGGACCGACGCCGTCGGGCACCGGGGGCGTACGACATCGCCTGCCCGGACTGCGGAAGGCCGCCGGGTGACCGCTGCGCCTCACCAAGCGGCGGCGTGCATCGCGCGCGTGTCGAGCGTGCGCGGGAGACCCGTCGGTAAATCGCCGCGTCCAGACACCCGCTGCCAAGGCCCGGTTGTCGACCTCGGCACTGCTACGCGGTGCCGCCCAGGCGGTGTTGGCGGGCGGTGACCAGGGCACGCCAGCGGGCACGGACGGCCGATTCACCGTCGAGCCACTGTATGGCGGGCCCGGCGGGCTGGGGCAGGTCGCCCATGGCGGCCGCGAGGTGAACGTAGTAGGCGAAGTCGCCGTTCGCGGTCGCCGCGCGAAGACGGTCGATGGTGGCCGTCACGTCGTCTTCCGCGCCGCGTACAGCGTGGTGGAAAGCGAGGGCAGTCTCCAGGAGCGGGGTGAGCCAGGGGAGCCCGGCGACGGTGATCTCGGTGCGCAGCACGGTGGCGCGGTCGGTGACGTCGCGGTCGGTGCCGGCATCGCGTACGAGGGCGACGACCTGGGCGAGGAGGGTGGTGGCGCGCTGGTCGAGCTGGTCGAGGAGCTGGTGGGCGAGGGCGAGTTCGTCGTCGGCGCGGTCCGGGTCGGCGAAGGCGGTGACCAGGGCGATGTGGGTCTGGGCGATGGCCTGCTCGCCCGGGGCGTCGTGCTGTTCGGCCTCGGTCCGCGCGGCTTCGAACGCGGCGACGGCCCGCTCGATGTCGCCGTGGGGCCAGTGGATGTGGCCCAGGACGCGGTGATGACGGCCCTCCCATCCCAGGGTGGGGACGGCGGCGAGAGCGGTGGGGAAATCCCCTCGGATGCGGGCGAGGTTGGCAAGTCCGCGGCGGGCGCGCGGGGCGAGCCGGCCGTCGGCGTCGGCGACTTGGCGGTAGCCGTCCAGCGCGTCGCCGGTGCGGCCCAGGTCCTTGTGGGCCTTGGCCCGGTAGTACAGGGCGAGTTCGGCAAGTTCGCCGTGCAGCTGGCCGGTGTCCAGGACGGCGGTGAGGCGGTTGGCGGTTGCTTCGCGGTGCTCGTGCTGGCGGCGGGTGATGGCGGTGAGGAGTTCGGCCAGGGCCTCGGCGGGCGTGTCCGGGCCCGGGTGCGAGCCGGTCCCGGACAGGGGTGAGGCGTGGGTGGGCGGTGAAAGGGGTTCCCAGACGGAGTCGTCGGTGTAGGCGAAGGCAGCGTCCGTGAGCCAGGTGAGGTCTTCGAGGTGGTGGTCGCGGGCCAGGCGCAGGCCCTGGCGCAGGCACGCGACCAGGAGGGGCCGGCCGGTGACGAGAGCGCGGGCGTCCTGCCACTGCTGCCCGAGGGCAGTGAGGGCGCGTTCGGCGGCGCGGTGCCAGTCGGTGGGGGTCCAGCGGTCCTCGGTGTGGTCGTCGGCCGTGCGCAGTGCGCTGCGGATGGCGCCGTGGAGGTGGTACGGCCAGATCGCGTAGGGGTCTTCGGCGACCATGGGCCGCTCGATGAGCCGGCGGGCGGCTGCCTGGTGGGTGAGGCCTGCGGCATGGGTGGCCAGGTCCAGGTCGAAGGCGTCCAGGAGGCTGGCGCTGCGCAGTACGTGGCGTTCATCGGCGGTGAGGTCGGACAGGGTGCGCGCGATGAGGGCGGGGAAGGTGTGGTCGAAGTCGGCTGGCGTGGGGGTGCGGCCGGTGCGGCGTATCTCCAGGAAGCGGGCGACGGCCAGGTCGAGGTGGAGCGGCAGGCCGTGCGAGCGCTGGGTGATGACTGCGCGGATGTCCGCGCTGATCAGGGGCTGGTCGTCCTGGGTGAGGCGGTGGGCGAGGTAGGCGTCGCAGTCCTGCTCGGAGAAGTCGCCGACCAGGTGCTGGCGGGCGCCGCCCTGTCCTGCGGCCCGGGCCGGCTGACTCGTCTGGGGGGCGAGGCCGGGCCAGGCGGCGGGCCCGGTGTAGTCGAGCTGGCCCTGCAGGGCGGTGTCGGCCCATGGCAGACGGTTGCGGCCGCTGATGACGAAGAAGCAGTTCGGCATGAGCCACACGAGCCGCTGCAGGAGTCGCTCGGTGTCGCGGTGGCGGTCACCGGTGTCCTCGAACGTGTCGAACAGGATGACCGGCGTCACCGCCTTCTTCGCGGGCAGGCGGCTGATCTCCCACGCCAGCAGGTGCGGGTAGAAGGAGAGCGCCTCCAGGTCGGGGTCGGCCTCCAGCAAGGTGGCGGTGCGGGCGCAGCCGGCGAGGGCCCGCGCCCGTTCGCGGCGCTCGCGCAGGGCCTGCACGAGCGCCGTGGTGACCTGCCCGACTGCTGCGCCCACCAGGCCGGGAAGTTGCAGGGCGCCGATCGTCTCGGTGACCGCGGCCTGTATCTGCTGCGGCAGCATCTGCCCGAATTTCCCGGCCAGACCGGTGCGGCGGACGTATTCATCCAGCGGCTCGCCGGGGTGCTGGACGTCCCAGTAGCGGCGCAAGGCCAGGTCGAAGCTGGGCAGGGGGAGGCCGACGGCGGCGGCCAGAGCGAGCCGGATCGTCAGCACGACGCGCTCGAAGTCCCGGCCGGTCGATGCCGAACGGGCCAGGTCGATGCGGATCGGCAGGATCTTCTCGCCCGCCCAGGGGGGTGCACCCCACTGGTGGGGGCGTGCTTCCGCTGTGGTGAACGCGGATTCGAGCTTGCGTAGCAGGGTCGACTTGCCGACGCCGCCCACCCCGTGGAACACGATCACGTTGGTGCGCGGCGCTTCGAGGTCCTCGACATCGAAGCCGGCATCGGCGATGTGTCGCAGGTGTTCCTCGAGGGCGGTGGCGACGACGTTCCACTGGGCACCCCGGTTGGTGAACGCCTCGTTGCTGCCCACGCCATTGGGGTCGTTGGAGCTGAACAGCGCACGCAGGTCGGTCATGTGACGAAGTCCCCCCGAAAAGTGATCATCGGCGGCCCCAATCTATGCCGCGTACCGTGGCCGGCCACAGTCCCGGATCAGCCCACATCCGAGAATGATCTTTTCGTCAATGGATTCCCGACACCCCGAGGTGGTTCTTCCCATGCACGACTCCGACTCCGCATCGTCCTCGCCGTCGTCCCCTGACCCCCAATCCCCGTCCGGACCGCCTGCAAGCCCGGGCGGCAGCAACACCGTCGGGGTTGAGGAAGCGCACCAGATCCTGGGCACCGTCATCGCCTGGTACAACCGGCAGCTCCTGCTCGCACGGCGCTCCGATGACCAGCAGCGCCTGGAGGAACTGACCGCGCAGCGGCAGGAGTGCGTCGAGGACCAGGTCCGGCTCAGGGAAGCCGGGCCCGAGGAGACCGCGCGTCTCGCCGACGTCTACACCGAGCTGCTCAAGGAGCTGGAGGCTTCCGTGCCGCAGTCGGAGGCGTAGCCGCGGTGCTCGCCGCGCGGTCTGGCCTGCCTGGGGGTCCGGGCCGACGCGGCACACCGAAGCGTGCCGTCTCAAGATTGGTTCCAGAACGAGGTCGTTGCCAGAGAGTTCGCGGCCAGGGGCGACGACGAAGGCGAGGCTGCTAACACCTTCTGTCCATGACGAGACCAGCGAAAGCCGCGTCAGTCCTGTGTGGAGGGCATATCCGACTTTGGCGACGACGAGGGCGTGGTGAAAGTTATCCCTGAGAAGTCTCTGCCCTGCAAAATCGGCCCGTGGAAGGTGCCACCGCTGATCGTGCTGTGGACTTCACCGTCGCCGGCGCGAACCAGCCTCGCCTGTTCGTGCCATCGCTCCAAGTCCGTGCGGAAGTCTGTGTCCACCGCCGCCCGCACCGCCAGAGCGGTACTCAGTGCCTGCGCGCGTGCTGGGTCGGTCGGGGACCGCTCCAGCTCCACCAGCTCCGCCTCCCCCGAGCTCACCGAAGCACCATCCTCAGTGTCCTGCCCGTTTTGGAACGGGCGGCGGGCTATTGCACTCAGCCCCGCCCACGCCTGTCGGCCGATCTCACCGCCAGCCCCGCCCGCCAATGCCACCAGCAGTCCGACCGATACGGGATCCATTCGGCACCCTCCGTACGTGCACGCTCAACAGGATCAACACGCTACGAGGAAACCTGGTTCCAGCGAAGCCGATTCGAGCATCCGCGCCGGCGTGCCGTGGGCACCGCACGACATCGCTGGCGCCCTCCGGACGGCCCGCCGCAGAGGCTCATGACCAGGTGGGCACCGTGGAGTGATACTGGGCTGCCGACAGGAGTGGAACATGGGGGAGCAGTGTCCGGGGAGCACGACAGGCGGCACGCAGACCGGCAGGCGCACAACGAGATACACAACGAGATCACGGGCGGGGTCTTCCTGGGCCCGGTGATCCAGGGCAGGGACATCACGATACGGCCGCCCGGGCCCGTCCCCACAGCGATGTCGGGTCTTCCCCCCGCCTCGGCCACGTTCACCGGGCGAGATGAGGAGGTCGCCAAACTCCTCCAGGCCTTGGCGCCCGGCGAGCGACATCAAACGGTCCTGGTGTCGGCGCTCGCCGGATTGGGAGGGATTGGCAAGACAGAGCTGGCCCTGCAGACCGCTGCGCGCGCCTTGCGCACCGAAGGCTGGTTCCCCGGCGGGGTCTTGTTCATCGACATGTTCGGGTACGACCCTGAGAACCCGCTCACCCCCGAGCACGCGCTCACTAGCTGGCTACGCGCCCTGGGTGTACGCCACGAGGACATCCCACCCGACCTTCAGGGACGTTCCCTGCTGTACCGCAGCAGGCTGTCCGCGTTCGCGGCAGCAGGTCTCCGCGTCCTCGTCGTGATCGACAATGCCTCCAGCGAGGACCAGGTACGACCGTTGCTCCCCACCGACGGCGTCACTGCAGCCCTCGTGACCTCCCGCGACACCCTAGATGTGGGCGCCCGCCTGCACGATCTGGGCGGCATCGACGAGGCCGCCTCCATCGAATTGCTGGACCAAACCATCCGGGAAGCGCGAGGCTCCGACGACACCCGGGTGTCGGACGCGCCGCATGATGCCGCCGTGATCGCCCGGTTGTGCGGGGGCCTGCCGCTGGCCCTGAGGATCACCGCCGCGCTGCTGGCCGACAGCCCCGGACGCCCCGTGGCATCGTTGGCCGACGCCCTGAAAGCCGAGCACTCCCGCCTGGACCGGCTACGCCGTGGAGACCGCGCGGTGCGGGCCGCCTTCGATCTGTCCTACCGGCGTCTCACCGATCGCGACAGCAGGCTCTTCAGGCTGCTGCCCATCAACCTCGGTCCTGACATCTCTACCGAGTCCGCTGCCCAGCTGGCGGACGCTACCGAAACTGAGACCGAGGACGTTCTCCAAGGCCTCGCCCGCGCTCACCTAGTTGACCCTGGGGCAGCCTGGGGCCGGTGGCGCATGCACGACCTGGTGCGCCTGTACGCCAGTGACCTTGGCCGAGTCCACGCCGACGGCGACGACCGCGCCCAGGCACAAAAGCGGCTTCACCAGCACCTTGCGAACACTTGCAACGACGCGCGTGCCGTCATGATCAACTATGGCCGAACCAACTACCGCTCCCCCCGATTCAACCGCTGGAGGGAAGCCGAGGAGTGGATCGCGGCCGAGCGCCTTAGCATCGTTAGCGTGATCACGGCCGACCCGCCGGTCGCTGAACCCAAGGTGTCTACGGTGTTCGCCGCAGTGGTCCAGGACTATCTCAGCGAGGAGCGCATGCTGGACGACCTGCGTGCCATCACTCAGGTCATCCGGAACATCGCAGACAAACGCCAGTGCTCTCCCGCACTCAGTAACCTCGCATTGTTCCGCCTCGGCGCCAGTCACGTCCGCGCAGGCATCAGCGAAGAGGCGATCCCGATCCTCCTGCAGGCGGCGGCCATCGCACGCGCCAGGGGTGCGGCCGAGTACGAGCAGACGTGCCTCGAAAAGCTTCGCCACGGTCTGCACAAGATGCATACGAGGAGGGTGCTCGATCCGGAGGGTCAGCAGATGATCGAGGACTACGTCTTTGGGCAGGACGAGGTCCTGTGGGTCGAGCACTCCCGCCCCAGGGCAAGGGTGGACGATCCATGGGCTCCATGGGCATGCGGCTGTCGCACATGCTGGAGCAGGCTGATGGCGGAAGCCCGGAGCGTGTAGACACAGGGCTCGCTCGCCTCTTGCGCGGGCGCCCGAAGGATCCGACGGTGCTTCATCCCTTGCGGCGGCCGCCTTCCTGTGGGGCCCTTACACTCCGTCCGCCCCCGGGCGCCAGCATGCCGAGATGCTTGAGCGAACTCCTGCGCGCTGGCACGCCCCGTGCACTGCTGCCGAAGCTGAGCTAGAACCGCCTAGGCGGGCACGGGCAGCGCGGCCGTCGGGGCGGGCGGGTGGAGCTGGCGTGGCTGCTGGGCGGGCATCAGCGGGCAGGCCAGGCCGGCGATCGTGATGAGGTCGTCGCGGTACTGCGGCATCGCCCTGTGAAGTCGGCGCTGTACGGCCCAGAAACGTGCTGCTTCCTCGGGGGTGTAGGGGCGGGCCTGTTCCGCGAGCAAGGCCAGTTCGGCCGCCGGGCGGGATGTCCAACTCCCCTGGCCATCCAGGGTATTGCGGTATAGAGGGTGGGCGTCGCGCCGCATCACCAGGACTGAGTCCACGGCGGACAGCCGCTCCGCGGCCGCCACCACCTCGGGCAGAACGGCGTAGTGCAGGTCATGCCCGGCGGCGGTGGTGAACCGCGTGGGCACGCCCCGCTCGCTCACGCGGGCGTAGCGGGCGGCCGTGCCCTGGCGGGAATCGGCCGCGCGCACCGCCAGGACGACCAGCTCCACTCGATAGCCGGCCTGCTGGTACAAAGCTGCGCTGGTGACGAACCCGGCGGCGGTTGCCGGGGTGATCTCGATGACCGCGTCGCCGCGCCGCTCGCGTACGTATGCTTCGGCCTGCGCCTGCCAGGCCCGGTAGTCGGCGCGGATGCGTGCCGAGGCCGTGCGCGGCTCCTCACGCAGCAGCTGCAGGTAGTCGGGGTGGTTGAACTTGAAGTCGTCGCCTGTGATGTGGGTGGGGCCGTCCCGTAGCGTGCCGCGGACCATGTGAGCGGCCCGGGTCTTTCCTGCGCCGGGCTGGCCCATCACATACACCGCGACGGGCTTGTCCTGCGGTGTGATCCGCCCCAGGGTCGGAACGATCAACTCGTCGAAGATCCAGCGGTGTTCCGCCGCGGAGAGCCGGTGGTAGTCGACCCCGGGCGCCTGCCGGCGCGGCTGGACGGTGCGGCGGACCGGTTCGGCCCACGCGGCGGCGCGCTCGGCATCCCGCCGCACCGCCAGCGACCAGTCCTCCGGCAGCCGGGGATCGGCAAGACGCCGGTCGGCGTCGGCGAGCTGACGGCGGAATTGGCCTGTCTCCCTGGCGCCCCACGGACGCCTCCGCTCCGCGAGGACCGCGTCTGCCGCGCCGGGCGGGCGGCGCCAGGTCCCGGCGGGGTCGAGTTCGTTGTCGTACACGGCCAATAGCGCCGTCTCGGTGGCGCGCCGTACGACGAAGACCCGGTCCGCCAGCCGGGCGGCTTCCACCATGGTGAGGGTGTCGACCAGGGCGGCTGCGCAGGCGTCGTGGTTGTCCCAGGAGACGTAGCGGGCCCGGCCCTGTTCGGCGAGACGCAGGTACCGGTCCAGAATGCCGAGCTGGCTGACAGCCTCGGGCACGGCCAGGGCCACGATCTCGATGCGGTAGCCCGCCTGCCGGTACGCGGCGAGCCCGGCCAGGAACTCCTGTGGATGCGCCAACGGCGCCTCGACCACCGCGTCGTACCGGTTGTGCCGCACGTGTGCCTCGATGCCGGCCTGCCACTGGTAGGTCTCCGGCCGCACCCGCACCCCGGCGGTGCGCACGTCTTCGGCGAGGAAGGCGGTGTAGTGGGGGTGGGCGCTCTTGTAGGCGTCACGGTCTACGCGTACACCGCCGCCCCGCCGCATGAGCGCGGCGTGCACCAGGTCGACGACCAGCGTCTTGCCGCTGCCGGGCGGCCCGGCGACGAATACCACCACGGGCTGTTGCTGAGGGGCGGCGTCCTTGGTCCAGGTCGGCAGGATCTGGGACGCCAGGATCTCCTCGTGCTGCCCTTCGGTCAGGACAACCGGGATGACGTCCTCGTCTTTCACCGCAACCCCTTCAGCTCGCCTTACTGGTCTGTCGCGCCACAGAGCATACAGTCAAATGTGATGTTCAAAGTGAGGTTCATAGTTACGTTGAGTGTGAAGTTCGGGTAGGGTGGGCGTAGGAGGTCGCTGTATGCCCACAGAAGAAGAACTGATGGCGCGGGCCGCGGAGCTGCTGGCCCGAGGCCCTCTGCTGCCACCGCCGGCCGAACGGAAGCGGCTGCGTGAAGCCTCAGGACTGACCCAGGAGGACGTGGCGGTCGCGCTGCAGACGAAGCGCGAGACCGTGAACGGCTGGGAGACCGGCCGCACGATGCCCCGCCCGCCGCGTCTCGCTGCCTACAAGCACCTGCTGGACGGGTGGGCCGAGCAGTACCCGGCTCCCACGGACAACGTCAGCACCCACTCCGGCGTCACGGCCACGGAGACGTTCGCCGGCACATCCGCCTCGGCGCCGGCGACCGCGAAGGCTCCCGCCCGTCCGGCGGCGAGCAGCACCAGGCCGTCGACGTCGCGACGCACGGGTGCGAAGAAGGCGGTGGCGAAGAAGACCACCACGGCGGCCGCCGTGGACCCGCGCTTCGAGAACGGCCCGCTCGCGGTGGTCGACTGCGAGGACGGGCAGGTGTCGGCGTACTGCGTGGGCGGCCTGGTCCTGGACGTGCCCGCCAAGAGCATCCCGGCGCTGGTCGACTGGACGCTGTCCGAGGCCCGCCTGGGGCAGGCCCGGCTGCACCGCAACGGCCGCGACGCCGACCCGATTCTCGTCCTCACCGCTTCCGCGCTGGAGCGCTACGGTCTGCCCGCCGCCCTGTCGCAGGAGGAGCGGCGCGCGAGCCGACTGGCGGCCGGCCACAAGGTGGTCAAGCAGATTGAGAAGGCCGGACTCCAGCTCACCCAGCGCGGGTTCGGGCCGTGGGCCCGCGTGTTCCGCGAGCCCGAGGGGTCCAAGCGGCGCTGCGTCCAGCTGTGCATCCTGCCCTGGAACGCGCTGGACGCCCGGGAGTGGGACAAGAAGGACGACCCGCAGCTGCCGACGATGCACCCGGCCGACCTCGCCCGCTACCTCGGCCTGTACGCGGCCCGGGTGACGACGCCGCGCGGCAGCACCGCGACGACCGGCCTGGAGCTGATGACCGCGCTGCGCCCGCCGACCCGCGCGGAGAAGGACGAGGCCACCGGCGAGTTCAAGCGAGCCTTCAACGACGACGCGCTCACCCAGCTCTACCCCGTGGTGGAGTGCGAGGTCCCCGACGAGCACCCGATCCTCAAGGGCAAGTTCGCCCGGCACCACGAGCGCACCCCGGCAGAAATGCTGATGGAGGAGCCCTACAACTGGTGCCGGCCGCTGACCGATGACGAGTGCATGCAGCCCTACCTGGTTGCCATCGACGTCAACATGGCGTTCGCGGCGGCCGCGAATGGGCTCACCGTCGGCCTGAACGGCCCCACCCGTCTGACCGGCAACCCGAAGTTCGACCCGGCGTTGCCCGGCTCGTGGCTGGTCGACCTCTCCCACGTCGACCTCGCCCACGTGTTCGGGCGCACCATCGACGTCGGCCGGCTCCCCTCGCCGTTCACGCCGACCGGCGAGCACCCGACCGGCCCGGCCTGGTACGCCACCCCGACCGTCGCCTACGCGGTGGAGCTCGGCTTCGACGTCGCGCCGATCGAGGCGTACGTGCGCACCCAGACCGGCCGCTACCTGGACCCCTGGTACAAGCGGCTGCGCGACGCGTACGTGGAGACGATGGCCGACATGGGCGTCACCACCGACCTCACCGGCCAGGAGTTCCTCGAGGCGATGGGGCGGCGCAAGCAGGTCGACCCGACGATGGCGCTGCTGGAGACCGCGATCAAGGCGACGGCTAAGGGCGCGATCGGGAAGCTGAGGCAGCGCAGCCGGGGGCAGGTGCCGTACTACGAGCCCTACCCGGCGCTGAAACGGGAGACGTGGCGTCCCGACATCCGGGCCGCCGTGCTGGCGAGCCAGCGCGTCGGCCTGCACCGCAAGATGTTGAAGACCGCCGCCGCGGCCGACGTCTACCCGGTCGCGATCGGCACCGACGCGATCGTCTACCCCTCGCCCGGCCCGTCCCCGCTGGACGTCCTGCCGCACACGGCCGAGGGCAAGCCGGCGCCGGGCTCGTTCCGGCTCGGAGTCTCGCCCGGCATGGTCAAGCACCAGGGCACCCAGACCGTCCTGTGGGCGGAAGCCCAATTCGAGGAACACGGCGGCGTCTTCAACATCGCCAACCTCATCAAGACCGACCAGAGCGCCGGAGAAGGGGAGTAGCAGGTCATGGTCGACTCGCTCGGGGACAGCCTGGATCACGCACTGGAGTCGGCGTTCACCCGCCGAATCCCGCAGAGCGCCCAGGCGCAGATGAAGTACCTGGTCAAGCAGCTCAAGGGCACCAAGGCCGCCGCGCAGGCGCTCGGGATCTCCCAGCGCACCGTGGAGCGCTACGTCGCGGGCAAGCTCAAGCGGCCCCGGCAGGACCTGCGCGGCCGCATAGAGCGTGAGGTCAAGCAGCGCTGGCAGCCGCAGGTGCGGGCAAAGGCGAGGAAGAAGGCCGCGAGCACCGGCGGCCTGGTCGTCTCCACCCGGGCGAAGTTCGGGTTCACCGCGGAGCCCGGCACCACCGAAGACGCCCGGATCCGCGACATCACCCAGGCCCTGCCGCCTGAGTTCGCCGACCGCCTGTTCACCGCCCGCGAGCAGGGTGCCACCGAGCAGGAGCTCCAGCAGATCGCCGCCGACGGCCTCGCCCGGATGTACTTCCGCGCCAACAACAGCCGGGCGCACGGCCTGGGCGTGGAGTTCACCGACATCGAGCACATCCAGATCGAGCTCTAGGAGAGAAATAGTGTCCGCTGAGTTCCCGCCCATCGACCGCGACAAGAGCCCGCTGTTCGACGCCGACCATGACCCGGTCCGCATCGCCGACGCGCTGCGCCGCAGCCCGCACTTCATCGCCGCGGACGCCGACGCTGGCGGCGACACGGTGTGGTTCACCACCGAGGCCGGCATCAACTACACGCTGACCTTCAAGGACCCGGAGCCCACCGACGACGACCTGCTGCCCGAGCCGGTACTCACCGAGGCCATCGCCGCGGCGATCCTCAACCACCCCGGCTTCGTCACCGCAGATGCGGACTCGCCGCGCGAGGACACCATCACCGTCCAGACCCGCAACCAGGTGCGCCACCTCCTGGTCCTGGACATCGCCCGGGGCAACGCCATCGCCGAGGAAGACCTGTCCACCCCGGCCGTCGACGTCGCCCTCGCCGCCGACCGGCTGCTCGCCAGCGACCCGAGCGACTCAGAGCGCGCCACGGCCGAACTCCTCAACTACGTGGCGGCCACCTGGGACAAGCAGGACCACCCGCTGCGCGAGCACGCCCAGGCCGTCGCCCGCGCCCTGCCCCAGCAGCGGAGCGAGGGGTGATAGCCACCGTTCCCGCCTCCCACGGATTCGGGAAAGCCAAGCTGCAGCTCGATAGCGACGCCGCAGAGCACGAGCGCCGCCGGGCTGACCACCGCCACCGGCCACGGCTTCGGCGGCACTGGCTGTCGACCCCGTAGCTTGCGCCGTACGCAAGTAGGCCCCGAACCGCGCGCCGGTTCGGGCCCCTCGTGACATGACGACAGATCAGCCGGCAGCGGCCTTCCGTTCGGCCAGCATCTTCTTCGCCTGCTGCAAGTCCTCGTACGTTGCGGCGTGCAGCGTCTCCATCCGGGCGAGCGCCTTCGTGGTGTCGTCCTTCTTCATCGCACTGCCGGCGAACTCCAGCAGCAGCTCCACCATCGCGTGGCTCTTCCAGTGGCGCAGTTCCGCCTCGTTCAGCAGCGCCGGTCCGCCGGTCATCATCAGGTCGACCAAGCGCTCCCGGGCCCGCCACTCCCGGCGTCGGCGCCACCAGCCCGCGCCCGGCCGGTTCAGGTCCCGCACCTTGCGGATCTGCTCCACCATGGCCCGGATCTGCGTCTCCTGCTCGGGCGTCCACTGCCGCTCAGAGCCGTCAGAGAGCGCCTGTACGGCCTCCCGGACGGCCTCCCGGACGGCCTCGCCGCCCTCGCCCGCCCCATCGGCGCTCAGCTGCTCCACGGCCTTTCTGAGCGACGCTTGTGCCACCTGTGCGTCGTCATGTTCGGACACGCTCACCCCTTCTTCTCGAACGCGCAGCATGCCCGGCGGGCGGCGCTCCGGGCAATCGGGTGGCCCGGCCGGCCGGGGCGGTGTTCCTACTGCGGGTCCGCCTCGCCCGGGGAGGCCGGCGCCCGCCGGGAACGGATGACGTCCGGCAGCTGGCGGGAGCGGGCGGCCGGGATGAAGAACAGCCCGACCATGCCGAGCCCGGTCACCGCGACACTCAACAGGCCCACCGACACCGACGGTTCGTCGACCGAGGCGACTCCGCAGAACACCGACGTGACGGCGACGAACACCAGCGACCCGGCGATCCATGGCTCCCGCAGCGGGGAACGGGTGCGGGCCACCACGCTGGTCCACCACGTCCAGCCCGCCATCACGCAGAACAGCACGGCCGCCGGCGGCAGCAGGACGGGCGGCACCCACCGCGCGACGTCACCGCGGTGCAGCTGCTGCCCGGTCAGGTAGCCGACCTGGACCAGCCACACCAGGTACACCGGCACCTCGACCGCGATCACCACCCACATCAGGATCCGCAAACCTCGTAACGCGCCCCGCTCGCTCATCCCACGCCCTCCCCCTCGATCATCAAGACAGGGGGAACGTACTGGCCCGGCTTCCGTGCCCACCAGGGCGCCGTCACCCGCAGGGGTGGAGATCAGCCGCCGGGGTGCGTGCCGTCGCGGTCCTCTGTCCACAGGCCCGCCGGGATGTGCTGATCACATGACTGACGATGACGCGCAGCATGCCCCGCGGCCACGGCCCGGAGCAATCGGCGCCCGTCCATCCCGGCCTGCCCGTCTGGCGAGGCTATGGGGACCTCGCAGGCCTGCGGCGGCCGGTCAGCGGCCCTGGTCGAAGCCACGCAGGACGGGGTCCAGTTCGGCCGCAGCCCCGCACAGCGAGCACAGCCTCACGCCCGCCTTCTCGGCAGCGTCCAGGGCGCGCTCCAGCTCCAGCACCGGCGCGCCCTCCGGGGCCTCGTCACAGTCCGGGGCGTGCAGGACGCCGCGGTCGGGCCCGGGGGCGTCCAGCTTCTGCAGCACCCAGCCCGTCGGCCGGCGCGGCCCGAGGATCTCGCGCACCGACCGCGACGGCGGCGCCTTCAAGTACGTCGTCGGGACGTCGTCGTACGAGACCCCCTCAACGCGCTGGACGTGGGCGGGAGCCTGCACCCACACCGTGTACCAGGCGGCCTCCACGGCCCCCTCAGCGGTGTTCTGCCAGGCCGGGACGGAGACCCTGAACAGCCAGCCATCGGGCCTCTGCTGGCGCTCGTGGAGACGTCCGGTGACCTTCTGGCCGTCCGGGAGGACCACCGTGATGGGCGGCGGCTCGGGCGGTGTGCCCGCCACGGCTACGACTCCTGCTCCTGGCCGTCCGAGCCGGTCGCGAGGGCGTGCTTGAGCTTGCTGCGGGCGTCCGGACGCTCGGGCCCGGAGACGTCGTTCCAGAAGGCGTGCGTGAGGATCGCATCGGTGAGCTCACGTTCCCGCTCGCGCAGCGCGGCGACATCCTGCTGTTCCTGCTCCGACCAGCCCGGCGAGTCCGGGTACGCGCGGGATGTGGCGAGCCAGTAGCCCTCCGGACGCTGCCAGCCTCCATCGGCTCCACCGAGTACGGCAGCTTCTCGTACAGGGCGGCGAGGTCGGCGCGCACCTCATTGAGGGCCTGCTGCGCGGTGAGGAGGTCGTCGGGATAGTCGTACGTTGCCACGGCCCAACAGTAGTTCGACCCGGCGGCCGCGCTGCCCGGCGGCGCCAGTACGGGCGACGGCTCAGGGCTGGTCTGGCGGCGTTTCCTGCCAGTGCCAGCCGTGTGCGGCCATGCACTCCTTCGTCCGCTCCATCAGCAGGTGGGCGCCCTCCTGGACGCGGCTCATGTCGTGGCCGCCGTCGTTCGCGAACCACGGGACGAGAAGGCCGGCCGCCGGGCGGTCGACGTCGCCGGTGGCGCAGGCTGGGCACAGCTCCAGATGGATGGGGCGCCGTGTTCGTCGTCCTGCGGCGCCACAGCGCTGATGAGGTCGCCCCGGCAGCGTGAACACTGCGGCGGTCGGTCGGAGAACCTGAGCAGTTCCATGGCCAGCCCCGTTGCTCTGGACGTGGCCCTCCACCCAAGACCCGCTGACCTGCGCCGTCAACCTTGCCGCGTTTCCAGACAGACCCAATCGAAAAGTTTTCATAAACTTGCAAAATGAATCAGAAGGAGGAGGGAGTGAACACGGACGGGAAAAGTCCAGACCATAAAGGAGCGCCTGCCGTGAATGGATATCACGACAGGCGCTTTCCGGTTTCCGGGATTCCGCTTTTGCTAAATGGAAGCCAGGGTGCGGGCCAGGCTTCCCTGCGGGAACTGCAGCTCGCTCGCCTCCAGCAGCCGGCGCACGGAAGGGAACTCGTAGGATCGGTAGCCGGTCACCACGGTCTTGCTCTTACGGAGCTGCGTCAGTGCTCCTTCCACCGAGGCGATGCTGAGGGAGAGCGCGTCCGCGAGGTCGGTCTGGGTGGGGCCCTCGACCATGAAGTCGTACTCCCTGCCCGGCACCGCGCAGTGCATGAGCAGGTGCCCCAGCAGGCCGCACAGCCGCTGTTCAGGTTTCATCCCGTGCCGGTTGTAGATGCGCTCGGTGGCTTCCATACGGTCTACGACAGAGCTGCCGATCGCTTTCATCAGGCCGGAGTTGGTCTCGGCCAGGACGCGCATCCGGTCCAGCGGGATGGCGAGCGTCCAGGTCTTGGTGAGGCACTTGGCCATCGGCGGGGGCGTGTTGTCGTCGAAGACCTCGACGCTTCCGACCACGGCTCCGGCCCCGAGGAAGCGCACCGTGGACGACGGGCCTATCTGGGTGCGCTCCAGCACGCACCCGGTCAGCACGATGTGCACGGCGGTGCCGATGCTCGGTCCCCGTAGCTCGTGCCCACGCGGGTACGTCCGCGAGCCGGCCGAACCGACCGAACCGCTCGTCTCATCGAGGAAGTTCTGGCGGGTCTCCCTGGGGAGCTTGCGCAGGAAGGGGTTGCGCTCGAAGACCGTGCCGAAGCGGCTGGGCGTCTCCTCCCGGTCGATGCGGCCGGTCGCCACGTCCACGTTGTAGAAGGACGATCCGATCTGTATGGGCTCGTCCTTCTTCCAGAAGGCCATTACATGCCCGCCTCTCCCGCGGCGCTGGGCTGCGGGGTCGGGGACACGACGGCCGGTGGCGAGGTGACGTGGGCCGACGGCTCCAGGGCGCGGATGATCGGCGGGAAGGCGACAACCAGGCTGACGAACGCGGCGATCACCACCGCAATGCGCGCCGGGGTCGACGACAGGACTTTGACGGTGAAGGCGACCGTCGCCGACATGATCAGAAAGATCACGACGACAGCGATCAGGAATGCTGACATTCTCTGTTACTCCATTTACGAAGATTGGCCGGTCCAGGTGCAGGAAGACGCGATCCGGATCGGTGGTCCGAAGAAAATTCGCGGTCTCCCGGTAGCCAAAGACGATATCCCACACCCAGGACTGCCTGAGATCTCGTATGTCGACAAAACGGCACCGTCGCCGACTCCCGGAACGGAGCCCCTGAAAATCCCCAAACGGAAGGTGTTCCACGCCTACTCTTGGGTAACTCCCCAGTTTTAAGGAATGGCCTTGGGGGGTGGGCGGTTACATTAACCGTGCTGACGTTGAGCCTGGCCGGTCCAACACCAGCTGTCGGGCTGCGGCCCCGGGGGGTGGTACTCCAGGGGCCGCCCGACATCACCTAAACCGCAGGCAGCATCCGTAACACATGACACTTGCGCCGTCACACGGAGTGGCCGTGCCCCTGTCAAAACGGGTGCGCTGCGACTTTCCCTATTTATGGGGTGAGTGCGCCCCTGCACGCCGGTCACTCCTTGTCACGCCCTCCGGGGGCCGGTGACGGCAACGAAATCCGTAGCCACGGGCCGTTCAGGAGAGAAGCATCACACCGCTCTACTGCGGTTTCCCGTAACACGCCTGACGGACCGTCGGGTGCAGGCACGGCAGGATCACCCGGTCAGCCCGCACTGCCCGTGACCGACGTGCGCGGCCACTACGGTGCGCCGCCCGCGGACCGCACCCGCCTATCCCCGGCCCTCCCGGACAGGTCCTGGCCGCCAACTGCCACGACGAGGCCGCGCGCTTCGGCGCCCTCGCCGCGTAGCAGGTCTGGGCGGACATCGGCGAGGGCGAAGGCCCGCTGGAGACCGGCCACGAGGACGTCGTCGATGCGGTAGCGCCGTGCGCGCTCGTCCCGCTGAAGGAGCGGGCCGGCGCCTTCCGGGCCGGTACGGCGCTGTACCGCCTTGACGCTGGTCAGAGTGCCGCCGATCTTCGACGGCGGAATGGGGGCCGTCGGGTGGTCAGCGAAGTGGCGCTGGACGTCCTCGTAGGAGGCGCCACCTCCCAGCTCGGTGACCCGGCGCAACACATCCCGGGCGCCGGGCATGAGCGAGGCGATCATGCGGAACAGCAGTTGGTCCGTCCAGCCGTCGGCGAGGTCGTCATCAGCGAGGTTCTGAGGACCTGGACGGGGATCCGGGGCGTCCGGCCAGATCTCCGGAACGGCCGACCGCAGCCCGTACGCAGCCTGGACGGCGGCGATCGCCTGCTCGTAGGTGTCCGTCTCGGTGTCGATCGTCAGCCGCATGACGCCCCCCTCCCCGCGATGATGTGCTTGCGGCCCCATCCTTCCCGGCTCCCGGCGTCCTCTGTCCACAGGGGGCCGGCCCGACGCTGTCTGTATGGATGATCAGCACACGAACCCCACGTCGGCCCTGCTCCGGCGCATGCTCTTCGAGGGCCTCGGACGGGCCGACCGGGCCCTGTTCACCCGTCCCGCGCCGAAATCCGCGCGAGCCCAGATGAAATTCCTTCTCACGCGCGCGAAGGGCTCCACGGCGGCCGTAGCCGAGCGGCTGGGCGTCTCCCGCCGCACCGTGGAGCGCTACCGCTCGGGTGCCATCAAGAGGCCTCAGAAGCGCCTCCAGGCGGCTTTGGTGGAGGAGACCGAGGCGCAGTGGCAACCGCAGGTCAGGGCGCAGGCGAGGCAGCGCGCCGCCACGTCCGGAGGGCTCGTCATCTCCTGCCGGGCCTACTTCGGATTCGGCCCGGAGGGGTCCTCGGACGCGGGCCGGGTGAGGGACGTCATGACCGCTGTCTCGCCCGCGCACGCCGACCTGATCCTGTCCGCCCGGGAGACTGGAGCGACGGACAATGAGCTGCACGGGCTGGTTGCGGAGGCCATCGCCGACGCCTATTTCCGCAAGGAGGGCGGCGGGCGCGCGGGCGTGCACGTCGAATTCAAGGACGTGGACCGGCTCGATATCTCGTTTTAGCCGCACGGAATTCATGGCTGCTATAAACCTGTCTACGGCTGCCGTGCTCACCGCGCGGCAGCCGGATTTCCTGTCACCGTTCCCGCGACGATTGGGAGGCTCGTGTGAGCACCCCCGCACCCCGATCCCACCGGCGCCCGCGCGGGCCCGCCCACCGCCCGGCCGTGCCCCGCGAGCCGATCGACTGGGCGAAGGTCGGGCGCGGCGCGGTCCGCCGGCGGGCCCGCGGCATGAGCCACGCGGAGGCGGCGGCCGCCCTCGAGGAAGCCGAGCTGCAGCAGCACATGGTCCGCGACCACGAGGACCTGGCCGGCGATGAGCGCGGCCCGGCCGAAGTCGCTGAGTGGGCACGCATCGTGCAGCTGCTCGCCGACGTGGGAGGCGTGTACGACCCGGACGCCGACGCGGTGGTCCAGGACGAGCTCGCCGTTGACGCCGCACGCGAGCGCGAGCGGCAGCTGGATGACGAGAAGCGCCGCCAGGAGGAGGAAGCCGGAGCCGCCCGCCGCGCGGCCCTCGCCCCCGACGTCCTGCGCCACGCCCTGCTACGTACCCTCGCCCGCACCGGCCTCCTGGACGGGCTGAGCGAGGACGAGCGGGCCGCCGTCGACCGGCTTCCCGACTCCGACCCCGCGGCCGCGCTCGCCGTCAACGCCCTGCTCGTCCGCGCCCACGAAGCCGGATCCGGTTTGCGTCCGGGGGCCGCGTCGTGACGGGCGCCCCGGACACGGTCGTCGCCGTGTGGGTGGAGTCGACCTGGTGCGGCACCCGGTTCGAGACGCTCACCGCCGACGGCCAGGTCCACGTCGTTGATCCATCAGGCCAGGGGCGCTTCGAAGATCGCGCGGTTGGCCGCGGTGTAGGCGTGCTCACGGTCGGACCACCGGATACGTTCGGCGATCTCGCGGTCATCGGCGACGTGCTGGGACGGGCCTGCGAGGTGGCTGCGCCACCAATGGGCGTTTCGGGCCTGGCGGTCGAGCGCGGCGTCGATGAGGCGTAGGCGGGCGGCGGATTCGAGCCGGTACGCGTCGGCGAGGACGCGCACCTGCGCCGCCTGTGCGGTGGCGGGCGGAGCGTCGGGTTTGGAGGAGATACACCAGGTCCACGCCATGTATCCGAGGTCCTCGAGGGGGTCGCCGGGGGCGGCGGTGTCGAAGTCGATGAAGGCAACCGGGACGTCGTTCGCGAAGACCGTGTTGTTCGGCCCTGGGTCGTGGTGACAGACCACGGGGTGCCGGCCGGCCAGGCGGCTGCCGCGAGTGGCGTCGTGGAAGGCGCGGAGAAGGGAGCCCGCGGCGGCCACCTGTGTGTCGGTCCAGCGTTGGAAGCGGGCAGGCACCCAGCCGGGGAGGTAGCTGAGGACCTCCCGACCGGCCGCGTCGAACCCGAGGTGACGCGGAGCGCCGGTGAAGCCCTGTTGCCAGAGGCGACCGAGCAGCTCGGCGACGAACGAGGATGACGCGGCGATCGGCCGCCGGACGGTGCTGCCGACCCTGACTACGCCAGGGGTGATGCGTCCGCCGGACAACGGCACTTCGTTCTCCATGGCTACATCCTGCTCGTGCCTGGCGCTCAGCCGACCCCCTGCCTGCGCAGGGCCGTCGGTCAAGGTTCGATGGCGCAGGACATCACCGACGTTCGACCGGTGCTCCGGCAGGTCAGAAGCCCCGGAGCGAGGCGTCGTGGTGGCCGCCGGAGACGGGCGTGTCCATGGGGTGCAGCCAGCGCAGCGGAACGGTGAGCGTGCCGACCCGGGGGAGCTCCACGGGCTCGTCCTCGGCATCGAGCAGCATCCCGGTGACCTGGTAGCCGTGACCGGGCGGCAGACCGAGGGCCTCCACCTTGTCCTCGGTGAGCTCCACCGTGACGTGGGTCGTGGAGACCATCCGCAGGCCCTGGGCGGTACGGGCCTCGGTGGCGACGTCCGTGACGGACAGCGGGAAGTACGTGCCGCGCAGCCAGCTCAGCGCCCACCAGGAGTCGCCCATCGTCTCCGGCCGGTACCGCCGGTGCGGCAGCGCGAACGGCACCTCGCAGGGGTACGTCTGCCCCACCCGGACGTCCTTGGTGCGCATGCCTCCAGGGTGCGCCCCGCCGCCCGCGACGTCACGGTCCGCACCCGCCCCGCGCAGGCCTCGCTCACCCGTACCCACCGCATCCCTGACCTGCACGATCAAGCCAGGAGGGCCGCTTTGCCGCCAACCCCCGTCAACCCCGGCGCGATCGAGGTCCTTTCGCGCTACACAAGAACACCGGAGTGAACGCGCGGTGCTCGCAGGGGAGTTGTGGACTAACGGGAGGTCCGGGCACGTGATCGTGACCATCAACGTGGCGGTGCTGCTCGCCATCATCATCGTGTTGCGGCTGCGCCGCCGTACGCACTCCCGGAGCCGGTTCGACGAGAAGATGACCGTGGTCATCTGCCTCACGTTCGGGGTGCTGATCGCGCCGACCGCGTTCGGGAAGTCGATCCTGGACGTCGTCACCCAGCTCGCGGAAGGCCTGTCGAAGGCCGGCGAATGACCCCGTCCTGACCCGCCCGCCGGGACCCAGCTCGCCGTACGAACCTGGGTCCAGCTGGGTCTGCTGGGTCCTGGGTCCGGCGTTTTCCCAGGTGACCACGCGAACCTGGGTCCACCTGGGTCCTGGGTCCAGCTGGGTCCGCAGATCTGTGTCATCGGCGCCGATCTGTGTCATCCCCCCCGTTTTCCCAGGTGGCCGTGACCATCTGTGTCACTGTTCAGCTGTGTCATCTGTGTCATCGGGCAGGTTTCGTCCGTACCGCAGACCGGCGCCGCGCCCCGGCGATACCGTGAGAACACACGCCAGATGACGCCCCAGGAGCCCTCGATGAGCCAGGAGCCGGCCGCCACGCCCGACCGCCAGCCGCTCGACGAATCCGCCGCCGAATCGGTCCGCAAGTACGCGGCCGACCAGCGCGCCAAGGTCGACGTCCTCGCCTCCGTGCTCGAGGACATCGCCGAACACGGCTACCCCTCGCCGGAGGCCGGCGTGCCGTGGGAGGTCGCCCGCGATGCCCACCTCGCCCGCCTCGCCGACGGGCAGCCCCGTGTCGCCTGAGCACGGCCCGCGGCGCTCCCGGGGCATCCTCGTGGAGCCCGCGCTCACCCAGCTGGCGAAGCTCACCGCGTCCGAGACGCACCGCCTGGACCGCGCGATCGTCGCGATCAGCGTCAACCCCGAACTCGGCACCGAGGTGCCCGGCACCCTGCTGCGCGACTACGTCGACGAGATCGACGGCGTACGGGTGATCTACTACGTGACCGCCCTGGGGTCGATCACGATCGTCGCCTACGTTGAGGCGTAGGGCCTCCCGAGCACCCCGCAGCAGCGCCCCGGACACCACCCTCGTCCGGGCGCTGCTGCTTCTCGCTGCTCGGTTGCAGTGGGGCGTGCTGTTCGCCGCTGCTCGTGGGTCGCCGGGGCGCTGCACTTGTTGCTGGAGAGCATTGACACTCGGGGCCGGACAGGGCCGGAAGCCAGGCGGCACAAGGGTGCTGCACGGGGAGCGGGCCCGTTGCTGCACACAGCAACGCCGTGCAGCAAACGAACGGTTGTTTGCTGCACGACCCTCTAGCGCCACCGACAGGCCACCCGCACGAGGACCCCGTGATCATTCCTTCACCCATGGCCACCTTTGCGGACAGTGAGCGCCAGTTGCGCGCCGATGGCACCGCTCCGAACATGACGCCCGTGTTGATCGAGCGGGTTCTCATGGCCAAGAGGCTCATTGATCGCTACCGCACGAACCGATGTCGTGGGAGTCGCCACTTCCCCTGTCGCAACGGGACCATCCAAGGGGTTCCGGCCTGTCTGCGCCACCTAGATGCCGACGAGCTCCAGGCCGTGGAACTCCTCCTCCGGTGGGCTCATCCGCTGGTTGACCGTTGGTTGTCCCAGCTCCCGCCCGCCTGTTGGTTCTGGCCTGCACCAGAAGCAGCACAGCCTCGGTATGTGGACGCTGTGCCCTTCATGTTCGACTGGCAGCAGTCCCGCTGCGCGATCTGCGGTCGGCCTGGTCGACGTGGCGGGACCCGCTCCGACTCTTTGGTCCTGGACCATCACCACGAGTCCGGCATCGCCCGCGGGTTCCTTTGCCACCCCTGCAACAAGCGCGAAGGGCTGGACCGGCCGGGCGATGGCCGCTACGCGAACTACCGTCGACGGCCACCCGCTGCGTTGCTCGGCTTCTCCGTCCCGTACGGCCGACAGCGCCCGTGACCCACCTGCATAGGAAGCGGCTGCGCCCCCAGGTTGTCCGTGCGCGAGGCGACCTTTGTCCACGCTGGCAGGGATCTTTGGTGTCGCCGCCGACACCAGACACACAAACGGCGCCGCACGTGGGGTGCAGCGCCGTAGTACCGGCCCGGCCGGGCGGGTCAGGAAACGGCTTTGAGGTTCTGGCGGCGTTTGGCGTCTTCCCGGCGCCGGCGCTTCTCGGCGAGCTGGTCCTGGTAGGCGGTGACGGCCCTGCGGTAGCGGTCGACGAAGTCGGTGGAATTGAGGCGCTCGTGCTGCGGCATCGCCTTGACGGCCGCGATGGCATCCTCGGGTGAGGCGTAGGCGGCGAGCATGGGGTTGAGCTGGTAGACGCCGGCGCGCTGTTTCTTCACCAGCTGCGCCAGGTCCAGGTCGCGCAGGGCCGCGTTGACGGCCGTCCGGCTCAGGTTGAGCATCTGGGCGATGGTGCCCTGGTCGATCTCGATGCGGCCGCCGGGCTCGCTGTGGGCGCGCAGCTTCAGCAGCACGCGGTAGGCCGCGGGCAGCAGGTCGAGATCGGCGACGATGCCTTCCGCGTTGACGGCGGCGAAATGCAGACCGCTCACTGTTCGGCCCCCTTCTCCTTCAGCTGCGCCCGCTCCTGGCGCCGGCGAGCTCGCTCGTCTGCCCGTTCCTTACGCAGCCGCTCGATCTCCTGCCTCATCTTCTCCAGTGAAGGGAAGCGCACCAACTCGGGCAGGCTCTGGTCCGCGCGGATCTGCTTGAGGGTGACGTGCTGGTCAACCTTGATGTACTCGGGCTCCATGGTCTCGGTGCCCGGGATGAACTCGGCTACGCGGTAGCTGTAGGGCGGGTTGAACTGGTACACCCCGCGCTTCACCCGGAAGACGATGCCGTGGGACATGATCTCGCCCAGGGCCTCGTTCACCTTGGTGCGCGCCACGTCCAGGACGGTCGCCATCTCGTCCTGGGTCAGAGGGATCCGTCCGCCGGCCTTCTGGCAGGCGATCATCAGCAGGATCAGCCGCAGCGGCAGCGCCTCACGGAAGAACTGCGCGATGACGAGGAAGAACTCCAGGCTGTCCATGGAGAACGCGTTCGGCTGCTCCGGCGTCCCGTAGAACTCCATGGGCTTGCGCTGCTCGCCCAACGAGAGCTTCCGGCCCGGGTACTGCCGTGCGACGTCGTCCAGGTCCTTGACGGGCCGTAGCGGCCGGTCCCAGGCATCGGCGGGATCGTCCAGCGGCAGCTTCGGCTGCGGCGCCTCCTTGGCGCTCGGACGGCGGCGCTGCGGCTCAGTCGACACGAAGCTGCTCCCACATTGTTGATCGCCGGACGCGCAGCAGTATGTCAGCTCTGCTTGAAACCGATGTCGCTCCGACACGACATGCCGCGCAAGTTGTGTCCCCCCAGGGGGACAGATCTCCCCCCTGCCCGTCCAGCGATCGGCCCGCCGGGCACATCCGCCCCAGAAGTCGCTTCTGCTTGACATGGGCGCTCGGAACATGTCGCCTCTAGTTGACATTGAACGGTCGATATGCCCCCTCAGTCGGGACAGATCGACCGAGATCTGTCCCGTCAGCCGGTGCATATCGCGCGATCTGCAACGCGCTGACCTGCGGGTTCTTGATCTCGGTATGTATCAAGTGGCTGAGGTCCACCCGCAGGCGCCGGCCGGACCCCTCGTGGCTGAGGCGGCTTCGCGTGCGGGCCCATGGACCCACGCAGACCGTAGGCGGCACCAGCGGCTCTGAGTCTCGGGTGGTGCCGGCCGTGACGGGACAAGCAGCAGCAAGGCGTCGCTGGCGCCGCCGGGGGTTCCGCCGCCCGGCCCGGGGGCCGTTCGGCTCCGATACCTCCGCATGCAGAATTTCGACTTTCCCATTTCCGAAGTTCCGTTCTGTGGTTGAGGTCAGTCCAGCAAAGGTGAATTTGGCAGCCTCTATCTGTGCTGGATTTCGATGAAACTCAAAGTTGAAACCAACGGGCTTTTTCTGCTGACAGTGGTGCGCCCTACCGTTTCCAGACTTTATCTAGTACTCCAAAGTGATGCACATCAATCGATGCCGATCACCCGATGTGGCTAGACCCCCCAGCGGTTCACGCTCCCCCGACCCTCCGTCACCTCCCCTCGCCCTCCCGGGGCATGTCCCGCGCTTTCGTCTCCCACCGCCTCCCCGTCCTACTGCTGCTGCTTTTCCTGCCAGTTCCCCATTGCTCGCGGGGTGTTGGGGCTGGAGCGCAGCGGAGGCCCCGTTCCGGGCTCGGGGCGGGGGCGGCCGCATCGCGGTCGCTGGCGCGTGGCGCGGAGCGCGGCGCGCCCAACTCATGGGCGCAGCCCGTGAGTTGACGCCGTGTCACGCAGTGACACGGCTGGCGCTCACGCGGAGCGGGAGCGTAACGGTTGCGCGCAGCGCAACCGTTCGCTGCTACGGGCGAAGCCCGTAGGGACC
>NZ_JAGMUL010000053.1 GCF_019049285.1 Streptomyces sp. AC550_RSS872
GCGCCCCCCGCACCCACCCCCGCAGATCCCTCAATTGGCCCGCGTGGCTCGCGGACCCCAGGGCCCTGACCCACGATGAAGGCTCAGGGCCGAAACCCGCGTTCGCGCTGGTGGACACGGACGGCCGCCGCTTGCTCCCGCGAAGGAAGGGTCTGCCGGATGACCACTTCGCCCTACACATCCCAGTCGGCGTTCGACGGCTCCAGGATGCGAGTCCTTCTGCTGGTCGACCTCCACGAAGGCGCCGAGCGACAGTTCCTGGACGCGTACGAGCAGATGCGCGACCGCGTCGCGTCCGTCCCCGGCCACCTCGGTGACCAACTGTGCCAGTCCCTGGAGAACCCGTCCCAGTGGCTCATCACGAGCGAATGGGCCACCGCCCCGCCGTACCACGCCTGGGTCAACAGCGACGAGCACATCGACACGGTCCGGCCCCTGACCCGCTGCGCCCGCGAGATCCGCTCGCTGCGCTACGGCATCGTCCGTGAAACCGGCGGCACCCACCCCCGCACCGGCGGCCTCCAGAGAGACGTACGCGTCGGCGACGGGGTCATCCGCCACGCCCTGACCTTCACCGTCAAACCCGGCTCCGAGTCCAAGGTCGCCGAGATCCTCGCCGGCTACGCCCCGCCGGAGGCCCGCGTCGACGACACCACGCGACTGCGCCGCACCACCCTGTTCCTGCACGGCAACCGGGTCGTCAGGACCGTGGAGGTCGAGGGCGACCTCACGACGGCGCTGCGCCACGTCTCCCGCCAGCCCGAGATCCGGGCCGTCGAAGAGGCCCTCAACCCGCATCTGGAGCAGCACCGGGATCTCACCGACCCCGAGTCCGCCCGGACCTTCTTCGCCCGCGCCGCCATGCCCCCCGTCCACCACGTGACGCGCGGCGGCCCGGAACCGGCCGGCCTCACCCGGCACGCCCTCTACTACCCGGCCAAAGAGGGCTGCGGAATGGCGCTGGCCCGGTTCCTCTCGACCCAGGACGAGACCGCGGCGGCCGACCCGGCCGGCCCCGTGCACCGCAGCACCGTCTTCCAGCGCGAGGACATCGTCGTCCGCCTCATCGACGTACGGGGTGACCCCGAAACCGATCCGGCCATGGCGCTCGGCATCCAAGGCCCGAGGAAGGCCGCCGTGCTGGCCCGGCTGCTCGACGGCGACGCGCTCGGCGTCGAGGGAGCGCTCAGGGGCGAACGGGAGGCGACCCGCCTCCTCTCGCACGCCGGCATGGCACTGATCACCGACCGCAGGGCAGCGCAGTCCTGACCGAACAGGGAGTCGCACAGGGATCCACACAGCGACCCACCCCCATCGAACGACCTGGAGACAGACCATGGACAAGATGCGCCCGCGCGTCGTGGACCTCAACGAGATCGAGCCCAACCGCAAGCGCGGCGGCGACCTGCGCACTCTGCTCACCCCTGTCACGGTGGGTGCCACGAGCGGCTTCATGGGCCTGGCCATCATCCAGCCCGGCGAACGCATCAGCGAGCACTACCACCCGTACTCCGAGGAGTTCATCTACGTCGTCGAGGGCAGACTGGAGGTCGACCTGGACGGAGAAACGTTTCCTCTCCGCTCCGACCAGGGCCTCATGATCCCCATCGACATGCGGCACCGCTTCCGCAACGTCGGCGACGAGGAAGCCCGCATGATCTTCCATCTGGGCCCCCTCGCCCCGAACCCGAAGCTCGGCCACGTCGACACCGAGGCCCCGGAGATCAGCGACGACGTCCAGGCATACCCGCTCGTCCAGGGGGAGGGTGCGCAGCCGGAACGCCCAGGGGTGCTGTCATGACCCGGCGCGTGGCGGTCACCGGCATAGGCGTGGTCGCCCCGGGCGGCATAGGGGCGCCGGCGTTCTGGGACCTGCTCTCCAACGGCCGTACGGCCACCCGTGGCATCACCCTGTTCGACCCCGAGGGCCTGCGCTCCCGGATCGCCGCCGAGTGCGACTTCGACCCCCTCGCGCACGGCCTCGCCACCGACGTCGTCGAACGCGCAGACCGGTACATACAGTTCGCCCTGGTCGCCGCCCAGGAGGCCGTCGCCGACAGCGGCGTCGACTTCGCCGCCGAGGACCCCTGGCGGGTGGCAGTCTCCCTGGGCAGCGCGGTCGGCGGTACGACCCGGCTCGAACACGACTACGTCCTCGTCAGCGAACGCGGACAGCGCTGGGACGTCGACCACCGCGCCGCCGAGCCGCAACTGCACCGGGCGTTCTCGCCCAGCACGCTGGCGGCCGACGTCGCGGAGCGGTTCGGGGCCCAGGGACCGGTGCAGACCGTGTCCACCGGCTGCACCTCCGGACTCGACGCCGTGGGATACGCCTTCCACACCATCGAGGAGGGCCGCGCCGACCTCTGCATAGCCGGCGCCTCGGACTCCCCGATCTCCCCGATCACCATGGCCTGCTTCGACGCCATCAAGGCCACCTCCCCGAACAACGACGACCCGGAGCACGCCTCCCGCCCCTTCGACGCCCACCGCGACGGCTTCGTCATGGGCGAGGGAGCCGCCGTACTCGTCCTGGAGGAACTGGAGCACGCCCGCGCGCGCGGCGCGCACGTCTACTGCGAGATCGGCGGCTACGCCACCTACGGCAACGCCTACCACATGACCGGACTCACCGGTGAGGGCCTGGAGATGGCCCGGGCCATCGACGACACGCTCGACCACGCGCGCGTGGACCCCACCGAGATCGACTACGTCAACGCGCACGGCTCGGGCACCCGCCAGAACGACCGGCACGAGACCGCCGCGGTCAAGAAGTCACTGGGCGCCCACGCCTACGACACCCCCATGAGCTCGATCAAGTCCATGGTGGGCCACTCGCTCGGCGCGATCGGCGCGATCGAGGTCGTCGCCTGTGTGCTCGCACTGGCCCGCCAGGTGGTCCCGCCGACGGCGAACTACGAGACCCCGGACCCCGAGTGCGACCTGGACTACGTCCCGCGCACCGCCCGCCCGCGCAGGCTCGACAACGTGCTCTCCGTGGGCAGCGGCTTCGGCGGGTTCCAGTCCGCGGTGCTCCTGACGGGGCCGAGTGGGAGGAGACGACGATGAGCGGTCGACGCACCCGGCACACCGCGGTCACCGGCCTCGGCGTGGTCGCGCCCAACGGCCTGGACGCGGACACCTACTGGAAGTCCGTCAAGGAGGGCGCGAGCGTGCTGGACCGGATCACCCGGGACGGCTGCGAGCACCTGCCGCTCCGGGTCGCCGGCGAGGTCCGCGGATTCGACCCCTCGGCCCTCATCGAGGAGACCTTCCTCGTCCAGACCGACAAGTTCACCCACTTCGCGCTGGCCGCCGCCGACGCCGCCCTCCAGGACGCGGGGCTGAGCAGCAGCGCCGCCGACTCGCCGTACTCCGTCGGCGTGGTCACCGCGGCCGGGTCCGGCGGCGGTGAGTTCGGCCAGCGGGAACTCCAGAAGCTGTGGGGACAGGGATCCCGGTTCGTCGGGCCGTACCAGTCCATCGCCTGGTTCTACGCGGCCAGCACCGGCCAGATCTCCATCCGCAAGGGCTTCAAGGGCCCCTGCGGGGTGGTGGCCAGCGACGAGGCGGGCGGCCTGGACGCCGTCGCGCACGCCGCCCGGGCCGTGCACCGGGGGACCGACGTGGTGGTGGTCGGGGCCGCCGAGGCGCCGCTCGCCCCCTACTCGGGAGTCTGCCAGCTCGGCTACCCCGAGCTCAGCACCGAGGCGGACCCGGATCGCGCCTACCGCCCCTTCACCCAGGCGGCCTGCGGTTTCGTACCAGCCGAGGGCGGTGCCGTACTGGTCGTGGAGGACCTGGAGCGGGCCGGGCGCCGGGGCGCCTTCGTCCGGGCCACCGTGGCCGGACACGCCGCCACCTTCACCGGCGCCTCGCGCTGGGACCGGTCGCGGGAAGGGCTCGCGCACGCCGTCCGCGGCGCCCTCGACGAGGCCGGCTGCGCACCGGAGGAGATCGACGTGGTCTTCGCCGACGCGATGGGCGTCCCCGAGGCGGACCGCGCGGAGGCGCTCGCCCTCGCCGACGCCCTCGGCCCGCACGGCACCCGCGTGCCGGTGACCGCCCCCAAGACCGGTATCGGACGGTCGTACTGCGGGGCGCCGCTGCTGGACATCGTGGCCGCGGTACAGGCCATGGAGCACGGGCAGATACCGCCGACGCCGGGCGTCTACGACATCTGCCACGACATCGATCTCGTGACCGTCAGGCCGCGCCCCGCCGAGCTCCGCACCGCCCTGGTCCTCAGCCGGGGACTCATGGGCTCCAACGCGGCGCTCGTCCTGCGTCGTGGCCCCGGATCCGCCGTCTGAACAGAACACCAAGGAGAACCCGCATGACCACCGACGTGACCCAAGTGACCGTCGAGGAACTGGCCGCCCTGATGAAGAAGGCCGCCGGCGTGACCGTCGACCCGCAGGAACTTCAGCGCCGGGCGGACACACCCTTCGGCGAGTTCGGACTGGACTCGCTCGGCCTGCTCGGCATCGTGGGCGAGCTGGAGAACCGGCACGGCCGGGCGCTGCCCACCGACGCCGAGCGCTGCAAGAGCCCCCGCGCCTTCCTCGACCTCGTCAACGGCGCCCTCACGACAGGAGCCTGAAGTGGCCGGACACACCGAGAACGAGATCACCATCGCCGCACCCGTCGACCTCGTCTGGGACATGACGAACGACCTGGACCGCTGGCCCCAGCTGTTCAGCGAGTACGCCTCCTGCGAGGTGCTGTCCCGCGAGGGCGACACCGTGACCTTCCGCCTGACCATGCACCCCGACGAGAACGGCAAGGTGTGGAGCTGGGTGTCGGAGCGGGTCGCCGACCGCGAGAAGCTCGTCGTCCGCGCCCGCCGGGTCGAGACCGGCCCCTTCGAGTACATGAACATCGTCTGGGAGTACGAGGAGACCCCGGCCGGCACCAGGATGCACTGGACGCAGGACTTCGCCATGAAGCCCGACGCCCCGGTCGACGACGCCGGGATGACGGAGATCATCAACCGCAACTCGCCCATCCAGATGGAGCTCATCCGCAAGCGTGTGGAGGACGCATGCACCACGCACTGATCGTCGCCCGCATGGCCCCGCAGTCGGCCAAGGACATCGCCGACGTCTTCGCGGCCTCCGACCGCGGCGAACTCCCGCACCTCGTCGGGGTGACCAAGCGCTCCCTGTTCCAGTTCGGCGATGTGTACATGCACTTCATCGAGGCCGAGCAGGACCCGGGACCCGCCATCGCCAAGGTGGCCGGACACCCCGAGTTCGTCGACATCAGCAGGCGGCTCGAAGCGTTCGTGAGCCCGTACGACCCGGAGACCTGGCGGAGTCCGAAGGACGCGATGGCGCGCTGTTTCTATCAGTGGGAACGCTGAACGAAGAAGGCCGCCGCCCGCGCTGACCGAGCGCGGGCGGCGGCCCTTCCCTGCATACGGCTACGGACGTGCGAGCCCCGGCATCAGCCGCAGCGCGTTCTCCCGGTTGATGCCCTGGAGCTGCTGCTCCGAGAGGAACGGGTCGCCGTCCAGCGCGGGCGTCACGCTGTCGACGATGACGTGCGCCGGAGTGGGCGGCCAGTCGGTGCCGAAGAGGATGCGGTCGGGGTCGACCGTGGCCAGCAGGGTGGGGGTGGCCGAGGGCGACATGGGGCCGGCGGTGTCGAAGTAGAACCGGTGCAGGTGGTCACGGACCCGGCCGGGCTCGATCGGCGGGTTGAGCTTTCCGCCGAAGAGGTCGAGCCGGGTGGCCATGTAGGGGAGGAAGCCCCCGCCGTGCGGAAGGATGAAGCTGAGGTTCGGATAGCGGTCCAGGGTGCCGTTGCGGATGAGGTTGATGGCCGCACGCGTGGTGTCCAGCAGGAAGTCGCACACGAAGGGCGGCATCCCCGGCAGCCCCTCGCCCCCGTCCTTGCCGGGGACCGCCACCTCCATGGGGTGCGTGCTGATGACCGCGGACCGGTCGTTCAGCTCCTGGAGCAGACGGTCGTGCGACTCGTCGCCGAGGAAGACGCCGTTGACGCTGGTCCGGGTGCTCACCCCGATCGCCCCGAGCTCGTCGAGACCGTGGCGCACGCTCCACGCGGAGAGCTCCAGGTCGTCGAGGAACACGGGGGTGAAGAACGCGAAGCGCGCGGGATTCGCCTCGACGACCTCGGCCGCGGCCCCGAGGGCGACCCGGGCGCTCTCCTGCCGTTCGGTGCGCTCACGGAACCGGCCCAGCATCGCCACGGTCATGACGGAGGTGCCGATGCCCGTCTTGTCCATGATCTCCAGCGCCGCGTTCAGGTCCCAGCGGGTCCACCAGGGCAGCTTCTCGCGGTGGACGACACCTCGCTCCTCCGCCCAGTCCAGCCAGGCCGGCGCGGTGAAGTGGTGATGGACGTCGATGCGTCCGGCAAGGGTCATGGCAGCGTCCTAGTCTTGGATTCGGTACATCCGGGTTCCGGCGAGGTCAACGCGCGACCAGCCACGACGAGCCCGCGGACGAAGAGCGGCCCGTCGCGGCACTCCCGCCGGAGCGCTTGCGTCAGTCACGGCACAACACGCTCTGAAGCACGTTCGTCAGGACGCGGTCGGCGTCCGGCATCGCGGCGTCCGCCCGCCAGGCCACGAAGCCGTCCGGGCGCACCAGCACGGCGCCGTCCTCGGCCGTGCCGTGCAACTCCGCCCAGTCGGCGTCCGTGTCGGGCGCGAGGTCGTGATCGGGCCCTGTGCCCACGAGGTACGCCTCGATGGGCACGCCCAGGTTCAGCGAGGCCCGCTCCACCGCGGTCCGCCACTTCTGGCCGCCGGACCCGGCGAGCAGCACGAAGGAACGCTCGTACAGATCGAGCGTGGAGATCCTCATGTCGCCGCGCATGACCCACATATGGGGCGCACGGCTGCCCGGCTCACCGCCCAGCTGGAAGGTGTCGGGCACGATCGGCTGATCCGCGTGGGCGCCCACCACGGCGTTGGACGCGTACCGGTAGCACAGGGCGACGGTCATCAGGTCCGCCGGATCGTTGTTGCGTCCAGCGGCGGGGCTGAAGCCCGGGTGCTGTTCGTCGGCGGCCTGCACGCACGCGCGCGTGCCGGTCGCGAGGGCGACGGGCCGGCGTTCGAGCTCGTAGCTGTCGAGCAGCGACGGACAGGCCCAGCCGCGCAGCACCGCGGCGAGCTTCCAGGCGAGGTTGTGAGCGTCCTGGATCCCGGTGTTGGAGCCGAACGCCCCGGTGGGCGGCATCTCGTGGGCCGAGTCGCCGGCCAGGAAGACGCGGCCCGCGCCGTAGCTGTCGGCGACGCGCTTCGAGGCGTGCCAGGGGGCCTTGCCGGTGATCTCGACGTCGATGTCCGGCACACCGACGGCCGCGCGGATGTGTGCCGAAAGCCGCTCGTCGGTGAAGTCCTCCAGTTCCTCACCCCGGTCGGGATACCAGGGAACGTGGATCACCCAGCGCTCCTTGTTGTCCACCGGCAGCAGGGCGCCTTCCCCGTCGGGGGCGGTGACGTAGCAGACGACGAACCGCCTGTCTCCGACGTGGTTCTTCAGGGTCCTGCTGCGGAACGTCACGCTGACGTTGTGGAACAGCTCCCCCGGCCCCGACTGGCCGATCCCCAGATGGCCCCGGACGGGGCTGCGCGGGCCGTCGGCGGCCACCAGGTACTCGGCGTCCACGGTGCGCATCTCGCCGGTTTCCCGGTTCCTGATCTCGGCCCGAACGCCGTCCGCGTGCTCCGTGAAGGAGAGCATCTCCGAGTTGAAGCGGATGTCGGCACCCTGCTCGCGGGCGTACTCCAGCAGCACCGGTTCGAGATCGTTCTGGCTGCACAGGCACCAGTCCGAGGAACTCACCCGGGAGATGTCCATGCCTCCGGAGATGTCCCCGATGATCCAGCGGCGCTGCTTCCCGGTGAGTCGGTCCACCTGGAGGATGCCGTCGTTGCCGGAGAGAACGCGGGCCGCCTCCCGGATGCGTGACTCCAGGCCGGCGGTCCGGTAAATCTCCATGGTGCGCACGTTGTTGCCGCGACCACGCGGGTGTGTGGAGGTCGCGGCATGCCGCTCCACGAGCAGGTGCTCGATTCCGAGGCGCCCCAGGAAAACCGAAGTGGAAAGACCCACCAGGGATCCGCCCACGATGAGGACTGGTACAGATTCCGCTTCGTGTCCGCTCACGTCGACGATGTTTACCAAGCAGGACTGCCACACACACGTGTTCCGGCGAGCCGACCCATATGGACCAGCATCGTTTGCGACGCGGTGTCGCCCGGGAAACTGTGGCTCCGACCACGGAAATTCACGCCGACCCGGGGACCAGTCATGACGCAAGCATTCGCATCCGAGGAATCAGAGGCACTGTCACCCGAGGAGGCCGCGGCAGCGGCCTCGAACTGCACCCGGGAGTTTCGGGCCAACCCGCATCCCGTGTACGCCGCGCTCCGGGAGAAGGCGCCGGTCTGCCCGCTGTCGCCGCCGCACGGCGTCGAGACGTACCTCATCACGCGTTATGACGACGCCCGGGCAGCCCTCGCCGACCCGCGGCTGAGCAAGGACATGTACGGCGCCATCGACGCCTACCACCGCATCTTCGGCGACTCGTCGATCGCGCTCGACGACAACATGCTCTTCTCCGACCCGCCGAAGCACACCAGGCTCAGAAGAATCGTCGGGAGCACCTTCACTCCGAAAAGGGTGGAATCACTGCGGACGCGCGTCCAGCAGATCACCGACGAACTCCTCGAACAGTGCCCGAAGTCGGGGCCGGTGAACCTGCTCCCGGAGTTCTGCTTTCCGCTGCCGCTCCATGTCATCTGTGAACTCCTGGGCGTCCCGGAGAACGAACGCAAGCAGGCTCAGGAATGGTCCGCCACCGTCGCGCAGACCGGTTTCGGACCGGAGGCGCGAAAGAAGCTGGAAATCGCCGAGGGAAACCTTCGCGACTATCTCGTCGAGCTGTGCGCACGCAAGCGGCAGGAACCCGACGGTGGTCTGCTCAGCGCACTCGTCACGGCCCAGGACCAGGAAGGCGCGCTCACCGACCACGAACTCGTCTCGACGGCGTGGGTGCTCCTCTTCGCCGGCCACAAGTCGACGGCCTACCAGATCGGCAACGCCGTCTACCACCTGCTCAGCCGGCCGGACCAGAAGGCTCTGGCGCTGCGGGACGCGAACTCCATGAACGCGGCCGTCGAGGAGATCTTCCGGTTCGAGACCTCCGTGGAGAACTCGACCTTCCGGCACGCGAAGGAGGACATCGTGATCCGGGACGTGCTCATCCCCAAGGGTGCCCTCGTCCAGATCTCGATCACCGGCGCCAACCGCGACCCGGAGATGTTCGCCGCGCCCGAGGAGCTGGACGTCCAGCGCCCGAACGTCCAGGCGACCCACCTCGCCTTCGGCTACGGCCCGCACTACTGCATCGGCGCACCGCTCGCCCGGCTGGAGATGCAGCTCGCCCTCACCTCGCTCTTCGCCCGGTTCCCGCGCATGACCCTCGCGGTGGCACCGGAGGAGGCGCGGTGGATGACGGTGCCGTTCCCCGCCTTCCGCGGGCTGGCGGAACTGCCCGTCGTCCTCGACCCTTCCTGACGCAGAGCACCGTGCATCCCATGGAACGCGTGCGCGTCCTGCGACTGCTCCACGTGCGCGAGGGCCGCGAGAGCGACTTCGTGGAGTCCTACCAGTCCGTCCTGAAGCGTGCCGAGCGCTTCCCCGGACACCTCGGCGAGCAGCTCTGCCGTTCCCTGGACGATCCCGCCCGCTGGCTGCTCACCAGCGAGTGGGAGAGTCTGGAGTCCGTCCAGCGGTGGCGGACCGACCCCGCTCACCAGGCCCTGGTCGGACCGATGAACGCCTGCCTGCACGACGACCGGTCGACGTCCGTCTTCCGGATCAGGGACCTGGTCGACCTGGCGGGCGAGTAGAGCGGCCGACCGAAAGGCGAGACAGGGCTGACCGGCATGTGACCGGCCGGTAAGGTCGGTCGCGTGCCGAAGCCGCTCAGTCTTCCCTTCGACCCCATCGCGCGCGCCGACGAACTCTGGAAGCAGCGCTGGGGCAGCGTGCCGTCGATGGCCGCCATCACCTCGATCATGCGCGCACAGCAGATCCTGCTCGCCGAGGTCGACTCGGTGGTCAAGCCGTACGGGCTGACGTTCGCGCGGTACGAGGCGCTGGTGCTGCTCAACTTCGCCAAGGCCGGGGAACTGCCGATGTCCAAGATCGGCGAGCGGCTGATGGTGCATCCCACGTCCGTGACGAACACCGTCGACCGGCTGGTCAAGTCCGGCCTGGTCGACAAGCGGCCCAACCCCAACGACGGGCGCGGCACGCTCGCCTCCATCACCGACAAGGGCCGGGAGGTCGTCGAGGCGGCCACCCGCGACCTGATGGCCATGGACTTCGGGCTCGGGGTGTACGACGCCGAGGAGTGCGCGGAGATCTTCGCGATGCTGCGGCCGCTGAGGGTGGCGGCACACGACTTCGAGGAGAGCTGACCTTCGGGGCCGCCGTCCAGGAGAGGCGACCCGGGGGCCGGGGCAAGATCTCCCGGAACGGGTGGTTACGCTCGTACGCATGAAGAAGAGCGTCCTGACCCGCTACCGGGTGATGGCCTACGTCACCGCCGTCATGCTGCTCGTGCTGTGCACCTGCATGGTGTTCAAGTACGGCTTCGACAAGGGCGAGGACGTCACCTTCGCCGTCTCCCAGGTCCACGGCTTCCTCTACATCATCTACCTGGTCTTCGCCTTCGACCTCGGCTCCAAGGCCAAGTGGTCCTTCGGCAAGCTGCTGTGGGTGCTGCTCTCCGGGACGATTCCCTTCGCCGCCTTCTTCGTCGAGCGCAAGGTGACCGCCCAGGTCGAACCCCTGGTCAACGGGCCTTCCCCGGCCGTCGCCAACGCCTGACGCAACCGCCGTACCGACGCGTACGGCGGTTCTCCCATCGACATTTACTTGGACGTCCTAGTAAATTCGAAGGTATGGACGCTGAAGCCATCGAGGAGGGCCGCCACCGCTGGCAGGCCCGGTACGACGCCGCACGCAAGCGCAACGCGGACTTCACGACGCTCTCCGGGGATCCCGTGGAGCCGGTGTACGGCCCCCGGCCCGGAGACAGGTACGAGGGCTTCGAGCGGATCGGCTGGCCCGGGGAGTACCCCTTCACCCGCGGGCTGTATCCGACCGGCTACCGAGGGCGGACGTGGACCATCCGGCAGTTCGCCGGGTTCGGGAACGCCGAGCAGACCAACGAGCGCTACAAGATGATCCTCCGCAACGGCGGGGGCGGACTCTCGGTCGCCTTCGACATGCCGACGCTCATGGGCCGCGACTCCGACGACCCGCGCTCGCTGGGCGAGGTCGGGCACTGCGGGGTCGCCATCGACTCGGCCGCCGACATGGAGGTCCTGTTCAAGGACATCCCGCTGGGCGACGTGACGACATCGATGACGATCAGTGGCCCGGCCGTCCCCGTCTTCTGCATGTACCTGGTGGCGGCGGAGCGCCAGGGCGTCGACCCGGGCGTGCTCAACGGCACCCTCCAGACCGACATCTTCAAGGAGTACATCGCCCAGAAGGAGTGGCTCTTCCAGCCCGAGCCGCACCTGCGCCTCATCGGCGACCTCATGGAGTACTGCGCGGCCGGCATCCCCGCCTACAAGCCGCTGTCCGTCTCCGGCTACCACATCCGCGAGGCCGGATCGACGGCCGCGCAGGAGCTCGCGTACACGCTCGCCGACGGGTTCGGGTACGTCGAGCTGGGCCTCTCCCGTGGCCTGGACGTCGACGTCTTCGCCCCCGGCCTGTCCTTCTTCTTCGACGCGCACGTCGATTTCTTCGAGGAGATCGCCAAGTTCCGCGCCGCCCGCCGGATCTGGGCGCGCTGGATGCGGGACGTGTACGGCGCGCAGACCGACAAGGCCCAGTGGCTGCGGTTCCACACCCAGACCGCCGGTGTCTCGCTGACCGCGCAGCAGCCGTACAACAACGTCGTCCGTACGGCCGTGGAGGCGCTCGCCGCCGTCCTCGGCGGGACGAACTCGCTGCACACCAACGCCCTCGACGAAACCCTCGCGCTCCCCTCCGAGCAGGCCGCGGAGATCGCCCTGCGCACCCAGCAGGTCCTCATGGAGGAGACCGGCGTCGCCAACGTGGCCGACCCGCTGGGCGGTGCCTGGTACGTCGAGCAGCTGACGGACCGGATCGAGGCCGACGCCGAGAAGATCTTCGAGCAGATAAAGGAGCGGGGCCTGAGGGCCCACCCGGACGGGCGGCACCCGATCGGTCCGATCACCTCCGGCATCCTGCGCGGGATCGAGGACGGCTGGTTCACCGGGGAGATCGCCGAGTCGGCCTTCCGCTACCAGCAGTCGCTGGAGAAGGGCGACAAGCGGGTCGTCGGCGTCAACGCCCACACCGGCTCCGTCACCGGCGACCTGGAGATCCTCCGGGTGAGCCACGAGGTGGAGCGCGAGCAGGTACGAGTGCTCTCGGATCGCCGGACGGCACGGGACGAGTCGGCGGTCCGGACCGCCCTCGACGCCATGCTGACGGCCGCCCGCAGCGGCGCCAACATGATCGAGCCGATGCTGGACGCGGTGCGGGCCGAGGCCACCCTGGGCGAGATCTGCGGAGTCCTGCGGGACGAGTGGGGGGTGTACACGGAGCCGGCGGGCTTCTGAGGCGCCCTGCTGCCGCTCGGGGACCGGTTCAGGGCCGGCTCAGGGACCGTCTCAGGGGCTGTCGGGAGGCGCGGCCGCTCCCCGCAGGCCCAGCAGCAGCACCTGGGTGAAGCCGCGTACCCACTCCTCGTCGGCCGCGCGGCCGCTCACCAGGGTGCGGTGGACGACCGCGCCGGCGACCACGTCGAAGATGAGGTCGACGGTGCGGGCGGCGTCGTCGGGGTCGGGCTCGGGGGGCAGCTCACCGCGTGTCTGGGCGCGGGTCCGGCCCTGAAGGACGAGGCGTTTCTGCCGCTCGACGATCGACTCGCGGATGCGTTCCCTGAGGGCCTCGTCCCGGGTCGACTCCGCCACCACCGCCATCAGCCCGCTTCTGGCCTCGGGGCGGTCCAGGATCGCCGCGAACTGGAGTACCACGCCCTCGATGTCGGCGGCCAGGGAGCCCCGGTCGGGGAGCTCCAGTTCGTCGAAGAGTTCCGCCACCGCGTCGACCACCAGCTCGTTCTTGCCGGGCCAGCGGCGATAAATGGTCGTTTTCGCAACCCCCGCGCGTGCCGCCACGTCTCCCAGGGTGAGCTTGGACCAGCCCAGTTCGACCAGAGCCTCCCGTGTCGCCGCCAGGATCGCCGTGGCCGCGGCCGCGCTGCGGGGGCGGCCGGGACGGGCGGCGGGGGTGCTGCTCTGCATCCTCCGACCATATCCCCGGGGATATCCGGGGATTCTGTGTGGTCGTGAGGGAGATCACCGAGGGGTGGTGTTCCGGAGGCACCCGATGCCATTACGCTACGACTCGTAGCGAAAGCGACGACCACTGACGTGGGGTGGGGACCCGGCGTCGACATCATGGCCGGGCGGGCCCGGCCATCACACCGCTTTTCACACCGCTTTTCACAGTGCGCGCCGGACGGGGGAGGATAGACGCATGCAGCCACGGAACATGTCCATGAGCGGAGTCGTCGACCTCGCCGCGGTGAAGGCGGCCCAGGAGGCCAAGGCGAAGGCGGAGCAGGCGCGTGCCGAGGCCGCCCGGCAGGGCGGGGGAGGGGCCGTGTCGCCCGCCGACCTCGTCATCGACGTCGATGAGGCGGGGTTCGAGCGGGAGGTCCTTCAGCGGTCCGCCGAGGTGCCCGTCGTCATCGACTTCTGGGCCGAGTGGTGTCAGCCCTGCAAGCAGCTGAGCCCGGTACTGGAGCGGCTCGCCGTCGAGTACAACGGCCGGTTCCTCCTCGCCAAGATCGACGTCGACGCCAACCAGATGCTGATGCAGCAGTTCGGCGTGCAGGGGATTCCGGCCGTGTTCGCCGTCGTCGCCGGACAGGCACTGCCGCTCTTCCAGGGGGCGGCCGGTGAGGCGCAGATCCGCGAGACGCTGGACCAGCTCGTCACCGTAGCCGAGCAGCGGTTCGGTCTGACCGGCCTCACCGTCGACCCCGACGCCGAGCCCGGCGGTGCCGCCCAGCCCGCTCCCGCCACGCCCGCCGGCCCGTACGACGCGTTGCTGGAGGCCGCCGTACAGGCCCTGGACGCCGGTGACTTGGCCGGTGCGGTCCAGGCGTACAAGAACGTGCTGAGCGAGGACCCGGCCAACATGGAGGCCAAACTCGGGCTCGCGCAGGCCGAGTTGCTCCAGCGTGTGCAGGGGGTCGACCCCCAGCAGGTGCGCAAGGACGCCGCCGACAAGCCCGCCGACGTAACTGCGCAGATCGCCGCCGCCGACCTGGATCTGGTGGGCGGACATGTCGAGGACGCCTTCGGGCGGCTCATCGACACGGTGGGGCGCACGGTGGGTGACGACCGGGATGCCGTACGGCTTCGGCTGCTGGAGCTGTTCGAGGTCGTGGGCGGCGAGGACCCGCGGGTGGCCGCGGCGCGCCGGGCGTTGGCGCGTGCGCTGTTCTGACCGGGCCTTCGGGCGGGGCGTCGGCCCCGTTCTGACCAGTCACTAAACGCAGCGGCACGTGTTGCCCGAGTGAAAGATTTTGCTGACAGAGCATCATTGCGGCCGCGCTTTACCAAATCTTGGTAATCGCGGCCGCAGTTACTGCGGGTAAGTCGCAGGCGTCGTTCTGTCGGATTCTGTCCGTTGATTAATGGACTTGTCAGGTCGCTGGGCGACACCCTGTGTCGCCGTCCGAGACCGGCGGGTCGTTGTTCGGTTATCCCGCCGTTACTACTGAGTAACGAAGCCCCTTGTGCGGGCGGCGAGAATGCACCACGATCGGCCACGCTCGGTCCATTCCCGTACCCCGGCAGCCGGTTGGGTCGCGGGAGTTCCTGGGTCCCCACCGAGCAGAGTCGGCGGCAGTGGCGCCGGCTCTTGGGCAGGGGGGTCTTCGCTCATCCGGCGAAGCCTGTCCAGCAAGGTTGTGCGTGATGCGTGTCAGGCGCGACCAGTGGTTGTCGCTCGGGGGTGATCGCCGGTTGTTCGGGTGCGGTTCGCGCCACCGAGCGCAGGCGCTCTCCTTCCCGAGGACGTAGCACTTCTCCCATCCCTGCCCGGCTGAGCCGTCGAGCTGACGGTGGCAGCCAGGGCCAGGAGATGTACGTCCGAGAAGGAGGAAATATGGAGTCCCAGGTGCGTGGCGGGACCAGATGGAAGCGGTTCGCTGTGGTCATGGTGCCCAGCGTCGCCGCCACGGCTGCGATAGGTGTCGCCCTCGCGCAGGGCGCTCTCGCCGCGTCGTTCAGTGTGTCGGGCCAGTCGTTCAAGGTCACGGCGAAGGAGCTCAACGGTACGGGCTTCTCGCAGTACGGGGCCGTCGATCCGGGGGTCACCCTCTCCGGTGAGAAGACTGCTCACGCGGTGGCGGTCTCGGCGTTCGACACGGCCTACATCGAAAAGATGTGCCAGTCCGTTGTCACCCCCAGCGTCCCGTTCCTCGGGGACATCACCCTGAGGCTGGAGGCGGGTGACAGCAGCGACCAGGACAAGCAGGTCTACGCCAAGAACCTGTACATCGACGTCGAGGAACTCGACGCGAACGCCGTGTTCACCGACATCAACATCGGTGTTGCGGCCGGCTCGATGAAGAACCCGCCCATGAAGGGCGGCAAGGAGGTCGCCAACCCGAATGGCTTCGGCCAGGAGGCGAGGAAGGCCAAGCTGACCGACGTGAAGCAGACGGCGTGGGCGACCACCGCCGGAACCTTCAAGCTGAGCGGTCTGCACATGTCGCTGCACAAGGGCAAGGGCGCCGGCGTCGAGTGCTACTGAGCACTCCGTGACGGGCGGGGGAGCCGAGGCGCCCCCGCCCGTCCGCCTTCCGCCCAACTCTTCACTCACCCCCCGCATTTCCATCGCAGTACCACCCTCACTACAGCAACGCCGCACCAGGGAGCTGTTTTCCATGAGCGCCGAGACCTCTGCCGCGCCCGGTCAGTTCACCCGCCGGAGGCTGCAGTTCCGCGCCTGGCGGGGCACAAGGCCGTTCTGGGCCGGCCTTTTCATCATGATCGGCGGCTTTCCGATCATGTACTTCCCGTACGCGCACCTCCAGATCGGGCACCTGACGCTCGCGATGTCCACCACCGCGGGCGCCGGATCCCTGATCATCGGTGTGCTGCTCGTCGTCCTGGGCATCAGCCTCTGGTTCCAGAAGCACATCCGGACCTTCGCGGGCGTCGCGGCGATTCTGCTGGGCCTGGTGTCCATCCCGGTGTCCAACTTCGGCGGCTTCATCGTCGGTTTCCTGTTCGCCCTCATCGGCGGCGCGATGGCCGTGGCGTGGGCGCCGGGCGAACCGCCCCTGGCGGAGGGCGCCTCGGGAACAGGCGGCGCCTCTCAGGGCACGGACCCGGACACGACGATCCTCAAGCCCGTGGGGGACGGGATGAGCGAGCCGAACGATCTGTCAGGAACGAGCCCGGCGAACGGGGCGAACGGGAGGCACAGTGCCGGCTGACGAGGTGACCCACGGGGCTGATGTGGAAGCGTCCCGTGTGAGAACCGGGCCGCGCCACGCGGCACCCAAGAAGCCGCTGTTCACCAGGTTCCACATGCCGGCCGGCAAGGCGGTAGCCATCGCCGCGATGCCCACAGCGGTTCTGATGGGCCTGGGGTTCACATCGAGCCTTGCCATCGCCGACAGCGACAGCACGTCGACGCCGACGTCGAACAGCCTGACGGCGGACGAGTACAAGGCCTGTGTCGCGGCCCTGGACGACTCCAAGGATGCGTCGGCCTCGCCGTCGCCGTCCGAGAGCGCGGACAGTGGCAAGGACGACGAGGCGGAGCCGACTCCGTCGGCGTCGGCCGGTGACGAGGACTCCGAGGGTCCCTCCGACTCCTCGGGTTCTTCCTCCTCCGGCTCCGGCAGTTCCTCTTCGTCGGATGCGGGTTCCGACGACGAGGCCGAGCCCACGCCTTCGCCGTCCGCGAGCAAGTCGAGCGAGGCTCCGTCCGGCGACGCCGCCACGGAGTCCCCCGCGCCGTCCGCGAGCGGCGGCAACTTGCTCGAGGACATAGGCGACGCCATCACCGGCATCTTCACGGGCGGCTCCGGCTCTTCGGACACCGCGAGCCCGACGCCGTCCGCGTCGCCGAGCACGAGCGAGGACGCGTCGTCCGACTCGTCCGCCAAGGACACCTCCGACGCGGTGAAGGACACCGTCGAGGAGAGCGCCGACAAGGTCACCGACACGGTGCAGGACACCGTCGAGGACACCACCGACACGGCGTCCAAGGCGGCCGGGGACGCCGCGGAGAAGGTCGAGAAGGCGGCCGAGGACGCGGCCGACGCGGCTACCGCCTCGCCCAGCCCCTCCGCGAGTTCCTCAACGGACCCCGAGGATTGCGTGGCGGCCACCGACGCCGAGGGCGGCGTCGACAACAAGCAGTTCGTGGCGGACGACCCCTGGTACCTGGAGGCCAGCTCCCTGACCCTGAAGGGCGCGGACTACCAGGGCATCGTCGAGGTGAAGACCGCCAACGGCACCACGAAGAAGGTGCTGAAGTACGTCATCTCCGACGGCACGGACATCGGCGACCTGCACCAGATCGTCAAGGACAAGCAGGCCGGCAAGACCTACCACGTGCAGGCGGCCAAGGGGTCCAAGTCCACGATCACCAACGGCAAGACGGTGATGTACACCGAGAGCATCTCGGGCAACCTGCTCGGGCTGATCCCGATCACCTTCGACCCGGAGCACCCGCCGCCGCTGAACATCCCGTTCATCTACTTCACGAACGTGAAGGTCGTCCAGGCCGGCCAGTTCGGCGGGACGCTGACGGTGCCCGGGCTGCACCAGTACACCACCGACGGCACGGCGTGACCGGCTGAGCGCCGCCCTCTCGAGTCTCTCCGGGAGCCGCAAAGGACTGTGCTCCGCTGGGTTTCGACCCGGCGGGGCACAGCCCTTTCGGCCTTCTTGGCGCACACTTGGCGCCAATCGAACTCAAGAGCGAAGTGAGGGTTCCGTAAAGGTGCTCCCACTGCCATGATGATCGCGTCCCCTGGGGAGGGGGCGCGGGGGCGCGTGCTGACCGCACGCGACATAGACGGGGATCTCTCTACTTCCTGGCTTTTCTCGCACGGCGGGCCGTCGGCATGACCATCAGCCGGGCACCGCCGACGATTCGTCGTGCCCTGTTCCCATGCGGACGAGACCAACCATCCGGACTGACCATCCAGGTAGGCATCGACGTGCGAACGACACGAAAAAGACCTCACAGAATATCCCGAGCAGCACGCGCACAGCGGGGATTCGCAGCCATCGCGCTCGCGACCGCGACGGCCGTACTCGGCGGACTCGTCTCCGCCGCCCCCGCGCTCGCCGAAGAACCGGGGGACAACCCGGCCAACCCGTACGAACGCTCTCTCCGCATCAGCCTCGGCGCACAGGCCCGCAAGGACCGATGCCAAGTGGCGCGGGTCGTGCACTTCGGCGGGCCCGAGATGAAGACGTTTGCGGCGACGAAACTCGCGGGCCCGGACGACAGCCTGCGCACGATCGTGGCGAACTGGACGTTCGGTGAGCTCGGTGACGCCCACCGGCGGGACTCGGACGCGAGCCGGGCCGACGTGGGGACCTACAAGGACCGCCAGGAAAAATTGGATGCTGGTAACAAGCCCTACGCCTGGGCGAATTCACTGGGCGGCCGGGACTACTCCGCGCCCGATTTCGGCAAGGACATCGTCGCCTTCACCCTCGGCGCCCAGCAGGACCTGTACGACAGGGCGTGGGAGTATCCGACACCGAGACCCGGCCAGGCCTCGCTGGATCAGGCCAAGAAGGTGCTCGACGGGTTCGACACCGGCGACGACGCGTGGGCCGCCGCGTACAAGGATGTCGCCGGGAGGGAACTGCTCGACACGAGCTACATGGGCCACTCCTCGGCCAACGACGTCGCGACGTTCCTGCGCTTCGGCGGTTTCCCGACCAAGGCCCCCGAGCCGGATTCGCTGGAGTTCCGCACCGAGGTCGAGGCCCTGAAGTCGGCCTGGGCGGCCTGCGACAGCAACAACCCGATCGACCACTACCGGGTGCTGACCGGGCCGGTCGTGCAGGCGTACTCGGAGTGGGAGGCGGAGTACTCCGGCCAGGCCGAGCAGCGTAAGGCGATCGTCACCGCCGATGCCGCCGCGGCCAAGGAGACGCGGGTCGCCACCAACGCGATGATCGAGGCGGTTCGGCAGGCCTGGCAGGCGGACCAGATCCTGTACTGGCAGAAGTACTGGGCCGCGAACAAGAACTCCATCCACTACCCGACGAAGGCCGAGTTCACCAAGGCCACGACGGATCTGAACACGGCGAAGTCCAAGGCCGCGGCCCAGGTGGCCGTGGCGGACGCGGCGGCCGCCCGGGCCAAGACGGCCGCGGACACCGCGGGCACCCAGCAGACGAAGGCGTGGGCGATTGCCGACGCCGCGAAGCTGCCGCGCGGCCGGGGCCTGCTGTACGCGCAGCAGTCGGTGCAGGTCGCCAAGGCCTCGTCCGCGGCCGCCCAGGCGGCGGCGAAGGCCACACTGACGGCGTCGAAAGCGGCGAAGGCCACGGTGGCCGACTCCCAGACGCTGCTGGCGCTCGCGAAGACCCAGACACACGCGCTGAACACGGCGTTCCGTAAGACGGCGGCGCTGGAGGCCAAGGCTCAGGCGAAGGCAGCCGCTGAATCCGCCGCCAAGCTGGCCGCAGGGGCCGAGGCCGACGCCGCTACCGCGAAGAAGGCCCGCTCGACCGCCGAGAAGGCTGAGCAGACGGCCAAGGACCAGGCCGCCGAGGCGAAGCGTCAGCGCGGTATCGCGGAGGCCGAGAAGGCCACCGCTGAGCGAGAGCGCGACATCGCGGCGAGCGAGCGCAAGAAGGCCAACGCCGCCGAGCAACGGGCGCAGGGGGAGGCGACCAAGGCCAAGTCGGCCCGGACGGACGCGGAGACTGCTGGTTCGACGGCGACACAGAAGCTGGCGGCGGCGGTGGCTGCCGAAGCGCGTGCGTACAAGGCACGCAACGAGGCGGTCAAGGCCGAGCGCGAGAAGGACGCCATCGCTTCTCGGGCGGCCGCGTTGGAGTCGGCCGCCGCAGCTGCCGAGGGCACCGCGGCCGCGGGCGAGACCCGGCAGGCGGCTCAGGAGGCACGGACCGCCGCCACCGGAGCGGCGGGTGCGGCGACCCGGGCCCGTACCGCGGCGAACGAGGCGACCTCGGCGGCGGTCAACGCCCGTGCCGCGGCGACCCGTGCGGAAGGCGCGGCGAAGCGTTCCCGGTCCGCAGCCGACGCGGCGCAGGCGGCATACGCGAAGACGCAGGCTGCGGCTGCCACCGCGCACGCCGCGGCGGCCGAGGCGATCGACGCGGCCGCGTCCGCGAAGGACAAGGCCAAGAAGGCGGACGCCAAGGCGAAGGAGGCCCAGGCCGCTGCGATCACCGCGCGCAAGGAGGCGACCGCGGCGGTAGCCGAGTCCGTCAAGACGGCCGCGTGGGCGGCGAAGACCGCCGGGTACGCGCTCGCCACGGCACAGTACGCGCAGGCCGCCCGCGACGCCGCGACCGCGACGACCAAGGCGGGCGACGAGGCGATCACCATCGGCTCCCCGTACCGCGAGAGCGACACTTCGGCGGCGTACGCGGTACTGATCGGGCAGACCGCCAAGACTCTCGCCGAGCAGCAGGCGAGCGCGGCCAAGGCCAAGTCGGACGAGGCGAAGAAGGCGGCGGCGCAGGCCAAGGCGCTCGCCGAGAAGGCGGCCGGCGACGCGAAGATCGCCCTCCAGGCGGCGGCCGACGCCGCGGACTACGCGGTGCAGGCGGTCAACTCCGCGGCGGCGGCGAACGCTTCGGCCAAGGCCGCGGCGACCGACGCGGCGGCGGCGAAGAAGGCCGATGCGAACGCCCAGAAGTACGACCAGCAGGCGGGCACTGACGCCTTCTGGGCGAACTCCGCCGCGACCGACGCCGAATCGGCGGCTGCCCAGGCCGACCGCGATGCCACGGAGGCCGAGAAGGACGCGAAGAGCGCCCGCTCCGCAGCCACCTCCGCCGAGACCGATGCCGCCGCGGCGGACCGGGTCGCGACGCACGCCGAGTCGGACGCGGTCAAGGCCGAGAAGGCGGCCTCCAACGCCGACAGCGCGGCCAAGGACGCGGACGCGGCTGCCACCCGTGCCGAGGAGGAGGAGAGGGAGCGGGAACGGAAGGCCGCCCAGGCCTTGCTGGAGGAGCACGGCTCCGGGGCCGGTTCCGATCTCACGGCCGATGAGGAGTCGCTGCTCCTGGACGGCTGTGGACCGGAGTGCGTCGAGGAGTTCCGGGAGGCCAGGGCACTCGCCGGGCAGGGATTGCTGGAGTGGGTCAAGCAGAACGGCGGGCAGATCCTCCTCGACGAGATCGGCTGGACCGACCTCAAGAACTGCCTGACCAAGGGTGATGTCGAGAGCTGCCTGTGGACGCTGGCCAAGGCCGTCCCGGCAAACAAGATCGTCGGTGTCGGCAAGGCGATCGTCCGGATCGCCTCGGGTGCCATCGGGTTCTTCGAGAAGTCGGTGACGGCCAAGCGGACGCTCGACAAGATGCGCGTTCTTATCAAGGACATCCGTGAGGGGAGGGTGAAGACCTGTCCGGTGAAGCCGAAGGCTCTGGCGGCAGTGTCCGCCAAGGGCCTGTCCGCGGGGCCCGCCTCCGCATCGGCTGCGGCGGGCTCGGACTACCCGGGAGTCGGTACGGTCGTGAACCAGGACGGAGTGAAGGTCCAGATCTACTCGAACGACCACGCACCGCCGCACGCGCACGTGAAGGGCAAGGGCGAGGAAGTCCGCATCGGTCAGAACGGCAAGCCGCTGGCAGGCGACCCGGAACTGTCCAGGCACCAGCAGGCCGTGGTCACCGAGAACATCCGTACGATCAGGGAGAACATCCGAGTCGCCATGGAAAGGTTCAAGGCACGTGGCTGCTGATCCCCCACCAGTCCTGGGCGAGGTGCTGCGGCAGCTCGCCCGGGTCGTCGGCCGGTACGAGGACGATGCCTCGTTCGCCGACGGTCACGACCGCTGGGCCCTCTACCGTGCTGCGATGGACAGCCCAGCCGCACTGCCGCTGCTGTTCGACGCGGTGTCCCTGGAGCCGGATGGGCCCCTGGCATCCGGAGTCGTCGGTGAGGTACTGGAACGCGTTCCGGGGGACGAGCGCGAGCGATGGGTAGGGATCCTCCCACCGGCGGTGCGCAGCTTCTCCGCACGCCGGGCACGGGACCTCGGGGTCCTCGAATCGCTGAGGCAGGGCGCCGTGTCGGCAGAGGCCGTCGACGGTCTCATCGACGACTGGTCCGACTGGCTTCAAGGGCGAGCGGTTGATGTGACTGCCGACCAGGATGTCCTGCGTGTCGTCTCTCGAAAGGGCCGGACCAAGAGGATCAGGCGGACCGCCTTGGATGCCCTTCGGCACCGCTGAGCACAAGGACGAGGGCGCCCGCTGTCACAGGGGGCGCCCTCAGTGCCGTACGACGGCCCTACCAGGCCAGTGCGAGTCAGTCCCGCGCCCCGCCACCAAGATGGTGCACCCGCACCATGTTGGTCGTCCCCGGAACCCCGGGCGGCGACCCCGCCGTGATCACCACGATGTCGCCCTCGTTGAACAGACCCATCTTGACGATCTCCTGGTCCACCAGGTCGACCATCTCGTCGGTGCTGTTGACGAACGGCACGACGTGCGGCTCGACGCCCCAGCTGAGGGTCATCTGGTTGCGGGTGGACTCGTCCGTGGTGAACGCGATGATCTGCTGGGCGGCGCGATAGCGGCTCAGGCGGCGGGCGGTGTCGCCGGACTGGGTGAAGGCGACCAGGCCCTTGCCGCCGAGGAAGTCGGCGATCTCGCAGGCCGCGCGGGCGACCGAACCGCCCTGCGTGCGCGGCTTCTTGCCGGGGACCAGGGGCTGCAAGCCCTTGGAGAGGAGTTCCTGCTCGGCCGCGGTGACGATCTTCGACATCGTCTTGACCGTCTCGATCGGGTAGGCGCCGACCGAGGACTCCGCCGAGAGCATGACCGCGTCCGCGCCGTCCAGGATCGCGTTGGCCACGTCGGAGGCCTCGGCGCGGGTCGGACGGGAGTTGGTGATCATCGACTCCATCATCTGGGTCGCCACGATCACCGGCTTGGCGTTGCGGCGGCACAGCTCGATGAGCCGCTTCTGCACCATCGGGACCTTCTCGAGCGGGTACTCGACGGCCAGGTCGCCACGGGCGACCATCACACCGTCGAACGCCATCACGACGTCCTCCATGTTCGCCACCGCCTGCGGCTTCTCCACCTTGGCGATGACCGGGACGCGGCGGCCGACCTCGTCCATGACCTTGTGCACGTCCTGCACGTCGTTGGCGTCCCGCACGAAGGACAGGGCGACCAGGTCGCAGCCCATGCGCAGTGCGAAGCGGAGGTCCTCGACGTCCTTCTCGCTCAGCGCCGGCACGTTCACGGCCGCGCCGGGCAGGTTGATGCCCTTGTGGTCGGAGACGACACCGCCCTCGATGACGATCGTCCTCACCCTGGGGCCGTCGACCTCGGTGACCTTCAGCTCGACGTTGCCGTCGTTGATGAGGACCTGGTCGCCCTTGGTGACATCGCCCGGCAGGCCCTTGTAGGTGGTCCCGCAGATCTGCTTGTCACCCGGGACGTCCTCGGTCGTGATGACGAACTCGTCACCGCGCTCCAGTTCCACCGGGCCCTCGGCGAAGGTCTCCAGACGGATCTTGGGGCCCTGGAGGTCGGCGAGCACACCGATGGCCCGGCCGGTCTCCTCGGCGGCGGCGCGCAGGCGCTCGTACCGCCCCTGGTGGTCTTCGTGCGTTCCGTGGCTGAAGTTGAAGCGGGCCACGTTCATGCCCGCCTCGATCAGCGAGACAAGCTGCTCGTGGGAGTCGACCGCGGGGCCGAGAGTACAGACGATTTTCGAACGGCGCATGGGACGATCCTATCGGTTTGTTTCGCCGCGGAATATTCCGTCTGGCGGAAGATACAAATGAGCTTCACTTTGCTCAGCCGTGTTACTCGGCCGTTTAGACGTTCTCCCCGACCAACGCGTAGGTCTGCGTCGCGATCTCCAGTTCTTCATCCGTCGGCACCACCGCGACCGCCACCCGCGTGCCCGCCGGCGAGATCAGCCGCGGCCCGTCGCCGCGTACGGCGTTCAGCTCGGGATCCACCGCGAGGCCCAGCTGCTCCAGGCCCGCCACGGCGGCTGCCCGCACCGGCGCCGCGTTCTCGCCGACCCCGGCCGTGAACGCGATGGCGTCCACCCGGCCGAGCACCGCGTAATAGGCGCCGATGTACTTCTTCAGCCGGTGAATGTAGATGTCGAAGGCCAATTGCGCCCGCTCGTCGCCCTCGTCGATGCGCCGGTGGATCTCCCGCATGTCGTTGTCGCCGCACAGGCCGATCAATCCGCTCTTCTTGTTGAGAAGAGTGTCGATTTCCGCGATGGACATTCCGCCAACACGCGCCAAATGGAAGATGACGGCGGGATCCGTGTCACCGGAGCGCGTACCCATCACGAGCCCCTCCAAAGGCGTCAGCCCCATGGAGGTGTCCACGCAACGACCGCCCCGCACGGCGGACGCGGACGCCCCGTTGCCGAGGTGCAGCACGATGACGTTCACGTCCTCGGGCGCCCTGCCCAGCAGCTCGGCGGTGGCCCGGGAGACGTACGCGTGCGAGGTGCCGTGGAAGCCGTACCGGCGGATCCGGTGGGCGTCGGCGGTCTCGACGTCGATGGCGTAGCGGGCGGCCGACTCCGGCATCGTCGTGTGGAACGCGGTGTCGAAGACGGCGACCTGGGGCAGGTCCGGGCGCAGCGCCTGGGCCGTGCGGATGCCGGTGAGGTTGGCCGGGTTGTGCAGCGGGGCCACCGGGATCAGCCGCTCGATCTCGGAGAGTACGGCGTCGTCGATGACGGTCGGTTCGGTGAACCGCTTGCCGCCGTGCACCACCCGGTGACCGATCGCGGCCAGCTCGGGCGAGTCCAGCCCGAGCCCGTCCTTGGCGAGCTCCGCCGACACGGCCTTCAGGGCGGCGTCGTGGTCGGCGATGGGCGCGCTCCACTCCCGGGTCTCGCCGCCGCCCGTCTGCGGGGTGTGCCTGAGCCGGGAGGTCTCCTCGCCGATGCGCTCGACGAGGCCCATGGCCAGCCGGCTGCTGTCACGCATGTCGAGCAGCTGGTACTTCACCGACGAGGAGCCGGAGTTGAGGACGAGGACGCGGGACGGACTCACTGGGCGGTGGCCTTCTCGTGGAGGGACTGGAGGGACTGGGGGGACGGGGCAGGGGACTGGGCCTGGATCGCCGTGATGGCGACCGTGTTGACGATGTCCTGGACGAGAGCGCCCCGGGACAGGTCGTTGACCGGCTTGCGCAGACCCTGGAGCACCGGGCCGACGGCGATGGCGCCGGCCGAGCGCTGGACGGCCTTGTAGGTGTTGTTGCCGGTGTTGAGGTCCGGGAAGATCAGCACGCTGGCCTGACCGGCGACGTCGGACTCCGGCAGCTTGGTCGCCGCGACCGACGGCTCCACGGCCGCGTCGTACTGGATCGGCCCCTCGATCTTCAGGTCGGACCGCCGCTCGCGCACCAGCTCGGTCGCCTCGCGCACCTTGTCGACGTCGGCGCCCGAACCGGACGTACCCGTCGAGTACGACAGCATCGCGATCCGCGGCTCCACGCCGAACTGCCCGGCGGTGGCCGCCGACTGGATGGCGATGTCGGCCAGCTGCACGGCGTTCGGGTCGGGGTTCACGGCGCAGTCGCCGTAGACGAGGACCTTGTCGGCGAGGCACATGAAGAAGACGGACGAGACGATGCCGGCGTCCGGCTTGGTCTTGATGATCTCGAAGGCCGGTCGGATGGTCGCGGCCGTCGAGTGGACGGACCCCGACACCATGCCGTCGGCCAGCCCCTCCTGCACCATCAGGGTCCCGAAGTAGTTCACATCGCTGACGACGTCGTACGCCAGCTCGACCGTGACCCCCTTGTGGGCGCGCAGCTGGGCGTACTTCTCGGCGAACGTGTCGCGCAGCTCGCTGGTCGCCGGGTCGATCAGTTGGCAGTCGCCCAGGTCGATCCCGAGGTCGGCGGCCTGCTTGCGGATCCGGTCGACCGGGCCCAGGAGCGTGAGGTCGCAGACGTTGCGGCGCAGCAGCACCTCGGCGGCGTGCAGGACGCGCGGCTCGGTGCCCTCGGGCAGCACGATGCGGCGCATGTCGGAGCGGGCCCGCTCCAGCAGCTTGTGCTCGAACATCATCGGCGTGACCCGGTCACTGCTCGGGGCCGAGAGCCGCTCCAGCAGGTCGCCGGTGTCGACGTACCGCTCGAACAGGCCGAGGGCGGTCTCCGCCTTGCGCGGGGTGACGGCGCTCAACTTCCCCTCCAGGGAGAAGAGCTGCTCGGCGGTGGGGAAGCTGTAGCCCGGCACCGAGAGCACCGGGGTGCCCGGGGCGAGGCGGGCCGCGAGGGTGAGGATCTCGTCCCCGGGGCGCTCGTCCAGGGTGAGCAGCACACCGGCGATCGGCGGGGTGCCGGCGCTGTGCGCGGCCAGCGAGCCGACGACCAGGTCGGCGCGGTCGCCCGGGGTGACCACCAGACAGCCCGGGGTCAGCGCGGTCAGGAAGTTCGGCAGCATCGCCCCGCCGAAGACAAAGCCGAGGGCGTCGCGCGCGAGCCCCGAGTCGTCGCCGAGCAGGACCTTCGCGTCCAGGGACTGGGCGATCTGGGACACGGTCGGCGCGGCCAGCGCGGGCTCGTCCGGGACGACGTGACAGGGCACCGGCAGCCGTGACCGAAGCCGCTGGGCGATCTCGTCCCGGTCGTCCCGGGCCACCCGGTTGGTGATCATGGCGAGGACGTCGCAGCCCAGGTTCTCGTACGCCCGGTAGGCGTTGCGCGTCTCGGCGAGCACCGACTCGGCGGCCTGTCCGCGCCCGCCCACGACCGGTATCACGCTCGCGCCGAACTCGTTGGCGAGCCGGGCGTTGAGGGCCAGCTCGTCCGGGAGCTGGGTGTCGGCGAAGTCGGTGCCGAGGACGAGCACGAACTCGTAGTCGCGGGCGACGGCGTGGAACCGGTCGACCAGCGTGGACACCAGCTCGTCCGTCCCGCGCTCGGCCTGGAGGGCGGACGCCTCGTGGTAGTCCATGCCGTAGACCGTCGCCGGGTCCTGGGAGAGGCGATAACGGGAGCGCAGCAGCTCGAACAGGCGGTCGGGGACGTGGTGGACGAGAGGCCGGAACACCCCCACCCGGTCGACCTGCCGGGTCAGGAGCTCCATGACTCCCAGTTCGACGACCTGGCGGCCGTCGCCGCGGTCGATGCCGGTCACGTACACGCTGCGCGTCACGCGTGCTCTCCGTTTCTTCTGTCGTCCGTCGTTCTCGTCGATCGTCGCTCTCGTCGATCGGCGGTCGTCGTCGATCGGCGGTCGTCGTCTCGGGTGTCCCCATGGGCGTCACAAAATCGCCCAGTGGGGTGAGCGAAACCCTCTTGACAATACCCTTGGCGGTGGATAAGGCGCCCGTTAGTGCAGGAGCGACATCGTCCTCGCGGACGTGAAACAATCGGACTGGCTCACCGGTATCAACAGCGAGCAGGAGACACAGCACGATGCGCATCGGAGTTCTCACCGCAGGCGGCGACTGCCCCGGCCTGAACGCCGTGATCCGGTCGGTCGTGCACCGAGCGGTCGCGCAGTACGGCGACGAGGTCATCGGCTTCGAGGACGGGTACGCGGGCCTGCTGGACGGCCACTACCGCAGCCTCGACCTGGAGGCCGTCAGCGGCATCCTGGCCCGCGGCGGCACCATCCTGGGCTCGTCCCGCCTGGAGCGCGACCGGCTGCGCGAGGCCTGCGACAGTGCCATCGACATCGCCCGTGACTTCGGCATCGACGCGCTGATCCCGATCGGCGGCGAGGGCACGCTGACGGCGGCCCGCATGCTGTCCGACGCCGGTCTGCCGGTGGTCGGCGTGCCGAAGACCATCGACAACGACATCTCCTCGACGGACCGCACGTTCGGCTTCGACACGGCGGTCGGCGTCGCCACCGAGGCCATGGACCGCCTGAAGACCACCGCGGAATCGCACCAGCGTGTGATGGTCGTGGAGGTCATGGGCCGTCACGCCGGCTGGATCGCCCTGGAGTCCGGCATGGCGGCCGGCGCGCACGGCATCTGCCTGCCCGAGCGCCCCTTCGACCCCGCTGACCTGGTGAAGATGGTCGAGGAGCGCTTCGCGCGCGGCAAGAAGTTCGCGGTGATCTGCGTCGCCGAGGGTGCCCACCCCGCCGACGGCACCATGGACTACGGCAAGGGCGCGATCGACCAGTACGGCCACGAGCGCTTCCAGGGCATCGGCACGGCCCTCGCCTTCGAGCTGGAGCGGCGCCTCGGCAAGGAGGCCAAGCCGGTCATCCTCGGCCACGTCCAGCGCGGCGGCGTGCCCACGGCGTACGACCGCGTCCTCGCCACCCGCTTCGGCTGGCACGCGGTGGAGGCCGCGCACCGGGGCGACTTCGGCCGGATGACCGCGCTGCGCGGAACCGACATCGTGATGGTGCCGCTGGCGGAGGCGGTGACCGAGCTCAAGACGGTGCCGAAGGACCGCATGGACGAGGCGGAGTCGGTGTTCTAGAGGTCCGGCACCGAGCGGTCAGGCGGTTGCTCCGCCGATCGTCGCCCAGAAGTACTCCACGATCCGCTCCAGGAACTCGCGGCCGGCCGCGCTGGACTCACTGCCGCCGCCGCCCCAGCTGAGCGTGGCGGTCATCTGCCCCTGGTAGTTCTGATGCAGCTGCTGGAGGGCGTCCTCCAGCAGGCGCCGGTCCAGGGGCACCATCTTGCCGACCGGGCGGACGTACGCCTGCCAGCGCGTCGTCACGGCACTGCGCAGCAGCTCGGCCAGGGCCGTGTCGCGGCCGGTGACGGTGAGGAGGTCCGGGACCGTCAGGCCGAGGATGCCGGCGAGGGCGGCGGACTGGCGGTCGTTGCCCTGCCAGTCGTCGTTCTCCTCCATGCGCAGGTACGCGACGAGTTCGTGCCCCACGGCGCGCGCCACGTCCTCGGGCGCGAGGCCACGGGCGAGGCGGTGTTCGCGCAGCGTCCGCGGCTTGCCGAGCAGCTCGCTTGGCGAGCACCACAGCACACCCGCGAGGGCGGTGAGTTCGCTGTTGTCGGGGGAGGCGATCTCCCGTTCCCAGGCGACGACGAGATCCTGGGTGACGTAAGGCAGTCCGTACGACGCGCGCATCCCGTAGGCGACGTGCTCGGGCCCCATGTTGAGGGCGGCGCGGAGTCTGCGGGCGGCGGGGGCGTTGAACGGGGGAGTGGGCGGGGTCCGGCGGCTGGTTCGGTCGGGCTGGTTCGGTTGGGCTTGGGGTCGGCGCACGGGCCACAACGTAGGCCCGGGCGGGTGGCGTGACTACGGTCTGTTCGGCCAGGATTACGGATTGTATGAAACTACGGCTACTGGCGGGTTCGTTGACGGGCGAGATCGTTTGCGGGGCCGGCCGGGTTCCGGTGCGGGTGCCGCGGGGACGGAGCCGCGCCGCGGCCGGTGGCCGGTGACGGTCGGTGAACGGCAAGGTCAGGCGGCATATTCGCGAGCGCTTTCTGTTGTCGATCTCCTGGCTGGCGCGCGGTACCGGCCCCGACGGCGCGGAGCGGTGGTCGACCGTACGGGCGGGTGCCGAAGACGAGTACGTCAACGGGAGGCGGGGCGACGGGTCGGACGAGGGGGATGGCGCGCGGCTCGATCCCGACGGTGTGGCCGATGCGCGTGCCCGAAGGCGCGGCCGGTACGCGGTGCGACCCCGCCCCGCCGCACGATCACCCCTTCACCGCCCCGCTCAACGCGAACCCGCCCCCCAGCCGCCGAGCCACCAGCACGTAGAGCAGGATCACCGGCGTCGAGTAGATGATCGAGAACGCCGCCAGCTGCCCGTACACCACGGTCCCGCGGTTCCCGAAGAACTCGTTGATGCTCACGGCCGCCGGCATCTGGTCCGGCGTGAGCAGCAGCATGAACGGAACGAAGAAGTTCCCCCACATCATCACGAACGAGAACACCGTCACCACCGCCACCCCCGGTCCCATCAGCGGCAGCACGACCCGCACCAGCGACTGGAGCGAGGACGCGCCGTCCGTCCAGGCGGCCTCCTCCAGCTCCTTCGGGACCCCGTCCATGAAGTTCTTCATCAGCCAGATGGCGAACGGCAGTTGGGAGGCGGCGAAGAAGAAGATCGTCCCCTCCATGGTGTCGATCAGGTTCACCTGCACGAAGAGGGCGTACACCGGCACCATGATCGCCGTGATCGGCAGACTCGTCGCGAACAGGATCGTCAGCAGGAAGGGGCGGTTGAAGCGGGACCGGAACCGCGACAGGGGGTAGGCGGCGAGCGCGGCGCAGGCCACCGTCAGCAGCGTCCCGCCGCCGCACAGGAGCAGGCTGTTGAGCAGCGGGGTGAAGGTGATGTCCGCGGTCAGGACCGCGTCGAAGTTGTCCAGGGTGACCCCGTCCGGGAGCTTCACCTGAAGGTCGGCGTCGGTGTCCAGCGAGGACAGGATCACCCACGCCAGCGGGAGCACGAACGCCGCGGCCACCACCAGGAGACCGGCGTCGGCGGCCAGACGGCGGGCGGTGCGTCGGGACGAGAGCGTACGAGCCATACGGCGTCAGACCTCCGTTCGCAGCAGCCGTAGGTAGACCACCGAGAACAGCGAGCCCACCACCAGCAGCAGAAGGGCGACCGCCGTGCCGTAACCGATCATGCTCTTCTGGAACGCCTCCTCGTACATGAACAGCGGCAGGGTCTGGCTCCTGCCGCCCGGCCCGCCCCTCGTCATCACCCAGATCAGCCCGAAGACGGACAGGGTCTGGAGGGTGATGAGCATGAGGTTGGTGCCGATGGAGCGGCGGATCATCGGGAGCGTGATGTGCCACATACGGCGCCAGCCGCCGGCGCCGTCGACCTCGGCCGCCTCGGTGATCTCCTTGGGGATCTCGCCCAGCGCCGCCGAGTAGACCAGCATGGAGAAGGCCGTCCCGCGCCAGACGTTCGCGAAGGACACCGCCAGGATCGGGAGGGTGAACAGCCAGTTCTGGCTGGGGAGATGGAGCCAGTCCAGGATCGCGTTCAGGGTGCCTTCGCGGCGGAAGAAGGCGTAGAGCAGGAAACCGGCGACGACCTCCGGCAACACCCACGCCGTGATGACGATGGCACCCACCAGTGTGCGTACGGGCTTCGACGCGCGCCGCATCAGCGCGGCCAGGGCCAGGCCCAGGGTGTTCTGGCCGATCAGCGCGGAGATCACGGTGAAGACGAGCGTGAGCCGGACCGCGTTGCGGAACGCCTCGTCGTCGAACGCCGTACGGAAGTTGTCGAACCCGACGAAGGAGTCCTCGGCCTGGCCGGTGAGCTGGAGGTCGGTGAAGGCGATGTAGGCGCAGTAGGCGATGGGGCCGGCGAGGAAGAGGACGAGAAGGATGGCGGCGGGGGTGACGGGGAGGGCACGGGTGAGGGAGCGGAGGCGATGGAGGGAGCGGGCGCGGGGGAGGGAGGGGGCCGGCTTCATCCGCGGGGCCCCGTCCCGGCCGCGCTCACTTCTCGATCACCTGGTCGTCCGTCGCCGACTTCAGCTCCTCGTCGTAGCCCTTCGCCGCCTCCTCCACCGACATGTCACCCGTCGTCACGCCCTCCATCGCCTCCTGGACGGCGGTGGAGACTTTCGGGTACGCCGGGTAGGCCGGGCGGTAGTGGGTGCTGGCGACCAGGTCCGTGAAGAACTTGATGCCGGGCTGGGCCTCGGTGTACGCGGGGTCGGCGGCCACGTCCTCGCGGACCGCGATGCCGGAGTTGGCGACGTACCACTTCTGGGCGTTCGCCTTGGTCTGCATCGTCTTGATGAACTCGAAGGCGAGGTCGGGGTTGGCCGCCTTGTCCGGGATGGACCAGGTCCAGCCGCCGGACATGCTCACCTTGCCGGGAGCTTGGCCGTTCTGCGTCGGCATGGCGGCCAGGCCGAGCTCCTCGGACCACTGCGGCCACTCGTGGCCGCTGCCGGGGAGCCAGTCCTGGGGGAGCCAGGAGCCGTCGAGGGCGATGGCGAGCTTGCCCCGCGGCAGCCACTCGCCGCGGACGCGGGTCATGACGTTGGGGTCGAGGGCGTCGGAGACGTCCGGGCCGAGCTTCTCCTTGTAGACGGTCTCGACGAAGGAGAGGGAGTCCTTGAAGCCCTGGCTGCCGGCGATCCATTTCCTGGCGGACTTGTCGTAGAGGGGGTCCGATGTGCCGTCGCTCGTACCCGTGCCGTAGAGCAGCATCTCGAACGTCTGCATGGTGGCGGCCTCGCCGACGGGCTTGCCGGTGTAGACGTTGAGGGGGATGACGTCGGGGGCCTTCTGCTTGATGGTGCGGGCGGCGTCGAGGACGTCGTCCCAGGTCTTCGGCTGCCAGTCGGCGGGCAGACCGGCCTTCTCGAAGATGTCCTTGCTGAACCACAGACCCCGGGTGTCGGTGCCGTCCGGGACGCCGTACGTCTTCCCGTCCTCGCCCTTGGCCGCCGACTTCGCCGTGTCGATGAACTGTCCCCAGTCCTTCCACTTGGCGAGGTACGGGTCGAGGGGCTTCAGGTACCCGCTGGTGATGTCCGAGTTGATCAGGAAGGTGTCCTCGTAGACCAGGTCGGGGGCGGTCTTCGGGGAGCGGAGCATCTGCTGGAGCTTGGTGTAGTACTCCGAGTCCGGGGCCTTGATGGGCACGAACTCGACCTTCTTGCCGGGGTTCGCCTTCTCGAACTGCTTCTTGATGTCCGCGAGGTAGGTGTCCATCACCTTGATGGAGTTGTCCGTGGACTGCTTGAAGGAGACCTTGATGGTGTCCGGGTCACTGCCGGAGCCGCCGCCGCAAGCGGTGAGCGTGCCTGCGGCGGCCAGGGTGAGGGCGAGGAGCGTGGGGAGGGCGGGGCGTGGGGGGAGGGCGGCGGTGGGGCGCACGGGCATGACCTCCTGCGGGCACTTCGTCGTGGCGCTGGGACGGCTGCCCGGTGAACGTAGGTCGAGTGGTCTAGTCAGGTCAATGCGTGTGCGGGGTATTGATGTTGGCGGCTTCCTCGAAGATCCCGCCCCAGGCCCTGTCGTCAAATTCCCGCCTGCCGCGCGGCGCCAAGCACGCTCCCCCAGAGGGGGCACCCCCACCTCGAACCGCGCTTCGCACGGCTCGGGCGGGAGGTGCCCCCACGACGCCGCGCGGCCCGCCCTTCGGGCGGACGACGGGAATTTGACGACAGGGCCTAGCTGTATTGACCCGCAGGGTTGTTCACGCGGGTGATGGGTGGGTGGCCGCCGAGTGCGGTGTGGCAGCGGTGGTGGTTGTAGGTGTGCAGGAAGT
>NZ_JAGMUL010000054.1 GCF_019049285.1 Streptomyces sp. AC550_RSS872
CTTGGGGCGGACCCCCGGGCTTCTCGGATCACCGAACGGGTGGGCGGGTGGGAAAAACTCTTCGTAGCCCCAAGGGAAAGCCGCCAGTCAACCGCAACCCATGCAGTACACGATGCGGAAGGCGCCACCCTCGTAGTCACCTCAAACCCGGCCCTCTGGCAAGACACCAAGGACACCCGCGCAAAACTCGGCCCGGTCCTCCTCTACGACCCCACCCACCTCTGCGACACCCCGGCCCGCCTCCACTGGTCCCCCACCACAGGCTGCGAGGACAAGCAGACCGCGGTCTCCAGAGCCACCGCGCTCCTGACCCCGGTCCGCCCCACCTCCCGCCTCGACCAGGCGGTCAGCGACACAGCCGAAACGCTCCTTCGCAGCTACCTCCACGCCGCGGCCATCGACGGCCGCACCATCCGGCACGTCCACCGCTGGTCCCAGGGCGCCCAGATCCAGGACGCCGTACGCATCCTCCGTACTAACCCGAAAGCGGCCCCGGGCGCGGCAGGCGAACTCGAAGCCGCGCTCACAGCCCACCCGAAACGCCGGGACATGGCGCAGGAGTTGAACACCAGAGCCCTCTCGGCGCTCTCCACGGTCAACATCCGGGAATCCTGCAACCCAAACCGAACTGATGCCCTTACCTTGGATTCCTTCGTCCATGAAGGGGGCACGCTTTATGTGGTGGGTGAATCCATCGAGGACCCCCGAGCCAACCCGGGCGCCATGCCACTCCTGACGGCCCTCGCCGCAAGCGTGGTCGAGCGCGGCCGGCGCATGGCCGAACGGTCATCCTCCGGTCGCCTCGACCCACCACTGACGCTCGTCCTGGACGACGTCGCCGCCGTGGCTCCGCTTCCCCAACTGCCGGAGCTGCTGGCCACCGGAGCGGACCGGGGCATGCCGACCCTGGCCCTGCTCCGGTCCCGGGAACAGGCCCGCTCCCGCTGGCCGCACGACGAACTCCCGGTGTGAACCGACGAGTCGGCCCCGAGCGGCCGGCTCGTCACGGCCGTTCGATGACGAACTCCCACTCGGACTCCTCCGACCCCCCACCGAGCGGCACGGTCACCCCACTCGGAACGAACCCCACCTTCCGATAGAACCGCTGCGCCCGCCCGTTCTCCTCGTGCACGATCAGCCGCACCCGCTCCACACCACGCGCCCACGACCACTGAAGGGCGGCGTCGAACAGCACCTCGGTCAGCCCGATCCCGCGCTCCTCGGGCCGCACGAACACGGCGACGACGTGCCCCTGCTTCCGCTCCACCGGAAACCCGGCCCAGTCGGTCGTCCCCGGCTCCTCGACCAGCACGGTCAACGTCCCGACCCACCGCCCGTCCGGCCCCTCGGCGATGATCGTCTGCGCCTGCTCGGCACCCTCACAGGCCCCGGCAGCCCGCTCCTGCCAGAAGGAGTCGGGCTGGGCCACGGCCTCCTCATAGGTCGTCAGATAGGCGATCGGCGCGACCGGATCCCGCAGCGCGGCCAACCGCAGCTCCTTCGCGGCGACCCACTCGTCGGCACGTATCGAACGGATCACGTAGGCCCCGGGGCTCGTGGTGCTCATGGCCGCCACCGTAGTACCTGGGTACGACATCCCTCACCCGGAATACGGCCTGCGGCTCTGTGCCGTCTGCCGGAAACCCAGCACGATGGACGGCGTGACGGAAGAGCGAGGGACAGAACCCCTCACCCAGCACATACACCGCATCACCCGACGCGTGCGGGCCTTCGACCGGCGCCATCCGCTCGTCTGGGACCTGCACCTCACCGGCTTCTGGGTGACGGCCGCCCTCATCGACTACTACGGCGGCGGCTGGCTCAACGTGGCCCGCGACCGCGACAACCCCGGCTGGCTCGTCCTCACCCTGAGCCTCGGCCTCTCCGTCCCCCTCCTCCTGCGACGCACCCACCCCCGGGCCGTTCTCCTCCTCATAGCCCCCTTCGCCCTGGTCAACGCCTGGACAGGCATCGCCCTCCAAGCGTTCCTGCTCCAACTCCTCGTCATCTCCCACATCGCCCTGCGCCGCCCACCGCGCCATCTGTGGTGGGCGGCAGCCCTGATGACGGCGCCCATCGCCGTGATGGCCGCCCGCCACCCACAGGGCAGCCCGGACCAGGACATCGTCCCCGTGCTGATGTCCATAGCCGTGGCGACCGCGATCGGCATCACCGTCCGCACCCGCCGCGACCACACCGAGGCCCTCGAGGACCGCGCCCGCCGCCTGGAGATCGAACGCGACCAGCAGGCCCAGCTCGCCGCCGCGGCCGAACGCGCCCGCATCGCACGCGAGATGCACGACATCATCGGCCACAACCTCTCCGTCATCACCGGCCTCGCCGACGGCGGCAAGTACGCGGCCGCCAAATCCCCGGAACGCGCCACCCAGGCCCTGCACGCCATCGCCACCACCAGCCGCCAGGCCCTCGGCGAACTACGCCGCCTGCTCGACGTCCTCCGCGACGAGGACCACGCCCGAGCCCCCCAGCCGGAACTGACCCCCCAGCCCACCCTCACCGACCTCGCCCAACTCCTCGAAGGCGTACGAGCCGCGGGCCTCCCCGTCCACACCACCACCCACGGCACCCCCACCCTCGCCCCGGGCCGCCAACTCACCGTCTACCGCGTCATCCAGGAAGCCCTCACCAACACCCTCAAACACGCCGGCCCCGGCACCACAGCGGCCATAGAGCTCTCGTACGAGGAGAAGGGCGCCGTCACCGTCACGGTGACCGACACCGGCGGCACAAGCCCCGCCCACCCCGCTCAACCCCCTGGCGGCCGTGGCCTGCCCGGAATGCGCGAGCGAACCGCCCTGTACGGCGGCACACTTGAAGCCGGCCCACGCCCGCACCCGGAACAGGGCTGGCGCGTCCACCTGCACCTCCCGGAGGAAACCCCGCAGTGACCACCGTCCTCATAGCCGACGACCAGTCCCTCCAGCGTTTCGGCTTCCGGATGCTCCTGGAGAGCCAGGACGACATGACCGTGCTGGGCGAAGCGGCCAACGGCAGCGAGGCGATCCGCATGACCGCGGAGCTGAGCCCCGACGTGGTCCTGATGGACGTCCGCATGCCCGGCCTCGACGGCATCGAGGCCACCCGCCGCATCACCGCCTCCGGCGACCGCACCCGCGTCCTGATCCTCACGACCTTCGACCTCGACGAATACGCCTACGCCGGCCTCCGCGCGGGAGCCTCCGGCTTCCTCGTCAAGGACGCCCAGCCGGAGGAGCTCCTCTCAGGCATCCGCGCGGTGGCCACGGGCGACGCGGTGGTCGCCCCGAGCCTGACCCGCCGCCTCCTCGACGCGTACGTCCACCATCTACCGAAGCAGAACCCGGCCGGCACCCAGGAGCCGACACCTATGGACCCGCGCCTGGCTCCCCTCACCGACCGCGAACGCGAAATCCTCACGGTGATCGGCCAGGGTTGGACCAACACGGAGATAGCCACTCGCCTCCATCTGGCCGAGTCCACCGTGAAGACCCACGTGGGCCGCATCCTCGCGAAGACGAACTCGCGGGATCGGATCCAGGCGGTGATTCTGGCGTACGACGCCGGGCTGGTGATCCCGTCCTGAAACGCGAAAAGGCCCACACCGTAAGGTGTGGGCCTTTTCTAATATTTGTTCGGCGGCGTCCTACTCTCCCACAGGGTCCCCCCTGCAGTACCATCGGCGCTGTAAGGCTTAGCTTCCGGGTTCGGAATGTAACCGGGCGTT
>NZ_JAGMUL010000055.1 GCF_019049285.1 Streptomyces sp. AC550_RSS872
GTCTCGGGCCGCGGCGGACTCCTCCTGGGCGCCGGCGGCCTCCGTGGGTAAGGGGGCGGCGGTCGTCGGCTGCGTGGAGGGGGAGGGGGTGGGGGACGCGCTGGACCGTGACGGGGAGGGGGGCAAAGACGCGGTCGCGGTCGCGGTCGGGGTCGGGGAGGGAGAGTGCGGTGTCGGCTGCGTACGCGGCGGAGCCTGCGGCTGCGATGCCTCGCTGGTGGACGGGGCCGGAACACTGGCCCGTACGCCGTCCGGCAGTGCCCTGTCCCGGGACGGCCTCTCGTAGGTGAACACGCCGCTCGCCAGTCCCGCGGCCGCGATCACGGCCACGACCGCGCCGCCCGCGCCGAGGAGGACCGTGCGGGTACGGCGGTGACGGGGCGCCGCTGTGTCCGGTGCGTCGGCTACGACGATGTGAGGGTCGGCCGGGCCGGACTCGAACAGGCTGAGGTCCCGTCTGCTGGGCGGGACGGCCGGCGCCGGCGGTATCGGCCGTAGCGGCATCGTTTCGTCGGGGCGGGGTGCGGCGGCAGCGTCGTCGCCGTCGGCCTCCGGCTCCAGCTCCACGTATGGGCGTATCCGAAGCGGATCGAAGTCCTCCGCCGCTGCCGCCTCCGCGGTGCGGGCGTCGCGCAGAGCCTCGGACACGCGTGGGCCGCAGCCGCAGGACGGCGTGTTGTCGGCGGCTCTCGGCGTACCGCACTCCGGGCAGGGGTGACCGTGCCGGCCTATCGGGCCCTCCTGGTCTTCCGGACCCTTCGTGTCCGTCCGCTCTGTCACGCGTTCGTCCCTCCCCCTCGCGAACTCCCCACACTATGCAGACGTTCCTCACGTGGTCTCCGGAAGCCCCCGGAAGGGCTGATTCCAAAGGGACTCGACAGGCCATAACCGGCTATAGCGATCACGATGGGGGGTGTAACGAGACCCTCGGGAGGTCTTCATGGCCGGGGACGCGCACGGTATGCCGGGAAATGTGCGTGGCGCGCAGCCCCCGGGGCGGGGAGCCGACACGCACGAGAACGTGCCCGGCAACGTCCTCGTCTCCATCGGCGCGCTGCTGCTCGGCATGCTGCTCGCCGCGCTCGACCAGACCATCGTGTCGACCGCCCTGCCCACCATCGTCAGCGATCTCGGCGGCCTGGAGCATCTGTCCTGGGTCGTGACCGCGTATCTGCTGGCCTCCACGGCCGCTACTCCGCTGTGGGGCAAGCTCGGTGACCAGTACGGGCGCAAGCGGCTCTTCCAGATCGCGATCGTGATCTTCCTCGTCGGGTCCGCACTGTGCGGAATGTCGCAGAACATGGCTCAGCTCATCGCCTTCCGGGCCGTGCAGGGGCTGGGCGGCGGCGGGCTGATGGTGCTGTCCATGGCGATCGTGGGGGACATCGTCTCGCCACGGGAGCGCGGGCGGTACCAGGGGTTGTTCGGGGGTGTGTTCGGGGCGACGAGTGTGCTCGGCCCGTTGCTGGGCGGAGTGTTCACGGAGCATCTGAGCTGGCGGTGGGTGTTCTACGTCAATCTGCCCGTGGGGGTTGTCGCGCTGGTGGTGATCGCGGGTGCGCTGCGGATTCCTCGGAAGTCGACCCGGCACGTCATCGACTATCTGGGGACGTTTCTGATCGCGTCCGTGGCCACGTGTCTGGTGCTGGTCGCTTCCCTCGGGGGGACCACGTGGGGGTGGGGGTCGGCGCAGATCGTCGGGCTCGCGGTGCTGGGGCTGGTGCTTGCCTGCGCGTTCGTCGCAGCTGAGCGGCGGGCCGCCGAGCCGGTGCTTCCGTTGAAGCTGTTCCGGGTACGGACCTTTGCCCTGTCGGCCGTCATCAGCTTCATCGTCGGGTTCGCCATGTTCGGCGCGATGACCTATCTGCCGACGTTCCTCCAGGTCGTGCAGGGTGTCAGTCCGACCATGTCCGGTGTGCACATGCTGCCGATGGTCGCCGGCATGCTGCTGGCGTCGACCGCGTCCGGGCAGATCGTCAGCCGTACCGGGCGGTGGAAGGTGTTTCCGGTCGCCGGGACCGGGGTCACCACGCTGGGGCTGTTGTTGCTGCACCAGCTCGCGGTGGACAGCTCCACCTGGGAGATGAGCTGCTTCTTCTTCGTGTTCGGGCTGGGGCTCGGGCTCGTCATGCAGGTGCTCGTGCTGATCGTGCAGAACGCCGTCTCGTACGAGGATCTCGGCGTCGCCACGTCCGGGGCGACCTTCTTCCGGTCCATCGGGGCGTCGTTCGGCGTCGCCATCTTCGGCACGATCTTCGCGGGCCGGCTCGACGACAAGCTCGTGGAGGCGTTTCGGGGGGTGCGGCTGCCGAGTGGGGTCTCGTTGGAGGGGCTGGAGGCCGATCCGCGCGACATCGCCCGGTTGCCGGAGGCGTTGCGGCCCGCCGCGCTGGAGGCGTACGCGTCCTCGATCACCGATGTCTTCCTGTACGCCGCGCCTGTGGCGTTGGTCGGGTTCGTGCTGGCCTGGTTCCTGCGGGAGGACCGGTTGCGGGGGTCGGTGACCGCGCCCGATGTCACCGAGACGCTCGCCAGTAATCCCGTGGAGCGGTCGTCGTACGACGAGGTGTGCCGGGCGTTGTCGGTGCTCGGGACGCGGGAGGGGCGGCGGGAGGTGTACCGGGAGATCACCGAGCGGGCCGGGTACGACCTGTTGCCCGCGGCCAGTTGGCTGTTGCTGCGGATCAAGAAGTACGGGTGGGTGGAGCCGGCGGTGCTCGCCGAGCGGAGTTCTGTGCCGTTGCCGGTGATTCTCGGTGCCGCTCGGCAGGTGGAGGAGCGGCGGTTGGCCGTGCGGGAGGGGCTGGACCTGGTGCTGACCGAGGGTGGGCGGGAGGTTGCCGCGCGGTTGGCTCGGGTCCGGGAGGAGTCGTTGGCGGAGTTGTTGGGGGACTGGTGGGGGCCGGGGCGGTCCACTGATCTGGTGCAGCTGGTGAAGGAGATCAATGAGGAGTTGTGCGGGTCGGACCGGGAACAGCCGGGGGCCTCCGGCGGTTGAGCGGGGGTGCCTGCGGCGGCCCGTTGCGGTGGGTGGGGGCTGGTCGCGCCCACGCGGCGGAGCCGCAAATCGATACAGCCCGCGCCCCTGAGATGCCTGCGGCGGCCCGTCTCGGTGAGTGGGGGTTCGTGTAGCGCGGGTTCGGTGGGTTGGTGGGGGTGGGGCCGCGCCGGGGGGTGTCCGTCCTCGGTCGGGCGGCTCGGTTCCTTGAGAAGGGCTCGGCGTCGACGCCCGCCGCTGCGGGCGGACACCCCCCGACACGGCCCCTTCGCGCCGTACGCGGCTGACGGTTCGTCCCCTCGTCGTCAGTACAAGGGCTTGGTGAACCAGTGCTCCGCGTAGACGTCGTTGTTGTGCGGGGGTGTTTCGGAGTAGCCGAGGCGGGCGTAAAGGGCTCGGGCCTCCCTCAGGTCGCTGCGGGTGTCCAGGATCATGCGGGTGGCGCCCAGGGAGCGGGCGGTGTTCTCGGCGGCCTGGACGAGCAGGGGGGCGCCGCCCTTGCCGCGCATCGGCTCGTGGATGAACACCCGGGTCAGTTCGGCGGTTTGTGGGTTCAGAAGGCGTACGCCGGCTGTGCCGGCCGGCTCGTTGTTGTGCCGGGCCACCAGCAACTGGCCCTTGGGGAGCAGGAGTTCGCTCCCGGTGTGGGCGGCGATCTCGCGTTCCAGTTCGGCCGGGTCCGTACGGCGCCCCTCGTGCAGAAGGTAGTAGCGGTCGCTGACCTCCGTGTAGTACGCCCGCCAGAGCGCGGTGGCGGTGGGGGAGTCAGGGGGTTCCGGGGCGACGGTCCAGGTCATGGGGTCATTGTGATGACGGGGGGCGGTGGCACCGCAAGCCGATATGTGTGGCCTCTCGGGCAGGCAGGGCTCTGTTGAAGCGGCGGCTATCCGCGTTCCCCGGCCGAGGTCGCCCGGGTGAACGTCAAGTGGGTGACTCCGCTGGGCGAGGAGATGGCCTCGATGTCGTAGGCCTGCTCCAGGCCCTCCAGTCCGTCCCAGAGGCGTTCGCCTCGGCCGAGCAGGATCGGGGTCACCACGATGTGCATGTGGTCGACGAGCTCGGCGGCGAGGAAGTCGCGGAGCAGGGTGACACCGCCGCCGATGCGTACGTCCTGGTCGCCCGCCGCCTCGCGGGCCGCCTCGAGTGCCTCGGCGGGCGACGCGTCGAGGAAGTGGAACGTCGTGCCGCCCTCCATCTCGATCGACGGGCGAGGGTGATGGGTGAGGACGAAGGTCGGCGTGTGGAAGGGCGGGTTGGGGCCCCACCACCCCTTCCACTCCGGGTCCTCGTGCCAGCCGGGCGGGCCGAACTTCCCGGCGCCCATGATCTCGGCGCCGATCCCCGGACCGTGCTGCCGTGCGAAGGCGTCGTCGACGCCGCCGGTTCCGCCGGGACGGCCGGTCATGCTGTGCCAGAAGCCGGTGGCGAACATCCACCCGTGCAGCCTTTCACCGGCGTGACCGAACGGTGTCTCCCGGCTCTGACCCTCACCGGTGCCGAAGCCGTCGAGCGAGATGGAGAAGTTGTGGACGCGGACGAGTGACATGGCCCTTCCTTTCCTTGTGCGGTCAACGCCTTTCACCATGACGTCGATCGGGGCGGCGCCGAATCGACACGCCGGGGGTGGCCGATTCGACGGCCGTTTGAGGCGCTTCCCGCGGGCAACCCGGCATACATGTCCACAGGTGTGATCATTCTGGTCGTGGTAGTGGCGGTCGTCGCGGTGATCGGCGCGGCCGTCCTTGCTCCGCGTGCTCGGGGTACGCGGAGCGGTCGGGGTCTGAAGCGGCGCTTCGGGCCCGAATACGAGCGGGCCGTGGCCCGGCACGACGGGGACGTCAAGGCCGCCGAGCGGGAGCTCGCCCAGCGGGTGGAGCGGCACGGCGGGCTTCGCGAGCGGGCGTTGGAGCCGGAGGAGGCCGAGCGGTTCGAGGCTCGGTGGACGGCGGCCCAGGAACACTTCGTCGACTCGCCGAAGGACGCCGTCGATGAGGCCGACCGGTTGCTCGCGGATCTGGCGCAGGCGCGCGGGTTCCCGGACGGCGCGCAGTACGAGGAGCAGCTCTCCGCTCTGTCCGTGCACCATGCGCACCACGTACACGGGTACCGGCATGTGCACCGGGTCGCCCACGCGCGGGTGAGCGAGGGGCCCGAAGGCGGGAAGCCGGGTACGGAGGAGATGCGGGAGGCCATGGTCGAGGCCCGGGGGCTGTTCGAGGATCTGACCGGGCCGGTCGGGCGTCGGCCCCGTGAGTCCGGGAGGGGCTCCGACGGTCATCGCGCCCATCTGCCGTGGGCCCTCAGCGGGCGTCATGTGAAGGGGAGTTGAGTGGCATGACGGATGTGACGAGGACCGGGCGCGAGGTCACCGCGCTCATGCCGCATGACGAGTCCGACAAGTTCGAGCTCAGGCTCCAGCACGCCGTCGCCGGGTTCGTCGACGGTCCCCGGGCCGCCGTCGAGGAGGCCGACCAGCTGGTCGAGGATCTCGTCGGGCGGGTCAGCGACGCCATGGCGCAGCGGCGTCGCACGCTGCGTACGTCCTGGCAGGCGGCCGACGAGCAGGCCGACACCGAGCAACTGCGGCTCGCGCTGCGTGACTACCGGGAGCTGGCGGAACGGCTGCTACGCCTCTGACACTCCTGGCACAGGTGACTAACCCTCTGTCCGGCGCCTCTCCTGCCACTCCCGTACCACCTGTTCCACGTCGTACGGCTTGCGGCCCAGGGGAGGGCCGGGCGGCGGCTTGAGGAGCATGTCACGGATCTTGGCGTTGACGTCTGTGATGATCTTTCGGACGGCTGATTCGGACCTGGCCGCGTAGGCCGCCGTCAGGGCGTCCTCCGCCTCCTTGCGCAGGGCGAGCGCCGGGGGCAGGACCGACAGGCCCTCGCGGGCCATCTTGCGTTTGACCCACCACAGTTCGTCGTACGGGGATTCCAGATCGTTCGGCAGGGGTTTGCCGGCTCCGGGCAGTTTGTCGAAGTCGCCGCGCTGCTGCGCATCTTGGATCTGCTTGTCGATCCAGGAATCGAACGGGACGCCGGGGGGCTTTCGCTCGGTCATGAGTTCATTGTGCCGGACGCGGCGGTGCCGGTCGATTTATCATGCGGCGTCGGTGGCCAAAAAGGCTGCCCCTCAAGGATGTTTCAGGAGGAGCGCACGTGCTCGAACTCACCATGGCCGCCGTGTCCGCGGCGGACGAGGGTGCCACGGCCGGCATGCTCATGGCCGACGCGCCCAGCGAGCCGGGTGCCGTGCTGCGGGTGGGCCGGGACAGGACGGTGTGCCGGCTCTCGACGCCGGACGACTGGCTGTTCGTGTCCCGGGTCCACCTGGAGTTCCTGTGCGGGCCGGACGGGGCGTGGCAGGTGACCTGGCTGCGCGGCTCGCAGCCCGACCCGTCCTCCGAGGTGCGGCTGACCGTCGGCGAGTACGCCCAGCCGATCGGCTACGGCGGGACCGTGCCGTTGCCCCGGGGCGGCAGCGGCGAGATCGTCGTCCAGGACCGCACCGCGCCGCGCAGCGTCAACGTCGGCTTCTATCACGAGGCTTGAACGTGCCGGGGCGGGCGGCTCACGCCAGGACGCGGGCCAGGGCGAAGCCGTCGTAGCCCTTGGCGCCCACCGTCTGGATCGCCGTACCGCTCAACCTCGGGTGGCTGCCGATCAGTTCGAGCGCGGCGCGGGTGCCCCGGACGTCCGGGGCCCTGTCGTCGGGGTCGGCGACCCGGCCGCCGCGCACCACGTTGTCCACGATGATCAGGCTGCCCGTGCTCGTGAGCCGGAGCGCCCAGTCGACGTAGTGCGGGTTGTTGGCCTTGTCGGCGTCGATGAAGACCAGGTCGAACGGGGCCGGGTTCTCGTCGGCCAGCTTGGGCAGCGACTCCAGGGCCGGGCCGACCCGCACCTCGACGATCTTGTCCAGGCCCGCCCGCGCGATGTTGCGGGTGGCGACCTCGGCGTTCTTGGAGTCGTACTCCAGCGAGATCAGGCGGCCGTCGGCGGGCAGGGCGCGGCCCAGCCAGATGGTGCTGTAACCGCCGAGGGTGCCGATCTCCAGGATGTTGCGGGCGCCCTGGATCTGGGCGAGGAGCTGGAGGAGCTTGCCCTGCGACGGGGTGACGTTGATGTGCGGGAGTCCGGCCGCGTCGCTGTCGCGCAGAGCCGCCTGGAGGGGGTCGTCCTCGGGGGAGAGGTGGGCGGAGAAGTACTCGTCGACTTCGTCCCAGAGCTGCGACTCGCTCATCGCCTTGCCTTTCGTATGGCTAGTTAGATGTGCTAACTACCCGTGTTCCGCGGCACTGATTCCCAGGATGGTGGATTCACGCGGTCCGCGCAGGCGGCCGACGGTTCGATGGCGGGTGCGGGTTGTGGTGGGTTGCTCGCGCAGTTCCCCGCGCCCCTGGGTTGGCGCCACATGCGACCTGCACCCGCCATCGAACCGCCACCCCCGAGCTATTGGGCGGAGCCCCGAGCGGGGCCCCAGGGGAGGCGGGGGAATCGGCGCACGACTATCGTCAACCGGGCAAAAGGAGAGCAGACGTCAGGTGAAGCGGGGGTTGCCTGCGTCTCTCCCGGGGCGGTGCAAGCGTGGGACCTGAGACGACCGGGGCGGGAGGCCGACGGGGCGTGGCGAATGCTGAGCGCGGTGGGCGAGCGGCGGAGGCGCTGGGAGGAGCTACCGCCGTCGGGGCGGTCCAGGCACGCGTCCGGGTGGCACGGCTCGGGCTGTGGCTGATCGCCGCGATTCTCGCCGTACGGCAGGTGGCCGTCGTCCTCAGCACGCCGCGCGGGGAACGGCTGACGGATCTGGAGACCTGGGTCGGGCCCGAAGGCGTCCTGCATGTGAAGGGTTCGCTGTACGAGTCGACACAGTTCACCGGTACGCCGTTCGGCGGACTCGTCCTGAAACCGCTCACCCGCGCCGCCGAGCAGGCCCTCGGCTGGGGCTGGACCTTCGGCACGCTGCTGCTGGTCGTCGCCCTCGGCCTGGTCGCCGCCCGCGCCCTGCCGCAGCCGGTGAGCCGCCGTACCTCGCTGCTCGCGGCCCCCGTCGCCGTCAGCCTGCTCATGCTGTCGCTGCCGGTGCGCAACGCCCTCTACCTCGGCCAGACCAGCATCATGCCGGTGCTGCTCGTCCTCCTCGGCTGCTTCGCGGTACGGGGCGAACGCGCCAGCGGCGTCCTCATCGGCCTCGCGGCCGCGCTTCAGCCGACCCTGCTGCTGTTCACCCCGCTGCTGTGGTTCACCGGCCGCCGCCCGGCCGCGCTGTCCACCGGCGCCACGTTCGCCGCGTGCACGGCGGCCGCCTGGGTGGCGATGCCCCGTGACTCGTACACCTACTGGGTGCACCACATGGCCGGCGTCGGCCTCGGCGGACGCGCCGACGACCTCGGCAACCAGTCCCTGCACGGCGCCCTGCTGCGGCTCGGGCTGACCGGGCCCCTGGAGATCGCGCTCTTCCTGCTCCTCGGAGCCGCCGTCGCCGTCCTCGCGCTGCGCCGCGCCGTGCGCTACGCCCACGACGGACAGCTCCTCCTCGCCGTCGCGATCACCGGCTGCGCCGCGATAGTCATGTCCCCGACCGCCTGGCAGCACCAGCTGCTGTGGGTGCTGCTCGCGGTCGTCGGGCAGGTCGGCAAGCGGGCGGGCGACCGGTACGTGTGGCCGGTCGCCGTCGTCCTCGTGATGACGCTGCCCGCCAAGATGATGGTGCCGGACAAGGTGATCCTCCACCCGCTGCGCGCCGACCTGGTCCTCCTGGCCGCGCTCGCCACGGCCGCCGTCGTCCCGTTCCTGTCGCGTACGTCGCCGTACTGGCAGACGCCGATCCCGACCCGGTACGCCGACCCGGTTCCCTCTCGCTTCCGGCACATCCCGCTGGTGGGAGCCCTGCGCCGGGTGATCACCCGCCCGAACCTGCTCTTCGAGCTCCTGCTGATCCGGGTCACCTACTACGTGTACGCCCAGATCCGCCTCGCCGCGGCCGGCGACTCCCACTCGGCCGGCCGGGTCACCGCCGAGGAGCACGGCCGGGAGATCCACTCCGTCGAACGCGCCCTGCACCTCGATATCGAGCACTGGGCCAACCACGCCGTCGTGAAGGTCGACTGGCTCCGGAACTTCTTCGACTTCTACTACGAGTCGTTCCACTTCGGCGTGCCGCTCACGATCCTCGCCGTCCTGTACTGGCGCCGCCCCGTCGAGTACCGCTGGGCCCGTACCGCGATCGGCTTCGCGACGGTGTTCGCCCTGATCGGCTTCTGGCTCTACCCGCTCGCCCCGCCCCGCCTGATGCCCGGCCTCGGCTTCATCGACACGGTCCACGGCCCCCAGGACTTCACCCGGCCCGACTACGGCACGCTGACCGAACTCACCAACCAGTACGCCGCGATGCCGTCCCTGCACTTCGGCTGGTCCCTCTGGTGCGGCCTCGTCATCCTCGTCCTCGCCCCCAAGTGGTGGATGAAGGCCCTCGGCCTCCTCCACCCCCTCTTCACCGCCATCGCGATCGTCGTCACCGGCAACCACTGGGTCCTGGACGCGGCCGGCGGAGCGGTGGTCGTGGGCGCGGGCTTCGGGGTGACGTACCTGTTCCAGGGGCCGCGCGCCCGGACGGTGACGGCACAGGCGGAGAAGGACCAGGTCAGCAGTGGCTCCCCGACCCCGCTGAAGGACGGTACTCCGAGCTGATCCGGTAGTCGCCGGGGGCGGAGACCGAGAGGCGGGTGAACTCGCCCCGCGGCGCGAGGCAGCCGCCGCCGTCCACGCGCAGCCACGGCGAATGGGCGATCCGTACGGTGGTCGTGCCCGCCCGGGGGAGGCGTACGACGAGGTCGGCGCTGGACGTCGACACGACCGTCGCGGGGGCGGAGACCAGCGGTACCGCGTCCCGCACCCGGTACACGCGCCAGTGCGCGTCCTGCCATACCGGCTCCAGCCACTCGGGCCGGTCCTCGCGTATCAGGCGGGCCTCGACCTTGGCGTAGCCGTCGGGCCTGCCGAGGGGGAGGACGACGTAGCCGACGGCCCAGCGGTCAAGCCAGGCCCGGTAGGTGGTGGCCGAGAAGGAGCCGTCGTAGAAGAGGCGGGCCCGCTCCATGTCGAGCTGGCGGTTCCAGCCGCGGGCCATGTTGACGTACGGGGCGAGGCCGCTGGCCTCGCGGTGGTTGCGGGCCGGGACGACCTCGACGCGGGTGCGGTCGGCGCCGAGGCGGTCGAGGGCGCGGACCACTCCGTGGGTCTCGGTGGCCCAGGCGGGCACCTTCGTGGAGACGTAGAGGTCGTCGCCGGTCTTCTTGCCGACCCAGGCGACGGAGAAGACGAGCGCGGTGATCAGCAGGTTCCGTCGGAGCTTCGCGAGGCGGGGCTGGGCGACCAGGACGGCCAGGAGAGCCGCGGGGGCGAAGAGCTCGGCGAAGCGCTCCACGTTCGTGCCGATGGGGGAGGGAATGAGGTACGTCAGGACGGCCCCCGCCGCGTACACGGCACCGCTCCACCGGGCGACCCGCCACGACCGCGGGGCGAGGAATGTCACGGCCAGGCCCAGGAAGAAGGGCGGCCATATGCGGTCCGCGAACATCAGCTGCTCGCCCTTGAAGGGGAAGAGGAGGGTCGTCGCGCCGACGGTGACCGCGGGCGGGAGAAGCAGGGTGAGAGCGCGGCGGTAGTCCCGGGTCAGGAGGAAGGCGGCACCCACGACCACCAGGAACAGGCCGGCCACCGGGCTCGCCATCGTCGCGAGGGCGGCGTAGGCGCCGGCCAGGACGATCCGTCGCTCCCGGGAGAGCAGCAGACACGCGGCGAGTCCGAAGGCCACGCCGAGGGCGAAGGTGGTGCGGCCGGAGGCCACGTTGCACCACAGGGCGAAGGACGCGAGCAGGGCCGGGCCCAGGGGTCTTCGGAGCCCCTCGACCCGGGTGATCAGGACGGCCGCGAGCCAGGTCGCCGCCAGCCCCGAGACGACGGTGACCGCCCGGACGCCCAGCGAGGCCATCAGGTACGGGGATATCAGGCTGTAGTTGGCGGTGTGGGTGCCGCCGTACCAGAAGAGGTTGTAGGCCGAGCCGCCGTGCCGCGTCGCGAAGTCGGTCCACGCGTACTGGGCGGCCAGGTCGCCGCCTCCGGTGGCGAGGAACGCCCACCAGAGGGCGTAGAAGGGGACGGTGGGGAGTGTGGCCAGGAGCGGGATGCGGTGGCGGGTCCACACCCTGCGCAGCAGCTGGTTCCGGGCAGGGGGCGCCGCCTGCGAGGCTGGGGCGTGGGTGAGTTGCTCGGCTTGGGCCACGTGATCGAAGACGTGGAATGGGGGAGAAGCGTTCATCGGCGGGTGAAGACGGCCACGTCGCTTCCGAAGGTGCAGGCCAGGGTGTCGGATCCGGGGAGGAGCAGGGCTTTGGAGGCTCCGGAGACATGGATGACGTCGAGAGCGGTGCGGTCAGTGAGGTCCCATATGCGGATCGTGTTGTCATAGGAGCTGGTGACCGCGACCGGGTGGCCGTCGACCAGGGTGCACGTCACCCAGAACGTCGGCTTGCTGTGGCCGGTCATCGGCTCGCCGAGCGGCTGACCTGTTCTGAGGTCCCAGACCCGTAGGGCGTGGTCCATTCCACAGGTCACCAACAGGGGGTGATCGGCTGTCCCGCCGCACGCCAGGGACCTCGCGTGGTGCTGGAACTCGGCGACGGGCCGTTGGGTTGCCAGATCCCAGATCCGCGTACCCTCGCTGTCCGAGGTGATGGCGAGCGGGCGACCGTCCAGGACGGTGCATGTGCGTTTTGTGTGCAGCTCCCGGTCACCTCGAAGAGGCGGGTAGAGGGCCTTACCCGTTTCGAGGTCCCACACGCAGGTTGTGCCGTCCAACGACCAGCCAAGGGCGACAAGGCGACCCTCGACGACCGCGCACGTCACACCAGTCACGTCGGTGGTGGAGCCTTCGAGCGGTGGGCCTACGGGCTGCCAGGTCTCCAGGTCTCGGGCTTGCAGCCTGCCGTCCAGGGAGCCGGTGACGACGACCTGGCGACCTCGCAGCACGGTACATGCCGTGGCAGCCCACGACCTTTGCGCGGGGCCCTTCAAGGGTTCGCCGACGGGTAGGCCCGTGCTCACGTCCCATCTGCGCACCGTGTGGTCGGCGGCGCTGGTGACAAAGACCGGTCGACCCTTGAGGACCCCGAGATCTGCGGCGCAGATCAAGTCGGTGTGACCGATCACGGGTCGGCCGAGGGCCTTGCGGGTGGTCAGGTCCCAGATCCGAACCGTGTCCCACGCGCTGCTCACCACGATCGGCTGTCCGGCCAACGACGTGCAGGTCAGCGACCCCATTGCCATGGTGTGGCCAGTGAGGAGCGCGATCTCCCGACACGTCGTGAGGTCCACGACCCTCATCGTGTAGTCGGAGCCGACGACGGCGACCGGACGGCCGTCCAGCCTTGTGCACGCCACCGCCTCAAGCCAGTTGTCAGGACCTTCGAAGGTTCCCAGAAGCCGCCATGTCTCCAGATCCCACAAGTGCACCTGCTCTGTGACTCCGCAGAAGACGACGACGGGGTGCCCGTCCAGTTCCGTGCACGCCATCTTGCTCGCCCAGAAAGGGCTGTCCGACGGCAGCCGCATCAGCTCTCGACGAGTCGCCAGGTCCCACATGGACAGGTCGGGGCCTGTGACGACGACCGGGCGGTCACGCACCGTGGCCACTGCCAGTGGGCACACACGATCACCCACGTCCATGGGCTCGCCCATCGGCCGTCCGGTGGTGAGGTCCCAGATCCGCACGGTGGTGTCGGTGGCGTCTGATCCGGTGACGGCGATCGGCCGGCCGTCCAGTGCCGTGCAGACCACTGCCGCCACGCTGCCGGTGTGGCCGGTCATGGGTGTGCCGATGGGGCGTCCGGTGGTGAGGTCCCAGATTCGCACGGTCTTGTCATCTGATCCGGTGACGGCGATCGGCCGGCCGTTCAGTGCCGTGCAGGCCACTGACCTCACGCTGCCGGTGTGGCCGGTCATGGGGGAGCCGATGGGCCGTCCGGTGGTCAGGTCCCAGATCCGCACCGTCGTGTCCGTCGAAGCGGTGACGGCGATCGTGCGGCCTTCCACCTCCGCGCACGCCACGTCCAACACGGCTCCGTCGTGGCCCGTGAGAACGTTGCGCAGATTGCCGTCCACATGGGAGCCGGACGCGGCGACGGGTTTCCAGGCCGACTCCGGGGACCGGCTGTTGAACGCTTCCAGTAGAGAGGGCTCGTTGTAGCGGGCGGCGTCCAGGGCGAGGACCTGGCGGCGCGCGCCCGCGTCGAGGTGCCAGTGCACTTCGAGGGACGCACGGTAGATCGCGGCGTGGAGCCGGGCGGTGTCACTCTCGACTTCCAACAAGAGGGGCACAAGGGAGTCGGTGTCGGCGTGGACGAGGTACTCGGGTTCCGCCACCAGACCGTCGAGCAGGCCCGCCCGGGACGCGTGGACGGCGATGTGGCGGAGGGCATAGGGGTGGGCGCGCGCCCAGTCGCGGCCGCCGTCGAGCCCAGGGGGCACCGCACGCCGCAGAGCATCGGTGAACGCCCGATGCGCCTCCCCCAAGTCCCGCCCCTGCCGCAGATACTCCGCCATCGCCTCGTGATACAGCCGGTACACCGACCGCCCGTCCTCGACGGCCTCCACCACATACGCCCCCGCGTCCCGCCGCAGCTGACGCAGGTCCTCGTTGGTGTACCGCCGCCCCGACAGCTCCGAGGCGAGTGGCGCCCAGATGTCCTCCCAGGGCAGGCCCTGGCCCTCGGCGTAGGCCAGCGGTCGCAACAGGTCGAGGATCTGGTCGGCGCCCTCGCCGAAGCGCTGGTGCAGGTCGCGGTGCATGGCGTCGGCCGCGGCGCTCGGGAGTGAGCGGCGCCAGACGGTGTTCCGGGGATCGGGCAGTACGGGTGTCGCGGCCAGTGTGCCGGCGGTGATGCGGGCGACGAGGAAGGAGTGGCCCGCCGCCGCGGCGACCGCCCGGGCCACCCCGAGACGTAGATCGTTCTCGCATTCCAGGTACGGCGACTCAGGGTGCGCGTCGACCAGGTTGCGGACCGCGTAGGCCAGCACCGCCTGCGGATCGGCGTACCGGGGCGAGTCCAGGTCGACCTGGTCGCCCCGCTCCAGTCCCAGCGGGGCCAGGAGGTGCGGCCGGGTGCCCAGCAGCAGCCTCAGACGGTCTCCCGCCAGTTCCATCAGCGGTCGCAGCACCTGGCCGCACAGGGCGCTCGGCGTCGCCGCCTCGTCCAGGCCGTCGATCAGTACCACGCGAGGACGGTCCGGTTCCGGCCCCGCGTTGAGGTGGTTCAACAGGTCCGCCACCGCCTCCACCGGCGGCAGCCGCAACGCCGCCGCCAGCGCCCGCACCACCTGCTGGTCGGTGAGGTTCTGGGCGTACACCGCCGTACGGATCGCCCTCGACGGCGGCAGCAGCTCCGCGCTCAGCCCCAGGCTCGACAACGGCACCGTCCGCCGGTACTCCGGATCACTCACCGCGGCCAACAGCCCCAGCACCGCCGTCTTGCCGGAGCCGGGGTCGCCCGTCACCACCAACGCGGGCCGCTCGTACGGTAGTTCAGTGAGCCAGGCCGTGATGTCCCGCAACGCCCGGTGCCGCCCGGAGAACCACCATCCCACCCGCTCCTCGTCCCGGTGCCCCATCGCCCGCCGCAGCAACCGGGTCCGGAACTCCACGTCCCGTCGGCTGTCCTGCTCCTCCCACTCCGCCGCCTGTTGCAGGGCCATGTCGGTGTGCGAGAGCCGGTTGCTGTGCTTGGCGTTGGGGAGAAAGGGCGGGATCTCGCCGGTGAGGCCGATGATCTCCCAGCCGATGTGCTGGAAGTCGGGGCGCTTGGGGTTGTTGCGGGTGGCCTCGACGACCGCGCCCAGGGAGAGCAGAGGGGGCGTGTAACCGGCCGTGGCGAGGCTGTTCACCGCCTCCGCCAGCAGCTCGGGGAAGGCACCCGTCTGTGCCAGCTCGTTCGGCTGCGCGGACGTGATGACAGCGAGGCCCGCGTCCTTCTCCCGCCAGCTGTTCTTCAACTTGGCCATGGCGGCGAGCAGTTCATTGCCGCCCTGACCCGAGAAACAGGTGTCCAGCATCAGCAGCAGGCGCCGCACCTTCGTCCCGGCGAGGATCTTCCGGGCCAGGGTGCTCGGCGGCAGCGCGTCGTGCAGGTCGTCGGGGTTGGTGTCCGAGGCGAGGAGTACGTACTCGTCGTTGTCGAGCAGTTCGCCGTGCCCGGCGATGTAGACCGCCACGATGTCGTCCGCCCGCCGCTCCGGTGAGCGACAGAACTCCCGTAGTTCCCGCAGCAGTTGCTGCTGGGTCGGGTTCGCGCCCAGGTCGGAGACGTGCTTGTAGCCGAGCTTGGTCGTGAACAGCTCCACCAGCGTGCGGCGCGCCTCGACCAGCCCCGGTCGGTCCCACTCCGGCGCGTGCGGGTAGTGGCTGACCGCGGTGGCGATGAGGAAGCGGCGCGGCCCGCCGTCCCCGGCAGCCGTACCGTCGCTCATACCAGCCCCTCCGCTACCGCCCGGCCCGTCTCCTTCGCGGTCAGGTACAGCGTGGCGTCGTGGGCGTGCGAGCCGTTGTGGACGACCTTCCCCGTCACCCCTTGCCCCGTCACCCCTTGCCCCGTCACTCCCGCACCGAAGAACAGGGACAGGTCCTTCACCGCCGCCACCACATCACCCTCGTCGGCGATGTTCGTCCATGCCGTCGTGCCCGGCCAGCCGCCCGGTTCAGGGCGCAGCCGGTCGTACACCATCCGCATCCCCAGCGGCGACCCCAGCGTCACCAGCGCCCGCACCTGGTGGCCGGGCCGCGCGCACAGCGCCTCGTACGCCACGACCGAGCCCAGTGAGTGGGCGACGACGACCCGGGTGTCCGGCCCGATCGCCTCCTCCACCCGGCGCCGCGCCGCGGCCCGCAAGCCGTCGTCCGTCAGATAGCGACGCACCTGCTTCAGGTCGAACACCAGGGCCCGCAAGGAGATGTCGGCGAAGAAGCGGGAGTGCTGAAGCACCCGCAACGCCGTCTGCACCGCCCTCGGTGAACGCGCCAGCGTGTCCGTCGTACCGGGCGGGGGCACCCCGGGGTCGGTGCGGGCGCACTGGGCCCACCACTCCAGCAGGAGCTCGGCCTCGAAGCCGGCCTCGACGTCGTCCGGCATGAACACCGGGTCCCCGACGCCGAGGGTGTGGCCCGGAGGGCGGAACAGGTCGCCGTAGAAGGCCATCCGCATCCCGTCCGGGCCCGGTCGTGGGCCGCCCGCCCGCTCCAGGCCGTCCGCGAGCGCCGGCTCCCAGTCCTTCAGCAGCGTGTTGCCGCCCAGCCGCTGCTTGCCCACCCCGTGCACACCGACGATTCGCGCCATCGCCTCGTCTGCCCCGTTCCCCGAACCGCGTAAGTCTCCTCACTCTAGACAGGAGGAGCGGGCGCCGGGGCGGGCAACAACCAAGCCGTACGCACGCGTTGGAGCGTGCCCCGGGCCAGGGTGTCGGCCGTGCCGATCTCGCGCCGGGCTCTGGCCAGAGCGGAGAAGGAGCCCGGGTGCCGGCGATCGGAGGCCTCGATGAACCGCTCTTCGTGGCGCCCATCCGGGCGCGGTCGTCGGTCGCTCCGGCCTGCTGGTGGATGAGATCGCCGAGGTCGTCGACTGCGCATCCTGGGTCCGCTCCAGAACGGCGTCACGCTCAGCGTCGTCACTCTCAGGTACTTCCGCACCAGCACTCGAACCACACCGCCTTGCCACCCCCTGCCAAGGGATCCACGCCCCACTTGTCGGACACCGCGTCCAGCAGCAGGAGCCCCCGGCCGCCCTCGTCCTGCGGCGCCGACTGCCGGTGAATCACCGGGAGTTGACCGCACCCGTCCGTCACCTCGACCCGAACCCCGCCCGTCTGCCGCAGGATCAGCACCTCACACCGACGGTCCGGAACATGCCGTACGACATTGGCGACCAGCTCGGTCACGCCCAGCTCCACGGCGTCGGTCATCTCGCGCATGCTCCACTCGCCGAGCAGCGAGCGCGCGATGGCGCGGATGTGCCGGGCCGAGTGTTCGCCGACGGTGAGGCGCAGTCGGTACTGGTGGCGGAAGGGGGCAAGGTAGGTGGGGGGAAAGTATCCGTTCACGGTACGAGCGTGACCTCGCGCGACTACTTTGGGCTACGGAACGGATACAACGGGTCCCGAAGTGGGCCGAGTTGCGTGAGAGGGGTTCTGCGTGACCCACATCAACACCCTTGACCCGGGCGCCTCGCCCCTGGACTACTTCGGCTTCGAGCTGCGCCGTTACCGCGAGGCCGCGGACCTGACGCAGAAGCAGCTCGGGGACATCGTGTACTGCACCGGCTCCCTGGTCGGCCAGATCGAGACGGCCCGCAAGCTGCCGACGTTGCCGTTCAGTGAGCGGGTGGACATCGCGCTAGGGACGGGCGGGGCGTTGTCGCGGCTGCATGAGCTGGTGATGCGTAGTCAACTTCCGGCCTGGTTTCAGCAGGTGGCGGAGTTGCAAGCGCGGGCGGTGGAGATCTGCTCGTTCGAGACGCACATGGTGCATGGCCTCCTCCAGACCAGGGCCTACGCGAGTGCCGTGCTCGGCGTCCTCGATCAGACTGACCTCGACGACCGCATCGCTGTACGGCTCGCCCGTCAGCGCATCTTCGGGGGAGAGGAACCCCCGGTGTTCTGGGCGATCCTCAGCGAGGCCGCGCTGTGCCAGGAGATCGGCGGCCGGGAGACCATGCGGGACCAACTCGCCCACCTGTTGTCCTTCGAGGGCAATCCCCGAATCAACATCCAGGTGCTGCCGTTCTCGGCTGGGGCGCACGCAGGGCTACAAGGCTCGTTCGACGTCTACCGCTTTGCGAGCGATCCGACCATCGTTTACACGGAGGGTTACAGCAGCGGGCATCCGACCGCCAACCCAGACACCGTCAAGGACTGCTCGCTCCGTTACGATCATCTGCAAGCCGCCGCACTCTCCATCAAGGACTCGGCGGAGTTGATCCGGCGCCTAATGGAGGAGCGTTATGGAGAGCACCGAGATTCTGACGGGGATCCAGTGGCGTAAGTCCAGCTACAGCGGCGACCAGGGTGGCAATTGCATCGAATGCGCGACCATGGGGCCCCTGACCTGGAGCAAGTCCTCGCACAGCGGCGAGAACGGTTCATGTGTAGAGGTCGCCGAAACCCCCCACACCACCATCGCCATCCGCGACTCCAAGAACCCGGCGGGACCGATCCTCACCCTCGACCCCGCCGCGTTCACCACCTTCGTCGACTGGGCGTCCGCAACTGCTGCATGACCGTCCCGTTGGCCAACCTGCAATGGAGGAGCGTTATGGCGAGCAACGCGATCCCGATGGGGATCCAGTGGCGTAAGTCCAGCTACAGCGGGGACGAGGGCGGCAACTGCATCGAATGCGCACCGCTCGGGGCCCTGGCCTGGCGCAAGTCCTCGCACAGCGGCGAGAACGGTTCATGTGTAGAGGTCGCCGAAACCCCACACACCACCATCGCCATCCGCGACTCCAAGAACCCGGCGGGACCGATCCTCACCCTCGACCCCGCCGCGTTCTCAACCTTCGTCAACTGGACCGCGGACAATTAGAGCGCGGCCCACGGAACCCGGCAGACGTGGGGCGCGGTCCCTTCCGGGCACAACGACCTGATCACCGTCTTCCGGACCGCCCGCCACGTCCGCAGGGAACAGGCCAACCGCACGCGCAGTTCGACCGCTTCCCGGGCGCCGCTGCTCTGACCGGGGTTCTCCCATCCCCACTGTTCCGCGAGATGGTCGTACGCATCAGCGGTCGTCATCCCGCTCCCGGGAAAGGTGCGGGCGACCGTCTCGTCGACAATCCGGGCCCGGCGTGCGCCCACGGCCTCGTCCACGAGTCCCTTGACCCATGCGAGCCCTTGCTCGTCCGCGTACAAACCGAACCTCAGGGTGCGCGTGCGCGTCCTCATGGGCACGAGGCTACAGGCGCTGGATGATCGTGCCGGTGGCCAGCCCACCCCCCGCACACATCGTCACCAGCGCGAACTCCTTGTCCGCCCGCTCCAGTTCGTGAAGCGCGGTCGTGATCAGCCGAGCCCCGGTGGCTCCGACCGGGTGGCCGAGCGCGATCCCGCCACCGTTCACATTGACCTTCTCCAGGTCCTGCTCAAACACCTGCGCCCAGCTCAACACCACCGACGCGAAAGCCTCGTTGATCTCCACGAGGTCGATGTCCTTCAACGACATCCCGGCCTTCCCCAGCACCGCATTCGTCGCGTCGATCGGTCCGTCGAGGTGGAAGTGCGGGTCGGCCCCCACCAGCGCCTGGGCCACGATGCGCGCCCTGGGCCTCAGCTTCAGCGCACGTGCCATCCGTTTCGACGCCCACATGATGGCCGCCGCGCCGTCGCTGATCTGGGACGAGTTGCCCGCCGTGTGAACGGCCGTCGGCATGACCGGCTTGAGCCCGGCCAGCGCCTCCATGGACGTGTCGCGCAGGCCCTCGTCCTTGTCGACGAGCCGCCACATGCCCTGCCCGGCGCGCTGCTCGTCCTCCGTCGTCGGGACCTGGACGGCGAACGTCTCCCGCTTGAACCGCTCCTCCGCCCAGGCGGCGGCGGCCCGTTCCTGAGAGAGCAGCCCGAGTGAGTCGACGTTCTCCCGGGTCAGGCCCCGATGCCGGGCGATCCGTTCCGCCGCCTCGAACTGATTGGGCAGGTCTACGTTCCACTCGTCCGGGAACGGCTTCCCGGGCCCGTGCTTGGATCCCGACCCCAGCGGCACCCGGGACATCGCCTCGACGCCGCAGCTGATCCCGACGTCGATGACGCCCGCCGCGATCATGTTGGCCGTCATGTGCGAGGCCTGCTGCGAGGAGCCGCACTGGCAGTCGACCGTCGTCGCCGCGGTCTCATAGGGCAGGCCCATGGTCAGCCAGGCCGTGCGGGCGGGGTTCATGGACTGTTCGCCGGCGTGGGTCACCGTGCCGCCGACGATCTGCTCGACACAGTCGGCGGGGATGCCGGTGCGGCCCAGGAGTTCGCGGTAGGTCTCGCCCAGGAGATAGGCGGGGTGGAGGTTGGCGAGCGCGCCGCCGCGCTTGCCGATCGGGGTGCGTACGGCTTCGACGATCACGGGTTCGGCAGCCATGGGTGCGGATCCTCTCCGAGGGCTCTGCGGGGAACTCGGCGGACTTGGCGGACTTGGCGGACTTGGCGGAACTGGTACGCGTTCTAGTTCTTCCTTGCAGTGTGCTGACGAAGGTTCAGTGACGGCAAGGGGTGTGCGGAGAACTGGGATGTCCATGGCTATTGCCAGTTGTAGAACCCGTTACTACCGTCACGACGACCCCTTTGCTGATGGACCGTCAGGAGCTGCCCATGCCCTGTCCAGCGCTTCCCGACGGGTTCGACTTCACCGATCCCGATGTGCTGCACCACCGCGTGCCCCTCCCGGAGTTCGCCGAGCTGCGCCGCGCCGAACCGGTCCGCTGGATCCCGCAGTCGGGCAATGTGGCCGGGTTCCAGGACGAGGGCTACTGGGCGGTGACCCGGCACGCGGACGTCAAGTACGTCTCGACGCACCCGGAGTTGTTCTCGTCCTCGCTCAACACCGCGATCATCCGCTTCAACGAGCACATCGAGCGCGACGCGATCGACGCCCAGCGGCTCATCCTGCTGAACATGGACCCGCCCGAGCACACCCGGGTCCGCCAGATCGTCCAGCGCGTCTTCACACCGCGCGCCATCCGCGCCCTCGAGGAACGCCTGCGGACGCGCGCGCTGACGATCGCCGCCAACGCCCGTGACCGCTCCGGCCCCTTCGACTTCGTCACCGAGGTCGCCTGCGAACTGCCGCTCCAGGCCATCGCCGAGCTCATCGGCATCCCGCAGGACGACCGGGCGAAGATCTTCGACTGGTCCAACAAGATGATCGCGTACGACGACCCCGAGTACGCCATCACCGAGGAGGTCGGCCAGGAGTCGGCCACCGAACTCATCGCGTACGCGATGAACATGGCCGCCGACCGGCGGGAGTGCCCGGCGAAGGACATCGTCAGCACGCTGGTGGCCGCCGAGGGTGAGGGCAACCTGCGCTCGGACGAGTTCGGGTTCTTCGTGCTGATGCTGGCCGTGGCGGGCAACGAGACCACCCGTAACGCCATCACCCACGGCATGCACGCCTTCCTCACCCACCCCGAGCAGTGGGAGCTGTACAAGCGGGAGCGGCCGGCGACGGCCGCCGAGGAGATCGTCCGCTGGGCGACGCCGGTCGTGTCCTTCCAGCGGACGGCCACTCAGGACACGGAGTTGGGCGGAAAGCGCATAAAGAAGGGTGAGCGGGTAGGCGTCTTCTATGCCTCGGCCAATCACGACCCCGAGGTCTTCGAGAATCCGGACACCTTCGACATCACCCGCGACCCCAACCCCCACCTCGGCTTCGGCGGCGGCGGACCCCACTACTGCCTGGGCAAGTCCCTCGCGGTCCTGGAGATCGACCTCCTCTTCAACGCCGTGGCCGACGCCCTCCCCGGCCTACGGCTGGTCGGGGGCCCTCGCCGGCTGCGTTCCGCGTGGATCAACGGCGTGAAGGAACTACAGGTCAGCACCGGCTGACCCGCCCCGAGGGAGGCAGGAGCACCCCCTATCCCTACGCCCCGTTCCTGCCTCCCCCGAGACGTGGGCCTCGTATGCATGGCCGCGTACACATGCGAAGGCGGCGGCCCCGGGGATCGGGGGCCGCCGCCTTCAGTTCCGTCTGGCGGTGTCGGCTCAGTACCAGCCGTTCGACTGCCAGAAGTTCCAGGCGCCGCACGGGCTGCCGTAGCGGTCCTTCATGTAGTCCACGCCCCACTTGATCTGGGTGGCCGGGTTGGTCTTCCAGTCGGAGCCGGCCGAGGCCATCTTGTTGCCCGGCAGGGCCTGAACCAGGCCGTAGGCGCCGCTGGAGGCGTTGGTGGCGCTCACGTTCCAGTCGCTCTCGTGGTCCACGATCTTGGAGAAGCACTGGTACTGGGCCGAGTCCGAGATCATCTTCTGCGCGATCTGCTGCGCCGAGCCGCCCTCGGTCGTCGCGGCCTGCGAGGGCGCGGCGGCGAACAGGGTGCCGGCGGTGGCGGCCGCCAGGACGACACCGGTGAGGGTCTTCTTCGAGGCGGAGACGCTGCGGAAGGAGGAAACGACGGACACGGTCACGGGGAGCCTTTCTTCGGGGACATCGGGTCGCGGGCATGCCGGAACCACGCGATGCGATGCGAGGCGGGGGCATACGTCGGCGCCGCGGCCCTGAGGGCACGTCGGCGCCGTGCGACGTCGTCCAGACAACCAGGCCGGGAAGGTGTCCGCAATGAGGGTATTTGCTAGTTGTGGTCGTATGCGGGGTGAAGGTCGTTTGTGTGACCTGGCTCTCAATGCGCAGGTCAGGGCGCATTATGGCGTGGACATGGCGTCCTGTTTGCCCGACTAAGGTAGATAGTAGGTGATGCGGGTCATGTGGGGTGGTTCACCGGGGGCGGGGTGCGGACGTGACCGTATGCGCGGAGCCCTTCACCCTGCGGGAGCGTCGAACGTGACCGGGCTCTCGAAAGCCGCGCGGCGGGTGGCTCGGCGCAGGGCCCGCAGGATCACCGGGCCGAGGGCGAGGGTCAGCACGACGGTGACGAGCGCCCGGCCGAGGTCCCAGCCGAGGGACGTGGCCAGGCAGTACGCGACGAAACGGGCGAGGTTCGCGGGGACGGCCGCCTCCGGGTCGAAGGCGACGTTCGAGGCCGGCGCGCTCATGAAGGGCCAGCCCGCGAGGTTCATGATCGTGCCGTAGGCGAAGGCCGCGAGGAAGCCGTAGACGGCGAGCATCAGCAGTTCCGCCCGGCCGCGCAGCCGGTCCTGGCCCGGCAGGAGGCCCGCGCCCATCGTGAACCAGCCCATCGCCAGCATCTGGAACGGCATCCACGGACCGACCCCGCCCGTCAGCAGCGACGAAGCGAACATCGTCACTCCGCCGAGGACGAAGCCGAAGCCCGGCCCGAGGACCCGGCCGCTGAGCACCATCAGGAAGAACATCGGCTCCAGGCCCGCCGTCCCCGCACCGATCGGCCGCAGCGCGGCCCCCGTCGCCGCCAGCACACCGAGCATCGCGACCGCCTTCGGGCCGAGCCCCGACTCGGAGATCGTGGCGGCGACGACCGCGACGAGGAGGACGAGCAGCGCCGAGAACAGCCAGGGGGCGTCCTGCGCGTGCGCGCCGATCCGGGAGTCGGGCGGCGCGAGGAACGGCCAGCCGAAGGCGGCGACGCCGACCGCGCTGACCAGGGTGAGGGCCGTGACGGAGCGGGGTCCCAGGCGGACGGCCCTGGCCTGGGGGGTCATGCGAGTGCCTCACGTACTTCGGCGACCGTGAGCCACTTCTGCGGGGCCAGGATCTTGGCCACCTGCGGGGCGAACGACGGCGACGCGACGACGACCTCCGGGGTCGGACCGTCGGCGATCACCTCACCGTCGGCCAGCAGGACCACCCGGTGCGCGAGCTCGGCGGCGAGCTCCACGTCGTGCGTGGCCAGCACGATGGCGTGGCCTCGGGCGGCCAGGTCGCGCAGGAGCGTGACGAGACGTGCCTTCGCCGCGTAGTCCAGGCCGCGGGTCGGTTCGTCGAGGAGGAGGAGAGGCGGGTTCGCGGTCAGGACCACGGCCAGGGCGAGTGTGAGGCGCTGGCCCTCGGAGAGGTCGCGGGGGTGGGTGCCGTCCGCGATGCCCGGGCCCGGGAGGAGTTCGGAGAGGAGGGCGCGGCAGGTGCCGGGTGCTGCGCCCGCGTCCTGGTCGGCGGCGGAGCACTCCGCTTGGACCGTGTCGGCGTAGAGGAGGTCGCGGGGTTCCTGGGGGACCAGGCCTACGCGGCGTACGAGGTCCCTGGGCGCGGTTTTGTGGGGGACGGCTCCGCCGACGTGGACCGAGCCGGTGGTGGGTGGGACGAGGCCGACGAGGGTGTTGAGGAGAGTGGATTTGCCGGCGCCGTTGCGGCCCATGAGGGCGATGGTTTCGCCGGGGGTGACGGTGAGGCTTACGTGGCGTAGGGCGTGGATGTGGGCGCGGGTTACGGAGACTGACTGTATTTCGGCTCCGTGGGGGGAGGGTGGGGTGGTTGCGGCGCGTTTGCGAGGGAACCAGCGGTGGGGGGTTGCGCCCAATAGCTCGGGGGGTGCGGTTTCGTCGCGACTGCGAGTCCGATGTGGTTGATCGCGCCCCGCGGCGGAGCCGCATATCGACACAGCCCCGCGCCCCTCAGGGGCGTTGTCCTGCCGTTTCTCAAGCTGTTCGCGTAGGTCCGCCGCCCTTCGGCGGGCGTCTCTGACTGTCAGCGGCAGAGGGGTCCAGTTCGCCAGGCGGCCCAGGGCTACCACTGGCGGGTACACCGGGGATACGGCCATTACCTCTGCCGGGGTGCCGAGGACCGGGGGAGCACCTGGGGCAGGGAGCAGGACGAGCTGGTCGGCGTACTGGATGACCCGCTCCAGGCGGTGTTCGGCCATCAGGACCGTGGTGCCCAGGTCGTGGACGAGGCGTTGGAGGACCGCGAGGACCTCTTCGGCGGCTGCGGGGTCCAGGGCGGAGGTGGGCTCGTCGAGGACGAGGACCTTGGGGTGGGGGGTGAGGACCGAGCCGATGGCGACGCGTTGTCGCTGGCCGCCGGAGAGGGTGGCAATGGGGCGGTCGCGGAGGCCGGTGAGGCCGAGGAGGTCGAGGGTTTCCTCGACGCGACGGCGCATGACGTCGGGGGCGAGCCCCAACGACTCCATGCCGTAGGCGAGTTCGTCCTCGACGGTGTCGGTGACGAAGTGGGAGAGGGGGTCCTGGCCGACCGTGCCGACGACGTCGGCCAGTTCGCGGGGCTTGTGGGTGCGGGTGTCGCGGCCTGCCACCGTGACGCGGCCGCGCAGGGTGCCGCCGGTGAAGTGTGGGACGAGACCGCTGACCGCGCCGAGGACCGTGGACTTGCCCACGCCCGACGGGCCGACCAGCAGGACCAGCTCGCCCTCGGGCACCTCGAAGTCGATGCCCTGGACGGTGGGTTCGAGGGCGCCGTCGTACGTCACCGATACGTCCTCGAAGCGGATCACGACGGCTCCTTGGGGGTGAGGAAGGCAGGCAGGAGACCCAGGAGTACGGCCGCCGAGGGCCAGAGGGGGAGGGCCGGGGCGGTCGGGGGGACCACACCGGGGTGCAGCGCCCCCGGGTCCCGGGAGGCGGCCACGGTGAGCAGCGCGGCGACCGCGACGCCGGAGGCGGTGACCAGCCAGGCCCGGGCATCCCAGGGGTCGGGGCGGTAACGGGTCCGCGGGGTGCGCCGGCCGCCGAGCCACAGGCCCGCCAGCGCGGCGGCCAGGCCGGTGAGGAGGACGGGGAGGCCGTAGGCGGCGCCTTGGGCGGTGAGCAGGCCGTACGTTCCGGTGCAGACGCCCAGGAGGCCGCCGAGGGTGAGGGCGGTGGTGGTACGGCGGACGGCGGCCGGGACCTGTGCGGTACGGCCGTAGCCGCGCGCGTCCATCGCGGCGGCGAGAGCGACCGAACGCTCCAACGCGCCCTCCAGGACCGGGAGTCCGACGTGCAGGAGGCCCCGGATGCCGCGGTCGGGGCGGCCGCGCAGCCGACGTGCGGCGCGCAGGCGCTGGGCGTCGGCGATGAGGTTCGGCGCGAAGGTGAGGGCGACGACCACCGCCACGCCCATCTCGTACAGCGCGCCGGGCAGCGACTTCAGCAGCCGCGCGGGGTTGGCGAGGGCGTTCGCCGCGCCCACACAGATGAGGAGCGTGGCGAGCTTCAGCCCGTCGTACAGCGCGAAGACGAGCGCCTCGGCCGTGACCGTGCCACCCAGCCGGATGCCCTGCGCCCAGCCGGGCAGCGGAACTTCGGGAAGCGTCACGATCACGTGCGTGCCGGGGATGGGCGAGCCGAGCGCCACGGCGAAGAACAGCCGGATCACCAGCACGGCGAGACCCAGCTTCACAAAGGCGGCATAGGAGCGAGCCCAGGGCGCGTCCGACCGACAGGTCGCCACCACATAGGCCGAGGTCACGATGAGGAGGGCGAGGAGAAGCGGGTTGGTGGTACGCGTGGCCGCAACCCCGAGCGACAGCGCCCAGAGCCACCAGGCACCGGGATGCAGCCCCCTTCGGCGGCCCGCCCCGCCCGGCGGCGCCTGCCTGCTGCCGCTGCACGTGTTCGTGGAGCTGAGAGGCCTCCACGAAGACAACGCCGGTGGGGGAGCGCCCCATAGGGGCGCGGGGCTGTGTCGATATGCGGCTCCGCCGCGGGGCGCGACCAGCCACGACGGCACCGCAGACAACAGATGACCCCCAGCCGCACTCCCAGCGGAGCGCCTACGCATTCCTGCGCCGCCGTGCCTGCCAGACCCCCGCCGCACCCAGCACCGCAACCACCGCGATCCCGGCCACCAAGCCCAGTGACGGGCCGCCGCCCGAGTCGTCCGGGGCTGCTTCCTCCTCCTGCCGGCCCCCGGCCACCTGCTCCCCACACCCCTTCGCCGGATACCCCGAGATCGCGCACAACAACGCGTTCGTGTCGTACCGCAGAGGCCTGGCCACCGAGGCCAGAGCCTCTGCCGTGGTCGCGTCCGGGGACACACGTGCGCAGACGGTACGGCGAGCCGGCGGCGTCTCGCCCGACGGGGCGTCCGCCGCCGTACCGAAGTCGATGACCAGAGCCACCCGCTTCTTGCCGTCCTGCGCGGGCGTCCTCGCGCAGATCACGGCGAACTCGGCGGCGCCCCTCGGCCGGGCGGCGTCGTCCGAGTCCTCGCTGACGGCGAAGCGGAAGCCCTGGACGTCGCCGTCGGAGGGCCGGGCGAGGGAGGGGCCCTGGGTCGCGTAGGACCACCGTTCGCCCTCGCGGTCCCAGAAGGACCAGTAGCGGTAGCCGGTCGCCTGTGCCTGGGCGGCGCCGGTCAGGACGACCAGCACGGCCAGGACGAGCGTGAGGGCGCGGCGGATCACGGTCACTTGCCCTTGTTGCGGCCGCTGAGCAGGAAGCCGATACCGATGCCGACGACCAGGAAGATGCCGACGTACCACCAGACGCCGAAGGGACTGCCGTCGTCCTCCTTCTCCTTCTCCTCCTCGGAGGGCGCCGCCGACGCCGTCCCCGACGCCCCGTTCGCCCCCGACCGCGGAGCCGGCCCCGTCGCGTTGAGCTGCTCGACGAGGTCCGTGCCGCCGAAGTCACGCGGGTCCGTGCCGGAGGCGTGCGCGGCGAAGATCAGCTGGGCGTAGGCGGCGGGGCCGCTCTGCTCGGCCCAGGCGGCGTGGTGCCGCTCCAGCCAGACCAGGACCTCCCGGCCCCGCTGGGTCAGGCCCGCGGCGGAGAGCGCCACCACGGCGTCGGCGGTGTTGCCGTAGTCCGGCTGGTCCTCGGCACCGGGCATCACGGACTTCAGATACCTCGTCCCGCTCAGGTCGCGGGCGAGGTGGACGGCACCGTTGAGGGCCGCGTCGGCGGGCGTCGGGTTCTTGCCGCCCAGGCACTTCCCCGTGTCCGCGGCCTCCTTGCCCGCAGCCGCCACGAGCCCCTTGCCGAGGAGACCCACGACGCCCGCGGCGGTCGCATCGGCGTTGGCCGCCGGCGCGCCCTTCTTGTCGGGCTGGAACGCGAACGCCCCCGCGTCGTCGTCACCGCACGGCAGGGACAGCGCCAGCAGGGCGTCGTACGGCGACTTGCCGCCCTCGCGTACGTCCGCCGGCTTCTCGCCGACGGCGGCGAGCGCACCGATCACGACGGACGTCGAGTTCGCGTCACTCGCGCCGCCCGGCATGTACCCCCAGCCGCCGTCCTTGTTCTGCACGGACTTCAGCCAGTCCACCGCCTTGCCGGTCGCCGTGCCGTGTCCGCCGAGCGCGGCGAGGGCCTGGACGGCGGCGGCCGTGTTGTTGGTGTCCACCGGGGTCTTCGGGCCACAGGCCTTCGAGACGTCGGCACGGAACGGGGCGAACGCGCCGTCGGCGCACTGCTGCCCGGTGAGCCAGTCCACGGCCTTCGCCGCCGGCTTCACGTCCACCGTGTCCTGGGCGAGCAGCGCGAGCGACTGCCGCCACACGCCGTCGTACGTGGGATCGCCCGTGCCGTACAGACCCGAGGGGAGCGTCACGGAGGGCGAGGCGGACGGAGTCGAGTCGGTGGCGAAGGCGGGCGTGACCGTGCCGAACACGGTGACGGCGGCCAGGACCGCGGCGCTGCGGCGAACGTACATGATCGGCGGATGCCCTTCCCTCAAGGGGCCGGGCAGCACAGGGGAGACCCCGGGCGGCTCGGCTCCGTATACCTCGACGGTGCCGTACTCCGGCCGGCTGCCGGGGCACGTGAGCCGGTCACGAATCCGTACAGGGCGATCCGGCTCACCGGGCTGCTACGACCGGTTCACGGTTGCGGGTCAGCGCCGGATTTGCACCGGCTTCCCCCTGTACGGGTGTGATGACGACGCGGCCACTCTACCGGCCCGTAGGGAAGCGGCTGGGGGAGGCTGTGAGCGGCGGTAGGTTCGGCCGCATGGGGATCAGGGGGAGTGCGGGACGGCGGCTGCTCGGGTCGGGGCGCGCGTCCGACGTGTACGAGATCGACGAGGCGTGGGTCCTGCGCCACGACCGGGAGGGCTACAGCGACGCACACGCCGAGGCCGCCCTGATGGAGCGGCTGCACGCGCACGGCTACCCGGTGCCCCGGGTGCGGCTCGCCGACTGCTCGCGCTCCGAGCTGGTGATGGAGCGGCTGTACGGCCCGACGATGCTGGAGGCCTTCGTCGCGGGCCGGACCGACGCGCGCGAGGCCGGGGCGACCCTGGCCCGCCTGCTGCGGCAACTGCACGCCGTCCCCGGCCGGGTGGTCCACCTGGACCTCCACCCGGAGAACGTGATGCTCACCGCCGACGGCCCCTACGTCATCGACTGGGCCAACGCGGAGGAGGGCCACCCCGGCCTGGACTGGGGCATGTCCGCGATGATCCTCGCGCAGGTGGCCCTGGCCGGCGAGCAGTTCGCCACGCCCGCCCGAGCGATGCTCGCCGCCCTCCTCGCCGACCCGTCCGACCTCACCGAGGACGGCCTCACCAAGGCCCGACGCCGACGCGCGGCCAACCCGACGATGAGTGCGCGCGAAGTCGAAGTGCTCGGTGCGGCGGAGGAGTTGGTCCGGTCGTCCATGGCCTAGGCATCCCGGATGCCGTCTCGGCGGGTGCTCCACGGGCGGGTGCTCCACGGGGCCCAGTAGACGGCCACGTACGTCATTGGACGGCCACGTACGTCACCGGCTCGCTCCCCGCCACGGCCTCGGCGCGCCCCAGCTTCACCAGCCGCCGCAGATGGGCCTCCGCCTCCGCGATGGCGATGTTCCGGGAGCCGTACGGGATGTGGGCCCAGGGGCGGTTCCACTCCATGCGCTCCGCGAGCTGCCAGGGGGTGAGGGGTTCGGCGAGGAGGGCCTGGAGGTCGGTGAGGCGGGACTCGTGGTGGGCCAGCAACTCCCGTACGCGGTTGGGGGCGTCGGTGAACGTGTGCTGGTGGGCGGGGAGGACCTCGGCGGGGGCGAGGCGGGCGACGCGTTCGAGGGAGGCGAGGTAGTCGCCGAGGGGGTCGGTGACGGTCGTGTCGTCGGGGTCCTCGTACAGGCCGATGTGCGGGGTGATCTCGGGGAGCAGGTGGTCGCCGGAGAACAGACGGCCATGGCCCGGGAGTTGGGAGGGGTGCTCCTCCTCCAGGTGCAGGCAGACATGGCCGGGGGTGTGACCCGGCGTCCAGATCGCGCGCAGGCGGCGGCCGGGCAGGTCGAGGAGTTCGCCGGGGACGATCTCGCGGTCGGGGGCGGCGGGGGAGAGGCCGGGGAGGGTGCTCGGGCGGTGGGCGGTGCGCAGCGGGGCCACGTGGGCGTCGGGGGCGCCGGCCGCGGTGAGCTTGGCCGCCATGTAGGAGAACCAGCGCCCCGGCCGGGTCGCGCGGGTGCGCCGTACGATCGCCGCGTCCGCCGCGTGCATCGCGATCCAGGCACCGGAGGCCTCGCGCACCTTGCCCGACAGGCCGTGGTGGTCGGGGTGGTGGTGGGTGATCACCACGCCGTGGATCTCGCCGGGCGCGGTGCCGCAGGCCACGAGCCCTTCGGCGAGGGTGTCCCAGGAGGCCGGGTCGTCCCAGCCGGTGTCGACGAGGACCGGGCCGCGGTCGGTGTCGAGGAGGTACACGAGGGTGTGGCCGAGGGGGTTGTCGGGGATGGGGACCTCGATGGACCGCACGCCGCCGCCGTGGTCGTACACCGTCGCCATGGGCTCCCCAATCGCCGCGACATGTTCCGGCCGACCGGTTCACTATAACTAGAACAGGTTCCGATGGGAGCCCGGGTCATCTACCAACGGTGTGTGAGGTCCGTGGACTCCTCCGGGGGGAACTGGTATCAGTTTCTGAAACAGCGTCAGAAACCAAGGAATCCCGCTCCAGCTCCGCAGGAGGCGTCGGCCATGACCGAGCTCGTGGAACACGGACAGCTGTTCATCGGCGGGGAGTTGACCGACCCCCTGGGCAAGGACGTCATCGAGGTCGTCTCGCCGCACACCGAAGAGGTCATCGGGCGCGTCCCGCACGCCTCGCCCGCCGACGTCGACCGGGCGGTCGCGGTGGCGCGCAAGGCCTTCGACGAGGGGTCCTGGCCGCGGATGAGCCTCGACGAGCGGATCGAGGTCGTCACCCGCATCAAGGACGGAATCGCCGTACGGCACGAGGAGATCGCCCGTGTGATCTCCGCCGAGAACGGCTCCCCGTACTCCTGGAGCGTCCTCGCGCAGGCCCTCGGCGCGATGATGGTGTGGGACGCGGCGATCACGGTCGCGCGGAACTTCACCTACGAGGAGGCGCGCGACGGCGTCCTCGGCAAGATCCTCGTCCGGCGGGAGCCCGTCGGTGTCGTCGCGGCCGTCGCCCCCTGGAACGTCCCGCAGTTCGTCGCCGCCGCCAAGCTCGCGCCCGCGCTGCTCACCGGCTGCACGGTCATCCTCAAGCCGTCGCCGGAATCGCCGCTGGACGCCTACCTCCTCGCCGAGATCGCGAAGGACGCCGGGCTGCCGGACGGCGTGCTGTCGATCCTCCCCGCGGACCGTGAGGTGAGCGAGTACCTGGTCGGGCATCCGGGGATCGACAAGGTCTCCTTCACCGGCTCGGTGGCGGCGGGCAAGCGCGTGATGGAGGTCGCGGCCCGCAATCTCACCCGCGTGACACTGGAGTTGGGCGGCAAGTCGGCGGCCGTCGTCCTGCCGGATGCGAATGTGGAGGCGACCGTCGCCGGAGTCGTCCCGGCGGCCTGGATGAACAACGGCCAGGCGTGCGTGGCCCAGACCCGGATCCTGCTCCCGCGCGCCCGCTACGACGAGTTCGCCGAGGCCTTCGCCGCGGCGGCCGGCGCGCTGGTGGTCGGTGACCCGCTGGACCCGGCGACCCAGGTGGGCCCGCTGGTGGCGCGGCGGCAGCAGCGCAGGAACCTCGACTACATCCGGATCGGCCAGGAGGAGGGCGCGAAGATCCTGACCGGCGGCGGGCGTCCGGCCGGTCTTGAGAAGGGCTGGTACGTCGAGCCGACGCTCTTCGGGGACGTCGACAACTCCATGCGGATCGCGCGAGAGGAGATTTTCGGCCCCGTCATCTGCCTGCTGCCCTACGGCGACGAGTCCGAGGCCGTGAAGATCGCCAACGACTCCGACTACGGTCTGAGCGGCAGCGTCTGGACGGCCGACACCGGGCACGGCATCGAGGTCGCGCGGCAGGTCCGTACCGGCACCTATTCGGTGAACACCTTCAGCCTGGACATGCTCGGCCCGTTCGGCGGCTACAAGAACTCGGGCCTGGGGCGGGAGTTCGGCCCCGAGGGCTTCGGCGAGTACCTGGAGCACAAGATGATCCACCTCCCGGCGGGCTGGGAGGCGTAGGGATGGGCGACCGCTGGCACATCGAGGTCGACCGGTCGGTGTGCATCGGCTCGGCCCAGTGCGTCCACCACGCCCCCGACGGCTTCCACCTCGACACCGCCCGCCAGTCCCACCCGGCCGACCCGGAGACGGACGCCCACGAGAAGATCCTGGCCGCGGCGGAGAGCTGCCCGGTGGAGGCGATCGTGATCACGGTGCTGGGGAGCGGGGAGCCGGTGTTCCCGCCCGAGGAATGACGCCAGAAAAATCCCATTTTGGGGGGTGCATTTCCGGGTGGATGTTCTATTCTGGAAGTAGGCCTACGGGATGAGTGAGGGAGTCCGAACCGGAGTAGCCGACTCTGGCAGGAGACAGACGGTTTCCGCTGGGGCCGACGTCGACGGTCCGGGCTGAGAGGCCGGAAGGCAGCAGTCAGGCCGGAAGGCGACCCCTAGAACCTGATCCGGGCAATACCGGCGAAGGGAACCCGTCTCGTAGGCCGTTTTCTGTGCCTGTGCCCGCGCTTCCACGTCCGCGCCTTTACGTCTCTACGTCCGCGCCTCCGGCGCCGTCAGGTCGATCAGCCGGCACACCGTCTCGATGTCGATCTTCACCTGGGCGATCGAGGCACGGCCCGACAGCCAGGTGATCAGGGCCGAGTGCCAGGTGTGCTCGATGACGCGGACGGCGGAGAGCTGCTCGGGGGTCGGGTTCTCAAGACCCATCGAGTCCAGAATGATCACCGTGGTCTGCCGGGAGACCTGGTCGACCTCCGGGGACACGCTGCGGTCGGCGAAGGTCAGGGCCCGGACCATCGCGTCGGCCAGGTGGGGCTCGCGTTGCAGGGCGCGGAACGCGCGCATCAGGGTCTCCGCCACCCGCTCCGCCGCCGTCTCCCCCTGCGGCGGCTTCTTGCGCAGCGTGCCGTGCATGTGCTCCAGCTGGTCCTGCATCGTGGCCACCAGCAGATGGATCTTGGACGGGAAGTAGCGGTACAGCGTGCCGAGCGCCACCTGCGAGGACTCCGCGACCTCACGCATCTGCACGGCGTCGAAACCGCCCCGGCTGGCGAGCTGCGCGCTGGCGTGCAGGATGCGTCGGCGGCGGGCCTCCTGCCGCTCGGTGAGAGGTGGTGAGGAGGGGCTCGCGCTACTGACTTCCGCAGGCATGGATCCCGTTCCGTGACAGTCGGTGAGGGTGAGTGACCGGACAGAGCATGCCAGTGCGCAGGCCGTGGCGTGAATCACCCGATCCATCGCTCACAGCGGCGCTACCTGCCGGTAGATTCAGAGCCTCTTGAACGATCAAGTCTGAAACTTGTTCTAGATTAGCGTCCCGCGTAATCTCGCGGGACATCGCAGGGAGAACGCAGGGAGAAGGGGGTCCGGAGTGACCGCTGAGGCCAGGGAGGCCGGGCCCTCACAGGACCCTGCCGCCGACGGCGAGCGACCGCTCGACATTGCGCTTCTCACCTATAAAGGGAACCCGTTCTGCGGCGGCCAGGGCGTCTACGTACGGCACCTCTCCCGCGAGCTGGCCCGCCTCGGCCACCGCGTCGAGGTCATCGGCTCCCAGCCCTACCCCGTCCTCGACGAGGGCGCGGAGTACGCGGACCGGCTGACCCTCACCGAGCTCCCCTCCCTCGACCTCTACCGCCAGCCCGACCCCTTCCGCACCCCGAAGCGCGACGAGTACCGCGACTGGGTCGACGCCCTGGAAGTGGCGACCATGTGGACCGGCGGCTTCCCCGAGCCGCTGACGTTCTCGCTGCGCGCCCGCCGCCACCTGCGGGCCAGACAAGGGCAGTTCGACGTCGTGCACGACAACCAGACGCTGGGATACGGGCTGTTGGGGGACGTGGGCGCACCCCTCGTCACCACCATCCACCACCCCATCACGGTCGACCGACAGCTGGAGCTGGACGCGGCTCAGGGCTGGCAGCGGCGGATGTCCGTGCGCCGGTGGTACGCCTTCACACGCATGCAGAAGAGGGTGGCGCGCCGCCTGCCGTCGGTGCTGACCGTGTCGGGCACGTCCCGCGCGGAGATCGTCGACCATCTCGGCGTACGCCAGGACCGCATCCACGTCGTGCACATCGGCGCGGACACCGACCTGTTCTCGCCGGATCCCTCGGTCCGGCGGATCCCAGGCCGGATCGTCACGACCTCCAGCGCCGACGTCCCGCTCAAGGGCCTCGTCTTCCTCGTCGAGGCACTCGCCAAGGTCCGCGCCGAGCATCCCGACGCCCATCTCGTCGTCGTGGGCAAGCGGCCCGAGGAGGGGCCGGTCGCACAGGCGATGGAACGGTACGGCCTGGAAGGCGCCGTCGAATTCGTCAAGGGCATCTCCGACGCCGAGCTCGTCGACCTGGTCCGCTCGGCGCAGGTGGCATGCGTGCCGTCGCTGTACGAGGGCTTCTCCCTGCCGGCCGCCGAGGCCATGGCCACCGGAACGCCGCTGGTCGCCACGACCGGCGGGGCGATCCCCGAGGTCGCCGGGCGCGACGGCGAGACCTGTCTGGCGGTGCCGCCGGGGGAGCCCGGTCCGCTGGCCGCCGCGCTGAGCCGACTGCTGGGCGACGCGGAGCTGCGCGACCGCCTGGGAGCGGCCGGACGCGACCGCGTCCTGAGGAACTTCACCTGGGCCAAGGCCGCCGAGGGCACGGTGGCGCGCTACCGCGAGGCCATAGCCCGCTCCACGGGCCGGGACAGCGGCCGCTCCACGGACGGGGACAGCGCCCGCTCCACGGACGGGGACAGCGGCCGCTCCACGGACGGGGACAGCGGCCGCTCCACGGGCCGGGACAGCGGCCGCTCCACGGGCCGGGACAGCGGCCGCTCCACGGACGGGGACAGCGCCCGCTCCACGGGCCGGGACAGCGGCCGCTCCACGGGCCGGGACAGCGGCCGCTCCACGGGCCGGGACAGCGGCCGCTCCACGGACGGGGACAACGGCCGCTCCGCCGCACCGAGCCCCGTCCACGCCGCCGCCCCGAGCCTCGCCGTCGCCCCCACCCCGAGCACCGGCAGCTCCGCGGCAACAGGCACCGACCTCGTTGCATCCGCGACCCCCACAGCTGTAGAAGGCGTCAACTCCGAAAGCAGGGCCACGTGCTGACCGTCGACTTCTCCCGGTTCCCGCTCGCCCCGGGCGACCGCGTCCTGGACCTCGGCTGCGGCGCCGGCCGGCACGCGTTCGAGTGCTACCGGCGCGGCGCCCAGGTCGTGGCGCTGGACCAGAACGGTGAGGAGATCCGCGAGGTCGCGAAGTGGTTCGCGGCGATGAAGGAGGCGGGCGAGGCACCCGAGGGCGCCACCGCCACGGCGATGGAGGGCGACGCCCTCGCGCTCCCGTTCCCCGACGAGTCCTTCGACGTCGTGATCATCTCCGAGGTCATGGAGCACATCCCGGACGACAAGGGCGTACTCGCCGAGATGGTCCGGGTGCTCAGGCCCGGCGGCCGGATCGCCATCACCGTCCCGCGCTACGGCCCCGAGAAGGTCTGCTGGACGCTGTCCGACGCCTACCACGAGGTCGAGGGCGGCCACATCCGCATCTACAAGGCGGACGAGCTGCTCGCCAAGATCCGCGAGGCCGGCCTGAAGCCGTACGGCACCCACCACGCCCACGCCCTCCACAGCCCCTACTGGTGGCTGAAGTGCGCCTTCGGCGTCGACAACGACAAGGCGCTGCCGGTGCGGGCGTACCACAAGCTGCTGGTCTGGGACATCATGAAGAAACCGCTGGCGACGAGGGTCGCCGAGCAGGCCCTCAACCCCCTGATCGGCAAGAGCTTCGTGGCCTACGCGACCAAGCCCCACCTCCCGGCGGTGGACGCCCGGTGACCACCCCCCGGACAGAACACCTCGTCCTGCCCGGGGTCCTCACCGCCGAGCAGGCCGCCGCGACCGTGGCGGGGATCCTCGCCGTGCAGCGGGAGGACGGGGCGATCCCGTGGTTCCGCGGGCATCACCTCGACCCGTGGGACCACGTCGAGGCGGCGATGGCCCTGGACACGGCCGGCGAGCACACGGCCGCCGAGCGTGCGTACACCTGGCTGGCGACCCACCAGAACGACGACGGCTCCTGGTACGCCGCCTACGCGGACGGGGCGCACGACGACGTCACCGACACCGGCCGCGAGACCAACTTCGTCGCCTACATAGCCGTAGGCGTCTGGCACCACTACCTCTCCACCGGCGACGACACCTTCCTGGACCGGATGTGGCCGTGCGTCTACGCCGCGATCGAGTTCGTGCTACAGCTCCAGCAGCCCGGCGGACAGATCGGCTGGCGCCGCGACGACGACGGTACGGCGACCGCGGACGCGCTGCTGACCGGTTCGTCCTCGATCCACCACGCCCTGCGGTGCGCGCTGGCCATCGCCGAGCAGCGGGAAGAGGCGCAGCCGGACTGGGAGTTGGCCGCGGGGGCGTTGCGGCACGCGATCCGTCGGCATCCGGAGCGGTTCCTGGACAAGGACCGTTACTCCATGGACTGGTACTACCCCGTGCTGGGCGGCGCGTTGACCGGCGCCGAGGCCAAGTCCCGGATGGAGGACGACTGGGACCGCTTCGTCGTACCCGGGCTCGGGGTGCGGTGCGTCGTGCCCAACCCGTGGGTGACGGGGGGCGAGTCGGCCGAACTCGCCCTCGCCCTCTGGGCGATGGGTGAGTCCGACCGGGCGTTGGAGATTCTCCAGTCCATACAGCATCTGCGGGACGCGGAGAGCGGGCTGTACTGGACGGGGTACGTCTTCGAGGACGACGCGATCTGGCCGCGGGAGCTGACGACTTGGACGGCGGGGTCGTTGTTGCTGGCCGTGGCGGCGCTGGGTGGGCATGAGGCGACGTGTGCGGTGTTCGGGGGCGAGCAGTTGCCTGCGGGGCTTGACCCGGATTGCTGCGCCTGAGAGCTCGGGGGGTTCTGCCCGACGGCGGGTGCGGGTTGTGTGTGCTTGATCGCGCTCACGCGGCGGAGCCGCCTATTGATACAGCCCCGCGCCCCTTCAGGGCGTTAGTGCCGATGTACTCGATTGGCTATGGCGTGGCCCACGAACAAGTACACCACCGCCGCCAGGCCGTAACCGGCCACCACGCGCGCCCACTCCTCGTCGAACGTGAACAGGTCGTGCGACCAACCCGCCAGCCACCGCGCCGCGTCATGGACGAACTGGACGAAGTCGTTCGCGCGGTTGGCGTCCAGCAGGTACATCAGGATCCAGAGGCCCAGGATGAGGGCCATGACGTCGGCCACGATCGCTATGACCGTGCCGGCCTGGTTCGCACCGTTGCGATATCGAGGGGACATGCCCTGCGGGTAGCCCCAGCCGCCTGACTGAAACCCGGGAGACCGTCCGCTGTCAGGACTGGCCGCCGGAACTACCGCCTCCTGCGGTCTCACTGGGGCTCCGTTCTATGAACACCATCGGGTCGTTCCCCTTCAGCTGCTGCCAGATGGTCACCAGCGCCACGATCTGTCCGACCAGGAACGCCACTTGGATCGAGGCCGTACGCCACTGGTACACGGACAGCAGCAGGCCCATCTTGGTCGGCCAGTAGTGCTTCTCCCCGCGGAAGGTGTCGATGTCCATCGCGACCCCGGTCAGGGTGAGGACGAGCAGCGTGAGGCTGAGGTGGAGCGGCCACGTGCCGAAGGGCTGGCCGACGATCCGGTTGCCGATCAACTGCACGAGCACCGGGGTCACGTAGACGAGGGCCAGCCCGAACGCGCGCGCCGGCCCGCGCCGGCCGGGCAGGACGCGCCACAACGCGCCCAGTGTGAAACCGGCGCCCACCCAGATCAGTTCCAGGGAGAGCGCGCTCGTCACCGTGTCGACGAACCCGAGGCGCTGCACGAACTTGTCGGCCCACCGAATGCCGCGGACGTGATCGGCCCAGATCATGAGGGCGACCGCGGGGAGCGAGATCAGCGCGGTGAAGTACGCGGCCCGGCAGGCGTTGCCCCACGTGGTGGCGCGCGGCCCCCAGGCCAGGGCCAGCTCCACGGGGCCGATGGAGGGCGGCAGCCGTATCCAGGTGTTCGGCAGGCCAGGCGGTGGAGAGGGATGCCGCAGCCGGTGCAGCCGGTCCAGTCTGTGTTCGAGGTCGGAGCGGTCGTCGTCCTGTTGGCCCTGCTCCAGTCGGCGCAGCCGGGCGTGCAACTCCCGGTGGCGCCGCGCCGCCCTGAGCAACCGCTGCCGGTCGGACCGCTCGGCCACCTCGTGCAGCCGATGGCTCGGGGAGAGCTTCCGGTACAGCACCGCACGTCTGGTACCGAGGAGGAGCAGGCCGGTTAGGGCGAGCCAGAGCGCCAGCAGGGGCAGCAGGGGCAGGGAAACACCTGCGTACCAGCCGACGACCGGAGTGACGCAGGCGACGAAGAAGACCTTCAGGATCCGCAGCTCCGCCGGTGGCACGGGAACGGCCGTCTCGACGGTCGCCCGGTCACGGGCGCGCAGGACGGCCACGATCGCCAGGGACGGGGCCCACCACCAGAAGTGCCCCCCGTGGACCCAGTCCAGCCAGTCCGACGGAAACCAGCGGACCTCGTCGAACAGCGCTGCCACATGGCGCAGACCGTAATCCTCGTTTCCCTGGCGCCTGCTGAGCCAACTCTGGTGCTCCCACAAATTCTGCGCGGTCCACACACTGAGCGCCGGTATCGCCGCCGACACCAGGACGAGCGCGCCCAGCACGGTGTGCGGAAAGCGACCTCGGGAGGATCCCGGCGCCGGAGCGGCGTGGGACCGCCACAGCCGCAGCAAGGAAGCCGTGGTGCCCACCAGCCAGACGAGGACGAGGCATGCACAGGCCGCGGCGAAGGCGTACATGGCCTGCCCGTCCCGGAACGACCGTACGTCCTCCGGATGTTCCTCCCAGTCGAGCCACCACTCGGAAGGCAACGAGAACAGGTCGGGACGGCATGCCACGACGGCGGTGCAGGCGGTGGCGGCGACGACGAACGCGACTGCGGTCCACCCGGGTCTGCCGAAGACGCACAGCGCGAGACCTGCGAGAAGGGTGAGCCCGAAGTGCACGGCTGTGCGGTGCTCGTCCGTCCAGAACAGAGCCGTCTCGTGATGGGCGAAGTGGCCCAGCAGAGCGTCGTCGAAGTAGTTGGCGAGCGTGAGCGCGAACGCCAGCCAGCTCATGACCAGGAGATTGCGGACCGTACGCACCTCGGCGTCGGTGGCAGACCCGGGAAGGGTGCCAGGTGAAGGGGCGGGAGCACGCCGTACGGTGCGCACCACCAGCAGGAGCAGGACCAGCAGCATTCCGTCGAACTGAACCAGCCAGGCCAGCGGATCGAACACGTACCACGGGTCCTCGCTCCACCGCGCGGCCGACGCCTTGGCCGCCGGCGGCTGGAGGGTCAGCCGCACCTCGGGAGGCTTGCCGCCCGCCTTCTCCCGGGTCCAGGTCAGCTCGGTCGTGGAGCCCGTGGTCGGGGCCGCGGACAGGCTCCGGGCGGCCCGCCCGCCGAGATCGACGGAGACCGACTGCCACCAGGCCGAGTCCAAGGAGGGCGGACGCACCAGCTCCAGGCGCCACAGCCGATTGCCCGAGCTGAGGCGCCAGGTCCCGAAGTCACGGTCCTGGAGACTGACGACCCAGGTCACGACGCGCTGGTCGACCGTCATCCACGTCTCGCCGACGGTCACCTTCGGCGGCTCGGTGCGGCCCTCCGTGTCCCGGTACTGGAGTGTGTCGTCCGGATCCCGGAGCAGACATCGCATGGCCGTCCGGTAGCGCTCGGTGTCCCCGTTGCGCAGCAGATCCGCCGCCAGCGCCCAGGACTTGGGCACCTTCACCGTGAGGCGCCCCTCGGCCTTGCTGTAATCCTCACCCTCGTGCTTGAGACGCACCGACGCGGTGACGCGCGCTGTCTTCAGTTGTTCGGTTCGGCATTCGTCGTCCGCCGCCCGCGCGTGGGCGGCGGGCATCATGCAGAGCAGCGCTGTCGTGACCATCAGTAAGAGAACGCGCCGCAGTCCCCGCCCCAACGAGCCCCCCACCAGCCTCGCACCGCATGGACCACAGACACATACCCCGCTCGGGCGCGACCTGCCCCCGGAACGGCCGCCTCCGTCAAAACGTCTGCGTGCTCTACGAGTTGAGCTCGGCCAGTACGCGCAGGGAGTGCGGGTCGGGTGCCAGGGCCAGCAGGTCGGTCACCGGTCCCTTGCGCCAGGACTCCAGCCGCTCGGCGATGCGTTCACGGGGGCCCACGAGGGAGATCTCGTCGGCGAAGGCGTCCGGGACGGCGAGGACGGCCTCCTCCCGATGCCCCTCCAGAAACAGCCGCTGAATCCGCCGCGCCTCCTCCTCGTACCCCATGCGCGCCATGAGATCGGCGTGGAAGTTACGGGCCGCGTGTCCCATGCCGCCGATGTAGAAGCCGAGCATGACCTTGACGGGCAGGAGCCCTTCGGGCACGTCGTCACAGACCTGGACGCGCGCCATGGGCGCGACGACGAAGTCCCGGGGGAGGTCGCGTACGGCCTCTCCGTACACCTCGGGCCTGCTCGGCGACCAGTACAACGGCAGCCAGCCGTCGGCGATCCGGACCGTCTGCGCGACGTTCTTCGGCCCCTCGGCGCCGAGCAGGACCGGGAGGTCGGCGTGCAGGGGATGGGTGATCGGCTTCAGCGCCTTCCCGATGCCGGTGGCGTCCGGGCCGCGATACGGGTGGGAGTGGAAACGCCCGTCGAGCTCGACGGGCGCCTCGCGCCGCAGCACTTGCCGTACGACATCGACGTATTCGCGCGTGGCGGTCAGCGGTGAGCGGGGGAACGGCCGCCCGTACCACCCCTCCACCACCTGCGGCCCCGACAGCCCGAGCCCCAGCATCATGCGCCCGCCGGAGAGGTGGTCGAGGGTGAGGGCGTGCATGGCGGTGGTGGTCGGGGAGCGGGCGGCCATCTGGGCAACGGCCGTACCGAGCCTGATCCTTGACGTCCGTGCGGCGATCCAGGTGAGCGGCGTGAAGGCGTCGGAACCCCAGGACTCGGCGGTCCACACCGAGTCGTAGCCGAGCCGCTCGGCCTCTTGGGCGAGCGGGACGTGGTCGGCCGACGGGCCGCGGCCCCAGTAACCGAGTGCGAGCCCGAGCCGCATGTCCGCCTCCTGACGTCCTGACGTTCCGTCAGTTGTGCATTGGGTTTGCGACTGTACGACGACGGCCCCTCACCGGGAAGGGTGAGGGGCCGCCGTACGGCTCTGTGTTTCTCTGGTTCAGCCGCGCTGAATCCCCGACGTGTCCTGGAGGACACCACGGCGACCGTCCTGCGTCTGCGCCACCAGGGCCGGACCGCGCTGCTCCACGGCCAGGTACCAGGTGCCCGGCGCCAGTTCGGCGATCGGCGTCGGCGAACCGTCCTCCGCGAACAGGGGCCGCGCCACGGGCACGGCGAACCAGAACGGAGAGAAGTCCGCGGCGGGCGCCTGCGGCTGAGGCTGCTGGGGCTGCTGCGGCTGCCCACCGAAGGGCTGCCCGGGCTGCGGCTGCCCACCGTACGGCTGCCCGCCCTGCGGCTGCTGAGCACCCGGGTAGCCGTAACCGCCGGGCGGCTGGGCGCCGTAGGGCTGGGGGGCGGCGGGGCTGGGGGTGGGGAGGAGTGCGGCCTGGAG
>NZ_JAGMUL010000056.1 GCF_019049285.1 Streptomyces sp. AC550_RSS872
CACCCCGCCCCAGCCCCCACCCCCTTCGACCACCGCATCACCGTCTTCGCCACCGACGAGGAGTTCCTCGCCGCCGCCCTTCCCTTCCTCGGCGAGGCGCTCGCCGCGCCCGGTGAACCGCCGCCCGTCGCCATCGCCGCGCCCGGGAACCTGGACCTGCTGCGGGACGCGCTCGGCAGTGAGGCGAAGGGGGTCGTGCTCATCCCGCACGGTGAGTGGTACACCGGGTCGGCGGCCAACGCGGTGGCCCAGGGGGCCGGTTACCTCGCGGCGAACGCCGGGCCCGGGGGGCGGATCCATCTGCTCATGGAGCCGGTCTGGGGCGGTCGGGCCGGGCGCTCGCCGCGGGAGGCCGCCGAGTGGATCCGGTACGAGGCCCTCGCCAACCTGCTCTTCGCGCCGCTCGCGACGACCGCCCTGTGCGCCTACGACTCCCGCGTCGCGGGCCCCGCCGTGGTGGCCGCCGCCCGCCGTGCCCACCCCGACACCGACGTCTACGAGGACCCGGTCCGGCTCGCCGCCGAACTCGACGCCGTACCGCTGCCGCCGTTCCCCGCCGACGCCGAGCGGCTTCCCGGGCCCGTGCCCGCCTCCGATGCCGTACGCACCTGGGCGGCCGTCCAGGGGCTGCCCGCCGCGGACGCGGAGCTGTTCGCGACGGCCGTCACCGAGGCGGCCGCCGCCCTTGGGCCGGTCGACGGTGCCCTGCTGTGGGGCGAGGCCCCGGCCTGCGTGTGCGAACTGCGCGCCCCGCGCCGCGTCAACGACCCGCTGGCCGGCTTCGTACCGCCGCAGAGCGCGGAACTGGAACCCGGACAGGGGCTGTGGTTCGCCCGGCAGGTGTGCGCGTACGTCGACGTCCGGGACGACCGGGAGGGGACGAGCGTACGGCTTCAGTACGGGTAGGGAGGTGCCTCGAACGGACCGCGTACAGGTAGGGAATCGGGTATTCCTCCCCGTGCGCCCGCACCCCCGCGCCCGCCACTGTGGACCCATGCTGCACCTCTACGGGGCGCGCTTCCCGGATCCCGGACCTCAGTACGGCTCGTATCCCCAACCGCCCATGGGAGCCGGCCATCTGAGCGTCGAGTACGACCCCCGCCCCTCCGCGGTCCGTGAGGCCCGCGCGGAGGTCCGCCGGCAGCTGGAGGGATGGGGGCTCGCCGATCTGGACGACGTGGCGGACGTGGCCGAGTTGCTGGTGAGCGAGCTGGCCACCAACGCCCTGCTGCACTCGGCGAGCCGCTTCCGCCTCACCCTGTTCGCCGCGCACGGGATCCTGCGCTGCGAGGTCCGGGACGCGGGTCGCCGCGTTCCCACGGTGCTGGACGCGGGGGGCTCGGAGAGCGGTCGGGGAATGTTCCTGGTGGACGCGCTCGCCCGGCGCTGGGGGTGCCATCAGGACGGGACGGGCAAGACGGTGTGGTTCGAGCTCGGGACGTGTCGCTGTGCGGCTGCGGCGGAGGGCGGTTCGTCGTGCCTCTTGAGGCCGTCTTCGGGCTGCGGGTGAGCGGGGGTTGTCCGCGCCCACGCGGCGGAGCCGCATATCGACACAGCCCCGCGCCCCTTCAGGCGGGTTCCACGCAAGCCCCCTTGCCGGTTCGGCCCCCTTGAGGTTTCTTGATCTGCATGGCGGACACCACGGGAAACACAGCGGCATCACCGGTCGGCGAGGCGGACTCCCGCCCCCGTAAGTCCAGTTGGCGGTACATCGGCCCCGGCATCGTCGTCGCCGCGACCGGCGTCGGGGCCGGTGACCTGGTCGCCACCCTCATCGCGGGCAGCAACTTCGGCTACACCCTGCTCTGGGCCGCGGTCATCGGCTGCCTGGTCAAGATCTCCCTCGCCGAGGCGGCGGGCCGCTGGCACCTCGCCACCGGCCGCACCCTCTTCGACGGCTGGGCCGGCCTGGGCCGCTGGACCACGTACTTCTTCGCGGTCTACGTCGTGATCTGGGGCTTCGTCTACGGCGCCGCCGCGATGTCGTCGAGCGCGCTTCCGCTACAGGCACTGTTCCCGAACGTGATGGACCTCGAATGGTGGGCCATCGCCTGCGGGCTCGTCGGCCTGGTCTTCGTCTGGTTCAACAAGTACGCCGTCTTCGAGAAGGTCATGACGGTCCTGGTCGGCGTCATGTTCGTGGTGACGGTGTACCTGGCGATCCGCGTCACGCCCCACCTCGGGGACGCCTTCGCCGGCCTGCTGCCCGTCCTGCCCGACGAGAAGGACTCGATCCTCAACACCCTCGGCCTGATCGGCGGCGTCGGCGGCACCATCACGCTCGCCGCGTACGGCTACTGGGTCAACGCCAAGGGCTGGACGGACACCGGCTGGATGAAGGTCATGCGGCTCGACAACCGCGTCGCCTACGCCACCACCGGCATCTTCGTCATCGCGATGCTCTTCGTCGGCGCCGAACTGCTGCACTCCGCGAACATCGCCATCGCCAGCGGCGACAAGGGCCTGATCCAGCTCGGCGACATCCTGGCGGACGAGTACGGCTCGGCGACCGCCAAGTTCTTCCTGATCGGCTTCTTCGCCACCTCCTTCACCTCCCTCATCGGCGTCTGGCACGGCGTGAGCCTGATGTTCGCGGACTTCGTGACCCGCTACCGCAGCCGCCAGGGGCTGAAGGGCGAGGAGGTCGCCTCGGGGCAGCGGGAGCGCTCCTGGCCCTTCCGCGCCTACCTGCTCTGGCTGACCTTCCCGCCCATCGTCCTGCTCTTCCAGGACGAGCCCTTCCGGCTGATCATCATCTACGGCGTCCTGGGCGCGGCCTTCATGCCCTTTCTCGCCGGCACCCTGATCTGGCTCCTCAACTCCGCCCGTACGCCCAGGGAATGGCGCAACGGACCGCTGAGCAACGTGATGCTGGCGATCGCGGGCCTGCTGTTCCTGGTCCTGTGCGTGAAGCAGATCTGGGACCAGCCGTGGTCGGAGTTCTTCTAGCGCCCTGACCCGGGAAGGTTGGCCGGAGCAGTGGTTGGCGTCTTTCTTGTGCCATGTTGCACCACCGCAGTGCCCCGTCAGAAACTTCGGAGCGTCGGGCCCGCTGACGGTACGGCGGGCCGGCGTACCGCTGGAACTGGGCACGCCCAAAGCACGGGTCCTCCTGGCGGTCCTGCTGTGCCGGCCGGGCCGGTCGGTCGCCGGTGACGCGCCGGCGGAGGCGCGACAGAACACCCCTTAGCGATACCGCTCCCACTCCGGGCTGAGGGCGATCTTCCGCAGCTGCTCCTTGGAGACGGCGGGCGTCTCGCGGGTCGGGGCGTCGTGCTGGGTGGCGGCGTTCAGGGCGCTGACGACGACCCGGAAGCCGTCGGTGCGCAGGGTGTCGACGGTCCACATCACGGCACCCGCCACGTCCTTGTCGCCGCCGCTCTCCCGGAAGCCGACCTTCGTCCCGTCCGGCAGGGTCTCGGAGCCGTCCCCGAAGAGCTCGTCCGCCACGTCGCCCATGCCGTGCTGGACGTCGATCTGGAGGTAGCTCCTGCCCTTGCCGTCGTCGAGGACGACGTAGGTGTAGTCGCGGCCCTTCTCGACGACCTCGACACCCTTGGGGAGGAGGGGGACGAGCGTGGCCAGGACCGAGTCCACGCCCGGTTCGACGGCGGCGGGCGGCGTGGCCGACGGCTTCGGCTTCTTCGGGTCCTCGGGAAGGAACTCGACGTACTTGCGCCACACCTGCGCCGTCACCAGCTCCTTCAACTGAGCGGTGGACAGGGGCGGCTCGCTCCTGCTGATCGGCGCGTCCTTCTCGGCCGCGGCGTTCCACTCGCTGACGGAGACGTACTGCCCGGTCGGTGTGACCAGGTCGGCCGACCACAGCTTGGTGTCGACGCGCCGGTCGGGATACTCGTAGCCCTGGAACAGCTTCAGCAGCGAGCCGTCGGGCAGCCGGGTCGAGACGCAACTGTCGTGCGGGACGAGCGCCTTGTCCGGGCAGTCCACCGCGTCGCGGGCCCGGTCGCTGCCGGGCTCGACCCGGTTCAGGGTGACCCCGATGGCCCCGGGCCCCTTGCCGTCGTCGTACACGAGGTGGACGTACGGCGGCAGCGTCGAGTTCTCGGTGCCCCGTGCCCGCTGCTCGCCGACTTTGCCCTCCGGGAGCAGATCCGTGAGTGTCGCGATGAGTTCGCGGCCGGTCAGGGGAAGGACATGCGGCGTGCCGGACGGCTGCTCGGCCACGCTGGAACCGGACGGCAGCGGGGCGGACGTGACGCTCCAGGGCACGAGCAGCGCCCCGCCCGCCCCCACGAGCGCGATCCCGGCCGCCCCGCCTGCCACGGCGGCCCGGCGCCTGAGCCGCAGCCGCCGCCCGCGTGCCCGGCCGGCGGCGGCGAGCGCGGCCCGGTCCGTGTCGAAGCGGTCACCGGCGTCGTGCAGGGCACGACCGAGCCGCCCCTCGAAGTGTTCCTCGTCGTGTTCCACAGGCATGGCAAGCCACCGTTTCTCGGAAAGGTCGTGGGTCAGGGCCGAGCTCAGGAGGCCACGTACTCCCCGAGGTCCTCGCCCAGCAGCTCGCGCAGCCGTCCGAGGGCCCGGGAGCACCGCGTCCGTACCGCCGCGGAACTGGCGTTCAGCACCTCGGCGGTCTCCTCGACGGACCGGTCCTCCCAGTACCGCAGGACGACCACGGCCCGGTCCTTGGCCGGCAGCCGGGCCAGCGCCTGGAGCAGGGTCAGCCGCAGCGACAGGTCACTGCCCTCGGCCGCCCGGTCCGGCAGGGCGTCCGTGGCCCGCTCGGTGCTGCTGCGGCGCCGCTGATGGGCGAGGAAGGCACGGGTGAGGACCGTCTGCGCGTACCCGGCGGGGTTCCCGACCCGGGACATCCGGCCCCAGCGGACGTAGATCCGGCCGAGGGTCTCCTGGACGAGGTCCTCGGCGAGGTGGGTGTCCCCGGCGGTCAGCAGACAGGCCGAACGGTACAGATGCCCGGCCCTGGCCACCGCGAACTCCGCGTACTCGTCCGCGCGGGCCTGTCTCATGCGTTCCCCCTGCTGCTGTGCCCCGGCTGTGGGCGCGGGCCCTCACTTCACTGATGCGGTGGGGCAGGGAGAATGTTTCACCGCAGCACCGAGAAGTTCGAGAAGTTCGAGAAGCCCGCAGCGAGTACGAGGACCCAGGACGCCACCGATGACCGAGCAGCCGGGCTTCGGCCCACCCCCGCCGCAGTACGCGCCCGCCCCACCGCCGTACGCCCCCGCGCCACCCGCGTACGCCCCGGTGCCGCCGTATCCCGCTCCGGCACCGGCACCGGCACCGGCACCCGCGCCCGTCGGCCCGGAGTTCCTGGCCGTCGACAAGCGCAACGCGGTCGTGGTCGACGCCTCCGGCGTCGTCTTCGAGCTGTCCGGCCACACGCTGGAGTTCCGCTGGCCGGAGATCCGCAGCGTCCACTACAAGGCGAGCCCCGACGGCAGGGCCCTGATGGTCGCCGTGGTCCACCTGGACGGCCGGTTCTACGAGGGCGTGGTGGAGGCCAAGCCCCGGGCGCGGCTGCACGAGTGGTTCGCGCAGCTGGCCTGGGTGCTCGGCCACTACCGGCCGGCGCCGATGAGGTAACGGCCGTCGTCCGGTGTGCTGTGCCTCAGCCGAACCAGCTCACCTGCACGACCACGATGCGCTCCCCACGCACGTCCGTCAGATAGGTGAGCATGAGCAGCCCCCGGCTCTCGGTGCGCACGCCGGGTCCGGCCCCGGTGAAGGCGACGCCGTCCAGAAAGACCATGGACTCGCGCACCGCGATCTCATTGGCCAGCCGCTCGGTCTGGATACGGGCTTGATCCGGGAGCCCGTCCAGCAGGTCGTCCTGGAACAGCTCCCAGTGCCAGTCAGCCACCGGCGACCTCGCGGTGCGCGGCGCGCACGATCTCCCCGGCCTCCTGGACGGCACGCTCGCGCACGGTCGGATCAGGATCGTTGATGGCCTGCTCGGCGGTGTGCAGGCGGCGCGCGGTCTCAGGATGCCGCTCGATCTCGACCACGACGCCCCACTGCCGGTAGAATATTCGGATCGGTACGACGCTGTCCTCGTCCCCGGCGCGTACGAAGGCCTTCTGCAGGTCTTCGAAGAACTCGGGCAGGCGGGAGGGGGCGACCGTGGCCACGGCCTCCCGCAGAGCGGGCAGTGTCAGCTCCGGCCGGGGAATGACGGGACCGTTTCCGTCCGCGTAAGGCGTGGTCATCGGCCGCCCCTTCTGCTCGTACTGCACCTTTCCGGCACGAGCCCACGCTAGCGCCAATTCCGTCACTGCTCTGCACCCCTGACCAGAACGAGTCCCCGGGTCAGGAGCCACTCCGCGTAGACGGTCTTGCCGACGGTTCGAGGTGTGATCCCCCAATCGTCCGCCAGCGCCTCGGCCAGGGCGAGCCCGCGCCCGAACTGATCGTCGCTGGTCGCGTCGGGTGCGCACGGCAGCCGCTCGCCGCGCGGGTCGCTGATCTCGACGCGCAGTGCAGTGGCCGTGGTGAAGAGATGGTACGCCCGCAACACCGACCTGGGCATCACCAGCCTGGTCTCCCGCAACCGCACCGTGGCCCGCACCTGCGCGACCATCGACACGTCGCTCTCCCTGCCCGCGACCCCGGCCACCCGCGGAGACGTCCTCTCCGACACCGCCGTCGTCTACGACAACGCAGCCGCCACCGCCTGGTCGGCCACTCAGAAGCCCACCAAGGGCGAGGCGATCTGGACCGGTCGTGCCACCGGCTACGCGACCACCGCGGACCCAAACGGTGACCGCACGCCGACGGGCTGGCAGAAAGTCACCGCGACGACGTACGACGCCCTCGGCCGCCCGCTGAGCGTTGCGGACACGGCGGGGAACACCACGTCGACGGCGTACACCCCTGCCGAGGCGGGTCCGCTGACCAAGACCATCACCACCGACCCCAAACAGTACAAGTCGGTCAGCTTCCTCGACCCGCGCCGGGGTCTGCCCCTGCGCAGCTACGACATCAACCTCAAGAAGACCGAGCTGAACTACGACGCGCTCGGCCGCCTGACCGAGGTGTGGCTGCCGAACCGGATCCGTGGCAGCCAGGCCCCGAACACCAAGTTCGCCTACCACCTGGACAACACCAAGCCGTCCTGGGTGTCCACGTCCACCCTGAAGAAGGACGGAGACACCTACAACACCAGCTACGCGCTCTTCGACGCCCTGCTCCGGCCGCTGCAGACCCAGTCCCCGACACCGCAGGGCGGCCGGCTGCTGACCGACACCCGCTACGACACACGCGGGCTGGCGTATGAGACGTACGCCGACATCTTCGACACCACCAGCACGCCCAACGGCACCTACACACGGGCCGAGTACGGCGAGGCGCCCACCCAGACAGAGACCGTCTTCGACGGGGCGGGACGTGCCACGACCAGCACTCTCTATGTCTACGGCGTCAAGAAATGGTCCACCAGCACGAGCTACACCGGCGACTCCGTAGCCACGACCGCAGTGAACGGCGGTTCGGCCAAGCGGACGATCACCGACGTACTCGGGCAGACGACGGAGTCCCGCGTGTACGCGGGCGAGAGCCCGGCCGACGCCGCCTTCGGACCCGGCCCCGGCGCCTCATTCGCGGCAACCAGGTTCACGTACACCCTGGACGGAAAGCAGAAGTCCATTACTGGCCCGGACGGCGCCAAGTGGACCTACGGCTACGACCTCTTCGGCCGCCAGAGCAGCACTGACGACCCGGACAAGGGCACGACGACCAGCGAGTACAACGCGCTCGACCAGGTCATCAAGTCCACGGACGCACGCGGCACGTCGATCCTGAGTGCGTACGACGTGCTCGGTCGCGTCACCGGGACCTGGTCGGGCACGAAGACAGACGCCAACCAGCTCACCGGCTACACCTACGACACGCTCCTCAAGGGCCTACTCACCTCCTCCACCCGCTACGTGGGCGGCAAGACGGGCCAGGCGTACACCTCGACTGTCACCGCGTACGACAGCCTGGACCGGGCGACCAGCACCCAGCTACGGCTGCCGGACAGCGACCCGTTCGTGCAGGCGGGCGAGTCGGCAACCCTGGCCTTCGAAAGTAATTACGCCATTGACGGCACCCTGAGAGTGACCGGAGAGCCCGCGATGGGCGGCCTGCCGTCGGAGCTGATCGACTACGGCTACGACGGCCTGGGGAATGTGACCGACTTCGGCGGGGCAACGGGCTACCTGCTGGATGTCACCTACTCGGCGCTGTCCCAGCCGCAACAGCTCACGTTCGGCACGGGCGGCACCGGAAACAAGAGCTTCTATGTCACGAACCGTTTCGAGGAGGGAACAGGCCGCCTGACCCGCAGCCATGTCACGGACCAGACCCACCCGTACATGCTGCAGGACCTCAACTACGCCTACGACCAGACCGGGAACGTCACCTCCATCTCCGACCCGACCACGCTGGGCGGTGCCAGCTCGGCGGAGACTCAGTGCTTCGCCTACGACGGCCACCAGCGCCTGATCGAGGCGTGGACCCCGTCGTCGCAGAAGTGCTCGGACACGCGCAGCGCATCCGCTCTGTCGGGCCCGGCACCGTACTGGACCAGCTACACCTACAACGACGCCGGGCAGCGCACCAGCGAGATCCAGCACGGCGTCGGTGTCCGAGCGGGCCAGGACACCCGACACGACTACACCTACCCGGCGGCGGGAGCGGCGCAGCCGCACGCTCTGTCGAAAGTGAGCGTCACGGGCGATGGCACGCGGACACAGTCCTTCTCCTACGACGAGACGGGCAACACCACCATGCGTGCCACGACCACCTCGCACCAGTATCTGCGGGCGGGGTGGAAGCTCACCGCGGGTGAGGAGGTGCGCTCCCAGCGGGCGCGGCTGGTGATGGGCGAAGACGGCGACCTGGTCCTGTACGACAGGGACACCGGTGAGGTGAAGTGGCACACGGACACCGCCGGCCATCCCGGCGCCTGGGCCACCATGCAGGACGACGGCAACTTCGTCGTCTACGACGCCGACCGCACCCCGCTGTGGTCCACCGGCACCTGGAAGGGCTCCGGCTCGGGCTACTTCGCCACCCTGCAGGACAACGGTTCCTTCACCGTCTACGACGCCGACTGGCAGCTGAAGTGGAGCGCTGGGTCCTGGATCGGCTCCGCCCCAGTGACCTCCAACACCTTTGCCCACACCTGGGACGACGAGGGCCACCTGGCCACCACGACCGCCCCCAACGGCGCCCGCACCAGCTACCTCTACGACACCGCTGGCCAACTGCTCATCCGCGCAACCGAGAACGGCGAACGCATCCTGTACGCGGGCGCCACTGAACTGCACCTGAAGGCCGACGGCACGACCTGGGCCCAGCGCTACTACGCCGCGGGCGGCATCACCTCCGCGGTCCGCTCCAACGAGAACGGCACCAACAAACTCACCTACCTGGCCGGTGACCACCACAACACCTCCACCCTGGCCCTCGCCCCGGACACGGCCCAGACCTACACCAAACGCTTCGCCACCCCCTTCGGACTCGACCGCGGCCAACCCGTCGGCGACACCACCACCTGGCCCGACGACAAGGGTTTCCTCGGCAAAACCCGCGACGCCACCACGGGCCTGACCCACATCGGCGCCCGTGAATACGACCCCGTCATCGGCCAGTTCCTCAGCGTCGACCCCCTGCTCGAGACAGACAGACCTCAAACGCTGAATGGCTACAGCTACGGGGCACAGAACCCTCTCGTCTTCTCGGACCCCACCGGTATGGGCCTCGCCTGCGGGGGAGCCGGCGGAGCTAAGGAGGGCTGCCCCACGCGTCCCGATGGCTCCACGGGCAATGGAAGCCCCAATGAAGCCGTATCCGGCCCGCCCAAGACCCAACACCCCTGCAACAGCAACTGCGGCACGGCAAGCACCAACAACAGCGACCCCGTACCGAGCCCGAGCCCGGGTCCAACGCCCACACCTGGTCCCTACAAGAACAACATAAGCGACCCAGTTCTCAGAGCTCTCAGCTACGTCTTCAACAAGATCTTTGAAAAGACTCCGCCGCTGCTCATGTGCAACGCGGAATCGACAGTCTGCGAATACATTCCAGTCCAAGAGAACGTCGTACCGTGGGGTCCCAGTGGTTCGGGCTGGGCGACCGCGCGCGCTCTAGGACTAGGCGAGGGAATTGCCGCTCTCCGTGCTTTCGCACTTAAATCCCTCCCGAAATTTGTTGCAAAGGGGAAGACGACTGGAATCGGATCGGCGGACGGGCGTGTCTTTCAAGTGACCAGCGGGGTTGCGGCAGGTGACCAGAAGCTGCTGGACATAGTTAATGACAGGCTCAGGAAGGCTGGCGCTTTGCCAGGCGTCGCCAAGTCCACCCGTGCCAGCGACGTGGAACAAAAGTTTGCCGCGATGATGGTTGCACAGAAAATAGACAAAGGTGATATCGTCATCAACAACCCTGCCGGGCCGTGCGCGCAACGACTGGGGTGTGATGCAGCGCTCCCTCTGATCCTCCGCGAGAGGACACTCACAGTGCACTGGCCGGACGGCAAGGGCGGTTTTAATTCGAAGACCTATGGAGGCGCAGAGTGAAACAGGGGCGTGCTGAAGCTTACTATCGGGCAGAGCATGCGGAAGAGCGCATCGTCCTCACGCCCGACGATGTTGATTCGTTCATCGATGCCCTCCTCGCTGGTACAGATTCCGAGAACATGGCCGAGCTGCACTCTTTGGATCGTCCACTTCTCGCCTCAGGATTTCCGGATCACGAATTTCTGGTTGGCGTGGACAGGGAACTCCAAGTAGGTGTTCTCAGCTTCATGGACGAAACGGGAAATCTCGTTTCCCTCGGCGACGGGAAAGGGCGGGGCGGCGTTTCCTACTTTATCGTTGGGAACGGAACTGAATTTCCCGATCGGTCAGAAATCCCCGTCATTCTCGTCCGTCAGGCCGTCAAGGAATTTCTGAATTCCGGTGGGCAACGTCCGACGTGTGTCCAATGGCAGGAGCCAGATATCTGGTGATTCCCATTGCCGTGCGCCCACAGGGCCGCACCGCGTGTGTACCGGCCTGTATCGTCGTTATGGATCAGTGGGAGATCGCGAATCCGCTGATCCTTCCGGCAGGATGATCTAAAGCGTGTTGTCTTGTAGTTCTTCATCTGGCCGATGACATGTTCCACCCGGGCGCGGATCTTGCGGTGTTCGGCGTTGCCGTCCTCCTCACCCCGAAGCAGAGCCCGCCCCGGGCGTTGGCGGTGCGGGCTCTGCTTCCGGCAGTTGGGCAGGCGCCGTCGCCGAGCACCGTCACGCCCGGCCAGTGCACCCTCAGCTCGGACTTCCGCCAGGCGTGGGCGTCCACAGTGGTGCCCGGCACCGGACGCGCGGCTGCGATCACCAGTCGTGTGTCCGCGCCCACGATGACCTGCACGTTCGCCGAGAACCGGCAGTTCCGCGAGGGCGTGCCCACCCCGGTCACGGACCGGGATGAACGTACCGTCCACGATCCACAACCGGTCGGCTGCGTCGGCTGGCCGGGAGACGGGTTCCAGTGCAAATCATTGCTGCTTGAGGCATGGGAAACGGACGTGAATTCGGACCAGTTCTGGTACCTGACCATGCAAGGGAAGCTGTAGATGGCGACGTTGGAGCCTTTCCTGGTACTCGCGGAGGCTGTTTCCGAAGGGAGAATGTCTCCTTCAGAATTCTCTCTTGTCTGCCTTCCCCTGTACAAGAGTTACGGTGGCCCGCATCCGTCCGCCGAGCATTATCAGGCGGCGGCAGACCTCTTCTACGTCGCACATGACTATGACTCAGCAGGTGTCGGCATGCCGGATCTGTTGAACGACGATCAGGTTCGCCAGAAGGCGGCTGAGATCGCGCAACGAATGAGGGTGCTCCTGCAGTAGCTGAATTCGAGTGTGTCGATTTGGTTGAGGAATGTGTGGTCCCCGGTTCCGATTGGAGGGACCCGCCAGTGACCTTTTCGCGGCAACACTGAAAGGTTGAAAGGCTCGTGTGACGGTGGACGTTGGCGGTGCTGAATCCCCGTCATGAGGTGCGCGGATGGCGGCAGGCCGACCGGTGTGGCTGGGGGCGGGCGGAGCGTGAGACGGCGCGTTGCGCGGCTGTCGCCGGACTTTCAACAGGGGCGATGAACTGGGGCGGAGCTGATCTATGGGTTCGGATATTGGTACACCCCGCGTCGGATGAACAGGCTGTTGCTGTGCGGTCGGCAGAGCAGTGGTCACGGTAAGAGGCAGCGAAGTTCCTGGGTTCCTGGATCTCTTCGATGTTGAGACCGGACATGACCTGGAGCCCGACAAGGACCGCGCTGTAAGTAACGACTTGGAGAGGTATAGATGAGGAGACACCGAGCGGGATTCCGCATAGCGGTGGTCACCATGGCGGTTCTGTCGTCTGTGGCTGCCTGTGGTGAGAGTCCCGCGGGTGGTGCCGTCAGTTCGGCGACGGAGGACTCGTCGGGGATGACGCCCGCAGAGGTAGTGGCGAAGGCGGCGAAGAACTCGGAGCAGGTCACATCCCTCCGCTACCGGGTCGTCGGCACTGTGCCGGATGTGGGGCGGCTGAGGGTCGAAGCATCCATGACTGCCGAACCGCTCGCCATGAGTATGGAGATGACCGCGAACGGCCAGGGTGAAGACGGTCGGACGGAGATCCGATTTGTTGATGGGGTGATGTATGTCGGCGGACCTGCGGTCACCTCCAGTGAGGTCTTCTCCGGCAAGTTGGATGGCAAGACCTGGGTCAGGGCCGCCCCGGCCGTGTGGGGTCGTGGTGCGGTGGACAACAACTCCTACGGCATGCTGCCGCGTCAGATCGAGGGAAGCCCGGTCGTGCAGTCCACGATCCTGACCGGTTCCAAGGACGTGCGGAAGATCGGGGCGGAGTCGATCGACGGCACTCGAACCACGCAATACAGAGGAACGGTCACGAGTGGCGGCTTGCGCGCCGCCCGTGACGCTGCTGCGGACAAGGCGACTCAAGAGCGTCAGGTCGAGAGCCTTGATCAGTTCTTGGGGCTCCATGCCGATGACGTGCTCACCATGGACCTCTGGATCGACCACGACGGCCACGTCAAGCAGTTCCGCCTGCGAGGAGAGACCTACAACCCACGGGGTGGCAGCGCCGGCGAACCGTTCGACCTGACCACCACCTTCCTTGAGGTCAATCAGCCGCCAACCATCGCGGTCCCGGAGGCCAAGGACACCGCCGACGTTGATGCGTTCGCAGACGACGCAGCGGAAGGTTGAGCGGCGCATGGGGATGATTGAACGCGTCCCTCGACTCTGCTGCGCAATTCGCTGGACCAGCGAAAACACTCCAACCGGACCATCGGCGGATCGAATCGCGCAGCAGAGTCCTGCACCCCGGCAAAGCGGCTGTTGGGGGGTAGAACCTCGATTACGTCATCCTCGGCTGTGACACTCGGCTACGGCAGCGCGTGCACATGCGGTCCCACCGCGTTCGACCACGCGTTGCCCGCCGTCGCGTCCCAGTTCGTGGACCAGGTCATCGCGCCCCGCAGCTCGGGATAGGTGCGCGAGGGCTTGAAGGAACCGCAGCCCGTGCCCTTGGTCAGGCAGTCCAGGGCGCTGTTCACGACCGACGGCGCGACGTACCCGCTGCCCGCGCCGCGCGTCGAGGCCGGCAGGCCCAGGCCGACCTGGGACGGGGCGAGGCCCCCCTCCAGCTGGATGCAGGCCAGGGCGGTGAGGAAGTCCACCGAGCCCTGGCTGTAGACCTTGCCGTCGCAGCCGAGCATCGAACCGCTGTTGTAGTACTGCATGTTGACGACCGTGAGGATGTCCTTGATGTTCAGCGCGGTCCGGAAGTAGGAGTTCGACGTCGACTGCATGTCGATGGTCTGCGGTGCCATCGTGATGACCAGCGACGAGCCGGCCTTCGCCGAGAGCGAGCGGAGGGCCTGCGTCATGTAGGTGGCGTTGAGACCGTTCTCCAGGTCGATGTCGACGCCGTCGAAGCCGTACTCCTGCATCAGCGCGTACACCGAGTTCGCGAAGTTCGTCGCGGACGCCGCGTCGTTCACCGCCACCGTGCCGCGCTCGCCGCCGACCGAGACGATGACCTTCTTGCCCGCGGCCTGCTTGGCCCTGATGTCCGCCTTGAACTGGTCGACGGTGTAGCCGCCGAGCCCGGCGGAGTCCAGGTTGAAGGTCACCGCGCCCGGCGTCGAGGTCGCGTCCGCGAAGGCGACGGCGATGATGTCGTACTGGGACTGGACGTCGGCGAGCTTCTGGACCGCGGCGCCGTTGTTGAAGTTCTGCCAGTAGCCCGTCACCGCGTGCTTGGGCAGCGCCGGACCCACCGGCCCCGCCGTGGTCGTCCCCGTCACCGCGCCCGACTTCGCCGACTCACCTGCCGCGTTGGTCGCCGTGACCTGGAAGGAGTACGACGTCGAGGCCGCGAGCCCGGTCACGGTCGCGGAGGTGCCGGTCACCGCGGTCACCTTCGTACCGCCCCGGTAGACGTGGTAGCCGGTCGCGCCCGAGACGGTGTTCCAGGCCAGGGAGACCGAGGAGGAGCTCGTGCCCGAGACGGCGAGCCCGCTCGGTGCGGCGGGGACGGTGGGGGAGGGGTCGGTGCCACCGCCGCCGTCGGGGCCGTACACCGACAGGTCGTCCGCGTAGTACGCGGCCTGTCCGTACCAGCCGTGCGTGTACACCGTCACCGAGGTCGTCGAGGCGCCGGTGGTGAAGGTGGTCGACAGCTGTTTCCAGGACGACGAGTCGGGCGTCCAGGTCGATACGTCGGTGGTACCCGTGCCCGTCGCACCCAGGTAGGTGTAACCGCCCTGGACCCAGGCGCTCAGCGTGTACGTCGAGTTGGGCTTGACGGCCACGGCCTGGGTGCAGCGGGCGTTGTCCTGCCCGGCCGGGGTCGCCCTGAGTGCGGTCGCGCCGCCGTGCACCGGGGAGGAGACGGCCGTGCCGCTGTTCGCGGAACAGGTCCAGTTGCTCAGACCGGCCTCGAAGCCGGCGTTCTTGGCGTTGTTGACGTCCGCGGCGGAGGCGTGGCCCGCGGGGAGGAAGGCGAGGGCCAGGGCCGCGGTGACCGCGCCCACCCGGAATCTGCTGCGTATGGACATGACAAGAGGCATGCTGAACAACTTGGTCCAGACCAATTCACCTGTCAAGGGCTTCCGGTCATGGAGAATTCGTGTGCGCAACCTGCCCCGTTTTGGCGGGTCTTGTGCTGGAAGAGTTGCTTCCCAGCTGGAGAGAAGCTGTTCTCCGGCGACAAAGCCGTGGATACAGTGCTGAGGTAGTCACGCAATGAAGTCATCGGGGAGCTGCGCGTGCCAACTGCCATTGCCGTGACCAGCGCCGACATGGCGCTGCCGGCGCAGGACGAGCGAACCGTGCCCGCTGTCGTGCTCCAGGACCTCGACCGGGAGCCGCTGGAGCGGTCGTTGGCGGGCATGCAGACGCTGATCGAGCAGCACGGACATGTCGTCGTCGTCTGCTCGCAGGCAGTTCCCCGCGGCGTCCGGCAGCGGCTGCACACCGTACGGTCCCTGCTGGAGAGCGACCGCATCGCCGTGTTCCGGCCCGAACTGCCCCCGCTCGGCCTCGCCGTCCTGGCCCGCCAGCTGCGGCAGCTGGCCTCCTGCGACCTCAGCCCCGGCGTCCTCGCCTCGGCCGGCCGGCTGCTCACCCACTACCTCCACGCCGGGGCCCTCCTCGGCTCCGTCGCCAAACTCGACCGCGTCCCCGTCGACCTGAAGTCCCACGCCAAGTCCTGGATGCCCGGCAGCCAGTTCGGAGTGCTCGCCCATCCCACTCCGCAGCTGATCCGGATTGCCCCCGGAGTCACCCTCCCCGGCCCGGAGTTCGGTACCTCGATGCTGGTCGCGCAGGGACAGCTCCAGTCCGACTGGGTCAACGCCACGCTGGCCAAGTCCTGGAACGCGCAGGGCCTCAGAGAGGTGGTCCTGCCCGCCGAGTCGACTGCCTGGTGGGGGACGGCCAAGCTGATCGAGTTCTGCGCCTACCTGCCCGACCTGTCGGTGCTCTACCAACTCGTCACCTCCGTACGGCAGAACACCTGTCACTGGTGCGGCATCGACGTCATCGGCGACCGCTGCGTCTTCTGCTCCGCCGTCCCGCCCACTCACGAGCAGCCGGCCCGCGCGGGCTGATCGGAAACCGGCAGCCCAGAGCCGACCCGGCCCCATCCGACCGCTTCCGACCGATTCCCCCAAGAGGTTGCACGGTTCATGAACTCCCGTCAGCGCCGCGGCGTGATACTCCTGCTCCTGTCCGTCGTCTGCGCCCTCGGCGCCTTCGCCGGTGTCCTGTCCGTGATCAGCGACGTGAAGTCCCAGGTCGGCCCCAAGGTCGTCGCATACGAGCTCAAGGCGGACGTGGCGCCCTATACGCCCCTCGACGCGAGCCAGTTCCAGCAGATCCAGATGCCCGACCGGTGGCTTTCGGACAACGCGGTCAGCAACATCCGCGAGATCCGGGGCAAGATCGCCGTCACGACCCTGCGGAAGGGCTCCCTGCTCCAGAGCGACATGATCGTCGACCAGCCCGCGCTCCAGACGGGCGAGCAGGAGATCGCCATCATGATCGACGCGGCGACCGGCGTGGCCGGCAAGATCACCCCGGGTGCCACGGTCAACGTCTACGCCACCTTCGAGGGCGACGGCGACAGGGCCCCCGACCAGTCCAGGCTCATCGTGGAGAACGCCCGGGTCATCGACGTGGGCGAGCTGACCTCCCTCAAGCCCGACGAGAACGACCGGAGCCGACAGCCCACCGACGCCGTTCCGATCACCTTCGCGCTCGACCCGATCGACGCCCAGCGCATCACGTACGCCGAGTCGTTCGCCGACGAGGTCCGCCTCGCCCTGGTGGCGCCGGGCGACGACTCCGACATCCCCGCGACGAACCGCACGTACGAACTCGCCAAGGACAAGTGAGAGGCCCCCATGCCCACGAGGATCCTCCCCGCCGTCGGCGACGCGGACGCGGTCCGGTCCCTCACGACGCTGCTCAGCCAGCTCCCCGACGCCGAGCCCGTCGCCCCGGTGACCGACTCCACCCAGCTCGTCGACACCCTCGCGCGCCTGGCCGCCGAGTCCGTCGACGAACTGCCCGAGGTCGTCGTCGTCCATGAGCGCATCGGTCCCGTCCCGGCCCTGGAACTCATCCGCGAGGTCGCCCTGCGCTTCCCCGCGGTCGGCGTCATCCTCGTCACCTCCGACGCCGGCCCCGGTCTCTTCCAGGCCGCCATGGACTACGGCGCCCGCGGCCTGGTCGCCCTGCCCCTGCACTACGAGGAGCTGGCCAGCCGCGTCAACGCCGTGGCCCAGTGGTCGGTGGGCGTACGGCGTCATCTGGGCGCCGGCGGCGACGTGTTCAGCGGTGTCGGCGGCACGGCGGTCACGGTGAGCGGCGCGAAGGGCGGCGTGGGCGCCACGCTCACCGCCATCCAGCTCGCCCTCGCCGCCCAGGCGTCCGGCCGCAGCACCGCCCTGCTCGACATGGACCTCCAGACCGGCGACATCGCCTCCTACCTGGACATCCAGTTCCGCCGTTCGGTCGTCGACCTCGCCGCCATCAGCGACATCACCCCGCGCGTGCTGGCCGACGCCGTGTTCCGGCACGACACCGGCCTCGCCCTGCTCCTCGCCCCCGGCGACGGCGAACGCGGCGAGGAGGTCACCGACCGCGCCGCCCGCCACATCGTCAGCGCCCTGCGCTCCCGCTACGAGGTCGTCGTCATCGACTGCGGCGCCCAGCTGAGCGGCGCGAGCGCGGCCGCCGTGGAGATGGCCGACACCGCGCTCCTCGTCACCACCCCGGACGTGGTAGCCGTCCGGGGCGCCAAGCGCACGGTACGGATGTGGGACCGCCTTCAGATCCGTAAGGCGGAGGAGACCACGATCGTCGTCAACCGCCACTCGCGCGGTACGGAGATCCAGCCCGCCCTGATCCAGCGGATCACCGGCACGGCGGTCGCGGCCACCGCCGTCCCGGCCAACTTCAAGGAACTCCAGGGCGCGGTCGACGCCGGCCGGGTGCACGAGCTGGACCCCAAGGGGACCGTCAAGCAGGCCCTGTGGGCGCTCGCCGGGGAGCTGGGCCTGGTCAAGGGCACCGAGGGAGCCGTACCGCGCCGCAACGGCAGGGCGGCGCGGGGCGGGGACCGGGCGGCGCTGACGTTCCGGCGGCGCAAGGAGATAGGGCGGTGAGGGGGCGGGGGGACAAGGGCCAGGTGACGATCGAGTTCCTGGGCATGACGCCACTGATCATCCTCACCTTGGTGCTGCTGTGGCAGTTCGTGTTGCTGGGGTACACGTTCACGCTCGCGGGGAATGCCGCGGACGAGGCGGCGCGGGCAGCGACCGCGTCGCAGGGGCAGGCGGCCTGCGAAGAGGCAGGGCTTCAGCATCTGCCGAGCGCGTGGGAGGGCGGCGCCAGTGTGCGGTGCGGCGTCGCGGGCGGCTTTGTCACGGCCGATGTGTCCCTGGAGGTTCCCGTCCTGTTCCCCGGCTCGATCGGCTTCCCTTTCACGGTCGAGGGCCATGCGGGGACCGTGCTGGAGGAGAAGGACTGAGATGCCGAACGCCGGTGAGGGCGCCCGCAGGCCGGCCCGCGACCGCGGCCAGGTCGCCATCGAGTACCTCGGGTTCATCCCGATCCTGATCCTCGTGGCCCTGGCCGGCGTACAAGTCGGCCTGATCGCCTACACCGCACAGCAGGCCGGAACGGCGGCCCGGGCCGGGGCGCGCGCCGCCTCGCTCGAACCCGGTACCGCCGAGGAGGGGTGCCAGACCGCGGTCAGCAGCTGGCTCGCCGACGGGACCGACTGCGCGGAGGCGCCCGGCGGCGACGTGGTCACGGTCACCGCCACCGTCCAGATCCCGTCCATCGTTCCCGGCTGGGACTTCGACCCCGCCCAGAAGAGCGCGACCATGCCGCTCGACTTCGACGCGACCACCGACTGACGCAGGAACAAGGAGCACCGACGATGAGCCTGCGCGCGCGCATCAACACCCCCGAGGAAAACCCCGGCCGGAGCGAGGACGGCCACCTGGTCGCCTCGTACCGGGCCAAGCTCCTGGAGGAGATCGACCTCGCGGAGATGAGCTCGCTGGCGGCGGCCGAGCGCCGGGCCCGCCTGGAGAGGGTCCTCGGGCACATCATCAGCCGCGAGGGACCGGTGCTGTCCACGGTCGAGCGCTCGCAGCTGATCCGCAGGGTCGTCGACGAGGCGCTCGGCCTCGGCATCCTCGAACCGCTCCTCGAAGACGCCTCGATCACCGAGATCATGGTGAACGGCCCCGACGCGATCTTCGTCGAACGGGCGGGCCGCGTCGAGCAGTTGCCGCTCCGCTTCCCCTCTCACGACCAGCTGATGCAGACCATCGAGCGGATCGTCTCGACGGTGAACCGCCGGGTCGACGAATCGAACCCCATGGTCGACGCGCGCCTGCCGTCCGGCGAGCGCGTGAACGTCATCATCCCGCCGCTGTCCCTGACCGGCGCGACCCTGACGATCCGCCGCTTCCCCCGCTCCTTCACCCTGCACGAGATGACCGGTCTCGGCTCGCTCGACGAGCCCATGGTGTATCTGCTGGCCGGGCTCGTGCAGGCGAAGTTCAACATCATCGTCTCGGGCGCGACGGGCACCGGAAAGACCACGCTGCTCAACGCGCTGTCGGGGCTGATCCCCGAGCACGAACGCATCATCACCATCGAGGACTCGGCCGAACTCCAGCTCCAGCAGTCCCATGTGATCCGCCTGGAGTCCAGGCCCCCCAACGTGGAGGGCAAGGGCCAGGTGACGATCCGCGACCTCGTCCGCAACTCCCTGCGTATGCGCCCCGACCGCATCGTCGTCGGTGAGGTCCGCGGCGGCGAGTCCCTGGACATGCTCCAGGCGATGTCCACCGGCCACGACGGCTCCCTCGCCACCGTGCACGCCAACAGCACCGAGGACGCCCTGATGCGCCTGAAGACCCTCGCGTCCATGTCCGACGTGACCGTCCCCTTCGAGGCGCTGCACGACCAGATCAACAGCGCGGTGGACGTGATCATCCAGCTGACCCGCTTCCCGGACGGCGCCCGCAGGATCACCGAGATCGCCATCCTGGACAGCCACGGGGCGGAGCCGTACCGGGTGGCGACGGTGGCCCGCTTCAACGCCCGGCCCATGACGGCGGACGGCCGCGTCCACGGCGCCTTCGCGTACCACCCTCTCCCGCGCCGCACCGCGGACCGCCTCTACATGGCGAGCCAGCCGATACCGCAGGCCTTCGGCGTCGCCCAGTCACCGCTTGAGCTCGCGACCCGAGAAGCCAGGTAGGACCCCACCCATGGACCTCCAGACCCGCATCACGCTCACCACCGGTATCGCGCTGCTCACCTGCGCGCTGGCCGTCGTGGGCGTCCACGCCTACGCCTCCGGCCGGGCCCAGCGCCAGGCCCTGGTCGACCGTCTGACGTCCGCCGGCCAGCTCACCGGAGCCGGCGGCCGCCGACGCCGCTTCGTCGACCTGGACCGCCGACTGCGCCGTACGAAACCGGGCAAGCGGCTGGAACTGCGCCTGGTGTCCACGGGCCTGGACGTCACCCCCGGCGAGTTCTTCGTCTACATGCTGGTGACGGTGGCCGGCCTCTGGCTGGTCGGCCAGGCGGCCCTGGCCCCCTTCTTCGGCCCGATCGCCGGCCTGCTGGGCGTCTGGGCGGCGGTCCAGTTCCTCAACTGGCAACGCCAGAAGCGCATCGAACGCTTTATCAACCAACTCCCCGAACTGGCCCGCATCCTGGCGAACGCCGCCCACGCGGGCCTCGCCCTCCGTACGGCCATCGGCATGGCGTCGGAGGAGCTGGAGGCCCCGGCCGGTGAGGAACTGGCCAAGGTCTCCCACCAGTTGGCCCTCGGCGCCTCCATGGACGACGCCCTCGGCGAGCTCGCCGAACGCCTCCCGTCCCGCGAACTGGTCGTCCTGGTCACCACGCTGGTCCTCTCCAACCGGGCCGGCGGCCAGGTGGTCAGCGCCCTGCGCAACCTCACGGAGACCCTGGAGGAGCGCAAGGAGACCAGGCGCGAGGTCCGTACCCAGCTCTCGCAGGTGAGCATGACGTCGTACGCCGTCCCCGTGCTGGGCGTCGGGTCGCTGTTCCTGATGAACGGGGTGCAGGACGGGGCCCTGGACCGCATGACGGGCTCCCCGGTCGGCCAGGCCGCGGTGCTGATCGCGTTCGGCCTGTACGCGGTGGGGTTCGTCCTCATCCGGCGTATGTCGCGGATCGACGTCTGAGGCGCGGGCGAGGACAGGGGCAAGGACAGAGACAGAGACAGAGACAGAGACAGGGACAGGAGGAAGACGACGATGGAAACCGGAACACTGGGCCTGGCCCTGGCGCTGTTGATGGCCCTGGGCGTCTGGGGCATCTTCGCCGGCGTCCGCATGTACCGCGCGGACGCCAAGCTGCCGAGCGATCTGGCGCTGGCCCTTGAGATCGGCGCGACCCGCACCGGCGCCGTGGACTCCCTCATCGACCGCATGGGCATGCGCTACGCCCCCGCCGTACTGCGCCTGATGGGCCCGAAACTGGTCGCCAGGTACCGCCGCAAGATCGACCTCGCGGGCAACCCCGGCGGCCTGACCATCGACCGTTACGCGGCGAGGCGGGCGGTGTACGGCTTCCTGGGCACGGTCGGCTTCCTGGTCTTCCTGGTGCGGGGACAGTTCTTGGTGGCGCTGCTCCTGCTGGCCTTCGGCGCCTTCTGGACGGAGGTCGGCATCTGGTCGGCCATCCGGATCAGGAAGGACGAGATCGAACGCACCCTGCCGGACTTCCTCGACGTCCTCGCGGTCGTGGTCAGCGCCGGCCTGGGCTTCCGCCAGGCACTCGACCGGGTCGCCTCGAAGTACGAGGGACCCTGGGCCGACGAACTGCGCATCACCCTGCGCCAGATGGACCTCGGCATGAGCCGCCGCCAGGCCTTCGCGGAGCTGAGACGGAGGAACGACTCCGAGCAGGTGGCGATGTTCGTGACGGCCCTCCAACAGGGCGAGGAACTGGGTGCCCCGATCGTCGAGACCCTCGTCGCCCTGGCCAAGGACATGCGCCGCACCGACGCCCAGAACGCCCGCCGGAAGGCGGCCCGGGCGGTGCCGCGGGCCACGCTGATGATCACGACGTTCATGGTGCCGGCGACGATGATTCTGTTGGGGGCGGGGTTGTTGTTGGGGTCGGGGACGGATTTCGGGTCGCTGACGGGGGAGTAGGCGGAGGAGAGGGAGTGGGGGGAGTAGGGGGCGCAACTGCATCACTAGCGCAAGCAAAGGCCGAACTGCCAACTACTACAAGGAAATTTCCGGAACACCTTTCGCAAATGCAACCAGATGTGGGACAGTCGTCGTTGGATCGGTCGCGGTTCCGGCCGAGCGGGAGGGAGGCGGAGATCATGAACCCCATCACAACAGGCCACGTCAACCGCATCTTCGCCAAACTCCACAGCACCCGCCGTGCGCAGGCCACCGCCAAGTGGCCAGGCGGGGCTCCGGGTTCACCCCCAGGACGGAGCCGACGGCGATGACACAGCGATGGTTTTCGGCCTGGGTCCGGAATCGGGCCCAGGGACCCTCTGGTGTTTCGGGTATTTCCGCTTACTTTTCTCGCAAGACTTCTCCCAAGACCTGCGAGCCCAGCGCCCGGCGACCGCCGAACACCAGAGGGGAACACCATGAGCAACTGGATCCACACCACCGTCGAGCACCTGCGCTCCCGTGCCGCGCGCGACGACAGGGGGCAGACGGCGGTGGAGTACCTGGGGATCATCGCGGTGGTGGTGGCGATCGTGTTGGCCATCGTGGGAACGGACATCGGCCAGACGATCTTCGACGCGATCACGGACAAGATCACCGAGGTGACCGGCGGTTGATGCGGCGGCCCCGGTACGGCGGCGACGACGCAGGGCAGGCTCTCCCCATCTACATCACGGTGGTGGCGGGCTTGCTCTTTCTCGCGTTCGCGTACCTTGCGGTCGGCCAGGCCGCGGCAAACCGGAACGGCGCCCAGACCGCGGCCGACGCGGCGGCTTTGGCTGCCGCACAGGAGACCCGGGACCAACTCGCCGGCATGTGGGTGGAGGACGTACTCGACCCGACAAAGTGGCAGGACATCTTCGACGGCATCGGGGCGCAGTTGGACGGCTGCTGGCGAGCACACGAGCTGGCGGCGCAGAATGACGCCGCTGTCGACGGCTGTGGTCCGGTGGGCCTGCTGGGTTACACGGTCACCGTCCAGTCCACGAAACCCGTCGGCGACTCGATCGTCCCCGGCACGGAGGACACCAGGTCGAAGGCATCCGCCACCGCCGTGATCGAGGCCCGCTGCACGTTCGACCTTCCTGGCGAGGGTGCCGGGGGCGGCGGGGGTGCAGGGG
>NZ_JAGMUL010000057.1 GCF_019049285.1 Streptomyces sp. AC550_RSS872
GCCCCACCCCCACCCCCCGCCAACCCTTGGCAGAACTACGACCCCTGGTCGCGCGAGGTCCGCCCCGGCACTCCCCTCCAGCAGAACGGCGCCGCGGTCACCACCGAGGAGCAGCGGCGCAAGCGGGGGAAGAAGGTGCTCCTCGTCGGCGCCCTGTTGCTCGCGCTCGTCTCCGGAGGCGTCGGCGGGGTCGTGGGGGCGTATCTGGAGCGCAACGGCGGGGTGGGGGACGTCGAGCTGCCCCAGGCCGGAGCCGAGCCCCCCGGGCGGGCGCCGGACAGTGTCGCCGGGATCGCCGCTCGGGCGCTGCCCAGCGTCGTGACCCTGCACGTCAGCGGGAGCGACGAGCAGGGCACCGGGACCGGGTTCGTGCTCGACGACCGCGGTCACATCCTCACCAACAACCACGTCGTCGAACCGGCGGGCGACGACGGCGAGATATCCGTGACCTTCCACAGCGGGGACACCGCCAAGGCCACCGTCGTCGGCCGTGACGGCGGCTACGACCTCGCCGTCGTCAAGGTCACCGGCGTCAGCGGCCTGAAGCCCCTGCCGCTCGGCAACTCCGACAACGTCCAGGTCGGCGACCCGGTCGTCGCCATCGGCGCCCCGTTCGACCTGGCGGGCACCGTCACCTCCGGCATCATCAGCGCCAAGGATCGGCCCATCACGGCCGGCGGCGAGAGCGGCGACGCGAGCGATGTGTCGTACGTGGACGCGTTGCAGACGGACGCGCCCATCAACCCCGGCAACTCCGGTGGCCCTCTCCTCGACGCCCGGGCCCGGGTCGTCGGCATCAACTCCGCGATCCGTTCCGCCGACAGCGGTTCCGACCTCGACGGCGGGCAGGCCGGCTCCATCGGCCTCGGCTTCGCCATCCCGGTCAACCAGGCCAAGCGTGTCGCCGAGGAGCTGATCAACACCGGCGGGGCGACCCACCCGGTCATCGGCGTCACCCTCGACATGGACTACACCGGCGACGGAGCCCGTGTCGGCACCAAGGGCAGCGACGGCGGCTCCGCGGTCACCGACGGCGGCCCCGGCGACAAGGCCGGCATAAAGCCGGGCGACGTCATCACCGAGGTCGACGGCCAGCGCGTCCACTCCGGCGACGAACTCATCGTCAAGATCCGTGCCCACCGCCCCGGCGACCGGCTGGAACTGACCTTGGAACGCGGCGGCAAGGAGATCCGGATCTCGCTGACGCTGGGCTCGTCGAGCAGGGACTGAGACTCACGGAAACGTCACACCGAACGTCGCCCGACCGGCCCCGCTCACGCCCTGACAGGGCAAACAACCCGGAAAACCGTACGCATACCCGCATTCGGAGGCCTCGGGACAGTACCGGTCGTAGCGGATCGCCGGGTACCGTGGAGCCGGCCCGGACCACGGAAGACCCGCAAGTGACCACTGAGGGCCGAGGACCGAGGACATCGCAAGGAGCTTCAGGTGTTCAATGACATAGGACCTCTCGAGCTGGTGACGCTCGTCGTCCTCGCCGTGCTCGTCTTCGGTCCGGACAAGCTCCCGAAGATGATTCAGGACGTCACGCGGACGATTCGCAAGATCCGCGAGTTCTCGGAGAGCGCCAAGCAGGACATCCGGTCGGAGCTCGGACCGGAGTTCAAGGACTTCGAGTTCGAGGACCTCAACCCCAAGGCGTTCATCCGCAAGCAGCTGGACAACGACGACCTGGGCATCAAGGAGATCCGCAACGGCTTCGACCTGAAGAAGGAGATGGCCGAGGTCGCCGACGCCGTCCACGGCCGCGAGTCGGAATCCTCGTCCTCGTCCTCTTCGTCGTCCTCCTCGGGGTCCTCCGGTGGCAGCGTCGACATGACGAAGAAGCCCGAGAAGCCCCGCGACGAGCGCCCGCCCTACGACGCGGACGCCACCTGAGCCGTACGAACACGCGGGCGGGACACCGCCCGTACGTGATGCTTCTCATACCCCGCCCGGGTCGCGCACGGCCTGAACACGCTCCCTGCGCGCCTCGCGCGCCGGGCGCTTTCCATACTGCTCGGAGCGGGGTGGCTATGCTGCCGAGTTGTTGTGCGGACCGGACGAGTACGCCCGAAGGGGGGCGGGCCGGGCTGGTCCGGCGAGAACGAGGAGGCGTCCGGGCACATGGAGACGACGAGTCAGACGACGAGTCGGGCAGCCGCGCAGGGACCGGCCGTGGAGAGCGGACAGCAGCTCGCCTCCGCCCGGCGCACGGTCGACGGCTACCTGCTGGCGCCCTTCCCGTGGTACGGCCTCGACGAGGCATTCACGGGGCCGCGCTGGCTGATGCAGGTCGGCACGGCGGCCGACGGGACCGTGGAACACGGATCGACCGGGCACGGTGACGAGCCCTCCGTACGCAACGAGGCGACGGAGGACCGGGAGAAGTTCGCGGTGGTCGTGACCGTCGCGGCGAATCCGGACCGCAGGAGCGCCGACGGTACGGGGCTGCTGGAGGCCACGTCGGTGTCCTCGGCGGCATGGCTCGCGGGGGTGGGGCTGCTGTCCTTCACCTGGCCGGGGCAGATGGACCACTCGCTGCGCGACGACTGGCTGGAGCAGCAGACGGAGACGGCGTGGGCGCTGGCCGACGATCTGGACGGGCCTGACTGGTCGACACTGTCCCTGCCGGTGGACGGGGTGCCGACGCCGTTCCATTACCGGGAGTCCGAGTTCGGGTGGGTGCTGGCCGGCTCGACTCAGGAGGGGGTGCATGTGGGGGCGTACGGCAGAGGTATGAGCGCGTATGGGCTCGGGTTCGCCATGATCAAGGACATCTCGGCGTACGCCTAGGTTTCGCCCTGCACCAGGACAGAGTCATGACGATGGGGGCGCCGTCCGGTGAGACGGCGCCCCCATCGTCGTACAGAGATCAGAACTTGTTGCGCGGCGTGATGCCCAGCGACAGGCCCGACAGGCCCCGCTGTCGTCCGCCCAGCTTGCCCGCGATGGCGCGCAGGGCCGAGCCCGCCGGGGAGTCCGGGTCCGTGAGGACGACCGGCTTGCCCTCGTCGCCGCCCTCGCGGAGGCGGACGTCGATCGGGATGCTGCCGAGAACCGGGACGTTCGTGCCGGTGGTGCGGGTCAGGCCCTCGGCGACGACCTGGCCGCCGCCGGTGCCGAAGACGTCGACCATCTCGTCGCAGTGCGGGCAGGGCAGGCCGGACATGTTCTCGACCACACCGACGATCTTCTGGTGGGTCTGCACCGCGATGGAGCCCGCCCGCTCGGCCACCTCGGCCGCCGCCTGCTGCGGGGTCGTCACGACCAGGATCTCGGCGTTCGGGACCAGCTGGGCGACGGAGATCGCGATGTCACCGGTGCCGGGCGGGAGGTCGAGCAGCAGGACGTCGAGGTCGCCCCAGTAGACATCCGCCAGGAACTGCTGGAGCGCGCGGTGGAGCATCGGGCCGCGCCACACGACCGGGGCGTTGCCCGGCGTGAACATGCCGATGGAGATGACCTTCACGCCGTTCGCGGACGGCGGCATGATCATGTTCTCGACCTGGGTCGGACGGCCGTCGGCGCCCAGCATGCGCGGCACGCTGTGGCCGTAGATGTCGGCGTCGACCACGCCCACCTTGAGGCCGTCGGCCGCCATCGCCGCGGCCAGGTTGACCGTGACGGAGGACTTGCCGACGCCGCCCTTGCCGGACGCGACCGCGTAGACACGGGTCAGCGAGCCGGGCTTGGCGAAGGGGACCTCGCGCTCGGCGCCTCCGCCGCGCAGGGCGTTCGCCAGCTCCTTGCGCTGCTCGTCGCTCATCACGTCGAGCGTGACGTCGACCCGGGTGACGCCCTCGACCGCGGAGACGGCGTCCGTCACGCGCTGCGTGATCGTCTCGCGCATCGGGCAGCCGGAGACCGTCAGGTACACGGTGACCGCGACCGCACCGTCCGCACCGATCTCCACCGACTTGACCATCCCCAGTTCGGTGATGGGGCGGTTGATCTCGGGGTCGTTCACCGTCGCCAGTGCTTCGCGCACCGCGTCTTCCGTAGCCATAAGGACGATGGTACGGCCCGGTAGCCATGCCCCGGAAAGCCCGTCAGCGGTCGTCTACGTCACGTCCCGGCGACCGATCTGCCGGGAATACCCCGGCCTCGCGGTGACCGTTGGGCCGCTCCTCCAGCTCCTTCATCAGGTCCTGTAGCTCCGAGCGCATCCAGTCGCGGGTGGCCACCTCGCCCAGGCCGATGCGCAGGGCGGCGATCTCCCTGGTCAGGTACTCGGTGTCGGCGATGGACCGCTCGTTCTGCTTGCGGTCCTGTTCGAGGTTGACCCGGTCGCGGTCGTCCTGCCGGTTCTGCGCGAGCAGGATCAGCGGGGCGGCGTAGGAGGCCTGAAGGGACAGGGCCAGGGTCAGGAAGATGAACGGGTACTCGTCGAACTTCAGGCTGCTCGGAGCGGCGATGTTCCACAGCACCCACACGATGATCACGACCGTCATCCAGACCAGGAACCGCCCGGTCCCGATGAAACGGGCGATCCGCTCCGACAGCCGCCCGAAGGCCTCCGGGTCCCACTCGGGCAGGATGCGGCGACGCGGCGGCCGGGGTTGGTCGAGGCGCGTGCGGGGCGCCCGGGTGGCCGCGGTGGCGCCCGACGCCACGCGCTCGCGCGTGCCCTCCCGCTCAGGAGCCATGGGCCGCCACCCCCTCGCCCGTGTCCTCGTCCAGGTGGTACTCCGTCTCCCGCCAGTCCTCGGGCAGCATGTGGTCCAGTACGTCGTCCACGGTCACCACGCCCAGCAACGACCCGGACTCGTCGACGACGGGCGCCGCGACCATGTCGTACGCCGCGAAGAACCCGGCGACGACCGGCAGCGCGGCGTCCGGCGCCAGGGTCTCCAGCGCCTCGTCGACCAGCGAGCTGACCAGGGTGTACGGCGGGTCGCGCAGCAGGCGCTGGAAGTGGACCGTGCCGAGGTACTTGCCGGTGGGTGTCTCGTCGGGCGGGCGGCAGACGTAGACCTGGGCGGCGAGGGCGGGGGACAGGTCGGGGTTGCGGACGCGGGCGAGGGCGTCGGCGACGGTGGCGTCGGGACGCAGGATGATCGGCTCGGTCGTCATCAGACCGCCGGCCGTGTGCTCCTCGTACGCCATCAGCCGGCGCATGTCGGCCGCGTCGGCGGGCTGCATCAGGCTCAGCAGCCGCTCCTTGTCGTCCTCCGGGAGCTCACCGAGCAGGTCGGCCGCGTCGTCCGGGTCCATGGCCTCCAGGACGTCGGCCGCCCGTTCCTCCTTCAGCTTGCCGAGGATCTCGATCTGGTCGTCCTCCGGGAGCTCTTCGAGTACGTCGGCGAGGCGGTCGTCGTCGAGGGCGGCGGCGACCTCGGCGCGGCGCTTGGGGGAGAGGTGGTGCAGGACGTTGGCGAGGTCGGCGGGCCGCAGCTGCTCGAAGGTGGCGAGGAGGCTCTCGGCGCCCTGTCCCTTCTCCTCCAGGGAGAAGCCGGTGACCGCCGACCACTCGACGGTCAGCGACTCGCCCTTGGCCCGCCGGAAGGCACCGCTCCGGCCGCCCTTGCGTACGAACACCTTGTCGATCTCCCAGTCCCGGCGCGCCGGCAGCTGCCCGACCGACAGATCGAGGACCGTGACCTCCTCGCCGGTCTCGACGAGGGTGACGCGGCGGTCGAGGAGCTCGCCGAAGACGAGGCGCTCGGTGGGGCGCTGTTCGAAGCGGCGGACGTTGAGCACACCGGTGGTGATGACCTGGCCGGACTCGATGCTGGTGACGCGGGTCATGGGGAAGAAGATGCGGCGCCGGGTGGACAGTTCGACGACCAGGCCGAGCAGCCGTGGCGGGCGCCGGCCGACACGCAGCATGACGACCAGATCGCGCACCCGGCCCACCTGGTCGCCGTTCGGGTCGAACGCGGCGACACCGGCGAGGTGAGAGACGAAGATCCGGGGAGCGCCGGCTGCCATGGCTGAGGCTCCTTTGCATGCGGGGGTGTGCTGTGTCGCTTAACCGAATTGCCCGCTCGGGTGGGCTTCAGGCTAGCCCGTCCGGATCCGGTACGCCCTGGTGAGCGGTCCGGACGGACTGGCTCCGCCGCGGCCCCGACTCCCCGGTACGCTGCGGTACGCCGACCGGGTCCCACAACAGAAAGGCAGCCCCACCTGTGACTGCGATTCCTCAGGGTCGTACTCGCCGGGCCGCGATGGCGAGCGCCGTGTGCGCGCTGGTCGTGTCGGGCGCGGGACTGACGGGATGCAGTGAGGACCCGGACGAGGGCACCAACGGGGTCGGCAAGCTGCCGGCCGCCGAGATCCAGCGCAAGACCCGTACGGCCGCCGACTCCGCGGACGCGGTGCATCTCGCCGGGAACGTGGTGGCCGGCGGGCGTACCTACAAGCTCGACATGCAGCTGAAGTCCGACGGCGGGACCGGGTCGGTCACCGCGCAGGGGGCGACGTTCCAGCTGCTGCGGATCGATGAGCAGCTGTACCTGAAGGCCGACGCCGGTTTCTGGAGCGATGCGGGCGGTGACGGCAAGGCGGACGCCGGGGCCGTGGACAAGCTGAACGGCAAGTTCGTGAAGGTGCCGCAGGGCGACCCGACGTACAAGAAGTTCAGCGGCTTCACCGACATGGACCTGCTCCTGGACGGCCTGCTGACCCTGCACGGCACGCTGGCGACGGACGGCCACCACGAGCAGGCGGGCACCCGCACCATCCGCATCACCGGCGACAAGGGCTCCGGCGGCACCCTGGACGTCTCCCTGGAGGGGGACCCGTACCCACTCCTGCTGACCCGGGCAGGCGGCGGAGGAACCCTGACCTTCTCCGACTGGGGCAAGGACTTCACCCTGGAGAAGCCGAAGAAGAACGACACGGTGGACTACGGCAAGCAACTGCCGACGTCGTGACAGCGCCCCTCAAGGGGCGCGGGGCTGTCTCGATGTGCGGCTCGCCGCGTGGGCGCGACCAGCCACGATGGCGCGGCAGCCGAACGACGGCCTACCGCGGACTCCTCAACGCCGCTTGCGCTTCAGCAGCAGCCGCGGCAACGCCGCCGGAATCGGCCGCCGCGTCGTCGCCGGCGACGGCACCGGCGCCTCGGCCAGCGACCCGTCCGGCAGCGCCCCCATGGCGCCGGTCGGCTCCAGACGCAGCACCCGGCACTCGCGGGCCCAGCGCTCGGGCATCGCCTCGCCGTCGGGGGCGTTCAGCCGCTTGCCCTTCAGCTCGGCGACCGCCGCCTCCCACTCCTCGGAGCCCGACGCGAGCTCGACGACCTTCGCGCCCCAGGAGACCAACCGGCCCCCCTTGTCCTTGCTGCGTACGGTGACCTCGGCGGAGCCGCCGTCGGTCAGCCCCGGCAGCGGCTGCTCGCCCGGACCGTCGCCGACGACACACGCCGCACCCTCGTGCCACGCGTGCCACAGCGCCCGGGCCGGGAGGCCGGGGCCCTTGACCCAGATGAGGCCGGACTTCTTCGTGGCCTCCTCGACGAGGGCCTGGTCGAGCAGCTCGCTTGTCATGGCCCCCAGCCTATCCAGCGGGGATCGGGCCCGGTCAGAGCCAGCCGTTCCGCTTCAGCGTGCGGTGGATACCGAGGCAGATGGCCACCGTGATGCTCATGATCACCGGGTAGCCGTACTTCCAGTGCGTCTCCGGCATGTAGTCGAAGTTCATGCCGTACACACCGCACACCATCGTCGGTACGGCGATGATCGCGGCCCACGAGGTGATCTTCCGCATGTCCTCGTTCTGCGCGACGGACGCCTGCGCGAGGTTGGCCTGGAGGATCGAGTTGAGGAGCTCGTCGAAGCCGATGACCTGCTCGTGCACGCGGGCGACGTGGTCGGCGACGTCCCGGAAGTACTTCTGGATGTCCGGGTCGATCAGCCGCATCGGCCGCTCGCTCAGCAGCTGCATGGGGCGCAGCAGCGGCGAGACGGCGCGCTTGAACTCCAGTACCTCGCGCTTGAGTTGGTAGATCCGGCCCGCGTCCGTGCCGCGCGGCGTGCCCTTGCGGCCCGGCGAGAAGACCTCGGTCTCCACCTCGTCGATGTCGTCCTGCACCGCGTCGGCGACGGCGATGTACCCGTCGACGACATGGTCGGCGATGGCGTGCAGTACGGCCGACGGGCCCTTGGCGAGCAGCTCGGGGTCGTCCTGGAGGCGGTGCCTGAGCGCCCGCAGCGAGCCCTGGCCGCCGTGCCGGACGGTGATGAAGAAGTCCCGGCCGGTGAAGCACATGACCTCGCCGGTCTCGACGACCTCGCTGTTCGCGGTGAGCTCGTCGTGCTCGACGTAGTGGATGGTCTTGAAGACGGTGAACAGGGAGTCGTCGTAGCGCTCCAGCTTCGGGCGCTGGTGCGCCTGCACCGCGTCCTCGACGGCGAGCGGGTGCAGCCCGAACTCGCTGGCGATACCGGCGAATTCGGCCTCGGTCGGCTCGTGCAGTCCGATCCACACGAAGCCCCCGTCGCGGCGCACCTGGCGCATCGCCTGGTGCGGGGTCAGCGGCTTGTCGGTCTCCAGCCGGCGGCCGTCGCGGTAGACGGCGCAATCGACGACGGCGGAGGGGGTCGCGGGGTCGCGGGTGGTGTCGTACGCACCACTGTCCTTGCGCAGCGAGACGCGGGAGGGGCGGACCACGGCACGCAGGTCGCGGATCATCGACATGAGCAGGCTCCTTCGCAACGGGCAACGAAGCGTGAAGAACCGCAGCACGGTTGGAACTGCCCGGAATGGGGACGTCCTGACCTCAGGATGTTTGGCACGTCCACAAAGCGGGGAGCACCGCACCGTTGCGGTGATGGGCTTCGTTGCTGATTCAGATCGGGCCGATCAGGCAAAGCGAAACGAAGTGCTCTTCCGTGTGAGGACGCAAGCGTGAAAGGACGGCGGTCAGCCGGAGCGGAACAGCCGGATCAGCTACATCAGCGGCGGGAAGAGCGAGTGGTACTGCACGGTCGACTTCGATCCATGACAGCCCCACCTCCTCCGGCCGGTCCCTCGTAAGGGACGTTCCATACCCCGTAAGGGGTTCCCCGTAGGGGAGTCTCCATCAGCGTCGGGACTCGATCGCGACGCTTCTGCGTGCTGCCCCGAACACCGGGCAAGAGTATCAGCCGACTGAAGTGTCAAGGTGCTGCTTTGCCGGGTACTGACGAGTTCTATGCTCGCCGCATGGCTGATGTTCTTCCTCTGGTCGAGGCCCGGTTGCGCACCGCGCTGGGCGAACCGGACGCGCGCGCGGCGGTCACCTTCCTCGGTACGGACCGCATCGAGGTGCTCCGTTTCCAGCAGGACGACCTCGTCCGCTACGCCACGCTCGGCATGTCCGCGCAGCCCATGAGCGACCCGACCGCGATGATCGCCGATTCGGTCAAGGGCCCCCGCGCCGAACTGGTCCTCTCGGTCCGCGCCGGAATCGCCGACACCGACAAGGTGCTCCGCCCGCTCGCCGTGCTCGCCGCGTCCCCGCAGGTGGAGGGCGTGATCATCGCCCCCGGCGCCTCCCTGGACGTCGGTGAACCGCTGTGGCCCGGCGCCCCGTTCACCTCCGTCCTGGTCGCCGAGCCGGGCGGCCTGGTCGAGGACCTGGAGCTCGACGCGCCGGCCGACCCCGTGCACTTCCTGCCGCTGCTGCCCATGACCCCGAACGAGGCCGCCTGGAAGCGTGTGCACGGTGCCCAGGCCCTCCAGGAGCGCTGGCTGACGAACGGGACGGACCTTCGGGACCCCGCCCGTAAGTCCGTCCCGCTGGAGTGACCCTCGGGTGAGCAACCTCACCAACCAGTGGCCGAAAAGCGTCAGTTGGCGAACACGGTGACGCTGTCCTCGGTCGCGTGCCGCGTCTTGAGTTCCTCGGCCTCGTGCGTCAGGGCCGTGCGCCGTACGACGACCACGAGCGCGCCCGCCAGGGCCGTGACGGCCGCCACCACGAACGGGACCCGCATGCTGCCGGTCCACTCCTCGATCCGCGGCGCGAAGTAGGGCGCGGCCGCCGCCGCGAACCAGCGCACGAAGTTGTAGCCCGCGCTCGCCACCGGGCGCGGTGCGTCCGACACGCCGAGCGCCAGCTCCGTGTAGACGGTGTTGTTCACGCCGATGCACGCGCCAGGAACACCGCGATGCACAGGAAGCCGACCGCCATCAGGAAGGCCGTGCCGAAGAACGGGTAGCGCCAGCTGGCGTCCCCGAGCAGCGCGCCCAGCAGCGGCCCGCACGCCATGCCGAGGCCGAGGGCGGACTCGTACAGCAGGATCGCCGCGGCGCTGCCGCCGGCCGCCGCGCCGACGATGACGGCGAGGGCGGTGGAGACGAAGAGCGCGTTGCCGAGCCCCCAGCCCGCCCGGAAGCCGACCAGTTCGCCGACCGATCCGGAGGTGCCGGCCAGCCCGGCGAAGACGACCACGAACGCGAGGCCGAGCAGCAGGGTCTTGCGGCCGCCGATCCGGCTGGAGACGAAGCCGGTGACCAGCATCGCCACGGCGGTGATGAGGAAGAACGAGGTGAAGAGCAGGGAGACCTGGCCGGCTGTGGCGTTCAGGCCGCTCGCGATGGACGGCAGGATCGGGTCGACGAGTCCGATGCCCATGAAGGCGACGACCGATGCGCCGGCCGCCGCCCACACGGCCTTCGGCTGCCGCAGGATGCTGCCCGCTCTCGCGTCGAAGGTGTCCATACCGTTTCTCCCGTCCGGTCCGAGATAGCTGGCCGCTGCACATAGTATGTTAGGTAATCTAATTAATGCAAGCTACATCTATATTCGGCCGGTGAATCGGTTCCGCCCGGACGGGTGATCGTCCTTGACGTGACGCGGAAGGGGTAGGACCGTGGGGGCCTATGAGGGGCGAACCCAGTTGCCCGAAGTGTGGTGGCCGGGTCAGGGCTCCCGGACTCTTCGCCGACACCTGGCAGTGCGACGTGCACGGCACCGTGCATCCGGTGCAGCCCGTGATCCCGCCCAGCGTCGAGGCCCTCGGTGTGGTCGTGCACCGCACCCAGGTGCCGGTGTGGATGCCGTGGCCGCTGCCGATCGGCTGGCTGTTCACCGGTGTCGCCAGCGCGGGCGACGACCGCACCGGAGGTCGTGCGACGGCCGTGGCCTGCTCCGGACCCGGCCCGCTCGGCGGCATGGGCGAGATGATCCTGGTCGCCGAGGAGCTCGGGGTCGGGCTCGGTGCGCGCTATGCCGGTATCGACGGCCCGGATCCGGGGTCGTACATGAACGTCGAGAAGCCACCCCAGGCCAAGGTCCTCGCCGCCGGGCGTCCTACGCCGCTGTGGCATGTCTCGGGTGCGCCCGACGACCGTGCCGTGTTCGCGGGGGAGGCGCTCGGGATGTGGCTGTGGGCGGTCGTGTGGCCCGAGCAGTCGGGGCTGCTGATGTACGACGAGCTGGTGCTGACGGATCTGCGGGACGCGGGGGCCGAGGTGGAGTTGGTGCCCTGCGGAGCGTTGTCGCCGCGCTTGCTTGGGCCGTAGCGCCCAGGGGGGTGGGGGGTCGGTTTGGGGCGGTGCGGGTGGCTGGGGGTTGCTCGCGCCCACGCGGCGGAGCCGCATATCGATACAGCCCCGCGCCCCTATGTGCGCCCGTGTAAGGGGCGTATGGCTGTGCGGGGGTTGACAGGGGTGGTTGAAAAGCTGGTTATCCTTGAGCGTCCCTGTCTGTCCTGGCGTTTGGAGTTCGTGCGTGCGTATCGATCTGCACACCCACTCCACCGCTTCCGACGGTACGGACACCCCGGCTGAGCTGGTGCGTAATGCCGCCGCGGCCGGGCTGGACATCGTGGCGCTCACCGATCACGACACGACTCGGGGGCACGCCGAGGCCATCGCCGCGCTGCCGCGGGGGCTCACCCTCGTCACCGGTGCCGAGTTGTCCTGTCGTATCGACGGCATCGGCATGCACATGCTGGCCTACCTGTTCGACCCGGAGGAGCCCGCGCTGCTTGCCGAGCGGGAGCTGGTGCGGGACGACCGGGTGCCGCGGGCGCAGGGCATGGTCGCCAAGCTGAACGAGCTGGGTGTGCCCGTCACCTGGGAGCAGGTGCTGCGGATCGCCGGCGAGGGTTCCGTCGGTCGGCCCCATGTCGCCTCCGCGCTGGTCGAGATCGGTGTCGTACCCACCGTGGGCGACGCCTTCACCGAGGACTGGCTGGCCGACGGTGGCCGGGCCTTCGTGGAGAAGCACGAGACCGACCCGTTCGAGGCGATCCGGCTGGTCAAGGCCGCGGGCGGGGTGACCGTGTTCGCGCATCCCGCCGCGAGCAAGCGCGGCCGTACGGTGCCGGAGTCCGCGATCGCCGAGATGGCCGCGGCCGGGCTCGACGGCATCGAGGTCGACCACATGGACCACGATCCCGACACGCGGGCGCGGCTGCGCGGGCTCGCGAAGGAGCTCGGGCTGCTGACGACCGGGTCCAGCGACTACCACGGCAGCCGCAAGACATGCGTGCTCGGCGAGTACACGACGGATCCCGAGGTGTACGGCGAGATCACGCGGCGGGCCACCGGAGCGTTTCCCGTCCCGGGGGCCGGCGGGGTCTGAGGTCTCTCACCCCCAGGTCCGTTTCTTCTCACCCGGCGCTATCGCTGTGCCCACCCGTTCCGCGCTGCGGAACGACTGCCCACAGCGGTAGCCCTCTGCACAAGGCTCTCTCACCCATGTTCGACCTCGCCGTGTTCGGCTCTCTCTTCCTGACCCTCTTCGTCATCATGGATCCCCCCGGGATCACTCCGATCTTCCTCGCGCTCACCGCCGGCCGCCCGGCCAAGGTGCAGAAGCGGATGGCCTTCCAGGCCGTCTGTGTGGCGGGCGGTGTGATCACGGTCTTCGGGCTCCTCGGCCACCAGATCCTCAACTACCTGCACGTCTCCGTGCCCGCGCTGATGATCGCGGGCGGGCTGCTGCTTCTGCTGATCGCGCTCGACCTGCTCACCGGCAAGACGGACGAGCCGAAGCAGACCAAGGACGTCAACGTCGCCCTCGTCCCGCTGGGCATGCCGTTGCTGGCCGGGCCCGGTGCGATCGTGTCGGTGATCCTCGCCGTGCAGAAGGCCGGCAGTGTCGCCACGCAGGTGTCGGTGTGGACGGCGATCCTCGCCATCCATGTGGTGCTGTGGCTGGTGATGCGGTACTCGCTGCTGATCATCCGCGTCATCAAGGACGGCGGCGTGGTCCTGGTGACGCGGCTCGCGGGCATGATGCTGTCGGCCATCGCGGTACAGCAGATCATCAACGGCGTCACCCAGGTGATCAAGGGCGCCTGAGCCCGACATGTGCGCGCAGCCCGGGGTGTGCGCGCAGCCCGGGGTGTGCGCGAAGCCCCCGTACGGCCTGAGTGCCGTACGGGGGCTTCGAAGCTTCTGCGGTGATCCGCGTCTGTTATGAGGCCGTGGTCCCGGCCGGCCGGATCCACAGTCGCTGCCCTGTCGCGGCGGCCTGCTGAACGATCCGGTTGACGGAGGCGGCGTCCACGACGGTGCTGTCCACGGGGGTCCCGTCGAACTCGTCGAGTCGCATGATTTCGAAGCGCATGGCTTCTCCCTTCGTCTGGTCATCCTCCTGAGGAGAACTACTGGGGTTACGTACGTATGCAACGGGCTGCGTGTTACAAACATTCCCTACGCTAAAGAAATTTTTCGAACGGCTAACTACTGACCGGTAAGCGGTCGTCGAGGGGTCAAGGGCGGACTGACCGGGACCGGTTGTGTTCGCAGCGTGACCGCCGGGACAATGGAAGCGATGAACGACGACCTCGCGGCGCTCGCCGCCCGCATCGACCACACCAACGAGCTGCTGCAACGCATGCTCGCCGAGGTGGCGAAGACGCCCTCGACCCATGCGATCTTCGTAGACGCGGGCTACCTCTACGCGGCCGCGGGACGGCTGATCGCCGGGACGGAGGATCGCCGGGCCTTCGACGTGGACGCCGAAGGGCTGATCGAGGCCCTCATCGACCGGGCGCGCACGATCTTCGCCGACAGCAGGCTGCTGCGCGTCTACTGGTACGACGGCGCGCGGCGCCGCATCCACACGGCGGAACAGCAGTCGATCGCCGAGCTCCCCGACGTGAAGGTCCGCCTGGGCAACCTCAACGCCAACAACCAGCAGAAGGGCGTCGACTCACTGATCAGGACCGATCTGGAGTCGCTGGCCAGACACCGTGCCATCAGCGACGCAGCCCTGCTCGGCGGGGACGAGGACCTGGTGTCGGCGGTCGAGGCGGCGCAGGGGTACGGGGCGCGGGTGCACCTGTGGGGCATCGAAGCACCGGAAGGGCGTAACCAGGCGGAGCCGCTGCTCTGGGAGGTCGACAGCCAGCGCACCCTCGACCTCGACTTCTTCAAGCCCTACGTCGCCCGGCGCACGGCCGCCGCGTACGAGGCCGCCGGGTCCCGGCCGACGCGGGAGGACGTGCGTTTCGTCGGCGCGCAGATCGCGGCGAAGTGGCTCGCGGCACGGGGCCGCGAGTCGCTCGCGGAACTGCTGCCCGGACACCCGTATCTGCCCGGCTCCGTCGACCAGGACCTGCTGGTGGAGGCGGAGGGGCTGCTCCAGTACTCGCTGCGCGGGCAGTCGGATCTGCGGCGGGCGCTGCGGGACGGGTTCTGGGAGCACCTTCAGGCGCAGTACTAGACCCTGCCGTCTGCCGGGCGGGTGCCCGTGTCGTCGACGGTGTCCCAGAAGTCGGCGACCGCTCGGGCCGTGCGCAGGGGCTGGTCGGCGTTGGGGGAGTGTTCGGCGCCGGGGATGACGGTGCGGCGGGCGTTCAGGCGGGCGGCCATGTCGTCGAGGACCGGGACCGGCCAGGTGTCGTCGCTGGCGCCGGACAGGACGTGGAACGGGAGCGGCAGGGCCGCGAGTTCGTCGACACGGTCCGGTTCCGTGCACAACTGGCGCCCTGTGGCGAGGAGCTGCGCGGGTTTCGTGCCGAGCCAGCGGCGCCGCAGCAGCTCCTGTCCGCCGATGCCGCGCGCCGGTCCGCCGACCTCCTCGGGCGGCCCCATCGCGAGGATCGCCTCCCATGTCTCGGCCATGTTCATCACCCCGAGCGCGTCCCGCAGCAGCTTCACGCGCTGCTGCTGGGAGTCGGAGATCTGCGCGGGGCCCGACGCCATCAGGGTGAGCGAGCGGAACGGCGCGTGGTCGAGGAGGACGGCGGCACGGGCGATCTGGCCGCCGAGGGAGTGACCGAAGAGGTGGAGCGGGGCGCCGAGGCCGTCGCCGAGTGCCGCTGCCTGCGCGAGTACGTCCCTGGCCAACTCGCCCTGCGCGTAAGCGGATTCGTCGCGCTCCGGCCCGTCCGACTCGTGCTGTCCCCGCCCGTCCACGGCGACCGTACGGTAGCCGCGCGCCGCGAGCGGCTCGTGCATCAGCGTGAAGTCCTCCTTGCTGCCGGTGAACCCGGGGAGCAGCAGGGCGACACCTCGGGGCTCGACGCCCGGGGCGACCGGGGAGTCGACGACGGCGAACGTGCCGCGGGAGGTGGGGAGGGGGTAGGCGCGGGCGTTCGGGGGCGGCGTGAAGGCGGGTTCGGTGGTCACGGGGGGAGGGTAGCCGGTGCACCCCCAGACCCCCACCCGCCGGCCCGGGAACGCCGACGGCCCGGCCCCGCGCTGGGCGGGACCGGGCCGTCGTACGGGAGATCCTCCACGGAAGATCCTGTACAGGACATCCCGTACAGGACATCCCGTGCAGGACATCCCGTACAGGAGATCAGCTCTCCGCGGGCTCCGTGGCTGCCGTGGCCTTGCGGGTACGGCGCACCTTGGGCTTCACCTCGGCCGTGCCGTCGGCGGCCTCCACGGCCTCCACGGTCGCCGCGGCCTTGCGGGTCCGGCGGCGAGGCGCGGGCGCCTCGGCGGCCGTCGGCTCCTGCGTGGCCTGGGCCGGGATGTCGGCGGCCGGCGCGGCGGCGGTGGCCTTGCGGGTGCGGCGAGCCTTGGGCTTGGCCTCGGTGGTCTCGGCCGTGTCCACGGCGGCTTCCGCGGTGGCCGTCGCCTTACGGGTCCGGCGCGGCTTGGCCTCGACGGCTTCCGGCTCGGCGACGGTCGCCGCGGCCTTGCGGGTCCGGCGCGGCTTCGCCTCGGTGCCCTCGGCCGTGTCGGCGGCGGCTTCGGCGGGAGCGGCTGCCTTGCGCGTACGGCGCGTCTTGGGCTTGGCCTCGGTGGCCTCGGCCGTGTCGACGGCAGTCTCGGCGGCGACGGTCGCCTTGCGGGTGCGGCGCGTCTTGGGCTTGGCCTCGGCGGCCTCCGGCTCCTGGTCCGTCTGGGCCGGGATGTCGGCGGCAACCGGTGCGGCGGCTTCGGCGGTCGCCGCGGTCTTGCGGGTGCGGCGCGTCTTGGGCTTGGCCTCGGTGGCCTCGGCCGTGTCGACCGCGTCCTCCGCCGGGGCCGTCGCCTTACGGGTCCGGCGACGCGGCTTGGCCTCCTCCGTCGCCTCCGGGGTCTCCGGGGCGGCCTCGGCCGTGTCGACCGCGGTCTCCGCCGGGGCCGTCGCCTTGCGGGTGCGGCGGCGCGGCTTGGTGGCGGGAGCCTCGTCGGACTCCGCGACCTGAGGGGCCGTAGCGGCCTCAGCGGTCTCGGACGGCTGGACGGCCTCCGAGACCTTCGCGGTTTCCGAAGGCTCGGCGGCCTCGGGCTCCGTCGCCGTCACCGTCGCCGTTTCGGCCGAAGTCGCCTTCGGCTCCGCCGACTTGCGGGTGCGGCGGCGGCGCGGCTTCGCCGGCGCCTCTTCGGTGGTGTCCAGGGACGGGCCCTCCGCCGTGGCGACGGCCGCCTCCGCGGCATCCGCCGGCTCGGGCGCCGAGGACGTGGCGGTCACGGCAGTGGTCGGCTCCGCAGCCCCGCCGCGGGTGCGGCGACGGCGGCGCGGGGTGCGCGGCGCGGTCACGGCCTCCGCCGTGGTGGCCTCGACGGTCTCGTCCGCCGTCGTGGGACCGGCGGCCGGCGCCGACGTCTCGTCCATCGATGCCCCACCGCGCGTACGGCGGCGGCGACGCGGCGTGCGGGCCGGGCGCTCGCGGTCCGACGAGGACGAGCGGGACTCGTCCCGGCCGCCCCGGCCTCCGCGACCGCGACCGCCACGACCGCCGGTCTCGCCGAGGTCCTCCAGCTGCTCCGCCGCCAGCCCGGCGCGCGTGCGCTCCGAGCGGGGCAGAACGCCCTTGGTGCCCGCGGGGATCTTCAGTTCCTCGAAGAGGTGCGGCGACGTGGAGTACGTCTCCGGCGGGTCGTTGAAGTTGAGCTCCAGCGCCTTGTTGATGAGCTGCCAGCGCGGGATGTCGTCCCAGTCGACCAGCGTGATCGCCGTACCCGTGTTGCCCGCGCGGCCCGTACGGCCGATGCGGTGCAGGTACGTCTTCTCCTCTTCCGGCGACTGGTAGTTGATGACGTGCGTCACGCCCTCGACGTCGATACCGCGTGCGGCGACGTCGGTGCAGACGAGGACGTCCACCTTGCCGTTGCGGAAGGCGCGCAGCGCCTGCTCACGGGCGCCCTGGCCGAGGTCGCCGTGGACCGCGCCGGAGGCGAAGCCACGCTGCTGGAGCTGGTCGGCGAGGTCGGCCGCGGTGCGCTTCGTACGGCAGAAGACCATGGCCAGTCCCCGGCCGTCGGCCTGCAGTATGCGCGCGACCATCTCCGGCTTGTCCATGTTGTGCGCGCGGTAGACGTGCTGCGCGATGTTCGCGACGGTCACGCCCTCGTCGTCCGGCGCGGTGGCGCGGATGTGGGTGGGCTGCGACATGTAGCGGCGCGCGAGGCCGATGACCGCGCCCGGCATGGTCGCCGAGAACAGCATGGTCTGGCGGCGGGCCGGCAGCATGTTGATGATCTTCTCGACGTCGGGCAGGAAGCCCAGGTCGAGCATCTCGTCGGCCTCGTCGAGGACGAGCGCCTTGATGTGCTTGAGGTTGAGCTTCTTCTGGCCCGCGAGGTCCAGCAGCCGGCCCGGGGTGCCGACGATGACGTCGACGCCCTTCTTGAGGGCCTCGACCTGGGGCTCGTAGGCCCGGCCGCCGTAGATGGCGAGGACGCGGACGTTGCGGACCTTGCCCGCGGTCAGCAGGTCGTTCGTCACCTGGGTGCACAGCTCGCGCGTGGGGACGACGACGAGCGCCTGCGGGGCGTCGGTGAGCGCCTCGGGCTCGGCGCGCCCGGCCTCCACGTCGGCGGGGACGGTGACGCGCTCGAGGAGCGGGAGGCCGAAGCCCAGCGTCTTGCCGGTGCCGGTCTTGGCCTGGCCGATGACATCCGTGCCCGAGAGGGCGACGGGGAGGGTCATCTCCTGGATGGGGAAGGGGTTGACGATGCCGACGGCCTCAAGGGCCTCGGCGGTCTCGGGAAGGATTCCGAGCTCTCGGAAAGTCGTAGTCAGGGTGCTGCCTCTTCTGTGTGCGCGGTGCGAGGCGAGCGCGGGGGTCTTGACGGACCGTGCCGGGGACGTCGGCTGCCTTACGGGCTGGCCGTAGGGCACGGGACCACTGCCGACGCTCTAGCGCTCGTACCGCTGAGGGTGTCCCCCTCCGGGCTTCGTACGCAGAATGCCGTACGGCCGTGGAGGGCTGTCGGGTCGGAGCCGATCGGGCCACCGACCGGGCATCCTCATAACGTGCGGCCCGTCGAGATACGTCTGAGTACTCAGCGGGCGCATTACCACCATACCCCGGAAACGCGCACATGCGATGGCCGAATTGGTCACGTAGTCGGCGTCACAGTGATTGACCAGGGACTTCCGTGACACGGTGAGCGAGCTATTGTGCGCTTCATGACGACGCCTGACAACACCTCCGACGTCCCTGACCCCTCCGACACCCCCGCCGAACACACCGGGGTCGCCGCCCAGGACTGGGCGCGGGCCTCCGCCGACCCGCAGTACCGGGCCGCTGTCGTGGATCTGCTCGGCGCGCTGGCCTACGGGGAGCTGGCGGCGTTCGAGCGGCTGGCGGAGGACGCCAAGCTGGCGCCGACGCTGGCGGACAAGGCGGAGCTGGCGAAGATGGCGTCCGCCGAGTTCCACCACTACGAGAAGCTGCGGGACCGGCTCACCGAGATCGGGGCGGAGCCTACGCAGGCCATGGAGCCGTTCGTCGCGGCGCTCGACGGGTTCCATCGGCAGACGGCGCCCTCGGACTGGCTGGAGGGACTGGTCAAGGCGTACGTCGGTGACTCGATCGCGAGTGACTTCTACCGGGAGGTCGCGGCTCGGCTCGATGCGGACACGCGTGGGCTGGTGCTGGCCGTGCTGGACGACACCGGGCATGCGTCGTTCGCGGTGGAGAAGGTGCGGGCGGCGATCGACGCGGATCCTCGTGTGGGTGGGCGGCTCGCCTTGTGGGCCCGGCGCCTGATGGGGGAGGCGTTGTCGCAGTCGCAGCGGGTGGTCGCCGACCGGGACGCGCTGTCCACGATGCTGGTGGGTGGGGTCGCGGACGGGTTCGATCTCGCGGAGGTCGGGAAGATGTTCTCGCGGATCACTGAGGCGCACACGAAGCGGATGGCTGCGCTGGGGCTCGCTGCCTAGGGCGCGGCCCCGCTCTGGGGGCTGCCGCCCCCAGGCCCCCGCTTTCGGCCCTTCGGGCCTCGTCCTCAAACGCCGTACGGGCTGGAAGATCCCGGCCGGCGTTGAAGAGTGACCGTCATGGTTCCGGCGGCCGGTCGTGATCGTCGTGGTTCCGCGGCCGGTCGCTCTCGGGGGCTACGCGGTCGCGGAGTGGCCGCTCAGTCTTCCCGCCGGGCGTACCAGCAGGGAGAGCGAGGCGGCGGAGACGACCGCCGAGCCGATGAGGATCACGAAGAGGTTGCCGAAGTCCAGCGCGGTGTGGGTGATGAAGGCGCCGAAGAGGGCGCCGGCGACACCGGTCGGCAGGACCAGGGAGCGCGCGGGCAGGCGGTGCGGCAGGCGGTGGGCGGCAGCCCATGCCAGGGCCAGGCCGAGGATCGCGGAGCTGAGCGCTTCCAAGAGCATGCTGGGGTCCCTCCCACATGGCCGACCTGCTCGAAACGGTCGTAACCCGTCATACCCCTGACCTGCGGAATGCAATCCTCCTCTGTGAGAGGCCTGTGCTCCGTCCGTGGAGGAACGCGGGAGGGGCCCGGCGACCGTGATCGCCGGGCCCCTCCCGTCCTGCTTGTCCGCCGACGCCCTGTTACAGCGCGCCGAAGCCCACCTTGCGCGGAGCCGGCTCACCGAGCTCCACGTACGCGAGGCGGTCGGCCGGGACCAGGACCTTGCGGCCGTGCTCGTCCACGAGGCTGAGCAGCTGCGACTTGCCGGCGAGCGCCTCGGACACCGCCCGCTCCACGTCCTCGGCACTCTGACCGCTCTCCAGAACGATCTCGCGGGGCGCGTGCTGCACGCCGATCTTGACCTCCACGGCTATGTCCCTCCGACGGTCAGTGAAGTGCGCGACCTTCCGCGCCGTACCCAGCACACATTAGCCCGGTGAGGGGACGTTCACGCTCCGCCCAAGAACGCCAGGAGCGAACAGCGGACGGGAACAAACGCCCGGTACGCGTGCGTGCCGTCGTCTCAGTGGTGCTCGGTGCCGTGCAGCGGGAAGCCCGCGATGCCGCGCCAGGCCAGGGACGTCAGCAGCTGCACCGCCTCGTCGCGCGGCACGCTGCGGTCGCTGTGCAGCCAGGAGCGGGCCACGACCTGGGCGAGGCCGCCGAGACCGGAGGCGAGCAGCATCGACTCCGCGCGCGAGAGGCCGGTGTCCTCGGCGATGACGTCGCGGATCGCCTCGGCGCACTCGATCGTGACCTTGTCGACGCGCTCGCGCACTGCCGGCTCGTTGGTCAGGTCGGACTCGAAGACCAGCCGGAAGGCGCCGCCGTCGTCCTCGACGTACGCGAAGTACGCGTCCATCGTCGCCCGGACGCGCTGCTTGTTGTCGGTCGTCGACGCGAGCGCGTTGCGTACCGCCTGGATGAGTGACTCGCAGTGCTGGTCCAGCAGGGCGAGATAGAGGTCGAGCTTGCCCGGGAAGTGCTGGTAGAGCACCGGCTTGCTGACGCCGGCGCGCTCGGCGATGTCGTCCATCGCGGCCGCGTGGTATCCCTGTGCGACGAAAACCTCCTGGGCAGCGCCCAGAAGCTGGTTCCGTCGGGCACGGCGCGGCAGGCGAGTGCCCCGCGGGCGTGCCGCCTCTGTCTGCTCGATGGCTGTCACGCCGCCTCCCAATGTCGTCCACATGCGGTGTGCGCCGCGTCGCCATCGTACTTTTCGGTAACCCTGGTGTGCGCGGTGCGAGCGCAGAATTTCACGGACCGGACGGTGGCGAATATCGCACAGAAGGTTTGAAACCAGGTCGGAACGGGCAAGAAGTGGCCTCTCTCCTGCTCAACGGCACTGTCTTCCGTGCCCGGCTGTACCTGCGTTCGTACTCAGCGGCCCCCTGTGCCGCGCCGTGTCACCGGTAGTCGTCCTCGTCGATGGAGACCACGCGCGCCTGCTCGATCAGATCGGCCTCGTTGGCCCGGTCCTGGTTGGCGCCGGACGGCCGGTCGTCGCGGTCGGGCCTGACGTCGGCCTGCTGCTCGGCGGCGTCGGCCGCAGGGGCCTCGACGTCGAACTCCTCGTCCTGCTCGGTGTCCTCGTCCGCGAAGGTCTCGGGGTCGGTGGGGTCGACGGCCATGGCGGGCTCCCTTCCTAGAACGTCCCCGTGGGGCACGACGTCCCTGGGTGAAGCAGGGGTCCGTATCCGGGTGCCCTGCGTACGAGCCTAGGAGACACCGGATCCGGACGCTATGCGATCCGCGGGGGATCTGTGGGCGATTCGGGCGTGCTCGGGGCGGCTTCTGTGGTCGTGGTGCGTGTGCCCGGTTTCCCGGCCGGGAAGCTGCCATGTACGGGTCGACTTGTGACGGCGAACACATGAACCACTGCGTGATCGTCTCGTAACATTGGCGCATGTCTTCGACCGAGCTCCCGTCAGCGCCGGCCGCCAACGTGCTCCCCAAGGTGGCGACCGTCAGGGTCGCCGAGGGGGAGCGGCTGTGCTCGGTCGGGCTGCCGGGGATCACGCTGACGGTGCGGTCGAGACCGCCCGCGCGCGAGGGGCTGCCGCCCGCGCTGTACGTCCATGGACTCGGTGGCTCCTCGCAGAACTGGTCGGCGCTGATGGAGTTGCTCGACGGCGACGTCGACTGCGAGGCGGTCGACCTGCCGGGCTTCGGCGACTCGCCGCCACCGGACGACGGCGACTACTCGATCACCGCGCACGCACGCGCGGTGATCCGCTATCTCGACGCCTCCGACCGAGGCCCCGTACACCTCTTCGGCAACTCGCTCGGCGGTGCCGTCGCCACGCGCGTCGCCGCCGTACGTCCCGACCTGGTCCGTACGCTCACGCTCGTGTCGCCCGCCCTGCCCGAGATCCGCGTCCAGCGCAGCGCCGTGCCCACGGCCCTGCTCGCGGTGCCTGGAGTGACGGCGCTCTTCACCCGGCTCACCCGGCAGTGGACGGCGGAGCAGCGGGTCCGTGGCGTGATGCACCTCTGCTACGGCGACCCCACGCGCGTGTCGCCGGAAGGATTCACCAACGCCGTCGAGGAGATGGAACGGCGGCTGCGACTGCCGTACTTCTGGGACGCGATGACGCGCTCCGCGCGTGGTCTGGTCAACGCCTACACCCTGGGCGGCCAGCACGCGCTGTGGCGCCAGGCCGAGCGCGTGCTGGCGCCGACGCTCCTCATCTACGGCGGCCGTGACCAACTCGTGGGCCACCGCATGTGCCGCAAGGCCGCCCGCAGCTTCCGCGACTCCCGACTGTTGAGCCTGCCCGAGGCCGGGCACGTCGCGATGATGGAGTACCCCGAGGTGGTCGCCCGGGCGTTCCGTGAACTCCTTGCGGAGTCGGGGGAGGCGGCGGGAGAGCCTACGGCCGCGGGGCGTGCTCGGGGCGGGGCCCGGGGCAAGGAGGCCGCCGCGGGCCAGGACGAGGCCGTGACCGAGAACGCGGGGAGCTGAGGCGCGACGTGGGACGCCACAGCCGCCGCGGGCCTGCCGCCAAGCCCAAGCGCGACGACGCGGACACGACGGCACGACAGGACGCCCGGGGGGACTCACGGGGGGTACCGCCGGAGACGGGTGCGGGTCGGCGGCGGCCGGCCGCGCCGGGCGCGGGTCCGAGTGCCGGTCCGGGCGCGGGCGCGGGCGCGGGCACGGGCGCGGGGCAGAGCGGTTGGCCGCAGTCGGGCGGGGCCGGTGGTCGCCGGGTGCCGGGTCCACCGCCTCCTCGGCAGGGGATGCCGGGCGGTGGGGCGCCGACGTACGGCGGGCGGGGCTTTCCCGACGGCACGCCCGCGCATGGATTTCCGAGGTTTCCTGACGGCCCTCCTGTGCAGGGGGTTCCGCGGTTGCCCGACGGCACTCCCGCGCATGGATTTCCGAGGTTCCCTGACGGCACTCCCGTGCAGGGGGTTCCGCGGCTGCCCGACGGCACTCCCGCGCGCGGCACTCCCCGGGCCCGTGGCGGCCATCCCGAGCAGCGGGAACCCGGGGGTGGCTGGGGCGAGTTGAGGGGGCGTGCCGGGGTCGCGTACGGCGCTCCCGGGGGAGCCGGCGCCCCGCCCGCGACCGGCGTTCCGGTGCCGCGACCCCGACGCGCTTCGCCGTCCGAAGGGCCCCGGCAGGAGTATCTGGAGGCCTTCGACGCGGACGTCGACGTCTTCGCGCCCCGTACCTCCGGGACCGCGCACGCGGCCGATCCGTACGCCTCCGTCACTGACTGGGACACCCGGTCCGGTGCCGGCAACGGCGTCGTGGACGATGCCGGGACGGGCGTGGACGACGACGCTCCGCCGACCGGCGAGCCCGTGGCGGCCAAGGGCGGCAGGGGGCGGACCTTCTCCGGCATCGCGGCTGCCGCAGTCGTCACCGTGCTGGCCGTCGTGGTCGCCGGTCAGGTCGCCATGGGACGGGACGACGGCGACGTACAGGCGCAGTCCGCCGCGGATCAGGCGCGGGGCGACCGTGACGCGGCCTCGCGCGGGGACGGGCGGCCGACGCCGTCCGGCTCGCCGAGCGTGGCCCCGCCGACGTACGAGCAGCAGATGGGCAGGACGTACGCGCTGAGCGCCACGCTCAAGGGCTCGGGGGAGTTCGAGGCGATCCCGGGGGTCGACAAGGCGCCCGGCAGGGGGCAGAAGTTCAGCTATCGCGTGGATGTGGAGAAGGGGCTCGGGCTCGATGGCGAGCTCTTCGCCGAGGCCGTGCAGAAGACGCTCAACGACGACCGGAGCTGGGCCCACAACGGCGCCTACACCTTCGAGCGCATCTACTCCGGCAAGCCCGACTTCGTGATCACGCTGGCCAGCCCCGGTACGACGGCCGACTGGTGCGCCAAGTCCGGTCTGGACACCACCGTCGACAACGTGTCGTGCGACTCCGCCGCCACCGAGCGCGTCATGATCAACGCGTACAGATGGGCGCAGGGTTCCGAGACGTACGGTGATCGGATCCATGAGTACCGGCAGATGCTGATCAACCACGAGGTCGGCCACCGGCTCGGAAACCCCCATGTGACCTGCGACAAGGACGGCGAGCTCGCCCCGGTCATGCAACAGCAGACCAAGTTCCTCGACCACGACGGGATCCACTGTCGACCCAACCCCTGGGCCTACCCCGGGAGTTGACGGGACGCGAACTGGGGCTCGCGCTCGTCTTCGTCGCGCACGACCTCGCCGTCGTACGCCAGGTCAGCGACCGGGTCGCGGTGATGCGGCGCGGGCGGATCGTCGAGGAGGGGCCGGCCGACGACGTGTACGACAACCCGCGGGACCCGTGCGCCAAGCAGCTGCTGGCAGCCGTACCGGCATTCGACCCGCGGATCGCGGCCCGGCGGCGGTCCGCGCGGCGGGAGTTGGTCACCCTGTGACCCTCCGAGCCGATCAGGAGTGACGATGCGTGCGCGTTTGGTCTCCTAGCGCGACGGAACGCGACCTGCACGGGAAAGTTACGACCGTTCACCCCTTTTGGTGGCGCGATGGACAACCGTCCGTCGCGCCACCGCCTTGTCCGCATACGTTCGTCCCGCTGTGAGCCGCCGGGGGAACGGCGGCTCCCCTTAGGGAGATCGGGGGTGTGCTCGTGCGCATCGGACTGATTGCGGAGGGTGGCTATCCGTATGTGAGCGGTGACGCCAGGCTCTGGTGCGACCGGCTCGTGCGCGGGCTCGGGCAGCACGAGTTCGACATCTACGCGCTCAGCCGCAGCGAGCGCCAGGAGGACGAGGGCTGGGTCCCGCTGCCACCGCAGGTCAGCCGCGTGCGCACGGCGCCGCTGTGGACGGCCGAGGATGACGGGGTGGTGTACGGGCGCCGTGCGCGCCGCAGGTTCGCCGAGTGCTACGGCGAGCTGGTGGCCGCGCTCTGCGCGGGCGGCGTCGCAGAGGGGCCTGGGGCCGCCGCAGACGCATCCGGAGCTTCCGAGCACATGTCGGCCACTGAGGCGGACCGTTTCGCCAACGCGCTGTACGGGCTCGCCGAACTCGCCCGCGACGAGGGCGGGCTGGTGGGAGCGCTCCGCTCCGAGGCCGCCGTACGCACCCTTGAGCGCGCCTGCCGAGCGCGGGGCGCCCTGCGCACGGCGCGCGAGGCGCGCGTACCCGATCTGCTGGCCTTCGCCGCGCATCTGGAACACGCCCTGCGCCCCCTCTCGCTCGACTGGTACGAGGACGACGGCCTGGGCTCGGTCGACCTCTGTCACGCCACGTCCGGTGGCGCCGCCGCCCTGCCGGGCCTGCTCGCCCACCACTTCAGCGGCGTACCACTGCTGCTGACCGAGTACGGCGTCCGCCTGCGCACGCACTACCTGGCCGCCCCTGAGGCCTCGCCCGCCGTACGCTCCCTGCTCGCCGCCCTGCACGGCAGGCTCGCCGCCGAGGCCTACGCCCGGGCCGCTCTCATCACGCCCGGCAACGGCCACGCCCGTCGCTGGCAGGAGCGCTGCGGCGCCGACCGCGCGAAGCTCCGCACGGTCTACCCCGGCATGGACGCCTCCCGCTTCGCGGAGGTCGGCGAGGCCCCGGAGTGTGCGGACCCGGACTCGCTGATCTGGGTCGGCCGTATCGAACCGGCCAAGGACATCGTGTCGTTGCTGCACGCCTTCGCCGAGGTGCGCAAGAAGGAGCCGAAGACCCGCCTGCGGATCGTCGGCACCCCGTCAGGTGCGGAGGGCGCCGCCTATCTCGGCCATTGCAGGGCGCTGGCCGCGCAACTCTTCCCCGACGAGGCCGAGGGCCCGCACACCGTCGGCGACAATCCCGTCACCTTCGAGGAGGTCGGCGCCCCGGAGATCCCGACCCTCGCCGACGCGTACGCCTCGGGCGCGGTGGCCGTCCTGTCCAGCGTCGTCGAGGGCTTTCCGATTGGCCTGGTCGAGGCCATGTTCAGCGGGCGCGCGACGGTGTCCACCGACGTCGGCGCGGTGGTGGAGGTCATCGGCGGCACCGGTCTGGTCGTACCGCCGCGCAATCCGCGGGCGCTCGCCGAGGCCTGTGTGGCGCTGTTGCGCGACCCCGAGCGCCGTGAACGGCTGGGCGCAGCCGCACGCGCGCGTGCGCTCGAACTGTTCACCGTCGAGCAGAACATCGCAGCATTTCACGGCATTTACCTCGAGATCGTCTCGCGCACGCCGGTGCGCCGCCTCGTTCTGGACGAGGCCGGAGACCCGCTGCCCTTCGCCGTCCCCGCCGAAGCCCATGTCCCCGGCCGCTGGACCGAGCGCACCGCCCGCCTGGTGGCGACGGAGGCAGCGCGATGAGCAGCGGCCTTGGCGGACTGGACCGCCCCGGGGCTCCTATCAGCCCAGGGGCCTGGGACGAGCGATCGGAGGAGTGGCTCTCGGCTGAGGGAGACGCCCCGGGCAGGGCGGAGGGGGACCGCCAGGAAACGGCGGAGGGGGACGTTCATGAGGATGTCGCCGACTCGTGGCCCGCCCCCGTCGACGCACCAACCTCCACCCGCACCACCGGCCCTCGCCCCGCCCCCTCCCGCCGTACCGGCGCCGACCCCGTGAAGGCGCTGATGCACCGTCACCGTGCTCTGTGCGAACGCGCGGTGGACCCGTTGGAGATCGCTGCCGGCCTGGAGGCCCACGGCATCACCGACCGCACCGCGTCACGCTTCCTGCACCGGGACGTCTTCTCCCTCGCCGAGGAGATGTACGCCCGAGCGCCCCGCGACGCCGACGCACCCCACAGCCCTCCGCGCCCCGACACTCCCCGCGCACGGGCCGACTGGATCCTCCTCAGCCTCCTCCCCGGAGCCCTCTGCACAGCGGCCGTGACCGCCCTGCATCTCACCCACGGCCAGTCCCGCCTGATCGCGGCCGCCGCAGGAGCACTCGCCGTGGCCCTCGCCCTGCGCGCGGCCCTGGCCCGAGGCCCCCTCGCCGGCACGGACCGCAGACACCCCTGCGCCACCCGGATCACCTGGCTCGTCGCCTACGCCCTCCTCGGCGACGGACTCCTCCAGGCAGCGGCCACCGGAGGGCCCGACGCCCTCCCCGACGGGGCCGCCGACGGCCCCTGGCCTTTCACCACCGCCCCGGTCCTGGCCCTCGTCCTCTCCTGCGCCCCCGCGGCGTGGTGCGCCCACCTCCTCGCGGTGCGGGCCCGTCGCAAACTCTCGTCCAGCAGGGCCCTGGAGGAGTTCGCCACCTCCGCGAAGCCCCTGCTCCTGGGCACCTTCGCCCTCTACCTCTGCGCGCTGACGGCCCTGCTGACCCTGACCACCGCCGCCCTGGACGAGCCCGCCGCCTACCCGCAGACGCTCACCCTGGGCGGCCTCCTGTTCCTCGCCCGCCTCCTCACCGCCCACGGCTTCACCCACGCCCCCGCGCTCGTCCTCACCGCCGCGGCCTCGGCCGAGGCGACCGCCCTGACCGCGCTCTTCGCGGCCCGCCTCCCCGACTGCGCCTGGCTGGCCACCCCCGTCGAGACCCTCATCGACACCTGTGGCCCGGCCGCCATCCCCACCGCCGCCTGCGGCACGGCCGCCCTCGTCCTGCTGCTGCACGCGACCCGCACCCTCACGAGGGCCTCGGCACACGCGACGCGGGACCAGCCGTGAACCCCCGCCGAGCGGCACCGACCGCCGCGCGCACCACAGCACCCACCGCCCCACAACCGGAGGCATCACCACCCCCGACCTCCTCCGTCTGAGACCCCTTGAAGGAGAACCCCAAATGATCACCTCCCGACCCGACCACACCTCGGCCCCGGGAGCCGCCCGATGAGAGTCCTGCTGATCGGAGCCAACGGCTACCTCGGGCGCTTCGTGGCCGACCGTCTCCTCGCCGACCCCGCCGTCCAGCTCACCGCCCTCGGCCGCGGTGACGACGCCGACGTCCGCTTCGACCTCGCGTCCGGCAGCCCCGGTGCCCTCACCCGCTTCCTCGACGCGGTCCACCCCGGCGTCGTCATCAACTGCGCCGGTGCCACCAGGGGCGGCGCCCGCGAACTCACCCGCCACAACACGGTCGCCGTCGCCACCGTCTGCGAGGCGCTGCGCCGCAGCGGCTGCGGCGCCCGCCTCGTGCAGATCGGCTGCGGCGCCGAGTACGGCCCGAGCCAGCCCGGTTCCTCCACGGCCGAGGACGCCGTCCCCCGCCCCGGCGGCCCGTACGGCGTCAGCAAACTCGCCGCCACCGAACTGGTCCTGGGCTCCGGCCTGGACGCCGTGGTCCTCCGGGTCTTCTCACCCGCGGGCCCCGGCACCCCCGCCGGCTCCCCTCTCGGCCGACTCGCCGAGGCCATGCGTCGCGCCATGCAGTCGGGCGACGGCGAGCTCAAACTCACCGGCCTCGGCGCCCAACGCGACTTCGTCGACGTCCGCGACGTCGCCCGCGCCGTCCACGCCGCCTCACTGTCCGCCGCGCAGGGCGTCATCAACATCGGCTCGGGCCGCGCCGTCCGTCTTCGCGACGCCGCCGCCGTCCTCGCTCGCGTGGCCGGCTACGGCGGCGCCCTCCACGAACTCGACGGTCCGCCAAGCCCGTTGCGCCCGTCCATCGGGCACCCCCGTGCCGACTCGGACCACGCGATGCACGTGACCCACGCGGTCCACGCCGCGCACGCGGGCCAGTCCGCCCCGGTGGTGTACCCGTACCCGGACGGTTGCGGCAGCTGGCAGCAGGCCGACGTGCGCACGGCACGAGACCGGCTCGGCTGGCGCCCCCGGATCAACCTGGAGGAGTCTCTGGGTGACATCTGGATGGAGGCGGCATGCCGTATCTGACCGGTACCACGCCGATCACGGCGAGCACGGGCCTCCGCACCGGCCTCGGCGTCCCCGGCTATGCGCACCCCCTGCTCGCCCCGGCCGAGTGGGGCGAACTCACCCGGCCCGGCACCCCCGTGCACTGGGTCGTCCTCAACGTCGCCGAGGGCCCCGGAGCCCGCCCCGACCCGCACTGCCTGCAAGCCGCCGGCATGCTCCACAACGCGGGCGTCCGCGTCCTCGGCCACCTGGACACGGCCCACCTGGACGCAGCCCGACTCGACACGGCACGCGGCGCCCGCGCCTTCGGCGAGGTGATCTCCGAGGCCCAGCGCTATCTGGACTGGTACCGGGTCGACGGCTTCTTCCTGGACCGCTGCCCCACCGAGCGCGCCGCTCTGCCCGAGGTCCGCCGCACGGCCACCACGCTCCGCGCGCTGCGTGACGAGGCCCACATCGTCCTCGGCCATGGCACCCATCCTCACCCGGGCTACGCGGAGTGCGCCGACCAACTGGTCACCTTCCGTGGCTCGTGGAGCGACTACCGCTGGTCGCAGGTGGCCGAGTGGACGGCCGACTACCCGCCCGACCGCTTCTGCCACTTCGTCCACGGAGTGCCCCTCGGCCACCTCGACGAGGCGCTGCGCATCGCCCGCTGGCAGGGCGCCGCGACCGTCTGGTTCACCGACCGCACGGACCGCGGCGGTCGCACCGACCCCTGGGAGGCCATGCCCGGCTACTGGGACGAAATCGTCTCGCAGATCGGAACAGGTGTCTCGGAATGAAAAAGGCCATGGCACTGTTACGGAGAGAACAACCGTAGTGATCGACCGACCAACGGAGTCCCCGTGTCGCTGCCACCCCTGGTCGAGCCGGCCCCCGAGCTCACCGTAGACGAGGTTCGCAGGTACTCCCGCCACCTGATCATCCCCGATGTGGGGATGGACGGGCAGAAGCGGCTGAAGAACGCCAAGGTGCTGTGTGTGGGCGCCGGCGGCCTGGGCTCGCCGGCACTGATGTACCTGGCCGCGGCGGGCGTCGGGACGCTCGGCATCGTGGAGTTCGACGAGGTCGACGAGTCGAACCTCCAGCGTCAGATCATCCACAGCCAGGCCGACATCGGCCGCTCCAAGGCCGAGTCCGCGCGCGACTCCGTCCTCGGCATCAACCCGTACGTGAACGTGATCCTTCACGAGGAGCGGCTCGAGGCCGACAACGTGATGGACATCTTCAGCCAGTACGACCTGATCGTCGACGGCACGGACAACTTCGCGACCCGCTACCTGGTCAACGACGCCTGTGTGCTGCTGAACAAGCCGTACGTGTGGGGCTCGATCTACCGCTTCGACGGTCAGGCCTCCGTCTTCTGGTCCGAGCACGGCCCCTGCTACCGCTGCCTCTACCCGGAGCCCCCGCCGCCCGGCATGGTCCCCTCTTGCGCCGAGGGCGGCGTGCTGGGCGTGCTGTGTGCGTCCATCGGCTCCATCCAGGTCACCGAGGCCATCAAGGTCCTCACCGGCACCGGTGAGCCGCTGGTCGGCCGTCTGATGATCTACGACGCCCTGGAGATGCAGTACCGCCAGGTCAAGGTCCGCAAGGACCCGAACTGCGCGGTCTGCGGCGAGAACCCGACCGTCACCGAGCTCATCGACTACGAGGCCTTCTGCGGCGTCGTCTCCGAGGAGGCCCAGGAGGCGGCCGCCGGCTCGACGATCACTCCCAAGCAGCTCAAGGAGTGGATCGACGACGGCGAGAACATCGAGATCATCGACGTCCGCGAGATCAACGAGTACGAGATCGTCTCGATCCCCGGCGCCCGGCTGATCCCGAAGAACGAGTTTCTCATGGGTTCCGCTCTTGAGGGCCTTCCGCAGGACAAGAAGATCGTCCTGCACTGCAAGACGGGTGTCCGCAGTGCGGAAGTCCTCGCGGTCCTGAAGTCCGCGGGCTTCGCCGACGCCGTGCACGTCGGTGGCGGCGTGATCGGCTGGGTCAACCAGATCGAGCCGGACAAGCCGGTCTACTGACCCGAGCCGGTCTGCTGACCCGAGCCGGTCTGCTGACCGGACTGTCTCGCCGGTAAGGCGCACATGGCTCCCACGGCGGGGGCTTCGAGCACCACGGGTGCTCGAAGCCCCCGCCGTCGTCATGAGCAGACCTTGCCGTCCTCGGGCACCGTCCCATCCAGCAGATACGCGTTCACCGTGGAGTCGACGCAGTCGCTCCCCTTCCCGTACGCGCTGTGACCCTCGCCCTTCCAGGTGAGCACCACACCGACGCCCTTGCCCAGTTCGTCCGCCATCCTCCGGGTGCCCTCGTAGGGCGTCGCCGGGTCGCCGGTGTTGCCGACCAGCAGGATCGGTGCCGCACCCGGCGCGCTCACCTGCGGGGTGTCGTACTGCCCGGCCACCGGCCAGTCGTGACACCAGCCTGCCGTGTCCCAGCCCAGCATGGGACCGAAGACGGGTGAGACCTTCTCGAACCTCGGCAGCAGCTTCTTCGTCTCCTCGACCGTCGGCCGCTGCTTGTCGTCCAGGCACGATATGACCCGTTGTGAGTGGGACCCCGTGCCGTAGCGACCCGACGGGTCGCGGTCGTTGTAGCTGTCGGCGAGCGCCAGGAGTTCCGAGCCGTCGCCCTGCTCGGCCGCCTCCAGGGCGCTGGTCAGGGTCGGCCACCGCGACTCGCTGTACAGCGGCTGGACGAGGCCGGTGAGCGCGAGCGTCTCCGTGAGCTTTCGCTCGGACGACGTGGGCAGCGGGCTCGCGTCGATCCGCTTCAGCAGGGTCACGATCTTCCGCGTACCCTCCTCGGCGCCTTGGCCGGTGGACCGGAGATAGTTGTTCAGCGCGCGCTGGAACCCCCTGGCCTGGTTCTCGGCATGCCCCGCGGAGTCGGCGCTCGGGTCGGCGACCGCGTCCAGGATCAGCCGTCCGACGTTCTTCGGGAACAAGTGGGCATAGACACCGCCGAGTTCGGTGCCGTAGGAGATGCCGAAGTAGTGCGTCTTCCTGTCGCCGAGAACCTGGCGCATCAGATCCATGTCGCGGGCGGTGTCGGTGGTCGACACATGGGCCATCAGCGGCCCCTCGGACTTCTCGCAGCCCTTCCCGAAGGCGGCGGCGTCCCGGAAGTACGCCGTCTCCTCGGCCGGTGAGTCCGGTGTGATGTCCACGGACTCGGATGCCTGGATCTCCTTGTCGCCGCGGCAGCGCACGCCGTCACTGGCGCCCACCCCGCGCGGGTCCCAGCTCACCAGGTCGTACTGCTTGCCCAGCTCGGATGCGGTGGAGGCGTACCACGGCAGTGTGGACACCCCTGAGCTGCCGGGGCCGCCGAAGTTGAACAGCAGCGAGCCGATGCGGTCGTCTCCGGTGGCCTTGGCGCGGATCAACGCGAGGTCGATCGTCCTGCCCGCCGGTTCGGCCCAGTCCAGCGGCGCCTTGAGCGTCGCGCACTGCCACTCGTCGCCCGGTGCGGGGGAGCCACCGGTGGCCTTGCAGCGCCCCCAGTCGAGTTTCTGCGAGGTCAGTGACGACGGCAGCGGGGCCCCCGAGCCGGCGGAGGAGGCCGGCGATCCCGTGCCGCTCGTCTTCCCCTCGGCATCCGCACCGTCCGACGAGCCGCCGCTGCAACCCGTCGCCAACAGGGCAGCGGCCGCCGTCAGGGCCGTCCACAGTACGAAACGCGCCATCTCACTTCCCCCCTCGCAGGCCGTCCGCACCGTGCCGCGGATGGCGGTCAGGCCATAGTAGGCGGATCACCATCAGGCCGTCGGGGCCTGTGGATAACTCTCTGACCTGCACTTTTGTTGGTGCTGTGCCGGTCTCAGGAGCAGACCGCGCCAGTCGCCGGCACCTTCCCGTCCAGCAGGTATCCGTTCACCGCATCCTGCACGCACTTGTTCTTGCTGTTGTAGGCCCCGTGCCCCTGACCCTTGTACGTCAGCTCCACACCCACCCCCGCGCCCAGCGCCTCCACCATCCGCCGAGCGCCCTCGTACGGCGTGGCCGGGTCACCTGTGTTCCCCACCACGAGGATCGGCGCCGAGCCGGGCGCGCTGACGTCGGGATGGTCGGCGGCGCCCGGCACGGGCCAGTCGGTGCAGCTGAGCAGGGACCAGGCGAAGGCCTCGCCGAACAGGGGTGAGGCGGCCCGGAACTCGGGAAGCTTGCGCTCGACGTATTCCGGGGTGTACCGCGGCTTGTCGTCGGAGCAGTTGATCGAGATGTTGGCGGCGGTGATGTTGCTGTACTCGCCGTTCTCCCTCCGCCCGTTCAGTGAATCGGACAGCAGCATCAGGATCCTGCCGTCACCGTCGTACGCCTGCTCCAGACCCTCGGTGAGGTACTGCCAGAGATCCTTCGAGTACAGCGCCTGCGCGATGCCGTTGGTCGCCGCGCTCTGCGTCAGATCGCGCGGGAAGACGCCCTGGATCGGTTTGCTGTCGAGGTCCTTCAGCAGCTTCGCGATGCGGTCCTTGACGTCCTGGGCGGTGTCGCCGATCGGGCAGTCCTCGGGCTTGGAGGTGCAGTCCTCGGCGAAGTTGTCGAGCGCGAGCTGAAAGCCCCTTACCTGCCCGAAGGTTCCCTGCTCGGAGTTCTGCGTCGGGTCGACCACCGCGTCGAACACCGCGCGGCCCACGTTCTCCGGGAACAGGTGGGCGTAGACGCCGCCGAGTTCGGTGCCGTAGGAGATGCCGAAGTAGTGCAGCTTGTCGTCGCCGAGGACCTGCCGCATCAGGTCCATGTCGCGGGCGGCGTCGGTGGTGCGCACATGCGGCAGCATCCCTTCGGAGTTGTCCTCGCACGCCTCGTTGAACTCCTTGGTGTTGTCCAGCAGTTCGGTCCGCTCGGTGGCGTCGTCCGGTGTCGTGTCCTGCTGGAAGAAGGCGTCGAGCTGCTGGTCGTTCTCGCACAGCACGGGAGTGCTGCGGCCGACCCCGCGTGGGTCGAAGCTCACCAGGTCGTAGCGGGTGCGCAGCTTCTCGTAGGCCTCGCCGAAGGAGGGCAGTGTGGTGACGCCCGAGACGCCCGGCCCGCCGAAGTTGAAGATCAGCGAGCCGATCCGCCGGTTCGCCTCGCCGTTGGTCCGCACTCGGATGAGCTCGATGCCGATCGTGTCGCCCTTGGGTTCGTCCCAGTCGCGGGGCGCCTTCATCGTGGCGCACTGCCACGATCCGCCGTCCGGCAGAGGCGACGGGCTGCCCGCGCCGCCCTGAGCCTGGGAGGGTGCCGGACAGTCCTTCCAACTCAGTCCCTGGGCCGTCAGATCCTCGTCCCCGGGGTCGTCGTCGCCGCATCCCGCCAGCAAGGAGGAGAGCAGCAGGGCTGCGGCGGTCAGGGCAGCGGCACGCGTCCGGGGCGGGTTCGGCATGGTCCCATCCTGGGGTCGTACGGGGTGGGGCGCTCGGGGCGCGAGCCGTACGAGGTACGGCGGTGCCTTGACCTGTTCCGTGCCCTTACAACGTACGACGCCGCGGTCGTCCGGCTGGGTCGTACGTACGACAAGTCCCGCTGCCCCGGTACGCCGCCTCGCGCTACAGGGCGCCCTTGCGGGTCAGATGGTTGAAGGCCAGCCAGCCCGGCAGCACGGGCAGCCACAGCGTCAGGAGGCGGAACAGCAGCACCGCGGGCGCGGCGACCTCGCTGGGCAGGCCCACGGCGATCAGACCGACGGTCAGGGTCGCCTCCACGGCGCCCACGCCGCCCGGGGTCGGCGCCGCCGAGCCGAGGGCGTTGCCCGCCAGGAAGACGACGGCCACGCTGGCGATGCTGAGCGAGGTGCCCTCGCTGCCGAACGCGCGGATCGAGGCGTCCAGGCACATTACGAAGCAGGCGGTCAGCAGCAGCATGCCGCCGATGCCGGTGACCAGCTTCTGCGGCCGCTGCAGCACGTCGAGCATGCGCGGGACGACACCCGCGAACAGCGACCTCACGCGCGTGACGACGAATTTCCGCAGGAACGGCACCGAGGTCACCACGAGCACCAGCACCGCCACCGTCAGCAGACCCGCGATGACCGTCCGGGACGGCGACAGCGACGGCGTCTTCTCGGTGCCGGTCAGATAGCCGAAGGACAGCAGCATCAGGATGTGGCAGCCGAGCCCGAACAGCTGCGACGCGCCGACGCTTGCCACCGCGAGCCCCGGCCGCACTCCCGCGCGCTGGAGGAAACGGGTGTTCAGGGCGACACCGCCGACCGCGGCCGGCGCGACGATCTTCACGAACGACCCGGCGACCTGAGCCGCCACCGTCCGCCGGAACGGCACCCGCTCGGGCACGAAGCCCAGCAGCGCCATCGCCGCCGCGAAGTAGCTGGCCGCCGAGAACAGCACGGCCGCGGCCACCCAGCCCCACTGCGCGTTGGAGATGAGCGGGCCGAACTCGATGTGCGTGAGCTGCGTCAGCAGGAAGTACGCGCCGATGGCACCGGCGATGAAGCTGATCAGCGTGCGCGGCCGCACCCGCTCCAGGCGGGCCGGTTCGACCGGCGCCTGCGGCCTGATCCGCAGCACCTCGTGGCGGATCTGGGTGAGCAGATCCTCCTCGCGCGCCTCGTCCAGGGCCTCGTCGATGGCCCGCTTCTCGGCCCGCGCCTGCGCCCGTACGGTCTTCTTGTCCGGCTTGTCGAGGGCCGGCCCGGCCTCGCTCGGGGCTTCCTCGCTGCGGGCATGCTTCGCGTGCTTGGACGCCTCCAGTACGGCGTCGCGCTCGCGCTGGGCCCTCTCCCGGGCCAGTCTGCGCAGCGTCGCGCGCGTGGAGCGGCTCAGGGCGATGGGCTGGAGCATCGGCAGACAGTCGGCCACCGCGTCGGGGCCGAGCACGCTCACCGCGGAGGCCGCCGCGCGCTCGGCTCCCACGCGCAGGCCGAGTGTCACCAGCAGCTGGGAGATGTCCATGCGCAGCAGAAGGCTGTTCGCCGCGATCTCGCCGATGCGCAGGTCGGTGATAATCACCTTGCCGGAACGATCCACCAGAATCGCGTCACCCACCAGCCTGCGGTGCGCGATACGCCGGGACTGCAACGCCTTGACCTGGAGCCAGGTGTCGCGCAGCAGATCGTCGGTGATCTCCTCGTCCGACAGCGAGTCCAGGGTGTGCCCGCCGGTGTGCTCGTAGACCAGCATCACGGCGTCCGGGCCGAGTTCGGAGGTGGCGATCAGCTTGGGCGCGTTGGCACCGGCCGCGATGGCCGCGTAGGCGAGCAGCGCCTCCTGCTCCAGGGCCTGGCGCAGCGACTGGAGGCTGCTTCGGGTGGCGAATCCGCGCAACGTCAGATTGCGCCACGCGCGGTAGAAGAAGCCCTGCGCCTGCTGCTCCCGGTCGACCACTGTCACGTCCAGTGGCGGACCGTCCTCCAGGGTGACGAAGTAGCGCCGGCCGCGGTCGCCGGTCTCCTGCGTGTCGGAGATCTCCTCGCGGGCCGCGCTCACCGGGCGGAAGCCGACGTGCCTGAGGCCCGCCATGAGGGTCCGTCCGGTGGGACGGACATTGGGCGAGCCGACCGCGTACAGCGTGCCGTAGGCGACGGTCCAGCCGATCAGCAGCGTCAGGAGGATCGAGAACGGCGTGGTGTAGCCGGTGACCAGCATGGAGAAGGCGTAGAGGACCAGGACCGCCCAGAGGACCGCACGCCAGCGGGGTCTGCGGGACATGCCCACGGCTGTCATGTACGCGATGACCGGCGCGAGATACCCGTGCACCGGGTCGGTGAGAGAGCCGATGTCACCGGGCGAGGGCTGGGTGAGGGCGTCCCGGATCGACTCCGGGGCGGCCCGCGCGACCCACAGGTCCGTCGCGAGCGTCACCCCGTGCGCGAGGACGGCCGCGAGGACACCGTCGGCGATCCGCAGCCCGTCCCGCTTGATGAGCCGCTCGATCGCGAAGGCGACGGGCACCAGGAGGATGGCGATGCTGGAGACGAGCCCGGCCATCTTGCTGAACACGTCGGGCGCCTGCCCGGTGCCCTTGTTGATGTCCTGTTCGAGGCCCGAGGTGGTGCCGTGCGCGAACGCGGCGATCGCGAGCAGCAGCACGATGCCGAGCACGCCCACGAGGAGCCGCATCAGGTCGGAGGGACGGTGCACGCGCGCGGGGAGCAGAGGTTCGTCGCCCTCGACCTCGTCGACGTGCGCCTCGTCCAGGTCGTACGCGGCCTCGTCCTTCTTGCCGGTGTCGCTGTCGCTGCCCCTGTCGCCGCCGTCGCCGGTGTCCTTCTTGCCGGCGTTCGCGGTGCCCGGGCGCGACGAAGCGTCAGAGGTGCTTTCCGCGTCCTCCGGGTGCGCACCCTGCTGCTTCATCGTCTCTTCTTGATCTCGTATCACCAGTCACCGCCCGCACGATGGTGGCATGCTCCACCGACACACGGGGGCATCAGGGTGCAAATGCGGGGGCGCACAGTCTGCCCGAAGCGCCGCCGCAGGGCGAGGCACACGCACAGTGGCGAGCGCGTCACATTGTCGGTGGGGTGGGGCAGGATGGGCCGGATGAGTGAGGAGAGTCTCCCGGACGTTGATCGCCCGGACCGCGACGACGTCCGCCCGGAGCACGCGGACGCGCTGCCGGAGTACGCCGAGCGGGTCCTCGAGGTCGCCGAGCTGGTTCCGCCGGGCCGCGTCATGACGTACGGGGACGTCGCGGAGTGGCTGGAGGAGGGCGGGCCCCGCCAGGTCGGCCGTGTGATGGCCCTCTACGGGGGCGCCGTTCCATGGTGGCGGGTGGTCCGCGCGGACGGGGTCCTGCTGCCCGGGCACGAGCTGAGGGCGCTGGAGTGCTACCGCGCGGAGGGCACGCCGCTGAAGGAGGCGAGCAGGGCCGCCGAGGGCCACCTGCCGCGCCTCGACATGAGGCGGGCGCGCTGGGACGGCGGCGAACGCGCACAGGGTCACACCTGACAGCTTCCGCCATCGGAGGACCCGCTGTGTGACCCGTGATCCGTATGAGGGAAAGAGGGCACGTCCGTGGCATGACGTACGTTCGTGGGGTGAGGGACGTACGTGTCCCAAGTGAACCGAGGGATGAATCGGAAGCTCTGCTTCCGCACCATCCGTCGGCGTAGCGTCGGCTGCGCGTGTCGCCCTCACCCCGCGGCCACCGCCCTCCACGCGCGAGGGGCGTCCCACCAGCACACCCACCAGGACCGGCGAACCACGTGAGCTCCTCTTCCTCCACCAGGCGCCTGTCGCACCCTCAGGTGCGACAGGGGACCCGTGGCGCTTACCGGCTGGTGCGGACTCCCGTCGTACGAACGGCTCCCCCTCGTCTGGACGCGGCACAGCGCGCCGTGGTTGACCACAAGACCGGCCCGCTGCTCGTTCTCGCAGGCCCGGGCACCGGCAAGACCACCACGCTCGTCGAGTCGGTCGCGGCCCGCATCGCCCGTGGCGGTGACCCGGAGCGCATCCTGGTGCTGACGTTCAGCCGCAAGGCCGCCGTCGAGCTGCGCGACCGTATGGCGCTGCGCATGGGAGCGGCCCGCGCGCCCCGGGCGACCACGTTCCACTCGTACTGCTACGCCCTGGTCCGCGCCCACCAGGACAGCGACCTGTTCGTGGAGCCGATGCGGCTGCTGTCCGGCCCCGAGCAGGACGTGACCGTACGGGAGCTGCTCGCGGGCCAGCCGGACCTGGAGCGGCTCGGACTCGCCCATGTGCGCTGGCCGGACGAACTGCGCGCCTGCCTGACCACGCGAGGCTTCGCCGACGAGGTCCGCGCGGTCCTGGCCCGCAGCCGCGAACTCGGCCTCGGCCCCGACGCGCTCGACGCCTTCGCCCGCCGCATCGGGCGCCCCGACTGGCGCGCCGCGGCCTCCTTCCTCGCCGAGTACCTCGACGTGCTCGACATGCAGGGCGTCCTCGACTACGCCGAGCTCGTCCACCGCGCGGTGCTCCTCGCCCGCCGCCCCGATGCCGCCCAGTGGCTCGCCGCGCAGTACGACGCCGTGTACGTCGACGAGTACCAGGACACCGATCCGGCCCAGGTACGGCTGCTGCACGCCCTCGCCGCGGGCGGGCGGGCCCTCGTCGCCTTCGGCGACCCCGACCAGTCGATCTACGCGTTCCGGGGCGCCGACGTGAACGGCATCCTGGAGTTCCCGCATGCCTTCCCGCGCGCGGACGGCCGCCCCGCACCCGTCGAGGTCCTGCGCACCTCCCGCCGCTCCGGAGGCGCCCTGCTGGCCGCGACCCGGCTGCTGACCCAGCGCATGCCGCTCACCCGGCTCCCGGCGGAGAAGGCGCGAGCCCACCGGGAGCTCGCCCCGATCCGTGAAGGCGGCCGTGTCGAGGTCTTCACATACCCGACAGCCGGGACCGAACTGGACAACATCGCCGACATTCTGCGCAGGGCACACCTGGAGGACGGCGTGCCCTGGGGCGAGATGGCCGTCCTGGTGCGCGCCGGGTCGCGCACGATCCCGACGGTGCGCAGGGCGCTCACCGCGGCGGGGGTGCCCCTGGACATCGACGGCGACGACCTGCCGCTGCGGCACGAGCCGGCGGTGGCGCCGCTGCTGACGGCGTTGCGTGCGGTGGCCACGGCGGAGGCGCGGCCCGCGCGGGGCGACGGTGACGTGCCTGCCGGCGGCGGTGACGCCCGTACTGGCGACGACGTACGCATCGGTGATGGTGACGTCCGCACCGAGGAAGCGACCGAAACCCAGACCGAATCCGAGGGACAAACCGAGGGCCAAACCGAGGGCCAAACCGAGGGCCGTGCCTCCGCCGACCAGCCCGCCCCCGATTCCTGCTGGCTCGACACCGAGACCGCCCTCACCTTGCTCGCCTCCCCCCTCGCCGGCATGGACGCCGCCGATCTGCGCCGTCTCGGGCGGGCTCTGCGCGACGAGGAGCGGGCCGCGGGCAACCCCTTGCCGCCGCCCTCGGACGAGCTGCTGGCGCGGGCGCTGGCCGAGCCGGAGCGGCTGGCGGTGCACGATCCCACGTACGCGCGTGGCGCCCAGCGCCTCGGCGCGCTGCTCCGCAAGGCCCGTGAGCGTCTCGCGGGAGGCGGTACGGCCGAGGAGGCGCTGTGGGACCTGTGGGAGGGCACACCCTGGCCCACCCGCCTGGAGCGGGCCGCCCGCCGCGGCGGCGCCGCCGGCCGCAACGCCGACCGTGACCTCGACGCCGTATGCGCCCTGTTCGCGACGGCGACCCGCGCGGAGGAGCGCACCGGCGGCCGGGGCACCCTGAACTTCCTGGCGGAGATCGAGGCCGAGGACATCGCCGCCGACACCCTCACGCGGCGTGCCGTACGCCCCGACGCCGTGCGCCTGATGACCGCGCACCGCTCCAAAGGGCTGGAATGGCGCCTGGTCGTCGTCGCGGGCGTCCAGGAGGGCCTGTGGCCGGACCTGCGCCGTCGCGGGTCCCTGCTGGAGGCCGACCGCATCGGCCGCGACGGACTCGCCGAACCGCTCAGCCCAGGAGCCCTGCTGGCGGAGGAGCGCCGCCTGTTCTACGTCGCCGCCACGCGCGCGCGTGAACGCCTCGTCGTCACGGCGGTGAAGGCCCCGGCCGACGACGGCGACCAGCCCTCCCGTTTCCTGACCGAGCTCGGCGTCGAACCGAGGGACGTCACGGGCCGCCCGCGCCGCCCCCTGGCTGTCGCCGCGCTCGTCGCCGAGCTCCGGGCGACGACGGTCGACCCGCGCGCGTCGGACACCCTCAGGGAGGCCGCCGCCCGCCGGCTGGCCAGGCTCGCCGCGCTCGCCGACGAGGACGGCCGCCCGCTGGTCCCCTCCGCGCACCCCTACCGCTGGTGGGGCATGTTCGAGCCCACCGAGTCCAAGGTGCCGCTGCGCGACCGCGACCAGCCCGTGGTGCTCTCCGGAAGCGCCCTCGACCAGCTCGCCAACACCTGCTCCCTGCAGTGGTTCCTGGGCCGCGAGGTGAAGGCCGACGCGCCCGCGACCGTCGCCCAGGGCTTCGGCAACGTGGTGCACGTCCTCGCCGACGAGGTCGCCTCCGGGCACACCCCGGCCGACCTCGCCGTCCTCATGGAGCGCCTCGACTCCGTGTGGAACGCGCTGGCCTTCGACGCGCCATGGAAGTCGGCGCAGGAGAAGGACAACGCGCGCGTGGCGCTCGAACGCTTCCTGAAGTGGCACGTGACAGACCGTGCTGGGCGCACGCCGGTGGCCAGCGAACACGACTTCGACGTCACCCTCGAAGCGGGCGACTTCGAGGTGCGCATCCGCGGCCAGATGGACCGCGTCGAGGCCGACGGCGAAGGACGTGCCTACGTCGTCGACTTCAAGACCGGCAAGCAGGCACCCAGCGCTGCCGAAGTGGCCCGCCACCCGCAGCTCGCCGTCTATCAGCTCGCCGTCCACGAGGGCGCTGTCGACGAGGCCTTCGACGGTGTACGCCCCCAGCCGGGCGGTGCGGAACTCGTCCAGCTGCGCCAGGGCGCCGCCAAGCGGGACGGCGGGGAGACACTGCCCAAGGTGCAGGGGCAGGAGCCCCTGGACGGCGGCGAGGGGGAGTGGGTCGGCGACCTGCTCGCCACGGCCGCGGGCAAGGTCCTCGACGAACGGTTCACACCCACCGCGGGCCAGCACTGCACCCACTGCGCGTTCCGGGCGTCGTGCAGCGCGCGGCCGGAGGGGCGGCACGTGGTCGAGTGACGCATCGTCAGCGACCGGAGTGACCGATCGCACCTCCCGTGCTGACCTGCGCTTCTCCCAGCCCCGAGGGCCGATCCGGCACCCACTGTCAGTGCCCGCGGCTAGCCTCTGCGATGTGCCCGCCCGTATCACCGATCCCGATCAGCTCAAGGAGCTCCTCGGTATCCCGTTCACTCCGGAGCAGACGGACTGCATCACCGCGCCGCCCGCCCCGCAGGTGATCGTGGCCGGAGCCGGATCGGGCAAGACGACGGTGATGGCGGCGCGCGTGGTGTGGCTGGTCGGCACCGGCCAGGTCGCCCCCGAACAGGTCCTCGGCCTGACCTTCACCAACAAGGCCGCCGGTGAACTCGCCGAGCGCGTCCGCAAGGCGCTCATCAAGGCCGGCGTCACCGACCCCGACGTCATCGACCCCGACAACCCGCCGGGCGAGCCGGTGATCTCGACCTACCACGCCTTCGCCGGCCGTCTGCTGACCGACCACGGTCTGCGCATCGGCCTCGAACCGACCTCGCGCCTGCTCGCCGACGCCACCCGCTACCAGCTCGCCGCGCGCGTGCTGCGCGAGGCCCCGGGCCCGTACCCGGCCCTCACCAGATCCTTCGCCGACCTGGTCAGCGACCTCCTCGCCCTCGACTCCGAACTCGCCGAGCACCTCGTCAGGCCCGAGGACCTGCGCGCGTACGACGCCGAGCTGCTGCTCGGCCTCCAGGGCGCCAAGCTCACCAACGCCGATCTGCGCAAGGTCCCCGAGGCGGCCGCCGCACGCCGGGAACTCGCCGACCTCGTGGTCCGCTACCGCGCCGCCAAGAGGGAGCGCGACCTGCTCGACTTCGGCGACCAGATCGCCCTGTCGGCACAGCTCGCCGGCATCCCCGAAGTGGGCCGCGTCCTGCGCGACGAGTTCCGCGTCGTCCTCCTGGACGAGTACCAGGACACGTCCGTCGCCCAACGCGTCCTCCTGGCGGGCCTGTTCGGCGACGGCACCGGCCATCCCGTGACCGCCGTCGGCGACCCCTGCCAGGCGATCTACGGCTGGCGCGGCGCCTCCGTCGCCAACCTGGACGACTTCCCCGAGCACTTCCCCCACGCCGACGGCCGCCCCGCCACCCGCCAGGCACTCAGCGAGAACCGCCGCAGCGGCGGCCGCCTCCTCGACCTGGCCAACGGTCTCGCGGAGCCTCTGCGCGCCCTGCACGCGGGCGTGGAGGCGCTACGCCCGGCCCCAGGAGCCGAGCGCGACGGCACGGTCCGCTGCGCGCTGCTGCCCACCCACGCCGAGGAGATCGACTGGATCGCCGACTCCGTCGCGCATCTCGTCCGCACCGGCAAGGAACCCGGCGAGATCGCCGTCCTGTGCCGTACGGCGACGGACTTCGCCGAGATCCAGGGCGCACTCGTCGCCCGGGACGTCCCCGTCGAGGTGGTCGGGCTGTCCGGGCTGCTCCACCTGCCCGAGGTCGCCGACCTGGTCGCCGTCTGCGAGGTCCTCCAGGACCCCGGCGCCAACGCCTCCCTGGTCCGCCTGCTCACCGGCCCGCGCTGGCGGATCGGCCCGCGCGACCTCGCCCTCCTGGGGCGCCGCGCCCGGATGCTGGTGTCCCACGCGCGCGTGGACGGCGACGACGATCCGGACCGTCGGCTCGCCGAGGCGGTCGAGGGGGTCGACCCCGCCGAGGTGATCTCCCTCGCGGACGCCCTCGACACATTCCTGGAGACGCCGCTCGACGGCGACGGTGACGACGACAGGCTGCCGTTCTCGCCGGACGCGCGCGTGCGGTTCGCGCGCCTGGCAACCGAACTGCGCGACCTGCGCCGCTCCCTCTCCGACCCGCTGATGGACGTCCTGCACCGCGTCCTCGCCGTCACCGGCCTGGAAGTGGAGCTGTCGGCCTCCCCGCACGCGCTGGCCGCCCGCCGCCGCGAGACCCTGTCCAACTTCCTCGACATCGCCGCCTCGTTCGCGGCCGGCGACCACGAGGCGACCCTGCTCGCCTTCCTCGGCTTCCTGCGCACCGCCGCCCAGTACGAGAAGGGACTGGACAACGCCCTGCCCGGCGGCGAGAACACCGTCAAGGTGCTCACCGCGCACAAGTCCAAGGGCCTGGAGTGGGACGTCGTCGCCGTCCCCGGCCTGGTCACCGGCACCTTCCCCAGCACCCAGGGCCGCGAGAAGTGGACCGCGCAGGGCAAGGTGCTGCCGCACGAACTGCGCGGCGACACCGACACGCTCCCCGACGTCGCCTCCTGGGACTCCCGCGGCCTGAAGGCCTTCCACGAAGCCATGAAGGAACACCAGCACACCGAGGAACTCCGCCTCGGCTACGTCACCTTCACCCGCCCCCGCTCCCTGCTCCTCGGCTCCGGCCACTGGTGGGGCCCCAGCCAGAAGAAGCCCCGCGGCCCCTCCGACTTTCTCCAAGCCCTGTACGAGCACTGCGCTGCCGGGCACGGCGAGATCGAGGCGTGGGCCGACGAGCCGGCCGAGGGCGAGGAGAACCCGGCCCTGCACCGGGAGACCGCGGACCAGGTGTGGCCCCTGCCCCTCGACGACGCCGCCCTCGCCAGACGTCGCGCGGCCGCCGAGACGGTCCTGGCCCACCTGGAGAACCTCAGCTCCCACGAGGACGGCCACCTCGCCGCGACGCACGACCCGGACACCTACGAGGATCCGGACTGGCCTGCGCCTCCGGACGACGAAGCGTTCGACGACGAGTTCGCTGACGAGTTTCCCGACGAGCTCTTCGAGGAGGAGGATCCCTTCGAGGCGGACGATCCCTTCGAGGCGGACCGCCCGCACGAAGAGGGCCCCGGCGACTGGGACACCTGGACCACGGACCGGCCGACAGGCCTCCCGACCGTCCCGCACCAGGCGAAGTCCCCGGAGCCCGCCGCTCGCCCCCACCCCACCGAACCGGCGCCCCTCACCCCGGAGGAAGCCCGCACCATGGCCTCCTGGGACCGCGACCTCGACGCACTCACCGGGGAGCTCCTGCGCGCCCGCGCCAGCGTCACGGACGTGCCCCTGCCCGTGTCGCTGACCGCCTCCCAGCTGCTGCGGCTGGCCGCCGACCCCGACGGGTTCGCGCAGGAACTCGCGCGCCCCATGCCGCGCCCCCCGCAACCCGCCGCACGTCGAGGCACCCGATTCCACGCCTGGGTCGAGGCCCGCTTCGAAGAGCTGACGCTGCCCATGCTGGAGCCGGAGGACCTGCCCGGCAGCGAGGCCGAGATCGCCGACGAGCGCGACCTGGAAGCCCTCAAGGACGCCTTCGAGCGCACGGAGTACGCGCACCGCACGCCGTACCGGGTCGAGGCCCCGTTCCAGCTCGTGATCGCCGGCCGCGTCGTACGGGGCCGTATCGACGCCGTGTACAAGGACGTCGACGCCAAGGGGGCGACGACGTACGAGATCGTCGACTGGAAGACCAGCCGGAGCCGCACAGCCGATCCGCTCCAGCTTGCCCTGTACCGGCTCGCCTGGGCCGAGCAGCAGGGGGTGCCCCTGGGGTCGGTCGACGCCGTGTTCCTGTACGTCCGCAGCGGCGAGGTCGTACGCCCGGACGACCTGCCGGGCCGAGCCGCGCTGGAGCGGCTGCTGACCGAGGAGGCGGTCGCGGAGGCCGGATGTGAGGAACCGCCCACAGAGGATGTCGGTGCGGGCCGATAGGCTCGTGACCATGAGCCAGACCCCGGACAGCGCCGTCCGCACGTACATCGAGCAGCACCGCGCCGCCTTCCTCGACGACCTCGCCGAGTGGCTGCGCATCCCCTCCGTGTCGGCCCAGCCCGACCACGCCCCCGATGTACGCCGCAGCGCCGACTGGCTCGCCGCCAAGCTCAAGGAGACCGGCTTCCCGACCACCGAGGTCTGGCCGACGCCGGGTGCGCCCGCCGTCTTCGCCGAGTGGCCCTGCGACGACCCCCAGGCGCCCACGGTCCTCGTCTACGGCCACCATGACGTGCAGCCGGCCGCCCGTGAGGACGGCTGGGACAGTGAGCCCTTCGAGCCCGTCGTCCGGGATGGACGCCTCTACGCACGCGGGGCGGCCGACGACAAGGGCCAGGTGTTCTTCCACACACTCGGCGTCCGCGCCCACCTCGCCACCACCGGCCGGACGACACCGGCCGTCCATCTGAAGCTGCTGATCGAGGGCGAGGAGGAGTCCGGCTCCCCGCACTTCCGCACCCTCGTCGAGGAGCACGCCGAGCGGCTCGCGGCCGACGCCGTGATCGTGTCCGACACCGGCATGTGGTCCGAGGACACCCCGACGGTGTGCACGGGCATGCGCGGCCTCGCCGAGTGCGAGATTCAGCTGTACGGCCCCGACCAGGACATCCACTCCGGTTCCTTCGGCGGCGCGGTGCCCAACCCCGCGACCGCAGCCGCCTGCCTGGTCGCCGCCCTGCACGACGAGCACGCGCGCGTGGCGATCCCGGGCTTCTACGACGGCATCGTCGAGCTGACCGACCGCGAGCGCGAGCTCTTCGCCGAGCTGCCCTTCGACGAGCAGCAGTGGCTGAGCACCGCCAAGTCGTACGCCACCCAGGGCGAGGCCGGTCACACCATCCTGGAGCGCGTCTGGGCCCGCCCCACCGCCGAGGTCAACGGCATCGGCGGCGGCTACCAGGGCCCCGGCAGCAAGACGATCATCCCGTCCTCGGCCATGGTGAAGCTCTCCTTCCGGCTGGTCGCGGGACAGGACCCCGATCACATCGAGAAGGCCGTCCGCGCCTGGGCCGACGCACAGGTGCCCGCCGGGATCCGCTGCGAGATCGCGTTCGGCGGGGCCACGCGCCCGTGCCTGACGCCGCTGGACCACCCGGCTCTCCAGTCCGTCGTACGGGCCATGGGCCGCGCCTTCGAAGGGCCCGTCCGCTTCACGCGTGAGGGCGGCTCCGGACCCGCGGCCGACCTTCAGGACGTCCTCGGCGCACCTGTGCTCTTCCTCGGCATCTCGGTCCCCTCCGACGGCTGGCACGCCCCGAACGAGAAGGTCGAGCTCGCCCTGCTCCTCAAAGGCGTCGAGACCACCGCCTACCTCTGGGGCGACCTGGCCGCGAACTGGCGCCATGAGCCCTGATCCGTCCGGGCCGTCCGAAGGGCCATCGCGCGCGGGGCACACTGAGAAGGCCGCCCCGCACCACCGGGCCCTGCCGCACCCGGTCGCCTCCCGTCCCACGTCCCGCCGATACGCCCGCCGAAGCACACCGTTCCACTGGGGGAGTTGGAAGCACCTGTGACCACCTCGACCGACCACACCGCCGATCGACCCATCTCGCTCACCGCCCCGAGCGGCATCGACCGCGCAGCTCACCACCGGCTCGACGAGGCCTGGCTCGCGGCGGCATGGAGCCACCCCACGACCCGCTGCTTCGTGGTTTCCGGCGGCCAGGTCCTCATCGACGAGACGGCGGACGGGCGCACCGAGCTCGTCATGACCCCCTCGTTCGAGGCCCCCCTCACCGAGGCACACCGCTACTTCCTCGGCATCGACGAGGAGGGCGTCAGCTACTTCGCCCTTCAGAAGGACGCGTTGCCCGGCCGCATCGACCAGTCCGCGCGCGCGGCCGGGCTGCGCGAGGCGGGCCTGCTGCTGTCGCCGCGTGACGCCGGGCTGATGGTGCACGCCGTCGGCCTGGAGAACTGGCAGCGCACTCACCGCTTCTGCTCCCGCTGCGGCGAGCGCACCGTGATCGCCGCGGCCGGCCACATCCGCCGCTGCCCCGCCTGCGGCGCCGAGCACTACCCGCGCACCGACCCCGCCGTGATCATGGCCGTCACCGACGAGGAGGACCGCATCCTCCTCGGCCGCCAGGTCCACTGGCCCGAGGGCCGCTTCTCGACGCTCGCCGGTTTCGTCGAGCCCGGCGAGTCCATCGAGCAGGCGGTGCGCCGCGAGGTCTTCGAGGAGGCCGGTGTCACCGTCGGGCAGGTCGAGTACGTCGCCAGCCAGCCGTGGCCCTTCCCGTCCAGCCTCATGCTGGGCTTCATGGCCCGCGCCACCTCCACCGAGGTCCAGGTCGACGGCGACGAGATCCACGAGGCCCGCTGGTTCTCCCGCGAGGAGCTGCGTGCCGCCTTCGACTCCGGCGAGGTCATGCCGCCCTACGGCATCTCGATCGCGGCCCGTCTGATCGAGCTCTGGTACGGCAAGCCACTGCCGACGCGCAGCGTCTAGGCGGCAGAGGGCAAAGTGGGTAAAGAGGGTAAAGAGGGTAAAGAGGAAGGGTGGCCGTCCCGAGCCGGGACGGCCACCCTTCCTCTTTGCGTGTCGCTCACACGCCGATCTTCTGCTTCACCTGAGCCAGCGACGGGTTCGTCAGCGTGGAACCGTCCGCGAAGAGTACGGTCGGGACCGTCTGGTTTCCGCCATTCGCCTTCTCGACGAACGCCGCGGACTCGGGGTCCTGCTCGATGTTGATCTCGGTGTACGCGATGCCCTCACGCTCCAGCTGCTTCTTCAGCCGCTGGCAGTAGCCGCACCACGTGGTGCTGTACATCGTCACAGTGCCCTGCATGTCTCGCGCGCTCCTCTGTTGGCTCGGGGAAACAGGTCGTTCAGAGGGGGAACGTACGCGACCAGGGCGCCATTCCCACCCGGGTATGCCCGGCACGTGATGCCTGCCGCATTAGTACGACTATCGATGCCTGCCTGTGGACAACCGGCACAGCCGTCTCCGGCGACCTGGCAGCATGGCGGTGTGACAGCAGCAACGCACTCCACCCTCTTCCCGCAGGTGCCGGACTCTGCCGACGCGGTGCTCGAAGGGCTCGACCCCGAGCAGCGCGAGGTGGCCACCGCCCTGCAGGGTCCGGTGTGCGTGCTCGCGGGCGCCGGCACGGGCAAGACCCGGGCGATCACCCATCGCATCGCCTACGGGGTGCGCGCCGGCATCCTCCAGCCCTCCAGCGTGCTCGCCGTCACCTTCACCAACCGCGCCGCCGGAGAGATGCGCGGCCGGCTGCGCCAGCTCGGCGCCGCCGGGGTCCAGGCCCGCACCTTCCACTCGGCAGCCCTGCGCCAGCTCCAGTACTTCTGGCCGAAAGCGGTCGGTGGCTCCCTGCCCCGGCTGGTCGACCGCAAGATCCAGCTCGTCGCGGACGCGGCCGCCGCCTGCCGCATCCGCCTCGACCGGAACGAGCTGCGCGACGTCACCGCCGAGATCGAGTGGTCCAAGGTCACCCAGACCGTCCCCGCCGACTATCCACCCGCCATCGCCAAGGCGGGCCGCGACGCACCCCGCGACCCGGCCGAGATCGCCCAGATCTACAACGTCTACGAGGACCTCAAGCGGGACCGCTCCGTCATCGACTTCGAGGACGTCCTGCTGCTCACGGTCGCCATCCTCCAGGACCGGCACGACATCGCCGATCAGGTCCGCTCCCAGTACCAGCACTTCGTGGTCGACGAGTACCAGGACGTCAGCCCGCTCCAGCAGCGCCTGCTGGAGCTCTGGCTCGGCGGCCGGGACAACCTGTGCGTGGTCGGCGACGCCAGCCAGACGATCTACTCGTTCACAGGAGCAACCCCCGACCATCTGCTCGACTTCCGCACCCGCCACCCCGGTGCCACCGTCGTCAAGCTGGTCCGCGACTACCGCTCCACCCCCCAGGTCGTCCACCTCGCCAACGGCCTGCTCGCCCAGGCCCGGGGCCGCGCCGCCGACCACCGCCTGGAACTGGTCTCCCAGCGCGAGGCGGGCCCCGAACCCGTCTACACCGAGTACACCGACGAACCCGCCGAGGCGGAAGGCGCCGCCCGCCGTATCCGCGAACTCATGGACTCCGGCGTCCCGGCCGCCGAGATCGCGATCCTGTTCCGCACGAACGCCCAGTCCGAGACCTACGAGCAGGCCCTCGCCGATGCGGGTGTGCCCTACCAGCTGCGCGGTGCCGAGCGGTTCTTCGACCGTCCCGAGGTGCGCAAGGCCGGTATCGCCCTGCGCGGCGCGGCCCGCTTCGGCGGCAACGACGCACTCCTCGACGACGCCCCCGACCTTCCCTCGCAGGTGCGGGCGGTGCTGTCGGGGGAAGGCTGGACCACCCAGCCGCCGGCCGGCTCCGGCGCCGTCAGAGAGCGCTGGGAGTCACTGGCCGCCCTGGTGAATCTCGCCCAGGACTTCGCCGCCGCCAGCCCCGGCGCCACCCTCGCCGACCTCGTGGCGGAGCTCGACGAGCGGGCGAACGCCCAGCACGCCCCGACCGTCCAGGGTGTCACGCTCGCCTCCTTGCACTCGGCCAAGGGCCTGGAGTGGGACGTCGTCTTCCTGGTCGGGGTCGCCGAGGGCATGATGCCGATCACCTACGCAAAGACCGACGAGCAGATCGAGGAGGAACGCCGCCTCCTCTATGTCGGCGTCACGCGTGCCAGGCGGCACCTCCATGTCTCCTGGGCGCTCACCCGCGCGCCCGGCGGCCGTCCGAACCGCCGCCCCAGCCGCTTCCTCGACGGACTGCGCCCCGGCTCGACCGCCACGGCCGGACGCTCCGCGGCAGGCGGCTCCGGGGGTGTCGTGCGCGGCTTCACGAGCAGACCGGACGCCGCCCCGAGACGCACCCAGCGCACCCCGGCGCGCTGCCGCGTGTGCGGGCGCACCCTCACCGACGCCGGTGAGATGAAGCTGATGCGCTGCGAGACCTGCCCCTCCGACATGGACGAGGGTCTCTACGAACGACTCCGCGAGTGGCGCGGGGTCCAGGCCCGCCTCAGCGGACAGCCGGACTTCTGCGTCTTCACCGACAGAACGCTGATGGCAATCGCCGAGGCGGAGCCGGTCAGTCCGGTTGAGTTGTCCCGCATCCCCGGCGTCATCAAGCGCAAGCTCGACCGCTACGGAGCCGATGTGCTGGCCATCTGTGCAGGCCAGGAGGTTGGGGAGAGCGCCGACGGGGAATGACACGAACTCGTCGAAAAAATAGTTTGCGCATGCCCCAGCAATCCCCATAGGTTCTTAGCCACGGGGACGGAGGCCTTCTCGGAGGCCCCAATTCCGTGTTCTACTTGCATACCCGTCGGACTGGTTCACCCCAGTCCCCTTAGACGCCGAGAGGAGGCGAGTCCAGTGATCAGCATCAACACCAGCTCCATCAGCATCGTGAAAATGACCGATCGCTCGGTCGTCGCTTCCCTGTGCATGCTCGGCGCCTCCAACCAGGGCACCGGTCTGTCCGGCATTCGTGCCGCTCGTCCGGCGTCCGCCCTGTCTCTCGCGGGTCTCCCTGTCCGCGAGGGCAATGAGCGACCGACCAAGGCACTGGAAGCGGCAGTAGAGGCAAAGGCGCAGGCCTATGCCTTTACGGCGACCGGTGCCGGATTCCGGAAGCAGACGACGCAGCACCACCAGATGTGGGCCTTCCGTGGGCCAGAACCCTGGAGTGATCCAGCCTGATCGCCGATCAGGCCGGCGCCTTCAGGGCCGCGGAACCCCATCCGGGATCCGCGGCCCTTCTGTTTGTCCCCCAACGGGGATGACGGAGCGAAGGGGCCTCGGGCCGAGAAAGCCCCGGTACCAGCCGCCACCCGGCCCAACAGGGCCGGAACGACCAGACGAGGAAGACGAACCGTGCAACTCGAAGCGCACGCCCCGTCCGTACCGCCTTCAGACGTGATCCCCAAGCCCGGCCTCACGGAGGACTCCACCTTGACCCCGCTCACTGCGCTCACCGCGCTCGACGACGCCATCGAGAACCTCGGCGTGCCCGTCCCCTGCCGTTCCTACGACCCGGAGGTCTTCTTCGCCGAGTCGCCGGCGGACGTCGAGTACGCCAAGTCCCTCTGCCGCACCTGCCCGCTGATGGAGGCCTGCCTCGCCGGCGCCAAGGAGCGGCGTGAGCCCTGGGGCGTCTGGGGTGGCGAGCTGTTCGTCCAGGGTGTCGTCGTCGCCCGGAAGCGGCCGCGTGGCCGCCCGCGCAAGAACCCGGTCACGGCATGAACACCGCAGGAACGATCGACCGCCCCCTCACGCACGACCCCCAGAAGCAGGCCCCGATGAAGCCGTCCACCTACGAACTCGCAGGCTCCGCGCCTGAAGACTTCACCACCAGTGGCGCGAACGACTCGCGTCAGAACAGGAACCGAGAGATGCAACTCATCCAAGAAGCCCTGGCACGTGCGCATATGCACGAGCGACAGCACGAGGCCGAGCAGGAACGCCGGGCCATGCGCCTGGCGACCGCTCGCCGCATGCAGCGCAGGGCCGAGCGTGCCTCGCTGCGCGCCCGCCGTGCGCTCGCCATGGCGGTCATGCAGTAACCGGCCACACCACCAGGTGGCGGCCTCCCGACCCGGGAGGCGGTAGCTCCCCGCGGGGGCCGGTCCGTGCGAACGGACCGGCCCCCGCGGTGCGTTGTGCCCGCTGATCAGCGAGCGACGGGGGTATCGTCGCCGAGTGACGAGTCCTTCCGGAGGCAGTGACAACCGCGGCTCCGCTTCGGAGCCCCAGTCCCTTGTGTGCGCCCGCTGCGGCACCCGGGCCAACGCCCCACAGCCCACCTGGACCTGCTCCGTGGAGAACGGCACCCGCCACTACATCTGCGACACCTGCTCCCGGAAGAACCTCAGAGCGATCGAGGGGCGGCTCGACTCGGCCTGGTGGTAGTCCGGCTCAGGCCTCGGCCGCCGACTCCTCCTCGTCCGTCATCTCCTCCGGAACGAACCCCGGAAGCCACTCCTCCAGTTCCTCGCGCAGCCGCACGGTCGCGCCCAGCTGGCACAGCACGCCGATCGTGCTCAACGTCACCCGATGGATCAGGAGGTACGCCGGGGGCAGGTTGAGCTGTTTGCCCAGTTGGTAGGCGGGGGAGCGGGGGTCGGCCACGCGGGCGGCCTGGCTGCGCATCCAGCCGCGGGTGAAGGTGAACTCGTCGACCTGGGCCGGTTCGATGATCGGCAGGAGGTAGTCGAGGACGGCGTCGGGCTCCAGGTCGATGGACTCCTTGACGAAGCCCTCGGTGCAGAGAAGGTGGTAGACGGCGTCCGCTTCGCCGTCCAGGGTCATGCGCAGCGACTCACCGATGGGGGTCGGCAGGCCGCCCGGAAGTCGGTCGACCGTGCCGAAGTCCAGGACGCCCAGCCGCCAGTCGTCCGGACCTTCGGGGCCGCCCGGCAGAAGGCGGAAGTTGCCCGGGTGCGGGTCGGCGTGCAGGAGGCCGGTGCGGGCCGGGCCGGAGAAGAGGAAGCGGGCCAGGAGCTGACCGGCGCGGTTGCGCTGCTCCTCGGTACCGTCCGAGATCACCTCCGAGAGCGGGATGCCGTCGATCCACTCCGTGACCAGGACCTGATCGCACTGCTGGACCACGGCCGGTACGACGACGTCCGGATCGTCGGCGAACTCCTCCGCGTGCGCCTGCTGAGCCTGCGCCTCCAGGGCGTAGTCCAGTTCCTCGGAGACCCGGTCCTTGAGCTCCGCGATCAGCGGCTTGACGTCCATGCCGGGAATCAGCGGGCCCAGCAGTCGGGCGAAGCGGCTCAATTGGTTCAGGTCGGACAGCAGGGCCTCGCCGGCTCCCGGGTACTGGACCTTGACCGCCACCTCACGGCCGTCGTGCCACACGCCCCGATGCACCTGGCCGATCGACGCCGCCGCGGCGGGCTTGTCCTCGAATTCCAGGAACAGGTCGTGCCAGTCCTCGCCGAGCCGCTCCGCCAGCACCGCGTGCACAGTGCGCGTCGGCATCGGGGGCGCCGCCTCCTGCAACTTGGTGAGCGCTGCCCGGTAAGGGCCGGCGACCTCCTCGGGCAGAGCCGACTCGAAGACGGACAGGGCCTGGCCGAACTTCATCGCGCCGCCCTTGAGCTCGCCGAGCACCTTGAACAGCTGCTCTGCGGTGCGTTGCTGCAGCTCGCGGCCGACGATCTCCGCGGACTCGCCGACGATCCGCTTGCCGAGGCCCCAGGTCGCTCGCCCGGCGAAGCCGAGCGGAAGCGCGGCGAGCTTGGCGGTACGGGTGACCGCCTTGCGGGGAAGATCAGACATGCGCCCTCCAGGTCCCAGCCAGCCGCTCCGCGTCTGCCTTACGGCGCAACTCCTTCGACGGCCCTTGCTCCGCCATTGTCTCGTGTGACCCCTCGTCCTCGGAGGGGTGTTCTCCCTCACCTTTCTCCGTGGCGCCGCAGGGACATGCGGGATGTGCCCACACGGGTCGGGCGTGCCAGCTGAGACCGGGCAGTGACACCTCCCAGCGTGCACCCGCGCTCGACGGAACCCGGCCGTCCAGGAACACGAGGGCGTGCGCGGCGGCCAGCCCGGCCACCGTGGTGGCCAGGGTGAGATCGCAGGGCCGCACCTGGCGGGCCCTGCCCAAGCCCGAGCGCCACTGCGCGGCCAGGCGAGGCCAGACCGGGTCCCGGTCGGTGCGCCCCTCTTGGAGACAGCCGGCGCAGCCGGTCTCGCCGGGCAGGACGAAGGGGCCGACCACGCCGGTTCCCTCCACGACGCCGGCGTACAGATGGGGCGTACCGGAAGAGATGAGGGGCTCGGCGGCGGACGGGGCGGGGGCGTGCACCGCGACGTCGTCCCTCGGCGCGATGATCACCAGCGAGTGGCCTGTGTCGTCCGGGTCGCGCGGTGACTGGGAGCTACGGCGTGGCGGGCGGTCCGGTGCGCAGCGGCGAGCGGCCCGCCGCGCCGCCTCGTCCCTGCGCTCGCCGACCGCCTCCGCAGGCAGTCCGCCCGGCGCCACGTCCCCCGGCTCGACACGGCCGACGTCCCGTACGTCGACCTCGCCGACCCCGGCGCCCGACAGCAGCGAGGCCACCATCGAACCCACCCGGCCGGCCCCCCTCACCTGCACGCGCAGTGAGCGGCGGGCGGCCAGTCGGCTCATCGCCTCGCCCGGCTCGGACGTGGTCAGCGACAGGGAGGCCAGATCGGGGCGCAGCCGGTCCAGGACATCCTCCTTGCGTCGCAGTGCGTCGGCGGCCGGGCCGCCGCCCTTCGTGTCGTCGAGGAGTCCCGCCCCTGCCAGTCGCCGCACCAGCCCCTCGACATGACCGTCCGGCAGATCCATCCGGCGAGCCTCTTCACGCAGCAACTCCAGCCCGCGGGTGCCGTTGAGCAGATCGAGGAAGCTGCCCGTCGCCGTGTCCATCGGACCCAGCGTCAGTGCGTGTGCCGGAGTCATCCCGAACTGCACGGTGTTGAGATCCCGCCAACCTCGCCGGAGCGCGGGCTTCAGCAGCGGAGCCACCGGTACCGCCGCGTCTTCCGAAGCCTCTGAAACCGTCGAAACCGTCGCTTGCATGAACAGGCCCCCGTAGCCCTCGTGGAACATCCCCGTGTGCCGGTGGAGCTCGGTCGCAGCTTCGCCGGTGACTGCCAGCATGCCCCGACGCGGCGCCTGGCGCCGAAAGTTGTCCACAGGCGGTGGATATTCGTCGTACAAATCAAACGCATGGTGGGGGATCGGCATCGAACCGTCCCGGAGTCGGGACTTCCCCCATGTGCAGCGGGTAACGTCGGGGCGTGTCCGCCGACCCACTGAACCGCGCCGGAACGCCGCAGCGCCGTACGACGAGCCCGCCGTCGAGCGGCTCGGGAGCGAGCGCGATCGAGGTCCGCAGGAGCGCCCGCCGCCGCCGGACGGTCTCGGCTTACCGCGAGGGCGACCGCACCGTCGTGCTCATCCCCGCCCGGATGTCCGAGGCCGAGGAGCAGCGCTGGGTGAACGTGATGCTCGACAAGCTGGCCGCCCAGGAGAGCAAGCGGGTCCTCGGTGACGCCGAACTGGCCGAGCGTGCCGAGCGGCTGTCGGAACAGTACTTCGGCGGCCGTGCCAGGCCCAGCTCGGTCCGCTGGGTCACCAACCAGAACACACGCTGGGGCTCGTGCACCCCGACCGAGGGCAGCATCCGTCTTTCGCACCGGTTGCAGGGCATGCCCGAGTACGTCCTCGACTACGTCCTCCTGCACGAGCTGGCGCATCTCCTGGTGCCCGGTCACGGGCCCCGCTTCTGGCGGCTGCTGGAGGCGTATCCGCGCACCGAGCGGGCGAAGGGCTACCTCGAAGGCGTCGTCGCCGCCGAGCGGCTTCCCCATCTGCCCGGCGCGCGCGACGAATGACTCGCCTCGCACTCTGACCGCTCCCCGACGGCGCTCTGAATCTCCTGGAAGTGGTCCTTCCGCTTCGGTCGGGCCAGGGTTGTGTACCGGGTCTGTACCGGCTTCGCTCGATGTCCGAGTTTGCAGTTAGCCTGGCGCGACGCACTCGCATTCGGGATGGGGGACGGTCGTTACGCATGGCCAGGGAATTCCAACGCGGCCACAAGGCCAGGATCAGTGACCTCACCACGGGCACAGATCTGTACGTAGGTGTACAGATCACCGCTCCAGGGCTGACCTTCGACATCAGCTGCTTCGGTCTCGACGCCGACGAACGGCTTTCGGACGACCGCTACTTCGTCTTCTTCAACCAGCCGAAGTCTCCTGAGGAGTCCATCCAGCTCCTCGGCGCTCAGGCCGGCGACACGGAGTCCTTCCGGATCACGCTCGACAAGATCCCTCCGCAGATCCAGAAGCTGTCCTTCACGGCGACGATCGACGGCGCCGGACAGATGTCGCAGGTCAACCCCGGATACATTCGCATCGTCGCGGGCGGCGAGGAGGTGGCCCGGTACGCCTTCAGTGGCTCGGAGTTCTCCACCGAACGCGCCGTGATGCTGGGCGACTTCTACCTCAAGGACGTCTGGCGGTTCGCCGCGGTCGGCCAGGGCTTCGACGGCGGTCTGGAGGCCCTGCTGAGGAACTTCGGCGGCGAGGTCGCCGAAGAGGAGACGCCTGCCGCCGCGCCGCAGCCGCAGCAGGCTCAGGCAGGTGCGGCCCCTGGCTTCGCACCGCCCGCCCAGGCCGCCGCTCCGCCCGCGTTCGGCGCCCCGGCCGGGGCGCCTGCCCCTGCTCCCGCCCCGCAGCCCGCCGCCCCGGCGCCCGCGCCCGCCCCGGCCGCGCAGGGATTCGCACCCCCGCCGGGGGCCACACCGCCGCCACCCGCCCCGGCGCCCTCGGTACACGCGCAGCCGACCATCGTCGCGCCCATGACGCCCCCCGGCGGCTCCCCGCCGCCACCCGCCCCGGCGCCCGCGCCCTACGGCCAGCCGAACCAGCAGCCGTACGGCCAGCCCACCGCGCCGCCGCCTCCGGGCTACGGTTACCCCCAGGCGCCCCAAGCACCGCAGGCGCCGCAGGCTCCCGCACCGCCGCCCGGTTACGGCCAGCCGACCCCGCCTCCGGGCTACGGCCAGCAGCCCCCCTACGGGCAGGTCCCGGGCCAGCAGGCGCCGTACGGAGCCTCGCAGGGTGCGCCTCAGGGCGCTCCTCAAGGCGCCGCCCCCCAGGGTCCCGGCGTGGCCGCGGCTCTCCAGCAGTTCAAGGAGACGCCCACCGGCCAGCGCTGGACGCAGCAGAACAAGAAGCTGGTCCGCGTCGACCTCGGCGTCGGTGGCCAGCCCGTGCTCGCCCGGCAGGGCAGCATGGTGCTCTACCAGGGCAAGGTCGACTTCAGCTACAAGGGCGCCGGCTTCTCCGGCCGGATCGTGGGCAACGCGACCGGCCAGGAGATGCAGCTGATGCGCTGTACCGGCCAGGGGCAGGTGTTCCTCGCTGAGAACTCCACGATGCTGCACCCGATCGAGCTCCAGGGCGACGGCATCTGCGTCTCCGCCGAGAACGTCCTCGCCTTCGACGAGAGCCTCCAGTACGAGGTCCGTCGCATCGAGGGGCACGGCATCCCCGGCGGCGCGCTGTTCACGATGCAGTTCACCGGCACCGGCACGATCGTGGTGAAGACGCACGGCACGCCCGTGGTCCTCCCGGTCACACCCACGACGTTCGCCGATGCCAACGCCGTGGTCGCCTGGTCGTCCGCGGCCCAGGTGATCGTCTCCAGCCAGGTACGCATGCGTCGCAACGCCTACCCCGGCGACACCGGAGAGAGCGTCAACCTCCAGTTCCGGGCCGCTCCCGGCAACTTCATCGTCGTCCAGCCGTACGAGATCTGAGGGAGCCCGTCATGAACCAGCCACTCGCGGGCTTCGCCCCCGCACCCGTCTCCGCCCGCATGGAGAACCACGGCAAGCACATGGCGAAGATCGCCATGCAGACCGGCAACGACCTCTTCGCGCGCGTGGGCTCGATGGTCGCCTACGAGGGCTTCGTCCAGTACGAGCCCAACCCGCCGGCCGTCCGCCAGATCGCCAAGGACTGGATGACCGGCGAGGGCGCGCCCCTGATGAAGTGCACCGGCGACGGACTGCTCTACCTCGCCGACTACGGCGCCAACGTCGTCGTCATCAACCTCAACGGCGACGGCATCTCCGTCAACGCCACCAACCTGCTCGCCTTCGACGCGCATCTGACGTGGGGCGTCGAGCGGGTGAAGGGCCTGGCGAAGTTCGCCGGACAGGGCCTGTGGAACACCAAGATCTCCGGGCAGGGCTGGGTCGCGCTGACCTCCCGGGGCAAGCCGATCGTCGTCGACTGCGGCGGTGGCGAGGACGAGACGTACGTCGACCCGGACGCGCTCGTCGCCTGGTCGCCCAACCTCAAGGTGAAGGGCAAGCGCAGCTTCAAGGCACAGTCGCTGATCGGCCGGGGCAGCGGCGAGGCCTACCAGATGGCCTTCTCCGGCCAGGGCATCGTCGTCGTCCAGCCCAGCGAGGACAGCACCGACCGTCTCCGGGTCCGGGGCTGAGGGGGAGCCAGAACGCCATGCAGAGTCCGCTTTTCGCCTACAACGACCAGCAGACCCAGGACCGCTGGAGCCTGCAGAACAAGCAGATGCTCCGCGTCGCCCTGGAAGGCCACGACGACATCCTCGCCCGCAAGGGCACGATGGTCGCCTACCAGGGCCTGGTCGAGTTCGACGCCGAATACCAGAGCAACCAGCAGGGACGCGCGCGTGCCCACACCGGTGAGGGCCTCGACCTCATGCGCTGCCACGGGCAGGGCACGGTCTACCTCGCCAACCTCAAGCAGCACGTGCACCTGGTGGACGTGGAGCAGGACGGGCTGACCGTCGACAGCAGCTATGTGCTGGCGATGGACTCCTCGCTGCACCACGAGGCCATCGCCGTGGACAGCCTCTACGGCATCTCCGGCTCCGGGAAGTACCAGCTCAACATCACCGGGCGTGGCAAGGTCGCCCTGATGACCTCGGGCATGCCGCTGATGATGCAGGTGACGCCCGACAAATACGTCAACTGCGACGCCGACGCGATCGTCGCCTGGTCGACGAGCCTGCGCGTGCAGATGCAGTCCCAGACGCACTCCTCCGGGGTGTGGCGGCGCCGTGGCAACACCGGGGAGGGCTGGGAGCTCAGCTTCATGGGCAGCGGCTACGCGATCGTGCAGCCCAGCGAGCTGCTGCCGCCGCAGAACGCCCAGATCGGCTCCGGCCTCGCCGCGCAGTACGGCATGGGTCAGCAGGGCGCCCGGGGACAGAACCAGGGCAACGTCTGGAGCTGACGTCCGGGAAACAGGCGTAAGGGGCGACCGCCACGGCGGTCGCCCCTTACGCATGCCCGAAGGTCACAGCCTCGCTCGCGTCGCCTCCAGCAGGCGTACGACCGACTCGTCGGCGACGTCCGCCACCTCGTCGTAGGCGAACCAGCGCAGGTCGAGCGACTCGTCGCTGATGGCTTCCACGGCGCCTGCCGGGGCGAGCGCCGCGTACTGGACGTCGAGGTGCCAGGCGCACGGCGTGTGATGGCGGTCCAGGCGCACCGGGCCGCCGGGCAGCAGCGTCAGTCCCGCGATGCCCGATTCCTCGGTCCCCTCACGCAGGGCGGCCGCCGCCAGCGTGTCGTCGGCCGGCTCACAGTGGCCGCCCATCTGGAGCCACATGCGCAGCTTCCTGTGGAGCGTGAGCAGCACCCGCTCGCTCGACGGGTCGACGACCAGGGCACTCGCCGTGATGTGCCCGTCGCCGCACGCCTTCCACATGCCGTCCCGGTGGGTCTCCAGGTGCTCCAGGTACGTCCGGCGCAGCTCTTCCTGGTCCTCGTACCCCTTGAGTACGAGGACCGCGTCGTCGTACAGGCTCACTCGGCGCCGTCGCCCTTGCCGTCGCCCTTGCCGTCGTCCTTGGACTCGTCGTCCTTCGTCAGGTTCGGCTTCCCGGCGGAGCCGCCCGCCGCCTCGCCGAGCATCTTGTCCAGCTCGGAGAAGTCGATCTGCTCGCGGTGCACGAAGCCGTCGGGGTCGTCCAGGTCGGTGGCCGTCGGCAGCATGTCCGGGTGGTGCCACAGGGCGTCACGGCCGTCGACACCGCGGGCGTCCGTGAGCGAGGCCCACAGACGGGAGGCGTCACGCAGCCGGCGCGGGCGCAGCTCCAGGCCGATCAGCGTGGCGAACGTCTGCTCCGCGGGACCGCCCGAGGCGCGACGCCGGCGCAGCGTCTCGCGCAGGGCGTCCGCGGACGACAGACGCGGCTTGGCGGCGGCGTGCACCACCGCGTCCACCCAGCCCTCGACGAGCGCCAGAGCCGTCTCCAGACGGGCCAGGGCCGCCTTCTGCTCCGGGGTGTCCTCCGGTTGGAACATGCCCTGCTGGAGGGCGTCCTGGAGCTGCTCGGGGTTCTGCGGGTCGAACTGGCCGACCACGTCCTCCAGCTTGGCCGTGTCGACCTTGATCCCGCGCGCGTAGCCGTCGACCGCGCCGAACAGGTGCGAGCGCAGCCACGGCACATGCGCGAACAGGCGCTGGTGGGCGGCCTCGCGCAAGGCGAGATACAGCCGCACCTCTTCCTTCGGCACGCCCAGGTCCTTGCCGAACGTCTCGATGTTGATCGGCAGCAGCGCGGCCTTGCCGACCGGACCGAGCGGCAGGCCGATGTCGGTGGAGCCGATGACCTCGCCCGCGAGCACGCCGACGGCCTGCCCGATCTGCGTGCCGAACATGGCGCCGCCCATCGAGCGCATCATGCCGATCAGCGGGCCGGCCATGGCCTGCATCTCCTCCGGCAGGACGTCGCCCATCGCGGTGCCGACGCGCTCGGCGACCGGGTCGACGAGCTCCTGCCACGCGGGCAGGGTCGCCTCGACCCACTCCGCGCGGGACCACGCCACCGCGGAGCCCGCGCCGGACGGCAGGGACGTCGCGTCGTCGAGCCACAGGTCGGCCAGGCGTACGGCCTCCTGGACGGCCGTGCGCTCGGCGGGGCCGACGCTCGCGTCCTTCGTGCCGTCCGCGGTGCCCTGGGAGACCGTCTGGCGGGCGATCTGCTTGGCCATGTCCCAGTTCACCGGGCCGCCCTCGTACGAGAGCATCTGCCCCAGCTGCTGGAACGCGGCACCCAGGTCGGTGGGGTTCAGCGAACCGAACATGGCAGCGAACGGATTGTCCGCGCCGGGGCCGCCAATGCCCCCGGCACCGGGCAGCCCGCCGAAACCGAACGGGTTGGCCGGACCCTGACCACCACCGCTCTGCTGGTCCTTCTTCTTGCCCTCGTCGCCGTCGTCCGGCTCCTCCGGCGGAAGGCCGAATCCGAATGGGGTGTCACTCACGGGATTCCTCGGCTGGTAAGGCCACCGGCTGGCACCGGCGGCGCGGCTGCCCGATAACACCACCCAGCGTAGACACCGCGAGCCGATCGGGCCTCGGTGCTTCGCCGACTCTCGGCCTGCGGCAGGATGGATGCCACCTGGTACGTACGCGTCACTCACGTTCGTACTGAAGACAACCGCTGGAGACGCCCGGTGAGTTCCCCTGATCCGCAGGTTCGCGCAGCGCGAAACCAGTCAACCCCCTCCGCGCGCGGCGTGCGCGGGCCCGTCGTCGCGGTGACCGGTGCCGCGTCCGGCATCGGCGCGCTGCTCACGGAGCGGCTCGTCGCGTCCGACGAGGTCAAGCAGGTCATCGCCATCGACGAGCGGCGCGGTGAGTGCGCTGCGGCACAGTGGCACATCCTGGACGTGCGGGATCCGGCCATCGCGGACAAGCTGCGGGGCGCCGACGTGGTCGTCCACCTGGCGCTCGACCTCGATCTGGAGACCGATTCCGCCGCCAGGACGGCATACAACGTTCGGGGGACGCAGACCGTCCTGACGGCCGCGGCGGCGGCCGGGATCCACCGGGTCGTGCTGTGCACCTCGGCGATGGTCTACGGGGCGCTGCCGGAGAACGAGCTGCCGCTGTCCGAAGACGCCGAGCTGCGGGCCACGGCGGAGGCCACCGGGGTCGGGGACCTGCTGGAGATCGAGCGCCTCGCGCGCAGGGCGCCCCGTGCCCATCCGGGACTTAATGTGACCGTCGTCCGGCCCGCGGTACTCGTGGGCGGCACCGACACCGCGCTGACCAGGTACTTCGAGTCACCTCGGCTGCTTGTCGTCGCCGGGTCGCGACCTGCCTGGCAGTTCTGCCATGTCGAGGACCTGTGCAGTGCCCTGGAGTACGCCGTCCTGGAGAAGGTCGACGGGGAACTCGCCGTCGGATGCGACGGATGGCTGGAGCAGGAGGAGGTCGAGGAGCTCAGCGGGATCCGGCGCATGGAGCTGCCGTCGGCGGTCGCTCTGGGGGCTGCGGCCCGGCTGCATCGGATCGGACTGACCCCCTCTCCGGCCGGCGACCTGGCCTACACGATGTATCCCTGGGTGGTGAGCGGGAGCCGGCTCCATGACGCGGGGTGGCGACCGCAGTGGACCAATGAGGAAGTGCTCGCGGAGCTGCTGGAAGAGGTCTCGGGCAGGCACACGGTCGCCGGGCGGCGGCTCGGTCGCAAGGACGCGACGGCGGCCGGTGCCGCGGGAGCGACGGTGGCTCTGCTGGGCGCTGCGGCCGTGGTGCGGCGGGCACGGAAGGCCCGACGGCGGATCTGAGAGGGTGGGGCCTCGCGTGACGGCAGGCAGGAGCCTCGCGCATGGAGGAGGCTCCAAACCCGTACGCGCGCGTGCCGGGCGATGATGCTATTTCCCGGCCCCACGCGCGTGGGGCACGATGGGGCCATGGCACCTACCAACGACCACCCCGGTGAGCAGGGCGCTCAGGACCCCGTCAAGCTCATCGGCATCCGCGAGACGGCCCTCACCGTGGACGAGGTCTTCCGGGCCGTCGGGGACGACGCCGCCGGGGGGACCGCCTTGTTCGTGGGGACCGTGCGGAACCACGACGGGGGTGTCGATGTCGATGAGCTCGGGTACTCCTGCCACCCCAGTGCCGAGGCCGAGATGCGGCGGGTCGCCGAGAAGGTCGTCGCCGAGTACCCGGTGCGGGCGCTCGCGGCCGTGCACCGCGTCGGGGACCTCCAGGTCGGGGATCTCGCCGTCGTCGTGGCCGTCTCCTGTCCCCATCGTGGCGAGGCCTTCGAGGCCTGCCGCAAGCTGATCGACGATCTCAAGCACGAGGTGCCCATCTGGAAGCACCAGAAGTTCTCCGACGGGACGGAGGAGTGGGTCGGCGCCTGCTGAGCGGTCCGCCCCACAAGCTCGCCCGACAGGTCCTCCGGAAACAGGCTCCCAGCACCCGTCCACCCCACTCCGGTTGCGTAACCGCACCCCTGGCATGAGCGTTGTCAGTGCCAGCGGTTAATCTGCTGATCAGTCAGTTTGCGGTCACTCATTGGGGACGGGAGGACGGCATGGCGGCGCTCGCCTGGTTGCTGATTCCGCTTGTGGCTGCGGTCTGTGCCGGTCTGTGGGGCAGCTGGGCCAACCGCACCCGCAAGGCGCGCGGTGACGGGCCGGAGCTCGACGGCTATGCCCGCTTCCGAGCGGCCATGGAGAAGCCCTCCTCCCGCACCTGATCAGGGCGCCGGGGCCGGGCCCGCGGCCCTGACGGAGCACGGTCAGACGGCCCTGACGGGGCACTGACAGGACCGTCACGTACTGTCGTTGCATGCCACGCCGCACCGCGACGATGCTCGCCTCCACCCTGATGCTGATCGCGCTCCTGTGCGCGGGAGTCTTCATCCCCGTGCCGTACTCGGAGATGTCCCCGGGGCCGACGGTGAACACGCTCGGCGATCACGACGGCGAGCCGGTGCTGCAGGTCTCCGGCCACAAGACCTACCCGGCCTCCGGGCACCTCAACATGACCACCGTCCGGGTCACCGGCGCCGACTACAAGATGAACCTGGTCGAGGCCGTCTACGGATGGCTCGCGCACGACAACAAGGTCGTCCCGCATGACACCCTCTACCCCGACGGCAAGACCGAGGAGCAGTCCACCCAGGAGAACGCCGAGGAGTTCAGCCAGTCCCAGGAGAGCGCCAAGGTCGCCGCCCTGGAGGCGCTGGACATCCCGGTGCAGAGCTGGGTGATCGTCTCGACCGTCGTCAAGGGAACGCCGGCCGAGGGCGAACTCCACGCCGGTGACGTCATCAAGTCCGTCGACGGTACGGCGGTGAAGGAGCCCGCCGACGTCGCCAAGCTGGTGACCAAGCACAAGCCCGGCCAGGACGTCGTCTTCACGATCGTGCCGGCCAAGGAGCAGGCCGCCGCGGAGAAGGAGCGCAGGACGCCGACGAAGACCGAGAAGGTCACCATCAGGACCGCACAGTCCGACGACAGCAGCGAGAAGCGCGCCATCGTCGGGATCTCCGCCGGGACCGACCACACCTTCCCGTTCACCATCGACATCAAGCTCGCCGACGTCGGCGGCCCCAGCGCCGGCCTCATGTTCGCGCTCGGGCTCTACGACAAGCTCACCCCGGGCAACCTCACCGGCGGCAAGTTCGTCGCCGGCACCGGCACCATCGACGACGAGGGCAAGGTCGGGCCCATCGGCGGCATCGAGATGAAGACCATCGCCGCCCGCGACAAGGGCGCCCAGTACTTCCTCACGCCGGCCGACAACTGCGCGACCGCCGCCAGGGACGTCCCCGACGGGCTCACCCTGGTCAAGGTCGGCACCATCGACGACGCCCTCGGTGCCCTGAAGGACATCCGCTCCGGCGACACCGCCGGCCTGCCGGAGTGCACGACCAAGAGCTGAGCGAGCAGGCCTTGAGCACACGGCAGTGGGGGCGCCCTTCATCACAAGGGCGCCCCCACTGCCGTACGAGCTCCGGTGTCGTACCGGAAGACCTCAGTCCTCGAACGTCGCCGCCAGCGCCTCCGCCAGACCCGGGATCAGGTCCGGGCCGGTGAGGACCTCGGTCGGGGTGTCCTTCTCGCGCAGGCGCAGGGCCGATTCGCGGGCGCCGTCGCGCAGCACCGCGACCGTCATGCGGACCTCCTGACGGTCGGGGTGGTCCGCCACCCACTTCGCGAGCTTGGCGTCGCTCAGGCCCTGTGGGACCTGGGCCTCGGCGGACGGCGGCAGCATCAGGCGCTCGACGGTGAGCGCGCAGCCGACCACCGCGTCGGGCCAGGCGATGGTGCCGAGGAACTCATCGAGCGCCTTGCCCGTTTCAATCTCGTCCTGCTCGATCGGGGTCAGGCCGGAGGACTCCTGCTCGTCCCCCAGGCCGAGCTGGGCGGCGAGGCCGGGTTCCTGGGTCCGCAGCCGTGCGGTGTCTACGAGGGCGAAGAGGCGGGCGGGCTGGTCCCAGCCGAGGCCGGAGGCGTACTCGTCGATCTCGAGAACGGCCCGGGTGAGCGGGCTCGCCGCCATGGGAGTGTTGGACATGGTCACAATCCTCTCTCGTTCCTGGGCGGAATCGGGAACTGAGTAAACGGTGAGTAAGTTGCATAGGTGTGGGCCCGCGATCACGGGGGACCACGAGGGGTCCACGAAGACGCGGGCCTGACGGATCAACAGCGAACCTCGGGGTGCGAACCTTGGCTTTCCAGATGCCGGACCGCGGCGGAGGCCCGACCGGGCCACGGATCAGAGTGGGCCGCCCGTCCCGGCGGGTCCGGACGCTGCTCATGACACTGGGCGTCCTCGCCGTCCTCGGCATGGCCTTCACCATGTTCGCGGGCTTCTGGACGGACTGGCTCTGGTACCGGTCGGTGAACTACTCGTCGGTGTTCACGACCACGCTGTGGACGAAGATCGGACTCTTCTTCGTCTTCGGTCTGCTGATGGCCGTCGCGGTCGGCTTCAACATCTGGCTGGCACACCGGCTGCGCCCGCCGCTGAGTGCCATGTCGATGGAGCAGCAGAGCCTCGACCGCTACCGCATGGGCATCGCGCCGTACAAGAAGTGGCTGCTGCTCGCGATCACCGCCCTGGTCGGCCTGATCGCCGGGGCCTCCGCCTCCAGCCAGTGGCGCACCTGGCTGATGTGGGTCAACGGCGTGCCCTTCGGCGAGAAGGACCCCCAGTTCCACCTCGACGTCGGCTTCTACGCCTTCGACCTGCCCTGGTACCGGTTCCTGCTCGGCTTCGGCTTCGCCGCCGCGATCCTCTCCGTGATCGCCGCCGCGCTCACCCACTACCTGTACGGCGGGCTGCGCATCACCAGCCCGGGCGCCCGCGCCACCGCCGCGGCCACCGGCCATCTGTCGGTCCTCATCGGCATCTTCGTCGCCCTGAAGGCGGTCGCGTACTGGCTCGACCGGTACGGGCTCGCGGTGAAGTCCAGCGACTTCAAGGCCACCGACAACTGGACGGGCCTGCGGTACGTCGACGCCAACGCCTATCTGCCGGCCAAGACGATCCTGTTCTGCATCGCCGTCATCTGCGCGCTGCTGTTCTTCGCCACCCTGTGGCGGCGCACCTGGCAGCTGCCCGTCATCGGCTTCGGCCTGATGGTGCTCTCGGCGATCCTCATCGGCGGCCTGTACCCCGCGATCGTCCAGAAGTTCCAGGTCCAGCCCAACGAGCAGGCCAAGGAAGCGCCGTACGTCGAGAAGAACCTCAAGGCCACGCGCGATGCGTACGGCATCGACGGCGCGCAGGTCACCGAGTACCCGGGCACGAGCACGACCGAGGACAAGACCAAGCTGCGCGACGACGTGGACGCAGCGGCGAGCATCCGGATCCTGGACCCGAACATCGTCTCGCCGACGTTCCAGCAGCTCCAGCAGATCAGGAACTACTACGCGTTCCCGACCAACCTGGACGTCGACCGGTACAGCAAGGACGGCAAGGACCAGGACACGGTCATCGGTCTGCGTGAGATCAATCTCAACGGCATTCCGAAGCGGAACTGGATCAACGACCACTTCCGTTACACCCACGGCTACGGCGTGGTCGCCGCCGAGGGCACCAACGCCGACTCCCAGGGCCGACCGGACTTCACCGAGTCCGACCTGCCGTCCAAGGGCGACCTCGGGACGTACGAGCAGCGGGTCTACTACGGCGAGAAGACCACCATGTACTCGATCGTCGGCGGTCCCCAGAAGGAGATCGACTACTCCGACGACAGCGGTGAGAAGACCTACAGCTACAAGGCCGACAGCGGTGTCAGCCTCTCCAACCCGGTCAACCGGGCCGCGTACGCGGTGGCGTTCGGCGAGCCGCAGATCCTGTACTCCGGTGCGATCGGCGACGGTTCGCGCATCCTGTACAACCGCACGCCCAAGGAGCGCGTCGAGGCCGTCGCCCCGTGGCTGACCATCGACGGCGACGCCTACCCGGCGGTGGTGAACCACCGCATCCAGTGGATCGTCGACGCGTACACGACGACGAACGGCTACCCGTACTCGTCCCGCACGACCCTCGGTGACACGACGGCCGACTCGCTGACCGCCACCAACAACAACCGTGCGGTGGTGGCCCAGCAGAACCAGGTCAACTACATCCGCAACTCGGTGAAGGCGACCGTCGACGCCTACACCGGCGAGGTCAAGCTCTACCAGTGGGACACCAAGGACCCCGTCCTGAAGACCTGGATGAAGGCCTTCCCCGGCACGGTGGAGTCCAAGAGCGAGATCTCCAAGGACCTGATGGCGCATCTGCGCTACCCGCAGGACCTGTTCAAGGTCCAGCGCGAGCTGCTCACCCGCTACCACGTGAAGGACGCGACGACGTTCCTGAGCGGCAGCGAGGTCTGGCAGGTGCCGGACGACCCGACCAACAAGTCGGGCAGCGCGGTGCCGCCGTACTACCTGAGCATGAAGATGCCCGACCAGCAGGCGCAGGCGTTCTCGCTGACGACGACGTTCACACCGAACGGCCGGGACAACCTCAGCGCCTTCATGGCCGTCGACGCCGAGGCGGGCACCAGTGACTACGGCAAGATCAGAGTTCTGAAACTGCCGACCAACACCACGGTCAACGGACCCAGTCAGGTCCAGAGCCAGTTCAACTCCGAACAGAACATCGCCGAGACCATCAGGCTGCTGAGAGGCGGCGACTCGGAGGTCGAGTACGGCAATCTGCTGGCGGTTCCGCTGGACGGCGGACTGCTCTATGTGGAGCCGGTCTACGTACGCGGTGGCGGACTGAAGTACCCGCTGCTGCGGAAGGTGTTGGTCTCCTACGGCGGCACCACCGCCTTCGAGGACACCCTCGGCGAGGCCCTCAACAAGGTCTTCGGAGCCGAGGGCCCGACCACAGAGCCACCCGACGAGGGCGAGGACGGCGGCGGTACGACACCTCCGCCGACGTCCAGCAACCCGAACGTCCAGGACGCGCTCAACGACGCCCAGAAGGCCTTCGAGGCCGGCCAGGAGGCCTTGAAGAAGGGCGACTGGGAGGCGTACGGCCGGGCGCAGGAGGACCTCGAGGACGCACTGAAGCGGGCCGAGGACGCCCAGGCTCAGGCGGACAAGACCGGCGGCAGCGGCGGTGGCGGTGGCGGCGGTGCGAGTCCGAGTGCCAGCCCGAGCCCGAGTTCGAGCCCGAGCCCGTCCGGCAGTCCCACCAGCGGATAGGGACGGCGGTTGATCGAATAGCCCACCCCGCGCCGTGATACGGTTGCTGAACAACGGCGCGGGGTGGAGCAGCTCGGTAGCTCGCTGGGCTCATAACCCAGAGGTCGCAGGTTCAAATCCTGTCCCCGCTACTGAAGTCGGCGAACATTTCGTACGACAGCGAAGGCCCGGATCCTCCAGAGGATCCGGGCCTTCGTGGCGTGCGAACGCTTGTGCCGGGCAGGGGGACGGTCGCGCCGCCGTGGGGAGTTGGGATAACTGTGTTTGACTTGTCTCTCTGTGGGCATGTCGACAAAACGCTGAAGTGACCTCACTGGCTGCGGTATACCAGGTGTACCCAGGTTGCAGGTGGTGCGACGATGGACGTTATGGGGGACAAGGCAACTCTGTTGGAGACAGGGCGGTTTGTGCAGCCTGCCGACTTTGTGCAGCCGACGGGCGATTTGGCGCGGCCGACGGACGGTGCCTCGCAGCCGGTCGGCGATTTCCCGCAGCCGGAGGGCGAGTTCACCCTCGACCGGCCGACGGACCCGGACGAGACCGGGGTGGCCGCCGAGGAGGCCCGGCAGCTGCTCGCCGCCGAGGCCGGTGACGTTGAGGCGATGAGCGTTCTGGGGGCCATGCGGCTGCGCCGCGGTGACCTCGACGGAGCCGAGCCCCATCTGCGTGCCGCCACCGCCGCGGGCGACCGGGCCGCAGCCAACAACCTGGGCGTCCTTCTGCACCAGCGCGGATACGCCGACGACGCCGCCGGGTGGTGGCGGATCGCCGCGGTCGCGGGGTCGGCCGCGGCCGCGCATGCGCTGGGACGCCATCACCGTGAGCGGGGCGACGAGCCCGCCGCCGAGTACTGGCTGCGGCAGTCCGCCGAGCAGGGACACGCGCTGGGCGCCTACGCGCTCGCCGATCTGCTGGAGCACCGCAGCGACGACGGGGCCGAGCGGTGGATGCGGGCCGCGGCCGAGCGCGGACACCGGGAGGCGGCGTACCGGCTGGCGCGTGCGCTGGACCGGCAGGCGGTGCGCACGGGCGAGGAGGGATCCGACAACGGTGTCGCGCCGAGCGAACCGCTGCTGGACGAGGCCGCGCAGTGGTACCGCCAGGCCGCCGCGCGCGGGCACCGCAGGGCCGCACTGCATCTCGGGGCGATCCTCGAGAAGCGCGGGGAGCTCAAGGAGGCCGGGCGCTGGTATCTGACGTCCGCCAAGGACGGTGAGGCGCGGGCCGCCTGCGCGCTCGGGTTCCTGTTGCGCGACGCCGGGGACACCGAGAGCGCCGCCGTGTGGTGGCTGCGGGCCGCGCAGGACGGCGACGGCAACGCGGCCAACGCGCTGGGCGCGCTGCACGCCGAGCGCGGCGAGACGCAGACCGCCGAGCGCTGGTACCGGGCCGCGATGGACGCCGGCGATGTGAACGGCGCGTACAACCTCGGGCTGCTCTGCGCCGAGCAGAGCCGCACGGCACAGGCCGAGCAGTGGTACCGGCGGGCGGCGTACGCCGGGCACCGCGAGGCCGCGAACGCGTTGGCGATCCTGCTGCTGCAAGGCGGGGACGCGACGGGCGCCGAGCCGTGGTTCTCCAAGGCCGCGGAGGCCGGCAGCGTGGACGCCGCGTTCAACCTGGGGATCCTGCACGCCGGGCGGGGCGAGGAGCGGGCCGCGCTGCGGTGGTACGAGCGTGCCGCGGCCGCCGGGCACACGGAGGCGGCGCTCCAGGTCGGGATCGCGCGGTTGCGGGACGGTGACGAGCATGCCGCCGAGCGGCATCTGCGGCGCGCGGCCGGGGCCGGCAGCGGGGAGGCCGCGTACCGGCTGGCGACAGTGCTGGACGCCCGTCGGCCGCCGGAGCCCGCGCATGAGCTCGGGGAGACGGTGCACGAGAAGACCGAGTGCGAGGAGTGGTACGAGCGGGCGGCCTCGCAGGGGCATCGGCGTGCACAGGTGCGGGTGGGGATGCTCGCGGCGGCGCGGGGCGATGTCGTGGAGGCGGCTCGGTGGTACCGGGCGGCCGCCGAGGCCGGGTCGCGGAACGGGGCGTTCAATCTGGGGCTGCTGCTGGCTCGGGAGGGAAGTGAGCCGGAGGCCGCGGTGTGGTGGACGCGGGCGGCGGATGCCGGGCATGGGCGGTCGGCGTTGCGGCTCGCTCTGGTCTACGCGCGTCGCGGGGAGCTGGCCGAGGGGCAGCGGTGGGCTGATCGGGCGGTGGCGTTGGGGCCGCGGGAGGTTGCGGAGCGGGCGGCGCGGTTGCGGGACGCTCTGCGGGAGGAGTTGTCGGCGTGACCTCGCTGTGGGCGGGGCTCTTGGGGGCCGGGTGCTGCGTGGTTGCCGTCGCGCTGATTCGCCCCCGCCGCCCCTACCCGTCCCATCCCTTGAAGGGGCTCCGTTCCTTCGACCCCGCCAGGGGGCTGCCGCCCCCTGGACCCCCGCTTCGGCCTGCGGCCTCGTCCTCAAACGCCGGACGGGCTGAAAGATCCGGACGGGCTGAAAGTAAGCGATTTGCTCTGTCAGCACGGTTGACGTAATGTTGCGTTCACCGACGCGGGGTGGAGCAGCTCGGTAGCTCGCTGGGCTCATAACCCAGAGGTCGCAGGTTCAAATCCTGTCCCCGCTACTGAAGGCCTGGGGCCGGAATCCGTAAGGGTTCCGGCCCCAGGTGCTTTTACCGAGAGGGGACGTGGCCCACCGCCTCCTCGTACAGGGTTCGGTTCACCGTCCGTGACTCCGGTAGGGGGTTCCCTCCGCCACACCCTGGGCCTCGTGTCCGACTGGAGCCGGGTCGGGTCGTCGTGCCGGAGCGTATTTCCCAGTCCATGCGGAGGGATGGGGTGGACTGGAGGATGGATACGTCTGACTTCAGGAGTTTCGACAGGTATGTGACGAAGGTCGCATCCTGCTGGTAGTGGAGTGTGACGCCGGCGTCGATGTCGTCCTGGAGCAGCGTGCGGCCGTACAGCATGCCGCCGAGGGGTTCGCCCTGGGGTTGGCCGCCGAGGAAGGCGTAGCCCTGTCGGCGGTCCTACCTTGCGCCGGACCGGGTCCAGGAGCCAGGCGGAGTCGACGCCGCCGTTCTGTAGGGCCGTGAGGACGTCGGCCGAGCCGAGTTGCTGGTACTGGATGTCGGCCAGGCCGCGACCGTGCTGTTCCAGTGCCTTCTCCACGGGGTACGCGATCACCGAGCCCTTGCCGATCATCGTGCCCAGCCTGCGGCCCGCCATGGCGACGCGGCTCGCGCTCTCGCCCTCCTTCAGGCGCACCCACAGGCCGCTCTTCGACTTCGGGTCGGGGGAGAAGTTCGCCGCGACCCACTTGATGTCGAAGCCGCCCTTGACGCCGTTCATGACGGCCGTCTCCGGGGCCGCCCACAGGTGCGTCGATGTCCCCCTTGGCCAGCAGGGGCAGTGCGTCCGGGGTCGGGAGGACCTTCAGCCGCCTCCTTCCGCAGCAGATCCCAAAGCTCGCTCTTCAACGCGGTGAACTCGGGGGGCGCGGATGTCGCCGGTGCGCGGACGGGGGAAGGGCGGACGATGCTCGGCGATGATCCGGCCCGGGCGTGCGGACATCACCAGCACCCGGTCTCCGAGGACGATCGCCTCCTCCGGGCTGTGGGTGATGAACAGCGTGGTCGTCCGCAGCGACTGGGTGATGTCGAGGAGCTCGTCCTGGAGGATCGTGCGCAGCTGGGCGTCGAGCGCGGCGAACGGCTCGTCCATCAGCAGCAGTTCGGGCTCCACGGTCAGTGCACGGGCGATGGCCACGCTCCCCAGTGCCTAAAGGGCCTGGGGGACCCCCAGCGCATGCCGCCGGAGAGGGTGGCCGGGTAGGCGGCCGCGAAGGCCGACGGGCCCATGCGGGCCGGCCAGTCGTCGGCACGGGTGTTGGCCTCACGGCGCGGGACGCGCTGGATGTCCAGGCCGAAGCGGGCGTTGGCGCGGAGGGTCTTCCAGTCGTAGATGCCGTAGTCCTGGAAGATCATGGCGGCCGGCCGCGCACTGGTCGTCCGGATCTCCAGGGTGCCGGTGCTCGGGCGGAGCAGTCCCGCGGCGATCCGCAGCAGGGTGGACTTGCCGCCGCAGCTGGAAGGGCCGACGGCACAGACGAACTCGCCGGGCGCGACGGTCAGATCGAGGGGGCCGAGGGCGTGGACGGTGTGGGGGGTTCGGCCGAAGGCGGGCGTCAGGTGGGTTGCTCTCAGTTTGGGGTACGGCTCTCCCACTTCGGTCTCCTCGAGGAGTGAGGAACGGGCGTGTGGGTGCCGTCGACCATATGTCTGGCCGTCAGATTCGGGAATCCCGCCAGCACGTGGGCAGCGCAAAGCCCCGGCACTCACCGGTGCCGGGGCTCGAAGGGGGTGGCGAAAGGGCCTAGGCCTTCGCGCAGTTCGGGCAGGTGCCGCGGTAGGTCACCTCGACGTCCGAGACCGTGAAGCCGAAGCGCTCGGAGTCGGGGAGGTCGGCCATGGGGTTGCCCGTCGGGTGCACGTCCCGGATCGCGCCGCACTGGGCGCAGACCAGGTGGTGGTGGGGGCGGTGGGCGTTCGGGTCGTAGCGCTTGGCGCGCTTGTCGGTGGAGACCTCGAGCACCTCGCCGAGGCTGACCAGCTCGCCCAGCGTGTTGTAGACGGTCGCGCGGGAGATCTCGGGCAGCTTGGCCACGGCTCGCGCGTGCACCTCGTCGGCCGTCAGATGGACGTGATCACCGGCGAGGACCTCGGCCACGACGCGCCGCTGCGCGGTCATCCGCCATCCGCGTCCGCGCAGCCGTTCCAGAAGGTCACTCATGGAGAACACCTTAACAGCAGAGGGACCAGGTTCCGAATGGGTGTGACTTTGGAGCAAGGCTTGATTTGGATGAAGTCCAGTATAGGATCGGGCTCGGGATCAGGGTCGGGAGCGGGATCGACTTTGGCTGACGTGCAGGGGGCCGGAGTTGCTCGAACGACGCAGGAGGCGCGCGTGCCCCAGGGGCCGCTCACCGTGGCACGGTCCTCGTCGCGGAGCAGGAGCGCCTGATCACCGACCTGGCGGGTGCCGTCGACCCTGTCTCGCGCGAGGGTGTGGTCGAGCGCGCCATCGACGCCTTCCGCCGGGCGGACGATGACTTCGGCAAGCGGCTGGAGGCCGCGGTCCAGGACCTGCGCGGCTGACTCCAGCACTGGACCGCTTGCCGTGGCGGACGGGCCGGGTTCCTTCGGGGACCCGGCCCGTCGTGCGGGGTCAGGCCGGCACGTGCTGCCGTGCGGGTGCCCAGCAGCGAATGATGTCGCGTACCGAGACGATGCCCACGGGCTCGTCGTGATCCAGGACGATCAGATGCCGGAAGCCGCCGTGCGCCATGGCGCGGGCCGCCTCCTCCAGGGTCCATGACGGGGTGGCGAACACGACGTCGTTGGTGGTGTGGTCATGGGCGCGTTCGGTGTCCGGGTTCTGTCCGAGGCCGACGGAGTTGAGGATGTCGCGTTCGGTGAGGATGCCGATGCCGCCGGCGTCGGGGTCGTGGACCACGGCCGCGCCGATCCGGCGGGCGGACATCAGCGCGGCGGCCTGGCGAAGGGTGTGAGTGGGGCCGATGGTGAGGACCACGGTGCTCATGGCGTCACGTACGAGCATGGATGGAGCCACCTCCTGAAGTGCCCCCGCACCGTTTGTTCATGCCCGGCGCCGGAGGCGCCTGTTGAATTCTTCACAAATTCACAAGTGGGGGGACTCTCAGAGTGGCAGGCAAAGAGGGGGTCAACAAGAGGGCGTTCAGCAGCGCTCGTTGAGGTATCCGAGGAACTCGTCGTGCAGGAGGCCGTTCGAGGCGGCGGCGTTGCCGCTGTGCGGGCCGGGGCGGCCGTCGAGGCCGGTGAAGGTGCCGCCCGCCTCCGTCACGACGATCGCGGTGGCGGCCATGTCCCACAGGGACAGCTCGGGCTCCGCACAGATGTCCACGGCCCCCTCGGCGACCATCATGTACGGCCAGAAGTCGCCGTACGCGCGCGTGCGCCACACCTCGCGGGTGAGGTCGAGGAAGCCGCCGAGTCGTCCCTGCTCCTCCCAGCCGCTGAGCGAGGAGTACGCGAACGAGGCGTCCGTCAGCTTCGAGACCTGGGAGACGTGCAGCCGGGTCGCGGAGGAGAGGCTACGGCCGGTGAAGGCGCCGTGGCCCTTGGCTGCCCACCAGCGGCGGCCGAGGGCCGGGGCGGAGACGACGCCGACGACCGGCTGGTAGCCGCCCTCTGCTGCCTCCATCAGGGCGATGAGGGTGGCCCAGACCGGGACGCCGCGTACGTAGTTCTTGGTGCCGTCGATGGGGTCGATCACCCAGCGGCGGGGGCCGGTGCCCTCGATGCCGTACTCCTCGCCGAGGATCGCGTCTCTCGGGCGGGCGCGTTGCAGCTGGCCGCGGATGAGGTCCTCGGCGGCCTTGTCGGCCTCGCTCACCGGGGTCATGTCCGGCTTGGTCTCGACTTTGAGGTCGAGGGCCTTGAAGCGGTCCATGGTGGCGGCGTCGGCGTTGTCCGCGAGGACGTGGGCGAGGCGGAGGTCGTCGAGGTAGTCCGGCATGGAACGAACGGTATCTGTCGTGGTCGGGGTGGGGCTACGGGCCCAGCCGATCAAGTTCCCCCGCCTTTTTTCGCCCCCGCCGCCCCTACCCGTCCCATCCCTTGAAGGGGCTCCGCCCCTTCGACCCCGCTGGGGCTGCCGCCCCAGACCCCGCCATCGGCCCGAAGGGCCTCGTCCTCAAACGCCGGACGGGCTGAGAGTGCCTGGGCCGGCGAAGAGCCTGCGGGTGGGTGGGGGCTGGGGATGGTGGCGGTCTCAGGCGCCGGACGGGCTGGAAGTGCCTGGGCCTGCCAAACCGCTGCGGGTGGGTGGGGGC
>NZ_JAGMUL010000005.1 GCF_019049285.1 Streptomyces sp. AC550_RSS872
CCCGGCCAGCACCCCCAGCCCCCGCCAGCGCCCCGCGAACACGAACACCAACCCCACCGGCGCCAGCAACGGCTTCAGCGCGACCGACGCCCCGATCACCGCCCCCGCCGCCACCCACCGCCCTCGCCCGGCCAGCAGCAACCCCAGCGGAAGAGCGAGCGCCGCCGTCGCCGTCCAGTTCCCCAACAGGACGAGGTGGGCGAACGGCGCGAACCCGACCGCGAGCCCGAGCAGGCCGAGCGCGGCGAAGCGGCTGTGCGCAGGGATGCCGTAGAGACGTAGAGCACAGATCCAGCCGCCGGCCAGACAGCCGGTCACCGCCAGCGGCACCAGCACGCTCAGCACACCCCGCGGCAGCAGCACCTGGGGCGCCGCCGCCAGCACCGCGCTCGGCAGATAGAGGAAGTGGGAGTCGTCATACGGCGACCCCCCGGCCCACCACACCCGCGCCGCCCGCACGACGATGGCGTGGTCCATCCCTCCGTCCGAGGTCACCCGGGCCGTACGCACCACAAGGGCGCCCAGCACCACCCCGAGCGCGCCCCACAGATGCCACGTCGCCCGTCGTACCAACCACCCGGACATGTCGCTTTTGCGCTCGCTCACCGTGTGAACGCTAGGTGCGGGTGCGTCTCTTGGGGCGGACCGGCACACCCTCGGTCCGTCTAAGATGCGCCCCATGAGCTACGGGCAGCAGGGGGGACCCCAGTCCCAGTGGGATCCCTGGACACCGCATTCCCAGCAGCCGTGGAACAGCGGCACCGACGAGACGCCGGACTGGGCCGCGCTCGCCGAGGCGTCCGAGACGCGCAACAAACGGCGCCGGCTGTTCCTCATCGGCGGCGGCGCACTGGCCACCGTCGCGATCGGTGCCGCGGTCGCCGTGGCCGTGGTGTCGGCGAACGACAGCAACTCGGCCTCGAACAAGCCGGCCTCCGGCGTACCGGGCACCTCGGGCCTGCCGACCCAGCCCACCGCCCCGTCGTTCGCGTCGACGAGCGCTCCGCCGCCGCTGGACCCGAAGGACTTCATCTCCAGCAAGAGCAAGGACACCGCCCCGCTCAGCGCGGAGTCCCTCTTCCCTGGCACCCAGCTGACCGTGGGCAGCGACACGGTGTACAAGAAGGGCGCGACGGACGACACGAAGAACTGCTCCGCGGCCACCAAGGGCGGCCTGCCGAAGATCCTCACCGACAACGACTGCACCAGCTTCATGCGCGTCTCGTACGTGAAGGACGGCGTCGCGGTGACGGTCGGCGTGGCGGTCTTCGACAACGCGGCGCAGGCCACCAAGGTCAAGGGCAAGGTCAACACCGACACGGACCTCATCAGGACGCTCCCCGGCAAGGGCATCAAGGACTTCTGCACGTCCGCCTTCTGCCTGGTGACCGCGAACTCCTACGGCCGTTACGCCTACTTCACCCTCACCGGCTTCACCAACGGAAAGGACATGACGGACAAGGACACGGAAGCCCTCCAGGTCGGCGAGACCCTGGAGGACTTCACCTTCCGTCAGATCCGCAGGCGAGGCGAGATCCAGGCGTCGGCAGCGGCCGGCGAGTAACGCCCGGCCTCCCCGGCGTCTCCCGCCCTCCGGGCGGGGGACAATCGCCGCACGAACGCGTCGGGGAGGGGCGGGGACTGTGCGGATGCGAGGCCGGATCGGGCTGCTCGGTGCGGCGGCGGGTGCCGCGCTCCTGGCGCCGCTGGGCATCTGGGCCTGGCCGGAGGAGCCGGACGGGCGACCGGGCGGGCCCGCGCTCGTGCCCACTGATCTGCGGACGCGGGACCCGAGGGCGACCGTAGCCGCACGCCGGGTGTACGCCGTGCTGGCGGACCTGGAGAACGACGCCCGCCGCGGCCGCCCGAGCCGCACGGTGATCGGGCAGCACGTCGAGCTGCACAACGAGCGGTACAACCCCGAGTACGGCGACTACCGGGGCACGAAACAGCCGGGCTACTACTACCGCAAGGCCAGGGACATCACCGGCCGGCTGCCCGGCTTCGTGGAACTGGACCTCGGGCCGGGGTACGACCTTCCGGGCTGGGCGGTGGGCGAGGCCCGCTCCTACTCCCGGGCCTGGCCGAGCTGCCGGCCGCACTGGGGGTACACCGAGGACGCGGTGGACCTGGCGGTCGGCGTGTGGGCGGGCCTGCCCCGGCCGGCCGACGGCTCCTACCGTCCCACCGGCAGGCACAAGGACTGCGCCGACGGCACCGAGGCCTCCCTGCCGCGGGGCGACGGCGGCCCGGCGGGCATCGTCGGCTTCTCCTTCCACCAGCCCTACCCGGGCAGCCCCGTCAAGGGCTTCGCGCAGACGCTGCACCGCAACTCACCCGGCGCCCGGGACCCGGACTGGTTCGCCCGGGTGGTCACCCCGGGCAGCACCGAGCACGGAGACCTGCTGCGGGACCTCTCCTTCCTCGCGGACCACCTCGGCTATCTCGCCGACCGCGGTGTGCCGGTGCTGCTGCGCCCGTACCACGAGATGAACACGGCACCCGGCCGGGGCTTCTGGTGGGCGGGCCAGGACCCCACCGCGTTCCGGCGGCTGTGGCGGCTGACGTACGACTACCTCGTGCACCGGCGCGGGCTGCACAACCTGGTCTTCGTGTGGGCGCCGAACTCCTGGGAGGGGACCTACGCCCGAGAGCCACGGGACTACTACCCGGGCGGCCGCCACGTCGATGTCGTGGGCGTCGACGACTACAGCGACACCCCAGAGAAACCATTCGGCACGGGCGCCTGGACGGAGGTCTGGTACCGGGGCCTCGAGCCGTACCGCAAGCCGCGCGTCATCGCCGAGTCCTTCCACGTGCCGCTCAACTCCGCCCGCCCGGACACCCTGACCCGGACGCCGTGGGTGCTGTGGACGGTATGGGGCCAGGCGCTGTCGTACGACAACCTCACCGAGCCCCGCCACAAGAACAGCGACAGCGATGTGAAGCGGACATACAGATCACCGAAGGTGATAACGGCCGGTAACTTCGTTAACGATTGAACACATCTTTCTCACATCAGTTCCAAGAACAGACACATATGTGCAAGGATCAGCCATCTGTTCGGCCTGTTGTTTGGGCGCCCGGGGGGGCTTCTGAGCGGCGACAGGGCCGAAGCGCCAATGAAGGCGTTGGGGGGCAGAAGCCCGAAGTAGACGTGCCGTGGTGCGCTGTGTCGCGCCACGGCCGAGATCTGTTGCTGCCTCAACGCACCACCGATCTCACGGGAGTTCCGCAGTCGTCATGGCATCGACACTGGTCGAGGGGGGCGTGCCGCACTCGCGGCACCATCAGAAACTGGCGAAGCGCACGGCATCCTGGAAACCGGGAATCCTCCCGTTCCTGCTGCCCTTCGTCCTGCTGGTCGCGTTCGGGCTCTGGAGCTACCGGCCCAGCTCGTCCCTGATGAGCTGGATCCTGACCGTCGTCTGGTCGCTGCCGGTGGCCGGTGTCCTGGTCGGCATCCAGGGAGCCCTGCTGATCCGCCGCCGGGTCCGCAGGAGCGACCGGATGACACCGCCCGCTCCCGCCGAACAGGACTTCCTGATCGTCCTGTGCCCGACCATCGGACGGCACGACACCTATCCGGCGCTGGAGCGCTCGGTCCTGTCGTATGTCGAGCACCTGCCGGAGTGGTTCCCGTACATGCGGGTCGACATCCTCACCGAGGAGGGCTGCGAGGCGACGGAGGCCATCGACCGGCTCGCCGACTCCCACCCGCTGATCCGGGTCATCACGGTCCCCAAGGACTATGTTCCGGCCAACGGCACCCGCTTCAAGGCCCGCGCCAACCACTACGCCCACGAGCTGCGCATCGAGGAGGGCGAGGCCCTCGAGTACGTGTGGGTGCTGCACATGGACGACGACACCGGCGTCGGCCCCGACACCGCCTCCTCGCTCGCCCAGTTCATCAACCGCCAGCGCCGTGCCCACCCCGACGAGGCCAAGCACATGGCGCAGGGCATCCTCACGTACCCGCGTGAGAACGCGGTCAACATGTTCACCTGGCTCGCGGACGCCGTGCGCCCCGCCGACGACATCGCCCGCTTCCGCGCGCTGACCGGCATGGGCACCCCGGCCGCCGGCGTGCACGGCGAGCTGCTGGTGCTGCGCGCGTCCGTCGAGGCCGAGATCGGCTGGGACTTCGGCCCCAAGGAGATCGTCGAGGACGCCCGGCTCGCCCTGACCTTCTGCCGCAAGTACCCGGGCCGCAGCGACTGGTTCAACGGCCGCTGCTACGGCGCCTCCCCCGCCAGCGCCGCCGACTTCGTCAAGCAGCGCGACCGTTGGGCCTGGGGCCTGGTGGCGCTCTGCTTCAACCGGGCCGTGCCGCTGCGCTATCGCTGGTTCCTGTCGATCTGCGTGACCACCTGGATCCTCGGCCCGCTCCAGCACATCGGCGCCGTACTGCTCGTGGGCTGGCTCCTCAACGACATGAACACCTCGCCGGTGACCCAGTCCATCGTGCTCCTGTGGGCGCTCAACTTCGCCTACGTCATCTGGACCTACTGGGAGGGCCTGCGACTGAACGCGCTCGCGTCGGTCAGCGGGCGACGCAAGTGGTGGGAGCCGATCGCGGTGGTCGCACTGATCCCCGTCTTCTCCGTGCTGGAAGGACTCGGCGGCTTCAAGGGCTTCCTGAAGTTCGTCCGGCGCAAGGAGAACAAGTTCGTCGTGATCGCCAAGCCCGCCTGACCGCCCGGAAGACCACTGACATGCGTTCACGACTGCCTTTGCTCGCCATTTTCCCGGTGACCGTCCTCACCGTCGTGCTGGGCGCCCCCTTCCTCCTCGGCGACCATCCGGTGCGCTGGGAGTCGGGCTCGGCCCTGCCCAAGATCGTCATGGACGACTCCGCGGACCCCGCCACCCCGGCCGACGGCACGGACGGCACGGGCGGTACGCCGTCCACGCCCTCCTCGTCCGCGTCCCCCTCCGCCGACGCCCTCCAGGTCGCCAAGCCCTGGAAGAAGGGCATGGCGCAGTGGGGCGTACAGCTCTACTGGGAGGAGGAGAAGAACAAACGCTCCGACTCGTTCATCGAGAAGCAGGCCCGCAAGCACGCCGAGTACCTCATCGGGCTGGGCGCGAACTCGGTCGCCCTGTCCTTCCCGTTCTACATCGAGAGCGCCACCTCCAACGAGCTCGCGGCCGGCGCCAAGACCCCGTCCCCCGAGCGCGTCCAGCGAGTGGTGAAGGTGTTCAAGGACGCCGGCTTCCGCACCACGCTCCGCCCGATCATGGACGAGGGGAACCTGAGTCAGGGCAACGGCTGGCGCGGCAACATCGAGCCCGCCTCCCGCTCCGCCTGGTTCGCGTCGTACAAGAAGCTCCTCACGCCGTACCTCGAAGCCGCCGACGAGACGAGGACGAACACGTTCGTCATCGGCACCGAGCTCAACTCCCTGGAGGGCGACCCGGGCTGGAACACCCTGGTCGACTCCGCCGAGAAGATCTTCTCCGGCGAGGTCTCCTACGACGCCAACTGGGACAACTACGTCTCCGGCCGCATCAACATGCCGGTCAACCACCTCGGCGTCGACGCCTACTTCCCGGTCAAGGTGGCGGACACCGCGCCCGTCGGCGACCTCGTCGAGGGCTGGAACGACTGGCTGGACCGGAAGGCCACCGGCCCGCTGCCGAACATCCTCATCGCGGAGTCCGGCATCGGCGCCATGAACGGCGCCTACCACGCGCCCGGCGACTTCTACGCCCGGCGCACGGTCAACCAGAAGGTGCAGGCCAACTGGTACGACGCCGTCTGCCAGGTCGTCCAGGAACGGAAGATGCAGGGCGTCTACTGGTGGTCGATCCACTTCGACGACGACCCGAACACCGCACCCGACGACAAGACCGCCTCCCGGCTGGACTTCGCCGGACGCCCCCTCACCGAGAAGGCCATCAAGACCTGCTTCAGCTCTGACTACGCAGGCCCTGGCACCGACACCACGAGCTGACCGAGCGAGGCAATCATGCAGGAAGCCATCATCCTCGTGGGCGGCAAGGGCACCCGTCTGCGCCCTCTCACGAACCACACCCCGAAGCCGCTTCTCAACGTCGCGGGTTCCTCCTTCATCCGGCACCAGATAGCGAAGCTGATGGACGCCGGCGTCGAACACGTCGTATTCGCCACCTCATACCTGGCGAGCCTCTTCGAGGAGGAGTTCCAGGACTTCTCCCAGGACCTGGAGATCTCCTACGCCGTCGAGGAAGTGCCGCTCGGCACGGGCGGCGCGATCCGCAACGCCGGGCGACTGCTGCGCGGCGACGCACCCGACGCGCCGGTCCTCGTCCTCAACGGCGACATCCTGTCCGGCGTCGACGTGCGGGCCCTCCTGGAGCAGCACGAGGCACGGGACGCGGATGTGACCCTGCACCTCACCCGGGTCGCCGACCCGCGCGCCTTCGGCCTGGTCCCCACCGACGAGGCCGGAAGGGTGCTGTCCTTCCTGGAGAAGCCCAAGACGGCCGAGGAGATCGTCACCGACCAGATCAACGCCGGCTGCTACGTCTTCCGCCGGTCCGTCCTCGACGCCATCCCGGCCGACCGCGAGGTCTCCGTCGAGCAGGAGACCTTCCCGCAGCTCGTCGCCGCGGGGCAGCGCGTGTTCGGCCACACCACGGCCGAGTACTGGCGTGACCTCGGCACCCCGCTGGCCTTCGTGCACGGCTCCGCCGACCTGGTCACCGGCAAGGCGGCCTCGCCCCTCGTTCAGCGGCCGGCCGGGGCGTTGATCCACCCCACGGCGGTCATCGACCCGACCGCCCGTGTCACGGGCGGCTCGACGATCGGCCCGCACGCCGTCATCGGCGCACACGTGGTCGTCGACCGCTCCATCATCGGCGCGAACGTCACCGTGGCCGAGGGCGCCCAGGTGCGCGAGTCCGTGGTGGACCACGACTCATCGATCGGCAGCGACTCGTTTCTCCGCGAGGTCGTGGTGGGCTGCCACTCCGACGTCGGCGCCCAGAACGAACTGCCCGCCCAGCTGCGCCTGTCGTGCGGCATCCGCATCCCGGCCCAGGGTGTGCGCGTCAGCGGTACCGCTGTCGCCTGCCCGACGGTCCACTGAAGTCGCCGGTCAGCCCGGACAGTTACTGGAGAACCGTGACGCCTTCTGTGCCGTTCCTGGAGCCGGCCTTCGAGCAGGCCCTGGCCGGCTGAGCTCGCCGCCCCTCGCTGCCCGGGCCCGGCTCAACAGCAGCCGGCCCCGGGCAACGACCGCTTGTTCCGCGCCTCCTTGCTCCGCGCGGCCAGCAACTCGTCGGCCGGGTAGCCCACTTCTTCGAGCGTCAGCCCATGGGGCCGTACGACATGCACGGCCGAGTCCCTGACCCCGGCGGCGAGCACCTTGCCCGGCCAGTCCGTCGGCCGATGCCCATCCCCCACGAACAACAACGCCCCGATGAGCGACCGCACCATGTTGTGGCAGAAGGCGTCGGCGCGCACCGTGGCCGTGACGATCCCGTCGTCCCCCCGCACCAGACTCAGCTCCTGCAACGTCCGGATGGTCGTGGCCCCCTCCCGCTTCTTGCAGTAGGCGGCGAAGTCATGCTCACCCAGCAACGGTCCGGCGGCCTCGTTCATGGCATCGACGTCCAGCGGCCAGTCGTGCCACAGGACATGACTGCGCAGCAGCGGATCGACGCCCCCCGGATTGTCGGTGACGCGGTAGGCGTAACGCCGCCACACTGCCGAGAACCGCGCGTTGAACCCACTCGGCGCCTCCCTCAGCGCCCACACCCGCACATCCTTGGGCAGCCGCCCGGCCAGCCGCTTGAGCAGCTTCTCGTGATGCTCACGCCACACCGCCTCCGGCAGATCGACATGCGCGACCTGCCCCCGCGCATGCACCCCGGCATCGGTACGCCCGGCCACGGTCAGCTCGTGCGTCGCGCTCCCCGACCGCGTGACGGTCCGCAACGCATCCTCGATCTCCCCCTGCACGGTCCGCTTCCCACCGGCCTGCTTGGCCCAGCCGTGGAAGTCCCTGCCGTCGTAGGACAGGTCGAGCCGAAGACGGACGTGCCCGGGTGCCACTTCATCACTCACACAGAGATCCTCTCAGGTACACAAAAGCGGGCCCGCCCCTGGAAAGGGAACGGGCCCGCAATCGCCCCGAAGGGGCGCGGGGAACTGCGCGACAAGCCACGACGGCGCCGCGGCCGCAACCGAACAGCCCCCGGCAGACGCTTAGGCGTCCTTCGACTCCTCGGCGGGAGCCTCGTCGGCCTTGGTCGTGTCGACCTTGGCCTCAGCAACCTCGGCAACCTCGGCGTCCTTGGCGGCACGCTTGGTGGCGGCCTCGGCCTCACCCGTGGCCTCCTGCGCGACCGTCAGCGCCTCGACCAGCTCGATGACAGCCATGGGCGCGTTGTCGCCACGACGGTTACCGATCTTGGTGATCCGGGTGTAGCCACCGGGACGGTTCTCGTACCGCGGGCCGATCTCGGTGAAGAGCGTGTGGACGATGCTCTTGTCCGTGATGACCTGGAGCACCTGACGGCGGTTGTGAAGGTCACCCTTCTTCGCCTTGGTCACCAGACGCTCGGCGTACGGCCGCAGACGACGGGCCTTCGCCTCGGTGGTGGTGATACGGCCGTGCTCGAACAGCGCCTTCGCAAGGTTCGCGAGGAGCAGCTTCTCGTGCGCGGCACTGCCGCCCAGACGGGCACCCTTGGTGGGCTTCGGCATTGTTCTTCTCCTGTGTGTCTGCCCCGGCCGTATCAGGTACCGGGGTCAGTATCCGAGCGAGCGGTTGCCCGTCGGAGATCCGGGCGCCTTTGCAGACGCCCGGAAGGTCCGCGCCCCGATAGGGGCGCGGGGAACTGCGCGATCAACCACAACGATCCCGCAGCCAAGAACCGGCAGTCGGTCCCGAACTCTCAGTACTGCTCGGTCTCGACGAACCCGGCGTCGGCGTCGTCATCGGCGCCGAAGGCGTCAGCCGCAGCCGTGGGGTCGAATCCGGGCGGGCTGTCCTTCAGGGCCAGGCCCATGCCGGCCAGCTTCGCCTTGACCTCGTCGATGGACTTCGCACCGAAGTTACGGATGTCCAGGAGGTCGGCCTCGGAACGAGCCACGAGCTCACCCACGGAGTGGATGCCCTCGCGCTTGAGGCAGTTGTAGGAGCGGACCGTGAGCTCCAGCTCCTCGATCGGCAGCGCCAGGTCGGCGGCAAGGGCGGCGTCCGTCGGGGACGGGCCCATGTCGATGCCCTCGGCGTCGATGTTCAGCTCGCGGGCGAGACCGAACAGCTCGACCAGGGTCTTACCGGCGGAGGCCATGGCGTCACGCGGACGCATGGCCTGCTTGGTCTCGACGTCGACGATCAGCTTGTCGAAGTCGGTGCGCTGCTCGACACGCGTGGCCTCGACCTTGTACGTGACCTTCAGAACCGGCGAGTAGATGGAGTCGACCGGGATACGACCGATCTCCTGGCCCACCTGCTTGTTCTGCACGGCGGAGACGTAACCACGGCCACGCTCGACCGTGAGCTCCATCTCCAGCTTGCCCTTGCCGTTGAGCGTGGCGAGGACGAGGTCGGGGTTGTGCACCTCGACACCGGCCGGGGGCGCGATGTCGGCGGCGGTGACCAGACCCGGGCCCTGCTTGCGCAGGTACATCACAACGGGCTCGTCGTGCTCGGACGACACGACCAGCTGCTTGATGTTGAGGATCAGGTCGGTGACGTCCTCCTTGACGCCCGGCACGGTGGTGAACTCGTGCAGCACGCCGTCGATACGGATGGACGTGACCGCCGCACCCGGGATCGAGGACAGGAGGGTCCGGCGCAGGGAGTTGCCGAGGGTGTAACCGAAGCCCGGCTCCAGCGGCTCGATCACGAACCGGGAGCGGAACTCGTCGACGACCTCTTCGGTCAACGAGGGACGCTGAGCGATCAGCATGTGTGGATCAGATCCTTCTTTCGTGGACGCCCGCTATTTGACGCCCGACGGAACCGCGCCGCATACACAGCGCGGGGTAATACAAGGGTACGGGCGATACGACCCTTACAGAGCCGTACCGCCCGAATCCTCAGTCTGCTGGAAGCAGCCGTGCGTCAGACGCGACGACGCTTCGGCGGACGGCAGCCGTACTGCGACATGTGGGGGATAACCCCCACACCCCCAGCCGGAAGCCGAGCCACCGTGAACCGGCGCGTCAGACGCGACGACGCTTCGGCGGACGGCAGCCGTTGTGCGGGGTCGGGGTGACGTCCTGGATGGAGCCGACCTCGAGGCCCGTGGCCTGGAGCGAACGGATCGCGGTCTCACGACCGGAACCCGGACCCTTCACGAACACGTCGACCTTGCGCATGCCGTGCTCCTGGGCGCGGCGGGCAGCCGACTCGGCAGCCATCTGCGCGGCGAACGGCGTGGACTTCCGGGAGCCCTTGAAGCCGACGTGGCCGGCGGAGGCCCAGGAGATCACGTTGCCGGACGGGTCCGTGATGGAGACGATCGTGTTGTTGAACGTGCTCTTGATGTGCGCGTGGCCGTGAGCGACGTTCTTCTTTTCCTTGCGGCGCACCTTCTTGGCAGCGCCCTGACGACCCTTGGGGGGCATCTACAAACTCCTACGGGGAGGTGGTCGGTCCTACAGCGAAGACCGCTGATGAAGCGTTGTCCGCTGAGGACTACTTCTTGCCCGGCTTCTTCTTGCCGGCGATGGCGCGACGCGGGCCCTTGCGGGTACGGGCGTTCGTGCTGGTGCGCTGACCGCGGACGGGCAGCCCGCGACGGTGACGCAGACCCTGGTAGCAACCGATCTCGACCTTGCGGCGGATGTCGGCCTGGATCTCACGACGGAGGTCACCCTCGGTCCTGATGTTGTTGTCCACGAACTCACGGATCGCGACGAGCTGCTCCTCGGAGAGGTCGCGAACGCGGGTGTTCGGGTCGACGCCGGTGGCGGCCAGCGTCTGCTGCGAAAGGGTCCGGCCGATGCCGAACACGTAGGTGAGGGCGACCTCCACGCGCTTGTCGCGCGGGATGTCAACACCGGAAACGCGTGCCATTCAATGGCTCCTGGTGATCTTCGGAGGTCTTCCGCAGAACCGACTCCCAGCCGCCGTACGAGGTACGAACTGAGTCCCCGGCCTCCGAACCGGGGGTGTCAGGCAAGACTCGCCTGGGTTCTGCGTATGAACATATTCAGCTTGCGTCGCGCGAATCCCTGCGATGGATGCAGAGGGATCGGTCCTGCGTCAGCCCTGGCGCTGCTTGTGGCGCGGGTTCTCGCAGATGACCATGACCCGACCGTGACGGCGGATCACCCTGCACTTGTCGCAGATCTTCTTGACGCTCGGCTTGACCTTCATTGGGTGAGGTTCTCCGGGTCAGTGCCATCGCCCAGGGAGGTCCCGGGGCTCGGGCAAGATCTACTTGTACCGGTAGACGATCCGGCCACGCGTCAGGTCGTACGGAGACAGCTCCACCACGACCCGGTCGTCAGGGAGGATGCGGATGTAGTGCATGCGCATCTTGCCGCTGATGTGTGCCAGGACCTGGTGGCCGTTCTGGAGCTCGACCTTGAACATGGCGTTCGGCAGAGACTCGACGACAGTGCCCTCGATCTCGATGGCACCTTGCTTCTTGGCCACGCTTCGCCCTTCGAATCGACTACCTTGATCGACTCCCCTGCGTTCCCCTTACGGGCGCATGCGGACATGCGGGTGCACGAGAGCCGACGAGTCAGTCTACGTCAGCGCACCCTGAAAGACGAATCGAGAGATCCTGCCCCAGAGGACAGATCGTTAAGCGCCTCGAAGGGGCGCGCGCCTGTGCCGATATGCGGCTCCGCCGCGGGGCGCGACAAGACCCACGCTCCCGCAGCCGCCGTCCGGCAGGGCCGCCCTCTCCGGAAGGCGTACTCAGGCCAACGGATCCGGCGCGGCGACAATCCCGTGCTCAGCCAGCTTCGCCTTGCCGCCGTCGGGCGACGTGAGCACCAGCGGCCCCTGCTCGGTCAGCGCCACCGAGTGCTCCCAGTGAGACGACCACGTGCCATCAGTCGTGATGACCGTCCAGTCGTCCGAGAGAACCTCGGTCTTCGGCGTGCCCAGCGAGACCATCGGCTCGATCGCGAGGCAGAACCCGGGGACCAGCTTCGGCCCCTTGCCCCGTCGCCGGTCGACGTAGTTCAGCAGATGCGGGTCCATGTGCATCTCGGTACCGATGCCGTGGCCGCCGTAGTCCTCGATGATCCCGTACTTGCCACCGCCGGGCTTCGGCTGCCGCCGGATGTACGTCTCGATGGCACGGGAGACGTCGACCAGCCGGTTCCCCTGCTTCATGGCCGCGATGCCGGCCCACATCGACTCCTCGGTCACCCGGGAGAGCTCGATCAGCTCCGGAGCGTGACCGGAGCCCACGAAGGCGGTGTAGGCGGCGTCGCCGTGCCAGCCGTCGATGACGGCGCCGCAGTCGATGGAGATGATGTCGCCGTCCTTCAGGACGACGTCCTCGGACGGGATGCCGTGGACGACGACGTCGTTCACGGAGGTGCAGATCGTCGCGGGGAAACCGCCGTAGCCGAGGAAGTTCGACTTCGCGCCGTGCTCCGCGAGCACCTTGCGCGCGGCCTCGTCCAGGTCCTTGGTGCTGGCCCCGGGCACCGCAACCTCGCGCGTGGCCGCGTGAATGGCGGCGACGACCAGCCCCGCCTCACGCATCTTGGCGATCTGCTCGGGGGACTTGATCTGCACCATGGGGACGGGCGCCTTTCGTGGGCCGGATAGGGGGGACTGCTTCAACCATAAGGGCGGAGCCTGCGCGACCCACCCCACACAGCAGCCGCGGCCCCCTCACAGGGAGCCGCGGCCTGAGCTACGTACGAGCCAAGAGCGCTGCTACTTGCCGTCCTCGTCACGCTGAAGCGCCTCCATGGCGCGAGCCGTGACCTCTTCGACCTTGCCCAGCGCGGAGATGGTGACGACCAGCCCCTGCGCCTTGTAGTAGTCGATGATCGGCTCGGTCTGCGTGTGGTAGACCTCCAGCCGCTTGCGGACGGTGTCCTCCGAGTCGTCGTCGCGCTGGTACAGCTCGCCGCCGCAGGCGTCGCAGACGCCCTCGGCCTTCGGCCGGCTGTACGTGACGTGGAAGACGTGGCTGGAGTCCTTGCGGCAGATGCGCCGCCCGGCGATCCGCTTGACGACCTCTTCCTCGGGGACCTCGAGGTCCAGTACCGCGTCCAGCTTCATGCTCTCGGACTGGAGCATCTCGTCGAGCGCCTCGGCCTGGGACACGTTGCGCGGGAAGCCGTCCAGCAGGAAGCCGTTCTCGGCGTCCGGCTTCTCCATGCGGTCCTTGGCCATCCCGATGGTGACCTCGTCCGGCACCAGGTTGCCCGCGTCCATGTAGGACTTCGCGAGTTTCCCGAGCTCCGTCTGCTGGCTGATGTTGGCCCGGAACAGGTCGCCCGTGGAGATGTGCGGGATCGACAGGTTCTTGGCGAGGAACGCTGCCTGCGTTCCCTTACCGGCACCCGGCGGCCCGACGAGGACGATACGCATTAGCGGAGGAACCCTTCGTAATTGCGCTGCTGGAGCTGGCTCTCGATCTGCTTCACCGTCTCGAGACCGACACCCACGATGATCAGGATGCTGGTCCCGCCGAACGGGAAGTTCTGGTCTGCCCCGAAACCAGCCAACGCCATCGTTGGCACGAGAGCGATCAGGCCCAAGTACAGCGAGCCCGGCCAGGTGATCCGGTTGAGCACGTACGAAAGGTACTCAGCGGTCGGTCGGCCAGCCCGGATGCCCGGGATGAAGCCACCATACTTCTTCATGTTGTCCGCGACTTCGTCGGGGTTGAACGAGATGGCCACGTAGAAGAACGCGAAGAAAATGATCAGGAAGAAGTAGAGGACGATGTGGGTCGGGGCGCTCGGCTGGGCGAGATTCCTTTCGATCCACGCCTTCCAGTCGGAAGATCCACCGGAGAACTGCGCGATCAGCGCCGGGATGTAGAGCAGCGACGAGGCAAAGATCACAGGGATGATGCCCGCCTGGTTGACCTTCAGCGGAATGTAGGTCGACGTGCCGCCGTAGGACCGGCGGCCGATCATCCGCTTCGCGTACTGGACCGGGATACGGCGCTGAGCCTGCTCGACGAAGACCACCAGGCCGATCATCACAAGGCCGACGGCGACCACGGTGCCGAACTCGATCCAGCCGCCGGCCAGGGAGCCCTGCTCCTTGATGGCCCACAGCGCGGACGGGAAGGTCGCGGCGATCGAGATGAACATCAGGATCGACATGCCGTTGCCGATGCCGCGGTCGGTGATGAGCTCACCGAGCCACATGACGGTGGCCGTACCGGCGGTCATGGTGATGACCATCACGACGGTGGTGAAGATCGACTGGTCCGGCACGATCTGGTTGGCGACCTGGCAGCGCTGGAAGAGCGCACCGCTGCGGGCGGTGGCCACCAGGCCGGTGCCCTGAAGGATCGCGAGCGCCACGGTCAGGTACCGCGTGTACTGGGTGATCTTCGCAGTACCGGCCTGCCCCTCCTTCTTCAGGGCTTCCAGTCGCGGGATCACGACGGTCAGCAGCTGAAGGATGATGCTGGCCGTGATGTACGGCATGATGCCGAGCGCGAAGATCGTGATCTGAAGCAGAGCGCCGCCGCTGAACATGTTGACCAGGCCGAAGATGCCCGAATTGGCGTTCGCCTGGTCGACGCAGACCTGGACGGCCCTGTAGTCGACGCCGGGGATCGGGATATGCGTACCGATCCGGTAGATCACGATGATGCCGAGCGTGAAGAGCAGCTTCTTGCGCAGGTCGGGCGTCTTGAACGCCCGGGCGAACGCGGTGAGCACGGTGCCTCCTGCGACCCCCGCGCTACTGCGTCAAGGGTGACGGTCTTGAGGATCGACTAATGGGAACGACTTAGCTAACGGTCAACTGCCGCTCGGAGTGCCCCACAAGAAGCACTCCGTAAAAGTGGGCAGTGCAGGCCACCTTACCGGCGAGACCGCCCCCCTTGGAACGACCAACCGGGGATACCCCATTTGTGGGGTATCCCCGGTCGGGATCGCTCAAGTCATCGAGACGCCTTTTGGATTCAGACGAGCTCGGTGACGGTGCCGCCGGCGGCGGTGATCTTCTCCTTGGCGGAGCCGGAGACGGCGTCGACCGTCACCTGTAGCGCCACGGAGATCTCGCCCTGGCCGAGGACCTTGACGAGGCTGTTCTTGCGAACGGCACCCTTGGCCACCAGACCCTCGACGGTGACCTCGCCACCCTCGGGGTAGAGCGCGGCCAGCTTGTCGAGGTTCACGACCTGGTACTCGGTCTTGAACGGGTTCTTGAAGCCCTTCAGCTTCGGAAGACGCATGTGGAGGGGCATCTGGCCACCCTCGAAGCGCTCCGGAACCTGGTAACGGGCCTTCGTACCCTTGGTACCACGACCGGCCGTCTTACCCTTCGACGCCTCACCACGACCGACACGGGTCTTGGCGGTCTTGGCGCCCGGGGCGGGACGGAGGTTGTGGATCTTGAGCGGGTTCTGCTCCGCCATGATCAGTCGACCTCCTCGACCGTCACGAGGTGGCGGACGGTGTGCACCATGCCGCGGAACTCGGGGCGGTCCTCCTTGACGACCTGCGTGTTGATGCCCTTGAGACCAAGGGAGCGCAGGGTGTCACGGTGGTTCTGCTTGCTGCCGATGTACGACTTCGTCTGCGTGATCTTGAGCTGAGCCATTACGCAGCACCAGCCCCGGCACGCGCACGCAGCAGAGCCGCGGGAGCGACGTCCTCGAGCGGCAGACCGCGGCGGGCCGCGATCTCCTCGGGACGCTGCAGGCCCTTCAGGGCCTCCACGGTCGCGTGCACGATGTTGATCGCGTTCGACGAGCCGAGCGACTTCGACAGCACGTCGTGGATACCGGCGCACTCCAGGACGGCACGCACGGGACCACCGGCGATAACACCGGTACCCGGCGAAGCCGGCTTGAGGAGAACGACGCCGGCAGCCTTCTCACCCGTGATCGGGTGCGGGATGGTGCCCTGGATACGGGGGACCTTGAAGAAGTGCTTCTTGGCCTCCTCAACACCCTTGGCGATGGCGGCCGGCACCTCCTTGGCCTTGCCGTAACCGACACCCACGGTGCCGTCACCGTCGCCCACCACGACCAGCGCGGTGAAGCTGAAGCGACGACCACCCTTCACAACCTTGGCGACGCGGTTGATCGCGACAACGCGCTCAACGTACGCGGTCTTCTCGGCGGCAGCTGCGCCGCCGTCACGGCCCTTCCGGTCCCGCCGCTCGCCGCCACCGGCACCGCCACCGCGGCGCTGGGGTCCAGCCATTGGAATTACCTCTCTCTGTCTCCGCTAGCTACGGAACCAGGACTCAGAACTTGAGTCCGGCCTCGCGGGCGGCGTCCGCCAGGGCGGCGATGCGCCCGGCGTACTGGTTACCACCACGGTCGAATACGACGGCCTCGACGCCCGCGGCCTTGGCGCGCTCGGCGACCAGGGCGCCGACCTGCTTGGCCTGCGCGGACTTGTCGCCCTCGCCACCGCGGATCGAGGTGTCCAGGGTGGACGCCGACGCAAGGGTGTGACCCTTGATGTCGTCGATCACCTGGGCCACGATGTGGCGGTTCGAGCGGGTAACGACCAGACGCGGACGCTCCGCCGTTCCGTTGATGTGCTTACGGATCCGGATGTGGCGGCGCTTGATCGCGGCGCGCTTGTAGGCGTCGCCCTTGAGAATCTTCTGCCCGTATGCCATGGCTTACTTACCCGCCTTTCCGACCTTGCGGCGGATGACTTCGCCCTCGTACTTGACGCCCTTGGCCTTGTACGGGTCGGGCTTGCGCAGCTTGCGGATGTTGGCCGCGACCTCGCCGACCTTCTGCTTGTCGATGCCCTCGACCGAGAAACGCGTCGGAGCCTCGACCTTGAAGGTGATGCCCTCGGGGGCCTCGACCAGGATCGGGTGGCTGTAACCGAGCGCGAACTCGAGGTTCGAGCCCTTGGCGGTCACGCGGTAACCGACACCGCTGATCTCGAGCTTCTTCACGTAACCCTGGGTCACGCCGGTGATCATGTTCGCCACCAGCGTGCGGGACAGGCCGTGCAGGGCCTTGTTCTGACGCTCGTCGTTGGGGCGGGTCACCGCGAGGGTGCCGTCGTCGCCCTTGGCGATGTCGATCGGCGCTGCAACGGTGTGGGTCAGCGTGCCCTTGGGGCCCTTGACCGAGACCGTGCGGCCGTCGATGGTGACGTCCACGCCGGCGGGAACCGCGATGGGGAGCTTGCCGATGCGCGACATAGCTGTTTCCTCCGTTCCCTTCTGCTACCAGACGTAGGCGAGGACTTCTCCGCCTACGCCCTTCTTGCCGGCCTGCTTGTCGGTCAGGAGACCGTGCGACGTGGAGATGATCGCCACGCCGAGGCCACCGAGAACCTTGGGCAGGTTGGTGGACTTCGCGTACACCCGGAGACCGGGCTTGGAGATCCGCTTGATGCCCGCGATGGAGCGCTCACGGTTCGGGCCGAACTTCAGCTCGAGGACGAGGTTCTTGCCAACCTCGGCGTCCTCGACACGCCAGCCCGTGATGAAGCCCTCCTGCTGGAGGATCTCCGCGATGTGCGACTTGATCTTCGAGTGCGGCATCGCCACGGTGTCGTGGTACGCCGAGTTCGCGTTCCGCAGACGCGTAAGCATGTCTGCGATCGGATCAGTCATGGTCATGAATTGGCCTTCGGCCTCTCTCGCCGGGGTTTCCTGGTGCGCCATCCCTCTCCCCGATCCGAGACGGGACGGGTGCGGCGCGGTGGACCTACGGCGTAGTAAGTCGTACGGGCGCGACAGGCGCCCAACCCCACAAGCCTAAGCCATGCGGAGGTGGGCCCCTGTCCACCCAGATGCTTACCGAGAGCCTCTGGAATCCCTAAATTAGGGGATTACCAGGAGCTCTTGGTCACGCCCGGCAGCTCGCCACGGTGAGCCATCTCACGAAGGCACACGCGGCACAGGCCGAACTTGCGGTACACGGAGTGCGGGCGGCCGCAGCGCTGGCAGCGGGTGTAGCCACGCACACCGAACTTGGGCTTGCGAGCAGCCTTAGCGATCAGAGCCTTCTTCGCCATCTCGCTCACGCCTCCTTGAAGGGGAAGCCGAGGTGACGAAGGAGCGCGCGGCCCTCAGCGTCGTTGGTCGCCGTGGTGACCACGGTGATGTCCATACCCCGGACGCGGTCGATCTTGTCCTGGTCGATCTCGTGGAACATGACCTGCTCGGTGAGACCGAAGGTGTAGTTGCCACGGCCGTCGAACTGCTTGGGGGACAGACCACGGAAGTCGCGGATGCGCGGGAGCGCGAGCGACAGGGTGCGGTCCAGGAACTCCCACATGCGGTCGCCACGGAGCGTGACATGGGCACCGATCGGCTGGCCCTCACGCAGCTTGAACTGCGCGATGGACTTGCGGGCCTTGGTGACGGCCGGCTTCTGACCGGTGATCGTGGTGAGGTCGCGGATGGCGCCCTCGATCAGCTTGGAGTCGCGGGCGGCGTCGCCCACACCCATGTTGACCACGATCTTGACGAGGCCGGGGATCTGCATGACGTTCTCGTACTTGAACTCGTCACGCAGCTTGCCCGCGATCTCCTCGCGGTACTTCGTCTTCAGACGCGGAGTGGTGGTGGTAGCCATCAGATGTCCTCACCCGTCCGCTTGGCAACGCGGATCTTGTTGCCTTCGTCGTCGAAGCGGTAGCCGACACGCGTGACGACCTTGTTGCCGTCCTTCTCAACGACCAGCTGGACGTTGGAGACGTGGATCGGCGCCTCGGTCGTGACGATGCCGCCGGCCTGCGAACCCTTGGCGGTCGGACCGGCCTTGGTGTGCTTCTTGACCCGGTTGACACCCTCGACCAGGACGCGCTCGTCGCGCGGGTAAGCGGCAATGACCTTGCCCTGCTTGCCCTTGTCCTTGCCGGTGATGACCTGGACCAGGTCGCCCTTCTTGATCTTCATGCTTACAGCACCTCCGGCGCGAGCGAGATGATCTTCATGAACTTCTTCTCGCGCAGCTCACGGCCGACCGGGCCGAAGATGCGGGTGCCGCGAGGGTCGCCGTCGTTCTTCAGAATGACGGCGGCGTTCTCGTCGAAGCGGATGTACGAGCCGTCCGGACGGCGGCGCTCCTTGACGGTGCGAACGATGACCGCCTTGACGACGTCACCCTTCTTCACGTTGCCACCGGGGATCGCGTCCTTGACGGTGGCGACGATGACGTCACCGATGCCCGCGTAGCGGCGACCGGAGCCACCGAGCACACGGATGCAAAGGATTTCCTTCGCACCAGTGTTGTCGGCGACGCGCAGTCGCGACTCCTGCTGGATCACGTCTATCTCCTGTTTGTCTGCCGGTTCCCTCCGGGAGTTGAACCGGAGAGCCTGGCGGAACCGTCCTGCGGATGTGCCCCGCAGGAATTACTTGCGCCTCTGAAAGGGAAGAACCCTGTCCGCCGGGGCCGAAGCCCCGGCGGGGGTCAGCGGGGGCGAACCCCCGCTTGATTACTTCGCCTTCTCGAGGATCTCGACGACGCGCCAGCGCTTCGTCGCGGACAGCGGCCGGGTCTCCATGAGGAGGACACGGTCGCCGACGCCCGCAGCGTTCTGCTCGTCGTGGGCCTTGAGCTTGTTCGTACGGCGGATGACCTTGCCGTACAGCGCGTGCTTGACGCGGTCCTCGACAGCGACAACGACGGTCTTGTCCATCTTGTCGCTGACGACGAGACCCTCACGGGTCTTGCGGAAGCCGCGGGCCTCTGCAGTCTGCTCAGTCACGTTGCTCTCACTCATCAGGCGCTCTCCACCGTCTCGATGCCCAGCTCGCGCTCACGCATCAGGGTGTAGATCCGCGCGATGTCCTTACGGACGGCCTTGAGCCGACCGTGGTTCTCGAGCTGACCCGTCGCCGCCTGGAAGCGGAGGTTGAACAGCTCTTCCTTGGCCTCGCGAAGCTTCGCCAGAAGCTCCTCGTTGCCCAGCTCGCGCAGCTCGGACGCCTTGGTACCGGCCGACATCACGCTTCACCTGCCTCGCGCTTGACGATCCGGCACTTCATCGGCAGCTTGTGGGCGGCGCGAGTCAGAGCCTCACGGGCGATCTTCTCGTTGGGGTACGACAGCTCGAACATCACGCGTCCGGGCTTGACGTTGGCGATCCACCACTCCGGGGAACCCTTACCGGAACCCATGCGGGTCTCGGCGGGCTTCTTGGTGAGGGGACGGTCCGGGTAGATGTTGATCCAGACCTTGCCACCACGCTTGATGTGACGCGTCATGGCGATACGAGCGGCCTCGATCTGACGGTTCGTCACGTAGGCCGGGGTGAGCGCCTGGATGCCGTACTCGCCGAACGCAACCTGCGTTCCACCCTTGGACATGCCAGAGCGCTTCGGGTGGTGCTGCTTGCGGTGCTTGACCCTACGGGGGATCAGCATGTCGGTCAGGCCTCCGTTCCGGTGCTCTCAGCCGGAGCGGACGCGGGAGCCTCGGCCTTGGGGGCCTCGGAACCGGCAGCCTGCTGCGGCTTACGACCGCGCCGCTCGCCACCACGGCCACCACGGGCCGGGCGGTCGGCACCACCACGGGCCGGGCGGTTACCCGCACGGGCCGCAGCGTTCTCGGCGCGGACCTCGGCGATGTTCTTGACGTCGCCCTTGTAGATCCAGACCTTCACACCGATGCGGCCGAAGGTCGTCTTGGCCTCGAAGAAGCCGTAGTCCACGTTCGCACGGAGCGTGTGCAGGGGCACACGGCCCTCGCGGTAGAACTCCGAGCGGGACATCTCGGCGCCACCGAGGCGGCCACCGCACTGGATCTTGATGCCCTTGGCGCCGGCCTTCATGGCGGACTGCATGCTCTTGCGCATGGCCCGACGGAAGGAGACGCGGGAGGAGAGCTGCTCGGCAACGGCCTGGGCAACCAGCTGAGCGTCGGTCTCGGGGTTCTTGACCTCGAGGATGTTCAGCTGGACCTGCTTGCCCGTGAGCTTCTCGAGGTCACCGCGGATGCGGTCGGCCTCGGCGCCACGGCGGCCGATGACGATGCCCGGACGCGCGGTGTGGATGTCCACCCGCACACGGTCACGGGTGCGCTCGATCTCCACCTTCGAGATACCGGCGCGCTCCATGCCGGACGTCATCATCCGACGGATGGCGACGTCTTCCTTGACGTAGTCCTTGTACAGCTTGTCGGCGTACCACCGGGACTTGAAGTCCGTGGTGACACCGAGCCGGAACCCATGCGGGTTAACCTTCTGGCCCATTACCGGGTTCCTTCCTTGCTGGCGACGACCACGGTGATGTGGCTGGTCCGCTTGCGGATCCGGTAGGCACGGCCCTGGGCACGCGGACGGAACCGCTTCAGGGTCGGGCCCTCGTCGACGTACGCCTCGCTGATGAACAGCGAGGTGGCGTCCGGGTGGTCGTAGTTGTGCGCGGCGTTGGCGATGGCGCTGTCGAGCACCTTGCCGACGGGCACGGAGGCTGCCTGCGGAGCGAATCGCAGAACAGCCTGAGCCTCCGTGGCATCCATGCCACGGATAAGGTCCACCACGCGGCGGGCCTTCATGGGCGTAACGCGGATGTACCGCGCCTGGGCCCTGGCTTCCATGGTTGTCCCTCTCAGTTACTTACGTGTCTGAATGCGATCCGCTACTAGCGGCGCTTCGACTTCCGGTCGTCCTTGACGTGGCCCCGGAAGGTGCGCGTCGGCGAGAACTCGCCGAGCTTGTGGCCGACCATCGACTCGGTGACGAACACCGGGATGTGGGTCTTGCCGTTGTGCACCGCGAGCGTGTGGCCGAGCATGGCCGGCACGATCATGGAGCGACGGGACCAGGTCTTGATGACGTTCTTGGTGCCGGCTTCGTTCTGGGCTTCCACCTTCTTGATCAGGTGGTCGTCGACGAAGGGCCCCTTCTTGAGACTGCGCGGCATCTAAACCCGCTCCTAGCGCTTCTTGTTCGTCTTGCGGCGGCGGACGATGTACTTGTTCGACGCCTTCTTGGGCGAACGAGTACGACCCTCCTTCTGACCCCACGGGGAGACCGGGTGGCGACCACCGGAGGTCTTGCCCTCACCACCACCGTGCGGGTGGTCAACCGGGTTCATCGCCACACCGCGAACGGTCGGGCGAACGCCCAGCCAGCGCTTACGGCCGGCCTTACCCCAGTTGATGTTGCTCTGCTCGGCGTTGCCGACCTCGCCGACGGTGGCGCGGCAGCGCACGTCGACCAGGCGGATCTCACCGGAGGGCATGCGCAGGTGGGCCATCTGGCCCTCCTTCGCGAGCAGCTGCACGGAGGCACCGGCGGAGCGGGCGAACTTGGCGCCGCCACCGGGACGGAGCTCGATCGCGTGGATCGTGGTACCGACCGGGATGTTGCGCAGCGCCAGGTTGTTGCCCGGCTTGATGTCGGCCCCGGGACCGTTCTCGACGCGGTCACCCTGCTGCAGGTTGCGCGGGGCGAGGATGTAGCGCTTCTCGCCGTCGGCGTAGTGCAGCAGCGCGATGCGCGCGGTGCGGTTGGGGTCGTACTCGATGTGCGCGACCTTCGCCGGCACGCCGTCCTTGTCGTGACGACGGAAGTCGATCACGCGGTAGGCGCGCTTGTGGCCACCACCCTGGTGGCGGACGGTCACACGACCGGAGTTGTTACGGCCACCCTTGCTGTGCAGGGGGCGGACCAACGACTTCTCCGGCGTGGACCGCGTGACCTCGACGAAGTCGGCGACGCTGGAGCCACGACGGCCCGGCGTAGTCGGCTTGTACTTGCGGATTCCCATTTCTCAGTCCTCGTCCGATATCGGACGATCCGGACCGCCCTTAGGCGGTCGGACCGCCGAAGATGTCGATACGGTCGCCCTCAGCGAGGGTCACGATCGCGCGCTTGGTGCCGGCACGCTGGCCGAAGCCCGTGCGGGTCCGCTTGCGCTTGCCCTGGCGGTTGATCGTGTTGACCCCGGTGACCTTGACCTCGAAGACCGCCTCGACGGCCTGCTTGATCTGGGTCTTGTTGGAGCTCGGCGCGACGATGAACGTGTACTTGTTCTCGTCGAGAAGCGCGTAGCTCTTCTCGGACACGACCGGCTTGATCAGGACGTCACGGGGGTCCGTGAACGCCTTGCTGACCGGGGTGACGACGGTGTTCTTGCCCTCGGCGGCGTGGCGACGCGCCTTGGCGACGCGAGCGGCCTTGGCCTTCTTCGCGGCCTTCGAGGCAATGGCGGGGTGACGGATGGCCATCAGACCTCGCTCCCTTCGGTGTCATTGGCCTTCGGGCCCGACACGAAGGACTCGAACGCGGCCTGGGTGAAGACCACGTCGTCCGAGACGAGAACGTCGTACGTGTTCAGCTGGCCCGGCTCCAGGATGTGGACCTGGGGCAGGTTGCGGGCGGACAGCCACGCGGCCTCGTCGGCGCGCTCGACGACCAGGAGCAGGTTCTTGCGCTCCGAGATCTTGCCGAACAGCGACTTGGCGGCCTTCGTGGACGGGGCGTCGCCCTCGATCACGCCGGAGACGACGTGAATGCGGTTGTTGCGGGCCCGGTCGGTGAGGGCGTGGCGCAGGGCCGCGGCCTTCATCTTCTTCGGGGTCCGCTGCGAGTAGTCACGCGGCACGGGACCGTGCACGACGCCACCACCGGCGAACTGCGGCGCGCGGGTCGAACCCTGACGGGCGCGACCGGTGCCCTTCTGGCGGTAAGGCTTCCTGCCACCACCACGGACTTCACCGCGGGTCTTGGTCTTGTGCGTGCCCTGGCGGGCAGCGGCCAGCTGTGCGACGACGACCTGGTGGAGCAGCGGAACGCTGATCTTCTCTACGTCGAAGATCTCCGCGGGGAGCTCGACGGAACCGGCCTTGTCGCCCGCCGGCGAAAGGATGTCAACAGTGCTCATCGGTTACCTCAGGCCCCCTTGGCCGCGGTGCGGACCAGGACGAGGCCGCCGTTCGGACCGGGAACCGCGCCCTTGATGAGCAGCAGACCCTTCTCCGCGTCAACGGCGTGGACGGTCAGGTTCTGGGTGGTGACCCGCTCGTTGCCCATGCGACCCGCCATGCGGAGGCCCTTGAACACACGGCCCGGGGTGGCGCAGCCACCGATGGAACCGGGAGAGCGGTGCTTGCGCTGGGTGCCGTGACCGGCGCCGAGGCCCTTGAAGTTGTGACGCTTCATGACACCGGCGAAGCCCTTGCCCTTGCTCTTGCCGGTGACGTCGACCTTCACGCCGGCCTCGAAGACCTCGGCCGTGACTTCCTGGCCGAGCGTGTACTCGGAGGCGTCAGCGGTGCGGATCTCGACGAGGTGACGACGGGGGGTGACGTCGGCCTTGGCGAAGTGACCCTTGAGGGGCTTGTTCACCTTGCGCGGGTCGATCTCGCCGAAGGCGATCTGGACCGACTCGTAGCCGTCGACGTCGTTGGTACGGACCTGGGTGACGACGTTGGGGCCGGCCTTGACGACGGTGACCGGAACAACACGGTTGTTCTCGTCCCACACCTGCGTCATGCCGAGCTTCTCGCCCAGGATGCCCTTGATCTGCTTAGCCATTCTCAGATCACCGACCCTCAGAGCTTGATCTCGATGTCGACACCGGCCGGAAGGTCGAGTCGCATCAGAGAGTCAACGGTCTTGGGCGTCGGGTCGAGGATGTCGATCAGGCGCTTGTGCGTGCGCATCTCGAAGTGCTCGCGCGAGTCCTTGTACTTGTGCGGCGACTTGATGACGCAGTACACGTTCTTCTCAGTGGGCAGCGGCACCGGGCCCGCGACCGACGCACCAGTGCGGGTCACCGTCTCGACGATCTTCTTCGCCGAGGAGTCGATGACCTCGTGGTCGTAGGCCTTGAGCCGGATGCGGATCTTCTGTCCCGCCATGGCTACTCAGTAGTCCTTTGTCTCGTAACGCTCTGGAACCCGGTGTTCCTGTCTCCCGCTCTCCGACCCACGCGGTCGGGCGTGTCGCGCTCCCGCTGACACAGATGCCCCTTGTTCGAACATCCCTGCACTGGGAACACGGCCCTTCCGGAACCGCAAGCCGGGGACTAGGAGGTCCACCGGGTGCCTGGCCGGCGCCGCACTGACACTTCCCGAAAGATTCCCGTACGTCCGCCCCAGCGCTGCCTTACGGCAGTTAGGGCGACGAGTACTGTGGGACTCGCTTCCGGTCCTCCCGGCGGGAGGCGCGCAGCATCAACACTCGACCGAGCAACTCGGACAGTCTGCCATATGGGGCAGGGGGCTGGCCAATCGAGCCGGAGAGAATACCCCGAGGGTGACGAAGGTCAAACCCGGTCGGCCGCGAGGCGCCCGAGCCGACGGATCCACCTCAGCAGACCCGTCGACCGACATACCCCTCCCCCGTACTCGTACCGGCGACGCTTCCGGGTCAGCTCCCCGTCGCGCTCGGACGTGGTCCCGCAAGCCGGCCCGGAGCCGGCTTGGAGGGGCCCTGCTCGCCCAGAAGCCGCAGCGCGTCCCGCAGCAGTGTGCTTGACGTGTGCACGGTGTAGGGGAAGTACACGACCCTCACCCCCACCCTCGCGAACTCGGCTTCGAGCCTCGTCCAGACGTCCGTGCCGAGCCAGTCGTCGCCCTTGAAGATGACGTCGAAGCCGACCTCCTTCCAGATCTCGATCTTGTCGTCCACGGTCGCGACGTACGTGTCGTCCACGTGGCGCACGCTGCGGACGATCTGGAGTCGCTCGGCCAGCGGGACGACGGGCGGGCGGCCTTTGAGGCGCTCCACGAGTTCGTCGGAGCAGACGCCGGCGACGAGGCGGTCGCAGTGGTCGCGCGCCCGGCGCAGGATGTTCAGATGGCCCACATGGAAGAGGTCGAAGACCCCTGGCGCGTAGCCGAGACGTTCTCCCGTCAACGCTTCGCCTTCGTCCGCTCGGGGCCGGCCGCGGTGACTACGAGCGCCTTCGACGCGGGTGCCGTGTTCGTGCCGTCGGTGACGGCGATCCGGTAGCGGTGGCGCGAGCCGGGCGTGACGGTGTCCGTGTACTTCATGGTGGGGCGGTTCCACTCCGTGGACCGGCCCGTCGGCGAGGCCACGAGCTTGCCGTCCCGGTAGATCCGGTACGTCAGCACCGCGTCGTCCCGGTCCCAGGCGGAACGCCAGGAGAGCGTGACCCGGCCGGTGCGCGAGGCCGAGGCCTTGAGCCGGGGCGGCTCTTCCGGGGTTCCCCGGTCGGGCCCGGTGGTGAAGCGGGTCAGGCTCTGCTGCCGTCTGCCGTTGACCTCGGTGAACTCGCCTCCCGCCCAGAGGATCCGTCCGGCCATCTTCAGGGCCCGGGGACCGTTGCCCTCGCCCGTCCCACCGTCCGTGTCGGGGAACCAGTGCAGGATGTGCCGGTCACGGACCGACTGGGCCAGGAAGTGCTGGCGGAAGTTGCCCTCGTCGAAACCGCCAGGTGTGTCACTACAGTTATGGGCGTGGGAGCCGCTGTAGAGGACGCCGTTGTACACGGCGACGGCCTGGGTGGCGCCCAGGCAGGTGTCCTTCCACACCATCTCGCCGCCTCCGAGGCGGCCGGCGATGCGGCCGTCGAAGATGCCGGTGCCCCTGCCCTCGGCCGCGACGTAGAAGTTGGTCGCGTCGCGTGTCAGCGCCTGCACGGAAGAACGCGACGGCAGCCAGTCCGAGTAGGTGAGCACGGTCTTGCCGGTGGCGGGCCGCAGGGCGACGAGGGACCTCGCCAGGTCGTCGTTGACCATGTTGAAGTTGCCGCCGACGATGAGCTTGCCGAATTCGGGAGCGGCGAGCAGAGCCCGTACCGGACCGTCGATCTCCGCCCTGAACGGCAGCAGCGAACCGCTGGGGGTGAGCGCCGCGACGCGCTCCCTCTCCTTGCCGTTGACACGCGTGAAGTCGCCCCCCAGATACACCGCACTGTCCGTGACCTCGATGGCCCGTACGTACGACGAGATGGCCGGACGGAAATCTTTGCGCAGCGAACAGTTGCCCGTGTTGACCGCAGCCGCCCCGGTTGCCCGGTTCTTGCCCACTCTGCTGAACGAGCCACCGACGTACAGCACTTCGTCGGCCGGCGACATCTTCAGTGCTCGTACGACGCTCCCACCGCCGGTGAACGGCAGGGCACACGGCAGGAGCCTGCCGGTTCTGGCGTCGAAAGCGGCGAAGTTCTTGCGCGCGACCTCCCTTTGACCGGGTTTCGCGCCCGGGGGACGGACCTTGTCGAAGCTCCCGCCGACGTACACGACACCGTTCGCGTACTCCAGTGACCAGACGATCCCGTCGGTCTGCCAGGTCGCCAACGTGTCGGCGGTCAGGGTCTTTTCGTCACTGTCGGCCGCCGCGGCCGAAGCGGCGATGAGCGAGGCAGCCGCGAGGAGGGCCACAGCCGAAGCCGTGGTGACCCCTCTCTTCGTGCTTTTTCTCAAGCGCATGGAACATCCCTGGTTGCAGCCAGAACGGGTGGAGGAACGGGGAGGGTGGGGCGGTCTCGGTTCCGAGACGGCCTCAAGTGGCGCGTTCGCGCAGCACACCGACGAGTTCACGTACTCCCAGGGGTGTGCTAAATCGCCACAAACTTATACCGAATACGCACAATCCCACGGTGATTGCGACGGCAAGTCCGACGACCGTGTCACCTGCCAGCAACCTGGTGGGAAGGACCAGCGGCACCGTGAGGCACAGGCCTGTGAAAGTGGCCATCAGATATCCGCTGTCGATGACCGTGAAGCCCGGATGCCGGCGCACCAACGCGGCCGCGACGAGGTTCTCGACGACCGTCGCCGCTCCCCAGGACACGGCGGCGCCGAGGACGCCAAGGCGGGGGACGGCAAGGAGACCGACCGTCAGCTGAACCGCGAACGCGACGCCCGTGACCCCCAGATGCCAGGAACTCTTGCCCGCCATGAGCAGCACGGTCTGGGCGTTTCCCACCCCTACGTTGACCGCCGAGGCGATACAGAGCACCACCAGGGCATCCGCCCCCTGCTCGAACTCCGGCCCGAACAACGACAGAACAGTGCCCGGAAAGCTCGTGAGCAGGACGAGCAGGGGCCAGGAGAACAGCACGATCCAGCGCGTCGAGACCCGGTACAGATGGCGGGCCTGCGGGATGTCGTCCACCGCGAGCAGACGGCTGATCTCCGGGGCGACGGCCAGCCGGATGGCGAGCTGGAGCAGTGTCGCGGCGATGACGACGCGGCCGACGGCGGTGTAGATGCCCGCCTCTTCGCTCGTCGCCAGGCTGGACAGCAGGACGACGCCCACCCAGACCGCGCTGATGTCGAAGACGGAGGAGATCGCCCGTGGCCCGGCGAAGGCCCAGAACCCTCTCCGTACGGCGACCGTGGCCTGCCCGCAGGCAGGGCTCGGGCTCGTCCGGCGGCGTTTGCGCACGGCGAGGCAGGCGATGACGAAGCCGGCCGCCGTCGGCAGGAGCCAGGCGGCGGCCAGACTCAGCACGCCCGGAGCCAGCAGCACCACCGGCACGGCGATCAGCACGCGCAGGACCGGTTTGCCGATCTGCTCGACGCCGACGAACGGGATCACGGTGCCGTAGCCCTGGGTGGCGCCCAGCAGGATCAGGGTGACCGTGGCCAGGGGGAGGAACACGGCGAACAGCCGGACCAGGGTCACCGCGTCGTCCGGGGCGAGATTCGGCAGCAGCGAGGTGGCCGTCCAGGGGGAGAGGAACAGCAGCGCCGCCACCGCACCGCTCGCCACGGCCCCCGGCAGGATCGCGCTGCGCAGGAGGGCGCCCACCCTGCGGCCACCCGTGGTGACCAGGTCACCCGAGACGAAGCGCACCAACCCGGTGTCGGCGCCGAGCTTGCAGGTGTTGCAGAGGATGGTGAAGGCCGCGACACCGGTGAACACCGCTCCCGCCCCGTACGCCCCGAGCGCGCGGGTGACCAGGGCGACCAGGGCATAGCCGAAGACCGCGTTCACCGTGGAGCCAAGGAAGCCCCACCAGCCACCGCGCGCGGTGGCGGCGACCCCGCACCGGGCGGTCGAGTCGCCGGTGGTGGCGGGGACAGCCGTACCGGAGGCGCTCATCGGGGGGAGGAGAGAGTGTCGTCCCGCACGGGAGCCGTCGGTTTGCCCACGGTGCCGGTTGGTGTGGACGACACCGCGGCGGACTTCCGCTCCCTGGCACGACGTACCCAGTCGCTGTCCGTGAGACGGGGGATCAGTCCGCGCCGTGGGACATCGTGGAGCGCCGCACCCACGATGTTCCCTCCCGAGCAGCCGATCAGCTCGGCTACCCGCTTGAGGTCCTCGCGCCTGGTCTCCTCCAGGCCACCCACCACGAGAACGCCGTCCACGCGTTGGGCGAGCGCGACACCCTCGGGGTGTTCCAGCAGAGGCGGGGCCAGGACGAGCGTCGCACTTCCGCGATCGGCGTCCACCGGGGCGTACGCCGTCATCAGGCCGGCCGGCCTGTCGCCGCCGGTGCCACGGACGTCGGGGCAGAGGGTGAATCGCCCGGCTGTACCGGCATCGACGACCGCTGTGCCCTCAGGTGCGCCGGGCGGCACGGACTTGTCGGCCGACAGCGGCAGCCGTGCGGACAGGCCGGGTGCGTGTCCGGTCGCGTCCACAAGCAGCACATGGTCGCCGGACTCCGCGAGGGCGGCCGCGAGATTCACGGTGACGGCCTCGGCGCCTCGTTCCCGCCGCGGCGCCACGAGCATGAGCGTGCCGATGGCCGCAGGGCTGCCGCCCCGCAGCCGGAAGGCCAGGGCTCGGTACGCCTCCGCGCGGCCGCCGTCGGTTCGGCCGACCTCCAGCAGCTCGTCGTCGGTTCCAGGGGCCGGGAGGATGCCCAGCACCGGAGCACCGAGCGCCCCTTGGAACTCGGCGACCGAGCGCGCCCGCGGCTCGAGTGCGCAGCGCAGCCAGGCGAGTACGACGCCCAGGACGAGACCGCCGATCAGGCCGAGCGGGAAAAGCCAGCCCGGGCCCGGCCCGGAGGGGCGCGCCGCCGGCTCGGCTCTCCGGACGACGTCACCGCCAGTGGTGTCGTAGGCCCTGATGTCCGACACCCTCTTCTGCATAATGCCGATCTGCTGCCGAAGGCCCGCGGTGCCGGCGACGGACTCAGCGGGCTTCTTCCTGGCGTTGACCCGTCCGGTGAGCTCGGTGAGCTGTTGCTCAAGCCCGGCGGCCATCCGCACGATCATGGACTTGGACCGCTCCTCGCGATCGGCGAGGTAGGCCTGCGCGAACGCGTTGCTGACGCGAGCCGCGCGCTTCGCGGTGCCCGCTGTGTACTCGAACCGGAGCAGCTGGGTGTCCGGGGGGTTCACCACGCGCAGGTCCGTCAGCAGCGCATCGGCGCGAGCGGGGTCCCCCAGTGTGGTCGCCGCCCGTGCCGCGACCGTCGCGCTGAGCGCGATCTGCCGCTCCGTACCCATGCTCACCTGACTGTCGACGGCAACCCCCGGCGTACTGAAGGGGTCCGCTCTGGGGCGGACGAGCACCTCGCTCGTGGAGGTGTAGGCGCCCGCGCCCAGCAGAACGAGGACCAGTCCGCTGAGCAGCCCGAGGAGCACGCCCGACGCGATGGTCGCGCGGTACCTGAGCAGCCGGCGCACCTGGTCGCGAAGCCGGTCGGGGTCGTCGTACCGATCGTCTGGGCCGGCGGAGCTGGTCACGGATGCCTCCTGTGTCCGGGGATGAGGCCGGGGGTGGGTGCGTGGCCGCCCGTGGTCGCGGGCGGCCGCACAGGGGACGGGGCCGGTGCGGCAGCGCGTTTGGTGATGAACAGCGGGACGGCCAGGAGCAACAGAAGAGGGCCGATGATCGCCATGAGGCTGCCGCGCAGGAAAATCATCTGGTAAAAGGCGAAGGCGGGAACCAGCAGAACCGCCAGCGTGCCCTGTCGGTGCCGCAGCCGCTCCCGAATGTCGTCCATCCGCCGTCCAGCAGCACCGAGCAGGCAGAAAACGGCGACGACGCACGGAACACCGCCCCACAGGTAACTCTCGATCCACACCGGCGCGGAAAGATTGTGGAAGTCGTAGCCCGCGTACTGGGCGAGTTCGATACCGGTCGCCTGCGGTTTGTCGGGCCACATGGAGCGGGGAACCATGAACAGGACCAAGCCGAGCGCTGCCGACGGCGAGTAGCCGTTTTCCTGCACATAGTCGATGCCAGTCTGCATTTGCTGGAAAGCGTCGTAATCCATGCTGGTGCTGAACTGCTGTGCCAGCGGCACAACTTGCAGCACTTCCCGTTCGTCGTAGCGGAAGTAGTCGCTGTACGGGAAGGCGAACAGCACCACGACCGTGATCGCGGCGGCGGCGGTGCGGAAGACCCGCGGGGTGCTGAACCGGCGCCATGAGAAAAGCAGAACCAGAAGTACGGTGCCGGCCCAGAAACGCGGCCTGCTGATCGGGTTGTTGACGATCACGTTGAGCACGAGGAGGCTCGGGAGCGCCGTCCAGCGGATCGTGCGCACCAGCCGTCCCGTGCCGTTCGAGCGGGGCAGCCGGACCAGGGCCACGAGGGCCCAGAAGGCGGGGACGGCGAGGGCCCAGACCCGCAGCGTATGCGTGGCGTCGGCTTCGGCACGCGACTGCCAGAGCGCCTGTCTGCTGGTGAAGAAGGCGCGTAGACCGCCTTCCTGGCCGGGGATCAACGCGACCGCCAGGGCGAGTGACAGCCCGCACAGCATGAGTACCGGCAGTGGCGAGAGGCTGCGCGACAGCAGGGGTACGAACACGATCGACCTGCCATCGTTGCGTCCGGCGGCCAATGCCGCCCCCGCGCTGTAGGCGACGAGGCCGAGTTCGGTCAGTGCGGCGGCCGCGAGAGCGGTCGTCTCATCACCGCGGTATTCGAGCGGGTAGGAATCGGTGGCGAGCATGGCGAGCGGCGCAAGCCCGAGCCACACATAGGAGAAGAGCCAGAATCCGAAGGCGACGAGGCGTACCGAAGTATCGGTGAGCACCCGGGCGAGTCCCCCTCCCGCGTGCACCACGACGGCACACTGCACGGCGAGGGCCGCCCCGAAACGCGTATCGGTGGACTCCAGGACCAGTCCCGGCAGAAGGACGACGAGCACCAGGGCCCAGACGCATACCGCAGCCATACAACGGACTTGGCTGTCCCGCACCTGCATCCCCTCATCGACGCCATCAATGAAATGAATCAACTGCAATCGATTTATAGCTCAGGCCCGGAACATATCAGGCGATATTGCTTGGCGTTTCTTTCCGGAAATCCCCTTGCGCATGTCGTATTTTAATTAAATGACTGATATGTTCACGGGTTGCCGCGTCCTGCTGGTGTCGACCAACTACGCCCCCGAGCACGCCGGAATCGCCCCCTACGCGACCCTGACGGCGGAACACCTGGCCGTCCGCGGCGCCGAGGTCGACGTCCTGACAGGAATGCCGCACTATCCGGGCTGGCGGGTACACGGCGACTACCGAGGGCGCTGGCGCATGGTGGAGTACCGGCAGGGCGTCCGGGTCCATCGGCGCCGCGGCTTCGTTCCTACACGTCAGACCGCGCTGCTCAGGGCGGCGTACGAGGCCAGCTTCCTGGCACACGGTTCGATCCGGCCACCCACCGCACGGCCGGACCTGGTCCTCAGTCAGATGCCGACCCTCGCCGGCGGCGTGATCGGCGGCGGGGTCGCCCGTCGCCACGGGGTGCCCCATGTGGTCGTGGTGCAGGACCTCATGGGCGCGGCGGCCGCACAGAGCGGGATCAGCGGCGGCGGCCGCGTGGCATCCCTCGTGACCTCAGTGGAGTCGAAGATCCTGCGCGGGGCAGCCCTGGTCGGCGTGGTGCACGAGTCGTTCGTGGACCGTGTCACCGCCATGGGCGTGCCGGAGTCACGCGTCAGGGTCGTGCCCAACTGGAGCCATGTGGCACCCTCTACCGGCGACCGCCGAGCGGTGCGGGCGCGACTCGGCTGGCACGACGAGGAGTTCGTCCTGCTGCACGCGGGAAACATGGGCCTGAAGCAGGGGCTGGACGTCCTGGTCGAGGCGGCGCGCATCGGAGCCCGCGAGACCCCGCGTCTGCGGATCGTCCTCATGGGCGACGGCAGCCGGCGGACACACCTGGAGCGGCTCGCCACCGGTCTGCCGAACGTGGACTTCCTCAAGCCCGTGCCCGACGCCGACTTCCCTGACGTGCTGGCCGCGGCGGACGTCCTCGCGCTCACCCAACGCGCGTCCGTGGACGACATGAGCCTCCCTTCCAAGCTGACGTCCTACTTCGCGAGTGGACGTCCCACGGTTGCCTCGGTGGCCGCACAGGGCGGCACGGCTCAGGAAGTACGTCGGTCCGGTGCCGGAGTGGTCGTCCGCGCGGACGATCCGGCGGCACTGCACGGCTGCGTCGCCGAGCTGATGGGGGATCCCGGCCGATTGGCCGCGCTGGGCGCCCGCGGTCCCGCCTACGTCCGGGAACGGCTGAGCCCTGAGGCCGGGCTGGGCCGGATCACCGCGATGCTGTCCGAGGCTCTGGCTGGTTGACCGCCGTCCTCAGGAGAGCCAGTTCGCGAAACCACTTGGCGAGGAACGCCGGCACCAACACCATGTGGGCCGCGAGCAGCGCCACGTAGAGGGCGAAGAAGAGCTTGTGGTTGCCCAGGAACAGGAAGATCAGGCACACCAGACCGTAGTCCACGGGGAGCAGGGCCAGGCCCCGGACAGTGGAGGGCCGGACTCCGGGACAGGCGGGCGTGTCAACACCCACCCTTTTCAGCTGGTCCGTCAGCGTTGCCCCGAAGAACAGCAGAACAGCGGCGAACTGAAACGCGACGGGGGCGAGCAGAAGCGCGGGGTGCGGCAGGTCGAAGAAGCGGTAGAAGGAAATCAGCACCGCGGCGTGGATCCCCAGGAGCTTCGCACAGTCCACCACGTGGTCCATCCACTCTCCGGACGGACTGGCCGACCGTTGCAGCCGGGCCAGCTGACCGTCCGCGGAGTCGAGGGCGAAGCCGAAGAGCAGGGCAAGGGTGACCCACGGTCCCACAGCGTGGGTAGGCGGGTACACGCAGATCGTGGCGACCGCTGCGAAGGTGGCCAGCGCACTTGCAGCGGTCACGTGGTTGGGGGACAGTCCTAAGCGGTGCGCTGTGGCCGCGAGTACTCGGCCGACCGGGCGGTTGACGAACCGCGAATAGCCGGGAACTCCGCGGGCCGACTTCTGCACCCCCGATAGTTGCCGCAGTGCGCTGGAGAAGTCCACTCTCTACACCTCGTGCCTGAACAGGCGGGAGTCCTCGTGGGACGACCGGTCATAGGCGGCCGTCAGCGATTGCCTGACGGACCCAGGGGATGACCTTGTCGAGGATGTCGTCCAGTGTGGTCGACGCGGTGAAGCCGAGTACATCTCGGGCCTTGGACACATCGGGGCTCCGGCGCTGGACATCGTGCTCGAAGGGCTGGTCGGCCGTGTACCGGAACGGCTCGTCGGGACCGTTGATCTTGTGCCAGATCCGCTCCGCCAGCTCCAGAATGGTGGTCGGCACGGGGCTCGCCAGGTTGAAGTCCTCGTTGAGCGCCGCGGGATGGAAGATCGCCGTCCGGATACCCCGGGCCAAGTCGCCGGCGTAGGTGAAGTGCCGCGTCTGGGCGCCGCTGCCGAGGATGTGCAAGGGGTCCTGTCCCTTGAGCACCTTCTGCACCAGGTCGGGGACGACATGCGACATGCTGATCTTGAGGTCCCCTGAACGCTCCTCGCTCTGGCCGACGGTCCGCTCCTCTCCGACGTCCACACAGTTGAAGGGCCGAACGATGGTGAAGGGCAGTCCGTACTGTTCGTGGGCCGCCCTGGCGAAGTACTCCACCGCCAGCTTCTGGAAGCCGTACGAGGACGACGGCGGGGCGATGCGACGCTCGTCGCCCTCCCGGGACGGCCAGGAGGAGGTGTTCTCGTACACCATGGACGAGCTCAGATACGTCACCTTCTGAAGCGGCCCGTCGCCGTGCACCCGGATCGCCGCGTCGCAGGCGGCGGCGGTGATCCGCTCGTTGGTGGCGAGGAGGTCGTAGGCGTAGGTGTGGAAGTAGGAGATGCCACCGATCATGGCAGCACCGGCGACGAAGTGATCGCAGTCGGCCAGCAGCTCCGCCATCAGGTCCGTGTCGCGGGCGTCTCCCTCGACGAGGCGGTATCGCGGGTCCTCCACCGCACCGCGGCGGACCGCACCGTACTTGGAGAAGTTGTCGAGACCCACCACGAAGTGCCCCTGCTCGAGGAGCTCCTTGACGAGGTAGCTGCCGATCAGACCGGACGCGCCGGTGACGAGAACCTTCACAGGAGACCTTTCTGGTGCTGGTGGCTGGTGCGGATGGCGCCCGGTCCTCGGGGCGGGTGGAACAGCCTTCGCCGTGCGGCCGGTCAGGCCCGGACGCCTCTGCCGGTGATGCCCCAGAGGTCCACGACCGGCTTGTCGGTGACCAGGTTCCGGTAGTCGCGGTGCGGCGTCGCGATGACCAGGACGTCGGCCCGGCGCATGACCTCGTCCAGGTCCACGAACCGCGGATCGCTGACGTACGGATCAGTGCACAGCGTTTCCCGAGCCTTTGCCATCAGAATCCTGCGCAGCTTGAACGACAGGCTTTCGCGGACGTCGTCGCTGCCGGCCTTGAAGCCCATGCCGAGAACACCCACCCGTGTGTCGGAGAGCGGGAACCTGCGTTCCAGACGCGACACGAGATAGAGCGGTAGCCCCTCGTTGACGAGTATGGCCGCGTGACCCAGCACGAAATTGTTCCCGGTGAACGCCGCCAACTGCAGTGTGTCCTTCAGCAGGCACGGACCGGCGGCGAATCCCGCTCCCGGCATGTCGGAGGCCCGAGGATACTCGTACGTCATCGCGTGACGGATACGCTCGAAATCGAGTCCGAAATCATTCGCCATCATCCAGAACTGGTTGACCGTAGCGAACTTGATGTAACGCCAGGTGTTGGCGAAGAGCTTCGCGAGCTCTGCCTCTTCCGGTTCCATACGGACGATTTTGTCCGTGAGCGTGCGGAAGAACTTCTCGGCCCTGTCTCCGGCCCTCTGAGAGCGGGCCGCCACCAGTTGCGGCAGTTCGAACAGCTCGGTCATGGCGGCGCCCTCGGCGATGCGCTCCGGGCAGAAGGCCACGTCCACCGTTGTGCCGAGCCTCTCCAGAAGCCGCTCCGTCAGTGCCGTGACGCCAGGGTGCACCGTGCTTCTGAGCATGACCAGCTGTCCGCCGCGCAGGTACTCGGCGCAGCGCTCCAACGCCCGGGGGACCGCGCCCAGATCCGGATTGAGATGCTCGTCCACCGGCGTTCCCACGACCACGATCAGGTTCTCCGTGGTCGCAACGCTCGCGGCGTCGGTCGTGGCACGCAGCAGACCGTCGCGTACGCTCTCGCGCAGCGGCTCGGCGGCGCCTGCCTCCAGGAAGGGAAGCTCTCCCCTGTTGACCGTTTCGACGGCGGCGCGGTCGATGTCGTAGAGCGTTACCGAAAGCATTCCGCGGGCGGCGAGCGCAATTCCGAGAGGAAGCCCTACACGGCCACAGCCGCCAATGATGACCACGTCGCTTTTGGGTCGTGAATTCTCCGTGTCGCCGCGTGATTGCTCAATCATGCGTAGCACTCGTTTCGATCGCTCGGTCACCGGTGGCGGGCGGACAACGATGCGGGAACTCTACAATGATCTTCGGAGAAAATGATTCGGACAACAGGTTGTCAGGCCGAATTACTCCGGACAGCCGAAGTGCCGCAGTGCAGCTTTCGGTAGATCTCCTCCAGTCGGTCCGTCACCGCGTGCAGGGAGAAGGCTTCCTCGACGGCTCGGTGGCCCGCTTTGACGAGCGCGTCGCGCCTGCCCTCGTCGCCTTCCAGCAGGCCGCACACGGCATCAGCCATGGCCTGCGGACTGCCGTCAGTGACGATGGCTGCCTGACGGCGTGCCAGTTCGTCCGCCATGCCGCAGGTGTCGGTGCACACGACGGGAGTGCCGGCGCACAGGGCTTCGATCACGGTCATCGGAAACGGCTCGTCAACACTCGGCAGCACGTACACGGCCGCCTTCTCATAGGCACGCGCCGCCTCCGCGGGGTGGAGCGCGCCACGATAGGAGACAACCTCCTCAAGGCGGTGCGCGGCGATGAGCCGGCGCACCGTCGGCAGTGCGCCCTCGTCCGCCCCGTACAGGGTGAACCGCGCGTCCGGAACCCTCCGGTGAACCAGGGCAGCCATCTCGACGAAGGCGTCCGGACGCTTGCGGGGGTGCAGTCGGGCAAGGAAGAGCACCTCGCGCTCGCGCTGCCGGTACCGCGCGGTCTCGGCACACGACGGCCGGACACCGTTGGGGAGACTCAGCAGCGGCGGACCTTCCGGCCCGATGACCTCGGCCACGGCCCGCCTCTCCCGCTCGGTGAGAACCAGGCAGCCGCGCGACCGGCGCAGCAGCGGCACGTACACCAGGTCGAAGAGCCTGGCGGCGGCCCGTCGGCGCGGCTCCACCATGCCGTGCGTCTGGGTGACGAACTTCTTGCGCGCCAACACGGCCAGCCCGAGCGCCGTCAGGGAAACAAGATCACGCCCCGCATGGATGTGCACGACATCGGCCCGGCCCATGGAGCGCCACATGTCCCTGACGAGCAGCGGGTGCATGAGCCCGGTGAAACGCCCCGGAAGCAGGGAGCGCGCGGGGCGCGTACGCAGTGGCACCGAGCCGATGTGTGCCGGTGCCGGGGTGCTGCCCCGCCACAGGGACACGAGTTCGACCTCGTGGCCTCGTGCGGCGCACTCCGACAACTGCCCGGTGGCCACGCTCGTGGGGCCACCGTACGCACCGTCATCGCTGAGCAGCGTCACCACGTGGAGGAGTCTCATGCCGAGGCTCCCGTCGTGACGACCGCACCCGGTCCGACATCACGGCGGGCGACCGCCGAGGCCCCCACGACTGCCCCTCGGCCGACGGTGACACCGCGCAGCACAGCGGCCCGCGCCGCGACCCAGGCTCCGGACTCCAGACGAATGGGCGCGTTGTCGAACTCGAAGGTCGCACTGCGGCGTTGATGACTCCCGGTGCACAAGAACGCCTCCTGCGAGACGCACACATCGCTGCCGATCGTGATCCGCTCCAGGTTCAGCAGCCACGCGCCCTCGCCGATCCACACGTCGTCGCCGACCTCCAGCCGCCACGGCCAGTGCACTCGCACCCGGTGACGGATCAGCACGCGCTGTCCGATTCGCGCACCGAAGGCTCTCAGCAGCGCCGGTCGCCATCGAGCGGGAAACCACCAGCGGACGAAGAGGAGATTGAGGACGGCGAACCAGGCTGCCTGAACGAGCAGGGGGCGCCCCTTGTCGTAACCGGCTCCCGTGAAACGCCGGAGGGAACGGTCCATGGCGATGGTCCTCCTGAGCTCGCTCGCGTGAGGTACTGGCTCGCCATTTTCCGGAGAAGACCTACGTAACACGGCACATACGCCATTAATTAGTGCAAACTACGCCACATGGAAGATCTTCTCCCCTCCCCCGCCCGCGTGTACGTCGCCGGCCACCGCGGGCTCGTCGGTTCCGCGGTGGTCCGCCGCCTTGCTGCCGACGGGCACGAGATCCTCGCGCGCAGCCGGTCCGAACTGGACCTTCGCGATGCGACGGCCACCGCCGCCTTCCTGCGCGACGCCCGGCCCGACGCCGTCGTCCTCGCCGCGGCCAAGGTGGGCGGCATCATGGCCAACAGCGCCTGTCCGGTGGAGTTCATCGAGGACAACCTGCGCATTCAGTTGAGCGTGATCTCCGCGGCGCACGCCGCCGGGGTACAGCGCCTGCTGTTCCTGGGATCGTCCTGCATCTACCCGAGGATCACGCCGCAGCCCATTCGGGAAGACGCCTTGCTCACAGGCCCTCTGGAGCCGACCAACCAGCCGTACGCACTCGCCAAGATCGCGGGCATCGTCCAGGTCCAGGCCTACCGACGGCAGCACGGAGCCTCCTACATCTGCGCGATGCCATGCAATCTCTACGGGCCGGGCGACAACTTCGACCCGGAGTCCTCGCACGTCCTGCCGGCTCTCATTCGCCGCTTCCACGAAGCCGAGCGAGACGGGCTGGACGAAGTGGTCCTGTGGGGAAGCGGCTCCCCCCGCCGGGAATTCCTGCACGTCGACGACCTCGCCGACGCCTGTGTGACGCTGCTGCGCCTGTACGACGGCGACGCCCCGGTCAACGTCGGATGCGGAGAGGACCTGACGATCCGCGAGCTGGCGGACCTCGTCGGGGAGGTCGTCGGCTACCAGGGCCGGGTCACCTTCGACACAACGAAGCCGGACGGCACACCTCGCAAGGTGCTGGACATCTCCCGTATGACCGCGCTGGGTTGGGAGCCGAGGATCGCGCTGCGAGACGGCATCGCCGCAACCTACGCGTCCTGGTCGAGCACAGAGCCGTCCCGGTCGGTGGCCGGCGTCTGAGCCTCAGTAGGCGCCACGTCCGTCCAGCACCGCCCGAACCGTGCGGGCCATGACCGCCATGTCCCAGGCCCACGACCAGTTGTCGACGTAGCGCAGATCGAGCGAGACGGTCTCGTGCCAGGACAGGTCCGACCGTCCGCTCACCTGCCACAGCCCCGTGAGGCCGGGTTTGACGCTCAGTCGGCGCATCTCCACCTGGTCGTAGCGGGCGACCTCCTCGGGCAGCGGGGGGCGGGGCCCCACCAGCGACATATGGCCGAGCAGGACATTGACCAACTGGGGCAGCTCGTCCAGCGAGTAGCGGCGCAGAAAGCGCCCGGCGGAGGTGACCCGCGGGTCCCGGCGCAGCTTGAACATATGGCCGTCGTGTTCGTTCGCCGCGGCCAGATCGCCCTTCATCCGGTCCGCGTCCACGACCATGGTCCGGAACTTCCACATGGGGAACGGCGTCCCGTTGCGGCCCACACGGGTCTGGCGGTAGATGACCGGCCCCGGCGAGCTCAGCCGCACGGCGAGCGCCAGCAGGGCGAACAGCGGGGCCAGCACCACGAGCAGGACGAGCGAGCCCGACCGGTCCGTGGCGGCCTTCAGCAGCATCGGCAGGCCACGGCGCGTCGGCGGTGAGACGTCCAGCAGGGTGAGCCCGGCGGCCGAGCCGATACGGACCCGCCGCCGGGCCACTTCGACGATGCCGGGCAGCACCATCAGGCGACGGCCCCGGTCGTGCAGGGCCCAGGACAACCGCCGCAGCCGGTCCCCGCACATGTGCCGGCCCGCGGTGACGAAGACCAGGTCGGCGCCGAGCAGTTCGGCCGCCTCCGCCACCGGCGCGGCATCCTCGTCCGGAGCTCTCGGCGCGTCGATGGGCAACCGGGCGGGCACGGGCACCCCGGACAACACCTCGCCCTCACCCAGCGCACAGGCCCCGACCACCACATACCCGTGGTCCGTACGCTCGGCGAGCTGCCCGACCACGGCGTCCACGGCCCCGGCCTCACCGAGCACGAGGACGCGTCGCAGCCCCTCGGCCCGTCGCCGTACGGCCAGGACGCGGCGGTGGATCGCCTTGCGGCAGAGCACGGTGACCGCCAACGACGGGCACAGCGCGGCAAGCTCCGTCGCGGGTGAGCCCCCGAGTCCGGACACCGTCCGCAGTACGGCCAGGACGCCGAGCAGCACCAGCCAGTCCCGTACCACCGGTCCGGCCGGGGCGCCTTCGTCCCAGGCCGAGGGTGCGTAGCGCCTGGCGGCGAGGCCCACGAGGAGCCAGATGAGCGTGATGGCCACGGCCTGGTGCACGGGGCGGGCCGCGCCGATCACCGAGAGGGTCAATGCGGTCGGCAGCGCCATTCCCGCCGCGTCGGCGCCGACCGCGACCGGTACGTACGACCCGTCCGCCGGGCCTCTACGCATGGCCGGCCGGTGCGGCGTGAGGGGAACTGCCCGCCCTGACACCGTGCTGGTGGACTGCCGCATGGTTCTCCCTGTGACCCCGGCCCTCGGCGAAGACATGGGGCGCCGCCGCATCGAAGGATCAGCGCGCACCCCATGAGGGTTATATCAACCTTTTTTAAATGTATGTCCTATTTCCATGGCGTACTGCCGAGCGTGGCGACCCGTCGACGCTCAGCCTTTCCGGTGCTCTCCACCCCGGACGGCCTAGGCCGATCCTGTCCCAGGAGTGGCGTTCATCGGATTGTGCAAATGATCAGATGCCCGGCGGTGGATGCGACTCAGCCCGGGCGAACTCCGGCACATCCAGAGCGAGAAGGAGCACTCGTCGTGCGAGTAACGACCCGAACAACCACACGATCGACCCGAGCGAGATGGGGAGCGCGCTGCGTCGGCCTCGGCCTGGCGACGGCACTGGCGGTCGGCTTCGGGGCCGGCCCTGCGGCGGCCGCCGCGGTGAACCCCGTTTTCGTGCCGAACAACCCGCCCCTGGCGTGCCCCGACGACGCGGAAGGGTTCAGGCTTCCTGAAGACGACGGCGGCGATCCCGAGGACGCCACCGTCCCGGTCACCGTTGACGGCACAAGCGGCACGGTTGTCGTCAACTTCAGTGACGACCTCACCCAGGTCAGCTTCAACACCACGGGCAACCTCGCGATCCGCCAGGTCACCGTCAAGGGTGCGAACAACGCCAACCGCTACACCTATGACGCCAACTCCACTCCGATGACCTTCCCCGACGGCATCGCGTCCGACACCGGGCTCGTCGCGCCTCCCAACCCCGGCGGCACCCCCGAGATCAGCCACGTCGACTTCTGCGTGATCGAGGGCGACGGCAGCTGAGCCCAGGGTCCCGACGCAGGGACCCGGGCCTCCCGGGCCGTCCGCACAGCAAAGGGGCCCGTACGACCGAAGTCGTACGGGCCCCTTCAGGAGCTCGCTGGAGCTACCAGGTCAGATCAACAAGCTCACTTGTTGATCTTGGTGACCTGGCCGGCGCCCACGGTCCGGCCACCCTCACGGATGGCGAACTTCAGGCCCTCTTCCATGGCGACGGGCTGGATGAGCTCCACCTTCATCTCGGTGTTGTCACCCGGCATGACCATCTCGGTGCCCTCGGGGAGGGTCACGACGCCGGTCACGTCCGTCGTACGGAAGTAGAACTGCGGACGGTAGTTGTTGAAGAACGGCGTGTGGCGGCCACCCTCGTCCTTGGACAGGATGTAGGCCTGCGCCTCGAACTCGGTGTGCGGGGTGACCGAGCCCGGCTTGATGATGACCTGGCCGCGCTCGACGTCCTCGCGCTTGATGCCACGGAGCAGCAGACCGACGTTCTCACCGGCCTGGCCCTCGTCGAGCAGCTTGCGGAACATCTCGATGCCGGTGACCGTGGTGGTGGTCTTCTCCTGCTTGATGCCCACGATGTCAACGGTCTCGTTGACCTTGAGGACACCACGCTCGATACGGCCGGTGACGACCGTACCGCGACCGGTGATCGTGAAGACGTCCTCGATCGGCATCAGGAACGGCTTGTCGACGTCACGCTCGGGCTGCGGGATGTTCTCGTCCACGGCCTTCATGAGCTCGAGGACGGTGTTGCCCCACTCCTTGTCGCCCTCAAGGGCCTTGAGCGCCGAGACCTTGACGACCGGCAGGTCGTCGCCCGGGAACTCGTACTCGGAGAGCAGCTCGCGAACCTCGAGCTCGACGAGCTCCAGGATCTCCTCGTCGTCCACCATGTCGGCCTTGTTCAGGGCGACGACGATGTACGGAACGCCGACCTGGCGGGCCAGGAGCACGTGCTCCTTGGTCTGCGGCATCGGGCCGTCGGTGGCGGCGACCACGAGGATGGCGCCGTCCATCTGGGCAGCACCGGTGATCATGTTCTTGATGTAGTCCGCGTGACCGGGGCAGTCGACGTGGGCGTAGTGACGCGTCTCGGTCTGGTACTCGACGTGCGCGATGGAGATGGTGATACCGCGCTGGCGCTCCTCGGGAGCCTTGTCGATCTGGTCGAAGGCCGAGGCCTCGTTCAGGTCCGGGTACGCGTCGTGCAGCACCTTGGTAATGGCGGCCGTGAGGGTCGTCTTACCGTGGTCGATGTGACCGATGGTGCCGATGTTGACGTGGGGCTTAGTCCGCTCGAACTTCGCCTTCGCCACGGGGTCCTCCTGTGGAGTGGTTCTGAACGCCTTGCTTCATCGGCGCCAGGTGATCTTTGCTGGAAAGCCCGGGCCCCGGGACATTCCGACCGCTATTGCGGTGGAATGCCCCACGAGGCTCCGGAGTCAAGCCTAAAGCGTGTGAACGCGGTGCGTTACTCGCCCTTGGCCTTCGCGATGATCTCCTCGGCGACGTTCCGCGGAACCTCGGCGTAGGAGTCGAACTGCATGGAGTAGCTGGCACGGCCGGACGTCTTGCTGCGCAGGTCGCCGACGTAACCGAACATCTCCGAGAGAGGCACGAGGCCCTTCACGACGCGGGCACCCGCCCGCTCCTCCATGGCCTGGATCTGGCCACGGCGGGAGTTGATGTCGCCGATGACCTCACCCATGTAGTCCTCGGGCGTGGTGACCTCGACGGCCATCATCGGCTCAAGAAGAACGGGGCTGGCCTTGCGCGCGGCCTCCTTGAAGGCCTGCGAACCGGCGATCTTGAACGCGAGCTCGGAGGAGTCGACCTCGTGGTAGCCACCGTCGATCAGCGTGACGCGCACGCCGGTCATCTCGTAGCCCGCGAGGATGCCGAACTGCATGGCCTCCTGCGCACCGGCGTCGACCGAAGGGATGTACTCCTTCGGGATACGACCACCGGTGACCTTGTTCACGAACTCGTACGAGGCGTCGCCGCCCTCGATCGGCTCGATCGCGATCTGCACCTTGGCGAACTGGCCGGTACCACCAGTCTGCTTCTTGTGCGTGTAGTCGACGCGCTCGACGGCCTTGCGGATCGTCTCGCGGTAGGCGACCTGCGGCTTGCCGACGTTGGCCTCGACCTTGAACTCACGGCGCATACGGTCGACCAGCACCTCGAGGTGCAGCTCGCCCATACCACCGATGATGGTCTGGCCGGTCTCCTCGTCCGAGTGAACCTGGAAGGAGGGGTCCTCCTCCGCGAGACGCTGGATGGCGACACCCAGCTTCTCCTGGTCACCCTTGGACTTGGGCTCGATCGCGACCTGGATGACCGGCGCCGGGAAGTCCATGGACTCCAGGATCACCGGCTGCTTGTCGTCGCACAGCGTCTCACCGGTCGTGGTCTGCTTCAGACCCATCACGGCGATGATGTCGCCGGCGCCCACCGCGTCGATCTCCTCACGCTTGTTCGCGTGCATGCGGTAGATCTTGCCGATGCGCTCCTTCTTGCCCTTGACGGAGTTCAGCACCGAGGTGCCGGACTCCAGGCGGCCCGAGTAAACCCGGACGAAGGTGAGCTTACCGAGGTGCGGGTCGCTCATGATCTTGAACGCAAGCGCGGACAGCGGCTCGTCCTCGGACGGCTTGCGCTTGACGACCTCCTCCGGGTCGTTGACGGCGTGGCCCTCGATGGCCTCGACGTCAAGCGGGGTGGGGAGGTAGCGCACAACCGCGTCGAGCAGGGGCTGGACGCCCTTGTTCTTGAACGCGGTGCCACAGAACACCGGGGTGACCGTGGTGTCGCTGGACTTGCCGGACGCGATGGTGATGCGACGGATCGCGGCGTACAGCTGCTCCTCGGTGGGCTCCTGGCCCTCCAGGTACAGCTCCATGATCTCTTCGTCGTTCTCGGCGACGCCCTCGATCAGCTTGCCGCGGTACTCCTCGGCAGCCTCGGTGTGCGTGGCCGGGATGTCGACGACGTCGTACATCTCGCCCTTGGCGGCCTCGGCGGACCACACGAGCGCCTTCATGCGGACCAGGTCCACGACGCCCTTGAAGTCGGCCTCGGCGCCGATCGGAAGCTGCATGACCAGCGGCTGGGCGCCCAGGCGGTCCGAGATCATGTCCACGCAGCGGTGGAACTCGGCGCCGGTACGGTCCAGCTTGTTGACGAAGCAGATACGCGGCACGCCGTAACGGTCGGCCTGACGCCACACCGTCTCGGACTGCGGCTCGACACCGGCGACACCGTCGAACACCGTCACGGCACCATCGAGCACACGCAGGGAGCGCTCCACCTCAACGGTGAAGTCGACGTGCCCGGGGGTGTCGATGATGTTGATGGTGTAGTCGTTGTCCTCGAGCGGCCAGTGACAGGTGGTCGCAGCAGACGTGATCGTGATGCCACGCTCCTGCTCCTGCTCCATCCAGTCCATGGTGGCAGCGCCGTCGTGGACCTCACCGATCTTGTACGACACACCGGTGTAGAACAGGATCCGCTCGGTGGTGGTCGTCTTGCCCGCGTCGATGTGGGCCATGATCCCGATATTGCGGACCTTGGCCAGGTCAAGTGAAGTGGTAGCCATAAGGCTTCAGTCTTCTCTCGGTCTCGATGTGGGTAGCGACTACCAGCGGTAGTGCGCGAAGGCCTTGTTGGACTCGGCCATCTTGTGCGTGTCCTCGCGCTTCTTCACAGCGGCACCGAGGCCGTTGGAAGCGTCGAGGAGCTCGTTGAGCAGACGCTCGGTCATGGTCTTCTCGCGACGGGCGCGGGAGTAACCGACCAGCCAGCGCAGCGCGAGCGTGTTGGCACGACCGGGCTTGACCTCGATCGGAACCTGGTACGTCGCACCACCGACACGGCGGGACTTGACCTCGAGGGTCGGCTTGATGTTCTCCAGCGCGCGCTTCAGCGTGATGATCGGGTCGTTGCCCGTCTTCTCACGCAGACCCTCCATGGCGCCGTAGACGATGCGCTCGGCGGTGGAGCGCTTGCCGTTCAGCAGCACCTTGTTGATGAGCGACGTGACCAGAGGGGAACCGTAGACCGGGTCGATGATGACCGGGCGCTTCGGGGCGGGGCCCTTACGAGGCATTTCTACTTCTCCTTCTTGGCGCCGTAGCGGGAACGGGCCTGCTTGCGGTTCTTGACACCCTGGGTGTCGAGGGAGCCACGGATGATCTTGTAGCGAACACCCGGCAGGTCCTTCACACGGCCGCCGCGCACGAGCACGATGGAGTGCTCCTGCAGGTTGTGTCCCTCACCCGGAATGTAAGCGGTGACCTCGATCCCGCTGGTCAGACGCACACGCGCGACCTTACGCAGGGCCGAGTTCGGCTTCTTCGGGGTGGTCGTGAACACACGCGTGCAGACGCCACGACGCTGAGGGGAACCCTCGAGTGCGGGCGTCTTGTTCTTCTCGACCTTGTCCTGCCGGCCCTTGCGGACCAGCTGCTGGATCGTAGGCACTACTTCTCCGGTTTCTGTGTGCCGAATGGTGAAGCTAACCTGGAACGTCGCCGACCCACGCGGTCGGGTGTGTCGAATCCGGCGGACTCCCGCCGCGAGGCGAAAAGAGCACAGATTGCGGTGGCCGCTCACAGCTCGCTATGCGGTTGAAGGCACGCACGAGAGCCAGGGCACACCCCAGGCACAAGGTCTGAGCGTACCTACCTCATACGCCGCGGTCAAAACAAATGCCCACGCCCAGGGCGTACCAGCCGGCCCGCGGGCGGCTGCCTAGACTACCGAAACTGATCATTATAGCCCGCGCCCCCACTCGGAAAGATCACCCATGAGTTCCGATTCGCCCCGCGGCGCCGTCCGCACACCGCTGGTCCTCAGCGGCGCCGTCCTCGCCGTCGCCGCAGGGGCCCTCCTGTCCGTCGGCGCGTTCCTGGGGCTGTACGTGCGACCCACCTCGGACGACTGGTGTGCCGCCTGGAAGGCCCGCGACATGGGCCTGTTCGGCATCACCTCGGACTTCTACATGACCCAGAACGGCCGGGTCACCAACGCCTTCCTCAGCGGGATCATCTACGCCGACGGCCTGCTCGGCCCCAAGGTCCTGCCCGCGGTCCTGGTCCTGGCCCTCGGCGCCGGCCTGGTGCTCCTGGCCCGCGAGGTGCTCGGCCTGCTCGGCTGGAAGGTCCCGCTGGCCGTGCTCATCGCCGTCGCCGCCGTACTGGAGACCCTGCTTTTCTTCGCCGGCACCCGCACGTACCAAGTCCTGCTCTGGGCTCCGGCGACCATCTCGCACACGATCCCGAGCATCCTCGGCGTGTGGGCCGTCGTCTTCGGCATCTGGACCGCCCGCAGCGAGCGCCCGGCCGTCCGCCGGGCGGGCCTGGTCCTCGCGCTGGTCCTGGCCCTCGCCATCGGCATGCTCAGCGAGCCCTTCACCCTGGTCAGCGGCCTGATCACGGGCGTCGCCGGACTCCTGGCACTGCCCCGGCTGAAGCTGGCCAGGAGCTGGTATCCCTTCACGTGGTGCGCCACCTGGTGCGTCGGCCTCGTCGCCGGCCTCGGAATCCTCTACACCTCCCCCGGTGCCCGCTGGCGGCGTGCCCAGCAGCCGCCCAAGGAGTCGATGCTCTCCGCAACCGAGCTGAAGGCCACCGCCCAGGGCTGGGGCCACATGCTCGACGCGATCGCCGGCCAGGGGGCGTACCTCGGCGCCGCGGCCGCCGGCCTGCTGCTGGGCCTGGCCGTCGCGCTCTGCTCCCCCGCCGGGCGCGAGCCGCTGAGGAGCCCGTCCCGCGCGGTGACCCTGACCGCCATGCTGCTGCCCGTACCGCTGGTGCTGGCCGGCTCCTTCCTGGTCGCCCTCGGCCTGCGCAGCGGCTACGGCCCGACCGGCTGGACGTACGGGCGGACCTGGACGAACTTCATGACCCCGCTGCTGCTCGCACTGTGCCTGTACGGGGTGTGGCTGGGCCGCTGGATAGGCATCCGCCTGAGCTCCGGCTCGGCCGCCCGCGGGGCCGCCCCCGCCGTCGCCGTCGCCCTCGCCGGCGCCCTGGGGCTGGCCACCGTGGCCGCGCTGGTGCCGGCGGTCCAGAAGCTGACCTCCACCACGGTCGCCCGCGGCATCGCCTGGGACCGCCAGGACAGCCGCATCCGCAAGGAGATCGCCAACGGCGCCACCGACGTGGCGTACCGGCCGCTGTCCATCGGCTGGCTCGCGGAGCCGTACTTCACGAGGAACTACACCAAGGACTGGGCCGCGCAGTGCGCGGCGACGTACTACGGCGTGGAGCGCATCCACCGCCCGTAGCGGACCGCGGCTGTACAGGGGCCGCCGCCCGGCCGGGCGGCGGCCCCTTCGCGTACGAGCGCCAGGCCGGGCCCAGTACGAGCGCCCGGCCGGACCGCGGTACGAGCCCGAGCTGGGGCGGTCCATCCACGGCACCGCACACGGCCGCACAGGGGCCGCACACCCGCGACCCCGCCGCCGCAGGGCCCCGGTACACCCGCAGCCCCGCCCGCACCGCAGCAGACGACGCAGCGTCCGCCGCCACGGCACGAAGAAGCCCCCCGCCTCTCCTCTCGGAGCGGCGGGGGGCTTCTCAGCGACTCTTAGCCGTTGTACGGCCCGTAGTCGTAGTCCTCCAGCGGAACGGCCTGGCCGGAGCCCGTGCCGAACGGCGAGTAGTCGATGTCGTCGTAGCCGACGGCCGAGTACATCGCGGCCTTGGCCTCCTCGGTCGGCTCGACCCGGATGTTGCGGTAGCGGGACAGACCCGTACCGGCCGGGATGAGCTTACCGATGATGACGTTCTCCTTGAGGCCGATCAGGGAGTCGGACTTGGCGTTGATCGCCGCGTCCGTGAGGACCCTGGTCGTCTCCTGGAAGGACGCCGCCGACAGCCAGGACTCCGTGGCCAGCGAGGCCTTGGTGATACCCATGAGCTGCGGACGACCGGAGGCCGGGTGACCGCTCTCCTGGACCACACGACGGTTCTCGGTCTCGAACTTCGAGCGCTCGACCAGCTCGCCGGGCAGCAGCTCGGCGTCGCCGGACTCGATGATCGTCACACGGCGCAGCATCTGCCGGATGATGATCTCGATGTGCTTGTCGTGGATCGACACACCCTGCGAGTTGTAGACCTTCTGGACCTCGCCGACCAGGTGGACCTGGACGGCACGCTGACCCAGGATGCGCAGCACGTCGTGCGGGTTGGTGGCACCCACGGTGAGCTTCTGGCCCACCTCGACGTGCTCGCCCTCGCTGACCAGGAGTCGGGCACGCTTCGAGATCGGGTACGCCGTCTCGTCGCTGCCGTCGTCCGGGGTGACGACGATCTTCTTGGTCTTCTCGGTCTCCTCGATCCGCACGCGGCCGGTGGCCTCGGAGATCGGGGCGACACCCTTCGGGGTACGGGCCTCGAAGAGCTCGACGACACGCGGCAGACCCTGGGTGATGTCGTCACCGGCCACACCACCGGTGTGGAAGGTACGCATCGTCAGCTGGGTACCGGGCTCACCGATGGACTGGGCGGCGATGATGCCGACCGCCTCACCGATGTCGACCAGCTTGCCGGTGGCGAGCGAACGGCCGTAGCACATCGCGCAGGTGCCGACGGCGGACTCACAGGTCAGGACCGAGCGGGTCTTGACCTCCTCGACACCCGCGCCGACGAGGACGTCGATGAGGACGTCACCGAGGTCGACGCCCGCCGGGGCGAGCACCTTGCCGTCGACGACGATGTCCTCGGCGAGGCAGCGCGCGTACACGGACGTCTCGGCGTTGTCCGCCTTGCGCAGGACGCCGTCGGCGCCGCGCTCGGCGATGGCCAGCTTGAGGCCGCGCTCGGTGCCGCAGTCCTCCTCGCGGATGATGACGTCCTGCGAGACGTCCACCAGACGACGGGTGAGGTAACCCGAGTCGGCGGTACGCAGGGCGGTGTCCGCCAGACCCTTACGGGCACCGTGCGTGGAGATGAAGTACTCCAGCACGGACAGGCCCTCACGGAAGGACGCCTTGATCGGACGCGGGATCGTCTCGTTCTTGGCGTTCGACACCAGACCACGCATACCGGCGATCTGCCGCATCTGCATCATGTTTCCTCGGGCACCCGAGTCAACCATCATGAAGATGGGGTTCGTCTTGGGGAAGTTCTCGTTCATCGCCTCGGCGACCTCGTTGGTCGCCTTGGTCCAGATCGCGATGAGCTCCTGAGTGCGCTCTTCCTTGGTGATCAGACCGCGCTCGTACTGCTTCTGGACCTTCTCGTCCTGCGCCTCGTAGCCGCGGACGATCTCCTTCTTCGCCTCGGGAACGACGACGTCGGAGATGGCCACGGTGACACCGGAACGGGTCGCCCAGTAGAAACCGGCCGCCTTCAGGTTGTCGAGCGTCGCCGCCACGATGACCTTGGGGTAGCGCTCGGCGAGGTCGTTGACGATCTCGGAGAGCTGCTTCTTGCCCACCGAGTAGTCGACGAACGGGTAGTCCTCGGGCAGCAGCTCGTTGAAGAGCGCGCGGCCCAGGGTGGTGCGCAGGCGGAAGGTGTCCCCCTGCTGCCACTCCGGCTCGCCCTCCTCCTGCGCCGGCGGGGTCCAGCCGCGCGGCGGGATGGTGCCCACCGGGAAGCGGATGTCGATCGCCGACTGGAGTGCGAGCTCACCGGCGTCGAACGCCATGATCGCCTCGGCCGTGGAGCCGAAGGACCGGCCCTCGCCCTTGGTGTCGCGCAGCTCACCGTCGGTGGTGAGGAAGAACAGACCAAGAACCATGTCCTGGGTCGGCATGGTGACGGGGCGACCGTCGGCCGGCTTCAGGATGTTGTTCGAGGACAGCATCAGGATGCGGGCCTCGGCCTGCGCCTCCGCGGACAGCGGCAGGTGCACGGCCATCTGGTCACCGTCGAAGTCCGCGTTGAACGCGGTGCAGACGAGCGGGTGGATCTGGATGGCCTTGCCCTCGACCAGCTGCGGCTCGAAGGCCTGGATGCCGAGGCGGTGCAGGGTGGGAGCACGGTTCAGCAGAACCGGGTGCTCGGCGATGACCTCTTCGAGGACGTCGTACACGACCGTACGGCCGCGCTCCACCATGCGCTTGGCGCTCTTGATGTTCTGCGCGTGGTTCAGGTCGACCAGGCGCTTCATCACGAACGGCTTGAAGAGCTCCAGCGCCATCGCCTTGGGCAGACCGCACTGGTGCAGCTTCAGCTGCGGACCGACGACGATCACGGAACGCGCGGAGTAGTCCACACGCTTACCGAGCAGGTTCTGACGGAATCGACCCTGCTTACCCTTCAGCATGTCGCTGAGGGACTTCAGCGGACGGTTACCGGGACCGGTCACCGGCCGGCCGCGACGGCCGTTGTCGAAGAGGGCGTCAACAGCCTCCTGAAGCATGCGCTTCTCGTTGTTGACGATGATCTCGGGCGCGCCGAGGTCGAGGAGCCTCTTCAGACGGTTGTTGCGGTTGATCACACGGCGGTACAGGTCGTTCAGGTCGGAGGTCGCGAAGCGGCCACCGTCCAGCTGCACCATCGGGCGAAGGTCCGGCGGGATGACCGGCACGCAGTCCAGCACCATGCCCTTGGGGCTGTTGCTGGTCTGGAGGAACGCGGAGACGACCTTCAGGCGCTTGAGCGCACGGGTCTTCTTCTGGCCCTTGCCGGTACGGATGATCTCGCGGAGCTTCTCGGCCTCCTCGTCGAGATCGAAGGACTCCAGGCGCTTCTGGAGCGCCGCGGCACCCATCGAGCCGTCGAAGTACGTGCCGAAGCGGTCACGCAGCTCGCGGTAGAGCAGCTCGTCGCCCTCGAGGTCCTGGACCTTGAGGTTCTTGAACCGGGTCCACACCTCGTCGAGACGGTCGATCTCGCGCTGCGCACGGTCACGCAGCTGCTTCATCTCACGCTCGGCGCCCTCGCGCACCTTGCGGCGCACGTCGGCCTTGGCACCCTCGGCCTCCAGCTCGGCCAGGTCGGTCTCGAGCTTCTTGGCGCGGGCCTCCAGGTCGGCGTCCCGGCGGTTCTCGATCTGCTGCCGCTCGACGGAGACGTGCGCCTCCAGGGAGGGCAGGTCACGCGTACGGCGCTCATCGTCGACGTACGTGATCATGTACGCCGCGAAGTAGATGACCTTCTCGAGGTCCTTGGGAGCCAGGTCGAGCAGGTAGCCCAGACGGCTCGGGACACCCTTGAAGTACCAGATGTGCGTGACAGGCGCGGCCAGCTCGATGTGGCCCATCCGCTCACGACGCACCTTGGCGCGAGTCACCTCGACGCCGCAGCGCTCACAGATGATGCCCTTGAAGCGGACACGCTTGTACTTGCCGCAGTAGCACTCCCAGTCCCGGGTCGGACCGAAGATCTTCTCGCAGAAGAGTCCGTCCTTTTCGGGCTTGAGGGTGCGGTAGTTGATGGTCTCGGGCTTCTTGACCTCGCCGTGGCTCCACTGACGGATGTCGTCAGCGGTGGCCAGACCGATCCGGAGCTCATCGAAGAAGTTGACGTCGAGCACTATGCGTCAATCCCTCTCAGGGTTGTAAGTCTTGGGGTCTGAAACGGGGGCCTGGGGGTCGGCGGGGCCCTGTGGGTGAGGGCCCCGCCGGACTCCCGTCAGACCTCTTCGACGCTGCTCGGCTCGCGCCGGGACAGGTCGATGCCGAGCTCCTCCGCTGCGCGGAAGACGTCCTCGTCGGTGTCACGCATCTCGATGGACATACCGTCGCTGGACAGCACCTCCACGTTCAGGCAGAGCGACTGCATCTCCTTGATGAGCACCTTGAAGGACTCGGGGATGCCGGGCTCGGGGATGTTCTCGCCCTTGACGATGGCCTCGTAGACCTTCACGCGGCCGGTGACGTCGTCGGACTTGATGGTCAGCAGCTCCTGGAGGGCGTACGCGGCGCCGTAAGCCTCCAGCGCCCACACCTCCATCTCACCGAAGCGCTGGCCACCGAACTGGGCCTTACCACCCAGCGGCTGCTGGGTGATCATGCTGTACGGGCCGGTCGAACGGGCGTGCAGCTTGTCGTCGACCAGGTGGTGCAGCTTCAGGATGTACATGTAGCCGACCGAGATCGGGTCCGGGAACGGCTCACCGCTACGGCCGTCGAACAGCCGCGCCTTACCGGTCGGGAGCACCATGCGCTCGCCGTCACGGTTCGGGATGGTGTGCTGCAGCAGACCCGCGAGCTCGTCCTCACGCGCACCGTCGAAGACCGGGGTCGCGACGTTGGTGCCCGGCTGGACCGAGTCGGCGCCGATCACCTGGAGGCGCTGCGCCCACTCGTCGGCCAGGCCGGAGACGTCCCAGCCGCGGCTGGCGAGCCAGCCGAGGTGGATCTCCAGGACCTGTCCCGGGTTCATTCGGGACGGCACACCCAGCGGGTTGAGGATGATGTCGACGGGGGTCCCGTCCTCGAGGAACGGCATGTCCTCGATGGGCAGGATCTTGGAGATGACGCCCTTGTTGCCGTGGCGGCCGGCGAGCTTGTCACCGTCGGTGATCTTGCGCTTCTGCGCGACGTACACGCGCACCAGCTGGTTCACACCGGGGGGAAGCTCGTCGCCCTCCTCGCGGTCGAAGACGCGGACGCCGATGACCTTGCCGGTCTCGCCGTGCGGCACCTTCAGCGAGGTGTCACGGACCTCACGGGCCTTCTCACCGAAGATCGCGCGCAGCAGGCGCTCCTCCGGCGTCAGCTCGGTCTCACCCTTGGGCGTGACCTTGCCGACGAGGATGTCGCCGGCGATGACCTCGGCACCGATACGGATGATGCCGCGCTCGTCGAGGTCGGCGAGGACCTCCTCGGAGACGTTCGGGATGTCCCGGGTGATCTCCTCGGGGCCGAGCTTGGTGTCACGGGCGTCGACCTCGTGCTCCTCGATGTGGATCGAGGAGAGGACGTCGTCCTGCACGAGGCGCTGCGACAGGATGATCGCGTCCTCGTAGTTGTGACCCTCCCACGGCATGAACGCCACGAGCAGGTTCTTGCCCAGCGCCATCTCGCCGTTCTGGGTGGCCGGACCGTCAGCCAGGACCTGGCCCTCGATGATCCGGTCGCCCTCGTTGACGATGACCTTCTGGTTGACCGAGGTGCCCTGGTTGGAGCGGGCGAACTTGGCCAGGCGGTACGTGATGTACGTGCCGTCGTCGTTGGCGGTGGTGATGTAGTCCGCGGAGACCTCCTGGACCACACCCGCCTTCTCGGCCTTGACCACGTCGCCGGCGTCGACGGCGGAGCGGTACTCCATGCCGGTGCCGACGAGCGGGGACTCGGACTTGATCAGCGGCACGGCCTGCCGCATCATGTTCGCGCCCATGAGGGCACGGTTGGCGTCGTCGTGCTCGAGGAACGGGATCATGGCGGTCGCGACCGACACCATCTGGCGCGGCGAGACGTCCATGTAGTCCACGTCGTCACCGGCGACGTAGTCGACCTCACCACCACGGCGGCGGACGAGGACACGGTTCTCGGCGAACCGCATGTCGTCCGAGAGCGTGGCGTTGGCCTGCGCGATGACGAAGCGGTCCTCTTCGTCGGCCGTCAGGTAGTCGACCTCGTCGGTGACCTGACCGTCGACGACCTTGCGGTACGGCGTCTCCACGAAACCGAACGCGTTGACCCGGCCGTAGGAGGCGAGCGAGCCGATCAGACCGATGTTCGGGCCTTCAGGGGTCTCGATCGGGCACATACGGCCGTAGTGGGACGGGTGCACGTCACGGACCTCGAAGCCGGCCCGCTCACGGGACAGACCACCCGGGCCAAGAGCCGACAGACGGCGCTTGTGGGTGAGACCCGACAGCGGGTTGTTCTGGTCCATGAACTGCGACAGCTGGCTGGTGCCGAAGAACTCCTTGATGGAGGCGACGACCGGCCGGATGTTGATCAGGGTCTGCGGCGTGATCGCCTCGACGTCCTGGGTCGTCATGCGCTCACGCACGACGCGCTCCATACGAGCCAGACCCGTGCGGACCTGGTTCTGGATGAGCTCGCCGACGCTGCGCAGACGACGGTTGCCGAAGTGGTCGATGTCGTCGGTCTCGACGACGATCGTCTGGCCGTTGTCCGCGGCCGTCTCGGTCTCGCCGGCGTGCAGCTTCACCAGGTACTTGATCGTCGAGATGACGTCCTCGACGGTCAGGATGCCCGCGTCCAGCGGAGCGTCCGCACCCAGCTTCTTGTTGACCTTGTAGCGGCCGACCTTGGCGAGGTCGTAGCGCTTCGGGTTGAAGTACAGGTTCTCCAGAAGCGTCTGCGCGGCCTCACGGGTGGGGGGCTCGCCCGGACGCAGCTTGCGGTAGATGTCGAGCAGCGCGTCGTCCTGGCCCTGGGTGTGGTCCTTCTCCAGGGTGGCGCGCATCGACTCGTACTCGCCGAACTCCTCCAGGATCTGCTCGGTCGTCCAACCGAGAGCCTTGAGCAGAACGGTCACGGACTGCTTGCGCTTGCGGTCGATACGCACACCGACCATGTCGCGCTTGTCGATCTCCATCTCCAGCCAGGCACCCCGGGACGGGATGATCTTGGCGGAGAAGATGTCCTTGTCGGACGTCTTGTCGATCGAGCTGTCGAAGTAGACACCGGGCGAACGGACCAGCTGCGACACCACGACACGCTCGGTGCCGTTGATGACGAAGGTGCCCTTGTTCGTCATGAGCGGGAAGTCGCCCATGAAGACCGTCTGCGACTTGATCTCGCCGGTCTCGTTGTTGGTGAACTCAGCCGTCACGAAGAGCGGGGCGGCGAACGTGAAGTCGCGCTCCTTGCACTCGTCGATGCTGTTCTTCGGCGGCTCGAAACGGTGGTCGCGGAACGTCAGCGACATCGACCCGGAGAAGTCCTCGATCGGGGAGATCTCCTCGAAGATCTCCTCCAGACCGGACTTGGTGGGGACGTCCTGACCCGACTCCAGAGCCGCCTCGACCCGACTCTGCCAGGCGGTGTTGCCGAGCAGCCAGTCGAAGCTCTCGGTCTGCAGCGCGAGCAGGTTCGGAACCTCGAGGGGCTCCTTGATCTTTGCAAAAGAGATGCGCAGCGGGGCGGTGCTTGCGCCGTTGTTCGTATTCGCGGTCGAGGCAGTGCGCGAGGCGGCCAAGAGGGGGTCCTTCCGAGGGCTCGGACTCACTACGCGCGTACCGGCCCCTCACTGGGGCACAGAGACACGGGTTACCTTCTCCGACCAAAGAATGGCCAGGTCAGGGATGGTCCGGTCATCGGTGCTCAAGCGAGGGCATGCCCCTGGTGACGGGCAGGGGACAGCTAACAGGCAGCGCAAAGGGTCAGTGTAGCCACTTGGCACACTGATGTCCAGTGCGGGTTTTTCGCGACCCTCGTTGTCCTCAACGCCCTCGGCATGCTTGCCCTCAATGCACGTTGATACTGCCCTCTTCGTCGCCGATCCATGCCTCGGATTCGGATCCTTGTGACGACGCGTCCTGAGAATTGCGCGCTGCGTGCGGTTCGTCAAGGCCCCCATGCCCGAACCCAGGGGCTCCCGGAGACACGACGAAGATCACCATACCCCCCGCCGAAGCGGGCGCAAGGTAACCGTGGCCGCGCCCCCAGGAACGCCGAAGAGCGACCACCCGAATGGATGATCGCTCTTCGGTGCGACTGCGTTACAGCCTCAGGAGGCTGCTTTCAGCAAGCGCGAAGGTCGTACTCGACCTGCAAGACCCGGAAGGCCTTACTTGACCTCGACGGAGGCGCCGGCGCCCTTGAGGGACTCGGCGGCCTTCTCGGCGGCGTCCTTGGCGACCTTCTCGAGGACGGGCTTCGGGGCGCCGTCCACGAGGTCCTTGGCCTCCTTCAGACCCAGGGAGGTCAGCTCACGCACGACCTTGATGACCTGGATCTTCTTGTCGCCGGCGCCGGTGAGGATGACGTCGAACTCGTCCTTCTCCTCGACGGCCTCGGCGGCGGCGCCACCAGCGGCACCACCGGCGACGACGACCGGCGCGGCAGCGGCGGCGGTGACGTCGAACTTCTCCTCGAAGGCCTTCACGAACTCGGAGAGCTCGATGAGGGTCATCTCCTCGAACTGCGCGAGCAGGTCTTCCTGGCTGAGCTTCGCCATGATGGCGGTCCTTCCACTAAATCGGCAGGTGCCGGATGTACTGGGTGAGGCGGGCGTACGTCGGCCCGCTGTGGCCTCCGCGGTCAGGCTGCGGGGGCCAGTGTGCGAGCCGAATTACTCGGCACCGCCCTGCTCGGCCTGCTTGGCGCGGAGCGCGTCCACCGTGCGGACGAGCTTCGACGGCAGCGCCTGGAAGACGGAGGCAGCCTGGGACTGCTTCGCCTTGAAGGCACCGGCCAGCTTGCTGAGCAGAACCTCGCGGGACTCGAGGTCCGCAAGCTTCTTGATCTCGTCGGCGCTGAGCGCCTTGCCCTCAAGGACACCGCCCTTGATGACGAGATTCGGGTTGTCCTTGGCGAAGTCACGGAGACCCTTCGCCGACTCCACCGGGTCCCCGGTGACGAAGGCGACAGCCGTCGGACCGTTGAACAGGTCGTCCAGCGTGTTGATCCCGGCCTCGTTGGCCGCAATCTTGGTCAGCGTGTTCTTCACCACGGCGTAGTGAGCGTTCTCACCGAGCGAACGACGCAGCGTCTTGAGCTGCGCCACGGTGAGACCGCGGTACTCGGTCAGCACGGCAGCGTTGGAGTTGCGGAACTGCTCCGTCAACTCGGCCACTGCGGCAGCCTTGTCGGGCCTCGCCATGAGCCTCGGCCTCCTTCCGGGTGATTCTGACCGCGCGGACCCGAAGGAGGTCTGGGGAAAACGAAACGCCCCGGCGCAGGCGCACGGGGCGGACTCGACCGGGCGTACACACTGGACGCGCGCACTCCGGGAGTTCTTCCACTGTCACCTGCGCGGGTCGCCCGCATTTTCAGCGGATCCTTCGGCCACCGCACTCTCTTGCGAGCGCACGGCAACGACCAGCGGTCTTTGGCTTCTGTAGGAGAGTACGGGACTCAATCGCAGTCAGGCAAATCGGCCCCTACGGCTCTCAGCTCCGGCTCTTCTTCAGCGGCTTGCGCATGTCCGCGGTGTCGTCGGCGCGAGGCGCGGGGACCGTCACCGGCTTGTCCTGATCGAGGAAGGTGAAGGTGAGGTCCAGCGCGCCGTGGCGGCCGAAGCCCTGGGTGCGGAGCCGCTTGACGTGGTCGTCGCGGTCGACCCACACGTCCAGGGTGAGTTCGTCCACGCCCGCCTTCTCGTACTGATCGAGGCTGTTCGCCCGTCCTTCCCGGACGGCCTTGTCCTTGATCTCCTCGAGCGAGTCCCGGAGCTCGTCGACCGTGGCCGTGCCCGCGTAGTGCGTCGTATCAGCGCCGTCGACCTTCTCGGGGCCGACCCGCTTCACGTCCTCCGCATCGGCCAGGAAGGCGGCTTCCCGCGCCGGGTTGCGGCCGACCTGGTCGCGCAGGCCGGCGACATCCATGCGCAGGCCGCTATCCGTGGTGAACTCCTCGTGCGGGCCGTAGCTGATCCAGTGCCGCCCGCCCAGCTTCTCGACCATGTCGTCGGTCGCGCTGCCGTACAGCACCCCGCCGACCAGGCGCAGCTCGGTCTCGCCCTTCTGATCGCCGCTCAGGTTGGCCGTCGTGAGCCGCGCCTCCAGCGGCTTCCTCCGGACGGTCCCCTCGTCCGCTATCGGCCCCCGCTGCGGAAACCGGCCGGTCACCCGATAGTGCAGGGACATGAGTCCTTCGGTCCTCTCCGCGGCCCGCGCGACGGCGTCGGCGGCCGATGAGCCCCCGGACTCCTCGGCACCGGCTCCCGTCCCACAGCCGGCGAGCAACAGCACGGCCGCGGGCAGAACGACGGCAGGCAGGACGGCACGTACGGCAGGCCTCACTGATTCCCCCCGAGGAACACATGGCTGACGCGAAGCATGGCTGATGCGTGGTCGGCGCACAGCAAGATCGGGAGCGTATCCCAGGCGACCTGAACGGTTTTGCGAATTCAGCGACCCGCCGAGTCCTTCAGAAGCTCCTTGAGGTCCACGGTGTCCCCCGCCGGAGGCTTCTCGACCCTGGTCTTCACGCCGTAGTCGCTGTAGTACGCGGTCTGGGTCAGCCGCCCGGTGGCCGTCCGGCCCTTCTCGACCTTCTTGACCAGCAGGTCCCGGCCGTTGACCCATATGTCGACGGTCTGCTCGGGGGTGCCGGCGTCCGCCCGCACCGTCCCGGAGTAGTGCGTCGTGCGCTCGCCTCCGACCGTCTCCTCGCCGACCTTGCGTACGTCCGTGGAGGACAGCAGCCGCTTCACCGAGGTGTGCGGGGCGGTGCCGCGCATCTGGTCGGCGAGATCTGCTCCGGCGCTGCCGGCGAGGTCGTCCAGGTCGTCGTAGGCGTACTTGATCCAGTGCTTGCCGTCGGTCTTGGCGGAAAACGCCTCACCTATGCGCGCGTAGTAGGCGTCGGGGAGGTAGCGGGCCTCCATCGACGTGGTCCCGAGGCGGCGCATCGCCTCGGCCGTCGTGCCGCCGGTGTAGGTGATCGTCAGGATGCCGGTGAGGTCGTCGGCCCAGGCGAGGGTGCCGTCGGCCTTCATGGACAGCGTCGAACCCATGGTGGTGGTGGATCTGACGCGAGCGGACTCGGCCTGGCCGGTGGACCGCTCGACGGTGCGCAGGGCGGCCGTCACGGCGCGGGCGGGCCCGGTGCGCTCCGCCTCGTCGGGGCGGTCGGCGGAGGTACAGGCGGTCAGGGCCGTCAGCGCGGTCAGCAGCGCGATCCAGAACGCCGACCGGCGCGCCCTCGTGCTCGTCATTCGTCCCCCCTGTGCGAATCCCGTGAATGCACGTTAACCCAGGGCACTGACAAACGTGGTGGGAGAAGGGGACGGGCCCCACACCCGGGAAGGGTGTGGGGCCCGCTTTCGAGCCTGGTGAGCCGGTGGCTCAGACCGCGGCCGGGTCCTCCTCGACGAGGAGGTTGCGGGTGCGGTTCGGGTCGACCGGAACGCCGGGGCCGATCGTGGTGCTGATCGCGGCCTTCTTGATGTAGCGACCCTTGGCGGCGGACGGCTTCAGACGGAGGATCTCCTCCAGCGCGGCGCCGTAGTTCTCCACCAGCTTGGTGTCGTCGAAGGACACCTTGCCGATGATGAAGTGCAGGTTCGAGTGCTTGTCGACGCGGAACTCGATCTTGCCGCCCTTGATCTCGGTGACGGCCTTGGCCACGTCGGGGGTGACGGTGCCGGTCTTCGGGTTCGGCATCAGACCACGCGGACCGAGCACGCGGCCGAGGCGGCCGACCTTGCCCATGAGGTCCGGGGTGGCGACGACGGAGTCGAAGTCCAGGCGGCCCTTCGAGACCTCGTCGATCAGCTCGTCGGCACCGACGATGTCGGCGCCCGCGGCACGCGCGGCCTCGGCACGGTCGCCGGTCGCGAAGACCAGGACCCGGGCGGTCTTACCGGTGCCGTGCGGAAGGTTCACGGTGCCACGGACCATCTGGTCGGCCTTACGCGGGTCGACACCCAGACGGAAGGCGACCTCGACGGTGCCGTCGAACTTGGTCGTGGACGTCTCCTTGGCGAGACGGACGGCCTCGAGCGGGGCGTACAGCTTCTCCCGGTCGATCTTGGCGTCCGCAGCGCGGAGAGTCTTGCTGCGCTTGCTCACAACTGCTCCTGTGATTTCTTAGGAGTTGTGGTCCGGGCCGAGCAGGCCCTGCCACTCACTTCTGCTTGGGGGGTTGGGGTCAGCCCTCGACCGTGATGCCCATGGAACGGGCGGTACCGGCGATGATCTTCGCGGCGGCGTCCAGGTCGTTGGCGTTGAGGTCGGGCATCTTGGTGGTGGCGATCTCGCGGACCTGCGCCTCGGTGATCTTGGCGACCTTGGTCTTGTGCGGCTCGCCGGAGCCCTTCTCCACGCCCGCGGCCTTGAGGATCATCTTGGCGGCCGGCGGCGTCTTGGTGATGAAGGTGAAGGAACGGTCCTCGTAGACCGTGATCTCCACCGGGATGACCCAACCGCGCTGCGACTCGGTCGCGGCGTTGTAGGCCTTGCAGAACTCCATGATGTTCACGCCGTGCTGACCCAGCGCGGGGCCGACCGGCGGAGCCGGGTTGGCGGCACCGGCCTGGATCTGGAGCTTGATGAGCCCCGTGACCTTCTTCTTCTTGGGAGGCATTACTCTCCGGGTCCTTTCGATTGAGGCGTGCCTCCGCCCGGGTCGCGTCCCAGATGAAGGCATACCGCACAACGATAACGGGTATAGATGCGCGGCCAAAAACCGAGCAGGTCAGACCGGCTACGAGAGCCCGCCTGACCTGCGCGGAAGCGGTAGGTCCAGAAAGAGTCAGTTCTTCTGGATCTGGTCGAAGCTCAGCTCGACCGGCGTCTCGCGCCCGAAGATCTCCACCAGACCCTTGACCTTCTTCGAGTCGGCGTTGATCTCGTTGATCGTGGCCTGCAGCGTGGCGAACGGGCCGTCGGTGACGGTGACCGAGTCGCCGACCTCGAAGTCCAGCACCTGAACCTCGACCTTGCGCTGCGGAGCCGGCTTGCCCTCGGCCTCGGCGGCCTCGCGGGCGGCCTTCTCCTCGGCCTCCGGGGCGAGCATCTTGACGATCTCGTCCAGGGTCAGCGGGTACGGGTCGTAGGCGTTGCCCACGAAGCCGGTGACGCCGGGGGTGTTGCGGACGACGCCCCAGGACTCGTTCGTCAGGTCCATGCGGACGAGGACGTAACCCGGCAGCTTGTTCTGCTTGATCGTCTTGCGGTCGCCGTTCTTGATCTGGACGACCTCTTCCTGCGGCACCTCGGCCTGGAAGATGTAGTCCTCGACGTTCAGCGAGACGGCGCGCTGCTCCAGGTTGGTCTTCACGCGGTTCTCGTAACCGGCGTAGGTGTGGATGACGTACCACTCGCCGGGCAGCGTGCGGAGCTCGTCGCGCAGGGCGGCGACGGGGTCGACCGGCTCGGCCGGCTCCTCCTCGGCGTCCTCTTCCTCGTCCTCGACAGCCTCGACGTCACCGCCGGACTCGTCCTCGACGTGGAGGGCGGATTCCTCGGCGGGCTCGCCCGCCTCGGCCTCGGCAGCCTCGACCTCGTCCAGGTCCTCGTCCGCGCCTTCGACGATCTCGAGCTCGTCTTCCACGGACTCGACACCCTGCCCGTGTGGCTCGATGGCGTCGTTCACGTTCTGGTCAGACACGGTGGCTGCTTCTTCCTGGATACATAGGGGTGGAACATGCGAAAGGGGCGCCGGTAACCGCGGCGCCCTTCGCTCTTGGCTCAGCCGAAGACGTACTTGGCGGCGTGGTCGAGCCCATAGTCAATCACGGTCACCAGGCCGATCATGAGGACGACGAAGATGATCACCACAGTGGTGTACGTCGTCAGCTGGTTGCGCGTCGGCCAGACGACCTTGCGGAGTTCCGCGATGATCTGGCGGTAGAAGAGCGCGAGTCGCTTCAGCGGGCCCTTCTTGGCGCGCTTGCCACCCTTACGGGTCTTCTTCGACTCCGGCGCCTCGTCCTGGGCATCAGGCATGTCGATGGAGCCCACGGCGTCCGTCACTCGTCCTCACCTGATTCCGGGTCGTGGCCGTGCCGCGCCCGGTCTGAGCCGCACGGCGGTGCATTTCTGTACGTACATGCGCACACATCCTGGCGAAGGTGTGTGTAGCAGGGCCGGAGGGACTTGAACCCCCAACCGCTGGTTTTGGAGACCAGTGCTCTACCAATTGAGCTACGACCCTTTGTGTGTCCCCCAACGTACCGCATCCGGGCGGGTGCACGGTGTGCACCCTGCGACTGCGGACCGCTGATGGCCAACGAGGTGAGAGTGTACGTGGTCCTGGGCGCGCCGTCGAACAGAAAGCGCCCGTGGGAGGGTTGGCCGACGAAAGATCGGCCGAAGATCACCGGCCCTCGGACGCAAGATCCGCTGGCCGTGGCCCGGATCCGCACGGTTGTTCAGCTGATGTTCAGTCTGTGAAACCCCCGTGCCGGGCGCGTTTCCTGTCTGAAACGATGGGCCCCATGAGCGCTGCAACCCCTCCCACCGAGCGCCGGGTCTCCGCCCGAGTCGGCGCGATCTCCGAGTCCGCCACCCTCGCCGTGGACGCCAAGGCCAAGGCCCTCAAGGCCGCCGGGCGGCCGGTGATCGGCTTCGGCGCCGGTGAGCCCGACTTCCCGACCCCGGACTACATCGTCGAGGCCGCCATCGAGGCCTGCAAGAACCCGAAGTTCCACCGCTACACCCCGGCCGGCGGTCTGCCCGAGCTGAAGGCCGCCATCGCCGCGAAGACGCTGCGCGACTCCGGCTACGAGCCCGACGTCTCCCAGATCCTCGTCACCAACGGGGGCAAGCAGGCCATCTACGAGGCCTTCGCCGCGATCCTCGACCCGGGCGACGAGGTCGTCGTCCCCGCCCCGTACTGGACGACTTACCCGGAGTCGATCCGTCTCGCGGGCGGTGTGCCGGTCGAGGTCGTCGCCGACGAGACGACCGGCTACCGCGTCTCCGTGGAGCAGCTGGAGGCGGCCCGTACGGAGAAGACGAAGGTCGTCCTCTTCGTATCGCCGTCCAACCCGACCGGCGCCGTCTACAGCGAGGCCGAGACCGAGGCGATCGGCCGCTGGGCCGTCGAGCACGGCCTGTGGGTGATGACCGACGAGATCTACGAGCACCTCGTCTACGGCGACGCGGTCTCCGTGTCGCTGCCCGCCGTCCTGCCCGAGCTGCGCGACAAGTGCATCGTGGTCAACGGGGTGGCCAAGACGTACGCCATGACCGGCTGGCGGGTCGGCTGGATCATCGGCCCGAAGGACGTGGTGAAGGCCGCGACCAACCTCCAGTCCCACGCGACGTCGAACGTCTCGAACGTGGCGCAGGCCGCCGCCCTCGCCGCCGTCTCCGGTGACCTGGACGCCGTCGCGAAGATGCGTGAGGCCTTCGACCGCCGCCGCAAGACGATCGTGCGGATGCTCAACGAGATCGACGGCGTGGTCTGCCCCGACCCCGAGGGCGCCTTCTACGCGTACCCGTCGGTGAAGGCCCTCATCGGCAAGGAGATCCGCGGCAAGCGTCCGCAGGACTCGGTCGAGCTGGCCGCGCTCATCCTGGAGGAGGCCGAGGTCGCGGTCGTCCCGGGCGAGGCCTTCGGCACGCCGGGCTATCTGAGGCTGTCGTACGCGCTCGGTGACGAGGACCTCGTCGAGGGCGTGAGCCGGATCCAGAAGCTGCTGGCCGAGGCGCGGGACTGACGTTCCGGATCGGCCCGGGGCACATACCGGTTTGGTATGTGCCCCGTTTGTTTGTGCGAGCAAGACCACTAAAGGGGAAACCGCTACCGGGACGGCGGACACGTACGGCAGGATCCTGGAATGGAGCGTGTACGTGATGTCTCTGAACTGCCGAAAGCCCATCTGCACCTGCACTTCACCGGCTCGATGCGGCCGGCGACCCTGCTGGAACTGGCCGACAAGTACGGCGTACGCCTGCCCGAGGCGCTGACGGACGCGCTGACCAGCGGGGAGCCGCCGAGGCTACGGGCGACGGACGAGCGGGGCTGGTTCCGCTTCCAGCGCCTGTACGACGCGGCGCGGTCGTGCCTACAGCAGCCGGAGGACATCCAGCGCCTGGTCAGGGAGGCCGCAGAGGAGGACCTGAAGGACGGCTCCGGGTGGCTGGAGATCCAGGTGGACCCCACGTCGTACGCGCCCCGGCTGGGCGGTCTGATCCCGGCGCTGGAGATCATCCTGGACGCGGTGGAGAGCGCGTCGCGGGACACGGGTCTCGGGATGCGTGTCCTGGTCGCCGCGAACCGTATGAAGCACCCTCTGGACGCCCGCACGCTGGCGCGTCTGGCGGTGCGGTACGCCGACCGGGGCGTGGTCGGCTTCGGGTTGTCGAACGACGAACGCCGGGGCATGGCAAGGGACTTCGACCGCGCCTTCCACATCGCCGGTGAGGGCGGCCTGCTGTCGGCCCCGCACGGTGGCGAGCTGACCGGCCCGTCCTCGGTCCGTGACTGCCTGGACGACCTGCACGCGGACCGGATCGGGCACGGGGTGCGGGCGGCCGAGGACCCGCGGCTGCTGAAGCGTCTCGCGGACAGGGGCGTGACGTGTGAGGTGTGCCCCGCTTCGAACGTCGCCCTCGGCGTCTACGAGAAGGCGGAGGACGTTCCGCTGCGGACGCTGTACGAGGCCGGCGTACCGATGGCCCTCGGCGCCGACGACCCCCTGCTCTTCGGCTCGCGGCTGGCCGCTCAGTACGACATCGCGCGGCGCCACCACGCCTTCACGGACGAGGAGCTGGCGGAACTGGCCCGGCAGTCGGTGCGGGGGTCGGCGGCCCCGGAGGAGATGAAGGCGAAGCTGCTGGCGGGGGTGGACGACTGGCTCGCCTAGCTCACGCCGGACCGGCTCGCCCGGCTCACGGAGCCGGCGGTCAGTCGGCGATGCCGGCGAGCAGTGTGCGGGCCAGCCGGACGGCGAACTCGTCCACCGGCGGCCGTACCGCCTCCCTGGTGGCGTCATAGGCGAACGCCCGCTGCGCGCAGGCCCCCATCAGCAGCGAGGCCGCCGCGAACGTGTCCGCGTCCGTGCGGACCCGGCCCCTCTCCTGCTCGGCCCGCAGGTAGGTGTCGAGCTCCTGGATCGGCACGTGCGGGCCGGCGCCCATCTGCCGCACGGCGTCGTCGTGCCGCCGCTTGAGCTCGGTCTGGGCGTAGAGCGACGCGGCGATCGGGAAGCTCTGCTCGTAGAACAGCGCGGCCTGGCGGGCGATCTCGGTCAGGTTCTCCTCCAAGGTGTGCCGGCCGGGCTCGGCCGCAAGGCCGCTGAGTAGCGGGCGCAGCGGGGGCAGCCGCTCGGTGAGCACCTGGATGAACAGCTCCTCCTTGCTGGCGAAGTGCTTGTACAGCGCCGCCTCGGAGCACCCGGCCGCTCGCGCGATCTCCTTCGTCGTGGCCCGCGCCAGCCCGACGGTGAGCATCAGGTCGTGGGCGGCGTCGAGAAGTCGAACGCGGGTGGGTCGGTTCTCCATGAAATGTCCAATCGCCCCTTGACGGGTGGGTGAGCACTTACTCACTCTAGAGGAGATGGGGTGAGTGAATACTCACCCACCCCAATCTCACCCCTACGGGAGACCTCATGAAACTCACCGTCTTCGGTGCCACCGGAGGCATCGGCAAGGAGATCGTCCGCCAGGCGCTGGCCACCGGTCACGAGGTCACGGCCGTCGTACGGGATCCCGCCCGCTTCCCCGTCACCGGCGATCGGCTGGAGGTGCTCCGCGCGGATCTCACCGACCCGCAGGCGCTGCGCCCCGCCGTCGCCGGACGGGACGCGGTGCTGTCCGGGCTCGGCGCCCGCAGCCGCAAGGACGCGGGGATCGCTGCGCGTCTGACCCGCACGGTGCTCGGCGCCCTCGAGGCCGAGGGAGTGCGGCGGCTGGTCGTGGTGAGTGCGGCGCCGGTCGGACCCGAGCCGGCGGACGACGGCTTCATCGACCGGGCGGCGCGCGGCATCGTCTCGGCGGTCCTCAAGGACATCCACGCCGATCTGCGGGAAATGGAGGCCGAGCTGGCCCGCAGCGCCACGGAGTGGACGGTCGTACGGCCGCCGCGTTCAGGACAAGCCGCTCACCGGCTCGTACCGGAAGGTCGTTGGCGGATTCCCGGCCCGGGGGCGCTTCCTGGCGCGCGCTGATGTGGCGCACGCCATGCTGGCGGCGGTCGGCGACCGCGCCACCCTGAGGCAGGGCGTGGGCGTCGCCTACTGAGACCGTCCGCGGCCGGGCCCGGCAAGCGCGCGCTACAGGCTGACGCCGACCGTCACCGGCTCGTTGACCAGCGTGATACCGAAGGTCTCGCGGACACCGGCGACGACCTCGCGGGCGAGCGCGAGGAGGTCCTCAGTGGTCGCCTCACCGCGGTTGGTGAGGGCGAGGGTGTGCTTGGTGGAGATACGGGCGGGGCCCGTGCCGTATCCCTTGGTGAAGCCCGCCTTGTCGATGAGCCAGGCCGCGGAGGTCTTGGTGTGCCCGTCCCCCGCCGGGTAGGCGGGTGGCTCGGCGCCGTCACCGAGGTGCTCACGCACGCGCGCGTGGAACGCCGCGAACTGCTCGTCGGTGAGGATCGGGTTGGTGAAGAACGATCCCGCCGACCAGGTGTCGTGGTCCTCGGGGTCCAGGACCATGCCCTTGCCGGTACGGAGCTTCAGCACCGTCTCCCGGGCGGCTGCCAGGGGCACGCGGTCGCCGACCTCGACGCCGAGGGCACGGGCCGTCTCGGCGTACTTGACCGGGGCGGAGAGCCCGTCGGCGTCCTCCAACCGGAAGCGGACGCGCAGGACGACGTAACGCTCGGGGTCGGCCTTGAAGCGGCTGTGGCGGTAGGAGAAGGCGCAGTCGGCGTTCGGAATGACGACGGTCTCGCCTGCCTGTCGGTCGTACGCGATCACCTCGGTGATCGTCGAGGAGACCTCCTGGCCGTAGGCGCCGACGTTCTGGATCGGCGTGGCGCCCGCGGAGCCGGGGATTCCGGCGAGGCACTCGACCCCGGCGAGCCCGGCCTCGACGGTGCGGGCGACAGCTTCGGTCCACACCTCGCCGGCGGCCAGTTCGAGCGTGGTGCCGTCCAGCTCGAAGCCCTTGGTGGCGATGACGAGCGCGGTGCCCGCGAAGCCCTTGTCGCCGATGACCAGGTTGGATCCGCCACCGATGAGCAGCAGCGGGGTCCCCGCGGCGTCGGCCTCGCGCACGACGTCGATCACCTCGGCGTCGGAGGTGGCGGTGACCAGGCGGGTGGCGGGGCCGCCGAGCCGGAAGGTCGTGAAGGGGGCGAGGGGGGCGTCGTGGAGTTCCTGCACGCGCCCAAGACTACGAGACGGCGCCGACAGCCCCGGCACCCACGGGGAGCGCCGGGGCCGATACGCGCTCCACGCGCGCGTGCCGTTCAGGTCAGCCGTCGGAACGCCTCCGTCCAGTCGAGCGGGAGCTCGTCGCCCGGCACCTGCCAGGTGGCGAACTTCGCGTCCCGCATCAGCCCCGCCAGACCTCGCGAGGTCGGGGCGTGGGCGCCCGAGCGGGCGAAGTCCTTCAGCGCCGCGGGCGACTCCCAGGCGGACAGCGTCCAGAAGGTCCGCTTGAAGGGCTCGGCCTTCAGGGATGCGCCGTACGCGCCGGGCGCGCGGCTCACCTGCCACCACACGCCCGGCGTGCGGGCGAGGAAGCGGAGCGCTCCCCAAAGGGTGCGGGTCTCGAAGCGGGAGGCGAAGACGTGCGCCTCGGCGCCGGGCGGTGCGGGGTTCGGGACGGTCCAGGGAAGGGTGGGCATGACTGCTCCTCAGGGTGCGGAGGCCGGTCGGTGGGGTGGTCGGATGTCGTGGGGCTCAGCGCGACGCCGTCTCCAGCACCCGCTCCGGGGCCTGATCAGCCGGGCTCACGGCCGCGCCACCATGGCGCCGGCCCGGAATGGTCAGGGCCGCAACACCGGCGAGGGCCACGACCGTCGCGCCGGTGACCAGCGCGGGCCGCAGACCGTCGACGAAGGTCTGACCGGTCTCGTAACCGCCCTGCGCGGAGAAGATCGAGCCCATGACCGCGATGCCGAGGGCGCCGCCGACCTCGCGCAGTGCGTTGTTGGCGCCGGACGCGATGCCCTGTTCCGAGGCTCGGACGCTGGACATGACCAGGTGAGAAGCCGGGGCGAAGAACAGGGCCATGCCGACGCCGCTGATGATCAGGCCGGGCAGCTGGGAGGCGTAGGAGACGTCGACGGTGACGACGGACGCCATGTAGGCGAGGCCGGCGGCCTGCAGGAACAGGCCGGTGGCGACGACGGGCCGGCCGCCGATGCGGTCGGCGAGGATGCCGGCGATCGGCGCGACCAGCATCGGCATGCCGGTCCACGGCAGCATCCGCAGCCCCGCCTCGGTCGGCGAGTAGCCGAGCACACCCTGCATGTACTGGCTGAGCAGGAAGATCGACCCGAACATGCCGAGGAACATCAGCATGCTCGCCGCGTTGATCCCGGAGAACGCCCGGGAGCGGAACAGCCGCATCGGCAGCATCGGATTCTTGGCGCGGGTGCTGTAGAGGACGAACCCGACAAGCAGCGCGCCGCCGGCGAACAGGCCGGTCAGGACCAGGCGTCCGGTCCAGCCGTCGGCCGGGCCGCGCACCAGGCCGTACACGATCCCGAAGAGCCCGCCGCTGGCGAGCAGGGTGCCGGGGATGTCGAGCCGGGCGCCGGTGCCGTACGACTCGGCGAGGCGCAGGCGGGCGAGCGGCAGCAGGGCAATGCCGAGCGGAACGTTCAGCCAGAAGATCCACTGCCAGGAGATGTGCTCGGTGAGGCTGCCGCCGATGAGCGGCCCGGACGCGATCGCGAGCCCGTTGACGGCACCCCAGATGCCGTACGCCATCCCGCGCTTGGCCGCGGGCACGGCCGCCGTCAGCAGGGTCAGCGTCAGCGGCATCATGATCGCCGCACCGGCGCCCTGCACCGCGCGGGCGGCGATCAGGGAGTCGATGCCGGGCGCGAGGGCCGCGGCGGCGGACGCGACGGTGAAGATCGAGATGCCGACGAGGAAGAGCCGACGGCGGCCGAAGCGGTCACCCAGGGCCGCGCCGGACATCAGCAGGACGGCGAAGGTGAGTGTGTACGCACTCACCGTCCACTCCAGGTCGTGCAGCCCTCCGCCCAGGTCCTCCCGGATGGAGGGCAGTGCGGTGGTGACGACGAGGTTGTCGAGTGCGGCCATGAACCCGGCGACGCTGGTGATGACGAGAGCCCATACGGCCCCGCCCGGGCGGGCTGCCCGCTCGTTCTGATCGGTGTGGTGTGACATCGCTCCCCCTGGGGTGATGTGCTCCGCCTACATGGATAGTTATTGATCACTAACTTTCGCGGTCATAAAAACGCAGAGTGACCCTCGCCACCCCACCCCTACGGCCGCCCCTCGTTCCCCTCCGGCGGCTCCATCCCCGCCCAGACCCGGTGATCGGGCGGAAAACCCATGGCCACCAGGCAGTTGATGAGCATTCCGTACGCCATGAAGGTCGTCGTCTCGTTGGCGTCCGCCCCCAGCGGCAGATGGACGGTGTCCCACAGCCGCATCCAGCCGGCGCGCACGGCCTCGCCGAACTCGTGGTCACCCTCCTGCTCGGCGGCCGCCACGGCGAGGTACATCTGCATCTGCATCATCAGCCGCTCGGGCTGCTCAGAGACGACCTTCCGGTAGGCGGCCCCCATGGCATGCAGGGCCTCTTCGCCCTCCAGCCCCTCGGAAGCCTCCGCGAACATCCGGATGGTCTCCTCCACGCAGCGCTCGGCCGCCGCCAGGAAGATCGCCTTCTTGCCCGGGAAGAGCCGGAAGAGATACGGCTGCGAAACGCCGACGCGCTTGGCGATCGCCTCGGTCGACGTGCCGTAGTAGCCACCACGAGCGAACTCGGTCGTCGCCGCGCGGATGACGCTCTCGCGCCTCTCTTCTGCGCTCATCCTGACCATGCTAGAAAGTTAGTACTCAATCACTAACTAGTCAAGCGGTAGGCGCCGGGTGCCTCGCGACCGAAACATGTAAGGGGCGCCCCGCCATGGAGAACGCCCCTTACCGCACGGCACGCGCGTGCCGCTACGCCAGCTGCACGACCGCCCGCGACATCCCGAGCACCTTCTGCCCGGCACTCTTCACGAGCAGGTCCACGCGGACCTTGTTGTCGTCGAGCTTGGCCGCGACCTTGCCGCTCACCTCGATCGTGGCGCCCTGGTCGTCGTTCGGTACGACGACGGGCTTGGTGAAGCGGACGCCGTACTCGACGACCGCAGCCGGGTCGCCCGTCCAGTCGGTGACCACCCGGATCGCCTCCGCCATGGTGAACATGCCGTGCGCGATCACGTCCGGCAGCCCGACCTCCTTGGCGAACTTCTCGTTCCAGTGGATCGGGTTGAAGTCACCGGAGGCGCCCGCGTACTGGACGAGGGTGGCGCGAGTCACAGGAAAGTTCTGGGCGGGCAGCTCGGTGCCGACCTCGACGTCACCGTAGGCAATCTTCGCCGTCATCGGTCTCAGGCCTGCCCTTCTTCGGCGTCCAAGGCACGGGCCACGAGCTTCGTCCAGGCGGTCACCACGTGCTCTCCCGCCTCGTCGTGGACCTCGCCGCGCACGTCCAGGATGTCGTTGCCCGCCATGGTCTTGACCGCCTCGATGGTCGAGGTGACGGTCAGCCGGTCACCGGCGCGCACCGGGCGGGTGTAGGCGAACCTCTGGTCGCCGTGCACGACACGGCTGTAGTCCAGGCCGAGCTGCGGGTCCTGGATGACCTGTCCGGCGGCCTTGAAGGTGATCGAGAAGACAAAGGTCGGCGGGGCGATCACATCGGAGTGACCGAGTGCCTTGGCGGCCTCCGGGTCCGTGTACGCCGGGTTGGCGTCCCCCACCGCCTCGGCGAACTCACGGATCTTCTCCCGGCCCACCTCATAGGGGTCGGTGGGCGGGTAAATCCGCCCCACGAAGGACTGGTCGAGCGCCATGGCTCGGCACCTCCTGGTGTCTGCTGCCGTTGACCTGCTGGTTCACCTGGGTCGGCCGCAACCGACCGGTAACCGGGGCGAAAACGACGCGAGGCCGCCCCCCGACTGAGGGGGCGGCCTCGCGTACGAGCCTGATTTATCGCGTTTCGCGGTGCGCGGTGTGCGCGTTGCAACGCGGGCAGTGCTTCTTCATCTCAAGACGGTCCGGGTTGTTACGCCGGTTCTTCTTGGTGATGTAGTTCCGCTCCTTGCACTCCACGCAGGCCAGCGTGATCTTCGGGCGGACGTCGGTGGCAGCCACGTGAGTGCTCCTTGACGAACGGATAGGACTGAATTAACGCATAAAAGAGTAGCCGATCGAAGGACCGACCCCACAATCGGCTACTGTCAGTAGCGGTGACCGGACTTGAACCGGTGACACAGCGATTATGAGCCGCTTGCTCTACCGACTGAGCTACACCGCTGTGATGCGATCGGTCCCCGCCTTGCGACGGGAACCTCCCACACCAGAGCCCCAATACGGAATCGAACCGTAGACCTTCTCCTTACCATGGAGACGCTCTACCGACTGAGCTATTGGGGCGAGCGATGAAGACATTACACGCTCGGCCGCCGTTCACCCAAATCCGTTTCGCGGCCCCTCCCGAGGGCCCCATCGACGGAGCGCACAGACGCCTCGCAGGCCACTGCGGCACCGCGGGGCTCGGCTCCGTTCGGCGGACCACACCGGTACGACTATTGCGCTCCTGCGCGCCAGGGCGGTATCGCCACCCTAGGCTCGACTCACTCTGCGTGATCTTGCGTGCCCGGCGCATCCCCCGGCACCGTCCCCGCAGCCCGATGCGCAGCCCCGAACCTCTGGAGCGCGATGCCCGACAGTCATCCCCAGCCGCCCCACTCGTCGTCCTCGTCGGGTTCGTCCGGACCGGCCGACCCGGGTGCACTGCTGCTGTGCGGGGCGCGGCTCACCGACGGCCGGACCGTGGACGTACGGCTGGGCGGCGGGCGCATCGAGGCGGTCGGCACGGCCGGGAGCCTGGCGGGGGACGGCACGCGTGCGTGCGCGCGCGTGGACCTCGGCGGCTATCTGCTCCTGCCTGCCCCGGTCGAACCGCACGCCCACGGCGACACGGCCCTCTCCGCCGACGAGGGCGGCCCTGTCTCCTACGAACCCCAGGACGTCCAGCGCCGGGCCACCGAGGCCGCCTTGCTCCAGCTCGGGCACGGGGCGACCGCGCTGCGGGCACACGTGCGCGTGGGCGACGTTCAGGGTCTGGGCGCGCTGACCGCCGTACTGCAGGCACGGCGTTCCCTGCGCGGGCTCACGGAGTTGACGACGGTGGCGATGCCCCGGCTGCTGACCGGCGTGGCCGGCGCCGACGGGCTGTCGATGCTGCGGGACGCGCTGAAGATGGGCGCGTCGGTGGTCGGCGGCTGCCCGGATCTGGACCCGGATCCGACGGGTTACGTGGAGGCGGTCCTGGAGGTCGCCTCCGAGCACGGGTGCCCCGTCGATCTGCACACCGACGCCACCGACCCGGCTCGCCTGGCCCGGCTCGCCGCCATGGCCGGCGGGCTGCGCCCCGGCGTGACCCTCGGCCCGTGCGGCGGCCTGGGACGCATGCCCGCCCAGACGGCGTCCCGCACCGCGGACCAGCTCGCCGCGGCCGGGGTGACGGTGACCTGCCTGCCCCAGGGCGGCTGCGGGGGCGCGGAACGGCGGAGTACGGCGCCTGTACGGCTGCTGCGCGCCGCCGGCGTACGCGTCGCCGCCGGAAGCGGTGCCCTCAGAGACGTGTCGAACCCGGTCGGACGCGGAGACCCGCTGGAGGCCGCCTACCTGCTGGCCTCCCGGCACGGGCTGCGCCCCGAGGACGCGTACGACGCCGTGAGCGCGTCGGCGCGTGCCGTGCTGGGCCTTCCCGAGGTGCGGGTGGAGGCGGGCTTCCCGGCCGAGTTGCTGGCGGTGCGCGGGGACCGGCTGGCGGGGGCGCTGTCGCTGGCGTACAGCCGCATCGTGGTGCACCGGGGGCGCGTGGTGGCGCGGACGAGCGCGGTGCGGGAGTACTGCAACTCGGCGGTGGCAGCGGAGTTGGGGCTGCCACGGCAGGGGCGGGGAGAGCTGTCCTGAGGAGGTGCGGGGCGGACACTCCGAAGATGTGGCAAGGGGGCGGGTGGGGGCGCACGGGGGGGTGCGCGGACAGCTCGTGCGCCTGGCGTCTGAGCATGAGATGCGCCCCTGTCAGGTGCTGTGATGCAGGCGCCTCGGGGGACGTGAGGCGTGGCTGAAGTCGTGCGGCGGATGCGGCCGTCCGGGCGTACGGTCGAAGACATGCGCATTGTCATCGCTGGTGGTCATGGTCAGATCGCGCTGCGGCTGGAGACGCTGCTCGCCGCGCGCGGGGATGAGGTCGCGGGGATCATCCGCAAGGCCGAACAAGCCGACGATCTGCGGGAGGCCGGTGCCGAACCGATCCTGCTGGACCTGGAGTCGGCCTCGGTCGAGGACGTCGCGACACAACTCCAGGGCGCGGACGCAGCCGTCTTCGCCGCCGGCGCGGGCCCTGGCAGCGGAACGGACCGCAAGGACTCGGTGGACAAGGGGGCGGCGGTCCTGTTCGCGGACGCGGCGGTCCAGGCGGGCGTACGGCGCTTCCTGATCGTGTCCTCCATGGGCGCGGACCCGAAGCACGAAGGCGGCGAGGTCTTCGACGTCTACCTGCGCGCCAAGGGCGGAGCCGACGAGTACGTCCGTGGCCTGGCCGGGCTGGACTGGACGATCCTGCGCCCCGGCATGCTGACGAACGACGCCGGAACCGGCCTGGTGCGCCTGGAGGCCCACACCGGCCGCGGCCCGATCCCGCGCGACGATGTGGCCGCCGTCCTCGCGGAGTTGCTCGACACCCCGGCCACGGCCGGCCTGACGCTCGAACTCATCAGCGGCTCGGCCCCGGTGTCGGTGGCGGTGAAGTCAGTGGCGGGGAACTGAGGATGGGCCCGGAGGGGGTTCCGGCCGCGCAGGAGGCGCTGTTGCGCCGCATGTACGAGGTCTTCTCGACGGACGAGCGAGAGCCCTTCTTGGAGCGGTGCCTCGCCCCTGATGTGGACTGGCCGAACGTTCTGGACGGAGTCCGTCTGCACGGCCGCGAGGCGGTACGCGCGTACTGGGCACGGCAGTTCGCCGCCGGACATCCCCTGGTCCGACTGGAGGGACTTCGGCCGGACGAGGACGGCGAGCCCGTGGTGGCGACCGTACGGCTCGGTATGCGCGACGCGTCGGGCGACGATCGGTGGGCGGAGGAGACCGTCGAGCACGTGTACCGGTTCGACGGGGACGGGCTCGTGACGCGGATGGACGTCCCCGTTCCTCGGGCGGCTCGGCCGCTTCGGGGTGAGACAGCCGGGCTCGGCGCGTGAGGACGGGACTCGGCCACTCGGCGTGGAGGCTCTGCGTCCGGCTCGGGTTGAGGGGTTCTCAGAACAGAGGAAGCTGTCCGGGGAAGTCGGGCACGACGTACCCGTCCAACGCGGGCTGCGCGGCTCCGAGTTGCGCCTGTCGCCTCGACCCGGGACATGACACGAGTTTCCCGTGCTCGCGCGCGCCGGGCGGATCGTGCCGTGCGAAACGACCGGCGACGACGGCGATCTCACGACGGCACTCGGGGCAGCTTCTACGACGCGCGGACATGACATCAGTGTGCCCCGCGCCCGGCGCCGGAACGCGAAAACCCCTCCGCTCTACGTTTCGGCAGATCGGAGGGGTTTCCCCAGTGTGGCGGCGCCAGGATTCGAACCTGGGAAGGCTGAGCCGGCAGATTTACAGTCTGCTCCCTTTGGCCGCTCGGGCACACCGCCGGGGTTGCTGCCATTCGAACCGCTTTTCGGCGGTGCTCCGTGGCAACGACGTAAACAATACCCGATGTGGAGGGGTGCTTCGCCACCCGATTGATCGCCTCCCGGGGGACCACGGGTGGCTAGGCTTGTCCGAATGCGGCCCGGGTTCCGCCCCGGGCTCGGCGGTCACCCCCACGCCCGCCGAGACGCACCCCATACGCACCCCGATACAAGGAGCCACAGGACATGGCCGACTCCAGTTTCGACATCGTCTCGAAGGTCGAGCGGCAGGAGGTCGACAACGCCCTCAACCAGGCCGCCAAGGAGATCTCACAGCGCTACGACTTCAAGGGCGTGGGTGCCTCGATCTCGTGGTCCGGTGACAAGATCCTCATGGAGGCGAACTCCGAGGACCGGGTGAAGGCTGTCCTCGACGTCTTCCAGTCCAAGCTGATCAAGCGCGGGATCTCGCTGAAGGCCCTGGACGCGGGCGAGCCCCAGCTCTCGGGCAAGGAATACAAGATCTTCGCGTCGATCGAGGAGGGCATCTCCCAGGAGAACGCGAAGAAGGTGGCGAAGATCATCCGCGACGAGGGCCCCAAGGGCGTCAAGGCCCAGGTGCAGGGCGATGAGCTGCGGGTCAGCTCCAAGAGCCGGGACGACCTCCAGGCCGTGATCGCCCTGCTGAAGGGCAAGGACTTCGACTTCGCGTTGCAGTTCGTGAACTACAGGTGAACTGCTGATCCGATGCCGGCCCGGGCGCGCCCGGCGGCTTCAGCACCCGGCGGTTTCGGCGTAATGCTCTACGAGGAAGGGTGGGCACTCGCGGGTGCCCACCCTTCTCGCCTGCTGGCTGCGGTCCGGGGTGGGCTCGCCTCACTCAGTTGCGCGAGTGGCCGAACAGGAGGCGGTAGGCGATCAGGAGCACGAGGGAGCCGCCGATCGCGGCTGCCCAGGTGGCGCCGTCGTAGAAGTCCTTGGTGATGGGGTGGTCCAGCCAGCGGGCCGAGATCCAGCCACCGATGAACGCGCCGGCGACGCCGATGACAGTGGTGCCGATGAAGCCGCCCGGGTCGCGACCCGGAAGCAGGAACTTGGCGATGGCTCCGGCCAGCAGCCCCAGAATGATCCAGCTGATGATCGTCATGCCGTGAACCCTGCCCCTCCGCGCCGTGCCTGCACTCTCCAGGCACTGTGATCTTGGGCGCGCTTGTTCGTGCTCTGTTGATGAACAGGACGTCACCGTGGCATCCCCCGGTTGCGGCGATCAGTAGGGTTCCGGCCATGAAACGGTCCAGCTCTGCCTCCTCCGAGCTGCGGCGCACCCTCGGTCTCGGGGACGCCGTGGTCATCGGACTCGGCTCGATGGTCGGGGCCGGAATCTTCGCCGCCCTGGGACCCGCCGCCCGCGCGGCCGGATCCGGAATGCTGCTCGGACTCGCGGTCGCGGCCGTGGTCGCCTACTGCAACGCCACGTCGTCGGCACGGCTGGCCGCCCTGTATCCGGCTTCGGGCGGCACGTATGTGTACGGGCGCGAGCGGCTCGGCGAGTTCTGGGGGTATCTCGCGGGCTGGTCGTTCGTGGTCGGTAAGACGGCCTCCTGTGCGGCGATGGCGCTCACCGTGGGCACCTACGTCTGGCCGGGGCAGGCGCACGCGGTGGCGGTCGCGGCCGTGGTGGCGCTGACGGCGGTGAACTACGGCGGGGTCCAGAAGTCCGCCTGGCTGACACGAGCGATCGTGGCGGTGGTCCTGGCTGTCCTCTCTTGTGTGGTGGTCGTCTGTCTGGGGTCCGGGCAGTCCGACGCCGGGCGCCTGGACATCGGGGTCTCGGGCGGTGTGGGCGGCGTGCTGCAGGCGGCGGGGCTGCTGTTCTTCGCGTTCGCCGGGTACGCGCGGATCGCGACGCTCGGTGAGGAGGTGCGGGACCCGGCGCACACCATCCCCCGGGCGATTCCGCTGGCCCTGGGCATCGCGCTGGCGGTGTATGCGTGTGTGGCGGTGGCTGTCCTTTCCGTGCTGGGCTCGGAGGGGCTCGGGCACGCTGGGGCGCCGCTGGCCGACGCGGTGCGGGCGGCCGGGGTGCCGGGGCTGTCGCCGGTGGTGCGGGTGGGCGCGGCCGTCGCTGCGCTGGGCTCGCTGCTCGCCCTGATCCTGGGCGTCTCCCGGACGACTCTGGCCATGGCGCGCGACCGGCATCTGCCCGGCGTCCTGGCCACCGTGCATCCGCGCTTCCAGGTGCCCCACCGGGCAGAACTGGCAGTGGGGGTGGTGGTCGCGGTCCTGGCCGCCACGGTGGACCTGCGAGGTGCGATCGGGTTCTCCTCCTTCGGGGTGTTGGCGTACTACGCGGTGGCCAATGCCTCGGCCTGGACTCTCGACGCGGCGCCCACCAGGCGGTTTGTGCCGGCGGTTGGGCTCCTCGGGTGCGTGGCCCTGGCACTCTCGCTTCCGGAGATCTCCGTTGTCGTGGGTGCGAGTGTGCTGGCGGTGGGTGTGATCGCGTATGGAGTGCGGCGGTGGATGGTGAGTGGCGGGGCGGTCAGGTGACCGGGTAGTGCGGGAGCGCGGCCAGCGGTAGGTCGCCGACGTACGCGGGTGCGTCGCTGGTGGGCGGGTTGCGGGGGCGAGGGGGAGAGAGCGGGGCCGGGGGTTGGTGCCCCAGCCCGGTGGCATGACCGGTCCCCTCAGAGGCGCGGGCGCAGGGCGGGGCTGACTCGGGTGGTCGTCGCGGTCCGCTCAGTGGCCGTTGATCCACTCAGCCAGCCGTCGGTCCATCGCCGCCCGCCGTCGAATCACGCCCCCTTCCCTGGGGCCTTGGCCGTGCGTATACGGAAGTCGGTCCGAGGGGTCGGCTCCACATCGTCGTTCATCTCCTCGTACCAACCCGTGCCGTCGGAGAGGAGGACGGTGGCCTGGGAGCTGTGGCAATCCACGCAGGCATACATCGCGCAGCCCCAGTGGGATATCGGCAGGACGCCTTCGGGCCAGGGCCAGTCGGGGTCCTCGCGGCCGCTCTCGCGGTTGGCGAGGTACTGCGTGACGGCGGCGGGCTCGCCGGCCGGAGGGCTGTCGAGCAGGGCCAACAAGCCGTACTCCGGACCGAATCCGCCGTCACCTATACGCAGGTAGAGGTCGGCGAGCAGCGGGGGCAGGGGGAAGCCGAGCGCAGCCTCGGCGCGGGCCGGAGTGGCCGCGTCCACGGACTCGGGGAGGGAAGTCCAGCCCCACGGGCGGAGGTTGCGGGCCTTGTCCGCCACACTCGTCAGCAACTGCTCGTTCTCGGTCATGCGTTCATGATGCAAGCCGCCACTGACAAGCGATCCGGCCTGTGGACAACTGCGGGGTTGTGGAAAACTTCGGCTGCCGTCCGGCCCCCGGACGGCAGCCGGTGCGAAGCGAAGATGCCTACCCGCTCGCGAAGATGCCTACCAGCTCGATGCGAACGGCTGGTTCGTCGAGACGATCTCGCGGCCCAGCGGGAACAACGAGACCGGGATCAGTTTGAAGTTGGCGATGCCGAACGGGATACCGATGATCGTGACGCACAGGGCGAGACCGGTGACGATGTGGCCGATGGCCAGCCACCAGCCGGCGAGGACCAGCCACAGAACGTTGCCTATGCAGGACGGCGCTCCGGCGTCGCGGCGCTCGACCGTGGTGTAGCCGAAGGGCCACAGGGCGTAGATGCCGATGCGGAAGGCCGCGACGCCAAAGGGGATGCCGATGATGGTGATGCAGAGCAGGAGGCCCGCGAGCATGTAGCCGAGGAACAGCCAGAAGCCGCTCAGGACGAGCCAGATGACGTTGAGGATGGTCTTCACTGTGGGGGGCCTGCCATCTTTTCGAGCCGGGCGATACGGTCCGCCATCGGCGGGTGGGTGGAGAACATTTTGGAGAACCCCTGACCCGGGCGGAAGGGGTTCGCGATCATCATGTGGCTGGCGGTCTCGATGCGGGGCTCGGGGGGCAGCGGGAGCTGCTTGGTGCCGAGTTCGAGCTTGCGCAGGGCGCTGGCGAGGGCGAGCGGGTCGCCGGTGAGCTGGGCACCGGACGCGTCGGCCTCGTACTCCCGGGAGCGGCTGATGGCCAGCTGGATGAGCGCGGCGGCGAGCGGGCCGAGGATCATGATCAGCAGCATGCCGAGGATGCCGGGGCCGTCGTCGTCATCGGAACGGCCGATCGGGATCAGCCAGGCGAAGTTGACCAGGAACATGATCACCGAGGCGAGTGCGCCGGCGACCGACGAGATCAGGATGTCGCGGTTGTAGACATGGCTGAGCTCGTGGCCGATGACGCCGCGCAGTTCGCGTTCGTCCAGGATGCGCAGGATGCCTTCGGTGCAGCACACTGCGGCATTGCGCGGGTTGCGACCCGTCGCGAAGGCGTTCGGCGCCTCGGTCGGGGAGATGTACAGGCGGGGCATGGGCTGCCGGGCCTGGGTGGAGAGCTCGCGGACCATGCGGTACAGGGCCGGGGCCTCGAACTCGCTGACCGGGCGGGCGCGCATCGCACGGAGCGCCAGCTTGTCGCTGTTCCAGTACGCGTACGCGTTCGTGCCCAGCGCGATCAGGACCGCGACGACGAGCCCCATCCGGCCGAAGAGGCTGCCGATGACGATGATGAGTGCGGACAGGCCCCCGAGGAGGACTGCGGTCCTGAGCCCGTTGTGCCGGCGGTGCACGGTACGCCCTCCAAGTGGTGCGGCAGGGGAACCCTTTGCTGGTCGATCTCCGATGCCACTGGTGCCGTGGTCTCACGTCCAGTGGACCCTTCTGTACTGGTCAACGCCAGGCGAGGGCCACGGGTTCCCTGGTGCGCACGTCGGCGGGCGTGGGCCGTCCGGGTGAAGGCACCGGCGTGCGGCTGCGGGCGCGTGGAGAGCGAGTGACGCGCGCGTGCGGGCGCTGTGAACTACGCGCGCGCGGGCCGGGCCGGACCCAGTGATCTGCGCGCGCGTGGGACCGAGCGAACCATGTGCACGTGGGTACCGAGTGGGCTACGCGCGCGGGGTTACGCCAGGGCTCAGAAGAGGCCGGTGTCGGCGAAGCGCAGGATCAGCTGGGGGGCTCCGGACAGGGCGATGCCGACTACTCCGGTGAGAGCCATCGTGGCCGTCAGCGGCGCGGGGACGAGGTGTCTGACAGCATCGCCTTCTGGGGCGCGGAACAGCAGGGCCGTCCACTGGAGGTAGTAGAACAGTGCGATCACGACGTTGACGGCCATGACCACGGCCAGCCAGCCCAGGCCCGCGTCGACGGCGGCGGAGAAGACGGTGACCTTGGCGAAGAGGCCGATGATGCCCGGCGGGAGTCCGGCGAGGCAGAGCAGGAAGAAGGCCAGGATCAGGGCGGACAAGGGGTTGCGCGCATACAGGCCGCGGTAGTCGCTGACTCGGTTGAGGGGCTTCGTACGGCCGACGAGTGCGGCCACCGCGAAGGCGCCGAGGTTCACGGCGGCGTACATGAGGGCGTAGGCGACGGTGGAGCCGATGGACCGCTCGGCGTCGTCGGAGTACGCGGCGGCGGCGACCGGCACCAGGAGGTAGCCGGCCTGGCCAACGGAGGACCAGGCGAGCAGGCGAACCGCGCTGTGCGCGCGCGTGGCCTGCTGGCGCAGGGCGCCGACGTTGCCCACGGTCATGGTGAGGGCGGCCAGCGCCGCGAGCGCGGGGCCCCAGACGTCGGCGTACGACGGGAGGGCGACGACCGTGATGAGGATCAGGCCCGTGAAGCCGACAGCCTTGCCGACGACCGACAAGTAGGCGGCGACGGGCAACGGCGCCCCTACGTAGGTGTCCGGCACCCAGAAGTGGAAGGGTACGGCGGCCGTCTTGAAGGCGAAGCCGATCAGAGTGAGGACGACTCCGGTCTGGGTGAGGGTCTGGAGCTGTCCGTCGACGTGCTGGATCCGGTCGGCGATCTGGGTGAGGTAGAGGGTGCCCGTGGAGGCGTACACGAAGCTGATGCCCATGAGACTGACCGCGGTCGCGGTGACCGAGGACAGGAAGAACTTCAGGGCCGCCTCGGAGGACTTGCGGTCGCCATGGCGGAGGCCGACCAGCGCGAAGGCCGGCAGGGAGGCGACTTCGAGCGCGACGATGAGGGTGGCCAGGTCTCGGGAGGCCGGCAGCAGGGCGGCTCCGGCGGCGGAGGAGAGCAGCAGGAACCAGAACTCCCCTTCGGGGAGTTCCTTGTTGGCGTCCTTGAGTGCGGTGACCGACAGGAGTGCGGCGAGGAGGGCGCCGCCGAGGACGAGGAACTGGATGACCAGGGTGAACCGGTCGGCCGTATAACTGCACACGTCGGAGTCGCCGGTCAGGCAGAAGGTGGAACGGTCGCCGTCAAGGAGCGGCAGAAGCAGGAGCAGGGAAGCGGCCAGGCCGGCCACGGACGTCCAGCCGAGCAGGGCCTTCTTGTGCTCCGCGACGAACAGGTCGGCGACGAGCACCGCTAGTGCGACGACCGCGGCGATAGTGGGCGGCGCGATGGCGAGCCAGTCGACGGACTGGACCACCGACTCGGCCAATGGCTGGGCCAGGCTCTGGGCCAGGGAGCTCATCGGGTGCCTCCTGCGAGGAGCTGCTGCACGGCCGGGTCGGTGAGGCCGAGGAGGGTCTTCGGCCACAGTCCGGCGACGACGGTGAGGGCGACGAGCGGCGTCCATGCCGCGAACTCGTACGTCTGGACGTCGGCGAGCTTCGGGGCGTCCTGCGGTGGGGCGCCCATGCAGACGCGGCGGACCACGACGAGCAGGTACGCGGCGGTGAGCAGGGTACCGAAGGCACCGATCGCCATGAAGGTGAGGAAGGCCGGGCGGCTGAGTTCGGGGGCGGGCTCGAACGCGCCGAACAGCGCGAGCATCTCGCCCCAGAACCCGGCGAGGCCAGGCAGTCCGAGGGAGGCGACCGCGGCGAACGCCAGCAGGCCGCCCAGGCGCGGTGCCTTGCCGTAGAGGGCGGCGCCGGTCTGCTCGGCGAGGGCGTCGAGGTCGGTGGTGCCCGTACGGTCCTTCAGCGCGCCGACCAGGAAGAACAGCAGGCCGGTGATGAGGCCGTGGGCGATGTTGGCGAACAGGGCGCCGTTCACGCCGGTCGGGGTCATCGTGGCGATGCCGAGCAGGACGAAGCCCATGTGGCCGACGGAGGAGTAGGCGATGAGGCGCTTGAGGTCGCCCTTGGCACCCTGCTTGGCAAGGGCGAGGCAGGCCAGAGATCCGTAGATGATTCCGACGACGGCGAAGGCGGCGAGGTACGGCGCGAAGTCGGCGAACCCGTCAGGGGCGATCGGCAGGAGGATACGGACGAAACCGTACGTGCCCATCTTCAGCAGGACACCCGCCAGCAGGACCGAGCCGACGGTCGGCGCGGCGGTGTGGGCGTCGGGCAGCCAGCTGTGCAGCGGCCACATCGGCGTCTTGACCGCGAGCCCGATGCCGATCGCCAAAACGGCGATGACCTGCACGGATGCACTCAGGGACCGGCCGTTGTCAGTGGCGAGTGCCACCATGTCGAATGTGCCCGCCTTGAGTCCGATCAGGAGCAGGCCGAGCAGCATGACCACGGAGCCGAGCAGCGTGTAGAGGATGAACTTCCAGGCGGCCGCGGCTCGGTCCTCGCCGCCCCAGCGGGCGATGAGGAAGTACATCGGGATGAGGACCATCTCGAAGGCGAGGAAGAACAGGAGCAGGTCGAGGACGGCGAAGGTGGCGAGGGTGCCGGACTCCAGGACGAGCAGCAGTGCGACGAAGGCCTTCGGGGTCGGGCCCGCAGGCATCTTGAAGTACGAGTAGAGCGCGCAGAGGAAGGTCAGCAGCGCGGTCAGGACCAGAAGGGGGAGGGAGATGCCGTCGATGCCGAGGTGGATGCGCACGTCGAGTGCGGGGATCCAGCTGATGTCCGTGCTGGCCTGCATCTTCGACGGTTGGTCGTGGTCGAAGCCCAGCGCGAGGACGATGGCCGCGATGAGGATCGCACCGGTGACGGTGACGCCGTGCCGGAGCACCGCCTGCTCGGGCGACTTCCCCTTCAGCCCGGGCGGGGCCGGCAGGAGAGCGGCGGCCGCGCCGAGAAGCGGGCCGACGACGACGAACGCCAGAAGGAACTGCATCACGGACTCGTTGATATCGATCACGCCTGCTCACGCTCCCGTGGCGACGAGGACGACGGCGACCGCGAGGACGACGGTGCCGGCGAGCAGCGCGCTCACATAGGTCTGCACATTGCCGGTCTGGGCGCGCCGTACGGCGATGCCGAGCCAGCGGGGTAGGGCACCCACGCCGCGCACATAGGTGTCGACGACCTCGCGGTCGAGGAACCGGACGAGACTCGCGCCGGCCTGGACCGGTCGGACGAAAAGTGCCCGGTACACGGCGTCGAGGTGGAAGCCGACGGCGGCATGGCGGTGCAGCGGACCGAGCAGCAGCCGCCCCGGGTCCGCCGGGTCGGGCGCGTAGGCCACTCCCCCGTACACGGACGCGTGGCTGGCGATGGCCTCGGCCTCGACCTGGGCGGCGTCGCCCTCCGGGTGAGCCGCGACCGCACCCAGCGGGACGCGCGCCGCCACGGCCGTGGTGTGACGCCAGGCCGCGTAGGTGACGATGCCGCCGACCAGGGCCACGCCCGTGCCGAGGAAGGAGGTGGTGAGGGTCGGGGCGAGGTCGCGGCCGTCGAACCAGTCGGGGAGCACGCGGTAGGCGAAGGCGCCGACGGCGAGGGACGGCACGGCGAGGACCCACAGCACCACGGTCATCGTCAGCGGCTGCCCGCCGTGGTCCGGGGCCTCGGCGCCGCGGCCGCGGAAGGCCAGCAGCCACAGCCGCGTCGCGTAGGCGGCGGTGAGCACGGCCGTGATCAGGCCGGCGATCAGGACGGTCCAGCCTGCGGCGCCCGGGACGTTCTCGGCATGGCCGGTGGCGGCGTGCTCGGCGGCGCCGAGGACGGACTCCTTGGAGAAGAAGCCGCTGAACGGCGGGATCGCGGCGAGCGCGAGGAGCGCCACGGTCATCGTCCAGAAGGCGTCCGGCACGCGGTCGCGCAGGTGGCTCATGCGGGACATGGCGGCCAGCGAGTTGGTACCAGCGGCGTGGATGATCACGCCTGCCGCGAGGAACAGCAGTGCCTTGAAGGCGCCGTGCGAGAGGAGGTGGAAGACGGCGGCCCCGCGGTCGGCGACGGCGAGGGCGCCGGTCATGTAGCCGAGCTGGCCGATCGTCGAGTAGGCGAGGACGCGCTTGATGTCGTCCTGGGCAAGCGCGGCGAGGCCGGAACCGATCATCGTGACGGCGGCCATCACGGCGAGGACGATCATCGCGGCCTGGGAGGCTTCGAATACCGGGAGGAGACGGGCGATGAAGTAGACACCGGCGGCGACCATCGTCGCGGCGTGGATCAGCGCTGAGACGGGCGTCGGGCCCGCCATCGCGTCGGGGAGCCAGGTGTGCAGCGGGAACTGCGCCGACTTGCCCGCCACGCCTGCGAGGAGCAGCAGGGCGATGAGGGTCGGGTGGTCGAGGCCGCCGCTCGCGACGGTGCCGAGGATCTTGGTGATGCGGAAGGACCCGGCGTCGGTGGCCAGCGCGAACAGGCCGATGAGGAAGGGGACGTCACCGAGTTTGGTCACGAGGAAGGCCTTGATGGAGGCGGCGCGGGCCTCCGGGGTCTCCCAGTAGTGGCCGACCAGGAAGTACGAGCAGATGCCCATGATCTCCCAGCCGACCAGCAGCACCATCAGGTCGCCGGAGTAGACGACGAGCAGCATCGCGGAGGTGAAGAGGGAGACGAGCGCGGCGTACGAGGGGTAGCGCGGATCCTCGCGCAGGTAGCCAGTCGAGTAGATCTGCACGCAGGTGGCGACGACACCGACGAGTACGGCGACGAGAGCGGCGAAGCCGTCGATGTGCAGGGCGAGTTCGATCGGGACCGAGCCGGTGGGCGTGAGCTCGGTGGCGGCGTCGATCGCCTGGTCGCCGCCCTGGCGCACGGCGACCACCGCGGCGAGCACGAGGGACGCGAGCGACGGCAGGACGGCGAGCGGGCGGACGAAGCCGGGGGCCGTGCGGCCCATGAGCAGGCCGGCTGCGGCGCCCAGGAAGGGAAGGAGGGGGACGAGAGCGGCGAGGGTGGTCGTGGTCACGCGGTGGCCTCAGCCTTCTCGGCCTGCCCGGCGGTGAGGGCGTCGTGGTCGGGGCCGTCGGTCTCGTGGCCTTCGGCGGTGTCGCGGAGCTTGTCGATGTCCGAGGTGCCGCGGTTGCGGTGGACGGCGAGGACGATCGCCAGGCCGATGCCGATCTCGGCGGCGGCGATGGTGATGGTGAACAGGGTCAGCGCCTGACCGGAGTGCAGGGTCTCCTCGGCGGCCCTGCTGAGCCAGACGTCGAAGGCGACCAGGTTGAGGTTGACGGCGTTGAGCATCAGCTCGACCGACATCAGGACCAGGATCGCGTTGCGGCGGGCGAGGACGCCGTACAGGCCGGTGCAGAAGAGAAGGGCGGAGAGTACGGCGGGGTAGGCGAGATGCATCAGCGGGCGCCCTCCTGCTCGGCCGACTCAGTTCCCTCGGACGACCCATTTCGCCCGATCGGGTGATTGCGGGAATCCGGGGCAGATGGGGAACTCCCGGTCTCGGCCCGGGAGTTCACAGGGGGAGAGCTCGACTCCGCCTTTGCCTTGCGGGACAGGACGATCGCGCCGACCAGGGCCGCGAGGAGGAGGACGGAGAGGGCCTCGAAGGGAAGCACCCAGTTCTGGAAGAGGCTCTCGCCGGTGGCCCTGGTGGAGCCGGCGGCTGGGCCGTCGAGGTCGATCCAGGTCGTGCGGAAGGCGTCGACGACCACCCAGACAAGGGTGGCCGCCGAGGCGACGGCCACGGTGAGCGCGGCCCAGCGGTTGCCGGAGTCGGCGTCCGGGGAGCGGCCGATGGGGGCCCTGGTGAGCATCAGACCGAAGAGCAGGAGGACGACGACGGATCCGACGTAGATGAGGACCTGCACCCAGGCGATGAACTCGGCGGTGAGCAGGAGGTACTCGACGGCGAGACCGCCGAGGGTGACCACCAGCCACAGGGCGGCATGCACCAGCTGCCGGGTGGTGACGGTGACCAGGGCGGCGCCGAAGGTGACCAGGCCGACGAGGAGGAAGACGATCTCGACGCCGGTCGGGGAGAGAAAGCCGTGAGTGTCGGCGGCCGTGGTCAGCGTGGCGTAGGTGGGGCTCACGACTCGCCCTCCTGCGGCTCGGTCGGCTCTGCCGGCGGCGCCTGGGCGGCCGCCAGCTTCTCGGCGGTCTTGCGGGCGGCGGCGATCTCCTTGGGCTCCTCCGCGCCGGGGTCCAGGGCGGGCGGGGCCGGGACGGTCCACATCCACTCGCGGAGCTTGTCGCGCTCGTGGGTGAGGTCGCGGATGTCGGTCTCGGCGTACTCGAACTCCGGGGACCAGAACAGGGCGTCGAAAGGACAGACCTCGATGCAGATACCGCAGTACATGCACAGGGAGAAGTCGATGGCGAAGCGGTCGAGGACGTTGCGGCTGCGTTCGCGGCCGCCGGGGGCCGCCGCCGGGACCGTCTCCTTGTGGGAGTCGATGTAGATGCACCAGTCGGGGCACTCACGGGCGCACAGCATGCAGACCGTGCAGTTCTCCTCGAACAGGCCGATCACACCGCGGGTGCGGGGCGGGAGGTCGGGCTGGGTGTCCGGGTACTGCGCGGTGACGGACTTCCTCGTCATCGTGCGGAGAGTGACGGCCAGGCCCTTGGCCAGGCCACTTCCGGGAAGGGGGGCCATGGTTACTGGATCACCACCTTGACGACGCCGGTGAGGGCGATCTGGGCGAGGGAGAGGGGGACGAGGAGGGTCCAGGAGAGCTTCTGGAGCTGGTCCTCGCGCAGTCGGGGATAGGTGACGCGGAGCCAGATCACGATGAAGGCGAGGACGGCCGTCTTCAGCAGGGTCCAGACCCAGCCGAGGCCGTCGGCGCCCCAGGGGCCGTGCCAGCCGCCCAGGAAGAGGACGGTGGTCAGGCCGCACAGGACGACGATCCCGGCGTATTCGGCGAGGAGGAAGAGAGCGAAACGGAGGCCGGTGTACTCCGTGTAGGCGCCGAAGATGATCTCCGAGTCGGCGACGGGCATGTCGAAGGGCGGGCGTTGGAGCTCGGCCAGTCCGGCGACGAAGAAGACGATCGCGCCGACGATCTGCCAGGGCAGCCACCACCACTCGAAGGCGTCGAGGATGCCGGGGAGAGAGACGGTGCCGGCCGCCATCGCCACGGAGGCGGCGGTCAGCAGCATCGGGAGTTCGTAGGCCAGGAGCTGAGCGGCGGTGCGGAGGCCGCCGAGGAGGGAGAACTTGTTGGCGGAGGCCCAGCCGGCCATGAGCGAGCCAAGGACGCCGACGCCCATGACTGCCAGGACGAAGAAGATGCCCGCGTCGATGACCTCACCGACCGCGCCCTCGCCCGGGCCGATCGGGATGGCGAGGAGGACCAGCAGATAGGGAAGGAGGGCCACTGCGGGGGCGAGCTGGAAGATACGGCGGTCCGCGCCTGCCGGGACGACGTCCTCCTTCTGCGCGAACTTCACGCCGTCGGCGACGAGCTGGGCCCACCCGTGGAAGCCACCCGCGTACATCGGGCCGAGACGGCCCTGCATATGGGCCATGACCTTGTGTTCGGTCTGGCCGATGAGCAGGGGGAACGTGAGGAAGACGACGAAGACGATCAGGAGTCGCAGGGTGACGTCCAGCGCGTCGTTCACTGCGGGCCTCCTGCGGGGTCGGTGCGGTCGTCGGCGGGGTCGTCGGCGGAGTCTGTGGGGTCCTCGTTCTCGGCGGGGGCGGCCTGAGGCTCGTCGGGCTCGGGTTGGGCGGGCTGGTCGGGGCGCGACGTGGGCTGCTCAGGGGCCGACCCGGGCTGCTGTGGCTCGGGCTCGTCGAAGGCGGGGCGGGCGTGGTGCCAGGGGGCGTCCGGGCTTCGGGGGGCCTTGGGAGTCGGAGGAGCCGAGGGGGCCGTCTCGGGTGACGCCGCGTCGGAAGCGGGCCGCTGGCTTGCGGAGCCGTCCGAGGCGCTGCGGGATCGGCGGGGACCGGACGGGGCCGTGCCCGTTCCCGGGCGCTGCGATGCCGAGCCTTCGCCGGCGCTGCGCGCGCGCCGGACCGGCGGGGCGGTGGTCGCGGCCGGCTCCTGCCCCTCCCCCGTTCCCTCGGTCGTCGCGTCCGCCGATGTCTCGGTCCGCTGGCTCGCCGAGCCCTCGCCGACGGTCCGCGAACGCCGAGGTGTGGTCGGCGTACCGGTGCCCGTCGGGGGCGCGGTCGTCTCCGGTGAGGGTTCGGCTGCTCCCGCAGCGGACGTCTGGCCGGGCGAACCGTCTGCGGCCGGAACGGCTGCCTGCTGACCGGCCGGGCCCTGCTGGCTGGCCGAGCCTTCCGCCGCCGTGCGCGCCCGTCGAGGTGTCCCCGCCGCGCCTGTGGCCGCAGCCCCGCCCGTGGTCGAGGGGTCCGGCCGGCTCGCCGAGCCCTCTGCGGCCGTGCGCGTTCGTCGGACCGGACGGTCTCCCGCCGCGCGTGCCGGGCGCTCGCCCGCCGCGCGTCCCGCGCCCCTGGCCGGGCGGGCCGGGGCAGCGGGGAGCTGGCCTTTGAGGGGGCCCCATTCGTTGGGGTCGGGGACGCCGGGGGGCAGCATCTGGCGGCGCTTCGGGCCGCCGTGTTCGGACTCGCCGGGTTCCTTGGCGCCGGGCCAGGCCTTGGCGACTCGGGCTGCCAGAACGAAGTCCTTACGGAGGGGGTGGCCCTCGAAGTTGTCCGGGAGGAGGAGGTGGTCCAGGGCAGGGTGGTCGGCGAACAGGACGCCGAACATTTCGTGTGTCTCGCGTTCGTGCCAGGCGGCGCCCGCGTACACGCCGACCGCCGTGGGCAGCGTCGGTGCCTCGTGCGGGACCGTCGTGCGGACCAGCAGGCGTCGTACCGGAGACAGGGCCGCGACATGGGCGGCGACGCGGAAGCCGGTGCCGGGTTCGTCGACCGCGCTCAGCCAGTCGAAGTAGGTGCAGCCCAGTTCGTCGCGGGCTGTCTTCAGGGCCGTGATCCAGGACGCCGGGGGTACGTCGACCGTAAGGACGTCGTACGACTCCTCGGCGGTGGCCTCCGGGCCGAAGAGGTCCTCGACGGGGGCGGGCAGCCAGCCGGTCGTCGTCATCGGTCGGCCTCCCCCGCGTCCGGACCACTCACGCCACCTGAACCCGGCGCCTCAGGAGCGCTGACCAGACCGCTCTGGAGCGCCGCCGTGGAGGGGCGCGCCGTCCCGCTGCCGTACCGCTCCCCCAGCGACTCCCGGGCGATCTTCTCCTGGAGTTTCAGGATTCCCTGGAGCAGTGCTTCGGGGCGGGGCGGGCAGCCGGGGACGTACACGTCCACCGGGATGATCTGGTCGACACCCTTGGTGACGGAGTAGGAGTCCCAGTACGGGCCGCCGCAGTTGGAGCAGGCGCCGAAGGAGATGACGTACTTCGGCTCGGGCATCTGTTCGTACAGGCGTTTCACGGCCGGGGCCATCTTGTCCGTGACCGTGCCGGAGACGACCATCAGGTCGGCCTGGCGCGGGCCCGGTGCGAACGGGATCACGCCGAGGCGGATGAAGTCGTGGCGGGCCATCGACGCGGCGATGAACTCGATCGCGCAGCAGGCGAGGCCGAAGTTGAAGACCCAGAGCGAGTAGCGGCGGCCCCAGTTGAGGATCACCTTCATCGGCTCGGGAGCGAGGCGGGCCAGTGCGCCCAGCCGCTTCGGCTCCGGGAGCAGAACGGGCTGCTCGTTGGTGTCTGGCGTCACGTCCATGCCAGGACGCCCTTCTTGTATGCGTAGAGCAGGCCCACGGCCAGGAAGCCGAGGAAGATGAACATCTCGACGAGCGTGGTCGCGCCGTAGCCCGGGTCGGCGAAGACCGTGGCCCAGGGGAACAGGAAGATCGAGTCGATGGCGAAGATCACGTACAGGAAGGCGTAGACGTAGTAGCGGACCTGGGTGTGGGCCCAGCCCTCGCCGACGGGGTCGACGCCGCACTCGTACGTCAGGAGCTTCTCGGGTGTGGGGACCACGGGACGCAGCAGGCGGCCCGCCCCGAAGGCGACGGCGACGAACAGCACGCCGACGACGGCCAGCAGTCCGACGACCGAGTAGGACTGGAAGTAGTCCGCCGCCACGACGACGGTCAGTTCCGACACGTCCGCCCCTCGCTCCCTGACCTCGTCACCGATGCCTCAGGACCAGTGTCCTGCGACTGGCGATCCAGTGAACACTGCCGTTTCCGGTGAGTACTGCTGTTTCCGGTGAACACCGCTGTTCGACGATCTGTACGCACGGGAGTCTAGGCCCTGCTAAAGAGACCGTAAGCAGCCCGTCACGCGTTGAGATCCCGTCGAGACCCATCGGGATACGACGGTCCGGTGCCTGGGCGGGTCGGGGGGTGGGGATTTCCCCCGTAGACGACGGCAGTCCGCCTCATGGCGCCGCGGCGCACCGCGCGGCACGCTAGCCCATATGACCGAACGCCCCAGCCCTTCGCGGGACGCCTCCGGGCGGTCCGACGGCGACCAGCCGCCGCTGCCCCCCGCCCGTTTCGCCTACGACCGCCACACCTGGAAGGAGATCGCGCACCTCCTGGCGAACCTTCCGTTGTCGCTGCTCGGTTTCACCTACGTCGTGACGGTGCTGTTCACCGGTGCCTTCCTGACCTTGACGGTGATCGGGTTCCCGCTGCTCGCGGCCGGGCTGGTGGGCGCGCGGCAGCTGGGCAAGCTGGAGCGGGCACGCGCGCGTGCGTTGCTCGGGGTGCGGATGGACGAGCCGAGTCCGTTGCCGTTGCGCGGCGGCAAGGACGGGTTCTTCCCGCAGCTGTGGCTGGCGCTGAAGGACCCGGTGGGCTGGCGCACGATCCTGTACGAATTCATCCGGCTGCCCTGGGGCGTCCTCACCTTCGCCATCACGCTGACCTCGCTGTTCGTGCTGTGGCCGGTGCTGCCGTTCATCGCGCGGGGCCTGACGAACGCGGACCGGGCGATGGTGCGCGGCCTGCTGTCGCCCTCCGACGAGCTGGAGCGCCGGATCGCCGAGCTGGAGTCGGACCGGGGGGTCGTCGTGGATACGGCGGCCGCGGATCTGCGGCGCATCGAGCGCGATCTGCACGACGGCGCGCAGGCCCGCCTGGTCAACCTGGCCATGGGGCTGGGCCTGGCCAAGGAGAAGCTGCTGGAGGATCCGGACGCGGCGGCGACGATGGTCGCGGAGGCCCACGGCGAGGTGAAGCTGGCGCTTCAGGAGCTACGGGATCTGGCCCGGGGCATCCATCCGGCCGTGCTGACCGACCGCGGCCTGGATGCCGCCCTGTCGGCGGTGGCCTCGCGCTGCACGGTGCCGGTGAAGGTGACCGTCGACCTGCTGTCCAGACCGGCGGCGGCCATCGAGGGCATCGCCTACTTCACCGTCTCCGAGCTCTTGCAGAACATCAGCAAGCACAGTGGGGCGAAGTCGGCGTCGGTGGATGTCTGGCGGTCGGACGAACGGCTGCTCATCCAGGTGTGGGACGACGGCCGTGGCGGCGCGCGCCTCGACGGCGGCACGGGCATGCGCGGGCTCGCCGACCGGCTGGACGCCGTGGACGGCCTGTTCGTCATCGAGTCACCGCAGGGCGGTCCGACGACCGTGACGGCGGAACTGCCCTGGCGGGACCGCATCCCCGGGCAGGGGTAGCCGGGACGAGGGCAGGGCCCGGTCAGGGGTAGGGAAAACCCCCCGTTCGAGACGCCGACGGCCTCCATGGTCCACGGACCTGCGGTCGACCAGGGTGGAGATACGACGGCACAGCCCCGGCGGCGGGGCTGACGGGACGAGGAGAACGGACGACGCCGATGGCCACGGAGTACGGACAGGGCTACGGGCACGGGCTCGGTTACGCCGAGCGCGGCCTTCCCGAGCACGGCGGCGAGCGACGGCATCGGCTGCCGGCCGGGCTGCGGGCGCCGTTCGAGGCACGCAGCTGGCGGGAGTTCTCGTATGTGCTGCTGGGTCTTCCGATCAGCATCCTGCTGTTCGTGTACGCCATCACGATGGTGTCGCTGGGCGCGGGCCTGCTGGTGACGTTCCTCGGCATCCCGGTGCTGGCGGCGGGGCTGGCCGGCTGCCGTGGCTTCGGGGTGCTGGAGCGGGCACGCGCGCGTGCGCTGCTGAAGCTGGAGGTGGCGGATCCGGAGCCGCTGCGGATGCGCCGGAGCGGCTTCATGGCCTGGATGGGGGCCGTGCTGAAGAGCGGGACGTCGTGGCGGGCCCTGCTGTACGCGGTGCTGCACTTCCCGTGGGCGGTGTTCTCCTTCGTCGTCGCGCTGAACGTGTGGGTGTACGGCTGGGCGCTGCTGACCTATCCGCTGTGGTTCTGGGCCTTGCCGGTGTCGGCCGGTCAGGACGGCATTCAGGTGTACGGCGACGAGACGCGCCAGATCTACCTCGACAACCCCTTCGAGATCACGGTCACCGCGCTGGTGGGCCTGCTGTTCACGCTGGCCACGCCCTGGATCGTGCGGGCCTTGACGATGGTGGACCGGGTGCTGGTGCACGGCCTGCTCGGGCCGTCGCGGCTTGCCACACGCGTGGTGGAGCTGGAGTCGGACCGCGGTGTCGTCGTCGACACGGCCGCCGCCGACCTGCGGCGCATCGAGCGCGACCTGCACGACGGCGCCCAGGCCCGCCTGGTGGCCCTGGCCATGGATCTCGGACTCGCGAAGGAGAAGCTCGCTGAGGACCCCGGGGCGGCGGCGCGCATGGTCGACGAGGCACACGGCGAGGTGAAGACGGCGTTGCAAGAGCTGCGGGATCTGGCACGCGGCATCCATCCGGCGGTCCTGACCGACCGGGGTCTTGACGCGGCTCTGTCGGCGGTGGCCTCGCGGTGCGCGGTGCCGGTGGAGGTCCAGGTGGATCTGGAGGATCGGCCCGTGCCGGCGATCGAGGGGATCGCCTACTTCACGGTGTCGGAGCTGCTCCAGAACATCAGCAAGCACTCGCGGGCGACGTGGGCGGCCGTGGACGTGTGGCGGGTGGAGAACCGGCTGATGTTGCAGGTCGTGGACAACGGGGTCGGTGGCGCGGGCACCTCCGGCGGCTCGGGGCTGTCGGGGCTGGCCGAGCGGCTGGACGCGGTCGACGGGATCCTGGTGGTCGACTCGCCGGTCGGCGGGCCCACCAGGGTGACGGCTGAGCTTCCCTGGCGGACCGTGTAGTTCGGAGGGTGCCGTTCGGGGTGCTGTTCGGGGGTGCCCTTCGGCATCCCACCGACACAGGGATCCGGCTCCGGTTGGTTCGGGGCCGGATTTCCGTGTGGCAGCAAACACGCGTTGACAGCAAGCACGCCTTGGCCGCAGACACACCCCGAGTCCCGTCACGTCGTTCGCATGCAGTTATCCACAGGCCCGGTGCGGAAGAGCCGATCGCGGGATACTGAGGGCGCGAAGGACGACAGGGCCGGGACACGCTCGGCCGAATGCCAAGGCACACGGGGGGCCGGGGACGTGGAGGACAGGGTGCGGGTGGTCATCGCCGAGGATTCGGTGCTGCTCAGGGAGGGACTGACCCGGCTTTTGACCGACCGTGGGCACGAGGTCGTGGCGGGCGTCGGAGACGGCGACGCGCTGATCAAGACCATCACCGAGCTGGACGGACAGGGCGAGCTGCCGGACGTGGTGGTGGCGGACGTGAGAATGCCGCCGACGCACACCGACGAAGGAGTAAGGGCTGCCGTCCAGCTGCGCAAGTCGCACCCCGGGCTGGGGGTACTCGTACTGTCGCAGTACGTGGAGGAGCGGTACGCCACGGAACTGCTGGCCGGGTCCAGCCGCGGAGTCGGCTATCTGCTCAAGGACCGCGTGGCGGAGGTTCGGGAGTTCGTGGACGCGGTCGTGCGGGTGGCCCGAGGGGGTACGGCGCTCGACCCGGAGGTCGTCGCCCAGCTGCTGGGCCGCAGCCGTAAGCAGGACGTCCTCGCGGGGCTCACGCCGCGTGAGCGGGAGGTCCTGGGACTCATGGCCGAGGGGCGGACCAACTCTGCCATCGCCCGGCAGCTGGTGGTGAGCGACGGAGCGGTCGAGAAGCACGTCAGCAACATCTTTCTGAAGCTCGGGCTGTCGCAGAGCGACGGGGACCACCGGCGGGTTCTGGCGGTCCTCACCTATCTCAACTCCTAACGATCTGACACCGTGTCAGAAAGCCCGGATCTGCCGAGCTTGCGGACCAGAACCAAAGAACGCGCGGGGAGCGTCTTCAAAAAAGCGCCGGGGGGGCGTGTAAATCAAGACAATTCCTGGTGGCGCACCACCTGAAATCCACGTCCGTCATGCGAATGGCCCAGGGAGAGCGACCTTTGCAGACGTAGGGTTGATCCTGGGAAGGCTTGCGGGAAGGCCGTGCCCAGACGCCGCCTCAAGGGAGGTCCAGTTCAGTGACCAGCCAGGTCAGTAGCCCAGCGGAGCAGGCTGACGAAGCCGTCGTGGGAGAGCAGCGCAAACCGGCAGGGACGAAGGACGTCCGCCGGCTGGACCGGGTGATCATTCGTTTCGCGGGGGACTCCGGCGACGGAATGCAGCTCACCGGCGACCGTTTCACCTCGGAAACGGCGACCTTCGGCAACGATCTGTCGACGTTGCCGAACTTCCCGGCCGAGATCCGGGCCCCCGCAGGCACCCTGCCGGGCGTGTCCTCCTTCCAGCTGCACTTCGCCGACCACGACATCCTCACTCCGGGCGACGCTCCGAACGTGCTGGTCGCGATGAACCCGGCGGCTCTGAAGGCCAACATCGCCGATCTGCCGCGGGGCGCGGAGATCATCGTCAACACGGACGAGTTCACCAAACGGGCGATGCAGAAGGTGGGCTACGACTCCTCGCCGCTGGAGGACGGCTCGCTCGACGGGTACAGCCTCCATCCGGTGCCGCTGACGACCCTGACGGTCGAGGCACTGAAGGACTTCGACCTCACCCGCAAGGAGGCCGAGCGCAGCAAGAACATGTTCGCGCTGGGCCTGCTGAGCTGGATGTACCACCGGCCGACCGAGGGCACGGAGAAGTTCCTGACCTCGAAGTTCGCCAAGAAGCCGGATATCGCGGCCGCCAACATCGCCGCCTTCCGCGCGGGCTGGAACTTCGGCGAGACGACCGAGGACTTCGCCGTCTCCTACGAGATCGCCCCGGCGACGAAGGCCTTCCCCGTCGGCACCTATCGCAACATCTCCGGGAACCTCGCCCTGTCCTACGGACTGGTCGCCGCGTCCCGCCAGGCGGACCTGCCGCTGTATCTGGGCTCGTATCCGATCACCCCGGCCTCCGACATCCTGCACGAGCTGAGCAAGCACAAGAACTTCGGCGTACGGACCTTCCAGGCCGAGGACGAGATCGCCGGTATCGGCGCGGCGCTGGGTGCGGCCTTCGGCGGTTCGCTGGCGGTGACCACGACCTCCGGCCCCGGTGTGGCGCTGAAGTCGGAGACGATCGGCCTGGCGGTGTCGCTGGAGCTGCCGCTGCTGGTGATCGACATCCAGCGCGGCGGACCCTCGACAGGGCTGCCGACCAAGACGGAGCAGGCGGACCTGTTGCAGGCCATGTTCGGCCGCAACGGCGAGGCGCCGGTGCCGATCGTCGCGCCGTGCACCCCGGCCGACTGCTTCGACGCGGCTCTGGAGGCGGCGCGGATCGCGCTCACGTACCGCACTCCGGTGATGCTGCTGTCGGACGGCTATCTGGCCAACGGCTCGGAGCCCTGGCGGATCCCGGAGCTGGACGAGCTGCCGGACCTGACCGTGCAGTTCGCGCAGGGTCCGAACCACACCCTTCAGGACGGCAGCGAGGTCTTCTGGCCGTACAAGCGCGACCCGCAGACCCTCGCCCGGCCGTGGGCGATCCCTGGCACCCCGGGCCTGGAGCACCGGATCGGCGGCATCGAGAAGGAGGACGGCACGGGCAACATCTCGTACGCCCCGGCCAACCACGACTTCATGGTCCGCACCCGCCAGGCCAAGATCGACGGCATCGAGGTACCGGACCTGGAGGTCGACGACCCGCACGAGGCGACGACGCTGGTGCTGGGCTGGGGATCGACGTACGGCCCGATCACGGCCGCGGTCCGGCGGCTGCGCAACGCCGGCGAGTCGATCGCGCAGGCGCATCTGCGCCATCTGAACCCGTTCCCGCGCAACCTGGGCGTGGTACTCGGACGTTACGAGAAGGTGGTGATCCCCGAGATGAACCTCGGCCAGCTCGCCACCCTGATCCGGGCGAAGTACCTGGTGGACGCCCACTCGTACAACCAGGTCAACGGCATGCCGTTCAAGGCGGAACAGCTCGCCAAGGCGCTCAAGGAGGCCATCGATGGCTGAGACGTCCACGGAAGGCACGGGCACGATCGAGGCACTCTCGCTCGTCCCCAAGGCCGAGGCCCGCCAGTCCATGAAGGACTTCAAGTCCGATCAGGAAGTGCGCTGGTGCCCCGGCTGCGGTGACTACGCGATCCTGGCCGCGGTCCAGGGCTTCATGCCGGAGCTGGGCCTGGCCAAGGAGAACATCGTCTTCGTCTCCGGCATCGGCTGTTCGTCCCGCTTCCCGTACTACATGAACACCTACGGGATGCACTCCATCCACGGCCGCGCGCCCGCCATCGCGACGGGCCTCGCCACCTCGCGGCGGGACCTGAGCGTGTGGGTGGTGACCGGCGACGGTGACGCGCTGTCGATCGGCGGCAACCACCTGATCCACTCCCTGCGCCGCAACGTCAACCTCAAGATCCTGCTGTTCAACAACCGGATCTACGGTCTGACGAAGGGCCAGTACTCTCCCACCTCCGAGGTCGGCAAGATCACGAAGTCGACGCCGATGGGGTCGCTGGACGCCCCCTTCAACCCGGTGTCGCTGGCGATCGGCGCGGAGGCGTCCTTCGTGGCGCGCACGATCGACTCGGACCGCAAGCACCTCACCCAGGTGCTGCGCGAGGCGGCGGCCCACAAGGGCACGGCGCTGATCGAGATCTACCAGAACTGCAACATCTTCAACGACGGCGCCTTCGAGGCCCTCAAAGACAAGCAGCAGGCCGAGGAGGCGGTGATCCGGCTGGAGCACGGGCAGCCGATCCGCTTCGGCGCGGACAGGGCGCGCGGCGTCGTACGGGATGCGCAGACCGGTGACCTGAAGGTCGTCACCGTGACCCCGGAGAACGAGTCGCAGGTCCTGGTTCACGACGCCCACTCCGCGTCCCCGACCACCGCGTTCGCCCTCTCCCGCCTGGCCGACCCGGACACCCTGCACCACACGCCGGTCGGCGTGTTCCGCTCGGTGGAGCGTCCGGTGTACGACACCCAGATGGCCGACCAGCTGGACACGGCGATCGAGCAGAACGGCAAGGGGGATCTGGGCGCGCTGCTGGCGGGTGGGGACACCTGGACGGTGGTGGGCTGACCGGCCCGTTCGGACATGGTTGAGGGCCCGGTGCCGTACGGCACCGGGCCCTCAACCATGTCCGGCCCAGCCTTTCAGCCGCGCGAGTCGACCTTGCGTGCGTCGTACGCCTGCCGCGCCTTCTCGACGTCTCCCATCCGCTCGCTGGTCCACAGCGCCAACCCGCGCACCTGTTCGGCCGCCTCGCGGCCCAGGTCGGTCAGGGAGTAGTCGACCCTCGGGGGGATCACCGGTTTCGCGTCGCGGTGGACCAGACCGTCACGTTCCAGGGTCTGGAGGGTCTGCGTGAGCATCTTCTCGCTGACGCGGCCGATCGTGCGGCGCAGTTCGCTGAAGCGGTAGGGGCGCTCCAGCAGCTCGATCAGGACGAGGACACCCCAACGGCTGGTGACGTGCTCCAGGACCAGGCGGTAGGGGCACATCGCCTCGCCGATGTCGTACTTGCTCGTCGCTGCATCTGCCACGGGACTTACTGCCATGCCAGTACCTTACCTCAAAGTGGGTACTTTCGAAGAGTTAGCGCATCCCCTAGGGTTAGCGGCAGCACCAACGCATCCCACAAGGAGTTCTGATCATGAGCATCGTCGTCACCGGAGCCACCGGACACCTGGGCCGCCATGTCGTGGAGCAGCTGCTGGAGAAGGTTCCGGCCGACCAGGTCACCGCCGTCGTCCGCACCCCCGAGAAGGTCGCCCACCTCGCCGAGCGCGGCGTGAAGATCGCCACCGCCGACTACAACGCCCCCGAGACCTTCGACGGACTGTTCGCGGCCGGCGACAAGGTGCTGCTCATATCCGGCAACGAGTTCGACAAGGGCCGCGTCGGCCAGCACCAGGTCGTCATCAACGCCGCCAAGGCCGCCGACGTGGCGCTGCTCGCCTACACCAGCGCCCCCGGCACCCTCACGGCCGCCCTCGCCGACGACCACCGGGGCACCGAGAAGGCGCTCCTGGAGTCCGGTCTGCCCTACGCGCTGCTGCGCAACGGCTGGTACCACGAGAACTACACCGAGAACCTCGCCCCGGTCCTCGAGTACAACGCGGTCACCCACGCCGCCGGCGAGGGCCGCGTCTCCTCCGCCTCCCGCGCCGACTACGCGGCCGCCGCCGTCGCCGTGCTGACCGGCGAGGGGCACGAGAACCAGACGTACGAGCTGGGCGGCGACGTCGCATGGAGCTTCGCCGAGTACGCCGCCGAGCTGAGCCGGCAGACCGGCAAGGAGATCGCCAACAACGCCGTCTCCGTCGAGGCCTTCGCCGGGATCCTGACCGGCGCCGGGCTCCCCGAGCCGCTCGCCGCGATCCTCGCCGGCGTGGACGCCTCCGTCGAGAAGGGCGAGCTGGTCGTCGACAGCGGGGACCTGTCCCGCCTGAGCGGCCGCCCGACCACGCCGCTCGCCGACGCCATCGCAGCCGCGCTCAAGGGCTGACACCCGCCCCCCCCCGCCCCGCACACCGGCCCGGGCCCCCGCGTGTCATGACCGTATGGCGATACGGACATGACACGCGAGGGTGTTCGGCGTTACCTTCGTGCAGGCCGCCATGCGGGCGCGGCCGGGGTGCGCGAAGGAGGGGCCCGTGAGCGGGAAGTCGCAGGGTGAGCGGCGTACAGGACTGCTGAACGGCTTCGCGGCGTATGGGATGTGGGGGCTCGTTCCCCTCTTCTGGCCTCTGCTGAAGCCCGCCGGTGCGGTCGAGATCCTCGCGCACCGGATGACCTGGTCCCTCGTCTTCGTGGCGGTGGCGCTGGCCTTCGTACGGCGCTGGGCCTGGGCGGGCGAGCTGATACGGCAGCCGCGGCGGCTGGCGCTGGTCGCCGTGGCCGCGGCCGTGATCACCGTCAACTGGGGCGTCTACATCTGGTCCGTGAACTCGGGCCATGTGGTGGAGGCGTCGCTCGGGTACTTCATCAATCCGCTCGTCACCATCGCGATGGGCGTGCTGCTGCTGAAGGAGCGGTTGCGGCCGGTGCAGTGGGCGGCGGTCGGCGTCGGGTTCGCCGCGGTGATCGTGCTGACCGTCGGGTACGGCCGGCCACCGTGGATCTCGCTCACTCTCGCCTTCTCCTTCGCCACGTACGGGCTGGTCAAGAAGAAGGTCAACCTCGGCGGCATCGAGTCGCTGGCCGCGGAGACCGCGATCCAGTTCCTGCCCGCCGCGGGGTACCTCGTGTGGCTGACGGCCCACGGGGAGTCGACGTTCACCTCGCAGGGAGCCGGCCACGCGGCGCTGCTCGCGGCCACCGGTGTCGTCACCGCGCTGCCGCTCGTCTGCTTCGGCGCGGCCGCGATACGGGTGCCGCTGTCGACGCTGGGGCTGCTCCAGTACCTGGCGCCGGTCTTCCAGTTCCTGCTCGGCGTCCTGTACTTCCACGAGGCGATGCCGGCCGAGCGGTGGGCCGGGTTCGCGCTGGTGTGGCTGGCGCTGACGCTGCTCACGGCCGACGCGTGGCGCTCCGCGCGGCGGAGCAGGCTGGCGGAGTTCAGCGTGCCGAGGGTCGAGAAGCCGGTCTCCGCCGCGGTGGACGTCTGACCTGAGGGCTGCCACCCCAGACCCCCGCTTCGGCCCTGAACGGGCCTCGTCCTCAAACGCCGGACGGGCTGAATGCAGCCGAACCCGGCGATTCCTCGTTGCGGCCCACTCTCCCCGCCTCTATGAGTGGTCGCATGACACAGGCACCCGAATCCACGCCCACCCCCGCACCCCTGCACTGGAAGCTCGTCATCGACTCCGCCGACCCGCAGTCCCAGGCCGTCTTCTGGGCCGCCGCGCTGCGCTACGAGATCGAGGACAACAACGCCCTCATCGAGCGGCTCCTGGAACTCGGCGTGCTGCCGCGCGAGGACGTCGTCGAGTTCCAGGCCCGTCTCGCCTTCCGGGACCTGGTGGCCGTACGGCATCCGGACGACCCGTACGACAAGGACAGCGGCACCGGGCTGGGGCGGCGCCTGCTGTTCCAGCGGGTGCCGGAGGCGAAGAGCGTCAAGAACCGGCTCCATCTCGATCTGCATGCGGTGGCCGGGGAGCGCGAGGCCGAGGTCGAGCGGCTGCGGGGGCTGGGAGCGAGTGTGCTGCGGCATGTGAAGGAGCCGGGCGGGGAGTGGGCGGTGATGGCGGACCCGGAGGGGAACGAGTTCTGCGTGCAGTGAGGGTTTTCCCTATTCCGAACTCCGAGTCCGAAGAGCGCTCTTGACGGAGAGTCAGGCTACCCCGACCATCCAGGCACCCCATTCACTGAGGAATCCCTGTGATTCCCAAGGAATTCGGAGCCCCCACATGAAGCTCTCCGTCTCCTGGCGTGCGTCGGCGGCCGCCGCAGTAGCGGCCGCCACGCTTCTGACCAGCGGATCCATAGCCGGCGCGGCACCCGAGGCCGATGTCGAGGCGGCCGCCGCGCCCGACATACCCGTGGCGAACGTGAAGGCCCACCTCACCCAGTTCCAGTCCATAGCCACGGCCAACGGCGGCAACCGCGCCCACGGCCGCCCCGGCTACAAGGCCTCCCTCGACTATGTGAAGGCCAAGCTGGACGCCGCCGGGTACACGACGACGATCCAGCAGTTCACGTCCTCCGGCCGCACCGGCTACAACCTGATCGCCGACTGGCCCGGCGGCGACACCAACCAGGTCGTCATGGCCGGCTCGCATCTCGACAGCGTCTCCTCCGGCCCCGGCATCAACGACAACGGCTCCGGCTCCGCGGCCGTCCTGGAGACCGCGCTCGCCGTGTCGCGAGCCGGCTACCAGCCCACCAGGCATCTGCGGTTCGCCTGGTGGGGCGCGGAGGAGTTGGGGATCGTCGGCTCCCGCCACTACGTCAACAACCTCTCCTCCACCAACCGCGCGAAGATCAGCGGCTATCTGAACTTCGACATGATCGGCTCGCCCAATCCCGGTTACTTCGTCTACGACGACGACCCCGCGATCGAGAAGACCTTCAAGGACTACTACGCCGGCCTCGGCGTCGCGACCGAGATAGAGACGGAGGGCGACGGCCGCTCCGACCACGCGCCGTTCAAGAGCGCGGGCGTGCCGGTCGGCGGCCTGTTCACCGGAGCGAGCCGCACGAAGACGGCGGCGCAGGTGACCAAGTGGGGCGGCACGGCCGGACAGTCCTTCGACCGCTGCTACCACTCGTCCTGCGACACGACGTCCAACATCAACGACACCGCCCTGAACCGGAACAGCGACGCGGTCGCGTACGCGGTGTGGGAGCTGTCGGAGTAGCAGGGAGGCGAGGCACCGGGCATTTCAAGCGGTGGGCGGTTGGGCCGGCTTGGCGGCTCGGGCGGCGAGACGGTCCATGCGGGCGCGGGCCGACTCCAGCTCCTCGGCCTCCTCGGCGGCCGGGCCGCCCTCCGCCACGAGATCGCTCCACAGACCGAGCAGGTCGCGGCCCAGGGCCAGGCCCAGCGCCGGGTCCCGGACCGCCCGCCACGCCGTGGCCGCGCCGTACAGGCTGCCGTACGCCGCCTCCGCGTCCCGGGTGCGGTGGTGCGTACGGGCCACGTCGAGGCAGAGACCGAAGGCGCGCTCCGGGTCGCCGGCCAGGTAGGCGATGTACGCGGCGAGTTCACGTGTCCGCAGGACCTCGGGGTGCTCCAGCCCCAGCACCGCCGACGCCTGAGCCAGGGTCCGCTCCGCGAGCTCGGTCGCCTCCGCCGTCCGGCCCTCCTTCACGGCCTCGTTGATCCGCGCCATCTCCTCGGCGAAGGGCGAGACATCGGCGGTCGTGGCCGGCTCCGCGTCCCCGAGGACGGCTTCGGCCACGGCGTCGAAGCCGCGCGGCGGGGTGGGCCCGGGGTCGAGGTCGGGGATGGAGGTGGAGACGAGGAGGGGAGCCCGGCGCGGGACGGCTTGCGGCGCCCCGGCTTCCGGTACGGCGCCTTCCGGTACGACGCCTTCCGGTACGGGGCCTTCCGGTCCGGCATCCTTCGGTGCGGCATTCTTCGGTACGGCTTCTGTCGGTACGTCACCCTGCGGTACGTCCGTCGGCTCCGGTCGCGCGTCCATGGGCGGGGGCGGGCCGAACTCCCCGAGCGGCGGCGCGACCGTGCCGGGCACGGCGTCCTGCACCGGCTCGGGTGCCGACCCGGGCAACGCCCGCAGCCGGAAGGTGGGCGAGGCGTCCTGCTCCGGGCCCGGCAGCGGTCGTAGGACCTGCGTGGGCCTGTCCCGATGGGGCGGCGGGTCCTGCGGGAGCGGCGCGGCCGGCGCCTCCGGTACCGCAGGCGCCCCCGGCACCGAGGGCTCCCTCGGCGGAGCCGTCCGCACCGGCTCGGCGGTGAACTGACTGGAGCCGTCCTCCGCCACGCGCAGCGGAACGACGTAACCGATGCGCTCGTCGTGGATCGTGGCGTGCACGGGGTGGCCGCTGGCGACCGCGATGCGCTGGAGGTGGGTCAGCACGGTGCGCTGGATCTCCTCGCCGGGGACACCGGTGACGGGTACACCGCCGATCGACGCACCGGCCCCGCCCGGACCGACGGCAGGCACGCGCACGTCGATCGGCGCGGCCACGGGGGCCGCGGAGGCCGCGGCGCGTTTCTGTTCCCGCTTCATCGCGCGGCTCAGTCGAGACATCGCTTCCCTCACTCGCATGCGCCGGGGAGATTCACGGCCGACGCGTTCGGGTCCCATGGTGCCCCCTCCCGCGGTCGTGTTCCGCTTCCCCGGCGTCAACATCCGGTAGTACAGATCGGACACGTCGTACACGTACGGTCGAGTCTCTCCGGCCGCGCGCGGCGCGGGCGTCACCGGGACGTCACAGACTCGTTCCAGGAGCTTGTGCCACGTCACAGCGTTCTCATGCCTGGCGCGATGATCGATGGCGTGACGAGGGAGGAGTGCGGGCATGCGGAGTGACATGCACGTGCAGCAGGGGCGGTCCGAGCCGGGGCCGGAGATCTGGATCCGCGGGCCGGTGCCCCTGCCCGAGGAGCCCCCGCTCTCCCCTGCCGTCGCCACGCCCCGGCGCTTCTCCTGGGTCGGCGTGCACGGCGGGGCGGGTGTCACCACGCTCGCCACGGTCTACGGCGGCCAGGACTGCGGTCGCCTCTGGCCCGGTCCGTCCGATCCGCGGTCGGTCCTGCTCGTGGCCCGCACACATGCGGCCGGGCTGGCCGCCGCCCTGGGCGCCCTCGAGATCTTCCGGCGCGGTGAGGCTCCGCACGGGCTCGATCTCGACGCCGTCGTCCTGGTCGCGGACGCGCCGGGTCGGCTGCCGCGGCCACTCGCCGAGCGCGTCAAGGTGATCGAGTCGGCCATCGACGTGTACCGGGTGCCGTGGGTGCCCGCTTGGCGGCTCGGCGAGCTGGGTGGACGGCCGCCGCGGGCAGCCGTTGCGCTGGCCCGGCTGACGGGGCGCTCCCGGTGAGTTCGGCGGTCACCTCGGCCACCGAGATCGCCTCGGCCGTACGCTCGCAGACTCTCCACGCCGTCGATGTCGTCACGGCGGCCCTCGAGCGCATCGAGCGGGCCGACCCCGTCCTGTCCGCGTTCATCGAGGTGTGGGGCGAGGAGGCGTTGCGGCGGGCCCGGGACGTGGACGCACGGGTCGGCGCGGGCGAGCGGCTGCCGTTGGCCGGAGTGCCGATCGGGGTCAAGGGACGGCGTGGACTGCGGACGGCGGGCCCGCTGCTCGCGGCGGGCTGCGTGGCGGTCGGGGCGACGTCCGTTCCTGGGCCGGGAACTCCCTGGCAGACCTGGGGACTCGGCCGGTACGGCCGTACGGCCAACCCCTGGCGGCCCGACCGGACGCCGGGCGGCTCCTCGGCCGGGTCCGCGGCGGCGGTGGCGGCGGGGCTGGTGCCGCTCGCGACCGGCAGCGACGGGGCCGGATCGGTGCGGATCCCTGCGGCGTGGTGCGGGGTCGTCGGACTGAAGGCCGGCAACGGACGCTTGCCGTCGGCCGATCCTACGGGGCTCATGGCGCCGGGGGTGTTCGCGCGGTGCGTGGCGGATGTGGCGTCGTACTGGGATGTGATGTCGGGCGGCGGCGGGGCGCGGGACGACTGGGCGCGGGACGGCGGGCTGCCTGGTGCGGGCGCGCATGACGGGCCGGGTGGCGGACATGACAGGTCGGTCGGTGAGCTCCCCAGGTCGGCCGGCGCGGATGACAGGCCGGTCGGCGGACATGACAGGCCCGTCGGCGAACTCCCCAGGTCGATCGGCGCGGATGACAGGCCCTTCGGCGAGCTCCCCAGGCCGGTCGGCGCGGATGACAGGCCGGTCGGCGGGTACACCGCCCCGACCGCCGTGTGGTCCCGCGACCTCGGTTTCGACTCCCCCGACCCGGACGTCGTCGCCGTCGCCCACGCCACGGCCGTACGGCTTGCCGAGGCCGGCGCGATACGGCTCGTACGGCCGCGGACGCCGCTCTGTCTCGACGACCCGGCCCCGGCATGGCTCGCCCTGCGAGTCCCGCGCGCCCAGGGTGCCCAGGGTGCCCAGGGCAGCAACCCCGGCCCCGAGGCGCTCCACGCCCACCGGATCCGGGCCGCGAACGACAGCCGCCTGGCCGACCTGTTCACCGAGACCGAGCTGCTGCTGACGCCGACCACCCCTACCCCGCCGCACGGCCACGACGGTCCCGGCGATCGGTACTCCACCGCGCTGACCTGGGCGTTCAACCTGAGCGGGCATCCGGCGATCAGCATTCCGGCGGGGCTGGACGGCGATGGCTGTCCGGTCGGGCTCCAGTTGGTGGCGGCGCATGGACGGGAGGGCCTGTTGCTCGACGTGGCGCGGGCGGCCGAGTCGGCCGTCGGGCCCTGGACAGTTCCTTGCGTGCGCATATAATGCACAGGCGACTTATTGTCGGACGCCGACCATATGGGGGACCCATGACCCGCCGCTTCCTGTTCCTGCTGGGCAGCAGCCGCAGCGGGGGCAACACCGAAGTACTGGCCCGCAAAGCCGCCGAGCAGCTGGCCGAGGATGTCGAACAGGAGTGGATCAGCCTCGCCGACCACCCGCTGCCGGACTTCGCGGACGTACGCCAGGACGACGCGCTTCCCCCGGCCCCCACCGGGAACGCCGCGCTGCTGCTCGACGCCACACTGGCGGCCACGGACCTGGTGATCGCGTCGCCGCTGTACTGGTACTCGGTGTCCGCCCACACCAAGCGCTACCTGGATGAGTGGGAGAACTGGCTGCGCACTCCCGGCCTCGGTTTCAAGGCGGGGATGGCCGAGCGCACCCTGTGGGGCGTCACCGCGCTCTACCACAGCGAACACGAGGTCGCCGAGCCGCTGATCGGCACCCTCAACAATTCGGCCGCCTACTTCGGCATGCGCTTCGGCGGCGTCCTGCTGGGCAAGGGCGGCCGGATCGACGACGTACTGGACGACACCGCGGCGCTCACCCGCGCCAAGACCTTCTTCGCCCAGGACCCGCCGACCGCCCGCTTCCCGTACCAGGCAGCTTGACCGAATGCCCGGCCGCCTGACCGCATACCGGCTGCCTGACCTGCCCCCGGCCGCCTGACCGGATCCGGCTGACCGAGCGGACACCGGCTGCCCAGGCGGAGCGCTACGCGGTGATGTCCTTCGTCGTGAACCTCGCCCAGGCCGCCGAACCGAACACCGCGGCGTAGAGGGCCTGGATCTCCAGGTTCTTGACGAGGTCGTCCCAGTAGACGGGTTCGCGCATGAGGTCGGCGAAGGACAGCCAGTAGTGGGAGAAGAAGTACGGCTGGAGCGCGTGGAGCTGGGGTATCTGGTCGAGGATCTGGACGGTGATCAGCAGGCCGACGGTCGTCGCCATCGCCGCGATCCCGCTGTTGGTCAGCGTCGAGACGAACAGGCCGAGGGCCGCCACACCGATGAGTGACACGGCGACGACGAGGGCGATCAGCAGGGCTCTGCCGAGGCCCTCCGCAAAGCTGATGCGGGTGCCGGAGATGGTCGTCAGTTCACCCAGCGGGAAGAGCAGCGCGCCGACCGTGAGCGCCGAGAGCGCGACCACGAGGGTGGCCACCAGGCAGAAGGCCATCGTGGTCGCGTACTTGGTGAGGAGCAGTCGGGTGCGGCCGGCGGGGGCGACGAGGAGATAGCGCAGGGTGCCCGCGTTCGCCTCGCCGGCTATCGCGTCGCCCGCGATGACGCCGATCGCCATCGGCAGGAAGAACGGGAGCGTCGCGGCCAGTGCGGTGAAGACCAGGAACAGGCCGTTGTTGGTGATCTGCGAGATGAACGCCGGGCCGCCGCCCTGCGGGCCACCGCCTCCCATCGACGCGCCGTCGCTGGTCTCGATCTTCACGGCGATCCCGACCAGGATCGGCACGGCGGCGAGGACGGCGAGCAGCGCGAGGGTGCGCCAGCGCCGGAAGGTGGTGAGCAGCTCGCTGCGCAGGAGGCCGAAGGTCCACAAAGGGCTGACCTTCCGGGCCGCCCCCTCGCTCGCGCCGCCCTGCCGGAGGACCTCAGCCTGCGACATCGAACCCCTCCCCCGTGAGCGCCACGAACGCGTCCTCCAGGGAAGCCCGTTCGACGCTGAAGCCCCGCACCCGGACCCCGGCGGTCACCAACGCCGCGTTGACGTCGGCGAGATCGCGGTCCGGGGGTTCGGCGGTCACCCGGTCGTCGGTGACGACGACGTCACCGGCACCCTGCTCCTTCAGCACCCGGGCCGCGTCCGCGGCGTCGGGTGTGGTCACGACGAGCCGACCGCGGTTCCCGGCCGCCAGCTCTGCCACCGCGCCCTGGGTGATCAGCCGGCCCTGCGCCATCACGGCCGCATGCGTGCAGACCTGCTCGATCTCGTCGAGGAGGTGGGAGGAGAGGAACACGGTCGTGCCGTCGGACGCCAACTCCCGGATGAGGGCGCGGATCTCGCGCATGCCCTGCGGGTCGAGCCCGTTGGTCGGCTCGTCGAGGACGAGTAGCCGGCGTGGCTGGAGCAGCGCGGCCGCGAGCCCCAGCCGCTGCTTCATGCCGAGCGAGTAGGCCTTGGCCTTCTTGCCCGCGGCGGCCGTCAGGCCCACCCGGTCCAGCGCGGCCGCGACGCGGGTGCGCCGGGTGCGTGGATCGGCGGTCGGGTCGGCGGCGTCGTACCGGACGAGGTTGTCGCGTCCGGAGAGGAAGCCGTACAGGGCGGGTCCCTCGATGAGCGCGCCGACGTGCGGCAGTACGGCGCGCGCTGACCGGGGCATGGGCTGCCCCAGCACACGCGCGCTGCCGGCGGTGGGCTCGATCAGGCCCATGAGCATGCGGATGGTGGTGGTCTTGCCTGAGCCGTTCGGACCGAGGAAACCGAAGACACTGCCCGCCGGGACGGTCAGGTCGAGACCGTCGACGGCGAGTTGCCCGCCGCGGTAGCGCTTGGTGAGCGCCCGGGTGGCGATCACCGTGTCGGCGACGTCGTCGGCCCGGTCGGATCGACCGGCCTGATCGACCTCGCCGGCCTCCGCGGCGGGCAGTTCCTCCATCGGTTCCTCAGGCTCCTCGGGCCCCTAGGGGCACCTCGATCGTGGCGCGTCCGTGCCGTCCGGCCGGCTGTCGGTTCCGGTTCACTTCCCGGAGTCGGCCGCCTTCACGAGCGCGTCCTTGTCGACCGCTCCCACATAGACCTTGCCGTCGTCCGTGATCAGGGCGTTGATCAGGCGGGTCTTGAAGACCGTGCCCGAGCCGAACTTACCCGTGACCTTGTCGCCCAGGGAGTCGAGGAAGCCACCCATGTCCCCGCCGACCTCGGCACCGGAGGGAACACCCTCGCCGCCGGTGTCGAACACGGCCACGGAGTTCCAGCCCTCGCCGATGACCTCGGGGCCGCCCTCGGGCGTCTTACCGACCTTGTCCCCGGACTTCGGGCCGTCGAGTTCCTTGCCGAACTCCTTGCCGAAGTCCTTTCCGAACTCCTTGTCGAGCTCCTTGCGCAGCTCGTCCTCGGACTTGGGGGTGCCGTGCTCGCCGCCCTTCCCCTCCAGCGCGTCCTCCTCGGTGACCTTCGCACCCTTGGGCGGGGTGAAGTCGAAGGTGGAGGCGGCCGGCTTGGCGAAGCTGACCTGGGTGAAGCCGGCGTCGATCACTGCCGCGCCGCCGCTCGACGGGGTCAGCGTGAACTTCAGCGGCATGCCGGTCTCGGCGTCCACGGCCACAGTGATCGCGCCGACCGTGGTCCCGGACTGCTTCGGCTTGATGAGCAGTCGGTACGCGTCCCGGCCCGCGACCTGCGCGGTGCCGTCGACGGTGACGGACGTGGTGTCGTCGACCGCCTTGAGCGCCTCCTCGGCGAAGCCCTTGGGCGTGGCGGGAACGTCTTCCTTCTCCTGCCCGCCCTTCGCCTCCTCGGCGGTGCCGTGGAAGACCTCGTTCGACTTGCTGTCGTAGCCCCAGACGTCCTTGCCGTTGTGGATGAGGCTGTACTCGGAGGCGTTCTCCAGCAGGGAGAGCTTCTGCTTGTTCTCGCCGTCCGCGGCGACGCGCAGCGTGTGCGTGCCGGACGCCAGCTCGGTGAGCTTGGCCGACGGATCGGCGGACGATCCGTCACCCGACCCGGACGCCATGGCACCGGAGGCGAAGCCGGCCCCCAGCCCGCCGAGGTCCGGCAGCCCCAAGTCGGTGCTGATCTTCACGGTGCCGGACAGCCGCTCCACGTCCGACTGCGCGATCTTCTCGATGAGTTGCTCTGCGGTGATCTTCGGCAGGTCCGGGTCGCCCGAGTCGGCGATCGCCGGGACGAGCCCGATCGTCGCCGCCGCGACTCCCACGACCGTCACCGGGACGACGTACCGCGCGGCCTTGCGCCGCCCCGAGGGCAGGTCGTCGACCTCCTTGACCGCGGTCGTACTGTCGTCGGATTCGTACGGTGCCATGTGTGCCTTACCTCCGTCGTCGGCGGCGGCTGTCCTTCTCGTTCGTCGCCCGCGAGTCTTACGACCCCGCACTCGTCCACCCCTGTGCCGCCATTCTCACCCGAATCGGTGAGGAGTGGTGTTGTCCGTGGTTTCCATCTGACCAAATCGGCCAGGGAGATTCGTCAGCCTCCGGAGCCAACTCCGCGTACACCTGGGGTATGACACACGAGGGCGGCGCCTCCCCCGACCCGTAGGGGTAGCCGCCGCCCTCGCGCCGATCAGCCGTTGAGGAACACGTAGTCGGCCCGGTACGGCACCCCGACGATGGCGCCGGGCGCGCAGGAGCCGGCCGGGGCGACGCCGCCGACGGTGTTGAGCCGCAGGATCTCCGCGGTGTCGGCGAGGAGGCCGTGGTGTTTGCCGGACCGGGTGGCCCTCAGATCGAGCTCGGGGATGTTCCCTTCGCCGTTCGGCGTCCTGGAGAGGACGGCCCCGGTCACCGCGCTGCCGTCACGCGCGATCCACTGCGGCGTACCGGAGTTGGGCGCGACGAAGGAGTGCGCGATACGGCCGCCGAGCACGGCACTGACGTCCCGTGGGGCGAAGGCGTACCCGCCGCCCTCGGCCGGCTTGCACTCGTAGATCTGTTCGCCCTTGACGACGGACGCCTGGACGTTGTCGAGCGCGTCCCGGAAGTCGAACGCGGCGACGCTCACCTTGTGCAGCTGTCCCCGGACGGCGCCGCCCGGGAACTCGGCGGTGTGAAGGTTGGCGTAGAAGGAACTCGAGGAACTCGGGTCTGCCTTCAGGGCGTTGAGCAGGACGGCGTCCTTCACGGTGACGGCTCCTACGAGGCGGTGCCCCTGCTCCTGCCGAGGAGGCCGCTGAAGTCGACCTTGATGCCGCCGTTGGTGCCCTTGGGGCCCTGGTGGATGTGAAGGGCGGTCGGCTTGCCGGTGCCGCGCCAGGTGACGGCGACGGACACCTTGTCCCCCTTGACCTTCACGAACTCCAGAGCGGCACCGTCCTTGTCCCCACAGCGGGCCCACCGTCGACGGGCACCTCGTTCGCCCCGCGCAGACTCGCGGCAAGCAGCGCCCCCCCCCGGCACCGCGGTTCACCGCGCCGGCGACACCACCGACGGCGGCCACCGCGACAGCGGTGACGACCGGACTCTTACGGCGCTTCGAGAACGTCGCGTTCATGCCCATGATTGCCTTCTGAGCATGCATACGGAGGCGATCTCAGTTTGGACTCAGTCCAGGGTGTGGCGTACGTCATAGCCACTCTCCCAGTCAGGCCGACCCACCCAGGCGGTCCGGCGTTTGAGGACGAGGCCGCAGGCCGATGGGGGTCCAGGGGGCGAAGCCCCCTGGCGGGGTCGAAGGGGCCGAGCCCCTTCAAGGGATGGGACGGGTAGGGGCGGCGGGGGCGAAATCACCCGGCCCGATGCACCACCGCATCGCACAACTCCATCAACGCGGCCTTCGCCCCCATCTCCGGCAACGGCGCCAACGCAGCCCGCGCATCCTCCGCATACCGCACGGTGTCCCGCCGAGCCTGCTCCAACGCCGGATGCACCCGAAGCTGAGCCAACGCCTCCGCAAGCCGCGCGTCATCACTGAGATCGGAGTCCAGCAACTCGCACAACGCGAGGTCCTCCGCCAGCCCCAACCGCGCGGCCCGCTCCCGCAACCGCAGCACCGGCATCGTGGGAATCCCCTCCCGGAGATCCGTCCCCGGCGTCTTCCCGGACTCATGGGAGTCGCTCGCGATGTCCAGGACGTCGTCCGCCAGCTGGAAGGCGACCCCGAGCCGCTCCCCGTACTGGGTCAGCACATCGACCACCGTCTCGTCGGCGCCCGACATCATCGCCCCGAACCGGCACGACACCGCCACCAGCGACCCGGTCTTCCCGCTCAGCACATCGAGGTAGTGCTCGACGGGATCCCGCCCGTCCTGCGGCCCCGCCGTCTCCAGGATCTGCCCGGTGACCAGCCGCTCGAACGCCTCGGCCTGCACCCGCACCGCCTCCGGCCCGAGGTCGGCCAGGATGTGCGAGGCGCGCGCGAAGAGGAAGTCCCCGGTCAGGACGGCGACCGAGTTGCCCCAGCGAGTGTTCGCGCTGTCGACACCGCGCCGTACGGCCGCCTCGTCCATCACGTCGTCGTGGTACAGCGTCGCCAGATGGGTCAGCTCCACCACCACCGCCGACGGCACGATCCCCGGCGCATACCGGTCCCCGAACTGGGCGGTGAGCATCACGAGCAGCGGCCGGAACCGCTTTCCACCCGCCCGCACCAGATGCTGGGCGGCCTCGGTGATGAAGGGGACCTCACTCTTGGTGGCTTCGAGCAATCCCTCCTCGACAGCCGTCAATCCGGCCTGGACATCGGCTTCCAGAGCCTGGTCCCGCACGCTCAGCCCGAACGGCCCGACGACGGTCACGAGGGATCTCCTGTCTGCTGGTGTCTACTGGCGGTTACACGGTTTGTCGATAGGTCGCTGCCATCACTCAAGTCAGCGTATCCGGTCAGGTTTCGATCACCGATGCCGCCCACCCGTCCACCACGGGCGGTATCGGATCACGGCAGGTATATTTTTGATCACGTGATAAGGCCGGATATCCATCGACTTATAGGGAAGTAGCGGCCCGTGTCCCGGACCGAAGTCGACCTCCAGCCCGGGAACGAGCCGCCACCGCACCCCGACCACGCCTTCTTCGGCCGGCCCAGAGGCCTTCTCACACTCTCAGGCCTGGAGGTCTGGGAACGCTTCTCGCGCCTCGGCATGCGGGCCATCCTCGTCCTGCACTTCGCCGACACGGTCACCCACGGCGGGGATGGGCATGTCGGCCGGACCCGACCGCCTCCGTCTCCGCCGCCGACGGCACCCTCGTCTGCCTGGCCCCCGTCGCGGGCGGCCGGCTCGCCGACCGCACCCTCGGTTCGTACCGCGCGGTGCTGTGGGGCGGCCTCCTGATCGCCTGCGGCCATTACGCCATGGCGGTGCCCGCCGCCGGCCAGACCATGCCCCTCTGGCTGCCCTCCCTCGCCCTGGCCAACGGCAGCCAGGCCCAGACGGTCAAGCTCCACGACGACGTCTCCAGGCCCGCCCACATTCACCTGGTGCGCTGACCCGACGGGGATCTTGCCCATGCACATCCGTACGTCCTTCCCCTACGAGACGCCCCACCACGACCCCCGCGTCCGCTCCAGGACCGGACCCCGCTGTACGCGCGCGCGTGGCGACGCCCGCTGACGGACGGGCCCGTACCGGCGCTCCTCGAATACCTGCCGTACCGCCTGACCGACTGGACCACTCCCGCGACCATCCGCGCCCCCCTGGTACCCCGGCCACGGCCAGGCCTCCGTGCGGCCTGTTCCACGGACGATCGCTATGACAACGACGTGCACTACATGGGAGGTTCCGTGCTCGCCGTCGATATGCACGCCTGGGCGTCGACCATGCACGCCTGGGCGTCGACCATGCTCGCCTTCGTCGCCAGTCCGCCGGGCCCGCTGTGCGTCGGCGACACCTGGCGGGACATGTGGCTGGGGCGACTGAAGGCCGTCGAACCGTTCCTGCACACCTGGCCGGGCCACCAGACCCGCGATGCCCACTGGCCTCACGGCAGCGTCTGTGAGGGCTACGGCGCGATCGACGCCGCGGTCCTGGCGGTGGGCGGCGGGCATGACCCGTACCGCGACACGGTCCTGCGCCTGGCCGAGCATCTGCCCGCCGACCGCGTCCGCGGCCTGATCGGCCCCTGGTCGCACCAGTAGCCCGATCGCGGCCTGCCGCCCGGCCCGGCGATCGGCTTCCTCCAGGAGACGCCGCGCTGGTGGGACCACTGGCTGAAGGACGAGGACACCGGCGTCATGTCCGAGCCCCTGCTGCGCTCCTACGTCAGCGACTCCCACCCTCCGGCCACGGTGTACCCCACGCTGCCCGGCCGCTGGGTCGGCGAGCCGGCCTGGCCCACCCCCCACGTGCGCCCGGTGCCGTACGGCTTCCAGGGCGCCCCCGTCCTGGTGCGCTCCCCCATGCACACGGCATCGACACCGGCCGCCTTCTTCCGTTCGGCAACGACGCCGACCTGCCGTCGGACCAGCGGGAGGAGGACGCGCGGTCGGCGTGCTTCGAGTTCGAAGTGGGCGAGGGGACCTGGGTGTTGCGGCGGCCGAGAATGCGGCTGCGACCGACTCGGAGGTGCCGCGGGGCAGGTCGTCGCCCGGCTCTGCGACGTGGCACCGGACGGCTCCTCGACCCTGGTCACACGGGGCGCGCCGAACCTGACGGCGCGTCATGGACGGGACCACGTGGTGCCGTGTGAGCCGGGCACCACCGAGGGCGTGACCTTCGAGCCGAACGGCATCGGGCACGCCTTCCCGTCCGGCCACCGCATCCGCCTCACCGTCTCTTCCGCGTGCAGGCGGAGCCGCTCGGCGTGAACTTCCCTCTCGCGCGTATCCCGACGGTCTGGAGCTCACCGAGGACGCGCTGGAGACGTACGCGATCAACGAGTCGGGCCCCCTGTCTGCCCGCACCCGCTCGGGCTGGTCGATCCGGCTGCCATCAGAGGGCGAAGAAGTACTTATCCACTGGACATGGGAAAAACGGACTCCACGGACGGCCGGTTAAAGGCGAGTTGGATTCATTGCCCGATTTGCCGCTCTTGTGGATGCCCGTGAGTTGGGTCACGCGCACCCGGCCGCGCACCCCGCCCGGCGCACCCTCGTCTCCCCTTGCTCCACGCGCAAGTTGAGGCTTGGCAACCGCAAAGGATCAAGCGCCCCATACGCGTCAGACCATGGTCAACCGGCACGACAGATGACCACGGCACTTGTTTCGGGCATGTGCTCTCGCATACGTTCCCGCTCGTCGGGCGGACGCCGAATCCTGCCGCCGCCCGAGTCATCCACCCACGGAACCCACACACGCACGGCAGGAGCGGGGGACCCAGGTAAGTCGCCGGACCGGACGCCTTGATGGCGCACCGGCACGGCTCGGGGTGAAGTCGCGCCACCGCCCAGCGGCGCGGCCGGGCATCTCCCGCCCGAACCCGACAGCTCACCTCGCAGGCGCCGGAGAGGAACAGCGCCATGCCCCGAGGCAAGCACCGCCGCCCCCGCACCAACCCGCTCACCCGTCGCGTCGCCATCGCAGGCACCGGCACCGCCGCCCTCGCGCTCCCGCTCCTGAGCGCGACCACCGCGAGCGCCGCCCAGCCGGCCCAGGCCCCCACAGCCGCCCAGGCCGCCCCCCAGTCCGCACCCTCCGCGGCGCAGGCCAAGACCATTACGTACACCACGAAAAAGGGCGATTCGCTCTACGGCATCGCGGACCGGTATGACGCCCAGGGCGGCTGGAAGCAGCTCTACAAGGACAATCGCAAGGCCGTCGGCGACGACCCCCGGCTCATCCACCCGGGCGTCGACCTGAAGGTCCGGGCGACGAAGAAGGCCGGCACGCCGAGCACCACGGCCGACAAGGCCGCCGCGCCCGCCAAGAAGTCCGCCGTCGCCCAGGCCACCCAGTCCTCGGTGAAGACGTACGCGGACAACCTCGACGGCTGGATCCGCAACGCCCTGGACATCATGGGACAGAACGGTATTCCCGGGTCGTACGAGGGCATTCATCGCAACATCATGCGCGAGTCGTCCGGCAACCCCCAGGCCATCAACAATTGGGACTCCAACGCCGCCGCGGGCACCCCGTCCAAGGGCCTCCTCCAGGTCATCGACCCCACCTTCGCGGCGTACCACGTGCCGGGCACCGTCTACGACCCCTTCAACCCGGTCGCGAACATCGCGGCCGCGTGCAACTACGCGGCCGCGCGGTACGGCTCGATCGACAATGTGAACGGGCCTTACTAGGCCCGAAGCAGGGTCCAGTAGGTCAATTCACTCTTACTGGACGAAATCAGCCAAGGCGCCCGCGAGCAGTCTCTCGAGGACGACGGCGATGCCGTCGTCCTCGTTCGAGAGGGTGATCTCGTCGGCGACCGCCTTGAGTTCGGGGTGGGCGTTGGCCATCGCCACCCCGCGGGCCGCCCAGTCGAACATGGGGATGTCGTTGGGCATGTCCCCGAAGGCGATGGTCTCGTGCGCGCCCAGGCCGAGATGCTCGGCGGCGAGCGCGAGACCGGTCGCCTTGGTGATGCCGCATGGCTGGAGTTCGACGGTTCCCGGCCCGGACATGGTGACCGTCGCGAGAGAACCGACGACCGACCGCGCCGTCGCCGCCAACTCGTCGTCGGACAGGGTGGGATGGCGCAGCAAGACCTTGCTGATCGGCTCGCACCACAGGTCGTCCCGGTGCTGGACGCGTACGGCGGGCAGGGTGGGGTGCGGCATCAGGTACCCGGGTTCGATGAGCGTGAGCCCGTCGACGCCGTCCTGGTCGACGGCCGCGTACACCTCCCCGACCTCGGCCTCGATCTTGCCGAGCGCCGTCTCCGCGAGCTCCCGGTCCAGGGTGATGGACCACAACAGACGGTCCGCGCCGGCGTCGTACAGCTGCGCGCCCTGTCCGCACACCGCGAGCCCCCTGCTGCCCAGGACGTCGAGGAGCGGCCGCACTCTGGGCGCCGGCCGCCCTGTCACGACGAGGTGCTGGGCACCGGCCGCCGTGACCTGCGCGAGCGCGTCGAGGGAACGGTCGGAGAGCGTGTCGTCGCCTCGGAGCAGCGTCCCGTCCAGGTCAGTGGCGATGAGTGAATATGCGATGGGTGGGGCCATGATCAGAGAATACGGACAGGAAGCCCCATCGACTCGACGTGAACCGGACGGCTGCTGTGTTCACATGTGTTGACACCTGTTCCGGTTCGGATTCTGTTCCCGTGTGCACAACTTCCTTCCGCTTGTTGCGATTTCACTCCCCCGTGGTCCCTCGGCCCGCGCCATCGCCCCGCAAAAGGGGCGCGTGAGCCTCGACCGTGCGCCGCGACCTGGTGATTCGCCGGCCTCGGCGACGCGAGTTCCGTACTGCCCAAGACCGGCACCTCACCCGTAACGTGTGGCCCGACCACATGGCACGGAGCGTAAGAGAGTGAGGCAGCACCCCATGCCCCCCTTCGATCTCCCCGAGGGCGACCCCTTCGGCACGCACAACCTTCCGTACGGCGTCTTCTCCCTCCCCGGCTCGGACTCCGCACGCCGGGTCGGCGTCCGGCTCGGCGACCACGTCCTCGACGCCGGCAAGGCGGCCTACGCGCTCGGCTCCCCGTACGCCCCGCTGCTCGCCCAGGACTCCCTGAACCCGCTCCTCGCCGCGGGCCGCACCACCTGGTCCGACGTGCGCCGCGCGCTGACGGCGTGGGTGACGGTGCCGGCGCACCAGGAGGCCGTCGCGGACCTGCTGCACCCCCTGTCCTCGGTGACCCTGCACCTTCCCTTCGAGGTCGCGGACTACGTCGACTTCTACGCCTCCGAGAACCACGCCCGGAACGTCGGCCAGATCTTCCGCCCCGACGCCGCCGACTCCCTCACCCCCAACTGGAAGCACCTCCCGATCGGTTACCACGGCCGCTCCGGCACGGTGGTCGTGTCCGGCACGGATGTCGTACGCCCGTCCGGCCAGCGCAAGGCCCCCACCGACCCGGCGCCGGTCTTCGGCCCGTCGGTCCGCCTCGACATCGAGGCCGAGGTCGGCTTCGTGGTCGGGACGCCCTCGGAGATGGGCAGGCCGGTGGCGCTGGGCGACTTCCGCGAGCACGTCTTCGGCCTGTGCCTCCTCAACGACTGGTCGGCGCGCGACGTCCAGGCCTGGGAGTACGTCCCCCTCGGCCCGTTCCTCGGCAAGTCCTTCGCCACGTCGGTGTCGGCGTGGATCACCCCGCTGGACGCGCTGGAGGAGGCCCGGGTGGCTGCACCGGAGCGGACGCACCCCCTGCTGCCGTACCTCGACGACTCCGGCTCCGAAGCCGAACCCGGCGGCTACGACCTGCGCATCTCGGTGGCCATCAACGGCCACGTGGTCTCCGAACCCCCCTTCTCCACCATGTACTGGACGGCCGCCCAGCAACTCGCCCACATGACCGTGAACGGCGCCTCCCTGCGCACCGGCGACCTGTACGGCTCCGGCACGGTGAGCGGCCCCACGGAAGGCGAGCGCGGCTCCCTGCTGGAGCTGACCTGGAACGGCCGCGACCCTCTCGAACTCCCCGACGGCAAGCGCACGTTCCTGGAGGACGGCGACGTGGTCACCCTGTCCGCCTGGGCCCCGGGCCCCGGTGGGGTCAGGGTGGGACTGGGAGAGGTCACCGGGCAGGTGGTGGCAGGCAGTTGACGTGAGGCCGGGGAGCGCGGGCACGCGAGCCGGAGCGGACGGTGCAGAGGCGTCGGCGGTCCGCGAGGCCCCACGCCGGCAGGGGGCGATGGCGTCGGCCGTGCCGGAGTACGCCCGGTGCCCCGAGGCGAGTTCGGCGACTCTTCACCGCTGACTCCGGCGACCGTCACCGTCATACTGGCTGGCGGTGGCGTGTTCCTCGCCCACCGCCCCGCATGTCCGCCCGCGCACCTCCCCTGACCAGGATCCGGAGCCTCCGGCATGACCTTCTGCCTGCTCCTGTTGAGCACCGTCGCTCTGACAGCAGCCGTGCCCGTTCCGCGAGCGTTGACCCGTGCCTCATGGCCCGAACGGGAACCCGTGGTCGCGCTCTGGGTGTGGCAGTGCCTGGTCGCCACCGTCCTGCTGTGCTGTCTGACGGCCCTGGCGTTGGGCGCCGCGGCCGTCTTCGGCACCGTACGCGCACAGCTCTTCGCCCCCGCACCGCCTGCGGTGACCGCGGCGTACGACCTGTCGTCCGCGTCGGCCTGGGCCGCCGTCCTGACCCTGCTCCTGGCCTGCGGCGCCGCCTGGACGACGGCGATGCTGGGCCGCGAACTCGCCGAGGCCCGCCGACGCCGCGGCCAGGCCCGGGCCCACCTGCGCGAACGCGCCCCCGACCTGCCGGCCGGCCTGCCCGCGGCGCGCGGCCCGCTCCTGGTCCTGGAGGACGAGTACCCGGACGCCTGGTGGATGCCCGGCAACCCCGCCCAGCTGATCGTCACCACCGGCGCCCTGCACCGCCTCACCGACCACCAGCTCGACGCCGTCCTCACCCACGAGCGCGGCCACGCCCGCGCCCGCCACGACTGGCTCCTGCACCTCTCGACCGCGCTCGCCACCGGATTCCCCCGCATCCCGTTGTTCGCCCACTTCTGCGACCAGACCCACCGTCTGGTCGAACTGGCCGCCGACGACACCGCGTCCCGCCGCTGCGGTCATCTGACGACGGCGCTGGCCCTGATCGAGCTGAACCAGCACCGAGGCGTCCTCTCCTGCGCCTCCACCCACCGCCTCCTGGGCGAACGCGTCGACCGCCTCCTCCAGCCACCTCCGCGCCTGGAGCGCCACCACCGGGCGTTGACCACGACGCTGGCCTCGCTGGTGCCCTTGCTCCCGCTGCTGATCACGTTCGCGCCCGGGCTGACGGCGCTGGCATGACCCCTCCCAAACCCCAGTCAGGCTGGGCAGGCTGGACAAGCTGAGAGGCCGGCCGCCCTTCCTCCCTGGCTAGGCCCAGTCCTCCGGCTCAGGCTCAGGCTCCATCTCGGGCCAGTCGTCCGCTCCGTGATCGGCCGCGGGTGCCGCGTCACCTGCTGCACCGGCCTCGGAGCCCTCACGCATGGAGGAGAGCACCTCAAGCACGCCCTCCCCATACGTGGCCAGCTTCTTCTCGCCGACCCCGCCGACGCCCCCGAGTTCCCGCACGGACGCGGGCCACACCGTCACGATCTCCCGCAGCGTCGCGTCATGGAAGATCACATACGCCGGAACCCCCTGCTCCCGAGCCTGCTCCGCACGCCAGGCCCGCAGCGCCTCGAAGGCCGGCACCAGCTCCTCCGGCAACTCGGCCACGGCGGCCTTCGCCTTGCGCTCGCCGCGCCCGGACCCGCCGGAACCGGACCCCGACGCCGACCGCGAGGTCACCGGCTTCTTCGGCTCCTTCCGCAGCGGCACCGCCCGCTCCCGCCGCAGCACCGTGCCACTGGCCTCGGTCAGCACAAGCGTCCCGTACTCGCCCTCGACCGCGAGCAGTCCCTGCGCCAGCAACTGCCGGATGACGCCCCGCCACTCGCCCTCGTTCAGCTCCTCGCCGATGCCGAACACCGACAGCTGGTCGTGGTCGAACTGGATCACCTTGCCGGTCCGCTTGCCCAGCAGGATGTCGACGATCTGCAACGCCCCGAACTTCTGCCCCCGCTCGCGCTGCAACCGCACCACCGTCGACAGCACCTTCTGCGCCGCGATGGTGCCGTCCCAGGTCTCCGGCGGTGTCAGGCAGGTGTCGCAGTTGCCACAGCCCGCCGCGACGGGGTCCTGGCCGAAGTAGGCGAGCAGCTGGCCGCGCCGGCACTGGGCCGTCTCGCACAGCGCCAGCATCGCGTCCAGGTGCGAGGCGGCCCGGCGCCGGAAGGCCTCGTCGCCCTCGCCCGACTGGATCAGCTTGCGCTGCTGTATGACGTCGTTGAGGCCGTAGGCCATCCAGGCCGTGGAGGGCAGGCCGTCACGTCCCGCGCGGCCCGTCTCCTGGTAGTAGCCCTCGACCGACTTGGGCAGGTCGAGATGGGCGACGAACCGCACGTCCGGCTTGTCGATGCCCATTCCGAAGGCAATGGTCGCCACCACGACCAGGCCCTCCTCCCGCAGGAAACGGGACTGGTGCGCGGCGCGCGTGCCCGCGTCCAGGCCCGCGTGGTAGGGCACCGCCTCGATGCCGTTGCGGCTCAGGAACTCGGCCGTCGCCTCCACGGACTTGCGGGACAGGCAGTACACGATGCCCGCGTCGCCCGCGTGCTCCTCGCGCAGGAAGCTCAGCAGCTGCTTCTTCGGGTCCGCCTTCGGCACGATCCGGTACTGGATGTTGGGCCGGTCGAAGCTCGCCACGAAGTGCCGGGCCGTCGGCATGTTCAGCCGCTGCGTGATCTCCTGGTGCGTCGCATGCGTGGCCGTCGCCGTGAGCGCGATCCGGGGAACGTCCGGCCAGCGCTCACCGAGCAGCGACAGGGCCAGATAGTCGGGGCGGAAGTCGTGACCCCACTGGGACACACAGTGCGCCTCGTCGATCGCGAACACCGCGATCTTGCCGCGCGACAGCAGGTCCAGCGTCGAGTCGAGCCGCAGCCGCTCCGGGGCGAGGTACAGCAGGTCCAGCTCGCCCGCCAGGAACTCCGCCTCCACCACCCGCCGCTCGTCGAAGTCCTGTGTGGAGTTGACGAACCCGGCCCGCACGCCGAGCGCCCTCAGCGCGTCCACCTGGTCCTGCATCAGCGCGATGAGCGGCGAGACGACGATGCCCGTACCCGGTCTGACCAGGGAGGGAATCTGGTAGCAGAGCGACTTCCCGCCGCCGGTCGGCATGAGCACGACGGCGTCGCCGCCGGCCACCACATGCTCGATGACGGCTCCCTGTTCGCCGCGGAAGGCCTCGTACCCGAAGACCCGGTGCAGTGCGGCCAGCGCCTCGCTGTCGCCCGCCTGTGCCACCTCGGTCACCCTTGGCATCTCGCTGATCCCGCCCGTCGCACCCATCGTCGTGTCCCCCGTACGTCGTCCCTCGACCACTTGCCTCCACGATAGGGGCCGCCACCGACAGCACCGGAGTTATCCACAGGCCCACCCCTCACCCGTTCGCGATCGGTCGGACACCGTGAGTGATCGGCGAGCGGCAGGCCCCTCCACAACACAGTGGCCCGGCGTCCCTCCGAGGGAAGCCGGGCCGCTGCTGTGAGGGCGGGCCGTACGAGCAGACCGTACGAGCGAGCCGTACAAGCGAGCCGTACGGGCGCCGCGTCAGCGCACGAACACTCCTGCCGTACTCGCCAGATCCAGGAAGTACTGCGGCGCGACACCCAGCACCAGCGTCACCGCCACACCGACCCCGATGGCCGTCATCGTCAGCGGCGACGGAACGGCGACCGTGGGCCCCTCGGGCCGCGGCTCACTGAAGAACATGAGCACGATGACGCGGATGTAGAAGAACGCCGCGATCGCCGACGAGATCACACCGACCACGACCAGCGGGGCCGCCCCGCCCTCCGCCGCCGCCTTGAACACGGCGAACTTCCCGGCGAAGCCGGAGGTCAGCGGGATACCGGCGAAGGCCAGCAGGAACACCGCGAACACGGCGGCGACCAGCGGCGAACGGCGGCCCAGACCCGCCCAGTTGGACAGGTGCGTGGCCTCGCCGCCGGCGTCCCGCACCAGCGTCACCACCGCGAACGCCCCGATCGTCACGAACGAGTACGCGGCCAGATAGAAGAGGACCGACGACACCCCGTCCGGCGTGGTGGCGATGACACCCGCGAGGATGAACCCGGCGTGCGCGATCGACGAGTACGCCAGCAGCCGCTTGATGTCGGTCTGCGTGATCGCGACGATCGCACCGCCCAGCATGGTGACGATCACCACGCCCCACATGACCGGCCGCCAGTCCCAGCGCAGCCCCGGCAGCACCACGTACAGAATCCGCAGCAGCGCGCCGAACGCCGCCACCTTCGTCGCCGCCGCCATGAATCCGGTCACCGGCGTCGGAGCGCCCTGGTAGACGTCGGGCGTCCACATGTGGAACGGGACCGCGCCCACCTTGAACAGCAGCCCCATCACGATCATCGCGGCGCCGACCAGCAGCAGCGCGTCGTTGCCCATGGTGTCCGCGAGCGCCGGGCTGACCTCCGGGACCGTACCGTCGACGACCTGCGCGATCGTCGCGTACGACACGGAGCCCGCGTAGCCGTACAGCAGCGCGATGCCGAACAGCGTGAACGCGGAGGCGAAGGCACCGAGCAGGAAGTACTTGACCGCGGCCTCCTGCGACATCAGCCGCTTGCGGCGGGCCAGCGCGCACATCAGGTACAGCGGGAGCGAGAGGACTTCCAGGGCGATGAACAGCGTCAGCAGATCGTTGGCCGCCGGGAACACGAGCATGCCCGCGACCGCGAACATCAGCAGCGGGAACACCTCGGTGGTGGTGAACCCGGCCTTCACGGCGGCCTTCTCGCTGTCGCTGCCGGGCACGGACGCGGCCTGCGCGGCGAAGGAGTCGACCCGGTTGCCGTGCGCCGCCGGGTCGAGCCGCCGCTCGGCGAAGGTGAACAGGCCGACCAGGGCGGCCAGCAGGATCGTGCCCTGGAGGAAGAGGGCGGGCCCGTCGACGGCGATGGCGCCCATCGCGGCGATGCCCGCCTTGGTCGTGGCGTATCCGCCGGCCGCGAGCGCCACGACCGCGGCAAAGGCCGCGACGAGCGCCACTGCGGAGACGAACACCTGCGCGTAGTAACGGGCCTTGCGCGGGACGACCGCCTCGATCAGCACCCCGACGACCGCCGCGCCGACGATGATCAGGGTGGGCGAGAGCTGTCCGTACTCGATCTTCGGCGCGCCGATCTTCGGGATCGGGTCGGCCGCGATTGTCCACAGGCTGTGGACGGCTGATGCGCTCACTTGGCCGCCTCCACCTCGGGCTGGGGGTCCTTCTTCTGTACGTCGGACATGGTCTGCTTGACCGCCGGGTTGACGATGTCCGTGACGGGCTTCGGGTAGACGCCCAGGAAGATCAGCAGTGCGACCAGCGGGGCGACGACCAGGAGCTCGCGCACCCTGAGGTCGGGCATCGCCGAGACCTCCGGCTTCACCGGGCCCGTCATCGTCCGCTGGTAGAGGACGAGGGTGTAGAGCGCGGCGAGCACGATGCCGAACGTGGCGATGATGCCGATCACCGGGTAGCGCGTGAACGTGCCGACCAGGACCAGGAACTCACTCACGAACGGTGCAAGGCCGGGTAGCGACAGGGTCGCCAGACCGCCGATCAGGAAGGTGCCGGCGAGCACCGGGGCGACCTTCTGCACTCCGCCGTAGTCGGCGATGAGCCGCGAGCCGCGCCGGGAGATCAGGAACCCGGCCACCAGCATCAACGCCGCCGTCGAGATCCCGTGGTTGACCATGTACAGCGTCGCACCGGACTGGCCCTGGCTGGTCATCGCGAAGATGCCCATGATGATGAAGCCGAAGTGCGAGATCGACGCGTACGCGATCAGACGCTTCATGTCCCGCTGGCCGACCGCCAGCAGCGCCCCGTAGATGATGCTGACCAGCGCCAGCACGAGGATCGCGGGTGTCGCCCACTTGCTGGCCTCCGGGAACAACTGGAGGCAGAAGCGGAGCATCGCGAAGGTGCCCACCTTGTCGACGACCGCCGTGATGAGGACGGCGACCGGTGCGGTGGCCTCCCCCATCGCGTTGGGCAGCCAGGTGTGCAGCGGCCACAGCGGGGCCTTCACGGCGAAGGCGAAGAAGAAGCCGAGGAACAGCCAGCGTTCGGTGTTCGTCGCCATGTCGAGCGTGCCGTTGGCGCGGGCCTCGGCGATCTCCTGAAGGCTGAAGTTCCCGGCGACCACGTAGAGGCCGATCACCGCGGCCAGCATGATCAGACCGCCGACCAGGTTGTACAGCAGGAACTTCACAGCGGCGTACGACCGTTGTGTCGACGCCACCTTCTCGCCGTGCTCGTGGGCACGGTCCCCGAAGCCGCCGATGAGGAAGTACATCGGGATCAGCATGGCTTCGAAGAAGATGTAGAAGAGGAAGACGTCGGTGGCCTCGAAGGAGAGGATCACCATCGCCTCGACGCCCAGGATCAGGGCGAAGAAGCCCTGCGTGGGCCGCCAGCGCGAACTGCCGGTCTCCAGCGGGTCGGCATCGTGCCAGCCCGCGAGGATGATGAACGGGATCAGCAGCGCCGTCAGCGCGATCAGCGCCACCGCGATGCCGTCCACGCCGAGTTCGTAGCGGACGCCGAAGTCCGCGATCCAGGCGTGGGACTCGGTGAGCTGATAGCGGTCGCCGTCCGGGTCGAAGCGGACCAGGACGGTGATCGCGAGGGCGAGCGTGGCGAGCGAGACGAGCAGCGCCAGCCACTTGGCGGCGGTGCGCCGGGCGGCCGGTACGGCGGCCGTGGCGACCGCCCCGATCGCCGGGAGCGCCGCCGTAGCTGTCAGAAGAGGAAAGGACATCGGTATCAGACCGCCCTCATCAGCAGGGTCGCGGCGATGAGGATCGCCGCACCGCCGAACATCGAGACCGCGTACGACCGCGCGAAGCCGTTCTGGAGCCTGCGCATCCGTCCGGACAGACCGCCGACCGAGGCCGCCGTGCCGTTGACGACGCCGTCGACCAGGGTGTGGTCGACGTACACGAGGGAGCGCGTGAGGTGTTCGCCGCCGCGTACGAGGACGACGTGGTTGAAGTCGTCCTGGAGCAGGTCGCGCCGGGCGGCCCGGGTGAGCAGCGACCCGCGCGGGGCGACGGCGGGGACCGGGCGTCGGCCGTACTGGGCGTAGGCGATGGCGACGCCGATGATCATGCACGCCACGGTCGCGCTGGTGACCGCTGCCGCGCCGATCGGCGGGTGGCCGTGGGAGTGCCCGGTGATGGGCTCCAGCCAGTGCACGAAACGGTCGCCGATGCTGAAGAACGCACCGCCGGCCACCGATCCCACGGCCAGCACGATCATGGGGATCGTCATGACCTTGGGCGACTCGTGCGGGTGCGGCTCCGCGTGCTCGCCGTGCGTCTCGGCGGCGGGCTCCACGCTGGGCTCGGCCGGTGAGGCCGTCTTCGTGTGACGCCAGCGCTCCTCACCGAAGAACGTCATCAGCATCACGCGCGTCATGTAGTACGCCGTGATGGCCGCGCCCAGCAGAGCACAGGCGCCGAGGATCCAGCCCTCGGTGCCGCCCTTGGCGAACGCCGCCTCGATGATCTTGTCCTTGGAGAAGAAGCCGGACAGGCCCGGGAAGCCGATGATGGCGAGGTAGCCGAGGCCGAAGGTGACGAACGTGACCGGCATGTACTTGCGCAGGCCGCCGTACTTGCGCATGTCGACCTCGTCGTTCATGCCGTGCATGACCGAGCCGGCGCCGAGGAACAGCCCGGCCTTGAAGAAGCCGTGCGTCACCAGGTGCATGATCGCGAAGACGTAGCCGATGGGGCCGAGGCCCGCGGCGAGGACCATGTAGCCGATCTGCGACATGGTCGAGCCGGCCAGCGCCTTCTTGATGTCGTCCTTCGCGCAACCGACGATCGCACCGAAGAGAAGCGTGACGGCGCCGACGATGGTGACCACCAACTGCGCGTCGGGCGCGGCGTTGAAGATGGCGCCGGAGCGGACGATCAGGTAGACGCCCGCGGTCACCATCGTCGCGGCGTGGATGAGGGCCGAGACCGGGGTCGGGCCCTCCATCGCGTCCCCGAGCCAGGACTGAAGCGGCACCTGGGCGGACTTGCCGCAGGCGGCGAGCAGCAGCATCAGGCCGATGGCGGTGAGCTTGCCCTCGCTCGCGTCACCGACCAGGCCGGGCTCCCCCTCCCCGCCGAGCACCGGCCCGAAGGCGAAGGTGCCGAACCAGAGGAACATCATCATGATCGCGATCGACAGGCCCATGTCGCCGACGCGGTTGACCAGGAAGGCCTTCTTCGCGGCCGTGGCGGCGCTGGGCTTGTGCTGCCAGAAGCCGATCAGCAGGTAGGAGGCGAGACCGACGCCTTCCCAGCCGACGTACAGAAGCAGGTAGTTGTCGGCGAGGACGAGCAGCAGCATCGCCGCGAGGAACAGGTTCAGATAGCCGAAGAAGCGGCGGCGCCGCTCGTCGTGCTCCATGTACCCGACCGAGTACAGGTGGATCAGCGAGCCGACGCCGGTGATCAGCAGCACGAACGTCATCGACAGCTGGTCCAGGCGGAAGGCGATGTCCGCCTGGAAGCCCTCGACCGGAACCCAGCTGAACAGGTGGCTCGTCAGGGTCCGGTCCTCGGCGCTCTTGCCGAGCAGGTCGGCGAAGAGGACAACGCCGAACACGAAGGAGACGGCGGCGAGGGCGGTGCCGATCCAGTGGCCGACGCGGTCGAGGCGCCGGCCACCGCACAGCAGTACGGCCGCTCCGAGCAATGGCGCCGCGATCAGCAGCGCAATCAGGTTCTCCACGATTCTTCCGACCCCTTAGAGCTTCATCAGGCTGGCGTCGTCGACCGAGGCCGAGTGGCGGGAACGGAACAGCGACACGATGATCGCGAGCCCGACGACGACCTCCGCGGCGGCGACGACCATCGTGAAGAAGGCGATGATCTGGCCGTCGAGATTGCCGTGCATCCGGGAGAAGGCGACGAGCGTGAGGTTGCAGGCGTTGAGCATGAGCTCGATGCACATGAAGACGACGATCGCGTTGCGCCTGATCAGCACGCCGGTGGCGCCGATCGTGAACAACAGGGCGGCGAGGTAGAGGTAGTTGACCGGGTTCACTTGGACGCCTCCTCGGGCCGCTTGAAGGTCGACGGCTCGATCGCGGTCCGCTCCAGCCGTTCCTCCGCGCGCTGCTCCAGGGCCCGCAGGTCGTTCAGCGCCTCGGTGGACACATCACGGATCTGACCGCGCTCCCGCAGCGTCTTGCTGACCGTGAGGTCGGACGGCGTGCCGTCGGGCAACAGGCCCGCGATGTCGACCGCGTTGTGCCGGGCGTACACGCCGGGCGCGGGCAGCGGCGGGACGTGCTTGCCTTCGCGGACGCGCTGCTCGGACAGCTCGCGCTGGGTCTTGGCGCGCTCGGTGCGCTCGCGGTGCGTGAGCACCATGGCGCCGACGGCCGCCGTGATCAGCAGGGCGCCGGTGATCTCGAAGGCGAAGACGTACTTGGTGAAGATGAGGGCCGCGAGCCCCTCCACATTGCCGTTCGCGTTCGCCTGGGCGAGACCGTTGAACTCCGTGATCGAGGCGTTGCCGATACCGCCGATCAGAAGGATGCCGAAGCCGAGGCCACAGACAAGGGCCAGCCAGCGCTGGCCCTTGATGGTCTCCTTCAGGGAGTCCGCGGCCGTGACGCCGACCAGCATCACCACGAACAGGAACAGCATCATGATCGCGCCGGTGTAGACGACGATCTGCACGATGCCCAGGAAGTAGGCGCCGTTGGCGAGGTAGAAGACCGCCAGGACGATCATGGTCCCGGCGAGACAGAGCGCGCTGTGCACGGCCTTCTTCATGAAGACGGTGCACAGGGCGCCGATGACGGCGACGGTGCCGAGGATCCAGAATTGGACGGCCTCTCCGGTGGAGGTGGAGTAGGCGGCGAGCTGCTCGGTCATCGGCCGATCACCTTCTCGGACGCCGGTTCGTCCTCGCCGAAGGTGGTGGCGGCCTCCTGCGGCACCTCGCCCTTGGAGAGCGCCACCTGCTGGATCGTGCCCGGCGCGGCCTCGGTCACCAGACCCCGGTAGTAGTCCTGCTCGTCGGTCCCCGGGTAGATGGCGTGGGGGCTGTCGACCATGCCGTCCTCGAGTCCGGCGAGCAGCTGCTCCTTGGTGTAGATGAGGTTGGCGCGGCTGGAGTCCGCGAGCTCGAACTCGTTGGTCATCGTGAGCGCGCGCGTGGGGCACGCCTCGATGCACAGGCCGCACAGGATGCAGCGGGCGTAGTTGATCTGGTACACGCGGCCGTACCGCTCGCCCGGCGAGTAGCGCTCCTCGTCGGTGTTGTCGGCGCCCTCCACATAGATGGCGTCGGCGGGGCAGGCCCAGGCGCACAGCTCACAGCCGACGCACTTCTCCAGGCCGTCCGGATGGCGGTTGAGCTGGTGCCGTCCGTGGAAACGCGGAGCGGTGGTCTTCTGCTGCTCCGGGTACTGCTCGGTCAGCCGCTTCTTGAACATGGCCTTGAAGGTCACGCCGAAGCCGGCCACGGGGTTCTGGAAACCGGGCTTGGTCTCCTTGGGCTCCTCAGCCATCGGACGCCTCCTTTCCATCCAGAGATCCGTCACTCTGAGTATCGGGCCCGCCACTGACAATCAGCTCTCGCTCGCGGCTGGGGCGGCGCCGAGGCACGGGCGGAAGTTCCTGACCGGGCAGGGGCGGCACGGGGAATCCGCCCGCCATCGCGTCGAACGCGGGCTCCTCGGCGGGACGCGAGGCCGCCTTCGCCCGCTCGCGGAACATGTCCGCGATGAAGGAGAGGAGCAGCAACGCGATGACGCCGCCGGCGACGTAGAGCACGATGTCGGCGAAGTCGTAGTTCTCGTTCCGGAGGGTCCGCACGGTCGCGACGAGCATCAGCCAGACGACGGAGACCGGGATGAGGACCTTCCAGCCCAGCTTCATCAGCTGGTCGTAGCGGACGCGAGGCAGCGTGCCGCGCAGCCAGATGAAGAAGAAGAGCAGCAGCTGGACCTTGACCACGAACCAGAGCAGCGGCCACCAGCCGTGGTTCGCTCCCTCCCAGAAGGCGCTGATCGGATACGGCGCCCGCCAGCCACCCAGGAAGAGCGTCACGGACACGGCCGAGACCGTCACCATGTTCACGTACTCGGCGAGCATGAACATCGCGAACTTGATCGACGAGTACTCGGTGTTGAAGCCGCCGACCAGGTCTCCCTCGGACTCCGGCATGTCGAACGGGGCACGGTTGGTCTCGCCGACCATCGTCACGATGTAGATCAGGAAGGAGACCGGCAGCAGCACGATGTACCAGCGGTCCTGCTGCGCCTCGACGATCGCCGACGTCGACATCGACCCGGAGTAGAGGAACACCGAGGCGAAGGCCGCGCCCATGGCGATCTCGTAGGAGATCATCTGCGCGCAGGAACGCAGACCGCCGAGCAGCGGATAGGTGGACCCGGAACTCCAACCCGCCAGCACGATGCCGTAGATGCCGACGGAGGCGACCGCGAGGATGTAGAGCATCGCGATCGGCAGGTCGGTGAGCTGCATCGTGGTGCGCTGGCCGAAGATCGAGATCTCGTTGCCGGCCGGGCCGAAGGGGATCACCGCGATCGCCATGAAGGCCGGGATGGCCGCGACGATCGGCGCGAGGACGTAGACCACCTTGTCCGCGCGTTTGACGATGACGTCTTCCTTCAGCATCAGCTTGATGCCGTCGGCGAGCGACTGGAGCATGCCCCAGGGGCCGTGCCGGTTGGGGCCGATGCGCAGCTGCATCCAGGCGACGACCTTGCGCTCCCAGACGATGGAGAACAGCACGGTCACCATCAGGAAGGCGAAGCAGAACACCGCCTTGATGACGACCAGCCACCAGGGGTCGCGGCCGAACATCGAGAGGTCTTCAGCGGCGAGGAAAGGGCTCATGCCTCCACCTCCTCGGGGGCCTCGGACGCGAGGGTCGCCGGGCCGATGCGGACGAGTGAGCCGGGCAGCGCCCCGGTGTCGGAGGCGACGCCACGGCCCACGGAGTTCAGCGGGAGCCACACCACCCGGTCGGGCATCTCCGTGATCTGGAGCGGGAGTTCGACGACTCCGGCCGGGCCGCTCACGGCGAGGGCGTCGCCGTTCTTCACCCCGGCCTCGGCGGCCGTAGCAGCCGACACGCGCGCGTGGGCCGCGTGCCGGGTGCCGGCCAGCGCTTCGTCGCCCTGCTGGAGGAGGCCCTGGTCGAGCAGCAGCCGATGTCCGGCCAGCACGGCCTCACCGGCCGCCGGTCGCGGCAACTGGGCCGCGATCTCCAGGGGGTCGGTGGCCCGCGATCCGTCCCAGGATCCGAGCCGGTCGATCTCCGCGCGCGTGGTGCGCAGATCCGGCAGGCCCAGGTGTACGTCCATGGCGTCGGCCAGCATTTGCAGCACGCGCGCGTCCGTCGGAGCCAGACGGCGGGTCATCTGATCGGGCTTGAGCGCGGCCTCGAAGAAGCGCACCCTGCCCTCCCAGTTGAGGAAGGTGCCGGCCTTCTCCGCGACCGCTGCGACGGGCAGCACCACGTCGGCGAGCTCGGTCACCTCGCCGGGCCGCAGTTCCAGCGAGACCACGAAGCCGACCTCGGCGAGCGCCTCACGCGCGCGTGCCGGGTCGGGCAGGTCGGCGACCTCGACGCCCGCGACCAGCAGCGCCTGGAGTTCACCGGTCGCGGCGGCCTCGACGATCTGGCCGGTGTCGCGGCCGTAACGGTGCGGGAGATCGGCCAGGCCCCAGACGGCGGCGACCTCCTCACGCGCGCGTGGGTCGGTCGCGGGGCGTCCGCCGGGCAGCAGCGACGGCAGCGCACCGGCCTCCACGGCACCGCGCTCCCCGGCCCGGCGCGGGATCCACACCAGCTCGGCGCCGGTCGCGGTCGCGGCCCGTACGGCGGCGGTGAGCCCGCCCGCCACAGCGGCCAGCCGCTCGCCGACGACGATCACCGAGCCCTCGGTGCGCAGTGCCTCGGACGCCCTCGCCCCGTCCCCGTCCAGACCGACGCCGCTCGCGAGCGCGTCCAGCCACTCGGTCTCGGTGCCGGGAGCGGCCGGCAGCAGCGTGCCGCCGGCCTTCTCCAGTCCGCGCGTGGAGTGGGTGGCGAGCGAGAAGACCTTCTGGCCGTGCTTGCGCCAGGCCTTGCGCAGCCGCAGGAAGATGCCGGGCGCCTCCTCCTCGGCCTCGAACCCGGCCAGCAGGACGGCCGGTGCCTTCTCGACGGAGGCGTACGTGACACCCGTACCGTCGAGGTCACGGCCGTGACCGGCGACCCGCGCGGCGAGGAAGTCGGCCTCCTCGCCGCTGTGCACGCGCGCGCGGAAGTCGATGTCGTTGGTGTCGAGCGCCACGCGCGCGAACTTGCTGTACGCGTAGGCGTCCTCGATGGTGAGCCGGCCGCCGGTCAGCACTCCGGTGCGGCCGCGCGAGGCGAGCAGCCCCTGAGCCGCGATCTGGAGCGCCTCCGGCCAGGAGGCCGGTTCGAGGTCACCCTCGGCGTTGCGCACCAGAGGCGTCTGAAGCCGGTCACGCTGCTGCGCGTACCGGAAGCCGAACCGCCCCTTGTCGCAGATCCACTCCTCGTTGACCTCGGGATCGTTGGCCGCCAGACGCCGCATGACCTTGCCGCGCCGGTGATCGGTGCGTGTGGCGCAACCGCCGGAGCAGTGCTCGCACACCGACGGCGAGGAGACGAGGTCGAAGGGGCGGGAGCGGAACCGGTATGCCGCCGACGTCAGCGCGCCGACCGGGCAGATCTGGATGGTGTTCCCGGAGAAGTACGACTCGAACGGGTCGCCCTCACCGGTGCCGACCTGCTGGAGCGCGCCGCGCTCGACCAGCTCGATCATCGGGTCGCCCGCGACCTGGTTGGAGAACCGGGTGCAGCGGGCGCACAGCACGCACCGCTCGCGGTCGAGGAGTACCTGCGTGGAGATCGGTACGGGCTTCTCGTACGTCCGCTTGCGGCCCTCGAAGCGGGACTCGGCGTGTCCGTGCGACATGGCCTGGTTCTGGAGCGGGCACTCGCCGCCCTTGTCGCAGACCGGGCAGTCCAGCGGGTGGTTGATGAGCAGGAGCTCCATCACACCCTTCTGGGCCTTCTCGGCGACCGGTGAGGTGAGATGCGTCTTCACGACCATGCCGTCCGTGCACGTGATCGTGCAGGACGCCATCGGCTTGCGCTGTCCCTCGACCTCGACGATGCACTGGCGGCAGGCGCCGGCCGGGTCGAGGAGGGGGTGGTCGCAGAAGCGGGGAATCTCGATGCCGAGCTGCTCGGCGGCCCGGATGACCAGGGTGCCCTTGGGCACGCTGATCTCGACGCCGTCGATGGTCAGCGTCACGAGATCTTCCGGCGGGACCGCCGCCTCGCCTCCTCCGGAGGGAGCGCTGGTGGTCACAGTCATGCGTTCACCTCCGTGCGGTGGTCGGCCCAGGCCGTCGACTTGGCCGGGTCGAAGGGGCAGCCGCGGCCCGTGATGTGCTGCTCGTACTCCTCGCGGAAGTACTTCAGCGAGGAGAAGATCGGCGAGGCGGCACCGTCGCCGAGGGCGCAGAAGGACTTGCCGTTGATGTTGTCGGCGATGTCGTTGAGCTTGTCGAGGTCGGACATGACGCCCTTGCCGGCCTCGATGTCGCGCAGCAACTGCACGAGCCAGTACGTGCCTTCGCGGCAGGGCGTGCACTTGCCGCAGGACTCGTGGGCGTAGAACTCGGTCCAGCGGGTGACGGCGCGGACGACGCAGGTCGTCTCGTCGAAGCACTGGAGCGCCTTGGTGCCCAGCATGGAACCCGCGGCGCCCACTCCTTCGTAGTCAAGAGGGACGTCGAGGTGCTCGTCGGTGAACATCGGGGTCGAGGAGCCGCCCGGCGTCCAGAACTTGAGGCGGTGGCCCGGGCGCATCCCGCCGCTCATCTCGAGGAGCTGGCGGAGTGTGATGCCGAGCGGGGCCTCGTACTGGCCGGGATTGGCGACATGGCCGCTGAGCGAGTAGAGCGTGAAGCCCGGGGACTTCTCGCTGCCCATCGACCGGAACCATTCTTTGCCCCGATGCAGAATCGCGGGAACCGACGCGATCGACTCGACGTTGTTCACAACAGTCGGGCAGGCATAGAGACCTGCCACCGCAGGGAAGGGGGGACGGAGCCGCGGTTGACCACGGCGGCCTTCGAGCGAGTCGAGCAGTGCGGTCTCCTCACCGCAGATGTACGCGCCGGCGCCGGCGTGCACGGTGAGGTCGAGATCGAGTCCGCTGCCCAGGATGTTCTCGCCGAGGTAGCCCGCCGCGTAGGCCTCGCGCACGGCCTCGTGCAACCGCCGCAATACGGGGACGACTTCACCACGCAGATAGATGAAGGCATGCGAAGACCTGATGGCATAACACGCGATGACAATGCCCTCGATGAGGCTATGCGGGTTCGCGAAGAGGAGCGGAATGTCCTTGCAGGTTCCGGGCTCCGACTCGTCGGCGTTGACAACTAGATAGTGCGGTTTTCCATCACCCTGTGGAATGAACTGCCACTTCATTCCCGTCGGGAATCCCGCGCCACCGCGCCCGCGCAGACCGGAGTCCTTGACGTACGCGATCAGGTCGTCCGGCGACATGGCGAGTGCCTTGCGCAGGCCCTCATACCCTTCGTGCCTTCGGTAGACGTCCAGCGTCCAGGACCTGTCCTCGTCCCAGAAGGCCGACAGCACGGGTGCGAGCAGCTTCTCGGGGCTGTTTTCCTTCAGCTCTGGTGCCAACGTCATCACTCCCCCTCCTCGGCGACAGGCCCTGCCGGGTGGGCTGGGTCGGACGCGGACGATTCCTGCGGCGCGTCGTGCGAGCTGAGGTGTTCAGCCGGCGACGGTTCGTGCACTGCCTTGCCCTGCGGCTCGTCGTGCGGGCCGCCGTCCCGCGGATGGACCACGCGCGCGGGTGCGGCTTCTCCCCTGGCCAGGCGGAGGCCCACCAGCGACGCCGGTCCCGCACTGCCGCTCTCCTCGACGGCCCCGGGCCGCTCGTCGGGGAAGCCGGCCAGGATCCGCGCGGTCTCCTTGAAGGTGCACAACCTCGCCCCGCGCGTCGGCTCGACGGGCCGTCCCGCCCGGAGGTCGTCGACGAGTTGCTTGGCGCTGGCCGGGTTCTGGTTGTCGAAGAACTCCCAGTTGACCATCACGACAGGCGCGAAGTCGCAGGCCGCGTTGCACTCGATGTGCTCCAGGGTGACCTTGCCGTCGTCGGTGGTCTCGCCGTTGCCGACGCCCAGGTGCTCCTGGAGCTCCTCGAAGATCGCGTCGCCGCCCATCACCGCGCACAGGGTGTTGGTGCAGACGCCCACCTGGTAGTCACCGCTCGGCCTGCGCCGGTACATCGTGTAGAAGGTGGCGACCGCGGTGACCTCGGCCGTGGTCAGGCCGAGCACGTCCGCGCAGAACTGCATCCCGGTGCGCGTGACATGCCCCTCCTCCGACTGCACGAGGTGCAGCAAAGGCAGGAGGGCCGACCGGGAGTCCGGGTAGCGGGCGATGACCTCGCGCGCGTCGCGCTCCAGCCGTTCCCGAACGTCGTCCGGGTAAGCGGGCGCGGGCAGTTCGGGCATGCCCAGGCTGACGCCCCGCTCGGAAGAAGAGGTGGTCACCGGTCGACGCCTCCCATCACGGGGTCGATGGACGCGACGGCGACGATGACGTCGGCGACCTGGCCGCCCTCGCACATCGCCGCCATGGCCTGCAGGTTGGTGAAGGACGGGTCGCGGAAGTGGACCCGGAAGGGGCGGGTGCCGCCGTCGGACACGGCATGCACCCCGAGCTCGCCCTTGGGCGACTCGACGGCCGCGTACGCCTGTCCCGGCGGGACGCGGAAGCCCTCGGTGACCAGCTTGAAGTGGTGGATCAGGGCCTCCATGGAGGTGCCCATGATCTTCTTGATGTGGTCGAGGGAGTTGCCGAGCCCGTCGGGGCCCAGGGCGAGCTGGGCGGGCCAGGCGATCTTCTTGTCGGCGACCATGACCGGGCCGGGCTGGAGCCGGTCCAGGCACTGCTCGACGATCCCGAGCGACTGGCGCATCTCCTCCAGGCGGATCAGGAAGCGCCCGTAGGAGTCGCAGGTGTCGGCGGTCGGGACCTCGAAGTCGTAGGTCTCGTAGTCGCAGTACGGCTGCGCCTTGCGCAGGTCGTGCGGCAGGCCGGTGGAGCGCAGGATCGGGCCGGTGGCGCCGAGGGCCATGCAGCCGGCCAGGTCGAGATACCCGACGTCCTGCATACGGGCCTTGAAGATGGGGTTCCCGGTGGCGAGCTTGTCGTACTCCGGGAGGTTCTTCTTCATCTTCTTCACGAACTCGCGGATCTGGTCCACCGCGCCGGGCGGCAGGTCCTGAGCGAGTCCGCCGGGGCGGATGTACGCGTGGTTCATCCTGAGGCCCGTGATGAGCTCGTAGATGTCGAGAATCATTTCACGATCACGGAATCCGTAGATCATGATCGTGGTGGCGCCGAGTTCCATACCGCCGGTGGCGATGCACACCAGGTGGGAGGAGAGCCGGTTCAGCTCCATCAGGAGCACTCGGATGATCTTGGCGCGCTCGGTGATCTGGTCCTCGATGCCGAGGAGCTTCTCGACGGCGAGACAGTAGGCGGTCTCGTTGAAGAAGGACGTCAGGTAGTCCATGCGCGTCACGAACGTGGTGCCCTGTGTCCAGGTCCGGTACTCGAGGTTCTTCTCGATGCCGGTGTGGAGATAGCCGATGCCGCAGCGGGCCTCGGTGACCGTCTCGCCGTCGATCTCCAGGATCAGGCGGAGCACTCCGTGGGTGGAGGGGTGCTGCGGGCCCATGTTGAGGACGATGCGCTCGTCGTCGGCGCGGGCCGCGGCCTGGACGACCTCGTCCCAGTCGCCACCGGTGACCGTGTATACGGTGCCCTCGGTGGTCTCACGGGCGGATGCTGACTGCGTGCTCATGAGTACGACCTCCGCTGGTCCGGAGCCGGGATCTGGGCGCCCTTGTACTCGACGGGGATGCCGCCGAGGGGGTAGTCCTTGCGCTGCGGGTGGCCCTGCCAGTCGTCCGGCATCATGATCCGCGTCAGGGCGGGGTGACCGTCGAAGACGATGCCGAAGAAGTCGTACGTCTCGCGCTCGTGCCAGTCGTTCGTCGGGTACACCGAGACGAGCGACGGGATGTGCGGGTCGCTGTCGGGGGCGCTGACTTCGAGGCGGATCAGCCGGTTGTGGGTGATCGAGCGCAGGTGGTAGACGGCGTGCAGCTCGCGGCCCTTGTCGCTGAGGTAGTGGACGCCGCTGACGCCGGTGCACAGCTCGAAGCGCAGGGCCGGGTCGTCGCGCAGGGTGCGAGCGACGCGGAGCAGGTGCTCGCGTTCGATGTGGAAGGTGAGTTCGCCGCGGTCGACGACCGTCTTCTCGATGGCGTTGCCGGGCAGGAGGCCCTGTTCCTCCAGGGCGCCCTCGAGTTCGTCGGCCACCTCGTCGAACCAGCCTCCGTAGGGGCGGCTCGCCGGGCCCGGGAGCCGGACCGAGCGGACGAGGCCGCCGTAGCCGGAGGTGTCGCCGCCGTTGTTGGCGCCGAACATGCCGCGCTGGACGCGGATCTCCTCGCCGCCCTGACCGCGCTGGCCGGGGAGGTTGGAGGCGGAGAGGTCCTTCTCGGGGTTGACCCCGTTCGACCCGTTCGCCCCGTTGGTTCCGTTCGCGTCGCTCACCGCAGCAGCCCCTTCATCTCGATCGTGGGCAGGGCCTTGAGCGCCGCTTCCTCCGCCTCGCGGGCCGCTTCTTCGGCGTTCACGCCGAGCTTGGAGGACTGGATCTTCTGGTGGAGCTTGAGAATGGCGTCCATCAGCATCTCGGGCCGCGGCGGGCAGCCGGGGAGATAGATGTCGACCGGGACGATGTGGTCGACGCCCTGCACGATCGCGTAGTTGTTGAACATGCCGCCCGAGGAGGCGCAGACCCCCATGGAGATCACCCACTTGGGGTTCGGCATCTGGTCGTAGACCTGCCGGAGCACCGGCGCCATCTTCTGGCTGACCCGGCCGGCGACGATCATCAGGTCGGCCTGGCGCGGCGAGCCGCGGAAGACCTCCATGCCGAAGCGCGCCAGGTCGTAACGGCCGGCGCCGGTCGTCATCATCTCGATGGCGCAGCACGCGAGGCCGAAGGTGGCCGGGAAGACGGACGCCTTGCGTACCCAGCCCGCGGCCTGCTCGACGGTGGTCAGCAGGAATCCGCTCGGCAGCTTTTCTTCGAGTCCCATGAGTTAAAGGCCCCTCAGTCCCATTCCAGGCCGCCGCGCCGCCATACGTACGCGTACGCGACGAAGACGGTGAGCACGAAGAGCAACATCTCCACGAGCCCGAAAATCCCCAGGGAGTCGAAGGTGACGGCCCAGGGGTAGAGGAAGACGATCTCGATATCGAAGATGATGAAGAGCATCGCCGTCAGGTAGTACTTGATCGGGAAGCGCCCGCCTCCGGCCGGCGTGGGGGTGGGCTCGATACCGCACTCATAGGCCTCGAGCTTGGCCCGGTTGTACCGCTTCGGACCGATCAGCGTGGCCATGACCACGGAGAAGATCGCAAAGCCTGCCCCGAGGGCTCCCAGTACGAGGATGGGCGCATACGCGTTCACCGCTCCTCGCTCCTCTCAGTCGGCACTGACTGCTGGCGGTTGCACTGGGCTCACAGCCGCCTCACCGATCCCACGAGCCCCGCTCGTCCCGGCGAAGATCGAGAACATGTGAAGCAGGTCACAAGCCCAACTGCCTCGCATCTTATGCCCGCCGCTCTGTGATCTGCGACACGGGGTATTGCACAAGCTTTGTGATCTCCACCACCTGACGAAGGATCATGAAGCCGGATGAGCGGTGATCTTCGCACGAGAAGCGTCCGAGTGATCACCAGAGGTGACATTTTCGCTCATCGCCGCAGATCGGAGGGGGCGTCTCAATATCAAGAGACTTCCCTTGCATGCAAATTGGTGCTGGACGGGGCGTCTTGATAGAGGAGCGCGTTCACACTTCAGGGGGAGCCGCGGACGGGGGTGTGGACGCGTGCACGCATTCACGAGCGCCGGCGGGCGGGATTCGGACACAGGACGCGCACGGAGCCGTAACCGTTGCGTGACCTCTGCCACATGACGAGAGGGCCGTGAGAACCGGGCTTGGCCACCGATCCCAACGGGTGGTAAGCGGTGGGCAATTCGGACTTAATGATGAAAGCCCGTGATCACGGGCGGGATACGGCGCGTCCGCAATGTCCGTTACGGCGTCAATAAAGGGCGGCCCGCCAGGAATTTGGGGCGGCGATTGAGTAACTGTGGCGCAGCACACGTTTCTTGTAGGTATGGAGGAGCCCCTGATACCGGTTGTTCTCATGTCCCACACCGCTCACATACGTAGCCACCGGAAGCCCCGCCGCAGCGCGTCGACATCCATCGCGATGCGTGCCGGAGTTGCCGGTGGCGTCCTCAGCATGGCAGCGGCGGGTGCGTCGGCCACGGCGAACGCCGCCGAGCCGGTGACGCAGACCATCGAACTGCCCACCCTCACGGCTGACGTGGCCGACCAGCTCGCCCAGTCCGCGGACGCCACCCAGTTGGCGGCCGCGAACTACGAGCTCGACGCCCAGCGTGACGCGGCCGCCGCCGCGGCCGCCGAGGAAGCCAAGAAGGACCTCGCGGAGGCCAAGAAGAAGGCCGAGGCAAAGAAGAAGGCCGAGGAGGCCCGCAGGGCCGCCGCCGAGGCCGCCGCTTCCCGCAGCGCCGAGCGCACCACCCTGTCCGCTTCCGCGAGCACCAGCGTGGCCGCCCCCGCCAGCGGAAGCGTCGGGACGGTCATCGCCTTCCTCCAGGCGCAGGTGGGCGACGCGTACGTCATGGGCGCCACCGGCCCCAACGCGTGGGACTGCTCCAGCCTGGTCCAGGCCGCGTTCAAGCAGGTCGGTGTCGACCTGCCGCGGGTCTCGCAGGACCAGTCGATGGTCGGCACCGACATCCCGCTCTCGCAGATCCAGGTCGGCGACATCCTCTACTGGGGTGGCAAGGGCTCGGCGTACCACGTGGGCGTCTACATCGGTAACGGCCAGTACCTGGACGCGGCCAACCCCTCCAAGGGCGTCGTCATCCAGGACCTGTCCGGCTACCCGGCGTCGGGCGCGGTGCGCGTCCTCTGAGTCGCAGGGTTCACCGTAAGGGCCGCAGCCGCTCGGGGGCAGCGGCCCTTACGTCCCGTTCGAGAGCCTTCGCGGCTCAGCCCAGGTCGAAGGTGTTGGGCAGGCCCAGCTTGTAGCGCACCTCGTCGACCCGCTTCAGCGGCTCCAGCTCCGGGGGCCGGTACAGCTCCCAGATCTCACAGCGCCCGGCGTCCGAATTGTCCGCGTCCAGGAGCGCGTTGACCGCCAGGCGTGCCGACTCGTTGGCGCCCTCCATCGTCGCCAGGTCCACGTCGGTGCGGACGTAGTCCCCCGCGAGGAAGAAGTTCGGGACCTTTGTGCGGGCCGTGGGGCGGTTGTAGAGGGTGCCCGTGGGGTGGACGAGGAGCTGCTCGCGGTTGCGCGGATCGGGGCCGCCCAGGCCCGTCACCGCCGGGTCCATGAACCAGCCGAGGCGGTCCTCGTCCCGGAGCGTGGTCTTGCCGGCGTCGTTCAGGCCGTCCTTCAGCTGGGCCCAGAGTTCGGCGACGACCTCCTCCTTGGTGCACTGCTTGGCCGTCTTGCCATACAGGATGCCCGGCTTGTCCCACTCCGAGATGATCGCGGAGAGGCAGTCCCGCGCCCGTCCGTCGCCGTAGTCGCGGGGGAAGTCCCGTCCGTTCCAGAACTGGGCCTGGCCGACGGCGGTCACCGACCAGGGCGAGTCGAGGCAGTTGACGTGGCCGTGCACGACCGGGGTGGGCGTGCGTAGATAGAACATCACGCCGGTCATCCAGTCCGCCTGGAGCGCGTCGCAGCGGGCGAGCTGCGGGTCGGCGGCGCGCAGAGCCGGACCCCACGTCACGCGTGCGTGCTCGACCGGGAGCGCGGAGATGTAGTGGTCGGCGGTGACGGTACGTTCGTCGCCGCCGTCGCGGGCCGAGACGCGGACGCCGGTCACCCGGCCGCCGTCGTAGCGGACCTCGCGGACCTGGGTGCCCAGGACGAACTCGACGCCGAGGGAGCGCAGGTGGGCCTCCCAGGGATCGATCCAGGCCTCGCTGGTGGGGGCGTTGAGGACGCGGTCGATGTCCGCGTCGCCGTCCATGCCCCGGCCGAGCAGCCCCCACAGGAGCAGGGCCTCGATGATGACGCGGCCGACGGTCCGGGTGGACGCCACCTCCGCGCGGGTGGCGACGAGGTTGCGGGTCTGGCCGATGCCGAGGAGCGTCTGGTACTCCGCGCTCATCTCCTCGGCGCGGATGAAGTCCCACCAGGCGACCTTCTCCCACTGCCCCTCTCGGCGGGCGTCGCAGCTGGTGAGGTGGACGAGGAGGCGGTCGGCGAAGTAGGCGGCCTCGTGGGCGGGGAGGCGGGTGCCGAGGTCCAGGACCGACAGGAGCTGGTCGCGGATCCAGCCGAGGGTGAGGTCACCGGGGCGGGGCGCAGTGGTGGCGCGGCGGAGCGGGAAGTGCAGGTCGGGGCGGCCGCCGGCACGGGCGAACAGAGCCTCGGTGCCGCTGACGAGGTTGTCGTGGACGCCGTGCGCGTTGCCGGGGACGGGGATGCGGCGCATGGTGTCCGGCAGGTTCCGGTAGAAGCCGGGGAAGAAGCGGAAGCCGTGTTCGGCGGGGAGGTCGGCGCGGCCGCCGGTCGCCGTGCCCGGCACGGGCATCGAGCGGGCCTTGCCGCCGAGGGCGTCGTAGTACTCGTAGACGGTGACGGCGTAGCCGCGTTCGGCGAGTTCGTGGGCGGCGCTCAGGCCGGAGACTCCGCCGCCGAGTACGGCGACGCGTTTGCCCGAGGCCGCTCTCGCGCTGCCGGCGGGCCATAAGGCGAGGGCGCCGGCCGCTCCCCCGGCACCGGCCAGGAAGCGTCTACGGGTTTGGCCGGATCGCGTGTGCCCTGACTGCTCCTGGGGCTCCTGCGCGTGTTCTGTTGTCATGATTCCCGGAGGGTAGGGAGGGGCTTCGCAGGTCGGAAGCCCGATTCCCGGTCACCCACAGCATCCTCACAACCACAAGGAGGCACAGATGCCCAGTGTGTTCGTCCAGGGCAGGCCCGTCGACTCGTATCCGCCGCTCGCGCCCGAGGCCCGGCGTGGATCGGTGCGCAGGATCACCGAGACGGGTGAGGAGGTCCTGCACAAGCCGTGCCGGGACGTGACCGAGTTCGGGCCCGATCTCGCCGCGCTGATCGACGACATGTTCCTGACCATGTACATCGCCGACGGGGCGGGACTGGCGGCGAACCAAGTCGGGGTCGGTCTGCGGTTGTTCGTGTACGACTGTCCGGACGACGACGGGGTCCGGCACGTCGGGCACATCGTCAACCCGGTGCTGGAGCCGCTCGACGCCGCGGACAGGAGGCTCCTCGACGACTCAGAGGGCTGCCTCTCCGTGCCGGGGGCGGTGATGGACGTACCGCGTCCGGACCGGGCCGTGGTGCGTGGCCTCGACAAGGACGGGCAGCCGCTCGTGATCGAGGGCACGGGGTACTTCGCCCGCTGCCTCGCGCACGAGACTGATCACTGCGACGGGCAGGTCTATCTGGACCGGCTCTCCCAGCGGGAGCGGAGGGACGCGCTGCGACAGGTGGCGGACCGGCGGGACGAGGTGTTCGCGCGCCGGGCCGCCAACGTCGAGGCGTTGAAGAGCTGATTCAGGCCTTCGGTGCCACCTTGCTCAGCCCGTTGATGATCCGGTCCATCGCGTCGCCGCCCGTCGGGTCGGTGAGGTTGGCCAGGAGCTTCAGGGTGAACTTCATCAGGAGCGGGTGGGTCAGGCCGCGCTGGGCCGCGATCTTCATGACCTTCGGGTTGCCGATGAGCTTCACGAAGGCGCGGCCCAGCGTGTAGTAGCCGCCGTAGGTGTCCTTCAGGACGCGCGGGTAGCGCTGGAGGGCGAGTTCGCGGCCGGCGGGGGTCGAGCGGGCGTGGGCCTGGACGATGACGTCGGCGGCGATCTGGCCGGACTCCATGGCGTAGGCGATGCCCTCGCCGTTGAAGGGGTTCACCAGGCCGCCGGCGTCGCCGACCAGCAGCAGGCCCTTGGTGTAGTGCGGTTGGCGGTTGAAGGCCATGGGGAGGGCGGCGCCGCGGATCGGGCCGGTCATGTTGTCCGGGGTGTAGCCCCAGTCCTCCGGCATGGAGGCGCACCAGGCCTTCAGGACCTCGCGCCAGTCCAGTTCCTTGAAGGAGTCGGAGGTGTTCAGGACGCCCAGGCCGACGTTCGAGGTGCCGTCGCCCATGCCGAAGATCCAGCCGTAGCCGGGGAGCAGGCGGTCCTCGCCTGGGCCGCGGCGGTCCCACAGTTCCAGCCAGGACTCCAGGTAGTCGTCCTCGTGACGGGGGCTTTCGAAGTACGTCCGTACGGCCACGCCCATCGGGCGGTCCTCGCGGCGGTGCAGGCCCATCGCGAGGGAGAGGCGGGTGGAGTTGCCGTCGGCGGCGACCACCAAGGGCGCATGGAAGGTGACCTCGCGCTTGTCCTCGCCGAGCTTGGCGTGGACGCCGGTGATCCGGCCGGTGCGGTCGTCGACGATCGGGGCGCCGACGTTGCAGCGCTCGTAGAGGCGGGCGCCGGCCTTCTGGGCCTGGCGGGCGAGTTGCTCGTCGAAGTCGTCGCGCTTGCGGACGAGGCCGTAGTCCGGGAAGGAGGCGAGATCCGGCCAGTCCAGCTGGAGGCGGACGCCGCCGCCGATGATCCTGAGGCCCTTGTTGCGCAGCCAGCCTGCTTCCTCGGAGATGTCGATGCCCATCGCCACCAGCTGTTTGACCGCGCGCGGGGTCAGGCCGTCTCCACAGACCTTCTCCCTCGGGAACTCGGTCTTCTCCAGCAGGAGTACGTCGAGACCGGACTTGGCCAGGTGATACGCCGTCGTGGAGCCGGCCGGCCCGGCGCCCACGACGATCACATCGGCGGTGTTCTCGGAGAGCGGCGAGGAGACAGGTGAGGAGAGTGGCTCGGTCACGTCGGTCACGGCGGGATCTCCCCAAGTTCGAAATCTGTGTGCCGACCGGCACTGGACATGGGCAGTCTATTCAGCAGCACTGATCACCCGGTTGAAGGGCTGCCTCCGTGAACCGAGTTCTCCCTGTCGTACGGCTCCGTGTCCCCACCGACGAGGACGCCGTCGCCTGGCACCGGGTCTTCGCCCACCCGGACGTCATGGAGTTCCACGGCGGCAGGCCCGCGGAGCTGTCCGTCTACGAGGAGCTCACGGCCCGCCAGCGCCGGCACGACGCCGAGCGCGGGTACTGCCTGTGGACCATGCTCGACGACGACGAACAGGTCATCGGCTTCACCGGAGCCCAGCCCTGGGCACGGAACTGGGGTCCCACCGGCGAGATCGAGATCGGCTGGCGGCTCGGGCGGGAGTACTGGGGCAAGGGGTATGTCACGGCGGCCGCGCAGTTGACGCTGGAGCGGCTGCGGGCGGCCGGGGTGCCGAGCGTGGTGGCGATGGTGGACGCGCGCAACGAGCGGTCGATCGCGGTGACGCGGCGGCTGGGGATGCGGCTGGCGGAAGTGTTCACCACGCCGGACGAGCGGCAGAAGGGGCACTGCTACCGGCTCGACCTGTGACGCGGGGAAGGCGCCACTTCCAGTTGCGCCACTCTGTGTAATCGACTGCTACAGAAAGGTACTTGACGCTTCCGGTCGGCACCCCCGGACGGTTACCCTGCCAGTACCGCTGGGGGTGACATCTGTGCGCATAACACCCAAAAAGCCCGAGGTGCGAGTACCGAAACTCGTCGGACTGATGGCCATGGACGCGCGCGAGGCAGCGAAGTCGCACGGCCTGCTCCTCAACGCACCCGACCGGCCGGACTTCCATCTCACCGTCATCGACTACGTCGTACGCCAGTACCCCCAGCCCGGTGCCGAGGTGCCGCGGGAGTCGTCGGTCTACGTCTGGTTCGACTTCGGCGAGGGTGAGGGCGGCGGAGGCGTACGCGAGCCACGCATCCCCCGGCCGCCAGGTGGCGGAGTGCAGCGCGAGCTCGACGAGCCCGGCGACCCGTACCCCGTCGTCAGCTCTGCTTGAAGCCCCGGTGCAGGGCCACGACCCCGCCCGTCAGGTTCCGCCAGGCCACCTTGGACCAGCCGGCCTTGCGCAGGTGCTCGGCGAGGGCCGGCTGGTCGGGCCAGGCGCGGATGGACTCGGCGAGGTAGACGTAGGCGTCCGGGTTCGAGGACACCGCGCGGGCGACCGGCGGCAGGGCGCGCATCAGGTACTCGGTGTAGACCGTGCGGAACGGCGCCCAGGTCGGGTGCGAGAACTCGCAGATCACGACCCGGCCGCCGGGCCGCGTCACCCGGTACATCTCCCGCAGGGCGGCATCGAAGTCCTGGACGTTGCGCAGCCCGAAGGAGATCGTCACGGCGTCGAAGGTGTCGTCCTTGAACGGCAGCCTCGTCGCGTCCCCCGCCGTGAACGGCAGCCAGGTGTGCTTGCGCTTGCCGACCTGGAGCATCCCGAGGGAGAAGTCGCAGGGGACGACGTACGCACCGGTCTGCGCGAAGGGCAGGGACGAGGTGCCCGTGCCGGCCGCCAGGTCGAGGACCTTCTGCGCGGGGCGGGCGTCGACCGCCTTCGCCACCTCCTTGCGCCAGACACGGTCCTGGCCGAGCGACAGCACGTCGTTCGTCAGGTCGTACCGTTCCGCCACGTCGTCGAACATCGAGGCGACTTCGTGCGGCTGCTTGTTCAGGGATGCGCGGGTCACGGGCCCATTGTGGCAGTACGGCCCCGACGCCCCCGCAGTACCCGGCCGATGCGTCTCACGGCAGCAGCCTTGCCTTCTCCTTCCCGGCCACCAGCCGATGCCGAACATCAACCGCCGGCTCTCCAGCGGCAGGCGGTCCTGCTGTGCGCCCCCACCGTCATCCCACCCCCGCCGGCGTCCCGACCTCACCGGTCCGCTTCAGCTTCTGCCGGCGCAGGTGGCCGCCCGTCAGCGCGGTGATGCGGGAGTGAATAGCCGGCGCCCACGCGGCGGAGCCGCACATCGATACCGCCCCGCGGCCCTTGGCACAGGGGCGGTCCCGTCACCGTCGGCGGTAGACGATCCGGCCTTCCGCCACCGTCGCCACGCACGTCCCCGCGCCGTTCTCGGCCAGTTCCGTCTCGTCCTGTACGTCGAAGAACGCGAACCGGGCGGCCGAGCCCTGCTCCCTCGGCGGCGCGAACTCCACCGGCGACCCGCAGGCGTACGGATCGAGCGACGCAGGTCCGCGGGGCCGCCCGAGACGGCCCACGACACCGAGCCCCGAGCGGTGTACGGCGTCGCGCACCGCGCGGTTGCGCATCGACTCGCAGGCCGCCGCGACCGTGCCGTGGGCCAGCATCCTCTGCACCCCGCGCCGGGCGCTGGCGCCCCAACGGGCCTCGTCCATCGCGAGAGCGGCGAGGGCACCACCGGTCAGCGGCTCGGTGCCCAGCTCGTCGGCCTCGCGCGGATCGGGATGGTACGTCTCCTCCAGCAGCTCGTTGCCGTAGAGGTTGACGAATCCGGGCGTCAGAATGCCCGGCCACTGGCGCACCCGCGCCCGTGGATGCGCCGCGACCAGATCCGCCAGCTGCCCCGCGTCCGCGATCCACGCGCCCTTCACGACGAGCGCGTGGCCCCTGGAGTCGGCGTGGATCGTCAGCACGGGCGGGTCAGTTGGAGGCGAGGAGCTTCAGCTCGGGGTGGGCGGTGCCGCCCTCGATCGCGGTGGACGAGATGTGGGACATGACGCGCGCGTCGACGGGGTCGTTCGCCGGGTCGTCGTGCACGACCAGGTGCTCGTACGTCGTGGAGCGCTGGGCCGGCACCCGCCCCGCCGTACGGATCATGTCGATCATTTCCTGGAGGTTGGAGCGGTGCTTGGCGCCGGCCGCCGAGACGACGTTCTCCTCCAGCATGACCGAGCCGAGGTCGTCGGCGCCGTAGTGCAACGTCAGCTGGCCGGCGTCCTGGCCGGTGGTCAGCCACGAGCCCTGGATGTGGGCGATGTTGTCCATGAAGATCCGGGCGATCGCGATCATCCGCAGGTACTCGAAGATCGTGGCCTGCGTGCGGCCCTTGAGGTGGTTGTTCTGCGGCTGGTAGAGGTACGGGATGAAGGCCCTGAAGCCCCCGGTCCGGTCCTGGACGTCACGGATCATCCGCAGGTGCTCGATACGCTCGGCGTTGGTCTCGCCGGTGCCCATGAGCATCGTCGACGTGGACTCGACGCCGAGGTTGTGCGCGGTCTCCATGATCTCCAGCCAGCGCTCACCGCTCTCCTTCAGCGGGGCGATGGCCTTGCGCGGCCGCTCGGGCAGCAGCTCGGCGCCGGCGCCCGCGAAGGAGTCGAGGCCGGCCTCGTGGATCCGCGTGATGGCCTCCTCGACCGACACACCGGAGATCCGGGCCATGTGCTCGACCTCGCTCGCCCCCAGGCTGTGGATGACGAGTTGCGGAAACTCCTTCTTGATGGCGGCGAAGTGCTTCTCGTAGTACTCGACGCCGTAGTCCGGGTGGTGGCCGCCCTGGAACATGATCTGCGTACCGCCGAGCTCGACGGTCTCCGCGCAGCGCCGCAGGATGTCGTCCAGGTCGCGGGTCCATCCCTTGGCCGTGTCCTTCGGCGGGGCGTAGAAGGCACAGAACTTGCACGCCGTGACGCACACGTTCGTGTAGTTGATGTTGCGCTCGATGATGTACGTCGCGATGTGCTCGGTGCCCGCGTACCTGCGGCGGCGTACGGCGTCGGCGGCGGCGCCCAGCGCGTGCAGCGGGGCGTCGCGGTAGAGGACGAGCGCTTCCTCGGGGGTGATCCGCCCACCCGCCGCGGCACGGTCGAGGACGGCTGTGACATCAAACGACGTGAGGTCGGCCTTCTCGGTCACCGGTGGCGTCCCTTTCGTCAAGGGGGTTGGACGGACCTGACCAGCCTACGCCAGCGTTTTCGGGGTCCGTAGGTCAGGCCGCGTACGCGCCGATCAGCAGCCCCACGAACGCCCCGCCGAGCAGGAACGGCCCGAACGGTATCGCCGTCTTGCGCCCGGCCCTGCGCAGCAGCACGAGGGCCCAGCCGTAGAGCGCCCCGAACAGGAACCCGGCGAAGGTGCCGAGCATGACCGTCGGCCAGCCGTACCAGCCCAGCGCCGCCCCCACCCCGAGCGCCAGCTTCACGTCGCCGAAGCCCATGCCACCGGGGTTGACGAGGTACAGCACGTAGTAGCCGGCGCCGAGCGCGAGCGTGGCCCACAGGGCGGTGGACCAGTCACCGGCGTGCTCGGGGACCAGGGCGACCAGGCCGAGCAGGGCCGGTGTGGCGACCGCCAGCGTGAGGGTGAGCGGGTTGGGCAGCCGCCGTACCCGGAAGTCGACGGCCGTGAGCAGGACGCCGACGGGCGCCAGCAGCAGCCAGACGCCCAGCTCGGGCCGGGTGTCGGTGGCGGCGGCGAGGGCGGCGCAGACGAGGGCGGTGACGGTGGCCATGAGGGCGGTGCCGGGCCCGTACGTCCGCGCGCCCTCGCACTCCCGGCACCGGGCCCGACCGATCCACGCGGTCCACCCGGCCACTCCAGCCCTCCCGGTCCTCCCGGTCTCCCCGGTCCTCCCCCGGAGCCGATGTCCGCCCGGACACCGCTCCCGCCACTCCTCCCCCTCCGGCACGGAGAAGCGATACGCGGCCCGGGGCAGCAGCGCCCCCGCCGCCGCACCCCAGATCGCGGCGACGAGCACCAGCAGGGCGGTGTTCATGACGGATGTCCTGGCGTCGGGTACGAAGGGAGAAGGGAGGGAATATGAGGATCTGTTGAAGGTACCGAGATCATATGGACTCCCGCCGACCCCGTCGAAGGCGGCGCCGAAGACGCACTCAGTAGAGTGCCGCGAACAACAGCGGTCGGCGTGACACGGGGGAAGACGGCAGTGCGCACAACCATGGCAAACGGCATACGCAGGACCCGGCACCCATGGCACACGCACGCAGCGCGCATGCTCCTCGCCCTCTGCGCCCTGGCAGCCCTGTTCACCACCGCCACAGCCCCCGCCCGGGCGGCCACCGACACCGCTCCCCAGGCCGCCTACCTCGCCGACCGCCTCCGCGAGAACCCGGTCCACGTCACCGACCAACTCCCCCGCGAGGTACCGCAGTCCACGGCCGCCGCCTTCGCCAAGGTGGCCAAGCGCACCGGCGTACCGACGTACGTCCTCGTCCTCCCGAGTCTGAGCGGCGCGGACCCGGGTCTGCTCGACGCGGTCCACAAGCGGCTCGGCCGGGACGGACTGTACGTGCTCGTCGACGAGTCGACGGTGACGGACGCCGTGGCGTACGGAGTCGACGCCCCGGCGGACGACGCCTGGACGGTCGCCCTCTACGAACTCCCCTACGACGCGGGCCCGCTGCGCCGCTTCGAGCGCTTCGCCGAGGTCATCGCGCAGGGCGACGCGAAGGCGGCGGCCGCGCGGGCGGAAGCGGCACGCGCGAAGTACGACGACGGCGCCGAACCCGCGGACGTGTACATCGACTCGACCGAACGCAGCGACCAGTCGTCCCTCACGGGTGTCCTGCTCGTCGTCGTGCCGCTGCTGATCCTGGTGCTGGTTCCGTACGTACGGCGCTGGTGGCACCGCCTCTCGCGAACCCCCGAGGCCAAGGGCCCCAAGCAGAGCAGGCAATCCAAGCAGGCCAAGCAGTCCAAGCAGTCCAAGCAGGCCAAGCGGAGCAAGCAGGCCAAGGGGCCCGCGGTGCCCAAGGCGAGCCGCGCGCTGCGCTGGACCGTCGCGGTCCTGGCCCTCGGCTCCGCCGTCGCCATCGTCGTGACCGCCCCGCTCGTCCACGACCAGACCAGGTCGAGCTGGTCGCCGCCGCCCCGGGCGATCGAGCTCAACGCCCGCCTCGACCGGGTGGCGGAGGGCCTGGCCGAGGACCCGGTGTACGCGGACCCGGAGAGCCCGCGGGTCCTGGACGCCGCTCAACTGGACCGGCTCCACGACCGCATCCGTGCGTTCGCACGCTCCGAGGGCGGCGGCCCGGTCTTCGTCTCGCTCGTCCCGCAGCTGACGGAGGACGAGTCCGGCGGCGACGAGGCGGCGTTCGCCGCGGCGGTCTACGACAAGCTGGGCGAGGACGGGGTGTACGTCGTCGCCGATCCGCTGCACGGCTCCATCGACGTCTTCAACTACGGCCTGCGGCTGGACAGTTACAGCATCGCCTTCGATCTGCCGGAGTCCATCACGGTCGGCGACGACCATGCCGACGACGCCGACGACCACCTCATGGGCAGCCGCCTCGCCGCTTTGATGACCGTCCTCGGCAAGACCGAGCGCACGGACGAGCCGACCACGGCCGACACCCCGTACCCGGTGACGGACGCCGTGCGCGAGGACGAGCTGCCCCCGCTCTTCGGCCCCGACTTCTGGGCGGCCCTTTTTCCGGGCGTTCTGGTGGCCGGAGCGGTCTTCGGGGTGGTGGCGGCCCTGCTGGGGATCGTGGGCAGGGTGCTGCGGCGCCGGAATCCGGAACCGGCCGTGTGAGGGTGTGCTCTGCTGAGCCACATACGTAGGGGGTTGTCGTGAGCCAGGTGCTGTATGGCGAGCGGTCGTGGAATCCGCTGGCGCGGACGGTCGAGCTGACCGAGGACCAGCTGCGGCGCGGCGGCCGGGTGACACCGCTCGGTGAGCTGAACCTCGGTGCCATGGCCGAGGCGTTCCGGCGCGGGTCCTGGCTCGGGGGCGGCGGGGCGGAACGCCCGCTACAGCGGCTGGCAGCGGGGCCCGGGATCGTCCCGGTGACCCGCGTCACCGGGACCGCCACGCCGGTGAAGGTACGGCAGGCCGCCGAGTTCGCCCGCGCGCTCGGGGAGTTGGCGGTATGGCGGTGTGGCGGACCTGAGCAGGTGGCGGCCCTGGCGGACCGGGCCCGGACCGAGGGCGTACCGCTGTGGATCGCGCGGCGGTTCGCGCCGGGCCCCGCCGGACCGATCGCCGTCGCCGTGGACCGGCGCCTGGTGCGCGTGGACGTCTGGGGACCCGGGGCTCCCGTCGTCCGCATCCGGGCACCCCACGGATTCCGCCGGGACTCCCCCCAGCCGGCCAAGGGCCTGCGGCTGACCGTCGGCGACATGACCGCGCAGCTCAGCCTCGACAAGAAGCGGCGCAAGTCGAGGAGTTCCGTCGAGGTGCGGCTGCCCGGGCAGCGCTGGGTGCTGCGGCGGGAGAACGCGACGAGTTCGTGGCTGCTGCGCGACGAACGGCCCGTCGCCCTGCTGACCCGCCCCGCGCGCCGCCCGGTGCCCGAGCCGGGCTCGGTACTGCTGCCGCTCGCCCCGGTGCGGTGGGAGAGCCCCGACCCGCTGGATGCCGTCATGGCGCACGTCTTCGCCGTCGCCTTCGGGCTCGGGGACACGACGGGCCTGGCGCGCTTCCGGTCTCAGCGGCGCCCGGCGGTCACCGGGGACGAGCCGATCGCCTTCGACGAGTGGTGGGACCGCCCCTGGTTCACCAACCTCGGCAGCGGCAGCGACGACAACGAGCCCGGCGGCAGCGACGGCTGGGGCTCGGACGGCGGGGACGGCGGGAGCGGCGGGGACTCCGGTGGGGGCGGCGACGGCGGGGGTGACGGCGGAGGCGGTGGCGGGGGCGGCGACTGAGGAACAGGTCACGGGTCAGACGGCGGGCATGGCATAGATCACCGCCCCGTTCGCCACCATCAGCCGGTTCCCGGCGAGGGCGATCTGCCAGTCGTCGTAGTCGCTGTCGTCGGTGAAGGTCCAGCGGACCTTGCCGGTCCTCGCGTCGATGGCCGCGACGCCGCCGCCCAGGGAGGAACCCGCCCCGTACAGCGTCGTCCCGGCCTTGAGGAACGTCTGCGCTCCCCTGTTGTTCCCGTCGCAGAGCCAGATCCGCTTACCGGTGCGGACGTCGACGGCCCAGACGCCACGGTCGTGGTCCTTGACGTACAGGACACCGTCGATGACCCTCGGGCCGTTGAAGCCGCGCCGGCCGTTCGGGGACAGCGTCCAGCGGGTCTTCCCCGTCTCCACGTCCACGGCCGTCAGCTTCTCGCCCGGCAGGAAGACCAGCCCCTTCCCGACCGTGGGACGCCAGCCCCAGTCGTCGCCGATCTTCTTGGACCACAGCTGGCCGCCGGTGGCGGTGTCGCGGACGGTGACGTTGAACTTGGAGTCGGTGTAGACCAGGTACCTGCCGGAGACCCTGCCCTTGACGTCGTAGTCGTCGGTGCCCCAGTCGCGCCTTTGCAGCCACACCCTCTTGCCGGTGGTGTGGCTGATGGCGGCGACGGCCGTGCGGTAGTCGGTGGCGGACTTGGCGTCGCTGAAGTCGGTCGCCGTGACGTAGACGTTCTTGTCGTCGATGGCGATGGTGTCCTGGACGTGCAGCGACTTGCCGAGCCGGCTCCGCCATGCCTCCTCACCGGTGCCGGCGTCGTACGCGACGAGGATGCCGTCGACGCCGCTGTCGGACAGGAACACCTTGCCGCCGTGGAAGAGGAGTTGGGCGCCGGCGGGACAGATGTCCGGCTTGGACCAGCGGACCTTGCCCGTCTTCACGTCGTACGCCACCAGCGGGTCGCCGCTGACCAGGAGCAGGCCGTTGTGGACGAGCAACGGTACGGACGTGCTGGTGCTGTCCTCGGCGACCGTCCTGCGCCACAACGGCTGCGGCGCCACCCCGGCCGGCGGGGTCGTGAACGTCTCGTCGGCGGGCTCGGCGGAGGCGCCCTTGCCGTCCTTGCCCGTCGGGGTCCGGGAGGTGCCGTCGTCCTTGCCGATCCACCACGCCGTGCCACCGCCGACCGCGGCCACGGCGGCCGCACCGCCGAGGGCGAGGGAGAGGGCGCGGCGGCGGGAGGGCGCGGGGGACGAGCCGAGCCGGACGGTGCCGGGCTGCGGGGTGTCGTGTCCGGGGGCGGGCACCGTCGGGTGGCCGTATCCCGGTGCCGGTGTGCCCGGTGCAGGGGTGCCGCCCGGTGGCGTGCCGTAGCCGGGCGCGGGCGCCGTGCCGGCGGACGGCGGTCCGTACCCGGCCGCCTGCGGGTACCCGTACCCCGGCGCCGGTCCGAACTGTGCCGCTGCCTGGGCCTGCTGCTCCGGCGCCTCCAGGTCCAGGATCCCCGCCGCGTGCGTGGCGATCGTCGACGCCACCGCCGACGGCAGCCAGTCGTGCAGGACGTCCCCGACGCCCCGCGGTGCCAGCGCCGCCACGACCTCGGCGGGAGCCGGCCGCCGGGCCGGGTCCTTCAGCAGACACGCGCGGATCAGCCCGAGGAGCGAGGGCGGTACGTCCGCCAGGTCCGGCTCCCCGTGCACGACCTGGTAGAGCAGGGCCGCGTGCGAGGCGGCACCGTCCCCGAAGGCGCTGCGTCCGGTCGCGGCGAAGGCCAGCACCGCGCCCAGCGAGAAGACGTCACCGGCCGGCCCGACGTCCTGTCCGAGGGCCTGCTCCGGCGGCATGTAACCGGGCGAACCGACCACGACTCCCGTCTGTGTCATACGACTTCCGTCCACCGCACGCGCGATGCCGAAGTCGATGACCCGTGGGCCGTCGGCGGCCAGCAGGACGTTCGAGGGCTTGAGGTCGCGGTGGATCAGGCCCGCCCCGTGGACCTCCTGAAGGGCGGCCGCGAGCCCCGCGCCCAGCGCACGGACCGTGTGCTCGGGCAGCGCGCCATGCGCGGCGACCACGTCGGTGAGGTCGGGACCGAGGACGTACGACGTCGCCAGCCACGGCAGCGGGGCCACCGGGTCGGCGTCCACGACGGGGGCCGTATGGCGGCCGGAGACCGCCTTGGCTATGTCGACCTCGTGCCGGAAGCGTTCCCGGAAGCCGGCGTCGGCCGCCAGATCAGGCCGGATCACCTTCACGGCGACGGTGCGGCCACCGGGCGAACGGGCCAGATAGACGCGTCCCATGCCTCCCGCACCGAGCCTGCGCAGCAGTCGGTACCTGCCCAACTCCCGCGGATCGTCCGGTTGCAGTGTCTCCATGATGGGTCTCCCCCGTCGGCATGCTCGCGTGCGGAGACACAGTAGTAAGAGCGGCTACGGGAGTTGCCGCCGCTACTCGGCATCCGGCCCCGCTACCCGTCGACCTTCGACAACCGCGCCTCGGGGTTCCCCTCCGCGTCGCTCTCCGACTGGTACAGCAGGTCGTCGCCGGACGGTGTGATCCGGACGGTGTGCGGTTTCGGGTTGCAGCCGGCGTGGTTGGCCTTCCTCCCCACAGACGTCACGACGAGTTCCTTCGCCGTCACCTTCTTCAGGGTCAGTACGTCGTTGCAGGCGAGGCCGAGCAGGTCCGTCGCACGGAGGGTGCCCAACTCCTCGCCGACGGCGGCCTTGTGCACGGTGAGCCGGAAGGTACCGGCCGGCAGGGCACCGTTCAGTGCGCTGGCCTTGCCTTCCCAGGTTCCGACATAGCGGTCGGGTACGTCGCTTTCGACCGGTGCGCCGGAGACGCCGGCGTCCGGCGCCGCGGGCGTGGGGACATCGGAACCGGCGCTGGTGTCCTGTCCCCCGCCCGGCAGCAGCTCGAACACGAACACGGACCCCACCGTCACCGCGGCCAGCGCGCCCGCCACCGCGAGCGCCACGGTGCAGCTCAGCCGACGTCCACGGCCGCCCTCCCCCGGCGTCGAGGCCGCCGCGACCGAGAGGGACAGCTTCCCGGGCCGGTCGCCGGACACGGGGGACGTGTCCTGCGGTACGGCATCGCGCGGTTCGGGCACGGCGGCGGGCGGCACCGGCGCGGACGCACCGCCCACCGGCACCCCATCCACCGGCACCCCACCCACGGGCACCCCGGGCATCACCGGCGGCGGCCCGAACTCCCCCACCGTCGCCGCCCGGCTGAACGACACCGGCCCCGAGGCGACCTCCGCCCCGGTGTCGGCCGCATCCAGGTTCAGCAACTGCACCGCACTCCGACTGACCTGCTCCACCAGCCCACCCGGCAGCCACCCGCCCGCCACCAGCCGGGCCGCCCCGTCCGGAGCCAGCCGTCGCGCCAGCTCGGCCGGGGCGGGCCGCGCCCCGGGCTCCTTGGCCAGGCAGGCCTCCACCAGCTCGCGCACCTCGCCGGCCAGAGGACCGAGTTCGGGCTCCTCGTGCACGACCTTGTACAGCAGCGCCGCCGACGAGTCCCCGGGGAACGGCGGCTCGCCGGTCGCCGCGTACGCCAGCACCGCGCCCAGCGAGAAGACGTCCGCGGCTCCCGTGATGCCCTTGCCGAGGATCTGCTCGGGCGACATGTAGCCGGGGGAGCCGATGGAGACGCCGGTCGACGTCAGGGACGCCGTGCCGTCCGTGGCCCGTGCGATGCCGAAGTCGATCAGCAGGGGGCCGTCCAGGGTCAGCAGGACGTTCGACGGCTTCACGTCCCGGTGCACAAGACCCAGTTCGTGCACGGCCGCCAGCGCCTCGGCCAGTCCGGCGCCCAGCGCTCGTACGGAATGGGCGGGCAGCGCGCCCGAGTCCGCGACCGCGGCGGCCAGCGAGGGACCCGCCGCGTACCCCGTGGCCACCCACGGCACCGCCGCCTGCGGATCCGCGTCCAGCACGGGCGCCGTCCAGGCGCCGCCCACCCGCCGCGCGGCCTCCACCTCCCGGCGGAAGCGGGCGCGGAACTCCTCGTCCAGCGCGAAGTGCGGATGCACGATCTTGACGGCGACCGTACGGCCGCCCGCGCTGCGGCCCAGGTACACCCGGCCCATGCCGCCGGAGCCGAGCCGGCCGAGCAGCCGGTACGGTCCGACGGCGGTGGGCTCGTCAACTCCGAGCGGCTGCATCGGCGTCCACCCTTCCCCCGTACGGCTCCATACGCCGGTAAAACTCTCCAGCAGGTTAGTGCGCGAGCACCGCCGCCTTTACGGCTGGAGCAGATCCACCTTCACATCCGCCGGAAAACCCGTGGTCGGCCCCACCCTGCGCGCGAACTCCGCGACCGCCTCCAGCTGCGGGCGGCCGAAGCGGAAGTCGAGGGTCGTGAAGTACCGCTCCAGGATCCGCTCGTCGAAGGCCTCCCAGCGGGCCGCCTGTTCGGCGACCTTGCCGACCTCCTCCAGGGAGAGGTTGCGGGAGTCGAGGAAGGCCTCATGCACGGCGCGGGTGATGACCGGCTCGCGCTCCAGGTAGTCCCGGCGAGCCGCCCAGACCGCGAAGACGAAGGGCAGCCCGGTCCACTCCTTCCAGAGCGCGCCGAGGTCGTGCACTTCGAGGCCGTAGCGCGGGCCGTCGAGGAGGTTGGCCCGCAGCGCGGCGTCTCCGATGAGTACGGCCGCCTCCGCCTCCTGCATCATCAGGCTGAGGTCGGGCGGGCAGGTGTAGTAGTCGGGCTGGACGCCGTAGCGCTCGGCGAGCAGCAGCTGGGCCAGGCGGACCGAGGTGCGCGAGGTGGAGCCGAGGGCGACCCGGGCCCCGTCCAGCTCGTCCAGCGGCACCTGCGAGACGATCACGCAGGACATCACCGGGCCGTCGCAGCCGACCGCGATGTCGGGGAAGGCGACCAGGTCGTCGGCGTTGCGCAGGAACTCGACGAGAGTGATCGGCCCGATGTCGAGGTCGCCGCGCACCAGCTGCTCGCTGAGCTTCTCCGGGGTGTCCTTGGTCAGCTCGAAGTCGAGGAGCGTGCCAGTTCTCGCGAGCCCCCAGTACAGGGGCAGGCAGTTCAGGAACTGGATGTGGCCTACGCGCGGCCGGGTGCGAGAATTGTCCACATCGCGACAGTAGACCCCATGGGGTAGCGTGCAGCCTCCAGGGTCGTGACACCTCCGTCACAACTGCCCTTAACCCCCACCTCGTCAAGCCGACACGGGATCTTTCCGTCAAGCCGACACTCGATCTTCAAACATCCGAGTGACGTGATCTTGACCTCTATTGCTTTCGGCTGCCCGCGTGCTAGGCTCGCCGCAAGTTGCAGTTTGGTTTCCCTTGCAGTACAGAGCCTGCGGAGCATGTGACCGCGGGCTCTCGTCGTTTTCAGACGTATGCAGTTGTGCGGCATCTTGTTTTCACACTTGCAGGGTTCTGGAGCAGGGCAACCCTTTGGGCCCAAGGAGGGCTTATGGCTACCGGAACCGTGAAGTGGTTCAACGCCGAAAAGGGCTTTGGCTTCATCGCCCAGGAAGGCGGCGGCCCCGACGTCTTCGTTCACTACTCGGCGATCAACGCGAGCGGTTTCCGTTCGCTGGAGGAGAACCAGCAGGTCTCCTTCGACGTGACGCAGGGCCCGAAGGGTCCTCAGGCGGAGAACGTCACCCCGGTCTGAGTCTTCGGTCTCGGAGCCTGGTGCTTTGATCCGGAACAGATAGCAGTACCCAAGGAGCCCCGTGCCGCAAGGCAATGGGGCTCCTGCCTTTTCTCACACGTGCTGCATGACCAGCACGAACGTCGTCCCGGGCGCCAGCGCCTCGTACGAGTGCGGCACATCCCCGCGATACGACATGCAGTCTCCGGGCCCCAGGTCCACCTCCTCGCCCCGAGGCCCCGCCTTCACCCGCCCCGTGCCGACGATCAGATGCTCCACGCTCCCCGGAATGTGCGGCTCCGACTCACGGGCGGGGCCCGGTTCCGCGCGCACGTGGTAGAGGTCACGGCGCGCGCCGGGCGGGCTGGCCGACAGCAGGGTCGCCACGAAGTCCGCCCGCTCGGAGGCGACAGTGGGCCCCTCGCCCGCCCTGATCACCTGAACCGCCGGTGCCGGCGGCTCCACCAGCACGCTGAACGGCACACCGAGCGCGACCCCCAGCGCCCACAGCGTCTCCACGCCGGGATTGCCGCTGCCCGCCTCCAGCTGGGAGAGCGTGGACTTGGCGATCCCGGCCCGCTTGGCCAGTTCGGACAGGGACAGTCCGGCCCGCGTGCGCTCGCGCCGCAGCGAGACGGCGATCCAGGTGAGGGGCTCGCTCATGGGTTCACTTCCCGTCCTCGTTCGCTCTACGAGTACGTTCGTTCGCCTTGACGAACGAACGTGGCGTTGTTCATTCTGGAAAACATGCGTTCGCTACTCCGAACACCGATGATGGCACCTCTGGTGCGCGACAGCGCACTCGTCTGGCTGGCCAGCGGCGTCGTCGGCGTCTCCTTCGGCGCCGTCTCGGTGGCCGGCGGGCTGCCCGTGTGGGTGCCGGTGGTGATGTCGCTGGTCGTGTACGCGGGCTCGGCCCAGTTCAGCGCGGTCGGGGTGCTGCTCGCCGGAGGCGGGCCGGTGGCCGCCGCGGCGACGGGACTGTTGCTCAACACCCGCACGCTGGCCTTCGGCCTCGCCGTGGCGGACATCCTCGGCCGGGGCCGCCTCGCCCGGCTCCTCGGCGCGCATCTGGTGGCCGACGAGACGGTGGCCTTCGCCCTCGCCCAGTCGGATCCGGCGCGGCGGCGGGCAGCGTTCTTGATCTCCGGGCTCGGTCTGTTCGCCGTCTGGAACCTCGGCGTCCTGGCCGGCGCGCTGGCCGGCGACGCCCTGGGCGACACCGGCGCCTACGGCCTGGACGCGGCCTTCCCCGCCGTCCTCGTCGCCCTGGTGCTGCCCGCCCTGCGCGAGAATCCGGCCGTACGGCGGTGCGCGCTGCTCGGGGCCGCGCTGGCCCTGGCGGTGACACCCGCCGTCCCGGCCGGGGTGCCGGTCCTGGTGGCGCTGGCGGGGCTCGTCGGACACGGGCGCGGCAGGGGGCGTACGGCATGAGCGCGACGGTGGCCATGATCCTGACGCTGGCCGTCGGGACGTATGCCTTCCGGCTGGCGGGGCCGCTGCTGCACGACCGGGTGGCCCTTCCGCCACGGGTGCAGGAGCTGCTGTCGGCGGGCGCGATCGTCCTGCTGGTGGCCCTGTTGGTCACGGGCGCGCTGACCGAGGGCGGGGGTTTCGCGGGGTGGGCGCGGCCGGCCGGGGTGCTGGTGGCCGGCGTACTGGCCTGGCGGCGGGCGCCGTTCCCGGTGGTCGTGCTGGGCGCGGCGGGGGTCACGGCGGTGCTGCGGGCGATGGGGGTCGCATGAGGCGGCCTCATGGCAGGATCGCCCGATGGCCAGCAGTGATGAACAGGACAACCACGGGGAAGACGGCGCCGCTCCCGCCGACAACAAGCGGGCGAGGGGCCTTTCGGTCGGTCTCGCCCTCGGTACGAGTATCGGCCTCGTGCTCGGCATGACCGTCTTCGACAACCTGGGGCTCGGGCTTGCCCTGGGAATGGGCTTGGGCATCGCCGTCGGCGCCGCGATCGGTGTTGGCGGGATGCAGTCGGGTGACCGGCAGGACGGGGCCCCGTAGACGGCGGCCTTCGATAGGGTCCCCGGCCATGACCGATTCCGACTTCCTGACCGACACCCGCACCTTCTACGACGCCGTCGCCGAGGACTACGCGACCCTCTTCCAGGACGAACTCGCGAACCGGCCGCTGGAGCGGGCGCTGCTCCGCGTGTTCGCCGAACTCGTCGAGAGAAGCGGGGTCGGCGAGGACGGGCTGGTGGCCGACCTGGGGTGCGGTCCGGGGCGGACGACCGGGCGCCTCGCCTCGCTGGGGCTGAACGTGTTCGGGCTCGACCTGTCGGAGCGGATGATCGCGATCGCCCGCCGCGAGAACCCGGGGCTCCGTTTCGAGCAGGGCTCGATGCTGGACCTGGACCTCCCGGACGGCACGCTGGCCGGCGCCCTGTCCTTCTACTCCTCCATCCACACCCCCGTGGACCGGCTCCCGGCCCTCTTCGCCGAGTTCCACCGCGTCCTGGCGCCCGGCGCGCCCCTGCTCGTCGCCTTCCAGGCCGGCGCCGAACACCGTCACTACGACCAGCCCTGGGGCCACCCGGTCGCGCTCACCTTCCAGCGTCGCCGGCCCGAGGACATGGCCGGCCTGCTGGCGGCGGCCGGCTTCGCCCTGGTCTCCAGGACGGTCCGCGAGCCGGACCCCGCACTGGACGAAACGTCCCCGCAGGCGTTCCTGATCGCCCGCAAGCCCGCCGTCCAGGCCGGTTAGGAGGCGCAGGGGCCCATGAGCCCGGGGCTCAGAGGCTCAGAGGCTCAAAGGCTCCCGGCGATATCCCTCGCCGCGATGTACCCGAACGTCATCGCCGGGCCGATCGTCGAACCGGCCCCCGCGTAACTGTGGCCCATCACGGCGGCGCTCGCGTTCCCCGCGGCGTACAGGCCACGGATGACCGAGCCGTCCTCCCTCAGCACCCGCGCCCGCGCATCGGTGAGCAGGCCGCCCTTGGTGCCCAGGTCGCCCGGGACGATACGGAACGCGTAGTACGGGGGGAGCCAGAGGGGGGCCAGGCAGGAGTTCGGCAGGACGGAGGGGTCCGTGTAGTAATGGTCGTAGGCGCTGTCGCCCCGGTGGAAGTCGGGGTCCCTGCCGCGCCTTGCCTGGGAGTTGAAACGGTCCACGGTGGTGCGCAGGGCCGTTGCCGGGACGCCGATCGACGTGGCGAGCGCGTCCAGGGTCCAGGCCTTGTGCGCGGCGCCGGAGTCATACCAGCCGGCCGGGAAGGGCAGGGCCGGCAGGACGTCCTTGAAGAGATACCGGTTCCGGTAGTTCTGGTCGACGATCAGCCAGGACGGGATGGCGGAGCTGGTGTCCTGGACGTCGTACATGGTGTGGACGACATCGCTGTAGGGAGCGGCCTCGTTGACGAACCGTGCCCCGGCCGCGTTCACCAACAGGCCGCCGGGGAGGGTGCGTTCGGACAGGCAGAAGTACGGCTGGCCGGGGAGCGGGATCGCCGGGCCCCACCAGGCGTCGTCCATGAGGCCGAGGGCGGCGCCGAGCCGGTGGCCGGCCCGGATGCCGTCACCGGTGTTCTCCTTCGCGCCGACCGTCCAGTCCGTGCCGATGGGCCGGCGCTGGTAGTGCTCGCGCATCGCCGCGTTGTGCTCGAAGCCGCCCGAGCCGACGATCACGCCCCGGCGGGCGCGGACCAGGCCCGGCGCGCCGTCCCGGGTGACGACCGCCCCGCTCACGGCGCCGCCCTCGACGTACAGGTCGGTGAGCGGCGTGCCGAGCCACACCGGGACCCCGGCCGACCGCAGCCCCAGCCGCAGACCGGCCGCCAGCGACTGCCCCATGGTCAGCGGCTTCTCCCCGCGTAGCGCCGCCGCCGCACCCCGCGCCAGGCACTCCGCCGCCACCGCAGCCCCCTTGGCGTTCACCGCGGCCAGGGCCAGCCACTTGTAGTCGGCGCTGAAGACGACCATGCCGGCGGGCACGTCCATGTACGGCGGGTTCAGACGCGCCAGTTCGGCGCCGAGGAGCTTGCCGTCGAGCTGGTCGGGTTCGACGGAGCGGCCGTTCGGGAGGCCGCCGGGCAGTTCCGGGTAGTAGTCGCTGTAGCCCTCCATCCAGCGGAAGCGGAGGGGGCTGTTGGCCATGACGAAGGAGAGCATCGCCGGGCCGTGGGCGAGGAAGGCCCGCTGCCGCTCGACCGGGACGTCCGGGCCGACGACCGCGGCGAGGTACTCGGCGGCCTTCGCGGGGGTGTCCGGCACCCCGGCCGCGAGGATCACCGAGTTGTTCGGGATCCAGATCCCGGCCCCGGACCGCGCGGCGGACCCTCCGAAGGTGGGCGCCTTCTCCACCACCACACAGCTCAGCCCCTGCCTGGCGGCGGTCAGGGCGGCGGTCATGCCGGCGGCTCCGGAGCCGACGACCACGACGTCGTAGGTGCCGAGGACGGGCAGGTCGGCCGCTCGGGCCGCGGACGGGGCCGCGACGGTGAGTCCGAGGGCCGACACTGTGCCCGCGGCGCCCGCGGCGAGAACGTGTCTTCGAGAAGGGGTCACGCTGGAGGTCATGGAGGTACTCACGGAGGCCGCTCCCGCCTGGACGACGCCACGCTTCTGATGATGTGTCAGAAATGCGAATGTGACGCGGTGACCTTGTGAAGTCAAGTACAGGGTAGGCGAGTTGAGCTGTCCGCGTCGCGCCGACACGAGGCAGGGGCGGCTCGGGCGGCTAGTTCAGGCCGATCGCCGCGCAGTCCGCCGCGTACTCGGGGGTGCAGATCTGCTGGACGGTGTAGACGCCGTCCTGGATCACCGTCTCCTCGATGTTGCTCTTCGTGAGGGCGACCACCGGCACCAGCTGGGCCGGGATGCCCTCGTTGGTCGGGCTGTCGACCGAGTCCTGGGTGAGGGCGTCGAACTCGATGTCGCGGCCCTGGACCTTGTACACGGCCATCTTCGCGGCGTTGCCCGCCTCCAGCAGGAAGGACTTGTACACCGTCATGAACTGCTCGCCCGAGACGACCCGCTGCACCGCGTCCAGGTTCGCGTCCTGCCCGGTCACCGGCGGGATCTTGCTGACGCCCGCCTCCTTGAAGGCGTCGATGACGCCGTCCGCCAAGCCGTCGCTCGCCGAGTAGACGGCGGCGATGTTGTTCAGCCCGACGGAGGCGATCGCCTTCTTCATGTTGGCCTTGGCCACCTCGGGCGACCACTTGTCGGTGTCGTACCGCTTGACGATGTTCACCGCGCCCTCGAGCTCGTCGAGCGCGCCCTTCTTGACCAGGCCCGTGTTCGGGTCGGCGGGGTCGCCGTTCATCATGACGACCTTGCTGGACGCGGCCTTCGATCCGAGTTCCTCGACCAGGGAGCGGCCCTGCACCTCGCCGACGAGCTCGTTGTCGTGGGAGACGTAGGCGTCGATCGGCCCCTCCGCGAGACGGTCGTAGGCGATGACCGGGATGCCGGCGTCCTTCGCCTTCTGCACGTCCGACGCGATGCCCTTGGCGTCCAGCGCGTCCACCAGGATCACGTCGACCTGCTCGTCGATCATCTTCTGGAACTGCTCGCTCTGCCTGTCCGGGCTCGCTTCGGCGTTGGCGTACTCGACCTTGCCCTTGCCGTCGGTGAGGGTGCCGACCTCCTTCTTGATGAGCGGGTAGTCGAACTTCTCGAAGCGCGCCGTGTCCTTGTCGGGCAGCAGAAGACCCACCGTGATGTCGTCGCCCTTCTTCGGCGACGCGGAGCTGTCACCGCCCCCGATACCGTCGACGACACCGCACGCGGTGAGCGACAGCGCCGAGGCCGAGGCGGCGAGGGCTATCGCGATACGGCGTACGGCGGGGGTGTGGGGGGTTCGTGCGTTCACTTACTGGTGCCTTCCGAGCGGGGGGAGCGGCTGTGCTGACCTGGGTGGCGGCACACCCAGGTGGCGGTAGCCAACGCGGCATCGGTATGTCACGTCAAGCAGTTGTCATAACGAGATGGCAACCGTTTTCTGTACTCCCCAGTACCGACTGCTACTTCTCGTACAGCCCCTCGACGTCCGTCGCGAAGTCCCGCATGACCGCTTCCCTGCGCAGCTTCATCGACGGCGTCAGATGGCCGTCCCTCTCCGTGAAGTCCGCCGGGAGGATCGCGAAGCGGCGGATCGACTCGGGACGGGAGACGAGTTTGTTGGCCTCGTCGACGGCACGCTGGAGGATCGCCCTCAACTCGTCGTCGTTCACGAGGAGTTCCGCGGGAACGGGATGCTTGCCGTTCATCCGGCGCCAGTGGCTGACGCCGTCCATGTCCAGGGTGATCAGGGCGGAGACATAGGGGCGGCGGTCGCCGAGAACCATGCACTGGGAGATCAGGGGGTGCGAGCGCAGCCAGTTCTCCAGGGGTGCGGGGGCCACGCTCTTGCCGCCCGCGGTGATCAGGAGTTCCTTCTTGCGGCCGGTGATCGTGAGGTAGCCCTCGTCGTCGAGGGCGCCGATGTCGCCCGTCGGCAACCAGCCGTCCGCCGCCGCCGGGACCACGCCGCCCGCCGCCGGGTCCCAGTAACCGCGCAGCACCTGGTCGCCGGCGATGAGGATCTCGCCGTCCGCGGCGATACGGACACGGGTGCCGGGCAGGGGCCAGCCCACCGTGCCCAGGCGGGGCTTCAGGGGCGGGGTGACGGTCGCGGCGCCGGTCGTCTCGGTCAGGCCGTAGCCCTCGTAGATCTCGATGCCCGCGCCGGTGTAGAACGCGGCCAGGCGGCGGCCGAGCGGTGAACCGCCGCAGATCGCGTACCGCACACGGCCGCCCATGGCGTTGCGGATACGGCGGTAGACCAGCGGGTCGTAGAAGGCGCGGGCCGTCTTGAGTGCCGTGCCCGGGCCGACTCCCGTGCCGGCCGCGCGTGCCTCCATCGCCTCGCCGTAGCGCTCGGCCACGGACGCCGCACGGTCGAAGGACGACACCCGGCCGCCCGCCTCGGCCTTGGCACGGGCTGCGTTGAAGACCTTCTCCAGCATGTAGGGGATGGTCAGCAGGCAGGTGGGCCGGAACGCCGCCAGGTCCGGCAGCAGGTCCTCCGCCTTCAGGCTGGGCGCGTGGCCCAGCCTGACCCTGGCCCGGATGCAGGCCACCGCCACCATGCGTCCGAAGACGTGCGACATGGGCAGGAAGAGCAGCACCGAGGCCTCTTCGCTCGTCCTCGCCTTGAAGATCGGGTAGAGGAGCTCGATCGCGTTGTCGACCTCGGCGAAGAAATTGCCGTGCGTCAGCGCGCAGCCCTTGGGGCGGCCCGTGGTGCCCGAGGTGTAGATGAGCGTCGCGAGCGTGTCCGGCACCAGCATGCCGCGCCGTACGCTCACCTCCCCGTCCGGCTGCTGCCTGCCGTGCTCCGCCAGCCGCTCCACATGGCCCTTCTCCATCACCCACAGGTGGCGCAGGTCGGGCACGCGGTCCAGTTCGGGCCCGAGGGCGGCCGCCTGCGCCGCGGTCTCCGTGACCAGGGCCACCGCGCCGGAGTCCTGGAGGATCCAGCGGGTCTGGAAGACGGAGGAGGTGGGGTAGACGGGCACCGTGACGAGACCGGCCGCCCACGCGCCGAAGTCGAGGAGCGTCCACTCGTACGTCGTGCGCGCCATGACGGCGATCCGGTCGCCCGGGGTCAGCCCCTCGGCGACCAGCCCCTTGGCCACCGCCTGCACCTGCTCGGCGAACTCCGCCGCCGTCACGTCCGACCACTGCCCGTCCCCGCCCCGGCGGCTGAGGACCACCGCGTCGGGAGCCGCGGCCGCGTTGTCGAAGGGCAGGTCCGCGAGCGAGCCGTGGGTGACCGGCGGCGCGAACGGCGGTACGTACGCCTCCCGTACGGCACCGTCCAGTCGCCGTGTCTCGGGCTGCACCAGGTTCGGTCCCGGAGCGTCGTCGAAGGCGGCCGACGGGGCGAAGGAGGGAAGCGGGGTGGACACGGGCGGCTCCTGCGGCGGGCGTGCAGCGTGGAAACTGCTTGCTGCATGACGTACGTACCTCGCGCACCGTGGCGTTCACCTGCGGAGGCATGCGGAGGCCTGCGGAAACGGGTTACCGCTGGTTAGGCAGGAGATCGTACGGCTCCCGCGTGTGGGGGTTGTGCGGGTTCGGCGGCGGTACGGAGCCGGGTATGTGCAACGTCGGGGGTTATGTGAGAGCCCCTCAGCTTCGTCTCACCTTCTCCTTACCCTCGCTCCAGAACCGCCGTCACGCCCTGCCCGCCGGCCGCGCAGACGGAGATCGGCCCGCGTCCCGAACCGCCCTTCTCCGCAAGCGACTTCGCGAGCGACGCCACGATCCGCGCTCCCGGTCGCGGCGAAAGGGTGGCCGGTGGCCAGGGAGGATCCGTTCGCGTTCAGACGGGCACGGTCCACGGGGCCGAGCCCCCGCTTCTCCGAGTCCGGTGCGCTCCAGCATCCGGGGCACCGCGTACGCCGGAGCCTTCAGCAGCCCGTCCTCGCCGCCCGCGACATCACCCCGCACGAAGTCCGCGGCGGCCGTCTCGTACGCGGTGAGATACGCAAGCGGTTCCAGCCCCCGCCGCTCGGCCCACTCCTCGCCTGCCAGCAGGACGACCGCCGCCCCGTCCGTCCCGGCTGGAGGCGGTGGCGTACGGGCCGTCGGAGCGGGCGAACGGGACGCGGGTGCCGGCGATGACCGCGACGCGCCGTGCCGCCGGTGGTTTCACGGGGCTCATCTCCACCCACTCCTCACGTCACCATGGCCTTACCTCGGGTAACCTTACTCCGGAGTCAGCACCGGAGCAGCACTGGGAGTGGTACATGGCCGACCGCTATCTGACCTTCACCGGCACGGCGCCCGGCCGCCTCCTGACCCGCCGTCTGGGGTTGCCGCAGCCGGCCGCGCTGAAACGCTGGTCACCGCAGCGGCCCGCGCTGGAGGGCGACCGGCTGCTGCTCACGGCCGGCAAGTCGGAGCTGGAGCCGGCGGACACGGGCCTTGACCTGACGGCGTCCGCCGAGAAGCCGGGCGCCGTGCTCCTGGACGCCACCGGGGTGCGGGACGTGGAAACGCTCGCCGAGGTGCACGCCGCCCTCCAGCCCGTCGTACGGTCCGTCGCCGAGAGCGGCCGGATCGTCGTCCTCGGCGCGCCCCTCGACGCCGCCGACCACCACCAGGCGGCAGTTCAGCAGGCCCTGGAGGGCTTCACGCGCTCGCTCGGCAAGGAGATCGGGCGCGGCAGGACCGTTAACCTCGTACGGCTGACGGACGCCCGTGCAGCCGGGCCGACCCTGCGCTTCCTCCTCTCCCCCAGGTCGGCGTACGTCAGCGGCCAGGTGATCGAGGTCGGCGCGTACGACGAGAGCGGAGCTCCCGCCGACCCCGACCGCCCCCTCACCGGCCGCACCGCCCTCGTCACCGGCGCCGCGCGCGGCATCGGTGAGGCGGTCGTCGAGACGCTGGCCAGGGACGGCGCCCGGGTCGTCGTACTCGACGTCCCCCAGGCCGAACAGGACGCCCTGCGCGTGGCCGACCGGCTCGGCGGCACCGCCCTCGCGCTCGACATCACCGCCCCCGACGCCGGTGAGCGCATCGCCGCAGCGCTGCCGGACGGGCTGGACGTCCTGGTCCACAACGCCGGGATCACCCGGGACCGGCGCCTGGTCAACATGCCCGCCGAACGCTGGAGTTCGGTGCTCGACGTCAATCTCGCGAGCGTGCTGCGCACGACGGACGCCCTGTTGGAGAGCGGGACGCTGCGGCGGGGCGGACGGATCGTGGCGACGGCGTCGATCGCGGGGCTGGCGGGGAACGCCGGGCAGACCAACTACGGCGCGAGCAAGGCGGGCATCGTCGGTCTGGTCCGCGCCCTCGCGCCGCGTGCACTCGCCGAGCACGGGGTGACGGTCAACGCGGTCGCACCCGGCTTCATCGAGACCAGGATGACCGCCGCGATCCCCCTGTTCATCCGTGAGGCGGGCCGCCGCATGAACTCCCTCGCGCAGGGCGGACTGCCCGTCGACGTCGCCGAGACGACGGCGTGGCTGGCACACCCGGGGTCGGGCGCGGTCAACGGGCAGGTCGTCCGAGTGTGCGGCCAGAGCCTGCTGGGGGCCTGATGACGAACGCTACCGTCCTGACCGGTCCCCCCTCCCTGCCGGGGCTGCTCGCCCGGGGCGCTGTGCTCTCCCCCTTCAAACGACCCCGCCCCGACGCCGAGTTCCCGCGGACCCGGCTCGTCCTGCCCGGCCTGCGCGTCGACCTGGCCCGGCTCGCCGGCTACGAGCGGGTCTGCGGCTTCGCGACCGGCGACGACGCACTGCCGATCACCTATCCGCATGTCCTCGGCTTCCCGCTGGCGATGCGGCTGATGAGCACCCGGGAGTTCCCGCTGCCGCTGCTCGGCCTCGTCCACACCCACATCGGCATCACCCGGCACCGGCGGCTGACGGCGACGGGCACGTACGAACTGTCCGTGCACATCGACGGGCTGGTGCCGCACCGCAGGGGAACCGAGGCCGTCGTGGTCACCGAGGTGCGGGAAGGAGAGGCCGTCGTATGGGAGTCGCGGAGCAGGTACCTCGCCCGGCACCGCACGGACGGACACCGCGGCGAGACGTCCGGTGCCGCCGGGACGTCGCAGGCGCAGGGGGCGGCGGAAACGTCCGAGGCGCCGGAAGCTCCCAAGCCGCTCCCCGCGGTCGCCGACTGGCGCCTCGCCGGGGACGTCGGCCGCCGCTACGGCGCCGCCTCCGGTGACCGCAACCCCATCCATCTCCACCCCCTCACCGCCCGGCTGTTCGGCTTCCCGCGCGCCATCGCGCACGGCATGTGGACGGTGGCCCGCTGTCTCGCCGCGCACGGCCTGCCGGAACGGGCCCTGGTGGAGGCCGAGTTCAGGACACCCGTGCTGCTGCCGGGGACGGTCACCTACGCGGCGGAGGGTGGGCGCTTCGAGCTGCGGGGCACCAAGGAGCGCGTCCACGTGGCCGGGGAGGTCTACCCGCTCGCCTCGTGAGCGGCGGCCGACGGCGCCCCGGCCGGGGGTGACCAGGGCCGGCCGGCCATGAGGTTGCCCAGGCCTGCCCAGGAGAAGTTCATGAGGGTCGCCGCCGCCTCTCGCGCCGTCACCCCGGGCGTGGCATTGGCCCAGTCCGCCAGAGACTCGGCGGCTCCGACCAGCGCTTCGGCGAGCCCTGCGACCTCGCTCTCGGGCAGGTCGGGGTCGCGATGGGCCTCCCGCGCGGCCGCGAGGATCAGCTGCGTCACGAACGCGACGATCTCCGCGCGCATCGCGGCGACCTCGGAGGCGAACGGCTCCCCATGGGTGCGGGCGTGCAGATGCAGGACGGCCCAGCCGTCCGGGTTCTGCGCGGTGTGCGTGAAGAACGCACCGAGCCCTTCCCAGAGTTGGCGGTCGGCGGGCGCGTCCCGCCGGACTCCGGCACGGACGGCCTCGGTGAGCGCGGCGGCCTCCCGCCGGATGCAGGCCGAGAAGAGGTCTTCCTTCGAGTTCAGATACAGGTACACCAACGGCTTGGAGACGCCCGCGAGTTCGGCGATCTCGTCCATCGACGCGGCCATGTACCCCCGTCGGCCGAAGGTTCGCACGGCGGCGTCCAGCATCTGCTGCTCACGGACGGCGCGCGGCATCCGCTTGGTCTTCACGGCACCCATGCCGATCAGCGTACGGGCCGGGAGGGGCGATCCCACCCGGCCCGCCACACATCGCCGCCTACACGAACGGCTACTCGTCGCCTCTCGCGTCGTCCGCGAACCGCGCCACCTGGTCGATCAACGGCCGCGCGTCGCCCGACGGCAGCGCCGTCAGCCGGGGCAGCAGCTGCGCGGTGAGCAGGGTGGACAGGGCCGAGGTGTCCGCGCCGGAACCGTCGGTCCGTACGACCACCGGCTGCGGGGCCTTCCCGGCGAGGTTCGCGCCCACTTCCAGGCGGCGCCGGGCCAGTTCGTACTGAAGGACCGCGCGGTTGTCGCGGTAGGCCTTGGCGAGGGCACGCTGGGCGCGGGCCTCGTTCTCGGCGGCGATCAGGCCGCTGCGGCCCCGCGTCTCGATCTCGAACCGCACCCGCTGGGCGTTGGTCTCCTGCTGCTCCAGAAGCTGGGCGACCTCCTCGCGGGCCCGGTTCAGCGCGGCCCTGACCTCGACGATCCGGGCGTCCCGCACCTTCTTGGCCCGCTCGATGTCCATGCCCAGCTGGTCGATGCGGCGCTTGCGGATGAGGCCCCACTCCTGGTCGTACGCCGTGCGCTCCTTGGCGACCCGCTCCCGGGTGGCCAGGTGCTGCTGGTACTGCGCCGGCAGCTGCACGTCCGGGATGTTGGAGCCGGTGATGCGTACGCCGTAGCCGGACAGCTGGCGGTTGAGCAGCTCCTGCATGTCGGCCACGTCCGAGCCGCGCAGGTCGTAGGCGCGCTCGGTGCGCATCTTGCGGGCGCGCTGGCGGATCGCGTCCTGCACGGCGCTGGAGAGCACCAGGTCGAAGTTGCCCGCGCCGATCGTGCGGACGAACAGCACGGCGTCGGTGATGCGGAACTTCAGGAAGAACTCGATGGAGCGCAGCGGCACGTTCTCCTGCGTCGGGCAGGCCATCACCGGTGCGGAGTACGGGATCTCGGTGGCTGTGTCGACCACGTAGTCGACCCGGGACCACGGGTGCCACAGGTAGTGGCGGCCGGCATCCAGGGTGCGGACGACGGCGCCGTAGCGGGTCAGCACGCCGTTGGTGCCCTGCTCGATCTCGACGATCGAGGAACGCCACCACCACAGCGCGCCGATCAGCAGCAGCACCACGCCGCCGACGTAGGAGAGGGTGGCGAGGGTGCCGTAGGCGAGATCCCCGGCGACCGACTCGGACTCCGCCGCGCCCAGCGTCAGCATCACGCCCATGAGCAGGGCGTAGACGCCGAGCCACAGCGGCAGCATCCACCACAGGCGGCGCCGGTGGCGGGGGATGATGACCGGGATCAGGGTGTCGGCCTCGCCGCCGCGCAGCAGTCGCGCGATGTCGCTCCAGGGGGCGACCTTCTCGGAGATGACCGACCGACGGTGGCCGGAACGGGCGGTGCTCACTGGTCGGCCTCCTCGGAGACGTTGGAGCTGTCTGAGCTGTCGGAGCTGTCGGTCGCTGCGGCCTGGTCGCGCTGGTCGGGGACCTGCGGCACCGTCGGCCGGTCCGCGGCCAGCAGCGCGCCGATCTCCGCCTCGCGCGAGGCGATCCGCTCGGACACCTCGGCGAGACGCGCCCGCACGGCGGCCATGTCCTCGTCGGTGAACAGTTCCGTCCCGCGCTCGCCGATCAGCTCGCGGGCCAGCTCCAGGAAGTCGATCCCCGCGTCCGCCGAGCCGCCGATACGGACCAGGCGGGGCAGATGGTCGGCGACCTGCTCCAGGGTGTCCAGCACCTGCTGCTGGTAGCGGTACTCCAGGATCTCCGGTGCCTCCGCGGCGGTCACCGCGCGGATGTCGAGAGCCTGGGCCTCCAGCAGGGCCGCGTTGGCCTTGGCCTCCGACTCGGCCTGGACGTAGCGCTGCCGGGCGAGGGCCTCGGCGCGGTTGGTCTCGCGCTCCACGGCCGTGTCCATCTGCGCCTGGTACTGGGCGATGTCGGCCTGGATCGCGGACAACGTCTCCTGGCTGGAGGCGAGTTCCCGGGTGAGGTCACCCTCGTCCTGCTCCTTGCGGAGCTGGAGCGCGTACTCGTGTGTGTACGCCTCCTTGGCCACCCGCACCATCTCGGGCGCCGCCAGGTCCATGCGGTAGCGCTGGTCGGAGGGCTCGGCGTGGGTGATGTTGGCGTTGGTCAGCTCGACGGCCGGGCGGAACTGCTGATTGAGCAGGTCCAGCAGGCGGCCGGTGTCCTCGCCGACCATGTCGTAGATGCCGGCGGCTTCCTGCTCGTAGACGAGGGTGCGGATCGTCTCGCTCACCGCGTTGCTCAGCTTCTCCTCGAAGCCGCGCACCGCGCCCAGGGTGTAGACGAATTCGGTCGGGTCGCTGATCCGGAACTGGATGAACAGGTCGATCGACGCCTTCACGCCGCCCTTGGTCGGTGCCTCGCGCACCGGCGCGTTGAACGGGTACTCGATCGTGGTGTTGACGATGTACGACACCCGCTTCCACGGGCTCAGCAGCACGATCCGGCCGGGGCCGACGACCTTCTCCAGCTTGCCGAAGCGGGTGATCAGCGCCTGGCAGCCGTCCGGCACCATGACCATGCCCTGGCGCCACCACACGAAGGCGGCGGCGAGCAGGGCGATGAGCCAGGAGTGCACGCCGAACAGCGGGTTGGTCAGCACGTCGGCACCGGAGGACCCGACGATGGCCGCGCCCACCAGGCTCAGCACGAGCAGCGTCAGCACCGGCAGCATGGAGACGATGGAGCGGCCCTTGGGGATCACCATCGGGCAGATGGCGTGCACCACCTCGCCGCCCTCGCGCACCTGCTCGCTGCGGCCGAGCGCCTCACCGGCCTCGTCCAGCGGCACCGTCTTCTGCCGCATGACGGTGGCGGTGGATCCGCCCTGCTCCCGGGCGGCCAGGAAGTCGGCCGGGTCGATGGCCCAGCCCTGCGCGTCGTACTCCTCGCCGCCTTCGCGTGACCTGCGTCCGCCGGCCTGCCGCTGTAGTTCCTCCTGCGCGGCCTTCCGCGGATCGGTGCCGGAGGCGACGGCCTCGGCGACGCGTCGTGCGCCCTGTTTGGCGCGCGCTCGTGCCACGGTTCCCCCTTGTGTTGCGATGCCCGTTGGATGCGGGTCCTACTGGTGATACACCGGTCGGGCCGATGTGGTTCCAGTCATCCCACATCATGATCCGGACAAAGGTAAGGGGGTGCCCCGCACAGTTACCGATCGGTATCGCTGCCGGGACCCGGAAGCGTGCCCCGTCAGGGACCGGGAGGGACTAGGAGGAAGCCCGGCCCTGCGCCCGGGTCGCCTCGTCGGCCACGTCGTCCTCCTGGCTGCGGTTGGCCTCCAGGTTGGCCTTCACGCGGTCGACCTTCTGCACGATCTGAACGGACGCGCGGTCACGTTCCTTGCGCAGGACGACGAAGCTGATCGGGGCCGAGATCAACAGGGCGAGCAGGACGACCCACATGCCGTTGGAATCGCCGAGGCCGCGCGGTGCGACGCCGGAGTAGACGAGGCCCCAGACGACCACGAGGCAGCCCGCGAAGATCCCGAGGCGCATCAGTGTGTAGCGGAGCATCTCAATCCACTCTTCCGATTCCAAAAGGGCCGCTGTCCAGTGAAGCACGCGCGACCCTCGATCTTGCAGGGGGGTCGGCGGGCGGTCAGCAGGGGGTCAGACGAGAGGGAGCAGCATGATCACGTCGTCCCGGTCGTCGCCCGGCCCGACCCTGATGGCGCCCGGGATCCGGCCGACCTCCTTGTAGCCGCAGGAGCCGTAGAACCGCTCCAGGCCGAGGCCGCCCCGGCAGGTGAGCCGTACCGCCTCGATGCCGTCGAAGGTGCGGGCCGCCTGCTCGGCGGCCGTCAGCAGGTCGCGGCCGTAGCCCTTGCCATGGTGCCGGGGGTGCACCATCACCGTGTACAGCCAGGCCCAGTGGGTCATCAGCCGGTGGGTGTTGAAGGTGAAGAAGGCCGTCGCGGCCACCTCGCCCGCCTCGTCGTGCCCGACCAGCAGCCGGGTGCGGCCGTCGGCCATGGCCGTGAGGTGCTGAAGCAGCGACGGCCGGACCGCCTCCCGTGTCACGGGCGGTACGAAGCCGACGGCTCCGCCCGCGTTGGAGACGTCGGTCCACAGGTCGAGGACGCCGTCGCGCAGGGCGGGAGTGACGGCCGGGTCGAGTGTGAAAGTAAGGGACACCGCGCCATCGTAACCATTACGACAGGGCTCGTGCCGCCACTTTCAGATCGGAGACCAGCCCCTCGTACGCCGCCTTGCGGTCCGCGTCGTCCCGCGCCCGCAGCACCGACGACGGATGCACCGTGGCCACCAGCTTCTCCGGCCGCCCGTGGACCTCCCGCTCCAGCACCGCCCCGCGCACCTCCCCGACCCGGAACGACGACCCCAGCAGCGCCTTGCCCGCGCTCGCCCCCAGCAGCACGATCAACTCGGGCTCGACGACGGCCAGCTCGGCGGCCAGCCAGGGGCCGCACGCCGTCATCTCGCGCAAGGTGGGCGCCTTGTGGATACGGCGCTTGCGGGGCTCGGCCTGCGTGAACTTGAAGTGCTTCACGGCGTTGGTCACATAGGCCTCGCCGGGGTCGATGCCGGCCTCCGCGAGGGCCCGGTCGAGCAGCCTCCCGGCAGGACCCACGAAGGGCTTGCCCTGCCGGTCCTCCTGGTCGCCGGGCTGCTCGCCGACGAGCATCACGCGTGCTTGCGTCGTCCCGGCGCCGAACACCGTCTGTGTGGCGTCCCGGTGCAGCGGACAACCCCGGCATTCGGCGGCGGCCCGGCGCAGGGCGGGAAGGCCGCGGGCCCCCTCCGGGACGAACGGTTCTGCGGTGTAGGCGTCCTCAGGCGCTCGGGTGGTCACCATGGCGTCCGAGTACCCGCCGCAGGGAGTCGGACCCATGTCGTCTGCGGGTGCGCAGGGGCTGGACTCACACGCGCATGGGCTGCGGCGCCTCCCTGCGCGCCGGGTCCGGGCCGTCGTACTCCCGGATGATCTCGTAGCGCGTGTTCCGCTCCACCGGCCTGAAGCCCGCGTCCCGGATCAGGTCCAGCAGATCCTCACGGGTCAGCTTGTTCGGCGTGCCGTAGTTGTCGGCGTCGTGCGTGATCTTGTACTCGACGACCGAGCCGTCCATGTCGTCGGCACCGTGCTGGAGGGCCAGCTGGGCGGTCTGGACGCCGTGCATCACCCAGAAGACCTTGACGTGCGGGACGTTGTCGAAGAGCAGACGGGAGACGGCGAAGGTCTTGAGGGCCTCCGCGCCGGTCGCCATCTGGGTGCGCGCCTGGAGGCGGTTGCGTACCTTGCCGTCCTTCATGTCGACGAAGTCGTGCTGGTAGCGCAGCGGGATGAAGACCTGGAAGCCGCCCGTCTCGTCCTGGAGCTCACGCAGGCGCAGAACGTGGTCGACGCGGTGCCGCGGCTCCTCGATGTGGCCGTACAGCATGGTGCACGGGGTCTTCAGACCCTTCTCGTGCGCCAGGCGGTGGATCCGGGACCAGTCCTCCCAGTGGGTGCGGTGGTCCACGATGTGCTGACGGACCTCCCAGTCGAAGATCTCGGCGCCGCCGCCGGTCAGCGACTCCAGGCCCGCGTCGATCAGCTCGTCCAGGATCTCGGAGGCCGACAGACCGCTGATCGTCTCGAAGTGGTGGATCTCCGTGGCCGTGAAGGCCTTCAGGGAGACGTCCGGGAGGACGGCCTTCAGCTCCCGCAGCGAGCGCGGGTAGTAGCGCCAGGGGAGGTTCGGGTGCAGGCCGTTGACGATGTGCAGCTCGGTGAGGTTGTCCGACTCCATCGCCTTGGCGAGCTTGACGGCCTCCTCGATGCGCATCGTGTACGCGTCCTTCTCCCCCGGCTTGCGCTGGAAGGAGCAGTACGCGCAGGAGGCCGTGCAGACGTTCGTCATGTTGAGGTGCCGGTTGACGTTGAAGTGGACGACGTCACCGTTCTTGCGCGTGCGCACCTCGTGCGCGAGCCCGCCCAGCCACGCCAGGTCGTCCGACTCGTACAGCGCGATGCCGTCCTCACGGGTCAGCCGTTCACCGGCCCTGACCTTGTCCTCCAGCTCGCGCTTGAGCCCGACGTCCATGCCCACACCTCTCTCCGACGACACCGACGATGTCTCCGACGACTTCGACAACCGTACGTCTAGACCTCTTCAGGCAGTTGCCCGACCCGGTTCTCCCACTTCGTGGAGAGCACGATCGTCGTACGGGTCCGGGAGACGCCCACGGTGCCGCTGAGCCGTCGGATGATCTTCTCCAGGCCGTCCACGTCGGCAGCGCGCACCTTGAGCATGTACGAGTCGTCACCCGCGATGAACCAGCAGTCCTCGATCTCGCCCAGGTCCCGCAGCCGGTTCGCCACGTCCTCGTGGTCGGTGGCGTCGGAGAGCGAGATGCCGATCAGCGCGGTGACGCCGAGGCCGAGCGAGGCGGCGTCGACGGTGGCGCGGTAGCCGGTGATGACGCCGGCCGCCTCCAGCCGGTTGATGCGGTCGGTGACGCTGGGTCCCGACAGGCCGACGAGGCGTCCCAGCTCCGCGTAGGAGGCCCGGCCGTTCTCCCTCAGGGCCTGGATGAGCTGCCTGTCCACCGCGTCCATGCGATTCGAAGCCTTCCGCTGAAGAGTTCCAGAAGTGATGAGAGTCAATGACGAGAGGAAGTGATGAGGGGTACTGCGACTTCCCCCTCCTGTCGACCTGCCTTATGTGCCGTGGCCCAGCTCGCCCTTCCACCGCCGGTACAGCCCGTGCTCGACGCCCGCCGCGTCCAGGACGCGTCCGGCGACGAAGTCCACGAGGTCCTGGATGTGGGTCGCGCCCGCGTAGAAGCCCGGAGACGCCGGTACGACGCTGGCGCCGGCGTCGTCCAGTGCGACGAGATGCCGGAGGGTCTGACCGTTCAGCGGGGTTTCCCGTACGGCCACGACCAGCTTGCGGCGTTCCTTGAGGGTGACGCTCGCCGCGCGCTGGAGGAGGTCCTTGGACAGCCCGAGCGCGACGCCCGCGACACAGGCCGTCGAGGCGGGCACGATGAGCATGCCCTTGACGGGGTACGACCCGGACGACGGCCCGGCCGCGAGGTCCCCCGCGCTCCAGTGCCGTACGCCGGCGATGTCGACCTCGAAGGCCCCGGGCTTGCCGTCGGCCCCGCGGGACAGCCATTCCCGCAGGTCGGCCTCCCAGTGGGCGTCGCGGAACGGGATCCCCGTCTCGTCGAGCAGCGTGAGCCGTGACGCCCTGCTGACGACCAGGTCGACACTCTCCCCGGCGGCGAGGAGCGCGCGCAGCACCGCGGCGGCGTATGGAGTGCCGGAAGCGCCGGACACCCCTACGATCCAAGGCGTACGCGGCGTCTCTCCTGGCTTGACTGGGTTCACGACACCGAGCCTATCCGGCGTCGCGGGGTGGGAACCGACCAAGGGTGGCCGGGCGTTCCCCGTTTGGGGACGAGTTGGACGGTGGGGTTGCCATGCGGGGTACGTGGGGTGCGGAGCGCGAGTGGTCGCGAGGTGAACGCGCGCTGACAGCGGCCAAGCTGATGCTGGGCTGGGTCGCGCTGCTGTGGCTGCTGGAAGTGGCCGACGTGGCCAGCGGACACGCCCTCGACGGCTTCGGCATCGTCCCGCGCACCCCGTCCGAGCTGGTGGACGTCGTCCCGGCGTCCTTCATCCACTTCGGCTTCGCCCATGTCGCCGCGAACAGCGTGCCGCTGCTGGCCCTCGGGTTCCTCGCGGCCCTCGGGGGCATACGCCGGTTCGCCGCCGTCTGCGCCCTGATCATCGTCGCGGACGGCCTCGGGGTGTGGCTGATATCGCCGTCCGGCACCAACACCGCGGGCGCCTCCGGCCTGATCTTCGGCCTCTTCGGCTTCCTCCTGATCACCGGTTTCGTGGAGCGCCGCCCGCTCGGCGTCCTGGTCGGCCTCCTGGTCGCCGCCATCTGGGGCGGCACCATGCTGGCAGGCCTCGCCCCGACCCAGTCCGGCATCAGCTGGCAGGGGCATCTGGTGGGGCTGGCGGCGGGCGTTGCGGCGGCGTTCGTCCTGCGCCGCCGGGCAGCCGGGCCCGCCCTCAGGACCGGGGGCGGGCTTTAGGGCCGACGGACGTCGGTCAGACCGTCAGACCCCGGACTCAGACCGTCAGCCCCCGGAGCAGGAGATCAAGCAGCGCACACACGAACAGGGCGATCCCGATGAACCCGTTGACGCTGAAGAACGCCCTGTTCAGACGGGACAGGTCATGCGGCCGCACGATCGAGTGCTCGTACCCGAACGCGGCGGCGATGATCAGCAGGCCCAGCCAGAAGAGCGCGCCCGCGTCCGTGGCGAGGGCGTACCAGACGAACAGGGCCGTCGTCACCGCGTGACAGACGCGCGCGCCCCAGATCGCCGCCGGGATGCCGAAGCGGGCCGGGACCGACATGACGCCGATCTCGCGGTCGGCCTCGACGTCCTGGCAGGCGTAGATCAGGTCGAAGCCGCCGATCCAGATGCCCACCGCGAGGCCGAGGATCACCGCGTCCCAGGACCAGGACCCGGTGATCGCCAGCCAGCCGCCGACCGGGCCCATCGCCTGGGCGAGGCCCAGGATGGCCTGGGGGAAGTTCGTGAACCGTTTGCCGTAGGGGTAGACCACCATCGGGATCACCGCGATGGGGGCGAGGGCGAGGCAGAGGGGGTTCAGCAGCGCCGCCGAGCCCAGGAAGATCACCAGCGCGATCAGGGCGCCGGTCCAGGCGTGCCGGACCGACATCGCGCCGGTCACCAGCTCGCGGTGGGCGGTGCGCGGGTTCCGCGCGTCGATCTCGCGGTCGATGATCCGGTTGACCGCCATGGCGAAGGTCCGCAGGCCCACCATGCAGATGGTGACCAGCAGCAGCCGGCCCCAGTGGATGTTCCTGTCCCACTGGAACATGGCCGTCAGCGCGGCGATGTACGCGAAGGGCAGCGCGAACACCGAGTGCTCGATCATCACGAGGCGCAGGAACGCCTTCGTACGTCCTGGCTGCGGGATCGCGGCGGAGGCGCTGCTCACAGGCCGTACTCCTTCCACCGGCGGTCGACCTTCGCCGCCGTCTCCGGGTCGGACTCCACCATGTCGGGCCAGCCGCCGTCGCGGGTGTAGCCCTCCTCGGGCCACTTCTTCGTGGCGTCGATGCCCGCCTTGCCGCCCCAGAACTGCTGGTAGGAGGCGTGGTCGAGGTGGTCCACCGGACCCTCGACCACGGTCAGGTCGCGGGCGTAGTCCGTGTTGCCGAGCGCCCGCCAGGCGACCTCGTGCAGATCGTGCACGTCGCAGTCGGAGTCGACCACCACGATCAGCTTGGTCAGGGACATCATGTGCGCGCCCCAGATCGCGTGCATCGTCTTCTGCGCGTGCTTGGGGTACTTCTTGTCGATCGAGACGATCGCGCAGTTGTGGAAGCCGCCGGCCTCGGGCAGGTGGTAGTCCACGATGTCCGGGACAATGATCTTCAACAGGGGGAGGAAGAAGCGTTCCGTCGCGCGGCCCAGCGGTCCGTCCTCCGTCGGAGGCCGGCCCACGACGATCGACTGGAGCAGGGGGCGCCGGCGCATCGTCACGCAGTCGATCTTGAGGGCGGGGAAGGGCTCCTGCGGCGTGTAGAAACCGGTGTGGTCACCGAAGGGACCCTCCGGCAGCATCTCGCCGGGCTCCAGCCACCCCTCCAGCACGACCTCCGCCTGCGCCGGCACCTGCAACGGCACCGTCTTGCAGTCCACCATCTCGATTCGCTTACCCGAGACGAACCCGGCGAACAGGTACTCGTCGATGTCACCGGGAAGCGGCGCGGTGGAGGCGTACGTCACGGCGGGCGGGCATCCGAAGGCGATGGCGACCGGCAGCCGCTCTCCCCTCCTCGCCGCCACCTGGTAGTGGTTGCGGCTGTCCTTGTGGATCTGCCAGTGCATGCCGATGGTGCGCTTGTCGTGGCGCTGGAGGCGGTACAGCCCGAGATTCCGTACGCCGGACTCCGGGTCCTTGGTGTGGGTGAGCCCCAGGTTGAAGAAGGAGCCGCCGTCCTTGGGCCAGGTGAACAGGGCCGGGAGCCGGTCCAGATCCACCTCGTCCCCGTGCAGCACGACCTCCTGCACCGGCGCGCCCGACGACTTCACCTTCTTCGGCGGCACGTGCGTCATCGCGCCGAGCTTCCCGAAGGCCTCGCGGACGCCGACGAAACCGTGCGGCAGCTCGGGCTTGAGCAGCCCGCCGATCTTGTCGGAGATGTCGCCGTACGACTTCAGGCCGAGCGCCTTCAGCAGCCGCCGGTCGGTGCCGAAGACGTTCATCGCGAGGGGCATCGAGGAGCCCTTCACGTTCTCGAAGAGCAGCGCGGGACCGCCGGACTTCTGGACCCGGTCGACGATCTCCCCGACCTCCAGATACGGATCGACCTCAGCCTTGACGCGCTTGAGGTCACCTTCGCGCTCCAGTGCCCTGAGCAGGGAACGAAGATCGTCGTAAGCCATGGGGTCAAGTATCCCCGAGCGGCTACCCTGGCCATTGACCCGGGGGCCCGAACCCCCGGCACCGACGACCGTTTCGCTGGAGAGGGCCCATGCTCCGGGTGCTGATGTTCCTCGTGCCACTGGCGCTGAGCGTGTACGCGTTCATCGACTGCATCAGCACGAAGGAGGACGACATCCGCCACATGCCCAAGCCGCTCTGGGCGATCCTCGTCCTGCTCTTCCCGCTCGTCGGCTCGGTCTCCTGGCTCATCGCGGGCAAGAAGCGCAGCCCGGCCGCCGAGGGCTGGTCCGGTGTACGGGACCGTCAGCGCGAGCGCCGGCAGTGGGTGGCTCCCGACGACAACCCCGAGTTCCTGAAGTCCCTGGACGAGGACGACGACAAGAGGGACGACAAGAGGAAGGACGACGGGCCGAAGCGCGACGAGCCCTGACGCGGCCGTCCCGACGGGCCCAGCGCTCCCAACTCTCCACGACAGCCTCACAGTTGACCGCGGATACCCGCTTGCACCGGGCGCCACCTTGAGTAGTTAATGACCATCAGGCAGTGATGGGCATCAGTGATGGGTTGTCATCACCCATACCTCAGGGGGACCTATGGAGAGAGTCGAACCGCCCGGACATCACGACATACCGCCACCGCCCGCCGTACCGCCGCGGGCGGCGACCGCGGTCGACCTGCGGGTCGGCAGGCGGCTGCTGTGGGTCGACGGGGCCGCGTATCCGCTGGAGAACGTCACCCGCGTGTACACCTACACGCTCACGCCCCGGCGCAAGGAAGCCACCCTGCTCTTCCTGAAGCGCGTGGGGATCATCCTGTCGGTGGCGTTCGCCCTGACGATCCTCGGCGGCCTCACGAGCATCGCCAGCGAGGGCGCGGGCGGCACGATCCTCACGTTCGTCTGGCTGGGTGCGCTGGCCGCGCTGGCCTTCAGCATCGTGGAGCTGGTGTCCGTCCTCACGGCGCCCTCGCAGTACGTCCTGGCCGTCGAGACGGCAGGCCCGTCCATCGCCATGGTCACGAGCGCCGACCCGCGCCAACTGGACCAGCTCGTCGGCTCGATCGTGCACGCGATCGAGAACCCCGAGGTGGAGTTCCAGGTCAGGGTGGACCGGCTGATGGTCAATCCCCGTAACTACTACTTCGGAGACAACGTCAACATGTACGGCGGCACGGGCAACGTGGGGGTGGCGCACGCGTGAGCGGCGACAACTACTACTTCGGCGACAGCGTGACCATGCACGGCGGCCGGGACAACGTCGGCATCGACAAGAGGCAGACGGTGTCCGGCGACGCGTCGGAGGCGTCCGCCGAGATGCTGTCGGCGGTCCAGGAACTGCTGCGGCTGGTCGAGGAACTGCGCACCCAGGTCCCGGCCGCCAGTGCCCGGACCATCGAGGACGCCGTGCCGGCCATCAGCCCCGACACCGAGGCGCAACCGCAGGACCGGCACCGCGCCCTGATGGCCATCGCGGGCATCGCCGCGACGGTGGGTGCGGTGGGGCAGCCGGTCCTGGAGGCGGTCAACAGGGTCCTCGGGCTGCTCGGCGGTCAGTAGAACGCCTGCCCGGCCCGGCAGCCACTCCGGCCGCCGAGCCCGCTCGCCCCCTTTCCGCCGTTGCCCCCGCCCGCCCGTCACTGGAGAGTGAGGGCATGGACCGGACGAAGGCACGCAGGTGGCTCGGCACGGCACTCGCGGAGGCCCGTACCGGGCTCGCCGAGGGCGGCATCCCGATCGGCGCCGCGCTGTACGGGCCCGACGGGACGCTGCTGGGGCGCGGCCGCAATCGGCGCGTCCAGGACGGTGACCCGTCGCTGCACGCGGAGACGGCCGCCTTCCGGGCGGCGGGGAGGCGGCGGTCGTATCGCGGCACCACGATGGTGACCACGCTCTCGCCCTGCTGGTACTGCTCCGGACTGGTCCGGCAGTTCGGCATCTCCCGGGTGGTGATCGGCGAGGCGGTCACCTTCACCGGCGGCCACGACTGGCTGGCCGAGCACGGCGTGGAGGTCGTGCTCCTCGACGATCCCGACTGCGTCGAGCTGATGCGCGACTTCATCAAGCACCACCCCGACCTGTGGAACGAGGACATCGGTGAATGACCGGCCCAGCACCCGTCAGGCCCCCCGCATCCCCACGATCGACCTGCGCCCCTGGCTCGACGGCGGCCCCGAGGCCCGCCGGGCCATCGCCCGCACCGTCGACGAGGCGCTCCGGACCGCCGGATTCCTCCTGGTCACCGGGCACGGCGTGGACCCGGCCCTGCGCGCCCGCATCCGCACGGCGGCCCGCGCCTTCTTCAACCTCCCCGCCGAGGTCAAGCAGGCGTACGAGGCGAAGGTCGGCGGCCGCGGCTGGCTCGGCCCCGGCGCGGAGGCCAACGGGTACGCGGAGGGCACCGAGACCCCGCCGGACCTGAAGGAGTCGCTCACCTTCGCCACGCACGAGCCCTTCGACGACCCGGTGATCAACGCCGAGTGGTACGCGCCGAACGTCTGGCCCATGGAGACGCCCGAACTCCGGCCGCTGTGCGAGGAGTACCTGGCGCGGATGGGCGAGCTGGAGAAGGAGCTGCTCTCCCTGCTCGGCGAGGCCCTCGGCCTCGAACCCGACTTCTTCTCACGGCACATGGACCATCCGACGTACGGCTTCAACATCAACTGGTACCCGGGGACGGAGGTGATCGGCACCCCGGAGCCCGGCCAGTTCCGCATCGGGCCGCACACCGACTTCGGCACCGTGACGATCCTCGACCGGCAGGCGGGCAAGGGCGGCTTGCAGGTCTACACGGACGACGGCGGCTGGGAGGACGCGCCCTTCGACCCGGAGGCGTTCACCATCAACATCGGCGATCTGATGGCCCGTTGGACCGGTGACCGCTGGCGGTCGGGACGGCACCGGGTGCTGCCGCCGCCCGCCGACGCGCCGGCCGAGGAGCTGATGTCCCTCGTCTACTTCGGCGAGTGCACTCCCGGCACCCTCGTGGAGTCCGTGCCGGCACCGGTGGGACGGGTGGCGTACGAGCCAGTCGACTCGCATGTGTATCTACGGGAGAAGCTGGACTCGATCACCGTCGGCTGAGCCCGTCGGCTGAGCCCGTCGGCCGAGCACGGTCGGCTGACCACTGCGAACCGTTTCCGAGTAAAGGTTGCCTCGTTGGGCGATATACCACCCTTTCGGGTGTGTCCCCCCGCCCCGAATGGAGCCGCCCGTGCGAATGACTGACATCCAGCGCTGCGAGGTCCGGCCCGGACGACTCGTCGAATGGACGCTCAGCCCGGCCACGGTAGCGACGGCGACAGGCCTGCCCGAGGACTCCAGGCCGCCGGCGTACGTCCAGGAGTCCCATCTCAGGACGGTCCACTCCGTACATGAGGACGGGCTGTTCCTGCCGACCTGGCTCGGCACGGCGTTCGACATCCGGGCCGGGTAGAACTCGACGCGCTACAGGAGGCGCTGCACGGCTGGACGCTCGGCACGAGACGCTGCGCAGCGGCTTCCGCTGGACCGACGACGGCGAGATGCGACGGTTCACGGTCGACGCCGAGACCGTGTCGCTCCGGCGCACGGCGGTCGGCGACTTCCCCGACGCGCAGGAGCTGGTCCAGTACCTCCAGGACCGCTTCGACGCCGCGGCGTACGCGCTGCGGTGGCCGAACTTCATCTACGCGGCGGTCGTCCGGGACGACTGCACCAGCGTGTACATGCCTTCGACCACAACAACGTCGACGGCTACTCGATCATGCGCATCCCCGCCGAGATCCACGATCTCTACACGGCGGCCGTCGAGGGCCGGGCCGTGCCGGAGACGCCGGCCGGCAGTTACGTGGACTTCTGCGAGATCGAGCGGGAGGAGGCGGACCGCATCGACGACGACCATGTGATCGTCGCCCGCTGGCGGGAGTTCATCAACCGCTGCGACGGCCGGCTGCCGAACTTCCCGGTCGAACTCGGCCTCGAGCCGACCGGCCTGCAACCCCAGAAGCTGATGCGCGAGATGATCGTGGACGCCGACACCGCCGCGGCGTTCGAGGCGCACTGCCGTCCCTACGGCGGCAGCCTGGTCGGTGTCCTGGCCGCGACCAGCCTGGTCGTGCACGAACTGGGCGGACAGCCCGTCTACCGCACGGTCGTGCCGTTCCACACCCGGGACACGGCCCAGTGGTCGGACTCGGTGGGCTGGTTCGTCGGCGCCGCGCCGATCGAGATTCCCGTCGCCGCCGCGTCCGACCTCACCGGCGCCCTGAAAGCCGTACGCGCGGAGCTGCGCGCCAACAGGCCGCTCGCGCGCATCCCGCTCGCCCGGGTGGACCTGCTCGGCTCCGACTTCCGCCCGACGTCACCCGCCCTGTACTCGGTCGTCTCGTTCCTCGACGCCCGTGGCATCCCCGGCTCCGCGCAGTGGACCGACCGGAAGGTGTACGGCCTGGGCAGGGTGACGTACGGCGACAAGGTGTACGTCTGGTTCAACCGGCTCCACGAGGGCCTGTGGTTCACCTGCCGCTACCCGGACACCGACATCGCCTACAAGAACATGCGGCTGTACGTGGAGCGGTTGCGGGACGTCATCGCCTCGACGGTTTCGTAGACCCTCGGTCCCCCGCCCCTCGGTCCCCCGGCCTTGTCACGGGCCCCCTTCGAGCACGTCGATCAGCCTCTCGAAGCGCGCCCGCCCACGGGGCTCCGACTCCTCCCCGCCCTGGAACTCATGGGTGAAGCGCAGAACGCTGCCCTCGTCGCCGTCCCGTTCCAGATGGAACCTGATCCGGCCGCCGGGCCCCACGGTGTACTCGGTGACCCGCTCCACGTCCCACGCGGTGATCGAACCCGACCCGATGTCACGCAGCGTGACCGCGCCGCCGAGCCGGGGTTCCAGGACGTCGGCGTTCGTGAACCAGGACGCGAGTCCCTCGGGGGTGGTCAGCGCGGGCCAGACCGCCTCCATGGCCTGGGGCAGCCGCACCAGGAAGTGCAGGATGTGCGTGTTTCCGTGGGTCTGGCTGATGCCCTGTTCCACCGAACCGGTCATGACACCAGCCTGACCCCGCCGGGCACGAAACGCACCCCGCCGCTCCTGGACCTACACCCCGGCGTAGGAGTGCTTGCCGGAGACGAAGATGTTGACGCCGTAGTAGTTGAAGAGCCAGCAGCCGAAGGCGATCAGGGCCAGGTAGGCGGCCTTGCGGCCCTTCCAGCCGGCCGTGGCGCGGGCGTGCAGATAGCAGGCGTAGGCGACCCACGTGATGAAGGACCAGGTCTCCTTGGGGTCCCAGCCCCAGTAGCGGCCCCAGGCGTCGCCCGCCCAGATGGCGCCCGCGATGATCGTGAACGTCCACAGCGGGAAGACGGCGGCGTTGACGCGGTAGGAGAACTTGTCCAGGGACGCCGAGGCGGGCAGCCGGTCGAGGACGGAGTTCGCGAAGCGTCCCGGTGTGCCGCCGTTGGCCAGCTTGTTCTCGTAGCTGTCCTTGAAGAGGTACAGCAGGGTCGAGACCGCGCCGACGTAGAACACCGCGCCGCAGAAGATCGCGGTCGAGACGTGGATGTACAGCCAGTACGAGTGAAGGGCGGGAACCAACTGGTCACTCGCGGTGTACAAGACAGTGACGGCGAGGCCGAGATCGAGGAGGACCGTGGTGATCAGGAACAGCCCGAGCCAGCGCACGTTCTTCTTCAGCGCGAGCAGCGAGAGGTACACACCGACGGCGACCGTGGAGAAGGTGATGTTGAACTCGTACATGTTGCCCCACGGCGCCCGCTCCACCGACAGAGCCCGCGTGAGCACACCGCCGAACTCGATCAGGAAGGCGAGGACGGTGAGGGAGATGGCGATACGCCCGTAGAGGTCGCCCTGCGCGTCCCCGCCGTGCGCCCCGGGCCCGTCCGGCACGTCCCGCTGACCGGCCGTGGCCCGCACGACGACCTTCGGCCGCTCCAGTACGGCGGTGGAGCCGCCCTTCTTCACGGTGACGGCGGGCGCGGCGGCCTTGCCGACCTTGGCGGCCTTCGACGGGGTGAGCGCGGCGGCCGTGCGGCCGACCTTGCTGCGGCTGCCGAGGAGCCATTCGGCGATGTACGCGAAGAAGGCCAGGGTGTAGACGGCCATCGACGAGTAGATCAGCGTGTTGCTGAGGTTCGCGAGGTTTTCGTTGGTGGCGGCGGCCAACTCGGTCGCGGCGGCGAGAGTCACTTGCTGTCAGCCCCTTCGGCGGGTGCGACTTGGGGGTCGGGGGAAGCTTCGGAATCTGCGGGGTCGTCGTCGGGGTCGGGTGCGCCCGGTGCCTGCTCGTACAGGATCCCGGCGAGGTCGCCGAGCTCCTCCGGCACCTTGGCGGACTCGCTGCGGCCGAGGCCGGCCATCTCGACGACCGTGACGCCGTCGCCGCCGGTGGTGGCCCGCACCCACACGCGTCGGCGCTGGATGAAGAGGGAGCTGGCGAGACCGAAGATCGCGGCGAGGGAACCGGCGAGGGCCCAACCGCTGCCGGGCTGGCGGGCGACCTGGAAGCCGGCCCACTCCTTGATCTCCTTCTCGAAGGTGACCGTGCCGGCGCCGTTCGGGAGCTTCATGGTCTCGCCGGGCTTCAGGTTCTCCCGGACCTGCGCGCCCTTGGCGTCCTTGAACCCCTTCAGATGCTTCTTGTCCAGCTGGTACACGCTCTGCGGGATGCCCGCGTTGACTCCGAGTTCACCGTGGTAGGCCTCCAGGTTCAGCACCGGGTTCAGCAGTGCCGGGAACTGCGAGGCGAGCTCGTTGCCCTTGACGTAGGTGGGCAGGAAGAAGGCCTGGAAGCCCAGCTGCTCCCATCCGCCCTTGGCGTTGCGGTAGCCGTCCATGACTTTGATGGCGCCGGTGGAGGTGACGTTGCCGTCGAGCGGAAGGAGGGGCACTGCGTCGCTGAAGACGACGGTGCCCTTGCCGTCGCGGACCGTGATGACGGGGGCGTAGCCGTGACTGACGAGGTAGACCTTCGAGTCGCCGACCTCCAAGGGCTCGTTGACCTCGATGCTGGTCTTCTTGTCCTTGCCGTAGGCGCCCACGCTGTAGGTGACGTCCGCCTTGTAGACCCGGGGGGTGCCCCGGTTGGGGCCGGTCGGCTCGTAGCTGCCGACGAAGTTCTTCAGGTTGAAGCTGAAGGGATCGAGGTCGTCCTGGCTGAAGAGGCTGCCGGACTTGAAGTCGTCGTACTGGGTGAGGGTGTTGGAGAACCCGTCGCCCTCGACGATCAGCTTGTTGCCCTCGGACTTGAAGAGCTGGCCCCAGGCGAAGGCGATCAGCATCACGATCAGCGCGATGTGGAAGGCGAGGTTGCCAACCTCGCGCAGATAGCCCTTCTCCGCGGCGACGGCGTCGCCGGCGAGGTGGGCACGGAAGCGGCGCTTCTTCAGCAGGGCGAGCGCGGCCTCGCGGACCTGCTCGGGCTCGGCCTCGGTGCGCCAGGTGGTGTAGGCGGGCAGCCGGGTCAGGCGCTTGGGGGCGCCCGGCGGGCGGCCGTGCAGCTGGCCGACGAACTGCCAGGTGCGCGGGACGATGCAGCCGATGAGAGAGACGAACAGCAGGATGTAGATCGCGGAGAACCACACCGAGCTGTAGACGTGGAAGAGGCCGAGCTTGTCGTAGATCGGCGCGAGCGTCTCGTGGGCCTTGCGGAACTCGGCGACCTTCGTCTCGTCGATCCCGGTCTGCGGGATGAGCGAGCCGGGGATCGCGCCGAGCGACAGCAGCAGGAGCAGCAGCAGCGCGACCCGCATCGAGGTCAGCTGCCGCCAGAACCAGCGGGACCAGCCGATGAGGCCGATGGAGGGCGGGCTGGAGATCTCCTCGACGGGGGCGGTGGAGAGCTGGGAGCCGGCGGCGTCCAGGTCCTGGTCCAGGCCCTCGGGGGCGGCCTTGTCGGTCGTGTTGCTCATCGATCAGATCCCCACAGTGAAGCCGGTGGACCAGACCTGCATCTCCTGCACGATGCGGTCCCAAGCGCCGGTCAGCAGCAGCACACCGGTCGCGATCATCATGGTGCCGCCGATGCGCATCACCCAGACGTAGTGGCGCTTGACCCAGGCGAAGGCGCCGAGGGCCTTGCGGAAGGCTACGGCAGCCAGCACGAAGGGGAGGCCGAGGCCGAGGCAGTAGGCGACGGTGAGCAGGGCGCCGCGGCCGGCGCTCGCCTCGTTGTAGGACAGCGCGATCACCGATGTCAGCGTCGGGCCGAGGCAGGGCGTCCAGCCGATGCCGAACAGCGCCCCGAGGAAGGGGGCGCCGACCAGCCCGGTCACGGGCCGCTTGTGGAAGCGGAACTCGCGCTGGGTCATCCAGGGCATGAGGCCCATGAAGAAGACGCCCATGAGGATCATGAGCACGCCCAGCACCTTGGACAGGACGACCTTGTGATCCTGGAGGGTGTCGCCGAAGTAGCCGAACAGAGCGCCGCTGGAGACGAACACCGCGGTGAAGCCGAGCACGAACAGGGAGGCGCCCGCGACCATCCGTCCGCGCCGGGCCTCGGCCAGATCGGTGCCGGTGACTCCGGTGACGTAGGAGAGGTAGCCGGGGACGAGCGGCAGGACGCAGGGGGAGAAGAAGGAGACGAGGCCGCCGAGCAGCGCGATGGGCAGGGCGAGCAGCAGAGCGCCGCTCAGCACCGTCTTGTTGGGGCCGGCGACCTCGGCGAGCGTGGTCAGTGCGCTCACGTCACTTCTCCGCCAGGACGGGCTTGAGCATGCTGCGCAGGGTCTCCTCGCTGAGCGGCGTCAGCGCGCGGGCGGCGAGCCTGCCCTTGCGGTCGATGACGAGCGTGGAGGGGATGGCCTGCGGGTTGAGCGTGCCCTTCTCGAAGCGGAGCATCTGCTTGCCCGTGGGGTCGTACAGGCTCGGGTAGGTGATCCCGAACTCCTTCTCGAAGGCCTTGGCGACGGTGGTGTTGGTGTCCCGGGTGTTGATGCCGACGAACTCGACACCCTGTCCCTTGACGTCGTCGTAGACGGTCTGGAAGTTCTTCGCCTCGGCGCGGCACGGCGGGCACCACGATCCCCATACGTTGATGACGAGAACCTTGCCCTTGGTGCCGGCGGTGGAGAGCTGCTTGCCGTCGATCGTCTTGCCGGAGAGGACCGGTGCCGCCGCCCGCTTGTCCTGGGCGACCGTGTCGATGCCGTTGTCTCCGGGGACGAAGCCCGTGTCACCGCCGCCGCCCGACGTGCCACCGGAGCCGCATGCGGACAGGGTCAGCGCGGCCACCGCGGTGGCTGTGGCGAGCAGGGCGGTACGGCTACTGGCGCGACGGGCGGCACTCATGTGAAAAGTTTCGCATGCCCGTTCCGGGGATCTTTGGCACCCCCCTCCCGGACGTGGACCCGCATTTCAGGCGGTGTTCTGAGTGCCCGCGGAAGCGCCCTGACCACCCTGGCTGCCTTGCAGGAAGGACTTCCAGCCGCCGACGGGCTGCTGACCGACCTCCAGCGTGCGCAACTTATCGAGAATGTCCGGCTTCTGTACGTCCATCCAGTCCACGAACTGCCGGAAGGAGACGAGCCGGATGTCGGCACCCTTCTCCTTCTCCCGTGCGATGTGCTTGAAGGCCTCCTCGACGGCGTCCATGTAGATGCCGCCGTTCCACTGCTCGAAGTGGTTGCCTATGAAGAAGGGTGCCCGGTTTGTCTCGTACGCCCGCTTGAATCCCTGGATGTACGCCTGCGCCGACTGCTCACGCCAGCCGGGGTAGTTGTGGCTGGGCGCCTTCGTCGAGTTGACCGACTGGTTGGCGAGCATGTTGTAGTCCATGGAGAGGACCTCGAACGAACGTCCGGGGAAAGGTATCTGCTGCAACGGCAGGTCCCACAGCCCCTGCTTCTTCTGCGGCCACACCTGACGGCCACCGGGCGAGGAGGCGTCGTAACGCCAGCCGAGCTCGCGGGCGGTGGGCAGCAGCTTGTCCTGGCCGAGGAGACAGGGCGTGCGACCGCCGACGAGCTCCTTGTCGTAGTCGAAGGGCAGCGAGGGCAGGTCGGTCCACCCGGAGTTGGTCCGCCACTCCTTGACGAAGGCCTTGGCCTGGTCGATCTCGCTGCGCCACTGCTGCGGGGTCCAGTTGCCGACAGTGCCGTTGCCGGCGCAGAAGTGGCCGTTGAAGTGGGTGCCTATCTCGTGGCCGTCGAGCCAGGCCTGGCGGACGTTCTTCAGCGTCGCCTTGATGTGCTCGTCGGTGAGGTAGCCGATGTCGGAGGCGCCGCGCGGGTTGTTCGGCGGTTCGTAGAGCCGCTTCTTCGACTCGGGGAGCAGATACAGCCCCGAGAGGAAGAAGGTCATGTGCGCCTTGTGCTCCTTGGCGAGTTCGAGGAAGCGCGGGAAGAGGCCGTTGCCGACCTCGCCGGCGCCGTCCCAGGAGAAGACCACGAACTGCGGCGGCTCCTGACCCGGCTCCAGCGGCTCGGGCTTGCCCGGCTGGTGCGGCTGCTTGCCGGTGTAGGAGGTGGAGCCGTCGCCTATGGGACGGGCACGGTTGGTCTGGGTGCCGGGCTTGTTGCCTCCGCCGCCCGTGGAACCTCCGGCGTCGTTCGACCCGTCTGACGACGTGAGCGCGCCGCATCCCGCGAGTCCGAGGGTGGCGGCCGCTCCGGCACCGAGTCCGATGACTCCCCTTCGGCTGAAGTTGCGCATTGCTGCCCCGTCCGTCGTGCTTCTGTGGGTGGTCACCCAGTCAGAGGGCACGACGAACGGGGGGGTTCCTCCGAATCACGGAGGATTCGCAACAAATGTCACAGACGTGCTGTAAGCCCCCACTGGGGTCCGCAGCCGTATCACGGCGCTCCCGGCGGAGCGTCTACGCGCCGAAGGCCTTGTCCTTCCCCTTCACCGGCTTGGCCCCGGCGCGGAGATGGGCGGGGACGAGGTCGATGGCCGGCTCGCTGTAGCCGACGGACACGATCCGGTCGCCCTGGTAGGTGAAGCTCGTCAGGGACGCGAGCGTGCACTGCCGCTTGCGCGGGTCGTGCCACAGCCGCCGCTTCTCGACGTAGCTCCGCACGATCCAGATCGGCAGCTGATGGCTGACCAGCACCGCCTCGTGCCCCCGCGCGGCGTCCTTGGCGGAGTCCAGCGCGCCCATCATCCGCACGACCTGGTCGACGTACGGCTCACCCCAGGACGGCTTGAAGGGGTTGACCAGGTGCTTCCAGTTCTCCGGCTTCTTGAGGGCCCCGTCCCCCACCCCGAAGGTCTTTCCCTGGAAGACGTTGTCGGCCTCGATGAGCCGCGCGTCGGTCGCGAGGTCCAGCCCGTGCGCCTTGGCGATCGGCGTCGCGGTCTCCTGCGCCCGCTCCAGCGGGGAGGCGCAGACGTACGTCACATCGCGGGAGGCGAGATGCTCGGCGACCCGGTCGGCCATCTGCCGCCCGAGCTCGGAGAGGTGGTACCCGGACAGCCGTCCGTAGAGGATCCCGTCCGGGTTGGCCACCTCGCCGTGCCGCATGACGTGTACGACGGTGACGTCGCCGTTCTCGGTCGTGGAGTTGTCGCTCATGCCGCCATGGCCTCCGCCGCCGCTCGGGCCGCCGCCGGGAGGGCGTCGGCGATCCGCTGGACTGCCCGCTCGTCGTGGGCCGTGGACACGAACCAGGACTCGAAGGACGAGGGCGGCAGGTAGACGCCCTGGGCCAGCATCGAGTGGAAGAAGGCGGTGAAGCGGAAGGACTCCTGGCGCTTGGCGTCCTCGTAGTTGCGCACTTCCCGGTCCGTGAAGAAGACGGAGAACATGTTGGAGGCGTTTTGCAGCCGGTGCGCGACGCCTTCCTTGGCGAGAGCCTCGGTGACGAGGGACTGGATCTGCGCGGACACGGCGTTGACGGTGTCGTACGCCGCCTCGTCGAGGAGTCGCAGCTGGGCGAGGCCCGCGGCGGTGGCGACCGGGTTCCCGGAGAGGGTGCCGGCCTGGTACACGGGCCCGGCCGGGGCGAGGTGGGCCATCACGTCGGCGCGCCCACCGAAGGCGGCGGCCGGGAAGCCGCCCCCCATCACCTTGCCGAAGGTCATCAGGTCGGGCCTGACCCCGTCGACGCCGTACCACCCGGCGCGGCTGGTCCGGAAGCCGGTCATGACCTCGTCGGAGATGTAGAGGGCGCCGTTCTTGCGGCAGGCGTCCTTCAGCCCCTCGTTGAAGCCGGGGCGCGGCGGGACGACACCCATGTTGCCGGGCGAGGCCTCGGTGATCACGCAGGCGATCTCGCCGGGGTAGCGGTGGAAGGCCTCGTGGACGGATTCGAGGTCGTTGTAAGGGAGGACGACGGTGTCGCCTGCCTGGGCGCCGGTGACGCCGGGGGTGTCGGGCAGCGCGAAGGTGGCGACTCCCGACCCGGCCGCGGCGAGCAGCGAGTCGACGTGCCCGTGATAGCACCCGGCGAACTTGATCACCTTGGTCCGCTGGGTGAACCCCCGGGCGAGCCGGATGGCGGACATGGTGGCCTCGGTCCCGCTGGAGACGAGCCGCACCTGCTCGAGCGGCTCGATCCGGTCGACCATCTCCTCGGCGAGCGCGACCTCGCCCTCACCGGGCGTACCGAAGGAGGTACCGCGGGAGACGGCGTCCTGGACGGCGGCGATCACGTCCGGGTGGGAGTGCCCGAGGATCATGGGTCCCCAGGAGCAGACGAGGTCGACGTACTCACGTCCGTCGGCGTCGGTCAGGTACGGACCGGTGCCGGACACCATGAACCGGGGCGTCCCGCCCACGGCACGGAAGGCGCGTACCGGGGAGTTCACGCCGCCGGGTGTGACGACGGCCGCACGGTCGAACAGGGCCTGCGAGGCCGGTGCTTCGTATGGATGGGGCGATTCGCTCATGGCCTGCGACTTCTCCGACCTTCTCGGGCTCCGATGGGCAGTGACCTCCTCAGGGTAGGCCAGCGGGGGGTGGCGGCAGCGGGACGGCTGCCGGCCCGGCGGACGGGCTCCCTCCGCCTCCCCCGCTGTCCACTTCCCGACGGCTCTCCCCCCGCGATCTGCGAGACTGGGCGTGATACACACAGCTCATGCGGGGCGTGATGGTCGGGGACTGAAAAGATCCTGCGGACAGGTGTTTCAGCGCACGTTTCGGCGGGCGGCCGTGGGGGAGGTCACTGACACGATGATCGGGTTGCGGGGCGGGCGCCACGCGTCCTAGAAAAGCAGTCGGGTGGAGATATGCATCGCGGTGGCGGACTGGGCGAGGGGACTGATGACCTGGGTCCTCGACGTGCCCGGCGGGGAAGGCACCGGCGCGACGCGGAGGATTCGAACGAAGCACGTCAGGGACACGTAGTACCGGATATGCCGGGTGTACCGAACGAGTCAGAGCGGGCCGACCGTCACAGTGATCGGCTGAGGGCGAGCAGGAATGGTGGTCGGGTGGGGGTGACGTACAAGTACTTCGGCGCGCCGGACGGTGCGACCGCGGCCCGCGTCCCGATCTCGATGCGCCCCGAAGAACTCGGCGGCGACGAGCTCGGCATGAACGGCATGTTCACCAAGATCAAGCCGGAGACGATGGCCGCGATGGTCCTGACGGGCATCGAGGGCGTCCCCCTGCACAAGGTCCCGCCGCTGGAGCTGGTGGTCCTCCACCCCGACTACGCGGTGGTCAAGCTGCCGATGACGGTGGTCGATCCGCTGCGGGGCATAGGGGAGGAAGCGGTGGGCGCCGCCGCGTTCATCTGGTCCACGGTGCCGGATCGGGGCGGGCCCCGGGATGCGTTCAATGTGTACCAGTTGCTGCACGAGTGGCAGGACTTCAGCCATCGGTTGCATGAGGCGGGGCATCAGCCTTATTGCTTGGTGTGGCCCTGAGCTGGGGTTTCGTAGATATCGGGCGGGGCTTTCGGGCTCCGCCCTCGTCATGTGCCGGGTGAGGGCGTAGGCCGGCAGGTTTGCGGTGCTTGCCGGTGCCGGAGCCGAGCGGCTTCAGCACCGGCCCTGGGGGTGACTCCGGCGGTGGCGAAGGTGCTGTGCGTGGTCGCCCTCATCGCTCGGGGTGTGCGGGCCCGACTGCTGACGTTGTTGCAGGCGAGAGCTGATGCGGCCGGGCTGGTCTTCTGGGAGGTCAATGTCGACTCCACCGTCCGCCGGGCACACCAGCATGCTGCCGGTGCCCGCCGACGCAGTGCTGTGCAGAAGGAACCGCCAGGCGGAGTCAGCACCGAACCTGAAGACCATGGACCGGGCAGGTCGCGAGGCGGGTTCACCACGAAGATTCATCTGGCGTGCGAGCAGGGACAGAAGCCGTTGGCGCTGCTGATCACCGCCGGGCACGCGGCGACAGTCCGCAGTTCGAGCCGGTCCTGAACGCGATCGGGGCACTCCGGCCTGGAGTCGGTCGGCCGAGAAGCCGCCCGCTGCGGGTGCGAGGCGATGAGGCGATGAGGCGTACTCTTCACGCGCGAATCGCGCCTACCTGCGCAGACGTGGCATCAGGTGCACGATTCCTGAGCCGGCCGATCAGGTCCGCGACCGCAGGCGCCGCGGACGTGGCGGTGGCCGTCTCAAGCAGCACCGGGCCGTGGCGGCCCGGTTCGACAAACTTGCGGTGCGGATGCCACAGCAGCAAAGGACGGCCCTGCGGTGACTACGGAGGAAGGGCGCGTTTCCCCGCATTGGCGCGGCGCGGTGTGGATGGGGTTGCACCTTCCGTAGCGGCATGTGGTCCGGTGGACTTACCTCCTGATGCCTTGAGGAAAGGTCCCTGCTCATGCATTCGTCCTTCATGCCACCGCGTCAGGTCAAGATCGGTGACGCGGCGGCCTTCGTCGGCAGCACGCCACGGGCGATTCGCCATTACCACGAGATCGGCCTGCTCCCCGAGCCTGAGCGGGGCGGCGATGACCGCCGCCGCTACGGGTACGAGGACATGATCCGCTTGCTGTGGATTCGCAGGATGGCCGACGCCGGGATCGCCCTGGACGACATCCGTGACGCCTTTACCACCGGCAGGGCTTCCGCCGGCGCGGACAGCGGAGAAGCTATCGCGGGCATCCTGGAGCGGTTGGAGGAAACCCTCGCCGACCAGGAGGCGGAATTGCGGCGGCAACGGACCGCCGTGCAGCGGATGCGCACCGAAGGCAGCCGGATGGGCCTGCTCTCCGACGTCGTCACCGAACGCCTCAAGAGCCTGCCCGAGGGCTCCCTGCGTCAGGCGGACCTGGACACTCTGCTGGTCACCGAGCGGATCTTCGGCCCGCTCGGCGCGGCCGTCCAGGCCACCCGCTTCGTCGTTCTGGCCACGCATCCCACTCTGCGGGAGGATTCCGACCGCATCGATGAAGCCGAGGAGGCACTCGATGACAGTGTCGCCGTCGATGATCCACGGGTGGCTCAAGTGGCCGTCGAGCGGCACGCCTTCGAAAGCGCCCTGCACGCCGTCATCGAGGAGACCGGCCTGGATAAGGACGACGATGCCCTCTTCGACGCCTGGGACACTTTGCACCCCGCCACCGCCGATGACGGCGAGGGCGAGGCCGACCTCAGCTCTGGCAGGCGGGAGGCTGACTCCATGAGCGTGTTCGAAGCCACCGGCAAGATGCCCTACGACTTCTCCCCTGCCCGCCTGCGCTGTATGGAACTGGCGGAAGAACTGTCCGCCCAAGACTCACCCGCTACCTGGAACACGGCCCAGCTGTCGTAGGGGTTCGCTGCGGAGATGCCCCCCTTGAGGGCTCGGACGCTGACGGAGTCGATCGCGCGAGGTCAACGCACATCTTGGCCCTGAGGTGGGGTTTCACGGGCAGCGGGCGGCCTGCCCGGGAGTTGGCGGGTTTTCGGGCCCGCCTTCGCCATGTGCCGGGAGGGGCGCCGACAGGCATGTGGGCGGTTCCGTGCGGGAATCGCGTTGCCCAGGCGGGCTTCTCGGCGTTTCTCTGGCGTAGACCTCTATCCAAGGAAGTCCGGTCATGCCCCCTCCCGCACATATCGCCATGGTCGGTACGTCTGCGGTCAGCCATGTGCTGCCCAGCCTGGAGATCATCCGTGAGCTGGTGGCCCGCGGTCATCGGGTGACGTACGCCGCCTCCGGCCGCGTCGCCGAGCTGATCTCCCCCACCGGCGCCGAGTTGGTCGGCATCGCGTCCACCCTTCCGGTCGCCGACGGTGACTGGCCGCAGGATCCCATCGCGGCCGCCTCCCTGTTCCTCGAAGAGGCGATGGCCGTGCTGCCCCAGCTGCACGCCGCGTACGACGACGCCCCCGCCGACCTCTACCTCTACGACGTCGGCGCGTACGCGGGGCGCGCGCTGGCCGAGGCTCAGGGCCGCGGTCACGTCCAGCTGTCCGCGGCGCATGTGGGCTGGGAGGGTGCCCAGGAGCAGATCGGTGCGTCGTTCGCCGGGCTGCCCGGAGGGCTCACGTACCGAGCGCGGTTCGCCGCCTGGCTGAGCCGGTGTGGTGCGGTGACCACGGACGTGGAGGAGTTCATCGGCCGTCCGCGTCGAGTGCTCGCCATGATCCCGCGCGCCTTGCAGCCACATGCGGACCGTGTCGACACCGAGGCGGCGACGTTCGTCGGCCCGTGCTTCGGCGCCGGCCCCGAGCAGGACGGCTGGAAACGGCCGGCCGGTGCGGAGAAGGTGCTGCTGGTGTCGCTGACCGGCTCGGCGCACCACGGGCCTCAGGAGATCTACCACCAGTGTCTGGCGGCGTTCGCGGATCTCCCCGGGTGGCACGTGGTGTTGCAGACCGGCGGCAGCGGCGGTGGCGGCAGCAGCGATCCGGGCGGGCTGGGGAACCGGATCCCTGCCAACTTCGAAGTACGGCCGTGGGAACCGCCGTTGACGATCCTGGAGCATGCGGACGTGTGGGTGACGCACACCGGGATGGGCAGCAGCGGCGAGGGCCTGTACGCCGGGGTGCCGATGATCGCGGTACCACACGGGCCCGACCAGCACCTTCACGCCGGCCGGCTCGTCGAGCTGGGCGTCGCCCGCCGCATCGACACCGCGGACGTCACGGCGGCGACGCTGCGTACCGCGCTGATGGAGCTCATCGGCGATCCGCGGGTCGCCGCGCGCTCGGCATGGCTGTGGTCCGAGGCGCGCGCCGAGGGCGGCACCCGCCGGGCCGCGGATCTGGTGGAGGAGCAGTTGGTGGGGGACGGGGTGGGCTGACCGCTCGGGCGGGCGCATCACCCCACTCCCCTTGCGGGTTCCTACAGGCTGCGGGCGGTGATGTCGCCGTAGGCGGTGGTCGCGTGGATGGTCAGGCCGGGGGTGGCTCCTTCCGTGTTCTGGAGGGTGTTGTGGATCCGGCCGTATCCGGTGCCGGCGTCGAGGGAGGCGGAGGCTCCGCGGGCGGCGCCGACCGAGATCCCGCCGTGCTCGGTGCGCAGGGTGAGCGTGCCGCGCCGGGCCTCGGTGATGCGCAGCTCGCCCTTCTGGGTGCTGATCTGCGCGGGGCCGGCCAGGCGGCCGACGAAGACGTCACCGGCCATCAGGGTCAGGCGGGCGCTCGAGGCCTCGTCGAGCTTGACCGAGCCGTGGGCGCCGTCGAAGGTGACGTCGCCGAGCCGTCCGACGCCGCGGAACTCGCCACTGGCGGTCTTCGCCTCGATGTGGGAGCCGGCGGGCAACTGGACGGTGACCTCGACGGCTCCGGAGGGACCGAAGTACTGGTTCTTCGCCTCGGGAGCCTCGATCCGCAGGACGCCGTCACCGTTGCCGCCGTCACTGTAGGAGACCTGGATCTGCTCGGCCGCCTTCACGTCCCGGCTCTTGGTGGCGTCCGCGGGCAGGATCTCGACCGTGGTGTCGGCCCGGTCGGCGGCGATGAAGCGGACGTTGCCCGCGGGGATGTCCAGGACGACGGAGACCGGGGCGGGGGTGGGGGTGTCGAACTTCTGCATGATGTTTTTCTCCTGTACGCGCTCGTTGCTGTTTCCGACACCAGAAACGCTACGTTGCATTCAAAGATCCGGCAACGCATTCGTTGCACTCAATCCTCATCTGTCCAGCTCACAGCCAGGAAATCGTTGCAACTGCTATGAATTCAACGCAACAATCACCCTCCCCATCGTTGCAATGAAATGGCCGTGAACGCTATACTCACCACACCAGCAGCAACGGATCACCCCACCCCGAACGGAGATCGCGATGCCGGGAGGCAGGCTCACCCAGCAGGAAAGGCAGCAGATCGCGCTGGGTCTGGCCGACGGCCTCGCCTACGCGGAGATCGCCAGACGTCTCGAACGCCCCACCTCGACCGTCACACGTGAGGTGACGCGCAACGGCGGTCCCACCGCCTACCGCGCCGACCTCGCCCACCGCGCCACCGAACGCCGCGCCCACCGGCGCAGGCAGGCCGCACCCCGAGGGGGCGAGGCGCCCGCGCAGGCTTACGGGCGTGATGCCGAGGCGGTGCGTGAGTACGAGGAGACGTTCACCACCGTCCTGATACAGACCGGCACGCCCAAGATGATGGCCCGGGTGCTGACCTGCCTCTACACCAGCGACGCGGGCAGCCTCACCGCGGCCGAACTCGTCCAGCGCCTCCGGGTCAGCCCGGCGTCCATCTCCAAGGCCATCGCGTTCCTCGAGAGCCAGGGTCTGGTCCGACGGGAACGCGACGAACGCCGGCGCGAGCGCTACGTCGCCGACAACGACGTCTGGTACCAGTCCATGATCGCCAGCGCCCGCGGCACCACCCAGCTCGCCGAGACCGCACGAGAGGGCGTGCACGTCCTCGGCCGTGACACCCCGGCCGCGGTCCGCCTGGAGAACATCGCCCGCTTCCTCGACTTCGTCTCCGAAAGCATCGCCCGCGCCGCGGACCAGGCCCGCGAGATCCTCCACACCCAGCCCGAGACGACGTCAGACGGCAGCGGCACTCCCTGAGCGGAGCCGTCCCCCGTCCCCCTCACCCCCGGTCCGCCTCCGCGCCCGCCTCCTGCTCGCCCTGAGGGCGGGGCGCCTGGGCCGTCGTGGCCCGGGGGATCACATGGGTCAGCAGGAGCACGTGCCGTTCGTGTTCCGCCTGGGAGTCCTCGATGAGCCGCAGGGCCGGTCCGCCGGCCTCGCGGCGAGGTCCGAGGGTGACTGGGCCAACGTGGACAGGTCGAACCAGTCGGCGAGCGGCTGGTCGTCGAAGCCGAGGACGGAGATCCGTTCCGGAACGGCGATCTGTGTCCTGCGCAGGGTCCGGATGACCGCGACCGCGACCTCGTCCTGTTCCGCGAAGATCGCGGTGGGCGGCTCGCGCAGGCTGAGCAGCCGGCCGAGCACCTCGGCGGTGCCGCGCTTGTCGCCGACCGCCGTCGCGGCCACCAGGTCCTCGTCGAGAGGGACACCCGCTTCGGTGAGGGCCTGCCGGTAGCCGAGCAGCCGTTCGTTGGAGCTGAACGAGAAGCCGCTGGCGCCCACGGTCTCCAGGAAGGCGATCCGACGGTGGCCGAGGTTGAGCAGGTGCCGGGTGCCGTGCAGGGCACCGGCCACGTCGTCGACGTAGACGCTGGGCCGGCCGTCGACATGCTGGCTGACGCAGATGACGGGCATGCCGAGGCCGTCCAGCCGTGCGGTCTCCGCCTCGGTGAGGTCGAAGGAGAACACCAGCAGCGCGTCGGCGTTGCGCCGGGCCGGAAGGCGTTCGAAGAACGAGGTGCGCTCGGCCGTGTCCGGGATGACATAGACGTTGAGTTCCATGCCCGCCGACCGCAGCAGCGGGGCCAGGCTGGACAGGGCGGCCCCCATGAACCAGGCGTACGCCATCCCAGCCGCTACGGCCGCAAGGTCACCAAGCGCTGGGTCGCCAACCAGGTGTACGAGCCGGAGGGCCCCCTCGACCTCGAACTGGGCACCCGGCGCGCCCGCGCCGCCGCTCTGCTGATGTTCTCCCTGCCGGGCGGCGCCTACATCTACCAGGGCGAGGAACTCGGTCTGCCCGAGGTCGAGGACCTCCCCGAGGCCGTGCTCCAGGATCCCGTCTGGGAACGCTCCGGCCACACCAACCGCGGCCGCGACAGCTGCCGGGTCCCGATCCCCTGGTCCGGCGCCACCGCCCCGTACGGCTTCAGCCCCGACGGTGCCGGCGCCGCACCCTGGCTGCCGCAGCCGGCCGGCTGGGCGCCGCGCACCGTGGCGGCCCAGACCGGCGACGAGACGTCCATGCTGGAGCTCTACCGCACGGCCCTGCGTCTGCGCCGCGCGCACCCCGCGCTCGGAGACTCCAGCCTGACCTGGCTGGATGCCCCGGAAGGCGTCCTCGCGTTCGGCCGCGACCCCGGCTTCGTCTGCGTGGTCAACCTCTCGGCGGAGCCGTACCCCTTGCCCGACCACACGTCGGTCCTGCTGGCGAGCGGTCCCGTCGAGGGGGGCACGCTGGCGCCGGACCAGGCGGTGTGGCTGACGGTGTGTGGCTGACGATGTGACAGACCGGCTCGGCGTCGGGGCGGGGCATTCGGGTCCCGCCCCGACCGGGGAAGCAGCCGGAAGCCTCCGGAAGCAGCGGCTGGATTCTTTCGAGTGAAGATCGACTGTCGGTCCTCGTCCTTCCACGGAGCCCTGGATAGGTAGAAGGCGATCCCGCGCCACTCGGCGCCGCCCCCGCCGCGACCTCTCAGGAGGCACCACCGTGCCCGTCCCCCCGCTCGACCACCGCGCCACCGGCTACAGCCTCGCCCACGCCTACTGGCTCGCCCGCGCCTCCGACCTGGCTTACAAGGACGAGGCCACCATCGAACGGCAGTTGCGGGAGTGGGGCTTCGACCGGGTCCGGCATCACCGGAGCACGTTCACGCCGCCGTTCCCGTTGCAGGACACCCAGGCGTACACGGCCACCAACGAGCACATGATCATCACCGCGTTCCGCGGCACCGAGCCCGCCAACATCCGTGACTGGCTCACCGACGCCACCACCCCGCCCTGTCCCGGTCCGGCGGGCACCGGACACATCCACTACGGCTTCGCCGAGGCCCTCGACTCCGTCTTCCCCAAGGTCAAGGACACTCTCGCCGAGTTCCACGACAACGGCCAGACCCTGTGGTTCACCGGCCACAGCCTGGGCGGCGCCCTGGCCATGCTCGCCGGCTGCCGCCTCTACCTGGAGGACCCCGAACTGCTGGCGGACGGCGTCTACACCTACGGCCAGCCCCGCACCTGCGACCGGTTGCTGGCGGCCTCCTGCAACAAGGCGTTCAAGAACCGCCTGTACCGCTTCGTCAACAACAACGACATCGTCCCGCAGCTGCCGCCCGAGCCCGTCTTCCACCACGTGGACGTCCTGCGCTACATCGACTCCAGCGGCAAGGTCCGGGAGACGATGTCCCTCCTCGGGGGCCTGGCCGACCGCGGACGCGGCCTGACCGCGGACGCCTTCGCCCCGGCCGGCGACGGCATCCGCGACCACTTCATGGGCAGCTACCTCACCGCGCTGGAACGCAACCTCGTCTGACTCCCGGGGCGCGGTCAGGCGGCGGCCCGGACGCACACCGTCTTCAGGTGCCTCTCCGGCAGTGCGGTCGGCAGGTCCTCCCAGCGCGGACGTCGTCGCGGGCGACGCGCAGGGTGACGCCGTTGAGGTACATGCCGAGCAGGGGCAGCTCGCCGGGCCGGAAGTGGTTGCCCGCGCTCTCGCACATGCCTTGCGGGGTCGGGCACTTGACGGCGAGGGCGAGCTGGTCGACGCGGCCGCCTCGCCTCCACGGCGATGTCGTAGCCCTGCCGAAGCGGGTCCAGGGACGCGGCGGTGGCGGCACCGAAGGCGCGGGCGAGGCGAGGGCACGGTGCCCGGGCTCGGGGTCGACGTAGAGGACGTCGGAGGCGCCGAGCGCGCGGGCGGTGTCGCACACGTACAGGCCGATGCTGCCCCGCGCCACCACCAGGACCCGGGCGCCGGGGCGGGACTTGAGGTGGGCCGCGACCAGGGGGTGTTTTGAAACTCCCGTGCGGTGCCCGCGCCCGCCACGGCAGCGGCTGGTGTCGCAGCCGGTGCGTGCCCTCGGCGGTGCGGCGAGGGTGCGTGCCGGGCGCCGCGGGTGCTGTGCGGGACTTTCAGAACACCCCCTAGGCGCCAGGCCAGGGACCAGTTGTCGCCGGCGGAGGCCATGGCGACCGGGTCCAGGCCGGCGGGCAGCGGTACGAGCATGGCGTCGGCGCAGGGCACCCGGACCGGGTCGGAGAAGAGCCCGCCCCGGGTGTGCGCGGTCAGTCCGGCGCGGCAGCGGTCGCAGGTGCCGCAGTTGATGGACCAGGGGACGACGACGAGCCTCCCCCGGCCGCCGCGCGGCACCCGAACAGAGTCGCCCGTGCCCAGGGAGAACCGGAGGCGAAGCCGCTCAGCCGGAACGGTTCAGGCCGAACCCCCCACCGTGAACCCGATCGCCGTCCCGCCCCCCTCACGCCGGAAGGCGAACGGCGCCCCGCCGTGCGACAGCGCGACCTCCCGCACGATGGACAGCCCCAGCCCCGACCCGGGCAGCGACCGTGCGTCGGCGGCGCGGTAGAAGCGGTCGAAGACGCGGATCAGGTCGTCCTCGGCGATGCCCGGCCCCCGGTCGAGGACCTCGACGCGCACGGTCCCGGGGCGGGCCGGCCCGGCGACGTTGATCTCGATGGGGGCGATGCCGTCGCGGTCGAACTTCGCGGCGTTCTCGACGAGGTTGGTCACCGCGCGCTGGAGCATCCCGGGCCGCCCCTCCGTCGTGGTGTCGCCGCTCGCGCGGACCACGATCCGCCGTCCCGTGCGCCGTCGCGCAATCCCCGCGACGTCCTCGACGATGTCGGCGAGATCCACCCGCTGGGCCGGCTCGGCGTCGGACTGTCCGGCCGCCAGGTCGACCAGCTCGTTGACGAGGTCGGTGAGTTCGCGGGCCTCCTGCCCCAGGTCGGCCACCAGTTCATCGCGGGTGGCGGGCGGCAGTTCGTCGATACGGCGCAGGAGGGAGATGTTCGTACGCAGGGAGGTGAGCGGCGTACGCAGTTCGTGGCCCGCGTCCTGCACCAGCCGCCGCTGGTCCTCCTCCGACTGGGCGAGCCGGCCCAGCATGCGGTCGAAGGCCCGGCCGAGGCGGCCGACCTCGTCGTATCCGGCGACCGGTACCTGGATGCCGAGGCGGCGGGTGCGGGCGACGTCCTCGGCGGCGGAGGTGAGGACGACCAGGCGGCGGGTGATGCGCCGGGCCAGCCACCAGCCGAAGAGTCCCGCGAGGGTGACCACGGCCGCCATCAGCAGCAGCGTCCGCTGCTGGAGCGCCCGCAGCAGATCCTCGGTGTCGCTGAACTCCTGGGCCACCTGCACCGCGCCCCGTCCGCCGCCGAGCGCCACGGTCGCGATGCGGTAGACGTCGCTGTCGACGCCGACGTCCTTGTGCTGGACCATCCGCCCGGCCGTCCCGTCGGCCGCGATCCGCCGGTCGGCGGAGGTGACCGGCAGCCCCGGCCGGCCCGGGTCGACGACGGCGCCGTCCGGGCCCAGCACCTGGACGTCGGTACGGGCGGGCCGAACGAGATCGTGCCCCGGCGCGGAGGACGAGAAGTCCTCCGGTGTCATCGGCCGCTCCCGCACCTCGCCCCGCAGATCCTGCACGACCTCGTCGAACACCGACTCCTGGTCCACCCGCACCAGGCGGGCGGCGGCGGTGTAGGACAGCAGCCCGACCAGGACCGTGACCACGGCGGTCACGGTCGCGAAGGACACGGCGAAGGTGGTGCCGAGCCCCGATCTGCGGCGCCCCGTCAGCAGCCTCCCGAGCCGACGCCGGGCCGTGCCCACTCAGTCCTCCCGCAGCACGTAACCCACCCCGCGCACCGTGTGGATCAGCTGCGGGGCGCCCGGCTCGTCGAGCTTGCGGCGCAGGTAGCCGACGTAGACGGCGAGGTTCTTGGAGCCGGGGCCGAAGTCGTAGCCCCAGATGCGGTCGTAGATCGTGGAGTGGTCGAGGACGATCCCGGCGTTGCGGACCAGCAGCTCCAGCAGCTCGAACTCGGTCCGCGTCAGCTCCAGCTCCCGCGCGCCCCGCCACACCCGCCGCGCCTGCGGGTCCATCCGCAGCCCGGCCGCCTCGACCAGCCGGCCGGCGGGCTCGGGGGCGGCGGTCCGCTTCGGTACGTCGACGGGGGCGGGTCCGTTCGGGTCGCTGGTGCGGCGCAGCAGGGCGCGCAGCCGGGCGAAGACCTCCTCGACGTCGAAGGGCTTCACCACGTAGTCGTCGGCGCCCGCGTCCAGGCCGGCGATGCGGTCCTGGGTCTCCACGAGCGCCGTGAGCATCAGGATCGGGGTGCGGTCGCCCTCGGCGCGCAGCACCCGGCAGACCTGGAGCCCGTCGATGCCGGGCATCATCACGTCCAGTACCAGCACGTCCGGCGGCGTGCGATGGGCCTGCGCCAGCGCTTCGACCCCGTCGGCGACCGCGGTGACCTGGTAGCCCTCCAGGGTCAGCGCGCGCTCCAGGGCGTGGCGGATGGCGCGGTCGTCTTCGGCGAGGAGAACAGTCTGGGGCACGGGTTCATACTGCCAAGGCCTCCGGCGGTTCGGCCGTGTGAGGGAGCTTACGGTCACCCTTCTTACTGGGATCTCACCCTCACACGACCGCCCCCGGGGGCTCCGCCCCCGGACCTCCGTTCGGCCCGAACGGCCTCGTCCTCAAACGCCGGACGGGCTGGAGAGCGCCGCCAACTGCTCCGCGAACGGCACCACCTCGGGCTCGGCCCTCTTCCTGGCGGGCCGTCCCGCCATCAACCCCGCCAGCTCCCCCGCCGCCCGCTCGATCCGCCCGTCCAGCCCCTCCGCGCCCCAGTCCTCCGAGGCGGCGTAGACGCCGGTCGGCACGACCACCGCTCGCAGGTACGCGAAGAGCGGACGCAGCGCGTGCTCCAGGACGAGGGAGTGCCGGGCCGTGCCGCCGGTCGCGGCGATCAGCACCGGCAGGCCGGCCAGCGCGTCCTTCTCGATCACGTCGAAGAACGACTTGAACAGTCCGCTGTACGAGGCGGAGAAGACCGGCGTGACGACGATGAGCCCGTCCGCCGAGGTCACGGCGTCGATGGCAGCGGCGAGCTTCCGTCCGGGGAAGCCGTTCGTGAAGTTGTGCGCGATCTCCACCGCGAGGTCGCGCAGCTCGACGACCTCCACCTCCACCGCGGCCTCCCGGCCGACAGCGGCCGCGAGCCGGTCGCCCAGCAGCCGGGTGGAGGACGGGACGCTCAGCCCCGCGGACACCACGACGAGCTTCATACGGTGGTCACCTCCTGGGCGGCCTTGAGCGAAGTGTGGGTGGGCGCGTCCGGCACCCCGGCGGGGCGCCGCGCCGCGAACTCCTTGCGCAGCACGGGTACGACCTCCTCGCCGAGCAGGTCGAGCTGCTCCAGGACGGTCTTCAGCGGCAGCCCGGCGTGGTCCATCAGGAACAGCTGACGCTGGTAGTCACCGGCGTACTCACGGAAGGACAGGGTCTTCTCGATCACCTGCTGCGGGGAGCCGACGGTCAGCGGGGTCTGCTCGGTGAACTCCTCCAGCGAGGGACCGTGTCCGTAGACCGGCGCGACGTCGAAGTACGGCCGGAACTCGCGGATCGCGTCCTGGGAGTTGCGGCGCATGAACACCTGGCCGCCCAGCCCGACGATCGCCTGCTCGGGCGTGCCGTGCCCGTAGTGGGCGTACCGGGTCCGGTACAGCTCGACCATCCGCTTGGTGTGGTCGGCCGGCCAGAAGATGTTGTTGTGGAAGAACCCGTCGCCGTAGTAGGCCGCCTGCTCGGCGATCTCCGGCGAGCGGATCGAGCCGTGCCAGACGAACGGCGGTACGCCGTCCAGCGGGCGTGGCGTGGACGTGAACCCTTGCAGGGGCGTACGGAACTTCCCCTCCCAGTTCACGACGTCCTCGCGCCACAGCCGGTGCAGCAGGGCGTAGTTCTCCACGGCGAGGTTGATGCCCTGCCGGATGTCCTGTCCGAACCAGGGATACACCGGCCCGGTGTTCCCCCGCCCCATCATCAGATCCACCCGCCCGTCGGCCAGGTGCTGGAGCATCGCGAAGTCCTCGGCGATCTTCACCGGGTCGTTGGTGGTGATGAGGGTGGTCGAGGTGGACAGCACCAGCCGCTCCGTCCGCGCCGCGATGTATCCGAGCATCGTGGTCGGCGAAGACGGCACGAACGGCGGGTTGTGGTGCTCGCCGGTCGCGAAGACGTCGAGTCCGACCTCCTCCGCCTTCAGCGCGATGGCGACCATGGCCTTGATGCGGTCGCGTTCGGTCGGCGTACGGCCCGTCGTGGGGTCCGGCGTGACGTCGCCGACGCTGAAGATCCCGAACTGCATGGTCGCTCACCCTCCAGGTTGTTGACGGTTCAACTATACCCGGAGAACGGGGCCCGGCCGGGGACTATTCCCGAGGGCCCGCGACTATCGCCAGTGCGGGTCCCTGCCGGTCCGCGCGAGCAGCCGCTCGAACGCCGAGGCGCCCTCGGCCGTCGGCACCGGCTCTCCGAACACCCCCATCTTCCTGGCCGTCGGCGCCAGCTCGTCCACCGCGCCGGACAGCTCCGCCACGACCGCCTCGTCGGCACCTGGGTACTCCTGACCCGTCGCCCGCGCCAGGTCCCACACATGCACGGTCAGATCGAGCAGCGCCATCGAGCCCACCAGCCGTGCGGGCATGTTCATCCCGCCGGTCGTCCCGTCCTCGGCGCCGGGCGCCGACCAGGCCGCCACCAGCCGGTCCGTCTCGTCCGCGAGCCGCTCCCGCCACCGCGGACTCCCGCCGACCCGGTGGGGCGTCTCGCCGAAGTCCGACGCCTCCTTCGCGGCCAGCCGCTGGAACTGCACGATCACCTGGAAGAGGTGATTGACCAGGGCCTTCACGTCGTACTCGGCACAGGGCGTGGGAGCGGCGAGTGCCGTGTCCTCGATGCCCCGCACCACCGGAACCGCCCGCTCGCGCGCCAGGGCCAGCAGCTCACCGATGCCGTACGTCTTCGTCTTCACCGCGTTCGTGTCCATACCCCGACCGTAGGGACGTCGCAGGGTGCCCATCTTGAAGAAACGCGACGTACGATCCGGCCATGGAGGCCCCCCGCCACGACACCCGCGGGATCGTCGACCCGTCCGGGCTGCTGAACCGCGTGCGGTTCCGCCGCCACGAGCCCGCCGAACCCCTGCGCCGGTACGTCGAGTGGTACTGGCTGATCGACTGGGACCTGCCCGCCCCCTACGCCTCCCACATCGTCCCGCACCCGGCCGTCAACCTCACCTTCCAGTGGGACGAGGCCGAGGGCGAGCCGTACGCCGAGGTCACGGGCGTCGCGCTCGGCCTGTACACCCGGAAGCTGACCGGCCGGGGCCGGGTCTGCGGGGTGAAGTTCCGGCCCGGCGGATTCCGGCCGTACGCCCCCGAGGCGCCGGTCTCCCGGTGGACGGGGCGCGCCCTGCCCGCCGACGAGGTGTTCCCGCAAGCCGCGAGCGACACCGCCCGCGCGATCGTCACCCCCACCGACGACCACACCCGCGTGGCCGCCCTCGACGCCTTCCTCCTCGCCCTCCCCCGCACGCCGGACCCGCAGGCCGACCTCGCCACGGCCCTCGTCCAGCACATCCGCACCGACCGCACCGTCCGCCGCGTCGGCGACTTCGCCCGGGCGCAGGGCCTGTCGGTACGGGCGCTGCAACGGCTCTTCTCGACCTACGTCGGCGTCAGCCCCAAGTGGTGCATCCTCCGCTACCGCATCCACGAGGCCCTGGAACACGCCGGCACCCGCACCGACGTCGACTGGGCCACCCTCGCCGCCGAGCTCGGCTACGCCGACCAGGCCCATCTGGTGCGGGACTTCACGGCCACGGTGGGGGTGCCGCCGACGGCGTACGCGGCGGAGGCCGCAGCCGGGGGTTCCGCGGGGTAGGTGTGTCGATCCCCCCTAGGGGGTGTTTCGAAAGTCCCGCACAGCACCCACGGCGCCCGGCACGCACTCTCGCCACACCGGCCGAAACCCCAAGTACGTCCAGTACGAGGGCTTTCGTCCGGCGCGCCGAGAGCACGCACCGGACACCGCGGGCGCCGCACAGGACTTTCGAAACACCCCCTAGGGCACCAGCACCAGCCGGCCTCGCACCCCGCCCTCCTCCAGCCGCGCATGCGCCTTGGCGGCCTCGTCCAGCGGGAACGTCTCGGCCACCCGGGTCGTCAGCACCCCGTCGTCCACCAGCCGCACCAGCTCCGCCAGCCGTGCCCCGTCGGCGCTCACCTCGACCGCCCCGGTCCACACGCCCCGCACGGACGCGGGCTCGGTCCCCGGAATGACACCGACGTACCGGCCCCCGTCCCGTACCCACGCCAGTGCCGGCTCACCGAGAACCGCGGCGTCCAGCACGGCGTCGAAGCTCCGCTCGGCGACGGCACCGCCACTGAACCCCGCGGCCCCCAGGGACCGCACGAACTCCTCGTCCCCCTCCCGCGCCAGCCCGGTCACCGCGATCCCCCGGCGCGCGGCGAGCTGGACGGCGTACGCCCCGACCGCGCCCGCCGCCCCCGTCACCAGCAGCGACTGCCCCGGCGCCACCTCCAGCAGATCCAGGGCCTGTGCGGCGGTCAGCGCGTTCAGCGGCAGCGTCGCCGCATGGACGGCGTCCACCGTGGCCGGTGCCTTCGCGACGGCGTCCGTCGGGACGACCACGTACTCGGCGTGCGTGCCGAGCGGCTTGACCATGCCGTGGTCCAGGGCGACCACCTCGTCCCCGACACTCCAGGAGCCGGCCACGCCCACCGCGTCCACGGTCCCGGCCACGTCCCAGCCGAGCCCGATCCGCCGGCCCGCACCCCCGAAGACCCCGGCCCGCACGCCCGCGTCCACGGGGTTCAGCGCGGCCGCCGCGACCTTGATCCGCACCTGACGCGCACCGGGCACCGGTATCCCGGCATCCACGACCTCCACGTTCTCCGGCCCACCGAACGAGTTCACCACAACAGCACGCACGGCCATCTCCTTGGTTGTCAGCCTCCGGGATGTTCTCCCGCTCACTGCCGACAACCCTAGGAAGAGTTACTATCCAGGAGTAAGTAGTTACCTGGGAGTGCGTACCTACCTCGGAGGTGAGTCATGGCGACCATGACGGCGGCCCAGCGCCGCGAGCAGGCCCGTATCGAGTACGACGCGTTCCTCAAGAGCTGCCCCACCAACCAGCTCCTGGACCGCATCAGCGACAAGTGGGTCAGCCTCGTCGTCTCCGCCCTCGCCCCCGGCCCCATGCGCTACAGCGACCTCGGCCGCAAGATCGCCGGCGTCAGCCCCAAGATGCTGACCCAGACCCTGCGCTCCCTGGAACGCGACGGCCTGCTCACCCGCACCGTCACCCCGTCCGTCCCGGTCCGCGTCGACTACGAGCTCACCGTCCTCGGCCACAACCTCGCCCTGCTGCTGACCGCCGTGAAGGACTGGGCGGAGACCCACTTCGACGAGGTCCGAGAGGCCCGCGAGCGCTACGACACCGAGGGCCCCGACAGCTGACGTCAGAAGTGGTACTCGTCCCCCGTGTCCAGCAGCAGCACCCGCTGCCCACCGCTGCGCCGCGTCCCGTCCACCGGCCCACCGCTCCACACGGTGTCGAACTCCACCAGCACCTCCGAGACCGCGCCCCGCAGCCGTACCCGCAGACCGACCGGCTCCCCCACCCCGCCCGCGTCCAGCGCCCCGACCCTGCACCACACGACCCGCTCCCCCGCCCGCGCGCACCCCTCCGGCAGCTCCTGCCGGTCCGCCAGCGACTCCGACCAGCGCAGCCGTACCATCGCCGGCGCGTCCGGCATGGCGCCCATCCCCTGACGGCGCGGCGTGAACCGCACGTCGACCCGGTCGCCGGACAGGACAGCGGAACCGTGATAGGTCAGATCCGCCCCCGGACCGCCGCGACGGCCGGCCGCCCCCGCACCCGGAGCCACCCCGCCGACCACCGCAACCACGGCAGCCCCGCACACCGCAGCAACCCGCATCCGCCGCATAACGCCCACTCCTCACTCCACGTACGGGGATGTATCCCACAAGGAGCGAGCCGCAGGCGCCGTCCAACAGGTGACGCGGAGCGCCGGACGAGGGTGTGAAGAGGCCGGACAAGGGCGTGAAAAGGCTGGACGACGGCGTGAAAAGCTGACCGCCATGCTCATCCTCCGCTCGGCCGCTCTGTTCGCCGTCGCCGCCCTCTTCGAGATCGGCGGAGCGTGGCTGATCTGGCAGGGCGTACGCGAACACCGCGGCTGGATGTGGATCGGCGCGGGCGTCATGGCCCTCGGCGCCTACGGCTTCGTCGCCACGCTCCAGCCCGACGCCGAGTTCGGCCGCATCCTCGCCGCGTACGGCGGTGTCTTCGTCGCCGGTTCGCTGGCCTGGGGCATGGTCGCGGACGGCTACCGCCCGGACCGCTGGGACGTCACGGGCGCACTGATCTGCCTCGCGGGCATGGCGGTGATCATGTACGCACCGCGAGGAAACTGAGCGAGGCCCCGGGAGCGACTCAGGTCGGCGGCAGCAGCCCCAACTGCCCCAGGAACTCCATCTCGTCGAAGTAGAGCCGGTAGTCGACGATGTGCCCGCTGTCGTCCACCGTGGCCAGGTCCACCCCGCGGATGCTGATCTCCTTCTGCGTCGCCGGCAGCGTCTCACCGGTCGGCAACTGGATCGGCCCCGTGTTGCGGCCCCGGAAGATCCCCTCGTCGATGGCCGTGTTGCCGACCTCGTAGGAGTGCACCGGCTCGTACGAACCGTCGGGAACCGCTTCCGTCATCTGGCGCCAGTACCCGACGATGTTCTCCCGCCCGTGCAGCTCACCGCCGTCGGGGGTGACGGCGACCGCGTCCTGTGCGTAGAGCTCGGCGATGGCCTTGGGGTCCGCCGTGGTGATCGCCTCGGTGAGCCGGTCCATGACCTCACGCGCCTGTCCCATGATCCACCTCCCATGGTGGAGGACCACCCACCTCATTCTCCCACCGCCGCCCCGGATCGGCCGCCCGCCTATCCTGGCCGGACAGTGTCTCGACCGGCCCGACGCTCTGGACCCGACCCGAACGAGGAGCAGCCATGCCCACCGCCGCACCGTCCGCCGCCTCCCGCATCGCCGTCGTCACCGGTGCGAGCAGCGGAATCGGCGCCGCCACGGCACGGCAGCTCGCCGCGGCCGGCTACCGGGTCGTCCTCACCGCCCGCCGCAAGGACCGCATCGAGGCGCTGGCGGAGGAGATCAACGCGGCCGGCCACTCGGCCGCGGCGTACCAGCTGGACGTGACGGACCGCGCCGCGGTCGACGAGTTCGCCACGGCCTTCAAGACGATCGGCGTCCTCGTCAACAACGCGGGCGGCGCCCTGGGTGCCGACCCCGTCGCGACCGGCGACCCCGCCGACTGGCGCACGATGTACGAGACGAACGTCATCGGCACCCTGAACCTCACTCAGGCCCTGCTGCCCCAACTGGAGGCGAGCGGCGACGGCACGGTGGTCGTGGTCTCCTCCACCGCCGGCCACGGCACCTACGAGGGCGGCGCCGGTTACGTCGCCGCCAAGCACGGCGCCCACGTCCTCGCCGAGACGCTCCGCCTGGAGATCGTCGGCCGCCCGGTCCGCGTCATCGAGATCGCGCCCGGCATGGTCAAGACGGACGAGTTCGCCCTGACCCGCTTCGCCGGCGACACCGACAAGGCGCAGAAGGTCTACGAGGGCGTCGCCGAGCCCCTCACGGCCGACGACGTGGCCGACACCATCACCTGGGCGGTCACCCGCCCCAGCCACGTCAACATCGACCTCCTGGTCGTCCGCCCCCGCGCCCAGGCGTCCAACACGAAGGTGCACAGGGAGCTGTAGTGACCAAGGACGATCGCAAAGACCCGCACAACGAACGCCAGATGTGGTGGTGGCTCGGCTACTTCCTCTTCGGCATCCACATCGTGGCGTTCGTGATGATCTACGCCGTGACCCATGCGCCGAAGTAACTCACAGGAGTGAACGCCATCGTTCACCCGAACGGACGCTGAACTGACGATCCGGGCTCGCGCCACAACATCAGATGGGCACGGCACACTCGTCGCCGCGCCCATCACTCTCTAGCCCTTGACGCAGATGAACTGCTTCAGCTTCGCCACGACCTCGACCAGATCACGCTGCTGCTCCATCACCTGGTCGATGTTCTTGTAGGCCCCCGGAATCTCATCCAGCACACCGGAGTCCTTACGGCACTCCACTCCTCGCGTCTGCTCTTCCAGGTCCCGCACCGTGAAGCGCCGCTTCGCCGCATTCCGGCTCATACGCCGACCGGCCCCGTGCGAAGCCGAGTTGAAAGCCTTCTCGTTGCCGAGGCCCTTCACGATGTACGAGCTCGTGCCCATCGAACCCGGAATGATTCCGAAGTCACCAGAGCCGGCCCGAATGGCACCCTTGCGCGTGACGAGTAGATCCATGCCCTCGTAGCGCTCCTCGGCCACATAGTTGTGGTGACAGGAGATCTCCGCCTCAAAGGTCGGCTTCGCCTTCTTGAACTCCTTCCGGACCACGTCCTTCAGGAGCGCCATCATGATCGCGCGGTTGTACTTGGCGTACTCCTGAGCCCAGAACAGATCGTTCCTGTACGCCGCCATCTGCGGAGTGTCCGAGACGAACACTGCGAGATCGCGGTCGACCAATCCCTGGTTGTGCGGGAGCTTCTGCGCGACGCCGATGTGATGCTCAGCCAGTTCCTTGCCGATGTTCCGGGAACCGGAGTGGAGCATGAGCCAGACCGAATCCGACTGATCAAGACACAGTTCGATCATATGGTTTCCAGATCCGAGCGTTCCCATCTGCTTCCCGGCGCGCTCATGACGGAACTTGACCGCTTCCGCGATCCCGTCGAACCGCCCCCAGAAGTCGCCCCACCCCGCGGTGGCGAACCCGTGCATCCGCCCCGGATCCACCGGATCGTCATGCATCCCCCGCCCCACCGGAATCGCCTGCTCGATCTTCGACCGCAGCCGCGACAGATCCCCCGGCAGTTCGTTCGCCGTGAGCGACGTCTTCACCGCCGACATGCCGCAGCCGATGTCCACCCCCACCGCGGCCGGACACACAGCCCCGCGCATGGCGATGACGGACCCGACCGTCGCGCCCTTCCCGTAGTGGACGTCCGGCATCACCGCCAGGCCCTTGATCCACGGCAGGGTCGCGACGTTGCGCAGCTGCTGGAGGGCGCCCTCCTCGACCGTCGCCGGATCGGTCCACATGCGGATCGGAACCTTCGCGCCCGGCATCTCCACGTACGACATATCGTCCTCTATCCCCCGGAAATCACATACAAGTCTGAAATCGCAAAACCGGCGCCAGGGTCGACGAAAAGGGACAACGGACCGGCGTCCACGGCAGTGCGTGCGATACACATTGTCTCCAGGGGTCGCCCCCGCGCGGCAAGCGAATAACCAGCGGGGACACCGAAAGACCGGCAACGTGCCGAGCACACGGCACCGTCGAGAGGAGCCTGACCGTGCAGCGGAAGGCGTACGTATCCGGCGTCGCCGCGCTCCTCGTGGCGCTGCTGGCCGGCTGCACCGGCAGCTCCGAGGACGGCGGCACGACGGACGACTCCAACCCGGGCGACGCCGGTACGGCGACGGCGGCGGCCGAGCCCGGCCGGTACGCCACGCTGCCCGAGCCGTGCGCTGCGGTCAGCGGGGAGACGCTCGACCTGCTGCTGCCCGGCATCAAGCAGGTGCCGGACGAGGACCAGCGGAAGAAGGCGTACGAGGGCACGCCGACGATCACCTACGACACCGACCGCAAGGCCGGCTGCCGTTGGAAGGCCGAGTCGACCCAGGCAACGGACCGGCTGTTCGTGGACTTCTCGCGTGTGGTGTCGTACGACACGGCGGTCAGTGACGACAGCGAGGCGGAGCAGCTGTTCGCGACCCGGCTGGAGAAGGCGGACCTGCCGGTGCCGGCGAGCTCCGAGAGCGGCGACGACGAGGGCACTCCTTCCACCGCCCCGAGCGGTTCGCCCTCCTCTTCGGCCTCGCCCTCGGCGTCCGCGTCCACGCCCTCCTCCTCCCCTTCGCCCTCTTCGTCGCCTTCTTCCGGCTCCTCCTCCACTCCGTCCGACGGTGTGACCCCGGCCGGGCTCCAGCCCCGTGTCCTCGACGACCTCGGCGACGAGGCGTTCCTCGACGACGAGCTGAGCAGTTCGGGTTCGACGGCTCAGGGGCGCACGGTGACTGTGGCGTTCCGCACGTCCAACGTGATCGTGACGATCGAGTACGAGGAGCAGCCGGCGACCGTCGGCGCGGTCCCGGACAGTGAGGAAATGCAGGACAGGGCGCGAAAACTGGCGGCGCAACTGGCCGACGCGCTGGCGGAGTAGCGCCCCTCGGTCATCCCCGTACGCCCGAGTGCGACGTAACCGAAACGAGACCGCACACCTTCTTCACCGCGTACCGTGGCCCCTCGGACCCGATCCGACCGCAGGAACCACGAGTGTCAGTCATGAGTGAAGGAACCATGCAGCGAGCAGCAGAGCGAGACCAGCGTGACCGGCGTGACCAGGGCGAGCAGCGGGTGAGGGGCGGCCTGCACCGTGTCCTTGTCGGCGTGGCCGTCGTCCCGGTGATGCTGATCGCCGCGGGCTGTTCCTCGGACTCCGGTTCGGACGACGGGGCCGGCGACGGCGCGAAGTCCTCGTCGGCATCGGCGTCCGCGTCCGCGAGTCCGTCGCCGACGGTGCAGGCGGCCGTGTACAAGTCGCTCCCCCAGCCGTGCAAGGTGCTGTCGAAGAAGACGCTGGAGGACCTGGTCCCGGAGGCGAAGTCCGGCAAGGCGGGCACCTCGGACGAGGCGGGCACGCGCGGCTCGTGCTCCTGGAGCAGCCTGGACAACAACGGCGTGAAGGGCTCGCAGTTCCGCTGGCTCAACGCCTCCCTGCTGCGCTTCGACTCGAACACCACGCGCGGCTCGGGCGAGAAGCAGGCGCGGGAGTACTTCGAGACGCAGGTGCAGGACGCGCGTTCGGTGGACGGTGCGAAGAACACGAAGTCGGAGCCGGTCGCCGGGGTGGGCGACGAGGCGACGGCGGTGCGCTACGACCTGAAGAAGAAGGAAGGCTCCTTCAAGCAGGTGACGGTCGTGGCCCGGGCCGAGAACGTCGTGGTCACGGTCGACTACAACGGCGCCGGTTTCGCCGGGGACAAGACCCCGAGCGTGGACGCCCTGAACAAGCTGGCGCAGAAGGCGGCCAAGGAGGCGGTGGCCTCGGTGGCGAAGGCGAACGGCAGCGGCGGCGCGGCGGGCACGCCGAGCAGCGCCCCTTCGAAGTCGGCGTCGAAGTCTCCCTCGAAGTCCCCGTCCGAGGGCTCCTCGAAGGCGGCGTCCGCCTCCCCCTCCAAGTCAGCGCCGAAGAAGAGCTGACCGTCACACCTGCCCCATCCCTGTGTCACAACGCGCAGCTCAGCCACGCACGTTGCACGAGCCCGGCCCCCGTCAGGGACCGGGCTCGCATCGTCCGTGAATCCGTACGACGCACAGATGTGCCACCCTGTTGCGCGCAACAACACGCACTGGGAGGGGAGTACGAGTGGCCGCGCCACTGCAGCTGACTCGGATGCACCGCGTTCTCATCGGTGTGGTCGTGTTCGGCGCCGTGATCATCGCCGGCATCGGCTTCGCCGGTTCTTACGCGGCCGTCCGCGAGCTGGCCGTCAAAAAAGGGTTCGGGAACTTCAGTTATGTGTTCCCGATCGGCATCGACGCGGGTATCTGTGTCCTGCTCGCCCTCGACCTTCTCCTGACATGGATCCGCATCCCGTTCCCGCTGCTGCGGCAGACGGCGTGGCTGCTGACGGCGGCGACGATCGCCTTCAACGGCGCGGCGGCCTGGCCGGACCCGCTGGGCGTCGGCATGCACGGCGTGATCCCGATCCTGTTCGTGGTGTCAGTGGAGGCGGCCCGGCATGCGATCGGCCGCATAGCGGACATCACGGCCGACAAGCACATGGAGGGCGTCCGCCTCACCCGCTGGCTGCTCTCCCCGGTGCCGACGTTCCTGCTGTGGCGGCGTATGAAGCTGTGGGAGCTGCGCTCCTACGAGCAGGTCATCAAGCTGGAGCAGGAGCGGCTGGTCTACCAGGCCCGGCTGCGCTCCCGCTTCGGCCGGGGGTGGCGGCGCAAGGCGCCGGTGGAGTCGCTGATGCCACTGCGGCTGGCCCGGTACGGGGTGCCGTTGGCGGAGACGGCCCCGGCGGGGCTGGCGGCGGCGGGCATCGAGCCGGCGTTGCTGCCGCCGGCGCCGAAGCAGGTGCTGGACGTGGCTCCGGCGCCCGTACCCCAGCAGGCGACGCCGCCCGGCGAGCAGCGTCCGGAGCTGGTCGCCACGCCCGAACAGGAGCAGCCGGAGCAGCCGGAGTACGTGCAGGACTGGTTCAACACTCCGCGCAACGTGGAGTACCAGGGCGGCTACGACCCGGCGTACGACACTCAGGAACAGTACGACCAGTGGTACCAGGAGCAGCTCCAGGCGGAGCAGTACCAGGAGCAGTTCCAGGAAGAGCCGCCCGCCCAGGAGCCGTCCCCGGAGGACACCGGCACCTTCCCGATCCCCGTGAGCCCCAACCGCACCCGCCAGCTCGGCGAGGGCGGCGGCACGCCGGAGCCGGGTGAGGAGGACTACTACCTGGTCTTCCGTGAGTCGATAAAGAGCGGGAACGGAGCACCCACCCACCGCGGCCTCATCGCCGACGTCGAGGCGACGTACGGCGTCACGCTCGACGAGTCCGAGGCGAAGCGCATGGTGAACCGCTTCTCCAACCGCTACAACGCGGAACTGACGGACGAGCACATCGCCTGACCTGCGCACGTGAAAGGGGCCCTCGATCCGAGGGCCCCTTTCGTGTCACCGCTTACTCACCGAGCAGGTGCCGGACCCGCTCCTGCCCCACCGCCAGCAGCAGCGTGGGCAGGCGCGGCCCGGTGTCCCGCCCGACCAGCAGGTGGTACAGCAGCGCGAAGAACGACCTCTGCGCGGTCTTGATCTCCGGCGGCAGCTCCTTGGGCGTGGCGTCCGCGGAGAACCCGGCCTGCACCTTGGGCACGCCGTACACGAGGTGGGTCAGCCCGTCGAGGGACCAGTGCGACTCCAGCCCGTCGAGGAGGAGCCGCAGCGACTGCTGGGACGCCTCGTCGAGGGACTTCAGCAGCTCGGCGTCGGGCTCGTCGCGCACGATGGTCCGCTGGTCGGCGGGCACCTGCGTGTTGATCCACGCCTCGGCCTTGTCGTACCGGGGCCGGGCCTCGTCCAGGGCGCCCAGCGGGTTCTCCGGGTCCAGCTCGGAGAGGATCCGCAGCGCCTGGTCCTGGTGTCCGGCGGTGATGTCGGCGACGGAGGCGAGCGTCCGGTACGGCAGCGGCCGCGCCGTACGCGGCAGCTCGCCGCCCGCCGTGCGCACCGCACGCGAGTGCGCGGCGACGTCGGCGGGCAGCGCCGACCCGTCCGCGACCTTCGCGTCCAGCTTGTCCCACTCGTCGTAGAGCCGCTGGATCTCCTGGTCGAAGGCGATCTTGAAGGACTGGTTGGGCCGACGCCTGGCGTAGAGCCAGCGCAGCAGCTGCGGCTCCATGATCTTCAGCGCGTCGGCGGGGGTGGGCACCCCACCACGCGAGGAGGACATCTTCGCCATGCCGCTGATCCCCACGAAGGCGTACATGGGCCCGATCGGCTGCTTGCCGCCGAAGATCCCGACGATCTGCCCGCCGACCTGGAAGGAGGACCCCGGAGACGAGTGGTCGACCCCGCTGGGCTCGAACACGACACCCTCGTAGGCCCACCGCATGGGCCAGTCGACCTTCCAGACCAGCTTGCCGCGGTTGAACTCGTTCAGCCGGACGGTCTCCGAGAAGCCGCACTCGTTGCAGGTGTACGACAGCTCGGTGGTGTCGTCGACGTACGAGGTGACGGTGGTCAGGTCCTTCTCGCAGTTGCCGCAGTACGGCTTGTACGGGAAGTACCCGGCGGATCCGGAGCTCCCGTCGTCCTCGGCGGCGGCACCCGACCCCTCGGCGGCCTCCAGCTCGGCCTCGTCGAGGGGCTTCTGCGACTTCTTGGCACCGGCCTTGGGCTTGGTCCGGTACTGCGCGAGAACGGCGTCGATGTCACCGCGGTGCTTCATGGCGTGCAGGATCTGCTCGCGGTAGACACCCGAGGTGTACTGCGCGGTCTGGCTGATCCCGTCGAACTCCACGCCCAGCTCGGCGAGCGCCTCGGCCATCGCCGCCTTGAAGTGCTCGGCCCAGTTCGGGTACGCCGAGCCCGCCGGCGCCGGCACGGAGGTCAGCGGCTTGCCGATGTGCTCGGCCCACGAGTCGTCGACCCCGGCGACGCCCGCCGGCACCTTGCGGTAGCGGTCGTAGTCGTCCCAGGAGATCAGGTGCCGTACCTGATACCCCCGCCGCCGGATCTCGTCGGCGACGAGGTGCGGCGTCATGACCTCCCGGAGGTTACCCAGGTGGATGGGCCCGGACGGGGACAGCCCGGACGCGACGACGACCGGTTTGCCCGGGGCCCGACGCTCCGACTCCTCGATGACCTCATCCGCGAAACGGGAGACCCAGTCGGTGGTCTCGGTGCTCTGAGCCACGATCGGCACGTCCTTCTTTCTCCAGGGCAGCCGTACGGTCAACGGCTGGCGCCGTCCATTGTCCCAGACCTGATAAGCGGCGCAGCCGCTTATCAGGGGCGCGGGGAACTGCGCGACAAGCCCCCACCGTCCCGCACCCGGCACTACACAGCACCCCCCGAGCTCACAGCCGCAAAAACCCCTTTACCCCCCATGGGATACTGACCACGTCCACCAATCCACGAGGAGAACGGCTCCCACCCCATGACCTCGGTCACGTCGCTCACCGCTCAAGTCCAGCAGCGCCTCGCGAACGCCCTGTCGGCCACCCGGCCGGAGGCGGACGCGGACCCGCTTCTGCGACGTAGCGACCGGGCCGACTTCCAGGCCAACGGGATCCTGGCCCTCGCCAAGAAGGCCAAGTCGAACCCGAGGGAGCTGGCGACGGAGGTCGTCGGCAACATCGTCACCGGTGACGTGATCAAGGACGTCGAGGTCTCCGGCCCCGGCTTCCTCAACATCACCGTCGCCGACCGGGCGATCACCGAGAACCTCGCCGCGCGGCACGCGGACGCCGACCGCCTCGGCGTCCCCGTGAAGGACACCCCCGGCATCACGGTCGTCGACTACGCCCAGCCGAACGTGGCGAAGGAGATGCACGTCGGCCACCTGCGCTCCGCGGTAATCGGCGACGCCCTGCGCGGCATGCTCGACTTCACCGGCGAGAAGACGATCGGCCGGCACCACATCGGCGACTGGGGCACCCAGTTCGGCATGCTCATCCAGTACCTGTTCGAGCACCCCGGCGAGCTGGCCCCGCCGGAGGACGTCGACGGCGAGCAGGCCATGTCGAACCTGAACCGGGTGTACAAGGCGTCGCGTGCGTTCTTCGACGCGGACGAGGAGTTCAAGGAGCGGGCCCGTAAGCGGGTCGTCGCCCTCCAGTCCGGCGACAAGGAGACCCTGGAGCTGTGGCAGCAGTTCGTGGACGAGTCGAAGGTCTACTTCTACTCGGTCTTCGAGAAGCTGGACATGGAGGTCCGTGACGAGGAGATCGTCGGCGAGTCCGCGTACAACGAGGGCATGCCCGAGACCGCCCGCCTCCTGGAGGAGATGGGCGTCGCGGTCCGCTCCGAGGGCGCGCTCGTCGTCTTCTTCGACGACATCCGCGGCAAGGACGACCAGCCGGTTCCGCTGATCGTGCAGAAGGCGGACGGCGGCTTCGGCTACGCGGCCTCCGACCTGACCGCGATTCGCAACCGTGTCGTCGACCTGCACGCGACGACGCTGCTGTACGTCGTGGACGTCCGCCAGTCGCTGCACTTCAAGATGGTCTTCGAGACGGCGCGCCGGGCCGGCTGGCTGGGCGACGACGTCACCGCGCACAACATGGGCTACGGCACGGTGCTGGGCGCGGACGGCAAGCCGTTCAAGACGCGTGAGGGCGAGACCGTACGGCTTGAGGACCTGCTGGACGAGGCGGTGCAGCGGGCCGCCGAGGTCGTACGGGAGAAGGCGCAGGACCTCACCGAGGACGAGATCCAGGAGCGGGCCGCGCAGGTCGGCATCGGTGCCGTGAAGTACGCGGACCTGTCGACGTCGCCGAACCGGGACTACAAGTTCGACCTGGACCAGATGGTGTCGTTGAACGGCGACACGAGCGTGTACCTGCAGTACGCGTACGCCCGGATCCAGTCGATCCTGCGCAAGGCGGGAGACACGAAGCCGGCAGCGCACCCGGAGCTCGAACTGCACGCTGCGGAGCGGGCGCTCGGCCTGCACCTGGACGCGTTCGGCGACACGGTCTTCGAGGCGGCCGCGGAGTACGCCCCGCACAAGCTGGCGGCGTATCTGTACCAGCTGGCGTCGCTGTACACGTCGTTCTACGACAAGTGCCCGGTGCTGAAGGCGGACACGTCGGAGCAGGTGGAGAACCGTCTGTTCCTGTGCGACCTGACGGCCCGGACCCTCCACCAGGGCATGGCCCTGCTGGGCATCCGGACGCCCGAGCGGCTCTGAGCGACGGTAAGTGGCCGCGGCCCGTCCTCTCCCCCGTGGGAGGACGGGCCGCGGCGTGTGTGCGGTCGGCAGGTCGGCTCAGCAGCCAGTGGCGTTGTAGTTCCAGAACGCGGCCCTGGTCTGCGGTCCGGCGATCCCGTCGGGGGTGCCGGCGTTTTCGCCGACGTTGTTCAAGAACTTCTGTAGCGCCGTGATCGTCTTGGTCCCGACGATCCCGTCGACGGTACCGGCGTTGTAGCCCCACTTGTTGAGCATCCTCTGTGCCGCCCTCCAGCTGTTGGGGCCCAGCTGTCCGTCCTCGGTGCCGGCGTTGAAGTCCCAGGCGTTCAAGCAGCTCTGCCAGTTCTTGGCCCGCTCCGTGTTCAGGCCGAGGTTGTTCACGGCGAGGACGGAGACGTCCTGGGCGCTCACCGCGGGCTTGGCGGCCGGCTGGGACGCCGCGAAGCTGGTGCCCGCGGCCGCCACCGTGCCGACGGCGAGCCCGAGGACGGCGGTGAGGCTGACGACGGTCCTCGTCAACGCGTTCGAACTCATGCTTCTCCCTTGGGGTCGTGGGACGGCACCTGACGTGCCACCGGCTGACGGAACGAGAGTGCGGGGCGGGCGGCGCGGGCCACCACCGTTGCCGCACAAGTGACGTCATCGCGGGATGTCCCGGCCCCTGACCTGCAAAGACGTCACCCTCAGGGACGTCACGGCGAGACGGCCGGGGTGGTCGTTGGCTGATTCCTTACCTGTGCGGGAACCCGGTTCCGCTGTGGGCCGTGGATGCTGTTGCAGAATGCGACCGGGGCCGGGCCGATGACCGACGGACCGCGCGCCCGGACCATGAACGCGTGTGGGGGAAACATGTCGCGTTGGGCAGGGCTGCCCGCGGAACTTGATCCGCGGGTGCGGCAGTTGGTGGTGCGCTTACGCCGGCTGAAGGACCACAGCGGGCTGAGCCTGCGGCAGCTCGCCGCGCGGACGGGCTACAGCGAGAAGTCATGGGAACGGTATCTGGGCGGCAGGTCACTCCCGCCCCCTGAGGCCGTCGAGGCACTGGCCCGGGCGGTGGGCGAGGATCCGACGCGCCTACTGGCGTTGCACGAGGTCGCCGCGGACGCATGGGGCAACAGACGCGCGGAGCCGCTCACCGAGACCACCGGGGCCAGCAAGACCACCGGAGCCCCCGAGCCCACCGACACCACCGACACCACCGACACCACCGAGCCACGCTCGCCCGGCCGTTCGCTGCGCGTCGCGCTCGCGGCGGGGGCCGTGGCGCTGGCGCTGGCGGTCGCCACGGCCGTCCTCCTCGTCGTACGGCTGGGTGGCGACGCGGCGGAACGACCGACGGCTTCCCTCCCCGCGACCGCCGCCTCGGCATCCGCGCCGGAGTCCGCGTCGGCCGCGCGGTCGGAGCCCCCGTACACCTGCCGCATCGAGCGGATCGACGGACGCTGGTTCGCGGGCCTCAGCCGCACCGACGGGGTCATCCTGGCGAACGGCCATGCGGGGCCGGAGGTGGCCGAGGCACAGTGTCTGCTGCGCCGGGCGGGTGTCTCGCCGGGCGGCATCGACGGGATCTTCGGTCCGATGACGGAGCGCGCGGTCAAGCGCGCGCAGCAGCGGTCCGGTCTCGTCGTGGACGGCATCATCGGACCGCACACCTGGAAGGCCCTACGGCGATGACGGCACCGTCCCCGGAACGGGCCCGACTGGCCGCCGCGCTACGGGAGTTGAAAGGGCGGACCGGCCTGAGCCTGGCCGGCCTCGCGGCGAAGACCGCGTTCAGCAAGTCGTCCTGGGACCGCTACCTCAACGCCCGGACGGTCCCTCCGCGCGACGCCGTCCAGGAACTGTGCCGCCTCGCCGGTGAGCCGGAGGGGCGCTGTCTGGCGCTGTGGGAGATCGCGGAGTCGGAGGGCAGCGGACGGGCCACGGAGGGGGCACCCGCGCCTCCGGAAGAGGTGACCCCGGACGGGGGCGCCGCCGATGACGGCTCCGTGCGGCGCAGCGCGACCCTCGTGGCGGTGCTCGCGTCGGTGTGCGCCGTGGCCGTCGGGGGCGTCGCCGCGGTGGCGGTTCTGCTGCCGCACCGGGACGGCGAACCGCGCGCGTCGCTGTCACCGCCCCCGGCCGCGACCGGGCCGCGCTGCCAGGGAGAGGTCTGCGAGGGCAAGAGCGCCATGCAGATGAAGTGCGCGGGCGGACCGGAGACCCTCGCCGCGCACCGGACCGCCTCCGGCGCCTGGATGGAACTGCGCTACAGCCGGGAGTGCGGGACGAGTTGGGCCCGGATGTGGGCGACACGCATTGGCGACCGGCTCGAAATGTCGGCCGGCGACAAGGGCGGCGGCTCCGGTGGCGGCGGCGTCCACAGCGCCGAGATCGAGCACGGCGTCGACGCGGACAACTACGTCTACACCCCCATGACCGCGACCCGCCCCGGAACCGTTGTCCGGGCTTGCTTCCACCCGGCCGCGGGCGGCGGCACGGAGTGTTTCGACAGCCGTGTGGGGAGGTGAGAGGCGTTGTCAGTGGCTGCCCCTACAGTCGCTGGCATGGCGACACTTCCGAACCCTCTGCCGAGGCTCGCGTCCCTCGGACTGCGACTGCCGCCCGGCGGCCTGGTGGACGCGACCGACGACGGGCCGTGGCACGAGCCGCTGCTGTGGCTGTCGGACGACCGGGCGGCTCCCGGCGAGTGGAGCGCACTGCGCCGGACGGCACCGGCCGTGGGCCTGCTCCCGGTCGTCCTGGACGTCGGCGCCGGTCACGGCGGCCCGGAGCTGTGGGAATTGATGCCCGGCGAGATGTCGTACGCCGGGGATCACGACGCCGAGGAGGTGCTGGAGGAGTTCTGGGAGGAGTACGCGGAGGACGACGCGCCCTGGCCCGGCCTGACGATCCCCGGGGCCACCAAGGCCACTGGCGCCGCTGAGGGCACCGACCCGGCCCAGGACGCCGACTCCGTCGCCTCCGACATCGTGGACTCCCTCCTCGACGGCCGCGGCCCCCTCAAGGACCCCCGTCTCGCCCTCGTCCCGGCCCGCCGCAGCGCCGACATCCCCACGGCGATCGGCTGGATGGGCCCGGCGAACCACGAGAACGACACCGGGCGTCTGTCCGCGGTGCTCCGCTCCTGGGAGGACCGGTTCGGCATACGCACCGTGGCCCTCGGCTTCGACACCCTGCTGGTGTCCGTCGCCACCCCGCCCACCACCCCGGCCGAGGCGGAGGCCCTGGCCGCCGAGCACTTCGCCTTCTGCCCGGACAACATCTGGCAGGGCACCGACAGCACCCTGAGCGCCTACGCCGAGAACCAGCTCCTCAACCAGCCGGCCTGGCACTTCTGGTGGGACTGACCGAAAGGCACAGCCACCACGACCGCCACGGCCACGGCCACCGCCCTGGCTAGGCCTGCCGCAGCCCCTCCCCCAGCCTCCTGAGCCCCTCCCCGATCTCCTCCGGCGTCTGCGTCACGAAGCACAGCCGCATCGTCGACTGGTCGGGCTCACCGGCGTAGAAGGGCGCCCCGGGCACATAGGCGACGTCGTGCCGCACCACCTCGGGCAGCAGGGCCGTCGTGTCGTACGGCTCCGGAAGCCGGGCCCAGAGGAACATGCCGCCCTCTGGCCGGCCCCAGGCGGAGCCCTGCGGGAGGGCATCGGCCAGGCCCGCCAGCATGGCGTCGCGGCGCTCGCGGTAGACGTCCCTGACGCGGGCCACATGGGCGTCGAGGCCGGTCAGACAGCGGGCGGCGGCGAGCTGGTTGACCGTCGGGGTGTGCAGGTCGGCGGCCTGCTTGGCGACCGCGCAGGCCCGCCGCAGGGCCGCGGGCGCGCGCAGCCAGCCCAGCCGCATCCCCGGCGCCATCACCTTGGAGAAGGAGCCGAGCAGCACCGTGCGGTCCTCCGCACCGGAGTACGAGGCGATCCACGGCACCCGCTCGCCCTCGTACCGGAGTTCGCCGTACGGGTCGTCCTCGACGATCCACACCCCGCTCCGGGCGGCGACCTCGGCGACGGCCGCCCGGCGTTCGGCGGGCAGGGTTCTGCCGGTCGGGTTCTGGAAGGTGGGCACGGTGTAGAAGAGCTTCGGCCGCTCCCGCGCCACCAGCTCCTCCAGCGCCCGCGGATCCACTCCGTCCGCATCGCCGGGCACGGCCACGATCCGCGCTCCCGCGAGGCCGAACACCTGAAGTGCCGCCAGATAGCAGGGGTCCTCGACGAGCACCGTGTCGCCGGGCTCCAGCAGCGCGGTGGCCAGCAGCGACAGGCCCTGCTGGGAGCCGGTGGTGATGAGGAGGTCCTCGGCGTCCGTCGCCAGTGCGCGCGCCGACATGCGGGCGGCGAGCCCGGCACGCAGGCTCGGCTCGCCCTCCGTCGTGGAGTACTGCAACGCCTGCGCCGGCGTCTCCGCGAGCACGTCCCGGAAAGCGGCCGCGATGCCCTCCCGGTCGAAGAGCTCCGGCGCCGGCAGCCCACCCGCGAAGTTGATGACCTCGGGCCGCGCGGTGACGGCGAGAATGTCCCGCACCGGCGAACCCCCCACGGCACCGGTCCGCGCCGCGAGCGGCGGCACGGCAACTGAGACTGGGCGGGGCGCGGGCTCGATGACGGTCATGACACGGCTCCTTCGGCTCGGCGACGGGGGGGACGGCTCGTGCCGGGCAGCCTAGAGAACTACGTGTCACCTACAAGCGACTTTCCGGAATGCGGACCGGGAGGGACCGGAAGAGAGCCGGGGAACAGGGCCGGGGCAGGGCCGGGAACAGGGCCCGGAGCAGGGCCGGGAACAGGGCCCGGAGCAGGGCCCGGAGCAGGGCCGGGAACAGGGCCCGGAGCAGGGCCGGGAACAGGCCCAGGAACAGGACCGGGAACAGGGCCCGGAACAGGACCGGGAACAGGCCCAGGAACAGGGCCCGGAACAGGACCGGGAACAGGCCCAGGAACAGGCCCAGGAACAGGGCCCGGTCAGAGACCAGAATCCGGCCCCCGCCGCCCCGTACACCCCCGACCGCCCCGCATCCCAATC
>NZ_JAGMUL010000058.1 GCF_019049285.1 Streptomyces sp. AC550_RSS872
GCGCTACGCCCACCCAGGCCCACTCAGCCCATCCGCCCTTTGAGGACAAGCCATTGCCATCCCCAACCCCCACCCACCCACAGGGCGCTACGCCCACCCAGGCCCATTCAGCCCGTCCGGCGTTTGAGGACGAGGCCCTTCGGGCCGAAGCGGGGGTCCAGGGGGCGGCAGCCCCCTGGCGGGGTCGAAGGGGCGGAGCCCCTTCAAGGGATGGGACGGGTAGGGGCGGCGGGGGCGAGAAACGCCCGTCAGCGACCCGGCTCCGACTCCTCCGCCCGCCACATCCCCAACGCCGGATCCCCCAGCACATCCCCCCACCACACCCGCACCGCATCATCCGCCGAACCCGACGGGGGCCGGATCCGCAGATGGATCCGGCCCCCGTCCTCGTCGAGTCGCCAGTCATGGCCCCAGCCCTCGGGCACCTTCCCGAGCACCCTGATCACCGCGGTCACGGCCGGCGCATCCCCGCCCGCCCTACGGACCAGCACCAGGTCCTGGAACTCCACAGTCGTCATCCACTCCGTTCACTGCCACCCCGTCACTGCCACCCGTTGACGGCCACCTGAACCGACGGCCCACCCCGCCCCGCGACGGTCACCTCCGCACTCACCACCGGCAACGCCACCAGCAACGCCAGCGCGAGCACCGAAATCCCTCTCCTGCGGACGGCCTTGGTCGTCGTCATGTCCGTGTTCCCCGTGTTCCCCGTGTTCCCCCTGCTGTTCATGCCCACGACTCTGCCAGCGCGCACCGGCCGCCTCCAGAGCGACCGCTGTCAGGATCCTGCACGACAAGGGCCACTTCCTGTCAGCCTGTCAGCCTGTCCGCCGGTCCGCCGGTCCGCCGGTCCGCCGGTCCGCCGGTCCGCCGGTCAGCAGCCCCGCACCAAACGCACAGAGGCCCGGAGGTTCATCAGAACCTCCGGGCCCACAAACAGACGACCGCGCGTCAGTCGGACTGCTGCTTCCGCTTCGGCGGCCGCCACACCACCAACGCACTGGTCTGCTGCACTTCCTGATACGGCACCAGATCCCGGCGGTACGACGCGTGCACCGCCGCCTCCCGCTGCTGCATCGCCGCCGCGGCCCCCTCGACGGCCGCCTGAAGCTCGGCCACCCGTGACTGGAGCGCCGCGACCTGGTTCTCCAGTTCGATGATCCGCTTGATACCGGCCAGGTTGATGCCCTCGTCCTGCGACAACTGCTGGACGGTGCGCAGCAGTTCGATGTCACGGGCCGAGTAGCGCCGGCCACGGCCGGCGGTGCGGTCGGGGGAGACCAGACCCAGACGGTCGTACTGGCGCAGGGTCTGCGGGTGCAGGCCGGAGAGCTGGGCCGCCACCGAGATGACGTAGACCGGGGTCTCCTCGGTCAGTTCATACGGGTTGCGTCGACGACCGTCCATCTGACTCATGCTCCCTTCGCGGCCTGGAACAGCTCCGCCCGCGGATCCTCACCCGCGGTCGCCTCGCGATACGCCTCAAGCGCGTCACGAGCCTTCCCCGTCAGGTCCTTCGGAACACTCACCTCGACGGTGACCAGAAGGTCGCCGCGGGTGCCGTCCTTGCGGACCGCGCCCTTGCCCCGCGCCCGCATGGTGCGGCCGTTGGGCGTGCCGGGCGGCAGCTTCAGGGTGACCGGCGGTCCGCCCAGGGTGGGGACCCTGACCTCGCCGCCGAGGGCCGCCTCCGTGAAGGTCACGGGGACGGTCACCGTGAGGTTGTCCTCCTTGCGGCCGAACACCGGGTGCGCGTCGACGTGCACGGTGACGTACAGGTCACCGGCCGGGCCGCCGCGCTCACCGGGCGCTCCCTTGCCGCGCAACCGGATGCGCTGCCCGTCAAAGACCCCGGCCGGGATGCGCACCTGCATGGTCCTGGACGACTTCGCCCGGCCGCTGCCCTTGCAGTCCAGGCAGGGGTGCTCGGCGATCAGGCCGCGCCCCTTGCAGTCCGGGCAGGGGTCGGTGAGGGAGAATCCGCCACCCGAACCCCGGGCCACCTGGCCGGTGCCGACGCAGGTCGGGCACACGCGCGGTGTGCCGTTCTTGTCGCCGGTGCCGGCGCAGGCCTTGCAGGGTGACTGGGAGGACATGCGCAGCGGGACCGTCGCGCCCTCGATCGCCTCGGTGAAGCTGAGGTTGACCTCGGTGTCGATGTCCTGGCCGCGCCGGGGCTGGGTACGGGTCGTGCCCGTGCCGCCGCGGTTGAACAGGCCCCCGAAGACGTCCCCGAGTCCGCCGCCGAAGCCGCCGGCTCCCCCTTGGCCGCCCTGGGCGCCGCCTCCGAAGAGGTCGCCCAGGTCGAAGTTGAAGGAACCGCCGCCCGCGCCGCCCGGCCCCGGGCGGAAGCCGCCGTTGCCGAAGAGGGCGCGCGCCTCGTCGTACTCCTTGCGCTTCTTGGGGTCGCCGAGGACGTCGTTCGCCTCGGAGATCTCCTTGAAGCGCTCCTCCGCCTTGGCGTTGCCCTTGTTGGCGTCCGGATGGTACTCGCGGGCGAGCTTCCGGTACGCCTTCTTGATCTCGGCCTCGGTGGCGTCCTTGGGGACGCCGAGGACCTTGTAGAAGTCCTTCTCGATGAAGTCCTTGGTGCTCATCCTCGACGTCCCTCCTCTCTCGTCGTCAGTTCAACGTCAGCCCTCGTCCGGGCCACCGTTCTCCTTGTCGTCGGCCGCCTCGGTCGCCTCGTCGGCCTTGACGGTCTGCGCGCCCGGCTGGGGCTCGGCGACGGCCACCCGCGCGGGGCGGATGGTGCGCTCGCCGATGCGATACCCCGGCTGGAGAATCGCGACGCAGGTCGTCTCGGTGACGTCCGGCGCGTAGGAATGCATCAGGGCTTCGTGGATCGTCGGGTCGAAGGGCTCGCCCTCCTTGCCGAACTGCTGAAGACCCATCTTCGCCGCGACCGTCTCCACCGACTCCCCGACGGACTTGAATCCGCCGACCAGTTCGCCGTGCTCGCGTGCGCGGCCGATGTCGTCGAGCACGGGCAGGAGCTCGGTCAGGAGGTTCGCGATGGCGATCTCCTTGACCGCGATCCGGTCACGCTCGACGCGGCGGCGGTAGTTCTGGTACTCGGCCTGGAGCCGCTGGAGGTCCGCCGTGCGCTCACCGAGCGCGGTGCGCACCTGGTCCAGCTGGGCCACCAGACCCGCGTCTGCTGCTCCGTCCCCGGCCGGGGCCGCTCCCTCGCTGTTCGACGAGGGTGCGGCCTTCGACTCGGCGCCGTCGGGGGTCGCGCCGGAGGGGACGTCGGGCTTCTCCTCGAAGCCCGGGGTCTCCTCCGTCATTACGCGACACCGTCCTTACGCTCGTCGTCAACGATCTCGGCGTCGACGACGTCGTCGTCAGCGGCCTTGCCACCCGGGGCAGCGCCCTCGGGACCGCCCGCGGCCTGCGCACCCTGGGCGTCGGCGTACATGGCCTGGCCGACCTTCTGCGAGACCGCGGCGACCTTCTCGGTGGCGGTGCGGATCTCGGCGGTGTCCTCGCCCTTGAGCGCGGTCTTCAGCTCCTCGACGGCGGCCTCGACCTCGGTCTTGACCTCGCCGGGGACCTTTTCCTCGTTGTCCTTGAGGAACTTCTCCGTCTGGTAGACGAGCTGCTCGCCCTGGTTGCGGGTCTCGGCGGCCTCGCGGCGACGGTGGTCCTCGTCCGCGTACTGCTCGGCCTCCTGGCGCATCCGGTCGACCTCGTCCTTCGGCAGCGAGGAGCCGCCGGTGACGGTCATCTTCTGCTCCTTGCCCGTGCCGAGGTCCTTGGCCGTGACGTGCATGATGCCGTTGGCGTCGATGTCGAAGGACACCTCGATCTGCGGGACGCCACGCGGCGCCGGCGGCAGACCGGTCAGCTCGAACATGCCGAGCTTCTTGTTGTACGCCGCGATCTCGCGCTCGCCCTGGTAGACCTGGATCTGCACGGACGGCTGGTTGTCCTCGGCCGTGGTGAAGATCTCGGACCGCTTGGTCGGGATCGTGGTGTTGCGCTCGATGAGCTTGGTCATGATGCCGCCCTTGGTCTCGATACCGAGGGACAGCGGGGTCACGTCGAGGAGCAGGACGTCCTTGACCTCACCCTTGAGGACACCGGCCTGGAGCGAGGCGCCGATGGCGACGACCTCGTCCGGGTTCACACCCTTGTTGGCGTCCTTGCCGCCGGTCAGCTCGCGCACGAGCTCGGCGACGGCGGGCATACGGGTGGAGCCACCGACGAGGACGACGTGGTCGATCTCGTTGATGGAGACGCCGGCGTCCTTCATGACGTTGAAGAACGGGGTCTTGCAGCGCTCCAGCAGGTCGGCCGTCAGCTGCTGGAACTGAGCCCGGGTGAGCTTCTCGTCCAGGTGCAGCGGGCCCTCGGCGGAGGCGGTGATGTAGGGCAGGTTGATCGAGGTCTCGGTGGACGAGGACAGCTCGATCTTGGCCTTCTCGGCAGCCTCACGCAGACGCTGGAGGGCCATCTTGTCCTTGGCGAGGTCCACGCCGTGACCGGACTTGAACTGCTGCACCAGGTAGTCGACGACGCGCTGGTCCCAGTCGTCACCACCGAGGTGGTTGTCACCGTTGGTGGCCTTCACCTCGACGACGCCGTCGCCGATCTCCAGCAGGGACACGTCGAAGGTGCCGCCACCGAGGTCGAAGACGAGGATCGTCTGGTCGTCCTTGTCGAGGCCGTACGCGAGCGCGGCCGCGGTGGGCTCGTTCACGATGCGCAGGACGTTCAGACCGGCGATCTCGCCGGCCTCCTTCGTCGCCTGACGCTCGGAGTCGTTGAAGTAGGCGGGCACGGTGATGACCGCGTCCGTGACCTTCTCGCCCAGGTACGACTCGGCGTCGCGCTTCAGCTTCTGAAGGATGAAGGCGGAGATCTGCTGCGGGTTGAAGGGCTTCCCGTCGAGCTCCATCTTCCAGTCGGTGCCCATGTGACGCTTCACGGACCGGATGGTCCGGTCGACGTTCGTGACCGCCTGACGCTTGGCCACCTCGCCGACGAGCACCTCACCGTTCTTGGCGAAGGCGACGACGGAAGGCGTGGTCCTGGCGCCCTCGGCGTTGGTGATGACGGTGGGCTCGCCGCCTTCAAGAACGCTGACGACAGAGTTAGTCGTGCCCAGGTCGATGCCGACCGCACGTGCCATGGTGAATTCCTCCAGCTGACTTGAGTGGAACGGACTCAAGTGTGCATGACGGCTTCCACTCGGTCAACAGAGCTGAGTCGACCCCACTCAACTCTTATCCGTTCCTTACACGCAACTGGGCTCCGACCTGCGACGACGTGGCCTGAGCGGGCGGGCGGACCGTCCCCCTCACGGGAAAAGAAGGTTGACGGCGAGGGCCGTAGGGCTTGATGTGCAGGAGGGCGAACACGGCGATGAGGGCGCTACCTCCCACCCACAACACCCGAGCCTCAGCCATCCATCCCATGTGCACGAGGACACCGACGAGCACCGTGGCGAAGGCCCCGAGACCCAGGAGAACGGCCATGCCCTGCGGGGTGAGGCCGATCCGGCGCAGACGGTGGGCGACATGGTCGGGCCCGCGCCGCAGCAGCGGCCGGCCGGCCAGCCGGCGGGACAGTGCCACGAGGAGTACGTCGGCGGTGGCGAGGGCGGTGAGCGAGTAGAGCACGCCGATGCTCGACACGGGGTCGTGCCCGGCCCGGGTCATCACGGCCGACGACGCCAGCACGAACCCGACGAACAGCGACCCCGACGCCCCGAGCCCGATCCGCGCAGGGTGCCAGTTCTGCATGAGGAAGCCGGTCAGGGCGGCGGCCAGCACGCTCAGCAGCACGGCGAGCTCGTCCATCACCTCGGCCGCCGCACAGACGCCGACCCCGAAGGCGGTGACGACCCCGACGGTGCCGACCAGGGCGTCCGCGTGGTCGAGCGCCTTGAAGCCGACGGTGACCAGGACGATCCAGCCGACGGCCGGCAGCCCCAGCAGGAAGCCCGTGTCGCCGTACGGCACCACACAGGCCGCCGCCACGGCCGTACCGCCGACCAGGAACCGCGCCTTCACCCGCCGTACGTCCGCGACCAGGCCGAGTACGGCGACGGCGCCCGCGGCGATCAGCAGCCGGCCGATCTCCGGGCCCAGCGGGGCGAACCGGGTCCACTCACCGGCGGCGGCCACCAGACAGGTCACCAGCGCCACGGCCACCCCGCCGAGCAGGGGCAGCGGCCGCTGCCGTCGGCGGTCGAGGATGCCGAAGCGCAGGGCGGGCAGCCGGAGCAGCGCCGCGAGGAAGGCGGCGAGGAGGAGGGCGGTGGTGGCGGCGGCGATCCCGTAAAGCACGGGGATAGGTTAGTGCCATATATACCATTTCGGGATGAATAACACGATCGGTTCTTAAGGCAAGCCTCAGCGACTCAGATCACCCCGCACCTGGCTACAGTGCGATGGAGGATGCGGGTAGTCTCAGAGGACTGCATAAGTTACCGCTTAGTAATGTCGCCTCGCAGGCCCGAGGAGCCCCGAAATGCAACTCGCCGCGATCATCGTGTCGCTGGTCCTGATCGTGGTCGGCGTGGCACTGTTCGGCCGCGCCCTCCTCCAGATCTTCAACTTCCTGCGGCTCGGCCAGTCCGTGCCCGCCGGGTCCCGGACCAACGACCCCTATCAGCGGACCGTCACCCTGGTGAAGGAGTTCCTGGGGCACACCCGGATGAACCGCTGGGGCATCGTCGGCATCGCGCACTGGTTCGTCGCGATCGGCTTCTACACACTGCTGCTGACGATCGTCAACGCCTTCGGCCAGCTCTTCAAGGCCGACTGGATCCTGCCGGTCATCGGCGACTGGGCGCCGTACAACATCTATGTCGAGTTCATCGGCACCATGACGGTGGTCGGCATCGCGACGCTGGTCGTCATCCGGCAGCTGTCGCGGCCGGGCAGGGCGGGCCGCAAGTCCCGCTTCGCGGGCTCGAACACCGGCCAGGCCTACTTCGTCGAGGCGATCATCCTCGTCGTCGGTGTCTGCATCTTCATGCTGCACGCGCTGGAGGGCGCGCAGCACCACGTGGACGGCTACGAGGCCTCGTTCTTCATCTCGTACCCGGTGGTGCACTGGCTGGAGGGCATGGACGTCTCCACGCTCCAGAACCTCACCTACTTCTTCGCCGGCCTGAAGATCACGGCCTCCTTCACCTGGATGATCGTGGTCTCGCTGAAGACCGACATGGGTGTGGCCTGGCACCGCTTCCTGGGCTTCCCGAACATCTGGTTCAAGCGCAACGCCACCGGCGAGACCTCGCTCGGCGCGCTGCTGCCGATGACCTCCGGCGGCAAGCCGATCGACTTCACCGACCCCGGCGAGGACGACGTCTTCGGTGTCTCCCAGGTCGAGCAGTTCTCCTGGAAGGGCCTGCTGGACTTCTCCACCTGCACCGAGTGCGGCCGCTGCCAGTCGCAGTGCCCGGCCTGGAACACGGGCAAGCCGCTCTCCCCCAAGCTCCTGATCATGTCGCTGCGCGACCACGCGCACGCCAAGGCGCCGTACCTGCTGGCCGGCGGCGGCAAGAGCATGGAGGGCGAGGAGAAGGCGTCCGAGGAGCAGCTCAAGGACGTCCCCGCGGCCGCCCTCGCGGAGGCCGAGCGTCCGCTCATCGGCACCGCGGAAGAGAACGGCGTCATCGACCCCGACGTCCTGTGGTCCTGCACCACCTGCGGCGCCTGCGTCGAGCAGTGCCCGGTCGACATCGAGCACATCGACCACATCGTCGACATGCGCCGCTACCAGGTGATGATCGAGTCCGCGTTCCCGTCCGAGGCGGGCACGATGCTCAAGAACCTGGAGAAGAAGGGCAACCCCTGGGGCCTGGCCAAGAAGCAGCGCCTGGAGTGGCTCAAGGAAGTCGACTTCGAGGTGCCGGTCGTCGGCAAGGACATCGAGGACCTCACCGAGGTCGAGTACCTGTACTGGGTCGGCTGCGCCGGCGCCCTGGAGGACCGGGCCAAGAAGACCACCAAGGCCTTCGCGGAGCTGCTGCACATGGCGGGCGTGAAGTTCGCGATCATGGGCGGCGACGAGAAGTGCACCGGTGACTCCGCCCGCCGCCTGGGCAACGAGCCCCTCTTCCAGGAGCTCGGCATGGAGAACGTCGCCGCGCTGAACATGGCGTTCGGCGAGGAGATGGACGACAAGGGCAACGTCACGCCCGAGTCGAAGAAGCCGAAGTCGGCGAAGAAGATCGTCGCCACCTGCCCGCACTGCCTCAACACGATCGGCAACGAGTACCCGCAGATCGGCGGCGACTACGAGGTCATCCACCACACCCAGCTGCTCCAGCACCTCGTCGACGAGGGCAAGCTGGTCCCGGTCACCCCGGTCGAGGGCATCATCACCTACCACGACCCCTGCTACCTGGGCCGGCACAACAAGATCTACACGCCGCCGCGCGAGATCATCGCCAGCGTCCCGGGCCTCAGGAACGAGGAGATGCACCGCCACAAGGAGCGCGGCTTCTGCTGTGGCGCCGGTGGCGCGCGGATGTGGATGGAGGAGCGGATCGGCAAGCGCATCAACAACGAGCGCGTCGACGAGGCCCTCTCGACCAACCCGGACATCGTCTCCACCGCCTGCCCGTTCTGCCTCGTCATGCTGACCGACTCGGTCAACGGCAAGAAGAACGACGGCAAGGCCAAGGAGTCCATCCAGGTCGTCGACGTCGCCCAGCTGCTGCTGGAGTCCGTCAAGACGCCGGTGGACCCCGAGGACACGGCGGCGACGGAGAGCGAGCCGGAGCCCGAGCCGGTGAAGTAGCCGAGCCGGTGAGGTGACCGAGCCCGACAGCACTACGGCGCCCCCTGTTCCGTATGGGACAGGGGGCGCCGTGTTGCGGCAGGCTGTAGGCAGGAACTGATCGGAAAGGACCTCCGACGTGATCATCTTCGGCACCAAGGGCTACCTCTACCAGCTCGCGATACTGACGCTGGTGTGCGGCCAGTGCGGCAACCCCTCCGCGCACACCCTGCGCAAGCGCGTCACCAAGTTCACGCTGTTCTTCGTGCCGCTGTTCCCCATCTCGACCAAGTACGCGACACAGTGCACCTTCTGCGGCGCGGAACAGAAGGTGACCGGGGAGCAGGCGGAGCAGTTGCAGGCGCAGGCCCTCTCCGGCGGGCAGGGCGGTCAGCAGTCGTACGGTCAGCCGCAGCAGCCGTACCGGTCCTGATCCGCCGCCGGACATCCGCCGGCCGGGCATTCCGTCCGGACACCCCGGGCCGGGCTACGACTTCGGCTGCTTGGGTCCGTTGATCGCGTCGGCGGCGTGCCGGGGACCGGGACGCGAGGAGAACTGGCCGACGAGTTCACGGAAACAGACCAGGGCGGTGATCGGCGGAATTCCGACGACGACCATCGCCAGCAGGGAATCCGCGGACTGCCCGATGCACAGCGCCACCGCGGTGCCGGAGGAGATCAGCATGACGGCCCAGGAACGGCGAGCGGTGCGGCGCTGAACGGATGCCCGCAGAATGGACAGTCCCGACAGCAGCCACGGCCCGTAGACCGTCAAGGGCCACCAATGGGCCAGCTTCGGCGACACCACGAGCAGCGCGATGGAGCGCAGCTGATCGTATGAATACGAAATGGACCAGGTGAGCATCGTCACCGCGCACAGGGTGATGAGTGTGACCAAGACCGAGACGGTGAGGAATCTCGGGTTTCGGGTGAGCGTGTGCGCGCCGGGCTGCGGGCGCTTGCGGTGGACCGGGCGGGGCAGTGGCTGCCTGTCCTTGTCCTGCCGGGGCGGAACGGGATCCGGGGCGTGCGTGGCACCCAGCATCTGTGCCAGCTCCTGGTCCAGGTCCCAGCTCTCCGGCGACATCACCGGATCCGCCGCCTGCCAGAGGTTCTGCATATCGAGCTGCTGCGTGTAATGAGCCTGTTCATCTACCGCGTCATAGTCGGCCCTCATTGCTAGAACTGTTCCCCTTCCAGCGCCGCCCGGAGATATTCGCGCTCCATCCGACTGATGGTTTTCAGAAAGTCCTCAAGCAGATCCGAGCAGTGCGTGATGCTTTGCGCAGTGGTCTGATCAGCTGTCCGACGCGAACGGAGCGGAGCCTCAGCTGCATGTTTTTCCTGCCAAGTCACGCCCACCTAACGAGCGCCACACGGGGCAGGACATCTGGCATTCGGGGGAATATGCGTCAACGGTGATTATCTGGAATATCCAATGACAGGGCCCCGACGCCGAAATTCAGAATATGTATCACGCGGTGTGATCGAGGGACTTATGAACTGCGCGCGCGGCGAGGGCGAGGGTGGGACCTGCGGCGAGGCGGAGGCGGAGGGCACGGCAGGCGGGTGACGCCGCCGGCGCCCCGCACGGTAGCGTGGCGATCATGGCGGACTGGAGGCTTCGGGCGGCGACCGGGGCGGACGTCGAGCTGATCGCCGAGGTGCGGGCCGTGGTGCTGCGGGCGGACCTGGAGCGGCTCGGGCGGTACGACGGACATCGGGTGCGGCAGCGGCTGCGGGACGGATTCGACGCGGCCCACACCTGGGTGATCGAGGTGGACGGTACGTTCGCCGGCTGTGTGGCGCTGCGGCCGGACGGGGACAGCCGGTGGCTGGAGCACTTCTATCTCGCCCCGCACCTCCAGGGCCGGGGCATCGGCTCGGCCGTACTGGGCGAACTGCTGGAGCGGTGCGACCGCGGCGACGTCCTCGTCCGCCTGAACGTGCTTCAGGGCAGTGCCGCCCGGCGGCTGTACGAGCGGCACGGATTCACGGTCGAGTCGGAGGACCCGGTGGACGTGTTCATGGTGCGCGGCGCCGCCGCGAGGTAGACGTACCGAGGCCGGGGTCAGTCGTCGTCGACGAACGTGACCGTCTCTTCGAGCGGCGCGCGGCCCGTGCGGGGAGCGTTCACCGTGAGGTCCTCGAAGCCGATCGACATGCCGCAGAAGAGGATGAGCTCGTCCGGGGGCGAGAGGATCTCCGCGACGGAGCGGTGGTACTTGGCCCACGCCATCTGTGTGCAACTGTGCAGCCCCTCGGCCCGCAGCAACAGCATGACCGTCGCAGATACATGCCGACGTCGGACCACCCTGGCGCCCCGCAACCCGGCCATGTCGGAACTGATCCCCCTCTACGAGGCCTCGCGCAAGCGTGCCTTCGAGGAGGCGGCCGTCAAGGCCAAGGAACTCGCGGAGCGCCTCGCGGCGTGCCCCCCCGGACCGGACGCCGTGTGACTCTCACCCCCGGAGGTCACACGGCGTCCTCATCCCTGCTGGGGATGGGCGAACCGGGTGAGCAGATCCGTCAACTGCCGCGCCTCGCCGGGCTCCAGCCCGGCGACCAGGCTCTCGGCGGGCGTCCGCGCCGCCACATGGGCCGCGTCGAAGAGTTCGAGCCCCTGCGGCGTGATCTCCACCGCCCGCACCCGCCGGTCCCCCGGCACGGCCTTGCGTACGGCCAGCCCCTTGCGCTCCAGGTCGTCCACGACGCGCATGACCCCGGCCTTGTCCGTGCCGGTCGCCGCCGCGAGGTCGCGCTGCACCATGGGCCCGCGGTTGACCAGCACGATCAGCACGGAGAAGTGGCGCAGCTCGATGCCGAGCGGCCGCAGCGCCTCCGTCATCACCGACTGCGCCCGCCAGTGCGCCCGGCGCAGCAGCAGACCGAGCGCGAAGGGCGACGTGTCACCGGGGCCGTCGGTCGCACGCGATGCAGTGGCAGCGGGGGTGGCGGCGGGGGTTCCACGTGGAACGTCGGCGGGCATGCGGCCAGATTACCGCCATCCATCCATTCGATACGGTATCGAATGAAACTAAATGTACGGGTTCGGTGTCGGCACGTCCCGGCCGATCCCGGCCGATCCCGGCCGATCCCGGCCGATGTCCCCGATGTCCCCGCACAGGTCTGTCACCCCGTCTCGAACACGTGCATCATTGCCCAGTTGTTGCCCTTGATGCTGACGAGGTGAGCGGTGCGCGCGCGAAGAAGCGGGAACTGTACGGCGGCCCTGACCGGCGCCCTCGGCCTCGCCCTCGCGGTCGCCGCCTGCGGCCCCCAGCCGCACGACGACGCCGGGTCGGCCCGGCACACCCCCGTCCAGGTGGCCGACGCCCCCGCCCGACTCCCCGTCCCGCAGGGCAAGGGCAGCAAGGCCCCCTCCGACTTCAACGGCGACGGCCACCGCGACCTGGTCCTCAACGACCTGGTCAAGGCCCAGGCGCACGCCGACGACGCGGGCATCGGCATCGTGTACGGCGGTGAGCGCGGACTCACCCCGGGCGCACGGCAGTTGCTCAGCCCGCGGCGGCAGGCGGCCCCGACCAAGGGTCAGCTCCCGGCCGTCTTCGACGCCGAGGCGAGCTGCGACCTGGACGGCGACGGCTTCACCGACCTGGTCGTCTCCACCGACCCGCCCTACGACGGCCAGGGCCGGCCCCCGGTGCCGTTGCAGATCCTCTACGGCTCCCCGAGCGGCCTCACCGGCAAGGCGGTCAAGCTCACCATCCCGGCCCGCGCCCGCGTCGGCAACGACTGGCCCGACCAGCCGGTGTGCGGCGACTTCGACGGCGACGACGCGCAGGACCTGGTCGTCCACGCGTCGGGCGGCCAACTCAGCTTCCTGCGGGGCCCGTTCTCCCGCAAGGGCAGCCCCCGCACCGCCCCCGCCCCCCTCCAGTCCCCCGGCAACGCCCCCACGGGCCCGGCGGCCGACGTCGACGACGACGGATACGACGACCTGGTGGTCCGTACGGCGGAAGGCACCGGCAGGTCCGCGGTCGTGCTGGGCGGCCCCACCGGCCCCACCCGCACCGGAGCCACCCTCCCCGCGGGCATCGACGTGGCCCTCGGCGCCTTCGGCAAGGACAGGTCGGCCCTGGACGCGGCGATCGGCACCATGGGCGGAACGTCCCTGCGCTACGACCTCCCGACCGCCACCGCCCGCGGCACCCTCACCACCCCCGGCTCGGTGCTCGACGCCGCCGACTTCGACGGCGACGGCCTGAGCGAACTCGTCACCAGCGGCACCCAGTTGCGCGTCCTCCACGGCCGTACGGCAGGGCTGGCCACAACGGGCATGGTCACCGTCCGGCCACCCGCCCAGGGCACCACACGCGTCGTGACGGTCGGCGACTTCGACGGGGACGGCCGGGCGGACCTGGTGGTGCGGACGTATGCCGGCGAGACCAAGGACACGGTGGCCGTGTACCCGGGCACGAAGAAGGGCCTGGTAGCGGCGGAGCCTTCGGTGCGGTTCTCCAGCTCGGCGTTCCTGACGCGCTAGGGGGGTTTTGAAAGTCCCGTGCGGTGCCCGCGCCCGCCGCGGCAGCGGCTGGTGTCGCAGCCGGTGCGTGCCCTCGGTGTGCCGGACGAAGCCCCTCGATGGGGGTCCCCGCAGACTTTCAAAACACCCTCTGGCCCCGCGGCCGGTCAGTCGGCGACCCGTGCCCCGATCGCCCGGGCCCGACGGCGGGCTTCCGGGCTGAGGCCCTTGCGACGGGGAGAGGTGCGGTGGTCGTAGGCGGTGGGCTGGACCAGGCAGCTCAGGCCGCGCAGGCCGGGCTTGGCCACGACGCAGGCGAAGCGCGGGTCGCCCGCGTACCAGAGTTCGTCGTCGTAGTCCTTGAGCGCCTCGTGGCTCCAGGACCGGAACAGTCCGGCCGTCACCTTCAGCGACACCGTCTTCTCGGGGCTGTCGGGGTCGGGCAGTACGAAAACGGCCTTCCCCTTGGTGACCCGCACGGCACCGGACTGCTGCCGCCAGGGATAGACGCCCAGGATGCGGCGCACCCGCCAGAGCCGGAAGAGCCGGATGAGAGACAGGACGGCGTAGTGGACGAGCAGGGCCAGGACCAGGACCATGGGCACAACGGCCGCCACCGGCAACCACACGACCGTGACGTACAGCGCGGCCCACCAAAGGGCCACCCAGCCGAGGAACTTGGCCAACTGCCCAGCCGCACAGCGGGACAAGGCCCTGCCCGTGCCGGGCGTCTCCCACGCCACCGGGCCCTCGAAGCCGCCCTGCGTCGCGTATGTGCTCATTCGCTCATCTCGGTCATCCGAAGTCCGCCGCCCGATCATGGCATGAAAGGGCAACGAGACCGGGGTGGGGTCACGGAATCCACACTTCTGTCGCGACGCCACCGGGCCGCTCGGCATGCGGCCCCGGCCCAGTTCACGGGGAACATTCCGGCACGCCCCCACGTTGGCCTCAGGTCAACTGCCCCGCGAGCCAAGGAGTGTCGTGCCGGATACGTCGGCCAACGCCGCCCTCACCGCCCTGCCCCCGCTCCCGCCGCTCACCGCCCAGGCCGAGCAGCTGATCTCACTCGGCGTGCACGAGCTTGCGGGGATCCCGGCCGACGAGCTGCGCGCCTTCGCGGAGACCGCCGGTTGCGCCAATAGCTCCGATAGCGCCGACGGCGACGCCCTGCTCGCCGTCCGCCCCGACCGCCTCCCCGCCTCCGCCCTCGCACCCCTGCTCCGCCGCGACGACAAGCCGGGCTTCGTCGTCGTCGACATGCCCGACGTCGACGCCTTCGCCCCGGACGCCATCGAGCTGCCCGACGCGCCCCTCTACGTCGTCACCGGCATCGACCGCGGCGACCGCATGGCCAACTGGAGCCCCGAAGAGGCCCTGCCGGCCCTCGCCGAGGAGAACCGCACCCCGCTGCTGCTCACCGAGGGCATCCACTGGGTGCTCCAGCAGCCGGAGGCCCTGGAGCGCAACCGCTGCTTCATGACGATCGGCTCCCGGCTGCGCAAGGCCAACGGCACGCTGGACGCCCGTACCCCGGCGATCTGGATCAGCAACGGCACGGGACGCGACGGCCGCGAGCGGCGCAACGCCCCGAAGGTGGGCTGGTGCTGGTGGGGCAACCGGCACACATGGCTGGGCTTCGCATCCGCTACGGGGCGCCGCCAGGCCGTGTCCGCAACGTCCCCTGACTGACGTACAACCGTCCGCACACCCGAGCGGTCTCCTGCACCGCGACCACCCGGTTGAGCCCAGGAGAACACCGGGCCGGCAGGGGTGGTCACCCCCTGTTCGACAGGCCCGTGTTCGCAGGAGAACCGCATGCGCAAGAACGTCCGTACAGCCGTGGCCACCGCGGCCGCCGGCGCTCGGAGATCAACACGTCCGGCCGGGGCATCGGCCTGACCGCCGCCAAGGTGTCGGCGTCCGGCACTCCGCTGTTCGGCAGCCAGATGGCGGACTGACCGGGGGCCCGGCATTCCCCCTGAGCGACTCCTGAGCGACTCCCTGAGCCGCGCTGCGGGCTTCCCTTAGGGGATGTCACAGCTCGGCCGCAAAGCCGGGCCCGAACCGCAGGGCCCGGCACGCGGATCTCCGGGACCAGGTACGTTCGAAGACGTGGCTGGATTCAGGATCGGACGGGGCAGCCGGAACAACGGCACCCCGCAAACGCGCCCCCAACAACCTCCGTACGGGCAGCAGGCACCCCAGGGGCCGTCGTACGGCTATCCCCCGCCGCCGCAGCAGCCGTACGGCGGCTCGGGCGGCGGCGGTGGCGGCTGGCCGCAGGCGAACGGCGGTGGTCATGGCGGCCACGGCGGTCATGGCGGCCACGGCGAGCCGGAGTACTTCGGTGACGGCGGCCACCCGCACGGCCCCGGTGGTACCCCGGACCCCTACGCGGCGAACAACCCGGGCCACACCCAGGCCTTCTCGGTCGGCGAGGACCCCTACAGCCAGGGCGAGACCTACCAGGCGGGCGCGGCCCCGGCCGCCCCGGTCGGCCCGCGACTGCACTGGAAGGCCCTGCTGCGGGGCATCGTCCTCTCCCCCGGCCAGACCTTCCTCCAGATGCGGGACTACACGATGTGGGGCCCCGCCCTCGTCGTGACGTTCCTCTACGGCCTGCTCGCGGTCTTCGGCTTCGACGACGCGCGGAACGACGCGATCAACGCGACCCTGTCGAACGCGGTCCCGATCGTCCTGACCACGGCCGTGGCGATGGTCATCTCGTCCTTCGTCCTGGGCGTGGTCACCCACACCCTGGCCCGCCAGCTGGGCGGCGACGGCGCCTGGCAGCCCACGGTCGGCCTCTCCATGCTGATCATGTCCCTCACGGACGCCCCCCGCCTGGTCTTCGCGATGTTCGCCGGCGGCGACGCGACGTTCGTGCAGGCCCTTGGCTGGGCGACGTGGGTGGCGGCGGGCGCGCTCCTCACCCTGATGGTGTCCAAGTCCCACGATCTGCCGTGGCCGAAGGCCCTGGGCGCGAGCGCGATCCAGCTGATCGCCCTGCTGTCGATCGTGAAGCTCGGCACGTTCTAGAAGGACAGAAGGACAGAAAGGCAGAAGGACAGAAGGACAGATTGCGGGGCCCCCGGCGTGCACGCCGGGGGCCCTTCTTCATGCTCGACGCACTCCACAGCCGGTTCCGCCCTGTTCGCTTTGCGCTTCCGATGTTGAAACTTTGTGTGCAGATACGTTGACCTGTGTTCGGATCGTCTTCTAGCTTGCGGGAACCATCGAGCCCGCCGAAGGGGAATGCCGTGCCACGAGAGAACCATCGCCGGACAGCTTGCTTCGCCGCGTTGCTGGCCTGCGCCACGGCATTCGGGGGCGCACTCGCCTCCCCCGCCGCCGCCTCCCCCGCATCCCCATCCGCATCCGCATCCGCATCCGCCTACGGCAAGCCGGCCGTGCCGCCCGTCAGCGACTTCCACGGCGTCAACTGGGCCGACCCGCGCGACAACTACGCCGATGACGCGGTCGTACCGTCGGGCCTGTCCACCACGGACAGTTACGCCACCACCTACGCCAAGTCCCAGGCGATCGTCGGCGGCTTCGCCAAGCTGGGCGCCAACACGGTCCGGCTGCCGGTCAACCCGACCTCGGTCAACGGCCCCTTCTGGAAGTCGTACAAGGGAGCGATCGACGCCGCCACCGACAAGGGGTTCAAGGTCATCCTGGGCTACTGGGAGGCCGACAACGCCAAGGACGGCAAGATCGACGACCAAGCCGCCTACGACCAGATGTGGGCGCGGATCACCTCCGCGTACGCGCGGGACTCCAAGGTGTACTTCGAGCCGATGAACGAGCCCTTCGGCTACACCTCCCAGGAGTGGCGCGACATCGCCGCCCGCTGGGTGACGACCCACCGCTCCGTGCCCCGCGACCGGATCCTCATCGGCGGCGTCAAGTACAGCGAGGACGTCAAGCCGGTGTGCGCCGACAGCCGCCTGAACGGCACTCGGCTGGCCCTGCACAACTACGGCTTCTGGCACACCGACTGGACCAGCTACGACCAGTGGAAGCAGGACTTCAAGGCGCGCATCGGCGACTGCGCCTCCCGCACCATCCTGGACGAGTTCGGCGCCACCATGACCTCCGGCCTGGACTACAACGGCCCGACGAACGGCTCCCACGAGATCGCCTACATCCAGGCGGCCACCGACACCATCCGCGAACTGGGCCTCGGCTCCGTCTACTGGCCCGGCCTGCGCAACGGCGACACCTACTCCCTCACCACCCTCCAGGGAACGGGCACCAACCTCAGCCTCCAGCTGAACAACCAGAGCGGCCTGGACCGCCTGCACTGGGCCTGGCGGCAGTAAGCGGTGGTGACGCGCCGATGCGGCGATGAGTCTCCGCGGCGAGCGGGGTCCGTCTGCGCGACGGGCGTCTCCCACCGCCCCGGCCCCCGAGGACCTCGCCGAAACGACCGGCACCGTCCTCGGGGGGCCGGGACAGCCGGCCGGGACGGCCGGGACGCCTACAACCGCCGGTTCAGGGCCGACTGATCAAGCGGGCCGGCTCCGGGTCGGAGGGCCGCAGTCAGACGGCTTCCTTGTTGGGCTTGGCCACGTCCCCGGACTTGTGCACCGGAGGCAGCACACTCCACGGGAAGTTGATCCACTCGTCGGTGCGCTTCCACACGTACTCGCACTTCACGAGGGAGTGGGACTTCTCATAGACGACAGCGGACCGCACCTCGGCGACATGCTGCACGCAGAAGTCGTGGACGAGCTTCAGCGTCTTGCCGGTGTCGGCGACGTCATCGGCGATCAGCACCTTCTTGTCGGTGAAGTCGATCGCGTTGGGGACGGGGGCGAGCATGACGGGCATGTCGAGGGTGGTCCCCACGCCCGTGTAGAACTCCACGTTCACGAGGTGGAGGTTCTTGCAGTCGAGGGCGTAGGCGAGCCCGCCGGCGACGAAGACGCCACCGCGGGCGATGCTGAGCACGATGTCCGGCTCGTACCCGTCGTCGACGATGGTCTGCGCGAGCTCACGGACGGCGGTGCCGAACCGCTCGTAGGTCAGGTTCTCCCGCACGCCGCTCACACCTGGGTCCGATGGAAGTTCTTGAAGGACCGCGAGGCAGTGGGCCCGCGCTGCCCCTGGTACCGGGACCCGTACCGCTCGCTGCCGTACGGGAACTCGGCGGGCGAGCTGAGCCGGAACATGCACAGCTGGCCGATCTTCATGCCGGGCCAGAGCTTGATCGGGAGCGTGGCGAGGTTGGACAGCTCAAGGGTCACGTGCCCGCTGAACCCGGGGTCGATGAACCCGGCGGTGGAGTGGGTGACGAGCCCGAGCCGCCCGAGCGAGGACTTCCCCTCGAGCCGCGAGGCAAGATCGTCGGGCAGCGTGATGACCTCGTACGTGGAGGCCAGCACGAACTCGCCGGGGTGCAGGATGAACGGCTCGTCGCCCTCGGGCTCCACGAGCCGCGTGAGGTCCGCCTGCTCGACGGAGGGGTCGATGTGCGGGTACCGGTGGTTCTCGAACACCCGGAAGTAACGGTCCAGCCGCACATCGATGCTCGAGGGCTGCACCATGGATTCGTCGTAGGGATCGATCCGTACCCGCCCGGCGTCGATCTCGGCCCGGATGTCCTTGTCTGAGAGAAGCACGCCCCGAGGATACGCAAGGCGCGCGGAACGACCACAATCACGGCCTCCGCGCGCCAGGCGCTGCGCTTGCTGTTACTGCTGTTGATGCTGCTGGCACTGCTGGTGCTGCTGGCACTGCTGGCACTGCTGGCACTGCTGGTGCTGCTGGCGCTGCTGGCGCTGCTGGTGCTGCTGGCACTGCTGGTGCTAGCAATACTGCTGGTACTGCTGTTGCTACCGCTTCTCCAACGCCACCGCCACCGGCACCGGCACCACACTGCGGAGCCGGGCACACCGGGGGCACCGGAGGAGCCGCCCGGGGCCGAGGCGCTCGGCCTGCTGCATCGGGAACGAAGCGGTGCTGAACACGTGCCCATCGGCACAACGGACGACGGTGCGCTCCATCAAGTCCTAGAGTCCCTTCCCCAAGAGCCGCGTCCGGCTGCTGCCTGCCTGACGACGAGAGGCCACATTACGGGATCAAAGGGACGGCCCTCCAGGCGGCACTCCGACCCCGCCCTGACCCTCTCCGACCCCTCCACCGTACGCCCCAACTCCGGTACCCCGCAGTCACATCCGCCCCCTGAAACGCCCTCAGGCCCCTCGGCGTCAGCGCCGGGGGCCGGTGATGAGGTACAGTGACCAGGCGATCGGACACCGGCTCCGGATGATCTCGGAACGGGCGTCTTACGCGGGTGTAGTTTAATGGTAGAACATCAGCTTCCCAAGCTGAGAGCGCGAGTTCGATTCTCGTCACCCGCTCCATGCGAAACCCCCAGGTCAGGGACCCGGGGGTTCTTTGTTGTCTAGATCGGTGGGCGTCGCGCGCCGTCCGGCTCTCACCGGCACTATTCAGTCGCCGAGTCCCTTTGCGAACGCCGCGGGGCCTCGGCGTCGCCTCAGCAGTTCCCGTACTGGACGGGAACGCAGACAGGCACCGGCCGTGACGACCAACGCGGCCGTACCGTACGTCCACGCCTGGAGGGGGAAGCCAGGCAGCAGTCGGCCTGCGAGGTAGAGGACGGTGCCGGCAAGGGTGACGGTGAGCCACTCCCAGCGGCCGTCCAGGGCCACGAGGGCGATGACGAGCAGGGAGTACCAGGGGTAGGTGGGCGAGAAGAGAAGCAGCGCGGTGCCGGTCAGCAGGAGGGCGCCGCGCCAGGGGCGGGCGGGATTCCCACGCCACCATACGTACAGCGCGGTGAGTGCGAGCAGCGCCGCGGCGGTCACTGCCGCGGCGGTGTCCGGCAGGAGCAGCCGCAGCAGGGCGAAGCGGCGTACGCGCCCTGTTTCGTAGCCCTCCTCGTGCAGGTATCCGGGCAGGTATCCCAGGACGTCGGCGCCGGAGGCGAGGACATAGGGCAGGTAGGCGAGCGCGACAGCGGCGACGGCGGCGGCTGTGACGCGCAGGACGCGTGCCGGACCGCGCTGTCCCGACAGGGCGCCGGGCAGGACCAGTACGGGCAGGATCTTCACGGCGATCGCGGCGCCGAGCAGTGCCCCCCGTCGGGCACCGGCCGTGGCGGTGCCGAGCGCGAGTACGACGAGCAGGACGCCGAGGGTGTCGATATGGGCGTTGTTGACGGCTTCGAAGGCGACAGCCGGGCACCACGCCCACAGCGCGGCCCGCGCGGGGGCCCGCGCCGGATCGCCGCGTCGGCGCAGGACGACCAGCAGAGCCACCGTGGTGCCGAACGCCAAGACCGCGCCGCCGAGTTGGAGCGGCTTGTGGCGGCTGTCGGGCGGGGAGACGGCGTGCACGGCGAGGTACCAGCCCTCGGCCACGGGCGGGTAGATGGTGGGCACGCCGGGGCGGTTCATGCGTACGCACAGGCCGCTGCCGGTGTGTGTCAGGCCCCAGTCCGTGCAGGCTCCTTCGGTGGGGAAGAGCCAGTCGTCGCGCAACTCGGCCAGTTCGGGCGCGGCGGGCGGATAGGCGTACGGGGAGATTCCGGCGGCCTGGACGCGGCCGTCCCAGGCGTATCGGAACATGTCGTTGCTGGTGCGGGGCGGCGAGGACAGACCGGTCACCGCGACGGCGGCGGCGCCGATCAGGACCAGGACCATCGCGGCCCGGGCCGGAACCTTGCGCACCGTCCACACCGCGGCGGCGAACAGCGCCCAGGCGACGGCGTATCCCGCCAGCAGCCGGGCGGGGGCGCTGTGGCTGTCGCCTGCCTGGAGGGTGTCGGCGACGACGGCGGTGAGCGCGGCGAGGAGTACCGCGGTGGCGGTGACGGCGAGCCGGGCCTTCCGGCGGTTCGCCCGGGCGGCAGGGGGCGGGGGTGGTGACGCGGAAGACCCGGAGCCCGGTGGGCGGGACATGACGGTGTCGGTCATGACCCGCCCCCCGGGAGTGACGTCGCGCCCGGCGGGCGTGACGTCGCGGCGCTCTCGTCCCCGGCCGCGGTGTGCTCCTCCCGCGGCCTGCCGGGTCTGCCCGGCCCGGAGTTCGGGCGGTGGAGTTCCACGAAGGGACGGCTGTCCGCGGTCCACCGGCCGGTGACGATCCAGCCGGTGACCTGGGCTGTGTGGAGCAGCGCCGTCACGCCGACACGAGCCCAGGGGAAAGGTCGGCCGTGACGGCCGTGGGCGTCCTCGACGCGGACGGTGAGGCGCTCGTCCACGTCGTCGCCGGCTGCCTCGGCCAGCAGACGGCCACCGGGGCGGACCACCTCACGCAGGCGAGTGAGCAGGGTCACCGGGTCGCCGCCGATGCCCACATTGCCGTCCATCAGCAGGACGGTGCCCCACCGGCTCTCTCTCGGCAGGCGGTCGAAAACGGAGCGGCGCAGGGCGCTTCCGCCGAGTCGCCGGGTCCGGGCGACGGCGGCCGGACTGACGTCCACGCCGAGGGCCGGGATTCCGCGTGCGGCCAGGGCGGCCACCAGGCGTCCGGGTCCGCAGCCGACGTCCAGCACGGGCCCGCTACAGCGGCGCAGGACGTCGGTGTCGACGGCGTCGGGGGCGGCGCACCAGCTCTCCACGTCCAGCGGCAGCAGCTCCACCGCCCCTGGGGCGCCCGGCGTCATGCGGCGCAGATACAACGGGCCGCGGCCAGTGCGCACGGCGTGGGCGTAGGGGTCGTCCGTCCATGGTTCGCCGGGTTCCGCACGAGCGAGCGGCTCGGCGGGACACGCCGGCCCCACGCGCGGGCCGGGCAACGGGTCGGCGGATCGGGGCTGTTGCCGTCCGGGCGCCGCCGACTGGGCGCTTCTGGTTGCGGTTCCGGTCACCGGGCGACCTCCGCGAACGAGGCCAGCGCGGCGGCGAAACGCGATCCGGCCGGGCAGAGGCCCGCCACGCGGGCGGCGTCCGTCGCGGTGTCGACGTCGCGCAGGAGAGGCAGGTCACGGACCGTCAGGCCCGCTTCGACGAGCCTGCGGCGCTGGACCGCGCCGGTGCGGTCGGTTGACATGGGAACACCTCGCACTACGGACCCGGCACGGGAGGGCTCGGCCAGGCCCAGGGCCCAGAAGCCGCCGTCGGCGGCCGGCCCGAGCCAGGCGTCGTGGCCGTCCTCGCCGACACCGGCCAGCAGATCCGCGGTCAGCTGCGGGGTGTCCATGCCGACCAACAGCGCGGGACCGTCGTCGCAGACGGCGAAGGCGCCTACGATCCGCTCGTCCAGCCCGCCGGAGACCTGCGGGACGACGTCGAAGCCCCGGGGCAGCCAGCGCCCCGGTTCTCCGTCGAGGACGAGGATCCGGCGCCGGGCAGGCACCCGGAGCACCGCGTCGAGGGTGTCGCGCAGGGATGCCTCGGCCAGCGCGGCGGCCTCCTGCGGCGTGTAGGGCGGGGTGAGCCGCGTCTTGACCCGGCCGGGTACCGGTTCCTTGGCGATGACGAGCAGCGTGGCCCGCCCCGAGGCGGCGGTCATCGCACGGCTCCCGACACCGCCGCGGCCGGGCCGGGCACGGGCTGCTCGGCGAGTACGGCGCGCATGTCGCGGACCGCCTGCCAGGTCCCGCGCCAGGTTCCGGTGACCTTCGAGCGGCCCGTACGCGGGTGGTACGGCACGTCCGTCTCGTCCACGCGCCAGCCGGCGTCGGCGGCGCGGATCACCGTCTGCAGCGGGTAGCCGGAGCGGCGATCGGTCAGGTCCAGGGCCAGCAGCGCCTCGCGGCGGGCCGCGCGCATGGGGCCGAGGTCGCGCAGCCTCAGGCCGGTGCGGCGGCGAATCAGGCGGGCCAGTTCCAGGTTCGCCAGCCGGGCGTGGGCGGGCCAGGCCCCGCGGGCGGTGGGCCGGCGGCGGCCCAGGACCATGTCGGCGACACCGTCGAGGACGGGACCGGCCACCCGGGGCAGCAGTGCGGGGTCGAGGGAGGCGTCGCAGTCGCAGAAGCAGACGACGTCGGCCGTGGCGGCCGTCAGGCCCGCGTGGCAGGCGGCGCCGAACCCGCGCCGCGGCTCGTGGACCACGTACGCCCCGAGGGCGCGGGCGATGTCGGCGGAGCCGTCGGTGGAGCCGTTGTCGACGACGATCGCGCGCCAGGTGGGTGGGATCCGCTCCAGCACCCAGGGCAGGGCCTCGGCTTCGTCGAGGCAGGGCAGCACGATGTCCACAGGAGAAGGGGATGTCTCGATCACCCCCCTCACCTTACGAACGCAAAGCAGGCATAAGGGATTTGGTGTCCTTACGGATCGCTGACGTCGCCGATCCTCACGGTCGAGCCGGCCGGCACCGGACGCCTCACCCCGGCCGCAGCCATACCGGCCGGCCGTACGGACGTGCCGAGATCGTTGCAGCCGACAGTACGGCCGTGCCGATAGTCCGGTGCGCCGGCGAAGCCCTTGCCGAGTCCGGCCATCGCGGCCTGGCGGCACACCGCGTCCACGCCGAGCACGGCGTCGGTGGTGGCCGGCGCCGGTGAGGGCGGTGACGAGGTGCGAGCCGATGAAGCCCGCACCTCCGGTGACCAGGATCAACATGCCCGACCATACGGCCGCGCCGGCAGCGGCCAGCTGTTCGACGGGGGTACCTCATCGGTTCGTAGGCCTTCGAGGCCGTGCCCCGTCGTCTCCGGTCGCCACCCTTTCCTCTCCCCTTCGATACGTCGCCGCCGTCAGCAAGGCGAACCCCAGGGCGAAGCCGAGCATGGTGAGCACACCCCGCGGCCAGAAGATGTGGCTGTCGGCGAACGACCAGCAGGCGGCGAGCAGCGCCACGGCCCCCGGCAGCACCCGAGCCCCGTGCCGCCGGTGCAGCACCGCGCACGTCGCGGCACAGGCCACGGCCAAGGCGTAGACCCCCGCCCGGCCCAGTTCGTCGCCGGCCGCGAACAGCCGCCCGGCCGCCCCGTGGACCCCGTGGTCCACCACCGTGCCCGCGGAGATCCCGGCGACGGCGTCGAGTCCGGAGTAGTACGCGGCGTAGACGAGGCATCCGGCCCAGGCGAGCACCGTCAGGAATCCATCGGCGTCACGGCGCGGCCTGCCCCACAACGGGACCACCAGACCGAGCACCAAGAACGGGAACACCGGCAGCAGGACGACGTGCAGCCCGGCCCAGTCGCCCGCCGTCGCCGCCGTCAGATGCCGGGGATGGACCAGACCGGCGACAGCCAGCAGCAGGGGGACCGCCGTCACCAGCGCCGTCGTACGCAGAGCACGCAGAGCACGCAGAGCACGCAGAGCACGCAATGATCTCATCCCGTCACCGTAGGAGGGCGCGCCGGCTCCGCCGTGCCCCTGCGCGGAACGCGTAAGACACCCGTAACACCGAAAGCGGCCGCGGTCGGCCGCTGTCCCTCACGACGGTGACCGCAGACGCCGCACAAGGCCCCTGGCGGCCGACGCGAGCGCCGTCACCGTGGCCACGACCGCCAGCGCGATCAGCCAGTTGCGCGGATAGTCCAGCGGGAGCACCGAGGCGTTCGCCGTGCGTCCCGGGCGCAGCAGCACCGGCAACGCCACCACCGTCAACGCGCCCATGACCACCAGTGCCCCGCGCACCGGACCGCGCGCCCGGCCGCGCACCAGCACCAGCCCGGCCAGCAGCACCAGCGGTGCGAGCAGCACGTCGTGCAGGAGGACCGCCCCGCCCAGCCAGGCCAGAACGCCGGTCAGGTCACGGACGTCCGTCAGCAGCGACGCGCCGACGCCCATGAGGGCCACACCCACCGCGCCCACGACAACACGCGTCACCTTCACGACAGCACCTCCAGCCGTCCCACCCACTTGGTCTGAAGCACGCCGGGCCGGTTCGGGGCGATGAGCCGCGCCGGGTAGCCGTGGTCGGGGTCGAGCTCCTCTCCGTTCAGACGGAGCGCGAGCAGGGTCAGCGGGTCGCGGGCGTGCTCATGCCCCATCTCCGACACCCGGTAGCCACCGCGCAGTTGCAGCGACACCACCCGCACCCGCGCGTCCGCCGGCGCCCCCGACCGCTCCAGCAGATCCGCGACCCGTACGCCCGTCCAGTGCGCCGACCTGCTCCAGCCCTCCACACAGGCGATCGGCAGTTCCGCCTCGTGCTGCGGCAGAGCACGCAGCTCGTCCAACGTAAGGGTGTACGGCCGTGGACCGGCCACCACCAGGCGGTACTGCTCGTCGGCGACCCGGCCGACCCCGGCCGCCGCGGCGGTCCGGTTGACGGGCAGGGCCTGCGGGCCGTGGTCGGGATGGCGCGGCGCGAACAGGATGAGGTTCTTCAGCGGAGTGAGGGACTGACCCACCGTGGTGAGGGTGACGGCTCCGACGGCCGCCGCCACCGCCGCCAGCAACGACCGCCGGTCGGCGGCGTCCTGTGCCGGCAGGCTGAGCGTCCCGGGCGACCGTCGGCTCCAATGCGCCCGGATCTCGGGGGCCTTGACCGCGATGTGCAGCACCAGGGCCCCGGTCACCAGCCACGCCACCGCGTAGTGCACCGGCACGAACGAGAACGGCCACGGGTACCACTGGACCGTGTTCAGCAGCCCGGTCGCCAGCTCGAAGACGGCCCCGGCCACCAGCACCGCGACCGACAGACGTTCCAGCGCGTGCCGTGCCGACCGCAGCGGCGGCCACGCGAACAGCCGTGGGTACACCGTCCACAGCTTGGCGAGCAGGAGCGGAATCGCCGCGATGCCGGAAGCGACGTGCAGGCCCTGGGTGAACCGGTAACCCCACGACGGGCGACTCGGGATGCGGTCGGCCAGCCAGACCGGCGGATGCTGCATGAAGTGGCTGACGAGCCCGGTGACGAAGCACAGGGCGAACGCCGGCCCCAGCCAGCGGCCGATCGATGTCGCCGTGCGGGCGTCGTGCAGCCTGCCCCTGAACACCGGCGGAAGAACACGCAGTTTCATGCACCGATCCCACTCGGCAGCTGTCCGTTCCGGAACGTCCGAGCGCCTTACGGAACAGTGACGGCCAGTGATCGCCCGGCGAACTGCCTACGAGAGTCTGAGGCGCCCCCGCTCCCCAGTCGCCTCACTTCCACCACATGAGTCTGTATGGCGATGGAAGCGAGCCGTGTCCAAGGCGCCGGGGGCCGGAGGACGTCACGGTCACCGGGAGAAGTCCAGGACTCGGCGGATCGAGATCCGCGGCGGTGCACTCGATCACCGGGAAGGGGCTCGTTCCGATGCGGGGGTCGTTCCGCTCGCTCGGGCCGGCCAACGAGGCCGTGCCACGGTTCGACACCTCGCCCGGCGAGGTCGAGATCACCAAGCCCTGTGCACCCGCGAAGGCGTATGTTGACTGGACGCCCGGCCGAGCCCGGCCCAACACAGCACCTGTCCCTGGACGCATTCTGCCCACCGGTTTGCGCGCCCCGTGCCCATAGCGTGCCCATAGCAGCGGACAACCACGGTCAACACCGGTGCGATCCGACCCGCACGACCGCCCGAGCCGAAGCCATCTGCGCACGTCAGAGCCATACAGCCCGCCCAGGCGCCGTCGCTTCCCAAGCTGAGAGCGCGAGTTCGATTCTCGTCACCCGCTCCATGATTAAGGCCCAGGTCAGAGACCCGGGCCTTTTTGCTGTCCGCTGTGATCAGCGGTCGCGTGCCAGAAGCGCGCCACTTCTGCATCACGAGCCCGCTGCCCCCATAGGAGTAAAGCTCACAACCGCCTGCCCGGCGTACGACGGCGCAGATGCGGTTCCAGGAGGCCCAAGGCCTCCTCCCAGCGGTAGCGGTCCGCGCCGCCCCCCGCCTTGGGCAGGTGGGGCTCGTACGAGCCGATCAGGACATCCATCTCACGGAGCCGGTTCAGATTCTGCGCGTAAGCAGGATGGGCTGCTTGGGCTGCGTTCAAGTACGGCAGTACAGCGGTGGGGATACCCATCCCGAATGCCTCGCAGAGGACGCCGAGAGCGAGGGTGTCCGCGATGCCGGCGGCCCACTTGTTGATCGTGTTGAAGCTGGCCGGTGCCACGGCGATCGCGTCCGCCGGAGGCAGGGGCCTGGCCTCGCCCGGGGTCCGCCAGGCGGAACGGACGGGGTAGCCGGTCCGGGCCTCGATCGATTCGACGTCGAGGAAGCCCAGCCCCTGCGGTGTTGCGATGATCCCCACATCCCAATGCCGCTCCTGTGCGGCCGCGATCAGCTTGCCGACATCACCGGCAACGCCGCAGGCACAGACGACGACGTACAAGAAGGGCTTCTTGCGGGGGGTGGACGGTTCGGTCACGCGGTGGCTCCTACTCGGCGACTGAATTCGTGCAGCTGCGGCAGTGTGCGGCGACGGTCGCGGGCGGCCATGTCGGCAACGAGGTCCCGCACTGCTGGACGGCGGACATCCTGGGCGGCACAGCTTTCGGCGACCTGAAGGGCGCGGCAGGCGTCGGCGAGGCGGTCCTGTCGGCTGTAGGCGCGGGCGGCCTCCACCCAGAGCGCGGCCCGGCGCTCGGGTACCGGGATGGGGCGGTGCATGAGGGGGCGCGCGGCTTGGAGGGCACGGCCGGTGTCGCCCAGGGCCACCAGCGCGCTCACTTCGTGGAGGGCGACGTTGGTGGGGCTGAAGTTGGCCCAGGCGTCGGGCCGTTCGAGGCACACATAGCGGGCCACTTCCTTGGCCTCGGCGAGGAATGTTCCGCAGGCGGCACGATCCCCTCCCCCGCTGGCTGCCGTAACACCACGGAGCAGCAACAGCCCCAGAGCAGCAAGGAACTTCGGGGAACGGCGGTCGTAGGACCCCGCGAGCTGGTCAGCGGTGCAGCGGACGACGGTGACGGCCTGAGCGGCGTGCTTCTCGCGGGCCAGGACGTGTGCCTGAACACGGACGCTCGAGGCGAGGATCACCGGGTCCCCGGAGCGTTCGGCCTCGGCCATCGCTCGGCCGACCGCGAGCCAGGCGTTGCCCTGGTCGTGCTGCTTGAGCAGCAGGCTGGTCGCCGTCTGGTATGCCGTGGCCAGCATCCCGGAGAGAGCGCATGTGTCCGTAACTGCATCGCTCACGGCCTGCCTCAGGTCAGCGATCAGGCCGGGCAGCACGCGCTCCAACGTCGTGTAGTCACAGGTGTAGAAGAGCCTGCGAACGGCACCGACGCGCTCGCGGAGCGCCGTCGGGTCTGACGGAACCCCGGTGGGCGATGGACCAGGGCCAGGCAGGAGAACCTGTACGAGGTCGTCATGGGCCGGCGTCGGGGTGGCAGGTGGTGGCGTGAGAGCGGCCAGCCCTGCGGCGAGGAACGTACGGCGGTGCATGTGAGCGGGCACCGTGTCCGGGCCGACGGCGGAAGCATCGGCCTCCGACGCCAGGCCCAACTGACCCGGCGGGATTCCGAGTTCCTCGGCAAGGGCCCGGAGCACCGCAATGTCCCCCGTCCCACGACCGTTCTCCAGTCGGCTCACCTTGGACTGGTGATAGCCGAGCGCGGTGGCGACGTCCTTCTGCGAGCGTCGCCGTAACACCCGTGCCTTGCGGATCACTTCACCGACCCGTCGCCCCTCGTGCTGCGTCTCGGGCATCTGCCACTGCCCCCTTTCGCTGCAGCCGATCATGCCTGCTCAACGGAGCGTAGGTCAGTCGTACCGCGACGTGATGCAGCCTCTGCATATCCGATGCAGCACCGACTCCGACGCCGTCCGGCCCGCCTGTCACCTGCTTGCGTGAAGTTGCCAGCCAGACTCAACCGGAAGGCCACCCATGGCAATGCAACAGCTCAGCTTCTCGGTGCCGGCCACACCCACCGCCGTGACCGCCGTCCGACGCCGGGCCGTAGCCGGGATACGAGGCTGGCGGGCACAGCTGGACGAAGACACCGTGCACACCGCCGAACTGCTGATCAGTGAGCTGGTCACCAACGCGGTCCAGCACGCCGGCACCGACCGCGTGGCCTTGCTGGTGCAGTTGACCGGCCGCCTCCTCCGAATCGAAGTGCACGACGCCAGTCCGGATCTGCCCCGTCCCGGTCACCCCGACCTGAACAGCGAGAACGGCCGCGGCCTGCATCTCATCGAGGCATTGGCCGCCAGCCACGGCACCGATCCAACGGAAACGGGCAAATGCTGCTGGGCCGAACTCACCCTGCCGACACCAGCCGACCGACCAGATCTCCACCCTCCGTCCACCACGGTCAGACACAACGAGGCCTCAGCTGCCTGCGCACCAGCCCGAAGCGTCGAAGGCACGCATCTCCCCCCACCTCGCTCCCCCACAAAGATCCCTGACGCACCTGCCCTGCGCGCGGGCTACTGGTGCGAGTGCTGGACCGAGGACCTGGACGTACAACGGCGGCCAGCACCTCTGGCATCCGTCGACGCTTACTCGGCGGCCCAGGCAGACAGATGGGTCGCGGTCGCCCTGCGCACCATCACACCCGCCCTGGACTCTCAAGCTTCTGACGAGGCATGGGACTGGTTGTACGAGGGCCGCATCGAGACCCGACGAGCCCTCCTACGGGCGAAGCCTTGCACTGTTTCGATCACGCAGGGACGCACCCGCATCACCTGGACGATCCGGCCGGTGCTCTTCGCACCGCTCGCCCACCGCAACGGCGTCGAACTCCCGTCCTGCGCATATGACTTCAAACCCTGCGCGACCGACTGAGTTACAACTTTCTCTACTGGTTCAAGGCGGCTCGCTCCGCTCACCGCGCGCGGCCCGGCCCCCGGCCGGGCCTGCGCTCCTGTCTCCGCCCCGCTCCATCCCGGCCGGCGCCCGGGCCGCGCGCACAGCAATCAGCCACCTGATACCAGAGAAGAGGTGCGTCGTGGCTGGGGCGGTCGGCTCCACGGCTTTAGGCAGCCACTTTGGCGCGAGCCTCGCAGATCATGGCCCCAACGTCGTGCTTTACCGGGCAGGTCCACAGACTGCCCGACGCGCCGGAAGCTTACGGGGCCATGATCACTCGCGCCAAAGCAGCTCCAGCCCAAAGCCGCTACGTCGACCGCTTGCACCGCACTCCATCCAGGAGGGCAGCGTTTATAGCGTGCGAAGAAAAGCGTCGACTTCGAGCATGTTTATATGCTCGAAGTCTTTAGGGTGGACTACAATCCGAAGCTCCTTGCACACAGGATTCTGGCGGGAGCGAGCTACGAAAGATAGGGTGATCATCTTTAGAAGACTTTCCCTATTCAAGCAAGAGACACGAGCCAATTCTGAGCCAATGATTGGAATGGAAACAGCCTTGCGCTGACCTCGAACGTGTATGGCATCCCAAACAGCATCTAGACTCTTCCACAGAGCGTCAACGCTTGATTGTGCGATCAGATCATTCTCCATCTTGGAGTACGCAACACAGAAGTAGTGACGCGCAGGACTTCCTAGCGTTGCCACGGTAGATATCGGATATCTTCGCAGCTTGCCAATCGGCTTCGCTTCCGAGGTTTCTGTAGATACATATTCGACGCGCTCAAGAGCGTCACTCAAGTCGGAATCTAGTTTGCCGACGTCGCCCCCGTAGACTTTTTCTTGGAACTGCCCCTGAACGCTGGTGCTAGATATCACGACGCCGTTCGTCGTATCCGTGTCAAAAGTGTCCGTGAACCCAATAACGAGATGACTACCCTGTGCAAACAGGTCTCCGACCTCGACCGTGATCGCTATATCGGGATTGCTGAACTCGCGCGTGACTTTGCGTTGCGGCCAGGCCCTGTAGGCGCCAAAGAGCAGCGAGACAGCCAACAGTGCACCAAGGAGAACCCAGCGCTGAGGAGCTGAAATCGCGACATCCACCCAAAGAGCCAAAACTATTTGCAAGACGCCTGAAAGTAGGCCGAACGCCCCGAGCGAATTACGCGAGAAAAGCGTCAATCCACGCTGCGTTCTGAACAGTTGCGCGAATCTATGCAAGGCGCTCACAGACCCAACCTCGCGTAAACATGCCCCTTGTAGTAATGCGGCCCTGTCTTCACGTTAGCGTTAGATGGATTTGCCATATAGGCGGGGACGTACTCATCTAGTGCATACCTGATAATGGCTGGCTGGAAGGATACATTGATGGAGTAGTGATTAATCAGAGTGGCCGGAATTTTCGCCCGCTCTACCACTCGCGATCCCTTCAGGTCAACAAAGACGACAGGCAGATTTCGCCGCTTGATCGCCTCGATTTCGTAGTAAAGAAAGCTCGAGGGTCTAGCGGCCTTAGGGCGCGTAGTGTCGCTCAGAAGGACAACGGTTTGCTTTGTACTTGACAAGCGCTCGCCGAGTCTGCGGCGGATAGTTTCCGGTCTACTAGCATCAAGGGCAGTATTGATGTCATGGGCATCGAAAAAATTGAATTCGATATTCCTGTTATCGCGCCAGGCTTCCATGAGTCGATAGCAATAAATATCTTCACTTGCGAACGCCACATAAGTTTTATTCCGGTAGGGCATCTATCTTCCTATGGCTCGACTGCGGTGATATCGGAAGTGGCAGAAACATAGCTGACGTCTGCGCAAATCCAACTGGCGCAAACAGAGGAAATCTCGCACGTAAGTTAGAACGGAGCGAGAATCACAGCCGCATCGCGCCTATTGCCAGGCGTGTTGATATAGGTGCCGACTCCAAGGCTTGACGCCAATGCCCGGAGCTTCTCCTCTGATGCATGCGCCGCCCGGAGGCCTTCCTCGCTTGTGTAAACCTCTAGATCAGTAGGGCCACTCGAATTAATCTTTAGAACATTCTCTGGACCAATTATATCGAGGATAGCGCGACGCATTCTCTTGAATTGCCCAACGGAATCCTCTCTTTGGGTGGCATTGATAGTTATTTCGCCGGCTGGTTCGTTAATCGTGTAGCGGGGTACGGTATTCGCCATCTCGATTAGTGAAATTTTCCTCTCTAGGCTATGAACTCGAGAACTCTGCTCTCTAACCAATGCAACCAGCTCGTTGAGAATCTCTGAGGTTTCGCGCTCTGGTAGTGCATCGTGCGGCCGCACGGATCTAATCCGCTCAAGATTCTCTTGGAGATCACCCCAGAACCTGTCGAAGGTGACCCGCAGTCGGTCAAGATCAACACTATTCTCGGATTTTTCATTGATGCTCTTCACCAGCGACCAGACGTCATCCCGAGAGGAACTTTCAGTGGCTTGGAACTGGGCGATTGGGCCAGAGAGGTCCTTAACAGCTAGATCAAGTAGAAAAGGGGCGAGCAGAGATTCCCCAAGTTCTCTTGACAAAGCTCCCGACTCGAAGTTGATCCACGGAGCATGCTGATTTTCGCGAGTTACGCAGACGATTCCATAGTTGCAGCGCTGTAGTTGGCTTGCAATCTTATCCAGGCCTCGCTCACCCTTGGAAATGTCCTGCGAGGAAACAAAGGGGTCGATAGCTTGATTCATAAATGGAAGCCAGTCCCTAAGTGCCTCCGCACACAGCTTTGAAGCGTCCCCTGACCAGCTAATAAAAACGCGCACAGTTCTTACCTCGCCATGTGCCGAACATCGTTAGCATCCAGGATGCCGGAGGTTGGGTCGCCCTGTCTCAGGATCACACGGACTCTGCTTAGAGCACCCGGTGGACCGCCCGTAAGGGAGTCTCATTGCGCAACGGGCGTTCGCGCGGCCAGTGGGTACCGAACCTCGGTGCCTACCCTGCCGTTCCGCGAGCAAGGTCGGCCTGTCAGCGCACCGGGAGAGCCTCCGGACATGAGTCACGACTTGGCTGTGTGGAGGGCGATCGCCCTGCGGACGACAAGGCGGCTGCGCGAGCGTTCACCAACCTCATCCGCCGGTCGTGCGCATAGCGGCTTACGTTGCCGCCCTCCTGGAACGGTGGTGTGACCTGACCGAGAACGAATGTGGGGATACCTTCCCTTGGTCGACGGGGCCGTTGACCAGCGAGGCATGCGGCCCGCTTGTCTACTTCCCGATGCGCTGGAGCACGGCTGAGGAGGCCTCCAGCTACGCGGCAGCCCTCGCCGACTCGATGGGGCTGGTCTGCTTCGATCCCCAGCAGAGCCAGCTCAGGCCCTGAAGCTAGGGGCGTGCTCCCGTCTCAGTTTCCGTCTCATTAATCGCCGTTCACAGCCGTTCAGACCGTCCTGAAGCCGGTAGCCGCACTCACGGCTGGCCGCCCATGAACGCAGGTGAACGGCCCCGTTCGACGCTCTCCGGACCACCACCACAGTTGGAAAGCGTGCGCCCCCGAGCAACCTCCTTTGGCCGCCGTGCACCACTGAGCGGAGCAGTGCGCCTTCCACAGAGGACATGTGCCGGGTAATCCTGCACTGGTCCGCACGACGGTCGAGACCGGGGGTGGGAGACGTGACTCGCACGCAGTCCAGGTGTGGAGCACTCACGGAGAAGGGCACTCGGTGCCGGCGGCTGGCGATGGTCGGTGCGTCGCGATGCAACCTGCACCGTGGCGAGTGGTCGTCGTACACCATCGAGAAGCGCAAGGAAGCCGAACGCAAGGCAAAGGCACGCAAGCGTCGCAAGTGACCCCAGCCGGGCTCTAGAGCCGCCCCGTCTGCCAGATCGGGTCGTCCGGTGCTGGGCGTCCGTCGAGGCGCTGGAGGGGTTCTCCGCTGAGCGAGAGATGCCGACGAGCGACGGCTATGAAGTGCCCCTGTGCGGCAACGACTCTCCCTCTGAGCTCCATCCAGTTCTCCTCAGGAGTCAGACCCCGCCGAATGGCAATGTGAAACCGCCAGATCTGCTCGTCAATGGCGTGCGCGGCTGCTGCAATGTCCCTGCTGGCAACGAGATTGACGCTACTGAGGGCTTCGCCCCAGGGGCGCCAGTCGACTGTCGTCGGGGCCAGCACGCCTTGAGGGATGTCGTCAGGCCGGTTGCGGTCCATGTCGCTGAGGTCCACAAGCACTGAGGATGATTCCCGCAGTACACGGACGCACGCTGCCGCCTGCTGTTCCCTGATCCAGTGGCGATCTTGAGCTCTTCTGCTGACGATGCTCCCAACGAATACGCCAATCAGCGTGGTCAGCACGGCCCCGACCGGAGCCCCCAGTAAGGCCAGCAACGACGTCATATGAGTCATTCTGGCGACGATGCTGTGGCTTGAGTAGCGGCTCACCTCATCTCGCTGCGGTCAGCCAGTGGGCAGTGCCGGGTCCAGTGCCAAAGCCGTTCAGGAACCCGGAGACCGCAGCCCACTCGTTGACCACCTCCACCGACCTCGGCCCCGGCGGCCGGATCTGCGGCGCCGCTGACTTAGTCCCTGGACATGCCCCCGTGCCAAACCCGTGCCAGATAGTGCGGGGAACCACAGGGAACAGCGGTCACCCATCCGGCACGCCCTCAGGTCATGAGTCCGCTCCTCAGCAGGTCAGCAAACCCATCGGCCCCGTAGAACCCAAGCTTCCCAAGCTGATGTCACGCAGCTACGTAGGCGAGGGACGCTGTCAGCGGCGACCAGTAGCCTGCGACGATCAGCCGTCGCGCGCCTGGAGATGCCGTGGAAGCTAGAGCTCTCGTCAGTCCCGATCAGTTGTGGTCGGCGCAGGAGGTCTTGGTGCGTCCGAGTCCTGTACCGGCGGCGGCAGGGGTCTACGGGTGGCACTTCGAGCAGCCGCCCCACCCCGACTTGGACGCTGGGCGCCTGCTGTACGTCGGTATAGCCCCGCGGTTCATGGCGAACCGCACCAGTACGCAGAACCTTCGCAAGCGGGTGCGCTACCACTACCGGGGCAACGCGGCCGGCTCGACGCTGCGGCTCACCCTCGGATGCCTGCTCGGCCTTGAGCTGCGCCGCGTGGGCAGCGGCAAGCGGATGACCTTCGGCAAGGCCGGCGAAGCCACCCTGAGCCAGTGGATGGCGGACAACGCGCGGGTGTGCTGGATTGAGCAGAGCGAACCATGGGACCTGGAGTCACAACTCATCTCCCAGCTCGACCTCCCGCTGAACCTCGACCAGAACCGCCACAACGCGTTCCACAGTCGCCTGAAGGAGATACGAGCCCAAGCGCGCCAGCGAGCACGAGAGTTGTCCATCAGCTCGTAGGCCGCCGAACGGGCCGTTGCCTGGGCCGTCCCTGGGCCGTCCGAGGCCGCTCAACAGTGGCCAAGGACGACCAACGACGACCACCAGGCGCACGAACCCACTGCCTCTGACCAGCAAAAACCCAGCTCACCAAGATCCCCGGCAAGACCCAGGGCAAGAAGAAGTAGGTTGCGTGATCATGCCTCCCACCTGCGCGAACGGCGCGGATGGGAGGCATTTTCACGGCCCGGGACCTCTCTGGGACCTCAGTCCTGTGGTCGGAGCGCTCGGCCGCAGCGAGCCGCACTAGGCGCAGGATTCGAGGGGTGCCTCACATGCGCCTCTATCGTCTAGTGCTGTGACCGCACAGGTTCGCCGGGTCACTGAACTGCGAGCAGTAGTCTCATCGGATGATTGACCGCGGATTTTTCGACCGGACCGGACGGCGCGTCACCTTACGGGAGGTGGGCGACGAGAACTGGCGCGAGGTCGCTGACATCGTGCCTCTCGACGAGCAGCGAAGTCATGTCCCCGCCATGGCAGCCCGCTACCTCTTGTTGTCGATGCGTGAGGACAGCTGGAACTCGCTGGCGGTCTACGCCGACGACGCGGTCGTCGGACACGTCATGTGGGGTCTGGACGAGGACGGCTCGCACTGGATCGGGGGAATGCTGATCGATGGGGCCGAGCAGGGCAAGGGCCTCGGCCGCGCCCTTCTGCTGACCATGACGGGCTGGTTGGCGGCGCAGGAGGGCTGCTGGACGATCCGGCTGGCATATCAGCCGGACAACGCTGTTGCCGGACGGCTCTACACATCGCTGGGTTTCGTGCCGACGGGAGCAGTTGATGGTGATGAGGTCATCGCCGAGTTGGCACCAAGCCGGGTCGGTAGTCGCTGAGAAGTGACGGGGGCGGATCACCGGGCCCGGTCATGCTGCGGCTGAGTGGGGGTGTCTGCCCCAGCGGATGCCTTTCTCGCTGCGGATACGAGCACGCTCGCGGCGTTGGGCGGCCAGGACGTCGGGGTGGCGGGCGTTGGCGTTGCGCCAGCGCAGGTAGGCGTGCAGGGCACGGGTCTGGACGGTGTGGTTTGGGGCCGCCCCACCCGGGACCGGCGACCTATCAACGCGAACCGCAACCCGGTGAACCATCGCGGTCAGAGCACTAGCGACCTGGTCAGGCGACCTGGTCAGGCACGGTGCGGGCCGCTATCTGTGCCAGCAGATACCAATACTTCAGCCGCGGACTGCAAGACTGTCACTGCCTGGTCCGGGATGGTGGGCCCGCTGCTGGCCATAGCGTCGAGCTCCACCTTCCAGCGCCGGCCCTAGCGAGCGATGCACACAAAGATCGCGTCGTCGGCCTTGGCGCTAGGCCGCGTGGTGAGCTTCAGGTTTGGGGCAGTCGGGGATGAGTGCAGCTGGGAGAGGCGTTCCAGGCGTCGGCATGCTCACATCGTCGCAGGCGCTCACACCGTTAATCAGGCGAACACCCATCATCACAGCCGACCCCCGCGCCGCCCGTCAGGGCCCTTTGTCGACGACCTGGAGCGAGAGAACGGCCCGGCCCTGAGCCCCGCAACCTCACTCAGGCAGGAACCCCGGCTTCTCCTGTCCAGGGGCGTGGAGTCGCGCAAGGTAGTCCTGAGCTGCTGGCTCCGCGCTGTAGCGGCTCCGTATCTCGGCTCTTGCACTTGCGGCTCCGGAACGTCCGCCCCTTGCTGCAGTCTGGTCAGCCCTCCGCATCCTGTGCCATAACACCCTGTGCCTGCCCATACTGGGATGGGGATCTGATCGGCGTCCGGTCGACGGGTAAGGAGGTGCCCGCACGTGAAGCTCTACCTGCGCCGTGCCGCCGGCTCTGTGGCCACGGTGTCCCTGGCCGTCGTCCTGGCCTCCTGCGGCAGTGCCGGGAACACCTCCGGCACGGGCGGCGTGACGATCGGTTTGCTGCTCCCGGGAGCCGGGACCCCTCGCGCCGAGCAGTTCGACAGGCCCCTGATCGAGAAGAAGATCAAGGACCTGTGCGGCGACTGCACGGTGGAGTACGCCAACGCCAAGGAGGATGTGGCCACCCAACAGCAGCAGATTCACTCCATGGTCACCAAGGGGGTCGAGGTCCTGATCCTCGACCCCGTCGACGCCGAGGCGGCCCGGTCCTCGGTCGAGACGGCCGATCGCGCGGGCATCCCGGTCGTCGCCTACGACCGCCTCGCCACGGGCCCGATCTCGGGCTACGTCTCCTTCGACGGCGAGAAGATCGGTGAGATCCAGGGCCGGGCGCTCCTCAAGGCCATGGGCGACAAGGCGGACGGCGGGCAGATCGTCATGATGAATGGCTCCTCGGCCGACCCGAACTCGGCCGCCTTCAAGAGGGGCGCCCTGTCCGTCCTCCAGGGGAAGGTGAAGATCGGCAAGGCGTACGACACCGTCGAGTGGAATCCGGATATCGCCCACATCAACATGTCCAGCGCCATCTCCGCTCTGGGCGCCGACAACATCGACGGCGTCTACTCCGCCAACGACGGCCTCGCTGGCGGCGTCATCTCCGCCCTCAGGGCCGCCAAGGTCTCACCGCTCCCCCCGGTCACCGGCCAGGACGCCGACATCACGGCCGTACAGCGCATCGTGAGCGGCGAGCAGTACATGACCGTCTACAAGCCCTTCAAGCTTGAGGCCGAGGCCGCCGCCGAAATGGCCGTCGCCCTGGCCCAGGGTGAACAACTCGGCGACATCGCCACAGACATGGTCGACAGCCCCACCACCGACGACATCCCGGCCGTCCTGCTCACCCCGATCTCCCTGACCGCCGACAACATCAAGGACACGGTCGTCAAGGACGGCATGTACACGATCGATCAGATCTGCACGCCCAAGTACAAAGCCGCTTGTGAAAGGGCGGGACTCACCACGTAAACGCGATCTACGCGTTCACCTCAAGACCTCTAGCGGTAGAGGGTCTGACCTCTAGCGCCAGAGGTCCCGACGCGCCCCAAGTTGGGGCCCGCTCTGGGACCTCTGTGGGACCTCCGACGACGACCGGCAACGACCAACGACGACCACCAACAACCGCTCAGCCGCAGGTCAGTTGGGCCTGCGCCTCTCTGACCAGGGCCGAAAAACGGGCCCGCCAGACCCAGGGCAAGAAGAAGTAGATTTTGTGATCATGCCCCTGACCTGCGCACATGGCGCGAGTCAGGGGCGTTTTCATGGCCTGGGCCCACTGTGGGCCCTCAGCGCCCAGGATCTTGCGGCCGGAGCGCGCGACCGATGGCGTTCCGGGCCCGGTCCCGGCTACTGGGCATGAGGTGCGCGTACACCTTCAGCGTCAGCCCCGGGTCTGAGTGCCCGAGGTACTCGCTGACGGCCTTGATGCTCTCGCCGGCGTCCCAGCAGAACGGACGCGTAGAAGTGCCGGAGGGCGTGCATGCCGTGTTCGCGAGCGGCCTCGTGCTGTCGGCTCTTGGCCTTGGGGATGACGCCCACCTTCGTCGGGCACGCGAAGGGCACGAGCGTTGGGCGGGAGCCATACGCGCAACGCTCCCGTCATCGGAGTATGTCGCTGACCTGCGGCTTTCTGATTCGCGTTGCGGCTTCCCGCGCCGGAAGCCCTCAGCTTGCTGTTCCTTCAGTGAGGCTGAACGGGATTGCGTGCGCCGCCGAGGCGCCCGGAGTGCGCGGTTACCTTCACGGCATCCGCAGGGTGGAGGTATATCGCGTGACAGCGGACATGGACGGACCGGGCGGCGCTCGCGCCTCGCGACATGATGGATTTACGCCAGCAGGAGCGGGGACATGACCAGGAACCCGGTAGCCGAGATCGCCTCATTCGCGGCCCGTGCTCCCAGTGCGTCGAGTCAAGGGCAGCCAGGAAGCCGGACGTACCCGTAATCACGATGATCACGTGGCAGGTCCGGAGCCCGTCTCACGGCGGCCCGCGTCGCGGACCTCAACCTTGGAGGGCGTGCGGGCCGCCCGCTCAGAAGTCCGCGAGAACAGCGGCTCGCATCAGCACCTTCCACTCCGCTGTCGGACGGCCGTATGTCTTCTCGATCGCGGTCGTACCCACAACCGCAGGGGCATGTGCTCGTCTTCGAAATCGAGGCGTTGGCCGCAGCACCCACTCCGACGGTCAGGACAATGTCTGCTACTGGAGCAGTTCGAAGGAGATGTGCGGGGACAGCGCACGGAGGAAGTCGGGCGCGTCGAAGATTTCGCCGGCGGAGGCGACACCGACCGTGCGGGTCCGGCCGGTGAGGATGCGGTGGACCGCCTCCACCGCGAGCGGTGCGCTGACTGCGTAGATGTCTCTGCCGCTTGCCACAGCGTGCCGTTCGGTGCCGCCGGAGCGTACGACGGCGTCGACGAGGAAGGTCTGGTCGGACCGCCCGTTCTCGTCGGCCGCGGTCGGCGCTGGGGTGTCCGGGGCCGAGAGATCTCTGGCCGCTTCGGTCGCCATGTGGGTGCGCACCTCGGGGATGGAAAGGTGGCTGGGGATGGTGACCACGTCGGCCATCGTGAACTCCCCGACGACCTCCCTGGTGCCCATCGGGTCGGGGAAGGGCCACTTCAGGAGGGTCGGCTTGTCGTCGTGGTACGACAACTGCCCGTCCGTGTAGCGGACACGCCGGCCGCGTCGCCGGTCGCTGGAGACCGTACCCGCGGTGCGTGTCCCGGGGGTGGGGTGCCAACTACTCAGCCCGTAGGCGATGTTCGCTTCGTCGGCCGCCGTCCAGTCACCCATCGCGGCGGTGGCCAGCAGGTCGCCGAGGCCGCCGTAGAAGGCCATCGCGGGGACGATCACCGCTCCCGCCGCGCGGGCGCGGTCCGCGAAGTGCGTGAACGTGTCGAGGTTGGCCTCGATCTCGGCCGCCACATCGACGTATGGGATCCCGGCGCGCAGTGCCGCCTCGATCACGGGAGCGGCAGTCGTCGCGAAGGGCCCGGCGCAGTTGATCACGGCGTCGGCACCGTCCAGGGCGCGGTCGAGCGAGGCGGGGTCGTCGACCGACGCCGGCCGCACCTCGAGTCCGGGGGCGGATGCCGCCATCGCCCGCAGCTTGCCGGCGTCGCGGCCGGACAGAACCGGGACGAACCCGCGATCCCGCAGCTCTGCCACCACAAAGCGTCCGGTGTGTCCGTACGCGCCGAACACCGTCACTGTCTGTCCCGGTCCCGATCCCATGGGTTCTCCCCCGACTCGATTGATCCGCTTGATGCGCTTGATCCGCTGTGAACACACTGGCGGGTGCGGACGTCCTGCCGTGAGTGTCCGGAACGACGTGCCCCGTACACTTTCGGACATGGGTACCGTCGCGCTGGCCCTCACCGAGGGAATGCTGCACTTCGAACTGTCCATGGCCTACGAGGTGTTCGGCGCAGCTCCGGCCGATGTGGGCATCCCCTGGTACGACGTCGAGGTCTGCGGGTCAGACGCCGTGCGGGTAGGCAGGTTCCGGCTCGAGCCCGACCAGGGGCTCGACCGCCTCCGGCATGCCGACACCGTGATCGTCCCCGGGTGGGCCGATGCCGACGAGGACCCGCCCGCCGATCTCGTCGGCGCGGTGCGTGCGGCCCACGAGGCAGGTGCGCGCGTGGCCTCCCTGTGCACGGGCGCGTTCGTGCTGGCCGCCGCCGGTCTGCTGGACGGCAGGCGCGCGACCACGCACTGGGCGCACACCGAGGCCCTGGCCGCCCGCTACCCGCGCGTCGAGGTCGATCCGGACGTGCTCTACGTGGACAACGGCAGCGTGCTCACCTCTGCCGGCAAGGCCGCCGCGATGGACCTGTGCCTGCACCTCGTTCGTCTCGACCACGGCTCGTCCGTTGCCAACGCCGTCGCCCGCCGCCTGGTCGTGCCGCCGCACCGGGCGGGCGGCCAGGCGCAGTTCGTAGCCGCCCCGGTGCCCGCCCGGGACGACCATCCGCTCGCCGCGCTGTTCCCCTGGGCGATCGAACGCCTCGACCACCCACTCACCGTGGAGGACCTGGCACGCCAGGCACGGATGAGCTCGCGCAATCTGGGCCGCCACTTCAGGGCGGTGACCGGAACCACCCCGCTGCAATGGCTGCTGACCCAACGGATCCGCCGCGCCCAGGAGTTGCTGGAGACCACCGACGACGTCGTCGACGCCATCGCGACAGCCACCGGCATGGGCACCGCCACGACGCTGCGCCGACACTTCAACCGCACGGTCGGCGTGCCTCCCGACGCCTACCGCCGCACGTTCCGCTCACGGCCCCGCACCGACTCGAAGGACGACCGGCACCGCATGTGACCAGCTTCCACGAGCTGACCGGCACCTCGCATGTGCACCCGCAACGGCGCACTCAGAGCAGTCCTTCGAGTCGACGGAGTCCGAGCGCAATGAGGGCCGCGTGCACTCCACGTTCCTGCTGTGCGCAGCGCCGTGCCCTCCGCGTGCCCATGAGAGCGGACACCCACGGTCAACAGCGGTGCGACCAGGCCGTGAGACCGCGCCACCACGACGCTATCCCTGCCGTCGACGCGATCTGAATCCTGATCACTGGCCGTGCCCCGCTGCTGACCGGTAATTTCGTGCGGCCAAGGACATCACTGGAACCACCTGGTCGGTGGCCTCGGAGGGCACGCGTCAGGGGGCGGAGCAAGCATGAAGGATCTTGTCGTGGGCGACGGCGAGCGCGAGACGGCGGTCCGGCTGGACAACCACCGGGCAGAACTGACCGGGTACTGCTACCGGATGCTGGGCTCATACGCCGAGGCCGAGGACGCCGTGCAGGAGACGATGGTCCGGGCCTGGCGTAACGTCGAGGGGTTTGAGGGGCGTTCGTCGCTGCGGTCGTGGGTCTACCGCATCGCCACCAACGTGTGCCTGGACGCACTGGCCGCCGGCAGGCGGCGGGCTCTGCCGATGGACCTCTCGGAGCCGTCGCCCGGAGCTTCGGCCCCGGGAGCTCCGGAGGAGTCCGCCATGTGGATCGGGCCCTGTCCTGGAGGGGACCCCGAGGCGGCGGTGGCAGCGGGCGAGTCGGTGCGGCTGGCGTTCGTCGCCGCGCTCCAGCACCTCCCGCCCAGACAGCGGGCCACGCTGATCCTCCGGGATGTGCTGGCCTTCTCGGCCCGCGAGGTCGCCGAGCTGCACGGCTCGACCGTCACCTCGGTCAACAGTGCCCTGCAACGGGCCCGTGCCACATTGGCCGCGCACCGCGGACCCGCCGACGACCCCGGTACCCGGCCGTCCGACGCCGTCCGACGCGTGCTTGCCGAGCGGTACGCCACGGCCTTCTCCCGCTACGACATGGAGGAGCTGAACATGCTGCTCCACGTCGACGCCACGCTGTGTCTTCCCCCGTACGCGAAGTGGATGCGCGGGGTCCCCGACATTCAGGCGTGGCTGACCGGGCCCGCCGTCGGCTGTCGCGGCTCCCGCCTGATCCCGACCACGGCGAACGGCACCCCCGCGTTCGGCCAGTACCGGCCCAGCCTCGACGGTACGGGCTACGAACCCTGGGCACTCCAGGTCATCGAGTTCTCCGGCAACCGCATCACCGGCATCAACGCCTTCCGCGATGCAGAGCGCCTGTTCCCGCTCTTCGGCCTGCCCGCACACATAGGCCCGGACTCCTCTCCTGACACCAGCGCCACCGATGGCCGCCGCCTCCCGGGCCCGGCCCCTGTCTGAAGGACCCGAAGGACCCCGCATGCCTTGGTCAGAGCACATCGTCGTCCGTGACGACGTCCGTATTTCCTGCCGTGACTGGGGCGGATCGGGGCTGCCCGTCGTCCTGCTGCACGGGCTGGCCGGCCACGCGGGCGAATGGGACGCCATCGCCCGAGACCTGAGCCCCCGTTACCGGGTCGTCGCCGTCGACCAGCGCGGCCACGGTGCCAGTGAGCGCCGTCCGCGGGACGTGTCCCGCGCCGCGTACGTCGCGGATACCGTCGCAGTACTCGAACAGCTCAGCCTCCGGCAACCCGTCCTGGTGGGCCAGTCGCTGGGCGGCCACACCGCCATGCTCGCCGCCGCCGCGTACCCCGGCCTCTTCCGTGCGCTCGTCATGGTGGAGGCCGGGCCGGGCGGGCCGAACCGTGACGTACAGACGGAGATCGGGGGGTGGCTCGATTCCTGGCCCAGGCCGTTCCCGTCGCGGGAGGCTGCCGTCGAGTTCCTCGGCGGCGGTCCGGTCGGCGAGGGCTGGGCGGCCGGCCTGGTGGAGCAAGACGGCGGCTGGTGGCCGCGCTTCGACCGGGACGTGATGGTCGAGTCGCTGGCGGAGATTGCTCAACGGTCCTTCTGGGACGAGTGGTTGAGGGTGGCCTGCCCGGCCCTGGCCGTCCTCGGCCAGTCCGGCATCATCTCGTCGGGCGAGATTGACGAGATGCTCCGGCAGCGGCCGGAGACGGTGGCTTTGAGCGTCCCCGGGACGGGACACGACGTTCATCTGGAGCGACCGGACGTCCTGCGGCACGTGCTCCGGGGGCTCCTTGGAAACGTCACATGATCTGCCATCCGCCGGACGGCGTGATCACGTTCACGTCACTGGCCGCTGTTCTCGGCGAGCGTGTGCGCGACAAGGGCGTTGGCGTGACCGTGTCCCAGGCCGTGCTCGGACTTGAGCCAGGAGACGAGCTCCATGTGCTTGGTCAGCGGGGAGGATCGGATGAGGTCCTTCCACTCGTGGATCGGGCGGCCGTACTTCTTCTCGATGGAGGGGAAGTAGCTGGCGGGACCCTTTACCGCGTCGGTCATGGGATGTCCCCGTTCATGTCGAAACGATCTTTGTGGTGTCGATGGTGCTTGCCCGGTGCGCAGGCGGCTAGTGGTTCGCCTGGGCGGTGGCCAGGCGGGCCATCACCGCGGTGAGCCCCAGCAGGCCGAGGCCCGCACCGGCGGTGAAGGCCAGGACGGAGGCGGCGGAGGCCATGAAGCCGGCGAGAACGACTACAGGCACGAGACGCGAGGCGCGAGCCCAGCGGCGGTGGTCCCGGGCGGCGAGCGGGCGGGCCAGGACGACGAACGCGGCACACAGGGCGAGGTAACCGGCCATCCCGGCCGCCATGTGCACGGCGCCGTGCCCGCTCATCGCCGTCGCGTCCGGAGAGCCTTCGGGGAATCCCGCCCCGGCGTCGGCCGGGAAGAGCGCGGCGGCCCAGAACGAGGCACCGAAGACACCGACCAGGACCGGGCCCCAGGTTCCCCCCGCGCCTCCGCGCAGCACGCGGCGCAGACCGGCCGCACCCGCTATCAGCAGCGTTCCGGTGAGCAGGAAGTTCACCGTCTGGATCCAGCCCGCCTTCCCAAGGGCGAGCTGGCTGATCGCGTTACGGGTGAAGCCGAACTCGTCCCGCGCGAAGCCCTGAGCCACGCCGGTCAGGAGGAACAGCGGGCCCGCCACCACGCCACCGGCCAGAGCCCTCCGCGCCACAGGGCCAGACGCAGGCGCGACAGGAATGGCGTGCTGGGGAGCGCTGAGCATGTGGGTCATGGACGGGCCTTCCTCGCGTAGCTGTTGTCGCCCTTATGACCGACGGCCGGACGCGAAGTCATCGCTCCCAGCCAAGTGCGCTGCGTCACAGGCCGCTCGGAGCGCGAGGGCGCACCACTTGAGTGGTGCGCAGTCAGGTGCCCGAGGGGCGACCGGGATTACGTGGCGCGCAGCCACAGCAGCGTTCGAGCGCTCGCCCGCCGAGCCGGTGGTGGACCGTAGGTCGTCGTCACTTGTGGTCGCGGAGGAAGGCGGGGATCTCGGCGCGGGTCGGGTGGTTCGGCAGAGGTGCCGGCTTGTCCTGAAGGAATACGCCGATGACGGCCGCGGCTCGGTTGTTGTTGTCGAGGCCGTTCCGTATGTGGTGACCGACGCCGGACATGTACTGCGCGCGCTGGATGGCGGGATCGTCGGCAAGGATGGCGGTCGCCCATTGGCGGACCTGGGAGGAGCACTCCGCGATCATCAGCATGGTGGGGGTCCGGGAGTGCCTCAGTCGCGGGGTGATGGAGGGAGAGTCCTTGATCGTGTCCTGGATGCGGAGACTGGCGGCGGCGGTGCACGGGTGCGTGAACCCCGGTATCCGATCGATATGACGCACGGGGAGCGACCTGGTCCGCCTGCTGCGCTTCAGCCACGGCGACGCCAACCTCGTTGAGCTGACCCTGCCGGAGGAGTCGGCCCTGGCAGGCACACAGGTCGGCGATGTCGAGTGGCCACAGGACACCTCCCTGGTCACCATCATCCGCAGCAACCGCGTCCTCAACCCATCCTGGGAGGGAGGCGTACATGATCCGCTGTCTCCGCACGAGCGGCCGGGGCAGGGAACGGCCGTCCTCGGCGGACCGTAGCCGCCTGCCGAGGCATTCTCGGCAGGCGGCTACGGGCGCCGGCAGTCGGCTACGGGCGGCGGCAGTCGGCCGGCACCCGCCGAGGAGTCCTCGGCGTGGCGAAGGGGACGAACGCGGCCCCTGCGAAGGGCGGGCCGACCGGCTGCGTGTGCCTACTGGAGCGGCGTACCACCCGACTTGCGGTAGTTGATCGTCTTGTTGATCAGGTTTCCGCCGTCGGACTCGACCGTTGTCTGCTCCTGCCACCCTGCGCCGAACAGGAGGGCGACGATGTGCGACTTCGCCACCTGGTCCATGTGCCCGAAGAGCCAGTCCACCTTGTCGTCCTTGTAGTGGTTGGTGGTGTTGTTCTGCGCCATGTTGCCCACGGGGATCTGCCACAGGGCCACCGGCTTGCCCACCGCCTCGGCCATCTTCTTCCAGAAGCCCAGCTCGGCGGTGGCCTTCTGGTCGGTCCAGAAGGTGTTCTTGCTACCGTGCTCCGGCTTCGCGTACCAGCCCGCGTCGCGGTCCACGACGTCGGAGACCAGGAAGTCGGCGTTCTTCGCCCCGAGCTCCTTGTAGTCGTTGATGCAGTCCTGGAGATTGGTCTGCCAGTCCCAGCAGCTGAGGTGGAGCCCCACGCCGGAGTTCGGCGCGTACTTGCGCGCCATGTCGATCAGGCAACGGGAGAGCCCGGCGGCGCTGTTCTCCTGCGACCCGCAGTCCGTCGGATTCGCGACCTTGACCTGCGCGGGGACCTTGTGCAGATCGCCGAGCGACCGGGCGAAGCCCCAGAAGTCAGGCTCGATGTCGATCATGTCGTCCCTGTTGCCGATCTTCTGGAGGAAGAAGCGGTAGTCGTTCAGGTAACGAGTGAGCAGGTCGGCCCTGTTGATGGCCTTGACCTCGCCCGGACCGTCGCCCTCGCCCGCCAGATCCCCGAGGTCGCGCAGCGAGTACCAGGTCCAGAAGTACTTCTGCGGGCGCGGCTTGCCCTGGTACGTCGTCTTGGACGCCTTCTCGTTGCTCCAGGTCACGTAGGTGCCGGGCGCCGTGGTCTCGCCGTTCCAGCAGCCCCACCAGTTCGACCACTCGGCCTTGCAGCGCTTGGCCGTGTAGTACTCCGAGGAGGGCGCGGGGTGGCTGTGCACGTAGTTGTATCGCATGTCGAACGGCGCGGCGTTCGCCGAGGCATCAGTCATCGAAGCGCCGATGAGCACCGTGCTACTGCCCATGAAACGCTTCGCCGAGCTGCCGTCACCCGTGGCCGGAGACGACGGCGACGTCGACGGCGGGCGGGTGCCGCTGCTCGGAGCCTGGCTTGTCGGAACGCTGCCGCCCGGCTTGGGGGGCTTGTTGGGCTTGGGGGTGCTGCCGGAGCTCCCGGTGCCGCCGACGCTCCCGGCCGGGACGAGTTTCCACTGCTGGTTGGCGGCGCTCTTGTCGTGGTTCTGGGTGACGCGGTCCCCCTCGGCCTTGGAGCCCTTCTTGACCTCGACGGCCATGCCACTGAAGCGGTTGATCAGACGCACGTAGCCGTCCGACGACTTCTTCACGTGGAACTGCTGGTTGGCGCCCTTGTGGTCCTTCCACTGCACCAGGGCGGAGCCGGCGCTCTTCGACCAGCGGTAGTCGTCCAGCACCTTGCCGGAGTTCCGGTTCTGCAACCGGTAGTTCCCGTCACCCGAGTCGAGGAACCGCCACTGCTGGTTGGCCCCGCCGTTACGGCGCCACTGCACCACCGCCGCACCGTCGTGCGAGGAGTAAGCAAGGTCGTCCAGCACCTTGCCGCTGTCGCGGTTGACCAGCAGGTACCAGGACTTCGTGTCGACGACTTCCGCCGAGGCCGTGTTGACCACGGCCACGGAGCCGCCTACGACGGCCAGGGCGACGGCCGCCCAGAGACTCCGACGCTGGTACAACCGACGGCCGCGGTGCCCCTGCTGTCGGCCCGGACCGGCTGAGTGGAACGACAGGCGACCACGGCGACGACGGCGGGCGGCGCGACCGCCGACGGACGCCCCCTCGGACGACGTGGATGGGGGAGGGACCATGTTCGGTGCTCTCTTTCAGCCGTTTCCTCTGACCCGGACCGCCTGGTCCGCACACCCTCCAGTTGTCACGGCCTCCGGAAAGGTTGCCTCGGCCCGCAGAAACTTTTTCGGCCGCCGCGCGCCGGGTGGCGGCCAGGTCGTCGGGGCGGAGCGGCGGCCAGGGCCGGAACACAACTCACGACCGGTCAGCCGACCGCCTACGGTGGGTATCGGGAGCCGTCCGGACCGTGGTCGCCGTCGTCACCGGCATCGACCTCAAATGTGCTTCGCCGACTTCCCGCCATGGGACCGGGTGTACGCGTCTTCCCCCTGGGCGACTTCTGGCCCGAAGTCGCCGGCCACCCGCTCGGGGCCGGCCGTAACCGCCCGCCAGCTGCTGACCCACACCGCCGGCCTCCCGTTGCGGGCCCAGCTGAAGAACCTCTACGGCACCGACCCACGGGACGTGCGCGACGGTGTCCTCCACGAGGCACTGCACGGCCCGCCCGGCGAGGCCGTCGAGTACACCGACCGGGCCGCCCTCATTCTCGGCTACCTCGCCGAGCACCTCTCCGGCCAGCCCCTCGACCGGCTCGCCACGGAACGGATCTGGCAGCCGCTGAACATGGCCTCCACCCGCTTCGGGCCGCTGCCTGCCGAGATCGCCACCCGCTGCGCCCCAACCGAGCTCGACAGGACAGCGACACCCATCTCAAGGGCATCGCCCACGACTTCTCCGCCCGGCTCCTGAGTGCAGTGTGCGGGATCGCCGGCGCCTTCACCGTCCTCGACGACCTCGCCCTCTTCCTACGCCACATGCCGGACACCTCAACCAGCCCGGGGCGAGCCGGATTCGGCCCCGCCTGGACCAGGCAGTCACTGACCGTCCAGACCGGCACCCTCGAACCCGCACGCGGCTTCTTCTGGCACCCCGCCCCCGGCACCCACCCCGATGACGACACCTGGGTCCACTACGGCTTCACCGGCACCGGCATGTGGATCTCCCCGCAGCAGGGGCTGTGGGGCGGTATTGCTCACCAACAAGCTCTACTACACCCGCGACCGCCGGCCCTTGACCGACGTCCGCAACGCCTTCCGCGCTCTCGCCTTCCCCTGAAGCCACGGTCGGTGAATCCGTTGAGAGAGTCCGGCTGGCTTCCAGGACGCGCGGCCGCGCGGGCCGGTTCGATCAACGTCCGGCCCGCCTCCGTCAGCACCGCCACCCGGCCCACCACTTCTTCGGCTACTGACCGTCTTGCAGCCCCTCAAGCACAAGCAAAGAGCCATCCTGCTCGAACCGCAGCACGCGGGGCCGCGGAGCTTCCCGGGCCGAGACCGGCTCAGGATGAAGCTCTCCGTAGCGCTGATGGTAAAGATCAACCGCTTCGCGGAGCGGGCATCCTCGTGCCTCACGAATCGCCTTCACTGCGAGGAAGGTGCGCCCCTCCAGAATGTCGCGATCTACACTCTCCGGCAGTTCTGCCACACGTCCTCCCCGGTCCGGCCTCGCAGTAGAGCAACCGCGGCTCCTCCGGTCAACTGAGTTGCGCAGCCGACCACGGAAGCCCTCGGCCGTGCCCGCTGCATAGTGTCCCGTTGCCGAACGCCGGCCGAGCCGGCCTCATGGCCGAAGTCCTTGCAGGTGCCTGGAACTTCCATGCAGGAAGCCCTCGCCGCAGTGGCAGGATGCGCGGCCTGAACGGGAAACACCCGGCGCCGATCCAGGCGAGCGGGCTCCCGTGCAATGGGCTGCTCGTCGGCCCGATCAGGCAGTGCGCACCGCCGGGTGACGGCGAAAGGGCGGGCGGGTCAGCAGCCAGACCCAGGTTGCTGCCAGCAGCGGGCGGCGGCTGTGGGATCGGCCGTTATGTCCCAGGTGGCGACCTGTCCGGCGTCAAGGGAGCGCGGGCGGGCGATCAGCAGGGCGACGTCGTCCTGGGGGCGATCAGGCAGCAGGGCGCCGAGCACCGTGTCGCACGCCTCGTCCAGAGATCGGGTGGGCCGGGCGAGCGTCTGGCGCAGTATGTCGAGTCCTTGGTCCATGTCGCGGTCACGGGCCTCGATCAGTCCATCGGTGTACAGGACCATGCTTTCCCACACGGTGTGCCCCTGGACGAGGGTGATCCACCCTCATCCAGGGGCACGCTCCGGCAGCGGAGGCTCAGTGCGCGGCGCGGCGGGCCAGCGCCCCGCGCGAGCGGGTCACCAGCGCGGCCAGCAGGGCGGCGCCGAGGGGCACGGCCACCAGGAGGGCGGCGAGCGTCTCCCAGGGGACGACGATCGGCACGTACGGCGGGGCGTCACCGGCGCCGCCCCAGCCGTTGTCGAGAGCCTCCTGGTAGGAGCGCATCTGCTGGCGCTCCTCGGTGAGCCGCAGCCCGACGGCGGGCAGGACACCCGCCGCCGAGCCGAGGACCACCCCCATTGCGGCGATCACACCGCACTGGAAGCCGCTGAGCGTGCGGCGCACCCGGGGCGGGGCGCCGACCGCGGCGAGCGTCTTGAGATCGGCCTCCGCGTCGGCTTGGGCGAGACCGGTGGCGATGCCGGCCGCACCGATGGTGACCAGGCCGGCGAAGACGGTCAGCGCGAGCAGGACGAGCGCGCTCTCGGCGACCCAGCCCTGCTCCACGGTCAGCTCGACGTCGCTGCCGAGCTTGGTGATCTCGGCGTCGAGCTTCTGCCGCTCCTCGGTGCTGGGCATCCGGTCGGTGCTGAAGAAGGCGCCGAGGGGGACGGTGGTCAGTCCGGCGGCCTTGGCGGCGGCGGGGCTGAGCACGCTGTGCAGTCCGTAGGAGTCGGGCGAGCCGGGCACCTGGTAGGCGGGGAAGGACTTCAGCTCGCCCGGGACCGGCTTGTTCTGCTCGGCGGCGCGGTCGGCGGCCTCCAGGTCGCTGATCAGCTTGATGCCGACGGTGCCGTTCCTGTCGACCTGGGGCTTGTGGAAGCTGACGAGCTTTCCGTCGGCGAGGGCCTTTGCCGCGCCCGGGTCGTCGATGCCGAGGACCTTCAGGAGCGGGGCGTCGGCGATGAGGAGACCGCCCTCGACGTAGATGCCGTTGCCGTCGCGCGAGAGGCAGCGCCAGTCCTTGGCGAGCGCGCGCCGCTGCTCCTTGGTGTACTTCTCCGCCGGGTCGGAGCCGTCGGGGGTGCTGACCCACAGCGGGCACTCGTTGGCCGGCGGGGTGACGACCTCGAAGCTGCCACAGCCCTCGCCCTCGCCATACGGGCCGCAGCCAGGCTTGCCGACGGCGATCCGGAACACGTCGGCGCGGACGTCGACGGGCAGCGTGCGCTGCACGGCGTCGCGGACCTCGGGGACGTCCCGGCCGCCCTCCCCGGGGACGAGCGCGGCGACGGCCCCGTGCGGCAGGCTGGCCCGGTACTCGGCCTGACTCTGGGCGTCGCGGCTCGCGGCGTACGTCGAGACGGCGACGGTACCCGCGACGGCGGCCAGGACGGCGGCGACAGCGGGTGCCGTACGGCCCCGGTTGCGGACGGCGTCCCGCAGGGCGAGGCGCGGCGAGAGCGGCAGCCAGCGGCCGGCCCGGCCGAACAGGCCGACCAGGGCGGGCGTCATGGCGACCACACCCAGCTCGGCGATGGCCGAGCCACCCGCGACCAGGACGAACTGGTCGGAGACGACCGAGCCGTACAGGGCGACGGCCGCGCCGAGCAGGACGGCGCCGAGGCCGATCAGCGGCAGCACGCGGTTGCTTCGGCGCACGCCGCGACGGCCGGTGAGGGAGGCAAGGACGGTCTGCCGGGAGGCGGTGATGGCCGGGACGATCGCGGAGAGCAGGCCGGTGAGGACGGCGAGCGCGGCGATGGCGAGCAGTTCCAGCGGCTTGACGGTGAAGCCGCCGAACCGCTGCCCCATGTAGTCCTCGATGAACGGCCGGAGGGCGAAGGCCAGGATCAGGGCGAGGACCGTGCCGACCACGGCCGCCGCGACGCCGATGACGAGGCCGCCGCTCAGCACGATGGCCCGGATGTGGCTGCGGGCACCGCCGTTGGCGCCGACCAGGCCCAGCTGGCGGCGGGAACGACGGGCACCGACGGCGAAGGCGGGACCGGCGAGCAGGCAGATCTCCAGCATCGCCAGGCCGACGACCGTGCCCACGGCGGCGAGCGCGGCGGCGTCGGCGCCCCCGCTGCTCTCGTAGTTGGCCCAGCCTTCCTTCTGGTAGAGCGGCACCTCGGAGTCGGCGGGCGGGTCGAGGGCCACGGCGCGCGAGGCGACCAGGACACCCTTGGCGTTGATCGCCTGAACCGTGTTCCACGTGAAACCACCGGACTTCTTCACCAGGTAGGTGGTGGAGACGTCGGGCTTCAGCAGTCCGGTCTTCTCGACCGCCTTGGCGTACGGCGCGAGGAAGGCCCCCGGCAGGGCGTTGACCTGCTGTGCCGTGAGGTCGCTGGGCAGCTCGTACGAGCCGCTGATCACATAGGTGCGGTCGAAGCCGCGGGCGGTGAGGGTGGAGCCGACGGACAGCCCGCTGCTCTCCAGGAACCGGGTGGTCGCGGCGATCTCGTCGTTCTTCTCGGGGAAGCGGCCCTCCTGAAGCCGCATGATGCCCCGGGCGACGGGATCGGCGGCGGCCAGCTCACGGACCTCGGCCTGGAGCAGACCGTGCTTGGTGGTCAGCTTGGCGCTGCCGCCGCTGTCGGTCAGCACCGTCGAACCGGCCGGGATGGTCTTGGTGACATCGGTCGGGCCGTCGGGCCAGGACTTGCCCGGCGAGTCGTAGTCCCCGGCCGGGGTGTGCTGCTCGCCCTTGGGGTCCTGCACGATGGCCACGCCGGCCGTTCCGGCGTCGGAGAAGCGAGCGTCGGCGGCACCCAGGGTGCGCTCCATCTGCTGCGCGGGGGTGAGTTCGGCGCTGCGCAGGGTCAGGTCCAGGGCGCTCACCCCCAGGATCGGCAGCGCGATCATGGCGAGGACGAGGAAACTGCGGCCCTTGGAGCGCCAGGCGTCACGGCGGGCGATGCGGACCGCGGCCCGCCAGGAGTGGAACCAGGTCGTCACCGCTGGGCCGCCCGGCCGGTCAGGAGCGAGTCGGCGTCGCTGCGTAGGGTCTGGTCGACGACGTCGCCGTCCCGCAGGAAGACGACCCGGTCGGCCCAGGCGGCGAACCGCGGCTCGTGGGTGACCATGATGCCGGCGGCTCCCGCGTCGCAGCGGGAGCGCAGCAGGCCCAGCACGGACTCGCCGGTCTCGGAGTCGAGGGCGCCGGTGGGCTCGTCGGCGAGGACGAGCCGGCGGTCGCCGACGAGGGCGCGGGCGATGGCCACGCGCTGCTGCTGGCCGCCGGACATCTCGTCGGGGAACCGGTCGGCGAGATGGCCGAGGTCCATCTCGCCGAGGGCGGCGAGGGCCTCGGTGCGGGCCTTGCGGGCCGATATGCCGTCCAGTTCGCGGGGCAGGGCCACGTTCTCGGCGGCGGTGAGGGCCGGGATGAGGTTGTAGTCCTGGAAGACGTAGCCGATGCTGCGACGGCGCAGGGCGGCGAGCCCCTTGATGCCGAGGGCGGTGACCTCGGTGCCCTCGACGAAGACCTGCCCGGAGGTGGGGGTGTCGAGGCCGCCGGCGATGGTGAGCAGGGTGGACTTGCCGGAGCCTGACGGGCCCATGACGGCGACGAGTTCACCGGGGTGGACGTCGAGGTCGATGCCACGGAGGGCGTGCACCTCGGTGGCGCCGGAGCCGTGGACGCGGGTCAGGTTCTGCAGACGCAGCACGGGCTGCTGCTGTGTGGTCATGGTTCCCCCTCGGGAGTACGCCGGCGAACGGCCGGACGTCGGTACGACGGACGGTCGTTGGCGGCGCCGTGCGTACGGTATGGGTCTGGTCGGGTGGTTCGGAGTCTTCAGGTGGTACGGGTGGATCCGGTGGGTCGGGTGGATCCGGTGGTACAGGTGGATCCGGTGGTACGGGTGGGTCGAGTGGATCCGGTGGACTCGGTCGGCCCTGTGGATCCGGTCGTTCGGGTGCTCAGGGCCGGTCGTGAAGGGCGGACGTCACAGGCGGTGGCGTGCGGCCTCCTCTGCCCCGGCCCTCGCCCGCGCCCCCATCCCCGCCACTCCCGCTGCCGCCCCCGGCGAGGCCGGCTCCGGCCCCGCCGCCTGGGCGGTCGACGAGAGACGGATCAGCCGGGACTCGCAGTGGTCGAGCCAGCGCGCCTCGGCCTCGGTCTGGAAGATCAGCTGCTCCAGGACGAGAAGCCAGGCGATGTCGTCCCGCTCCCGTGCCCCGTTCTCCTCCACGGCGGTGAGAGCCTGCGCCTTCAGCCGGGTGTAGTCCTGCATGGCCTTCACGGTGTGCCGGCGCTGGGACTGGATGACGTCACGGATGTCGACCCCGGGCGCCCCGACGGCCATGGCCAGCTTGATGGCCAGCTCGTCACGGGCCGGGCTGGTGCGGTCGACGGGGTTCTCGAACCAACTGCGCAGTTCGACGCGACCGCTGTCGGTGATCGCGTAGAGCGGGTGGCCGGCCTCGTCCTCGCCGTCCTGCACGACCATGCCGTCGCGTTCAAGCCGGCTGATCGTCGTGTAGACCTGCCCCACGTTGAGCGGCCAGGTGGAGCCGGTGCGGGACTCGAACTCCGTACGGAGCTGTGCGCCGTAGCGCGGGCCGCGTTCGAGGAGGGCGAGAAGCCCGTGACGGATGGACATACCGAGTATGTATACCGAGTAAGTCCGCGCGGACAAGCGTCCTGAGGCGGACGCCGGAGGTCCGCCTCAAGGGGGACCCGGGCCGTCGCGAGCCGCTCAGCGGCGGCGCATCCGCACCCCGAGGAAGCCGATGCCGAGGCCCACCAGAGCCAGCCCCACGCCCAGTGTGAGCACGGGAATCCGCCGGTCGGAGAGGTCGAGGAGGGCCTCGGTGCCGGTCCGGTGAGCGGGCCGCCGACAACTCCGCGGGCGAGCTGTCGGCGGCCGGGGCGTCCGTCTCGGGTACCACCTCGACCCCCTCGTCCGACTCCTCGGCGGGCTCCTCCTCTGTTGCCGTTTTGGTGCAAGCGGGCTCCACCGGGCGCGTGGAGGACGGCGAGCCGGAGGGATCGGGCCGGTCGGCAGTACAACCTCGCAGTCGCACGGGGCGGAGCCGAGCAATGGGACGAGGCATGCTCGGCGGCAGACCTTGCGGCCGAGCTGATCCGTCCCCGGGCCACACTCGGCGTCGTGGCTTCGGAGGTCGCGCTCGTCCGTAACGAAGCGCTCGCGGTCTGGGAGGTCGTCGACTGCCTCTAATCGTCGCTCTCGCCACGGGCGAGCCGTGCCCCCTCTTCGATGTCGTCGTACCGCACACGGACGTCCTGGATGCCGAGGCCGCGCATCAAGTCGTGCACTGCCACGACGTAGACACGCCCCCTCCTGCGCAGCCGACAGGGGAAGTCACCGCGCCTTGCCTGCTTGTATGCAGTACCCAGGCTCAGGTTCAGCGCCTTTGCTGCGATTCTCATCCCGGCGCCGCTTCATACATCACCCCCCATCTCGAAGAGGCCCGGCTGATGCTGTCCGATTCCGTGCTGCCCCAGACCTTGTCCCTGGGCCAGGCCTGCCCTCCGTAGTCGGCGCACTTCTCGGACATGCGACAGCAGCCCGAGGCGCTGGGCCAACGCTCCGAGCCGCTCTCCGTGTGCCCGTTGGGCAAGCTCCATCGACATCGGCCCGACTCGCACTACCTGGCCGCCGGTGAAGAGCGGGGCAGCCATGTGAGGGACAGAGATGGAGAGCCCGTTCTCGATCTCCGCTTCCGGTACTTCGTTCGGCGCCCGGCGGCCCGTCTTCCGGCCGGCTGCATAAGCTGCGCCGACCAGATGGTCCTCAATCGCGTCGGGGCTCGCGGCTCGCACCGTCGCCATGGCCTGGAGTGCCCCGGCCAGCACCTCCGAGTAGACGTCATTGGCCTCGGCGCCGGTTCGGTCGGCAGAGGTCCGCACCGCTCTCCTCAGGCGGGGGGTGAGAAGCCACAGAGCGATGAGGGTCCAAGGCCCCTTTTGGCCATGCTCCGCTTCGTAGTGCAGGTGCTGTGCGATGGCCTGCCACTGCTCGGCCCGCTTGGCGCTTGCGGGTTTCTCGTACCGCATCGACGCCCACAAGGAGCTCAGCGACAGGCAGGAATCCGCCGGTGCCTCGGCACAAATCCCGGTGTGGAGGCAGAGGCGCTCGTCCGGACAGCACGTCTCCACCCAATGCGCCAAGCACGCGAAGACATTGGTATACGGCAAGAGGGGCATCACAGTTCCTTCTGCTCTGCGACGGACGATGGCGTGCCGTTCGAGTCCCAGGGTGGGGGAGCGGACGGGTCGGGATGCGGTGACTGTGTCGACCACCAGGCCCCGTGTGAGCCTTCGGTGTGGGACGGTTGACGTAACCCTTCGGCAGGGGGTTCCGAGGGCCGCGGAGCCGAGGGCTCTTCGGGTTCGGAACGAGGGGCGTCCCGGGTCGGCCCGCTCACGGAGTCGCCGTTGCACGAAACGTTCTCCGCCACGAGGGTGCCCCGCAAGTGTTCGGCCGCCTGCGGACGTCCGGACACCTCCATCATCCGGGCCAGACGGTGGACGAACGCGTCCCGCTCCTCGGATCCGCGGGTGATACCCATGCTGTCCAGCAGGGCGGAGACGGGCTCAAGCCGAGCTTGCGGCTGGCCGTCCGCCGGCGGGGCAGCCGGGTCCTGGTGGGCTGCGGCCGCATCGGTGTCCTGGGGGTGGTCGAGGCCGTTCGGCGATTCAACGCCGCCCGGTGAAGCCTGACCGCCGAGGAGATGAAGGTACGGATCCGGGATCTCACTGTCGTTCGCGGCAGCGGCCAGACAGGACAAGGGACCTATCAGATCCGTCGCACGCTCGATCTCGTCCTCGTGACGCGACAGCCACCACACGACGGCGCTGCCCGGCGACCGAAGCACGTCCTCGCTGAAGTACGCCCGGCGGCTGCGCTCGTACTCTCGCTGCTGCTTCCAGGAACCGATGTTCCTCCTGTGCTCCTCCAGCTCTTCCAGGTGGTTCCGGTCCTCCTGCCGCAAGTGGAGGCGCACATCAGTGGCGTAGGCCGTCACCGTGCCCGTCTCGTCCTGAACAGGCCGTCCGAGCAACCCCTCCAGCCAGTGGCACAGGAAGTCCGCACGGCTGGGGTGCTCGGCCTCGGTGTACTGCTCGACGCGCCGCAGGACTGAAGCCACGGCCAGAGCTCCCGGGTTGCCATGCGATGTCACGAGCGGGTCCGTGTCGGTCCGCCACCGGACCGTGCACGAAAAGAGGAACGGGTATTCGGCGAGGCCGCTGGGGACCGGTACATCGATGACCGTTGTCTCCAGGTACGGCGGTTCTGTGGGGAACTCGGTGCTGTCCGACGCCTCTTCATCTTCGGCGGCGGCACGCCCCCGGCCGTTCCGGACGTACATGTCGAGCAGCAGCGAACCGGCCACGACCGCCGTGAGGGGGAACCACATCCAGTCGGGCCAGCCGAGCAGCGCCGTCACAGCGAGCATCCCGGCGATGAAGCCGATAGGCACCACCCGTGGAATACGACGCGGTGTCATACCCCTTCTCCTCTTCGTCGTGAATCGGAAGCAGCGTGCTCGGCGCCCATACCGAGCAGTACGTCGATCTCGCGGCAGAACAGGGCACCGACGCGCTGCCGCGCCTCAAGGTCTGTGAGCCTCACGCTCGGGGTGTCCGACAGCGCGAGCAGAGTCCAATCGCAGACAGCCACATAGAGACGGTTCAGCGCGCCGTAGTCGCCCGCGGCAGCAACGATCAGTGAGCCGACGACGCGGTGGTCGAGGGGCCCGCGCGCCAGGGTGTCCAACCAGCGGTGCAGCACCGGTGTCCACTCCGCCGCCGGTCTCGCCATCAGCAGCGCCCGCCACCCGAGCGCGAACTCCTTGTACGGAGGCACGATGCGCAAAGACGCCGGGTCGAGCAGGCCGAGAAGCAGATCGTCGGCGCCTGCCATCAGGGGAAGGCCGGCGATCCGGTCGGCCAGCCGCTGGAACACTCGGCGATTGTTGTGCGCCAGGTCCAGCAGCGCTGTACGCGCCGCGACGCGCTCCGGCCCTGTCTGGCGGAGCACGAGGTGCCGGAGCCGGACCGCGGCCTGCTCGGGATGGGTCGCCGCGATCACCTGCCGGCACACGTCCGTGAGTAGAGCCGCCAGACCTGGGGAGATCCGGCCTGTCGCCCACGCATAGACACGTGATCGGAAGTACGAACCGAACCGTTCATGGCTGAGGCCCAGTTCGAGGGCCACGGCCGCCTCGGCGCGGAAGCGTCCGCCCGGTTGTCCGGTCCACGTCTCGACGAGGGTGCACACATGGTCCGGGCATCCGGTCGCCATGGCCTGCTCAGCGAATCTCGCTATCAGGTCCATACGGTTCCTGGCACTGAATTCGGGCATGTGGCTGCACCGCGCCACCCAGTCCCGGAAGGCAGCTCTGAGGTCTGGAAAGTTGGTCCAGAAGTGCCTTCTGACGGCGCTGTCGTAGGCGAGCCGCCGAAACACGATCCGTCCGTCATCGCCGCGATCGATGTCCAGTTGTGCCAGCTGTTCACCGAGGTCGGGCCGGGCCAGTCCGACGGAGTCGTCGCTGTCGTGCCCCACTACATCGAGCAGCAGCCGCGCACCTGTCAGGGCCGTCTCTGCCGGAGCATCGCTGACCATGGCTGCTGCCAGCAGCAGTGCACGCTCGTGCGCTCCGCGGTGTTCACGGAGTTGACGCGCCACTTCTTCGGCCCAGTTGGTGGCGGCGGCCACCGCTTCGGCACACCACGTCCGAAAGCTCGTACCGTACCGCTGGGAATCGCGCGCCTCGGCGACCAGCTCGGCCAGCTGCGCGAGCTCCCGCATGGGGGCAGTGACGAACAGATGGCGCAGTTCCTCGGTGTCCAGGTCGTCGGCGTCGAAGGCCACCTCGCGGGCACGCAGATGACGGCTGAAGACGGCACGGCCACGAGGGCGCCCCAGCGATACGACGAGCGGCGACAGATCTTCATGCAGCATCCAGCCCAGGCCGGCGGGGAGGACGACCACCATGCGGGCATCGCCCTGTTCGACGACAGACCGGTACTGGATCAGGGCGCGCTCGGCTGCTGGATAGTCGGCGTCGGTGACACTCGACAGGTCCAGCAGGTAACGGTCGTCAGCCGAGACTTCGAAGGAACCCTCCTCCCCGGTCGGCGGGAGTTCTTCAACCGGCCTGACGGCGGTCGGCGCATCCTCCAGCAGCATGGTTGCGGCGGCCCGCCTGCCGATGCCGGGGGGACCGTCGAGCAGAACCACCGAGCCGCGAGGTTCGAGCCGTTCGGCGGCCCGCCCATAATGCTGAGGCCGCACGAAGCAGCCGACGAGCCGACGTCGTTGCTCGCGGACGAGCGTGAGACGGGCGGTGCCCGCTCTGAAGAGGCGCTCGTTGGCACCCAGCATCCACGTGACGAAGTTGAACTGGTGACCGCTGCCGGTGTGGACGCCCGACCGTGGGTCGGAGACTGTCGTACGGTGTCCGGTCATCGCTCGCTGTCCGAGGGGCCCGTGCCTCCCCGCTCCTGGTTCACGGTCCCGTGGTTGTCCCCGACGTAGCCGATCTGCATCCCGTCGCCGGAGATCTGTGGCGCGAGATGCTGTGCGCCTGCCTGGTACAGGTGACCGCTGCCTGTGTGGACGGGACCCTGCGGTTCGCTGACGAACGTGCCCGTGAAGTCGCCCTGCACGTTTCCGATGCCACCGGGCTGACGGTGGTTGATCACCTTCTGCGGCCCGGCCTGACGGGATGCGTCCTTCTCCGCCTGCCTGCCCAGCTCGGGCACGATACGCCCGAGGTCCTCGGCCAGGCGCGACAGATCGGACTCCGCGTTTCGGTGGTTGAGCCTGCGGTACTGGCAGTCGGCCAGCTCCCGTAGCGCTGCGGGTAGTTCCTCGCGCTTGAGCCTCACCGTCTTGCCCACGAGCACGGGAATGACGACAGCCCCCGTGTCGAACGCCTCAAGGATCTCTCGACGGATCCAGTCCTCCGGATCCTCAAGAGCGGGGCCTCCGTCAGCGGATCGGGCCTCCAACCAGCGGGGGCCTATGACTGCGAGCAGCACGCCGCAGCTCCGTACGGCGGTGAGGATCTCCTGCGGGAACTTGCTCCCCGGACTGATCGACTTGCTGGCACGGAAGACCTTCTCGTCGCCGAACCTTCGGGACAGCTCTCTTTCCACGAGCGTGGCGGTGAACTCCTCGTCGCCACTGCGGTAGTTCACGAAGATCACAGGCACAGCGCGTTCTCCTCTGGAGCTGGGCGGCATGAGCCGCCGAAGGATGACGGGTTTGCCGCCCCTGGGCAGCAGCGTGTTCACGTGTCAGCGGGCACGACAGAGCAGACGGTCGCCTACGACACGTCAGGGGAGAGCGGGGTCAGTGGTCGGCCATGGCGTGCGCCAGCCCTGGGCGCACCTCACGAACTGCGGGATGGGAGCGGAAGCGCCCTAGTTCACGGTCGAGCCGACGTACTTCCGTCCGGATCGTCGCGGACGGCGCGAGGTCGGTGAACATCAACAGTTCCCGTGTCACTGCGCAGGCATGCTCGATCTCACCAGAAGCCGCGTGCGCCAAGGCACGACGAAGGCCATAGCGGACGCGGGTGCGCACCGCGTGAGAGGGGACGCGCCGACACTCGCGGTCCAGGATCTCGGCGGCCTCCTGGTGCCGGCCCAGGTCGTGAAGACACCAGCCGGTCACCATCAAGACGAGGTCGGGGACATGAGTGGGGCCCAGGACAGGACCATCGTTCCTGGCATCGTCCATGGCCAGAAGTGCGCGTGCCCGGTCCAATTCGTTCAGGCAGGCGCTCTCGTCGCCCGCCAGCGCGTGGCCTTGCGCGGCTCGTTGGGTCGCCAGCCCACGGATCCGGGGCCGGACTCTGCTGTGCTGCGCCTTCTCAACCAGCTCGACGGTCTGTCGGGCGTCGTTGTTGTAGAGGGCGATGAGCGCGCGACGGACCATGGCGTAGTCCGCCAGATCCGTGTCGCCGCCGGCCTGGGCCAGTTCCACCGCCTGCGCCGTCCAGTCCAGGGCATCGGCGACCCGCCCCGCCTCCTGGGCCATCCACCCGGCGTACTCGGCGAAGCGTGACGCGCTGACCAGCAGTTCGGACCGGGGGCGGCCCAGGCAATGGGTGGCCATGCGGGTGATCGTGGTGACCTGCGTGCTGAGCGACGCCAGAAGCGCAGTGGGCGTCCCGGCCTGGCCCAACATCCGGATCTGCTGCAACTGATCATGGAAGAGGGTGGTTGGAGGCAGTGCCGCGTCCCCCTCCCAGAGCCCACGGCCTTGGCCTTCGAGAGCGCCTGCCAACAGTGAACCGACGCCCGTGGCAAGCACTTCCCTACGCCCCTGAGCTCGGCCGGTACCGGTGGACGTCGACGCGTCCAGCAGGCGTGCGAGACACCCACCCGCCCCGAAGAAGGCGTCACAGCGACGTGCCAGACCTTGGGTCGGCTTCTTGTCGCCCCGCTCGATCTTGCAGAGGTGTCCTTTGCTACAGCTCACCTCCTTGGAGACTTCTTCCAGCGTCATGTTCGCGGATTCCCGCAATCGACGCAGCTCCCCACCGAAGCTTAAAGGAACATCCATCGGCGCCTCCCTCAGCAAGTCACACGCGCTCGCCCCATGCCTTCATGGAGCAGGAACCGAGAGAAGTGTGGCACGCAATGCTGGCTCCACATAGGGCTGATCAGAAGTTTCCCGTTTCCAATTCTTTTCACTTGCACATGTGTCTCGCTCAGTAAATCGACGGTCTGCGCAGAGCGCGGTGCGCACCACCCCGTGATGAATGAGCGTCGCCCGACCCGCGCGCATCGGGTTGGGGGGTGGCCGGAGATCAGGTCGCTGCCGCGGGGGGGGGTCTGGCATCCAAGTGCGACGTCACCGGCCGACTCTCCGCGGCGGCCAGAGGATCAACGCCCCGGCGGGGGCGATGTTCAGACGACTGCCGTACGGTCAGAGAAGCGTATGGCGAGTGATCGTCGCGTACCGGTGCTCGTCGAGAACCTTCGGAAAGGTGCCAGCGGGCCGGCCGAGGTCGGCGACGAGCGCATCGGCGCTCAGGCCGCTCTCGGTGAGGACGGCCCACCCCAGGCCCTGCCGGTGCGCAGATGACGGACGGCCGTCGGCCTGCTCGAGATGTCCGCGGGGCTCGGCACCAGCATCCTCACCGGCCAGCGCTGTCCCGAGCCCGCCATCACGGTCCTGGACGGCATCTCGACCGCATCTTCCGCTCGGTCGATGCGGCCGGTGAACGCGGAACCCGTTCGCGCTCCTACTCCCCGAGCGCCCCGTAGCGGCGGGCTGGCATGTGCAGCGCTCCTTTCGAGGTGGACGGAGCGAGGTCAACGGAGCAATGTGAGCGCGCATGCGAGTTCCTCCGTCTGCTCACGCAACGGCCCACCTCCGCCCAGCCCTCACTTTCGGTGCTCTGCCGCTCCACGAAGAAGGACCAGGTCAAGGACCTGGGTCGTTTTGCTGTCCGCCGCGTCCACTCGCCTCGTGCCGGATTCGTGCCAGAAGGCTGGTCGGGCTCCGCAGCAGACCTCGTCGGGGACGTGGGAGGTACCCCCAGGTCGCCCGCTTTCACTCCGCCTCCGGGCGGCACGCAGCTGGTGCGGAGTCCAGGAATGCGGGGCGGCCCTCGGCCGGAGGCCGCTGATGGGCAGAGCCTCACGCCGCTGGGGGTCCCGTCGGGCCTGGGCAGTCCGATGCCCGTAACGATCGCACTGGTTGGTCTACGGAGCGGTGCCGTCCGCCGCCGGACCGGACTCCCCAGGGCGCGGCTGCCGCGTCGTGGCGGGTGGTCCTGCGGGTTCGGGTGGTCAGGTCGGCTGCGCTTTCCCCAGCGGCTTCGAACAGCGCATAGGCTCAACCGATCAGCGCCGGTGAGCCACTCATGGTGCAGGTGCGCAGGCTCTGGGCGGTCGGGGCCGGACCAGCGGCGGGGCGTAATGGTCGCGGATGCTGCGTCACCTCCTCGTCGAAGGAAGGCCGGCAGGGCAACGGCACGGCGCCCGCGTCGGATTTGGTCTCACCGGTGACGTCGGGGCGGGGGACGAGGACTTCGTCCGGGCGCTCGCGCAGGCGCGGGCGCCCCTCCTCAGCCCTCGACACGGAACCATCGGCGGTCTGGCAGCCGAACTCCGCTGCCGCCCGAACACCTCCTGCGGGAACTGGAGTTCAGCCTCAGACAGCTCCCGCATCGGCGCCATTCGTCCCGTCGCTTCCCAAGCTGAGAGCGCGAGTTCGATTCTCGTCACCCGCTCTTCTTGACGCCCCAGGTCAGCGGCCTGGGGCTTGTTTGTCGGGGAGCTGCTGCCGCGCTTGCAGGTGCCCCTGTACGCCGAGATTGGGCATGCACTTTCACGCAGATGTCCCGCACGCACTTCGTCGTGGGCGGTGCACAAGCCCTTGTGGGAGCGGGCGCTTGACCGCCGAGGGTCCTGCGTCAGAGCGGAAGGTCGTCGGGGAGCACCCGGAACGCCTTGTGGTGGCCCAGCGGCCGTACGGCCCGGAAGTCTCGTCGGTCGAGGGTGAGGATCGCGTCCGTGTCGTAGTCGGCGGCGAGTGCCACGTTCACCGCGTCGGCGAGGTCGAGGTCCAGCGCGCGGTAGCGGACACGGACAGACTGGGCGGCGCCCAGGTGGTCCTCCGTGATCTCCGGCATGACGACACGACCCCGGCTCATCCAGCGCCGCAGGTCGTCGACCGCACTGAGTGCGGCCTCCCTGCCGAGCTCACGCGTGGCGACGTGATCCAGTTCGGCCAGCAGAAGCGGGGACATGACCAGCAGGCCCGCCGCCATGATCGCCTCGTTCGCCGCCCGGTGTTCCGGATGAGCCGAGTCCAGGGCTGCCAGAAGGCCTGACGTATCGGCGATGACAATGATCACGCGGCGGATCCGGAACCCGAGCCGGTCTCACGCCGGACAGCCTCGGCGACCGTGTCGCGGACCTCCGACTTGGACAGCGTGCGCCCCGCCCCCTCGAAGGTGCGTGAGAACAGCGGCTCGTCCCAGACCCGGTTCGCCATGGCAGCGAGGTGGATGCCCTGGCGGATGATCTCGGCCTCGCTTACACCTCGGCGCTTGGCGGCCTCCTTGATGATGGCCAGGTCCTCGGGGTCGGCGTAGACGTTGGTGCGCTTCATGGACATGTACCAAGAGTAGTCCATGTACCGGATTGATGTATCCACGCGCTTCCTCATGTTCTGTCGGCGCGGTCCGGCAGACGGCCTCGCCCGCCGTATGCCGAGGCCCGATGACAGCCGGAGGCCGCCGCACATACTCATCCGCAACCACAGCTGTCCTGGATTCGAGACACGTGACGCGGAAACCCTCCCAAGACCCAATCGCACCATCCCGAGACGACTCGACTTTCTCCGGAGCCGTGCCCATAGCGTGCCCGGAGGGACGGAAAACCACGGTCCACAGCGGCGCGACCGATCCACACGACCACCCCGAGGACCAGATATCTGCGCTGGTCAGAGCCATAGAGCCCGCACAAGCGCCGTCGCTTCCCGAGTCGAGAGCGCAAGTTCGATTCTCGCCCCCCGCTCCATGATGAAACCCCAGGTCATTGACCTGGGGTTTGTTTGTTGTCCAGGCCGCTGAAGTCCTAGTCGTTCCGTGTGAAGGTGCCGAGACCGGTCGTGTCGAGGTTCTCGACCTTGACCTTGTCGGCGCGTCCGCCGGACCCGACGGTGAAGGTCACGCCGGACAGGCCGACGGCCATTTCGCCGGTGGTGTTGTAGCTGAAGGTGTCACCGTCGTAGTGGCGCAGGGCAAACCGTTGCTTCTTGGGCCCGAGTTGCATGGTGAGTTCGCCTCCCTGGGCACTGACGGTCATGGGGCCGTAGTACTCATTGGCGTACGTTCCGGTGTAGGCGCTGTTCGCCTTGGCGGGTGCGGGCGAGGCCGGAGGCTTGCTGTAGTCGACCGGCGACTGTTCCCCCGCCAGGGTCTGCTTGATGATCGGCCCGAGGAACTTCAGCCAGTCGACGGTGGGCCCGCCCGTCTGCGCGGTGTCGAGGAACGTGGCGGTGATCGACTCGGGCAGGCCGACGGGCTGGCCGTTGGTCAGGACGACGATGCCGAGCTTCTCCGAGGGCAGCAACGCGACGTGGGTGGCCGCCCCCAGCGCGAAGCCGCCGGAGTGGCCGAGCTTCAGCCTGCCCTGGTCGTCGTAGCTCACGTTCCAGCCGAGCCCGTAGAACCCGGACCGGCCCACAGGCGAGTGCGGCGGCTCGGAGAGCATGTGCGGCAGGTGGGTCTCTTCCAGCGCGTCGGCGTCGACGACTTGCCGCCCCTCGAACTTGCCGTTGCCCAGTTGCAGGCGCAGCCACTTCGTCATGTCCCGGGCCGTGGAGCTGGCCCCGCCCGCCGGGCTCTGGGCGTCCGGGTCGCGCACATGCTCGGCGCGCCAGGTGTCCCCGGTCTGCACATGCAAGGTGGCCTTGTTCTTCGCCTTCTCGTAGTCGGCGAAGGAAGAGCTGGTGGAGTCCATGCCGAGCGGCCGGTACAGCTTGTCGGCGGACAGCTTCTCCCAGCTGGTCCCCGCTGCTCGCGCGGCGGCGACGCCGGCTTCGGTCAGCCCGAAGTTGGTGTACGCGTATTCGGCACGGAAGGGGGCCAACGGTTCGTAGCGGAGGTGGTCCAGGATGTACGAGCGGTCGTAGCCGAGGTCTTCCAGGAGGTCTCCGGCGTGGTCGGGCAGTCCGCTGCGGTGCGAGAACAGGTCGGCCAGCGTGACACGGCGCGTGACGTAGGGGTCCTTCAGGGCGAAGCCGGGGGTGTGGTCGACGACCGGGTCGTCCCAGCCGACGGTCTTCTCGCCCACGGCCGCGGCGACCACGGTGGACGCAATGGGCTTGGAGACCGAGGCGAGCTGGAAGACGGTGTCCGCTCCGACGCCGTCCTTCGTGCCTGCCTTCCGCACGCCGAACCCCTTCAGATACAGCACCTCGTCGTCGTGCACCACGCCCACGGCGACTCCGGGCACACCGGTGCGGCGCATGCCGTCCTGTACTACGTCGTCCAGTTGGCTCACCGCGGTCTGGACCTCGGCCCGGGTGATCTGTGCCGGTGGCTGGGCGGGAGGGACGGTGGGCAGCGGCGACGTCGGGGCGGCCGCACGTCCGGCGGCGGCGGTGGTGGTGTCGGCACCGGACCCGGTACAGCCGACGGCCAGCGCCGCTACCAGGCCCAGTCCCGCGGCGGAGCGAAGGAAGCGGGGGCATGCACTGTCGAGGGGGGAGGACATGCCTTCCATGGAAATCCCTCCCCCGGCACCTGTCGCCCCCTGGCAGGCCGTTCGGGGCATCCGGCGTACGCCGTCACTCTCGCCCGTTCAGGCCCAAGGCCGAGTCCCTGTGCACGGTGTCGTGCCCATAGCGTGCCCAAGAGAGCGGACAACCACGGTCAACAGCGGTGGGATCCGACAGCACTCTCATCCCAGCGAGAAGGCATCCGCGCAGGTCAGAGCCATAGATCCCACCCAAGCGCCGTCGCTTCCCAAGCTGAGAGCGCGAGTTCGATTCTCGTCGCCCGCTCCATGCTGAAACCCCAGGTCAGTGGCCTGGGGTTTGTCGTGTCTGGTCCATGTTGAGGGCTCCATGCCCTCTGGATGCACTAAGTCGAGGTGAAATGGCCACCTCAGGGGTATTAACGCCGATCCGCGTCGGGCGGGTTGTGCTCAGGCGGGCCGGGTGGAGGCCCGTAGTTCGATCTTGTATCCGCCCTGTGGGACGGGTTCGGCGGTGAGGGTGCCGTTGAGCAGTTCGGCGCGTTCTCTCAGGCCGATCAGGCCGTGCCGGGCGCTGGGCAGGGCGACGGAGGGGCGGGTGGGGGCGGTGTTGGTGACGGTGACGCCGAAGTGCTGCGCGTCGTGCCACAGGCGTACTTCGGCGCGGGCGCCGGGGGCGTGCTTGCGTACGTTCGTGAGGGCTTCCTGGACCGTGCGGTAGACGGTGCGTTGGGCGGTTGTGCTGATGCCGGGCGGGAGCTCCCCGGTCAGGGTGGTCTCGATGCCGCTGTTTGCGATCAGCTGCTGGAGGTCGGCGAGGGTGGGCTGGGGGGTGAGTTCGGTTTCCTTGCCGCCGGAGGCGCGCAGCAGGGTGACCATGTGGCGGAGTTCGTCGAGGGTGTTCACGCTCAGGGTGCGGATGGTGCGGGCGGCGTCGCGGGCGTCCGGGTCCTTGGCGGCGACCTGTAGGGCTCCGGCCTGTACGGCGATGAGGCTGACCTGGTGGGAGACGACGTCGTGCATCTCGCGGGCCAGTTGGGCGCGTTCGCGGGCGAGGACGGACTGGGCGTACAGGGCGCGTTCGTGTTCGCGGGCCACTTGGACCTCGACGAGTTGGCGGGCCACGTCGCGTCTGGCCTGCACGAGCTGGCCGCACAGGATCGGAGCGAAGGCCATGGCCAGCGTGTAGACGAACTCGATGAGCGTCCAGGTCCGGTCGCCGGAGAACGGGTCGCCGGAAAACGTGTCGGACAGGGGCCAGGCGAGGGTGGTCGCCGCCGCGTTCAGCAGGGCGCAGCCGGCCAGCAGCGGGCGGTTGCGGGTGCGCGCGGCCAGTGTGTACAGCGCGGCGATCGGCGCGACTCCCACGTCCATGAACAGCAGCATGGGCAGTGTCAGCAGGAAGACGGCGAGCGGAAAGCGCCTGCGCAGGAGCAGTCCGGCGCTGCCGAGGGCGGCGCAGGCCCACATGAGGGGTGTCGCCTCGTCGTCGAGGTTGATCCAGGCGTCGAGCGCGGCGAGCACGACGAGGCCCGTGTCGACGGCCCAGGGCGGCACCCGCCGCCGCAGTGCCTCACCCGTGCTCATCACCGGTTGTCCCGTGCCGTGCCGGCGCCGACGTCGCCGTTGTCGCCGAGCAGTCCGGCCCGCTCGGCGAGCAGTGCCGCCTGGACGCGGCCGGCGACCCGGAGCTTGGTCAGGATCGAGCTGACGTGGTCCTTGACGGTGCCCGCGCTCAGGTGGATGCGGGTGCCGATGTCGGCGTTGGACAGTCCTTCCGCGATCAGGACCAGGACGTCACGTTCGCGGTCGGTGAGCAGGTTCACGCGCGCTACGTCCGCGTCCTGGGGCGTGTCCGCCCCCGGATGGCCGCGCAGCAGGGCCCGCGAGGCTTTCGGGGACATCACCACCCCGCCCGCGGCCAGAGTGCGTACGAGTTGGGCGAGCTGTTCGGGTTCGGTGTCCTTGAGCAGGAAGCCCGCGGCTCCCGAGCGCAGCGCGGTCAGGATGTACTCGTCGGTGTCGAAGGTGGTCAGCATGGCCACGGTCGGCGGCTCGGGCAGCGTCTGGATCTCCCTCAGGACGGTCAGGCCGTCCACGTCCGGCATGCGGATGTCGAGGAGCACGACGTCCGGGTGCTCGCGCCGGATCACGTCGGCCGCCTGCGCTCCTTCCGCGGTCGCCACGACCTGGATGCCTTCGGAGGCGTTAAGGATCAGCTCGAACCCGGACCGCACCAACGCCTCGTCGTCCACCACCACTACCCGGATCACCGGCGTTCCGCCTCACACTCGTCTGCTCTGTCCAGCTTCTCGGCGACCAGTCCCCCCGCATCGGGGCGTCCACGTTCCCGTACTGTGATCGCTCGCTGTCGACAGTACGTCCGGCCAGGTGCGCGACGGTGCGGCCGCTGGAGACTCCCGCCACCCGGCAGGCCCGTTCCAGCCGTTCGGGGGGAGCGCTCCGGCCCGTCGGCGGGCGGGTGGGCGAGGTTCGGCGGGTGGCGTCGGCGGTTCTTCGTCCGGTGGGATCGGTCCGTGGGCCCGACCGGGTCTGCCGGCCGCAGTCGATTTCCGAACCGTTCGAGGATCACCCAGCCATGCCCGAGTTGTCCCTTCGTCAGCCTGTCCGTGCTCTGCGCCGCTGTGCGGCGCAGCCCCATGTGCTGTTCGGGGGCGTGTACGGGGCGGTACTGGCCAGCTCCATGGTGGCCGCCCTGACGGAACAGGGTGAGACGGCGCCCGCCGACCGGTTCAGCAGCGCCCAGTGGCTCCTGATCACGGCCGCCGCATCGGCCTTGGCGCACGGTTACGCACATCTGATCGCCCTGCGCGGCGACCGGACCCATCACGGTGTGCGCGCCGCGGTGCGGCTGTTGCTGTCCGAGTGGCCGTTGGTGGTGGCGACGGTGCCGACGGTGGTCCTGCTGCTCGGCGCGGGCTGGGGGTGGTGGCCCTCGGCAGGCATCGAGTACGTGGCCTTCGCCGTGAACGTGGTGCTGCTGTTCGCCTGGGGCCTGCTCGCGGCCCGCGCCGCCGGTCGCACGTGGAGCTCCGCCTTGATGATCGGCACCGTTGACTCGTTGCTCGGGCTGACGGTCGTGGTGGCCAACGCCATCATCAAGTAGGCGGTTGGCCGTCCGGGCCCGCCGACCGGCCCCCGCGGCGCTGTTCCGCCGGTCGGCGGGGCGGTACCGGCCGGTCGGCGGGGGTGTCTCCGAAGCCTGCCGGATGGGCCGCCTCCTGACGGCACCGAAGGATTCCGTGTATGACACAGATACGGCCGCCGCAGGACACATCGGCTCCGCAGGAGAGCTCGCCTCCACCGCCCCGAACCTCGTCCGAGTCCGCCGGGCAGGTCTCGCCCGGCCCTTCGATGGGACGCCTGGTCGGGTTGGATCTGGCCCGCGCGCTGGCGGTGTTCGGCATGTACATCGTGCACATCGCCCCGATGCCGTCGGCCGGGAACGACCTCGGCAGCTGGGTGTACTCCCTGGCGGAGGGGCGCTCGTCGGCCCTGTTCGCCACCCTCGCCGGGTTCTCGCTGATGCTGATCGCCGGCCGCCTCGAGCCCAAGACCGGCCTGGCGGGCCGGCAGGCGAAGGCCCGGATCGCCATCCGCGCCGTGATCCTGCTGGCGCTGGGCACCGTGCTGGCGATGGAGTACGGGGACATCATCATCCTCGCCTACTACGGCGTCTACTTCCTCCTCGCGCTGCTCCTGGTGCGACTGAGCGCCAAGACGCTGGCGATCATCGCGGCGGGGATCGCGCTCGTCATGCCGCAGCTGGCGTTCGTCCTGAAGATGTGGCTGAGCGACTCCGTCCAGCAGAGCATCAACGCCTACGACCCGCTCGAGAAGCTCAGCACCGTGGGAGTACTCGATCTGCTGCTCACGGGCCTCTACCCGACGATCACGTGGATGGCGTTCGTGATCGCCGGCATGGCCCTGGCCCGCCTCGACCTGACCGCCGCCACCGTCCAGCGGCGCCTGGCGGCGCTCGGTGCAAGCCTCACCGTGGGCGCCTATGGCCTGGCCATGCTGCTGGGTGGCACGAGCGCGGTGTTGAGCTTCGGGGGAGGCGGAGGGCCGTCCAGCGGCTCCGGAGCGGGGTCCATGGGCAGCGGCCCCGGGGCAGGGTCCATGGGCAGCGGGTCCGGGGCAGGGTCCATGGGCAGCGGGTCCATGGGCAGCGGGTCCGGCGGGCCCGTGCAGTCGGCCTCGGACCTGCTGGGTGCCGTGGCGCACACCGGCACCACCCTCGACACCATCGGCTGCCTGGGTGTCGCGATCCTCGTGATCGTGGGCGCGACGGTGGCCATCGACCGCCTGCCGCGACTGCGCCGCCTGGCGAAACCGGTCATCGCCGTGGGCACGATGTCCCTGACGGCCTACGTCGGCCACTTCCTCGCACAGTCCGCGTGGCCCGCTTCCGGCGCCGGCACCACGAAGTCCTGGGTGCCCGTGCTCACGTACATCCTGGGGGCGAGCGTGTTCGCCGCGATCTGGTCCCGCTTCTTCCGCCGCGGCCCCCTGGAGTACCTGCTCAACGCAGCCACCAAGCCCGCCAAGTACATCCGGTGAGGTCCGGTCGGGGTGGCCCGCTTCCTGCCCATCCCTGCCCATCCCTGCCTGGTGAGCCGTCCGAGGCCCGCAAGGGGATTGCCCTTGCGGGCCTCGGCTGTGGTCCCTGGCCGACTGATCTCAGCTCCGCCTGGCGCCAACCGGTCGTCCATGGACGCGGTCTGGACGACTGCGGGACAGTTCAAAGGGCGCCCGGCCTCGGACGCGGTGCGGTGGATGACCAGCCGTCCAGGGGAGCTCCACAAGCGAACGCCCCGGGTGAACGTGAACCGGCAGTCGGGACACCCGCCGACTCCCGTCCGTGCGCGGCCGGGGGCTGCCCTGTGGGTGTCAGGCCGCGGCCTCTGAGGGCGTCGGTTCCTGACGGAGGATCTCCAGTGCTCGGTGGAGGGTGCTCTTCGCGGCGCCCTGAGCGATGCCGAGGGCCCGAGCGGCCTCCCTGGTGCTGAAGCCCTCCCAGCCTCCGCTTTGCGTGCGCGCCACAACTCGGTCCTCAGGTCGATGCCCGGCCAGGTCGCCTGGATGCGCAGCAGGGCGTCGCGGCGCAGGCGTGCGTACTCCCCGAACTCCTCGTGTGCTGCGAACCGTTGGCCGGTGGGCCGGGTGCCGGCGGCGCCGAGTGGTGCGGGGATCGTGTGCGCGTGCTCAGCCATGGCGCTCGATGGCCTGGAGGAGGTCGGCGAAGTGGTGCACGTCGCCGGTTCGCCGATGATTGTCATGATCCACGCGTCGCCCGCGCGGTCACCGTCGCCATGATCAGCGCCGTGGGAACCCGCGGCGGAAAGACGTACCGGGGCGTGGAGTGGGCGGCCGGCCCGATGCCCGTGCGCATCAGGTCGAGCGGGCGGCCGTCCGGCCTGCTCAGCGGGCCTGCTCGCCCTTGGCCATGAGCACGGGCATGGGGGCTCCCGGTTGAGGGACGGACTGGGCGGGCAGCGAACCGCAGCAGCCGACTGCCCCCGCCGCACGGCGGGGGCAGCCGAACGGCGGGGGCAGCCGGTGGACGAGGGCCGACGGCCGACGGCACCGGCGGGCCCACGGGTCAGGCCCGTCTCACCCGCGAGTGCGTCCCGCCGTGGTCAGGAGCTGCGTCGCCGCGAGCTGCGCGTACAGCTCGTCCTTGGCCACCAGCTCCTCATGGGTGCCGACCGCGCGGACCCTGCCCGCGTCCATGACGACTATGCGGTCGGCGTCCGTGACCGTCGACAGGCGGTGGGCCACCACCAGCACGGTCGTCTCGCGTGCCGTCTCGGCGATGACGTCCCGCAGTGCCAGCTCGTTGACGGCGTCGAGCTGCGAGGTGGCCTCGTCCAGGAGCAGCAGCCGGGGCCTGCGCAGCAGCGCGCGGGCGATCGCGACGCGCTGACGCTCGCCGCCGGACAGTTTCGTGCCGCGGTGCCCGACCGGGGTGTCCAGGCCGTGCGGGAGACGCTCGACGAGGGCGTCGAGCCTGGTCCGGGCGAGGACCTCGCGAATATCGTCGTCGGTCGCGCCGGGCGCGGCGAAGACCAGGTTCTCCCGCAGCGTGCCGGCCAGCACCGGCGCGTCCTGCTCGACGTACCCGATGACGGACCGCAGCTCGGACAGCGGCCACTCCGTTATGTCCTTGCCGTCGACCAGGACACGGCCGCCGGTCGCCTCGTAGAACCGCTCGACGAGCGCGAAGACCGTCGACTTGCCCGCGCCCGAGGGGCCGACGAACGCCGTCATCCCGCCGGCCGGCACCTCGAAGTCCACCCGACGGTGGATGTCCGGCAGCCCGGGCCCGTACCGGAAGGACACCTCCTCGAAGCGAACCGCCGCCGGACGCGGCCGCACCGCCTCCGTCGCCGTGGGCCGCACCGGCCGGTGCCCGTCCTGAGGCTCCGTCGCCAGGCCGTCCACCTGCGCGATCCGGGCGATCGCGGCCGCACCCTCCTGGTAGTGGGACGCCGCCTCGACCAGCTGGTACACCGGCTCCATCAGGAAGAAGAGGTACAGCAGGAACGCGATCAGGGTGGACACGGGCATGTCCCCGGACGCCACCCGCGCCCCGCCGACGGCGAGCACCGCGAGGAACGCGAGCTCGACGGCGAGGTTGTCCGCCGTACCCAGCACGGCCTCCCACTTCGCGCTGCGCACGCCGTGGCGCCACGCCCTGCGCGCCGCCGCCTCGACGCGAGCGGTCTCCCGCTGCTCGGCGCCGGACGCCTTCACCGTACGGAACGCACCGAAGACCCGCTCCAGGCCCGTGGACATCTCCCCGACAGCCGCCTGCGAACGCTCGGCGGCCTGCCCGATCTTCGGCATCACCAGCACGGCACCCACACCGACGACCGCGACCACGCCGAGCGTGACGCCCAGCAGGACGGCATCGAGGAACGCCATCACCACGACCGCCGCGACCAGTGTCACCGCCCCCGTCGCCGCGGAGACCACCGCCTGGGTGCTGACCGCCCGCAACAGCGTGGTGTCGGAGGTCACCCGGGACATCAGGTCGCCCGGCTGCATCCGGTCCACCTCCGCAAGGCGCAGCCGCAGCAACCGTCCGATGAGGCTGCGGCGGGCGGCGAGCACCACCGACTCCGCCGTCCGTTCCAGCACATAGGCACCGAACGCCTCGGCCACCATGCTCAGCAGGACCAGAACGGTCATGGCCAGCAGGATGGTGCCGATCGTGCCACCGGACGAGAGCCGGTCTACCAGCGCCTTCGTGGCCAGGGGCTGGAGCAGCCCGCCGGCGGCCCCTGCCAGCGCCAACAGCAGACCGAGCGCGACGGCCCACCGGTGCGGACGGACGTACCCGTACAGCGCCTTGAGCGTCTCGCGGGCACGCAAGGACTCGGCACCCGTCGCCTCTGGGGCGGATGCGGTGTTCACAGGATTCCTTTCCCATGTGGTCGGCCGCGCACCGCGTCGGCGGTTGCCACAGCCCTCGTAGCGAGCGTGTGCACAACGGCATCACGGAGATCAGGGCGTACGACGGCCAGGCGCCTGCCCCGAGGGATCTGCGATCGCCGGCTCAGTGGACCAGTGAGGCCGCCCGGGAGGCGAAGAGGTGCACCCCTGCCTCGTAGAACTCAGGGCGGACGACGAACAGGACACCGGCGCCCGCCATCAGCGTCAGGCAGAGAGGTTCCAGCAACCGGCCTCTGCCAGGCTCGACGGCGGTCTCGGGCTCCTTGTCACGAACGTGCTGTGTCATGCCTTCAGCCTGGACGCCCGGCCGCTCGCCCCACATCCGGCGACTGTCGGGTCCTCCCCCGCCGAGTGGCTGGAAAGACCGGCCTGGGGTAGGAGGGGCACATCAACCCTGCATGGCGACGACCCGCGAGTCCGGCCCGTCGGTCCCCGGGGAGCCGGGGCCGCCGGCAGCCGACGGGGGCGGGCCGGTCAAAGACCGGGCGATGACCACCGAGCCGCCGCCGTGGAGCAGAACGCTGCCGAGCACCGTCAGGGTCATGGCGTACAGGGCGGTGTCGGCGTACCGGCCGTCCGGCAGAGCGTTGAACGCGAGCAGGCCGAACACGATGGAGGTGGTGCCGCGTGGTCCGAGCGCGCCGACCATGAGCCGTTCCCGCCAGGTGAACTTCGAGCCGAGGAAGGCGAGCATGATCGGAAGGATGCGCACGACGGTGAGCGCGGCGACGCAGAGCACGATGGCGGGCCAGTCGATGCCCTCGCCCAGGGCGAGCACAACGGCGTTGCCGAAGAAGAACCACATGCACATCGTCATCATCGAGTTGGTGTCCTCGATGAGCTGGAAGTCGGAGGCGTGGGGAGCCGAGGCGCCCCGCCGGCGGACCGGTGCCTGCCTGACGTAGCGGAAGGCGATCCCGCACACGAACGAGGCCACGAAGCCATTGCCGTCCATCGCCGTGGTCACGGTGTAGGCGAGCAGCGGTGTGACCAGCACGACGATCCGCCGGGACTGCTCCGTCATCCACTCCGCGCGGTCGGCCAGATTGATCAGCCACGCCACCAGCGCCCCCAGCACGAAGCCGACCACGAGGGCCTTCAGCGCGAACGGTACGGCCGTGCCGAGGGCCTGCTCGGGCGTCCGGGTGACGGAGTTGGTGCCGACGAGGATCAGCGCGAACAGGAAGAGGGGCGAGACGATGCCGTCGTTGTAGCCGCTCTCCACGTTGAGCACGCTGCGCACCCTCGCCGGGATACGCCGGTCGCGGACCAGCGTCTCGGCCGGAGCGAAGTCGGTCGGGACGACGATGCACGCGATGAGCAGCAGCAGCGCCACCGGCAGTCCGGGCAGCAGCAGCGTTCCCAGCAGCACCATCGTGAGCAGGCTCAGCGGCAGGGCGACCAGCAAAGCCCGCGCGGCGGAGCCGGGATCGTTGCCGAACAGCCGCCCGCCGGGCAGTTCGGTGGCGTCGACGAACAGCAGGACGGCCAGGATGACCTCGGCCACATGCTGGGCGACCTCGGAGTTCAGGGTGACGGCGATCTGGCTGTGGGTGAACACCCCCGTGACCACGCCCGCGAGCACCAGCACCAGAGGAGCCCGCACATGCCGTTGCTCCAGCCGGCCGGCGACCAGCGACCACCCGGCCACCACCGTGGTGATCACAATCAGGACAGAGATCATTTGATTCCGCTTCAGAACTCGGAACAGGCCGACGGCCGCCCCACCGGGACCGCCACAAGGGCGTCGACCGGCGTGAGCACAGGCAGACGGTACATCGGACGAGGGCCGGCAGACAGCACCGGCCCTCGCGCCTGGCTCAGGCATACCGCCGCCGGATCCTCGACCGGGCGGAGCGCGGTCAGAGGCGACGGGCCGCGCGCAGCCCTTGTGCGTAGTAGCCGTCACCGTCGAGCCGTGAGGTGCCGCCCTTGTCGCCCATGGTGGGGCCGCCCGCGTTCTTCCGGCTGGAGATGAAGCGCGGGTGGTCGGCGGTGTCCAGGCCGAGGTAGATACCGATGTGGCCGATCCGTCCGCCGGGCAGTTCCCGTGTCTTGAAGAAGACCAGGTCGCCGGGCTGGAGCTGCTGGATGACGGCGGGGCGGCGGTCGGTGAGGGGGATCACGGGCAGGCCGAGCCGCCCGCGGGCGATAGCGTCGGGGGTCCGATGCAGCCCGTTGCCCGCCGCGCCGTCCCTGCTGTTCAGCGGGAATCCCGAGCGGTATCCGTACACCAGCCGGACATAGCCGGAGCTGTCGACGGAGCGTGCGCGGTCCTTCTCGGGGCGGCGGGTGACCTTGTCGGGGAAGGTCCAGGGGATGCCCAGGTAGTCGTAGAAGTCCGAGCCCGTGCGCGGCTTCGGCTTCCCCTGCACAGCACGCCCGGAGTCGCTGGGGGTGCTGGGCGTGTAGCGGGCGGCCCCGCTGTATTTGACTCCCGCTGCCGTCGTCCGGGCCGGGGCGCCGGCGATGTAGTCGAAGGCCGTGGCGAGGATGTCGGGGTCGCGGCTGCCGAGCCGGGTCCTGAGCCAGTTCTTGAACCAGGCGCTCTGCTCCGCGCCACGGGCCCATGGCTTGGGCAGCAGCCGCACCCAGCTCTTGGTGACGACCTTGGCATCCGTCGTACGCGGCTCCGCGAAGGTCCTGCTGGGTCCTGTCAGTACGGCCGTACGGGCGCCGTCGGTGAACGTGGCGATGACGGTGCCGCGCGGGTCGCGGGCGACCGTGCGGGCGGGGTTGCCGATCCGCTCGAAGCGCAGCAGGCCGCTCCTGGTCCGGATTCCGGCACCCTGTGATCCATGCGATGCATGTGATGCCTTCGATGCCTTTGATCCTTGTGATGTCTGTGCCGCCTGTGATGCCTCCGGAGAGTCGGTGCGGTGCCTGAGCGGCAGGGTCAGCGCGTAGCTCGTCGCGAGCAGGGCGGCTGTCACCAGGAACAGGGCGGCGTTCCTGGTCAGGGAGAACCTACGGCGTTTCACTGGTCAACTCCGTTGAGGGAAAGGGGGCAGCTCATGTCGTGGGCAGGGCGCCCAGCAGAAGCCCGGACACCAAGATCACGTAGGTGGCGAAAGTGACCGCGCCGGTGGAGAGGACCGTCGCCGTCTTGGGCTGCCTCTCCAGCTGGTAGGCGATGAGACCGGGGACGATGAACCCGAGGGCCTGATGGGCGAACAGCGTGGGGAACTGCTGTTGGAGCAACAGGGAGAGCCCGGCCTGGAGCAGGACGCCGATGAGCACGACGGAGGCGAACAGCCGCTTGCCGTAGAGGATGACGAAGCGCTGCACCAGCTTGGTCAGCAGGTAGGTCAGGCCTGCCACGGCCGCGACTATGGCGGCGCGCCGCAGATCCTCGACGAGGGTGAGGGCGAGCCAGCCGGGGGTGATCATTCCGCCCGGTGAGAGGTTCGTGGTCAGGTAGCACAGGAGGGAGAAGACCAGACCGAGTGCGATGCCGATGGCCGCGATCTGGGGTGTGACTACTGCGGGGATCAACGGGATTCTCCATGCGAGGAGTTGTGGTGGGCGACGAGTGAGGTGGGGGCGTCGCTCGGGTTGGCGGGGCCGGCGGGTTCGGCGGCGGCGTCGGGGTGGTCGGGCGTGAGTGCCGCGAGCCGCTCCAGGAAGAGTTCGCCCTGGCCATGGATGTTGCCGATGGCGACGAGCGAGGAGTCCGGGCCCAGGTGAGCCAGCAGTTCCGTGGTGAGCTGGTCGGGGTCGTGGCGGTCGCCGCCGAGATCGACGACGTTCCCGGTCCAGTGGGCGGGTATGGCATCGGCGGCCGACTTGGTGGGGTGGCCGATGAGGAACACCGTCTCCGGGTCGAGCTGGGGGATGAGCGCGCCCATCTGCCCGTTGCGCTCCACGCGGTCGGGACGGCAGTTGATGACGACGTGCAACGGGCGGTGGATCGCGCCCAGTTCGAGCAGCTGATTGATGTTCATCAGCGTCGACTCGGGGTCGTTGGCGGCGAAGACGTTCGCGAAGCGCAGCCTCTTTGCGTCAGGGGTGCGGTACCGCTCGACGGACAGCACACCCGGGTCCGGCGGCGCCTCGTACATGCCCTTCAGCGCGGTCGCACGGTCGACGCCGAGCAGTTCGGCGACCGTGAGTGCGATGGCGACGTTCTCCTTGAAGGTGAACCAGCTGAAGCCGCGCAGTTCCTCGTCGGTGACGGTTTCCGGGTCGGCGTAGACCAGCTCGCAGTTCCGGGCGTCGGCCTCCTCCTTCAGGATGTGGAAGCGCTCCTTCTCCGCGGTGACACAGACGCCGCCCTCCGGCAGGGACCGGCACAGGGAGCGGGCCACGTCGTCCAGCGTCGGGCCCATCTCGGCGAGATGGTCCTCGCGGACGTTGCAGAGCACGCCGATGGTGGAGCGGATCAGCTTGGACTGGTTGATCTCCTGGAGCGCCGGCATGACGGCCATGCACTCCATGACCAGGACATCGGGCCGGTAGGCGGCGGCCCGCCGGACGATGCCGATCTGCTCCACGACGTTGGCGATGCCGAACTTGCGGTAGACGGGCTCCTCGGTGGCGTCGGGGTGGATGAACCGGGCCGCGGTGCCCGTGGTCTTGGCGACGGTCACCAGGCCGCTGCCGCGCAGCGCGCCCGCGCACAGCCGGGTGATGGAGGACTTGCCGCGAATGCCGTTGACCAGCACTCGGGTGGGTATGACGGCCAGATTCGCGTCATGGCGGCGCTGTTCGACGATGCCTGCGACGAGCAGGCCGGCGCAGCACGTCGCAAGGACGCAGTACAGGAAGAGCACGGCGGGTCAGCTCCTGGGACCGGGGTCGGGCAGGGAGGTGGAGGGAGGGGGCGCCCCGTCCGGGGAACCGGGCGCGGGCGGTGCGTCGGTGCGCGGGAGTCGCTGTCGGATCAGTTCGAGGCTGCGGGCGACGGATCCGACCTCGTCGTGGTAGCGCGGGTAGAGCACCGTTCTGCGGTCCCCGGCGGCCAACGCCTCGGCGCCCTGCGCGAGTTCACGCAGCGGACGTACGACGACGAGGTACAGCCAGCCGACGCAGAGGGTGCCCGCCGTCAGCCCCAGCAGACCGACGAGCATGATCCGCCGCTGTGCCTCGTACTCGGGCAGCCCGATCCAGAACACCGGCTTGATGGAGGCGACCTTCCAGCCGAGTGCGCCCGCGACGCCCAGCTTGGCGTTGAACGGTGCCACCGCGGCGACCGCCGGGTTCCGCCGGCCGAGCAGCAGCTCAGCGGAGCCATTGGTCGTGCCGACTGCCTTCATCTGGGCCCGCAGCCGGCTGTCGGAGACCCGCCCGAAGGCCACGAACCCCTTGTTGGACGCGATGACCCGATGCGCGGAGTCCACCAGCCACACCGAGCCGAGACCGGGCCGGTTGAGGATGCCGGTCAGGTACTGGACCTTGAACTCGCCCACGACATAGTGGCGTCCGGCCTTCGCCGGCGCACCCTTGACCGGCTGGGCGGCCACGGCGGCGAGCACCGGTTCCCTGCCGGAGGTGTTCGTCTGCGTGACCCCGGTCCTGACACGGGCCTTGTCCGGCGTGCGGGGTTCACCACCGGCGCGGGCCAGGATCCTGCCGGTGCCGTCGACGACGTACAGGGACCGGTAGCGGCCGTGCTGCTCCAGGGAACGGTCGAGGACCTTGCGCGCCTCCTCCGACCGGGAAGCGTCGATCACGGTGGCGAGACGGGCGAGATCGGCGTATCCGTCGTTGATCCCCCTGCGCATGCGATCCGCCGTCGTCTCGGTGCGTTGCCGCTGGTCGTCGGAGATCACCCGCGGTACGACCGCGGCCGCGCGCGGCAGGGTGCTGCCGAGGGTCAGCAGCATCGACGCGGGCCAGGCCAGCAGAGCGAACGCGCAGACCACGAGGACGGTGCGCAGTCCGAGCCGACGCCGGCCCCTGCCCGTCCCGCGCGGAACACGCCCCTTGGCCGCCGGCTGCGCGACCGTCTCCTGCGACGGCCCGCCCCTGCCACGGAGTTGAAGGCGCAGTGCCTCCAGCGCGGCGCCGACCCGGGCGGGTTCCCCGAAGCGGGGCACGCGGACCGGAGCCGTGAGGTCACCCGAGCCGAGCCTCTTCGCTTCGCGATACAACCGCAGCACAGGCCGCTGCACCAGCAGGTGGAGTGCGGCGGTGACCCCGGCCGCGAGAGCCAGGAGCACGGCCGCGGCGAGGAGGGCGAGACGAAGGTGACCGGTCCCGGCCCCCTGACGCTCGGTCTGCACCGTCGTGACGACCGTCAGTCCGAGTCCGCTGCTCGGACTCTCTTTCGCGGCAGACCCTCGGGTTACGACGGCGTACCCGACGGCGGTACGGGTGTTGCCGTCCGCTGCCCTGACGAGACTGCCGCTCGCACCGTCGAAGCCTCCGGCGGCGGCGGTTTCCGACGGCCCTTTGCTCTGCGCCTCGCGGGCGGCGGTGCCGGCCAGCGCCTTCGCCCCGTCGGTACCGGATCCCGGCCCGGCCGAGGTGAGGGTGGCCCCGTCACGGTCCACGACGGTGAGCGTGTGCTTCTTGCCGACGGAGATGCCCGGCGGCTTCAGGCTCTGGGAGGCGACGAGCAACTCCTGCCTGCCGCCTTGCGACAGCGTCGCGAAGGCCAGCAGCCGGGTGACGCCCGAGTCGTCCCGCACCAGTCTCGGTGGCGGGTTCGCCGGCAGTCCCCGAAGGTTCACCTTCCCGAGCGGTAGGGCCTCGCCCTGCGCGGCGAGCAGCCGACCGGTGGACTGGTCGACGACGGCGGTACCGCGCCACTTGGGGTAGGTCCGGTTGAGGCGGGTCAGCATTCCGTCCGCCGGTACGGACTTGGCGCCCGCGAAGTCCGCGGCCGCTGTCCGCAGATCGGTGACGCTCTGGTCTACGGCGCCCAGCAGCGCGACCGCCCCGTCCTCGGCGATGTGCTGCTGGGAGCTGAGAACGGCCTCGGGGACGCCTCGTTCGGCATCGCTCCCGACCGCGAACACCGTCAGGCCCGCGACGAGCGCCAACAGAACCGGCAGGGCCGCCAGTGGCGGCCGTACACCTCCCAGCACAGCCATGTCCGCCCGACGCCGAGCCGGGCGCTGCGTGGATATCGGAGATCGAGTGGTGGTCAAGAAGAATCCTTTCCAGACTCTGCCGATGTCGCGTGGAACACCGAGCAAAAGTGCTCGACCTGCCTGACGATGGAAATACCTGGCCGGTTTATCGGGGAAGTGTGACGGTGCTCACGGACGGCGATAAAGCGCCGTTTCACGGATCCAGAAAGAGCCACACCACTGCCCTGAACTGCAAGTTCGCGGGATCGCGAAAGTTGACTCAATGACTGAAACACTCAATGAGAAACACCTGCGAGAATGGTGAAGCCAGCTTCACAGGATGCGAACAAATTGCGATGAGCCGCCCGTAATCGAGACGGCAATTGCCCGCGCGGATTATTTTGTATTTCTTCTGCCTTGCCCATCCCGCAGTCGGCTGTTTCACCCCCGCCGATCGGCGGGGGTGCGGCAGTCGTAGAGGCCGAAGTTGCCCCTGGTGCGCCAGCCGTAGGCCCCGGAGCGGACGCGCTCGCAGTGGGACTTCACCCACGTCGTGGCGGGGGTGGTGGGTCGCAGGTGGGTGAGCAGCACGTAGCGGAGTTGGTGAGTGGCGATCAGATCGCCGAGCTGCGGGGCGCTGAGGAAGGGGGCCTTCCCGGTGAATCCCCCCATGACGAGCACGGGCTGGGCCTGAGCGCGCAGCAGACGTTCCGCGGGGTAGGCGGCCTGGGTCGCGAGCAGGTACTTCTCGCCCTTGCGGTGCGCGATGAGGTAGTCCAGCAGGGCGGTGTCGCGGGCGCTGGGCCGGTCGAGCTCGGCCCGGCGGAGAGCGGACGGGTCGTGGAGGGCCCGGTGGTGGAACTCGCCGACCGGACCGGCCGTCGGGGACGTGGAGGCGCCCGCGTAGCGCGGGTCAAGGGAGGAGACGGCCCAGCCGGCGGGTACGAGCAGAGTGGCCGCGATTCCGGCGGCCAGAGAGCCTTGGACCAGGCGCCGGGAGGTGCGTGACGCGCTGGGCCACAGGCCGAACGCCGCGCACACCGCGAAGATCACGGCGAACACCAGCAGCCGGGAGGCGAACCAGGTCGGCCGGTCGAGTACGAGCGCCCAGGCCACGGTCAGCGCGATCACCGACGGCAGCCACAGCCGTCTTCGACCGCCCGCCTCGTACGCGGACCGGAAGAGCGCGAGCCCTCCCCCGCACAGCGCGGCGATCGCCGGTGCGAGCACGGCCGTGTAGTAGACGTGATTGCCGTTGGAGACGCTGAACACCACGGCATGGACGGCGAGCCAACCGCCCCAGAGGAGGAAACCCGCACGCAGCGGGTCGGTCCGCGGCTCGCGGGCGCGCCAGATGAGGGCCATGACGACGGCGAGCACGGCGAGCGGCAGGAACCAGGCGATCTGCGGGCCGACGGTGTGGTTGACGAGCATCCCCCAGCCGGTGTTTCCGGTCATACGGCTGGCTGCGGTGGCCGGGACGGCACCGAGCGCGGTGCCGTCGTCGCTGAAGCGACTCAGGCCGTTGTAACCGAAGACCATGCTGAAGGGGTTGTTGTTCGACGTGGCGTCGACATACGGGCGGTTGTCCGCGGGAGTCACCCACGCGATCAGCGCCCACGAGCAGGAGACGGCCAGCGTGACCGCACCGCTCAGCAGCAGGCGCAGAGCCCTCCGCAACGGCGGGCTCCCCGCCGCCAGTTGATAGACCACGGCGAAGACCGGCAGTACGAGCCAGGCCTGGAGCATCTTCGTCTGGAAGGCGAGCCCGACCCAGACGCCACACGTGATCAGCGGGAGCAGCCGCCCGGTTCGCACCGCCTTCTGTAGGGCTCCGGCGGCCGCCACCAGCAGCAGGGTGAGGGCGGTGTCCGGGATGGTGGCTCTGTTCAGTACCACGGTGACCGGAGTGAAGGTGAGCGTCAGCGCGGCGATCAGTGCGGCGAGCGGCCCGGCCCATGCCCGTACGATCCGGTGCAGCAGCCATACGGTGAGCACGCCCTCGATCACATGGGGCAGCGCGGCCGCCCACGTGTGCGGCCCGAAGATCCATACGGAGAGGGCATCGGGCCAGAAGGCGCCGGGCAACTTGTCGAGGGTGATCGATCCGCTCGGGTCGAGACCGCCGAAGAAGAAGGCCCGCCAACTCGTGGCCATCGACCGTATCGCCGCGCTGTAGTAGGGGTGAATCGCGGCGTGCCCCATGCCCCAGGCGTACAGCAGCGCGGCGACGCCCAGCACCGCAGCCAGCGCCGGGCGTTCCCAGCGCGCCGGAGCGTCCGGCTGGTCGGCGCGGCGGTGCGATTCCCGGCGGAGGCCATGGGAGCCGGTGGTCCAGGCGGTGGAGATGGTGGCCATGGCGAAGGTCCTTGGATCAGTGTGGAGGCGGAACGGCAGGTGAGAGGCGGAAGGCTGCGCGGGAGCCGCGGGCACCGCACGTGCGTGCCGTCCGGCGGTACGCCGCCCGACAGACCGGCGATGCGCGTCGAGAGGGGGTTCCGGCTTCCAGCTCCCGCACGCCGGAGGCCAACTCACGCTGCCGCTCATCCCCGGAGTGCTGAAGCACACCGGGGATTCGAACACTGAGTGAGCCGCTTGCCGCCCTCAAGGACGACGGCTGACACTCGCCGCCCCCTCAGGGCGGTGATCCCGAGCAGCAGTCACTTCTTCGTACGGACTTCCCGGGGTGCCCGCCCGAGGCTCATCGGACGCGATTCGCCAGTTTGGTGGCGCTGTTGAGCGAGTACTCCAGCGGTCCGCGTCGGAAGAAGCGGGACCAGATCGCCGCGAACAGGGTGGCCCCGAGGATGAAGCAGAGCAGCAGCGCGGCGGAGGCGGACTGCGGCGGGGCGGCCGCTTCGCCGGGCAGGGCGAGGATGACCAGGATGTGGCCGACGTAGAGGGTCAGGGACATGGTGCCGACGGCGATGACCGGAGTTGCCAGTCGGCGCAGCCAGGGCAGTCGGTCCAGCGCCACCGTCAGGCACAGGAGCGTGGTGATGGCGATCCCGATGCTGCCGATGAGGTCGAACGTGGAACCGGTGTGCGGCTCGGCTGCCAGTAGCCCCCATGCGTCGGGGCCCCACAGCTCACCACCGACCGGCGTGTCGAAGGATCCCGCTGCCATGCCGGGGTCCTTCAGGGCACCGGGGTCCTTCAGGGCAGGCATCCCGGCCATGATCTTCTCGGCGCCGCCGGTCAACCGGAGCACCAGCCACGAGACGCCGTATCCGAACGCGACCAGCGCGGGACCGACCACGGCCAGCCGCCGCCGTACCGCGCCGGAGGTCAGATCCAGTCGACCCAACGCCATGCCGGTGACCACGAATGTCATCCAGGTGATCGCCGGGTAGAGGCCGGTGAGGAGAAGGTCGAGCACGCCCACGCCGGAGAGTCGCGCGATCGGGTCCCAGAAATCGATGGTGTTCACGATCGACTCGGTGAGCAGTGCCCGGATCACGTACGCCAGCTGCGGCGTGACGACCGCGAGCGCGACCGCGATGATCGCGAGCGTCCTGGCCCGCAGGCGCAGCAGGGGCAGGGCCAGCAGGAAGTACACCGCGTAGAAGTTGAGGATCCCGGCGCCGCCGAAGTTGGTCATCGCCAACGCGCTCCCCAGCACCAGCAGGATCACGGCCCGGATCACGATCCGGGCCCTCGCCTGCCGGCCGGCCAGTCCGGTCTTCGGCTCAAGGCGACCGGCGATCAGCATCAACGAGAACCCGGCGAGGACAGCGAACAGCGCCGACGCCCGGCCGCTCGCCAGGCCCAGGAACCAGTCGCCAACGCCGCCGCCTGGCGTGGGTGCGGGGCCGACGTGCACGGTGAACATTCCGAACACGGCCAGTGCACGGGCCAGGTCCACCCCGACCAGCCGCGCCATCGGCGCGGGGCGTTCCGTCGCCGTGGCGGACTCGGGCGAGGGTAAGGGCCGGGGAGGCGTCTTGTTGGCGCTTTCGATCTCGGTCACCGGGGCAACCTTGCCGAGGCGGGGGGCGGTCGACCATCCGCCGGGCTTCGGAAGGTGTCCCGCCGGTCGGCCAACTGTCCCCCTCCGATTGGCGGGGGTCGGTCTCGGCCGTACACGAACGACTGTGGTCGCCGACCTGGTCGCCGGGACGCCGCGGGTCAGCAGGCTCACCACGCCCCGCGTCCTTCGGCACCGCCGCATCGGGACAGAGGTCGGTGAACATCCCCGCCCTCTCGTCGTACTCGCGTCCGTTCCGGGCGCTGTTGCCGGATCTGCCATCGCAACGGCCGCTCCGGATCAGTCCGGCAGGCGATGCCCGCTGGTCGGTGCGCCGCACGCCGTTTGGTTCAGCCGCTGGTGGTTCGCGTGCCCAGAGCGTGCCCGTAAGAACGGACAACCACGGTCAACACCGGTGCGATCGGGCCCGGCGCAACGGTACCGAAACGACGAATCCGCTCAGGTCAGCGGCCACTCGGTCGCCCAAGCGCCGTCACTTCCCAAGCTGAGAGCGCGAGTTCGACTCTCGTCACCCGCTCCAAAGCAGCAGTTCAATACGCCCTGACGGACACATAGCGACTGTCATGGGCGGGGCTGCACGCCGAAGTCGGTAAGCAGCAGCTCGGTGCTGGATTTGTGCCGGGTGGGTTGTTTTGCGGCGCGGCCGGAGGCTACAGCGGCGACCGGGAGGTGATCTCGCACTCGGCTTATTAGTGTCGGGGGCATGACGACACCCCTTGCCGGCAGTGCCTTCGACTTGCTCCGCCTCGACGCCGTACCCGACCAGGAGGCGCTGCGCCGGGTCTACGCACTCCCCCACGACGCGGCCGTACGCAAGCAGATGACCGAACTCACCGAACAGACCCAGCGGTTGATCGGGTGTTCATCGCTGGTCCTGGTCGCCAGCACGGACGCCGAGGGCAACTGTGACGTATCCCCGCGCGGCGGCCCCGCCGGATTCGTCGCCGTCCTGGACTCACGGACGGTGGCGATACCGGACGCGACCGGCAACAAGCGTCTGGACACCCTGCAAAACGTCATCGCCACCGGACGGGCCGGGCTGCTGTTCGTCATACCCGGGCGCACCACCACGCTCAGGGTGAACGGCCGCGCCTGCGTCTCCACCCGCCCGGAGCTGCTGTCCCAGCTGACCGCCGTGGGTAAGCCGCCGGCCAGCGCACTGGTGGTGGGCATCGAGGAGGTCTACCCGCACTGCCCCAAGTCGCTCCTGCGCAGCGGCGCCTGGAAGCCTGAGCAGTGGCTGCCAGCGGACGCGCAGCCCACCTCGGCCGAGGTGACACTGGCCCAGCTGCGGATGCCGGAACTGACGATCGCCGACATCGAGCAGACGGAGGCGGATTCGCTGAAATACCGGTACGAGTAGGGGGCCGGCCAACGATTGCTGGACGCGGCGGGACGAAGATGAAGCTCGCAGGCCACGTCTAGGGCGCGCGGGCGACTGCGCTCCGCGGCTCGGCCTTGCGGTAGCCGAGGCGACCGAGCTCCATGTGTTGACATCGGAGTTGGGTTACGGCCCGCGGAGGACGGCGAGGCGTGATCAGCTTGGGACGTGGAGACCATCATCGCCAGCGGTATAGCCGTTCTGGGTGAGCCGACGGTGGTGCCTGATGTGCGGGCGTGCCGAGTGGCCGGAGGGCTGACCTGCGTGCGAGGCAGGTCAGCCCTCCGGCCGGTCGTGGCCCGGGGAAGGTCACACCGTGGTTCTTGTCCACTGCTGGTTCGTGGCGCCGGTGCAGGTCCGCTGGATGATCGCCGCGCCGTCGGCTGTGCTCCCGCTACTGACGTCGAGGCACTTCCCGCTGTGTCGCGCCACCAGTTGCACGTGGTTGCCGACGTTGGTCAGGGACCACTGCTGGTTCGTGCCGCCGGTGCAGGGCCACTGGATGACGGCCGCACCGTCTGTCCTGCTCGCGCTCTTGACGTCGAGGCACTTTCCGGTGTTGCGGCTGACCAGGTTGTAGTAGCCGTTGCCCGTGTCACGGAAGAACCAGTGCTGGTTCGCGGCCAGGGCCGAGCTCGACCACTGGATGATGCCGGCGCCGTTGGCGGTGCTGCGGCTCCTGACATCCACGACCTTGCCGCTGTTGCGGTTGGTGATCGTCTCGTAGGGGCCCACCGGCCCCGCGGTCCCGACGGCCGTCTGGACCACCGTCTTGATGGTGCCGTCACTGTTGTAGTGCAGGTAATCCAAGGCGATCGACCGGCGGTGGTTACCTCCGCCCTCCAGAGCCTTGTTCGCGTAGACCATGTACCACTTGTTGTTGAACTGAAGGATGGACGAGTGGTTGGTGTTCACGTTGACGTAGTCGAGCGCGACGCCCCGGTACGTGAACGGACCGAGCGGGCTGGTCGCGGTCGCGTACTGGATCTGTCCCGGCCAGCCGGTCGAGAACGAGAAGTAGTAGAGCCCGTTGCGCTTGTGCATCCAGGGGGCTTCGGCGAAGCCCTGGCCGGGAGCGCCGTTGACCGTGACGTTCATGATGGGGCCGCTGGTCGACATCATGTCCGGGTTGAGCCGGACGACCTTGGGCTGGCGGCTGCTGCCGAAGTACAGGTACGCCTGTCCGTCGTCGTCGATGAACGCCATCGGGTCGATGGGCTCTGTCCCGGTGTTCGCGTCGCGCGAGGTGTCGATGAGGGGTGTTCCGCGTACGTCTTTGAACCCGGACGTGGGCGAGGTGCTGCGGGCGACACCGATCTTGTTGCGGTCCGTCGGCAGGTACAGGTAGTAGAAGCCGTTGCGCTGGGCGGCGGCAGGCGCCCAGGCCAGCTTGTCGGCCCAGCTGAAGCCTGTGAGGTCGAAGACCTGTCCGTGGTCGGTCCAGGTCACCCCGTCGGCGGAGGAGTACGAGCGCCAGTCCCTGGAGTCCCAGTACGTACCGCTGTTGTCGGAGTCGTCGGTGGCGTAGATGTACATGCGCCCGTTGAAGACGTGCGCCGACGGGTCCGCCACGAACCGGTCCATGTCTATGGGGTTGTCGGCCTGCGCCGGGGAGCCGGCGAGGAGCAGACCGGTGATCATCATGACCGTGGCGGTCAGGGCACTGCCCGCGCGGCGGATCCGGCGCCGCAGCGGAATCCGCCCGGGCGGCGTCCCGTCCGCATGAGCAGGCAGTTTGCCGGTCGATCTTGATCCGTCCCGGTGGGCCGGTGAATTTTCCATCCTCGTACTCCTGCTGTGGGGGGGCTCGTTCTCCGCTGTAGGGGACTCGTTGTGGCCCGCCGAGCCCAGGGGCAGCCCAGGGCGGAGGCGGCGGGTGGGAGTGGGGAGCGTCAGCCGAAGGCGGGACCGGATGACGTTCCAGATGAGAGATGGTGCGGTCGGGTCACAGACGACGTGTTCGCCCGGTGGGTCGCCCGCTGGGGCAGCTCTGCGTCCGGCTCCTCGAGGGCGTGGACGAGGAGCCTGAGCCTTTCCGTGGCCGCGGCGTCGAGCGGTTGACACGCGACGGTCAGGCGAACCGCGTGGCCCGAGCCACCCCGCCGGACTCGACCTCCGAGCAGCGGCCATCTGGATCCGCAGCCTCCCAGCAGCCCGCTCGGGTGGCGAGGGTCTGGGATGTGAAGAGCGGGCCGACGGCGACACACACCGTCGACCGGCCGGAGGGAACCACAGGTATGTGGGTCTCCTGCCGGAGGCTTCGCCAGAGCGTGGAACGGTGGACCAGTGACGGGTGCGAACACGTGCTGTCCCCTTCGACGGCCGTAGTCCGACATTTCGAACAGCGTGCGGAATTGCGAACTACGAATGGCGATCGAAAGATAAGTTGCAGCCAGGAGCACGTCAATGGAACTGGCCAGTTCAGTCCGATTCGCTCTGGGCCTGTGCACGCAATTGGCCGGCGGCGTGCCGGCCACCGCGAGCGCCTACAAGTCGGCCAACTGGGCGCTCTGACTGAGGACATGGGCGAGAAGTACACCGTGCTGGCGACCCGCCGCCACGACGGTTTCGCCCTCTGCGGGCCACATGAGCCATCGAAGGTTCGTGCGGCCAGAGCTCTCAGCCTGCCGTTCCCCGAAGGACGTCGAGCACCCACCCGTCGCCGCGTCTCGACGGAGAGGACCAAGTCAGCTTGCGAGAGCGGCTACTGAGGAGAAGGGATTGTCGCCCTCCTCTACCTCATTACCAGGCAATGCCTGGTTCAGGTGCCGGTCGCTCGGGCCGAGCGGAGTTGGGTGCGCAGGGCAGGCACCGGGCGCAGTCTTCGGATCCGGTCAGACCCTTTGTGGTGGCCGTCGAGCAGGAAGTGCGTCAGACCCCAGTGTCGGTGGTGGTCCGCCGGCAGGCCGGAGCGGGTTCGCAGACGTCCAACGTGGAGACCGCCACAGCTGTCGGGACCGATCCTCGGCCCATCACGTGGCCACCTGTTCCTCGCCGAAGTAGTCGCCTTCCCCACCGGGGACGACCAGACGGGGCTCCACGTGGAGCGGCACCGGAAGGTACTCACCCTCCGGCAACAACGCACCGAAGGCATCGATCACACCGGTGTCGTCCGGATCAGCCAACGCTTCGGTGAGCCACTCCTGCACGCTCTCCAGCGACAACCTCTGCCGGGCGGAATCCAACCGGCGGAACAGGAACGGGCACGTTCCGCACCAGAAGCCGAGCTCGAAGGCAGGCTCCCCGTCGACCACGAGCAACCTGCGCCCCGGCCCACCCCCGGCCCCCCGCTGTTCCGCCTGCTCGGTCAGGTGAGGTCAGGTCAGGTCAGGTCAGGTCAGGAGGGGATGATCTGCCACTGCTGCCGCGCCAGTGACGCGTACGGCTGCTGCTCGATGTTGGCTCCGTCGGCGGTGCTGCCCTCGTCGACGGCGAGGCAGAGTCCGCTGTAGCGGTTGACGAGGAAGAAGTAGTCGTCACCGGTGGGCGTGACGGCCCAGTGCTGCTGAGGGGCGCCGGCGTCCGACCAGATGCCGGCGTTGCCGCCGTCGGCGCGGGAGAGACCCGCGACCTCCAGCAGCTTGCCACTGCCCACTCCCTTGATCTTGTAGTAGCCGTCACCGGCCTTGGTGAAGGTCCACTTCTGGTTCGCCTTGTTGAGCCACGGCCACTGAAGGACGTTGGCGCCGTTGGCGGTGGCCCCGCCCTTCACGTCGGCGGCCTTGCCGCTGTGCCGGGCGACCAGCCGGTAGACGGTGCCGTCGCCGGGCAGCGTGGTGGACACCAGGGCCGGCCTGACCGACCGGCCCCCGATCCTCACGTTGCCGATGTTGGCGTAGCCACCGGTGGCGGAGTTGACCTGGATCCGTACGAAGCCCACGTTCCGGGCGGGCCACTCCACCACCTTGTACTTGCCGTTGCCGGCCCAGGTGCCGGTGGCGACCTGGGTGAAGGCGACCCCGTCGGTGCTGGTGAGGATGGTGTACGAGGTGATGTCGCCGTCGGTGGAGTTGCTGCGGCTCCACTGCTTGGGCAGGTATTCCAGGGTGGAGACGTTGCTCCACACCCCGCCCAGGTCGATGGTGATCGACTGCGGCAACGACAGGCCCCAGGTCGACCAGCAGGTTTCGTAGCGGACGTCGCTGAGTCCGTCGATCGCGTTGAGCGGGCCCTCGCCGGCGTGGAAGGCGGTGGCGTACGCGTTGACCGGTGTGACGGGGTGCTCGGCGCGCATTGGCTGGGTGGGCAGCGGCGGCCGGGAGGTGTTGGGGCTCCATGCCGCGCCGACCTCGGCCAGCCGGTTGACGACGTTGGTGTCCAGCAGGCCGTTGCGGTTGGGCGGGCAGTTGAGGATGAACGAGGTGTACTTCGGTTCCAGGTCGGCCAGGTGCGAGAGGATCGCGTCCTTGCTCATGAGGCCCTCGGTCGGGGTGGAGGGGTGCCAGAACCAGCCGTTGCTGATGGTCTGTCCTTGCATTCCGGCGTAGGTGTTGCCCGCGGGCGCCGTGACGCCCAACGGCTCCTCGAAGAAGATCGCGTCGCTGAGGAAGGGCTCGGACAGTCCGCCGATGTCGATCATGACGCAGTCGGGCTGAAGCTGCTTCACCAGTGAACGGATCCTCTGGTAGGAGACGGCCTGCTGTCCCATCTGCCACGCGTAACCGTCAGTCATGAACATGTTGATGGTGCCGTAGTTGGTCAGCAGCTCGGTGATCTGACCGAGGATGAAGGTCATGTCGGCGGGCTGGATGGCATCGGTGATCTCGAGACCCGACACCTTGTGCCGGGTCTCCCATGCCTCGACGCCGAAGGTACGGTCCCAGATCGAGTAGTAGAACCCGACCTTCAGCCCCTTCGCGCGGAAGGCGTCGCAGTACGCCTTCACCACGTCCTGCTTGTAGGAGCTGTTCGCGACGTTCTGGGTGCCATAGGCGCTCGGCCACAGGGCAAAGCCGTCGTGGTGCTTCGTGGTCAGGATGCCGTAACTCATCTTCGCGGCAGCCGCCGCGTCGGCCCACTGCCCACAGTTGACGCTCGGGGGAGCGAAGAGAGTGGGGCTCTGATTCGGTGCCGCCCACTCCTGGTTGGTGAAGGTGCCCAGGCTGAAGTGGTTGAACATGCCGAACCGCATGTCGACCATCCTGCTCAGGTTGGTGTGGGTGTCCGCGGCGGACGCCTGCGACAGAAGGCCGGAGAAGCCGGGGACGATCGGCAGGGCGGTCGCGGCGGTCGCCGCACCCGCCGCGCCGAGAAACGTACGGCGAGTCATTCTTCGCGAGGACATGGCTCACTCCTGGACTGGTTGCAGGGGACGACGTCTGGACTTGCCGCACCGACTCAGCCTCGGGCTGCGAGGCGCAGCGAGGCCGAAACGGGGGGACGTTCGGCTCTATAACATCGGATGTATTAAGTGACACCAACCCACGACGCGTCTAGAGGTATGCCAGAAGAACCTGTTCAAAGCTGAGACTTACACTCGAGTTCAGGCCACGCCGTCGAAGCACCGACTGGGATCAGACCCAGATAGATCGGATGACTACCCTGAGGCGACACGGGCCCTCGTCCGGCGGCCCTGGACGGGGGTACCCCCGCTCAAGCGCCGCCGAGAACTCAGGGAGCGGTGCCATGCCTCGCGACCCGGGCGGGCACAGCGAAAAGCTCGCCGACGAAGAGCAGGCCGTCGGGCCCCGCGTCGGCCTGGGCGACGGTGGCGATACGGCGTTCAGCAGCGGACTCCTTGCCCGCACCCTTCATCCGGCACGGGTCGCGGCTGACCAGATCGTCGGCATCGGGGCGCCCGAGGGCCTGACGCTACTGTGTTGAGGGCGGCCGGGTGGTGGTGGCGGCCTCGCCCACGCGGGCCTCGAAGCACTCCCGTTCGCCGTCGGCCGACGCGGGCCGGAAGCAGGCCCGGACGGTGCTGCCGGGACGGACTTCGGTCATCTCGGTATAGATGAAGGTTGCCGCATCGTCCTTGTTCCTGATGCGCACGCCGTGGGTCGGGCCGCCTGCCGTGACGTCCAGCCGGTCGCCGATCTCGGTCCCCCAGGTCCGGGCCCAGCTCGCACCGCACTTCTTGCTGTGGCGCAGCTCGACGTGGGCGCCGGTGGCCGTGCGGTGCGAGGCGAGGGTGTCGGGGCCGATGCCGCAGATCAGGCGCATCGGGTCCCGGCCCTCGCAGGCGGCTCCGTGGCACTGGGGAGCGAGGGAGAACGGGACGGAGGCCGGTAGCGGTTCGTCCTCCTGAGCCTCCGAGTCCGGCAGCAGGAGGAACAGCAGGGCCGCGGCACCACCGACGATCACTGTGTACACCGACGCCAGCACCACCAGGAGCCTGCTCCCGCCAAGTCGCCGCCGCCCGGTTCCGGCGGGCGGTGGCGGCTCCTGAGGATATGGCCGCGGCGACTCGGCCGTGGGAGGGGCGGGTGCGGGGGCCACCGCGCGTCCGCTCCAGTGCGACTCGGCGATCTCCCACAGGGCCAGCAGCCGCCCGTCCGGTTCGTTCGCGAGCCGGCACAGCTCCCGTACGGCCTGGCGAGGAGGCAGGCTCTTGCCGTTGAGGTAACGCTCCCACGAGGACTTGCTGTACGGCGTTCGCTCCGCCAGCGCCGCCAGGCTCAGCCCCGCACCGGCCCGCAGCTCCCGCAGCGCCGCGGCCAGCCGGGTGTGTTCCGTGGTCACCGGGGCGCCGCCTCCCGTAGGGCCTGCCAGGTGGGCGGGTCGATGACTCCGTTCACGATCAGCCCGTTCTGCTTCTGCATGCGCTCGACCGCTCGCCGCGTCTTCGGGCCGAAGACGCCGTCGATCTCCCCTGGTGCGGTGCCCGCCCGGTGCAGCAGGCACTGTGCCTCGGCCACTTCGAGCCCCACGTGGGTGTTGGACAGGAGGATGTCCGTGGTCCGGCTCAGGCCCGCGTACCAGCGGCCGTCACGCTGCTCCAGCCGGCAGGTGTAGATGACCGGCACCATGGACTCCGACACGGTGGCCAGGGCCGTGGCGACAGCGTCGCCGCGGTCGTGCGCGAGCTGGGCACGGGCCTCGGTGAGCCGCACGGCCAGCAGGAGCGCCGCGGAGACGGACAGCGCCGTGACCACGGCTCCCGCCGTGACCGCGACGCGCAGGTGGCGCCCGTACGGCTGCTTCTCCGTGGGGGTGTGTTCCGGTGTAGCGGAGAAGTCCTCGGGGGTGTCGGTGGTGACCGCCCTTCCCTCCGCCCAGCGTTGGGCGGCGATCTCGTGCATCACCAGCAGCCGGGCCGGATCGTCACCGCCGACGCGGGCCATCGCCTCGACGGCCTCCCGGGGCGGCAGAGACCTGCCATTCAGATATCGCTGCCACGACTTCGCGCTGTACCCGGTCTTCGCGGCCAGTCGCCGCGTGCTCAGCTCGCTGTGGTCCTTCAGCCTGCGCAGTCGCACGATCAGCTGGTGGACGTGTGGATGCAGTTCTGCGGGCAGTTCCTTCCAGCGCGACACGCGTCCCCCCACTCGCGTTCGGGACCGCAGGCCCGGCCCCCCGTGTCCCGGCCTCATTCTGCACCAGCTGTCAATCAGTCATCCCCCTCTCACCGCAGTCCCGCCGCAGGGACTCGGCGGGCGGCGTCTGCGCAGGTCATCGAACGGGACGTCCCGGGACGAGGTCACTTCCGTGTCACCTGTGGCCGAACATCTCGCCGAACCCGCAGTCTCGTTGCGGAGCCGGCCGCTGCGGTCGGGTTCTTCAAGCGCACCGCAATTGAGGGGAACAGCATGCGAGCTCTCACGAAGGCACTCGTCAGTGTCACCACCGCGGTCGGGATCGCCGCCGGCGGCCTGGCCACGGCGGGCACCGCCATGGCGGCTACGCCGACCGCCCCGAGGTCTGCGGTTGCAGCCTCGCCCGCAGCGGTGGCCGCGTACAACAACCTGGGACTCACCAAGTACCAGGCTTACGGCGTTCAGTGCTTCCTGGACGACTCACCCTTCGTCGACCTCGAAGTGGACGGGTATCTCGGCAAGGAAAGCTGGAAGGCGATGCAGAACTTCCTCAATAACAATTGGGACCAGAGCCTCGTTGTTGATGGAATCGTCGGACCGGCGACGATCAGAGGGCTTCAGTACTTCCTCAAGAACGGCGGCTGGGGGTATACCGGCGACCTCGACGGCATCGCCGGCTCCGGCACCCGAGCGGCGTTCGCCAGGTTCGGTCAAGCGACCTTGGAGCAGTTCTGCGAGTAGGCATTCGCAACCCGGCCACTGATCAGGTGACGGTCCGCGAAGCGCAACGAGCGAGGCCCCCGAGCTGTTGATCGAGATGTCTGACGTCTCAATCACGCGGCTCGGGGGCCTCGTTGGTCATCCATCTCGGTCCAGCCGAAGGCGACCCGGAGCGTCCCCTACCAACAGCGGGGAATCACGGTAAACGCAGCCGAGCCCGGCGGGTCCGCAGACCGGCCGTTCGCCCACGTCAGCGCGCCAACACCCCGTAAATGGACGCAGCTTCCCAAGCTGAGAGCGCGAAGAGGTCGCCGTGCGGGCGTCGTGCAACCTGCCCCGGAATGTCCGAGCGCCTCACGGAACAGTGACGGCCGTCGTCGCCCGGAGAACTGCTTACGAGAGTCTGACGCGCCCCCCGTTCCCCACCCGCCTCACCGCCGCCACCGGCCACGCTTCTCCCGTCCTCGAAGACCACGCGGACACACGAACGCCACGAGGAGAGAAGGAGCGGGACATGAGTATCCACGGCGATGGAAGTGAGCCCCGATCGAGCCGCCGGACGGCCGGAGGACGTCGCGGTCACCGGGCGAAGTCCAGGACGCGGCGGATCGTGATCGGCGGCAGTGCCCTCGCCACCGCCGCGGCGGCCACCGTGGCCGTGTCCCTGGCCTCGGCGAGCCAGTACGGGACGTCCCAAGCGGAAACCGGCCGTGCCGTGTTCGTGCAGGGAAACGAGCTGAGCGGCAACACCATCCATGTCTTCGCGCGGGACGGCCAGGGCAAGCTGAAACCCGCGGGCACCTATGCCACCGGCGGCCGGGGCGGCGACCAGGTCGACGCCCCCACGGACTCCCTCGCCTCCCAGGGCTCCCTCCTCTACGACGACGCCTCCGGCATGCTGCTGGCGGTCAACGCGGGCAGCGGCACTCTGACCTCCTTCCGCGTCGAGGGAACGGAACTCAAACGCCGTCAAGTCCTCGACACCGGGGGCGAGTTCCCCTCCAGCATCGCGGTGCGCGGCAAGGTCGCGTACGTCATGAACGCGGGCGGTCAGGGCAGCGTCCAGGGCTTCCGGATCACCAGGAAGGGGCTCGTGCCGATGCGGGGGTCCTTCCGTTCACTCGGGCTGGACAACGAGGACGTACCACGGTTCGACACCTCGCCCGGCGAGGTCGAGATCACCCCGGACAGCCGTGCCCTGGTGGTCACCACCAAGGGGAACAACACCGTCGAGGTCTTCCCGTTGAAGAGCAACGGCCTGCCCGCCGTCGCCGAGCCGGTCGTCAACAAGTCCGCCGGCAACGTGCCGTTCGCGATCAGCTTCGACAGCTCCGGCCGCCGGATGCTGGTCGCCGAGGCCGAGAAGTCCACGGTGACCGTCTACAAGGTCCGGCACAACGGCAAGCTGAAGGTCCTCCAGCGGCCGCTCGCCAGCGGCCAGGAGGTCCTGTGCTGGCTGGAGCGCGCGGGCAACTACTTCTACGGCGGCAACACCGGCAACTCCACCGTCACCGGCTACCGCATGGACAAGCACGGACGGCTCTCCCTGACCAACGAGGTCGGCCTCGCCACCCCGCCCTCCTCGAAATCGCAGGGCGTGATCGACATCGCCGTGACCAAGGACGCGAAGTTCGTCTACGTCCAGAACGCCACCTCCGGAACGGTCGACGGCTTCCGCGTCGAGAAGAACGGATCCCTCACCAAGGTCACCACCGCCGAGGGCCTTCCCGCATTCGACGAGTCGGGCATGGAGGGCATCGCCGCGATGTGACACCCGGGTCTCGGGCCGGGCGGCGGGCTTGCCTCAAGCGGGCCGGAGATCCCGGAGGTGATCCGGCCGACCTGGGTGACACTCGCTGCTCGGCGGCTTCTTCATCCGGTGGTCGTTACGCCGGGTCGATGCGGGAGACGCTGCCACGCAGGTCGAGCACGTACAGCTCGCCGTTGCCTCCCTGCACGAACGAGACGACCCGGCCGCCGTCGACTCCGAGGTTGCTCACGCCGGTCACCTCGCCGTTCTCCATGTGCAGAGCACGGACGGTGCCGTCGCAGTAGTCGCTGAACACGTACTGGCCCTTGAGGTCCGGGATCGCCTCGCCTCGGTATACGTATCCGCCCGTCACCGAGCAGCCCGGCCCGCTGCGGTCGTACTCGTGGATCGGCGGTACGTGGTCCGCGGGCTCCGTGCCGCCCCGGAAGGGATGGTTGCCCTCCATCTGGGACCAGCCGTAGTTCTCGCCGCCCTTGCTGGTTGCCGGGGCCCAGTCGATCTCCTCCCAGGCGCTCTGGCCGACGTCCCCGATCAGCAGGTCGCCCGTGCCCGCGTCGAAGGAGAACCGCCACGGATTGCGCAACCCGTACGCCCAGATCTCGTCCTTCGCGTTCGGGTCGTCCACGAACGGGTTGCCCGGCGGGATCGCGTACGGCTTGCCGCCCCTCGGGTCGATCCGCAGCAGCTTGCCGAGCAGCGTGTCGAGGTTCTGGCCGTTGCCGTGCGGGTCGCCGCCCGAGCCGCCGTCGCCGAACGCGATGTAGAGGTAGCCGTCGGGGCCGAACGTGATGTCGCCGCCGTTGTGGTTCGCGTAGGGCTGTGTCTGGGTGAGGACGGTGCGCCGGGTGTCCGCCTGGATCCTGCCGTCCCGCACCGCGAACTCATCCACGGTGCTGGTGCCTTCGAGGTTCGTGAACGAGATGTAGAAGTGCGCGAACTCCTTGTCGAACGCGATGCCCAGCAGGCCGCGTTCGCCGTTGGTGGTGGTCTCCCTGGATATGTCCAGGACGGGCTCGCCGAGCCCCTCGGCGTCCAAGACCCTTACCTTGCCCGCGCGTTCGGCTATCCAGACCGTGCCACCGGGGCCGGCGGCGCCGGCGGTTGGATTCTGGGCCGTGGCCACTTTCTTGAGCACGACCTTCGCTGCCTGGCGTGGGGAGCTGAGCTCGTCGGCAGACGCCGTGGTCAAAGCGAGGGAAGCGACGAGGCAGAGGCTGCCGATGATCGCCGAGCTTCTGGTGCGAACTTTCACCGTGATCCTCCTAGAGGCGGCGAACGGGGGGAGATCACCCGGCTGCCAGGGGCAGAGAGATGGGTGTCGTCCACACCGGCACGCACACCTGGGGGGTGGGGGGATTGGTGCGCTACTGGCCACAGATGAGGCTACCGGGGCAGAGGTTGTTGAAATAGACCACACTCCGCCACCCATTCACCTCTGCTCCGCTTTCCGTCGCGAGCCGATGGCCACGTCCACCCCCGGCAAAGGCATACGCGCTGGTCAGGAACGTGGAGCAGGTCAGGCGCCGTCGCTTCCCAAGCGCAACTATCTGGTCTCGAATTCCACATGGTTGCCGCTGTACCTCTCCACATGCCGTATCCGGGCGCCGCCCCGAACTGACGGCACGGCAGCTCATCGCCGGTCAGCGGCACCAGGGCGCGGCCGTGCCTCCTCGCCGGACTCGAGCTGCTGGCCCACGAGTCTCGCGTAGTGACCGGCGCGCCGGAGCAGGTCGTGATGGCTCCCCCGCTCCACGATGGTTCCCTGGTCGAGCACCAGGATGGTGTCGGCGTTGCGGATCGTGCTCAAGCGGTGCGCGATGATGATCTGGGTGCAGGCCAGGCTGCGCAGGTTCTCCGCGACTTTCCGCTCGGTCTCGACGTCCAGATGACTCGTGGCCTCGTCGAGCATGATGATCGCCGGTTTGTGCGCGATCGCTCGTGCTATGGCCAGCCGCTGTCGCTGACCGCCCGACAGGGCGCTCCCGCCCTCGGAGACGAAGGTGTCGTACTGCATCGGCATGGCCATGATGTCGTCGTGTATCGCGGCCAGCTCGGCGGCCGCAACCACTCGCTCGCGCTTGATCGATGGGTTGCTGAGGGCGATGTTGGACAGGATCGACCCGCTGAACAGGGCGCTCTCCTGCAAGACGACGCCGAACTGGCGTCTGAGCTCCTGCCAGTTGACGTCCCGCAGCGAGACGCCGTCGTAGAGGATGTCCCCCTGTGTGGGGACGTAGAGTCCGAGCAGCAGTTTCCCCAGCGTGCTCTTGCCCGAACCGGAGAGTCCGACGAGCGCGATCCTCTCTCCGGGCCGTGCGGTGAGGTCGACGTCGTGCAGCACCTGGGGGCCTGCCTGCGAATAGCGGAAGCCGACCCTGTCCATCCGCAGCTGCCCCGACAGCCGTGGGGCCGGTCGTGGCACTTGTCGCGACTGCTCCGGCTCGGCCTCGGTCACGTCACGGATGCGGTCGAGGTTGGCACTGACGAGCTGGAACTGCTGGGCACTGTCCACCAGCGACGTGAGCGGTGCGAAGAAGGCGGTGGCCAGCGCCAGAAGCGCCACCATCGTGCCCAGGCTGATCGATCCGCCCAGGACCTGTGTGGCACCCACCCACAACAGCGCGAGCTGTCCGAACAGGGGCAGGGACCCCAGGAGCGAGGCCACGGCACCGGAAACGTAGTTCTGGCGCATCGAGATGTTGAGGTGGTCGAAGAACAGGTTCGACCAGCGGTCGAAGGCCTGTGCTTCGGCGCCCGCCGCTTTCAGCGTTCCGATGCCGACTATCGCTTCGCCCAGATATCCCTGGGACTTCCCGAACGCGGCCAGCTCTCGGCCCGACAACCTCGTGATGACGCCGTTGCTGAGCATGATGACCACTGCCCCCAGCAGACCGACGCCGAGTGTGAGCAGGCCGAACGGCGGGGACTGCCAGAAGAGGAGAAGCAGGTAGAACATCACCAGCCCGCTGTCCATGACGGTGGCAAGGAGCTGGTTGCTCAGCAGTTCGCGCAGCATGGCGTTGCTGGCCGCCCGGGCGAGCAGGTCACCGGTCGAGCGCTGCTGGAAGTATTTGTAGGGCAGTTCGAGAAGGTGCTCTACGAAGCCGAGCATCATGCTGACGTCGATACGCGCACGGAGGTACACCAACAGCCATTCCCGCAGCAGCGTCGCGACGGTCTGGGCGAGAAAGACGACGACGATGCCGATCGCCAGGACCGGCATGACGTTGCGCATCCGGTAGGGCAGGACCTGGTCCACCACCACCGCGGTCAGGATCGGCAGGACAAGCCCGAGCAGGATCAGCAGCACGGAGACCGCGAGCAGTTGCAGCGACCTCCAGGGCGCCTGCCGTACGTACTGGAGGGCGTACGCCCGGAAAGTCGCGCGGGGTGCGACGGCCGCACGACGGTCGAAACCCGCGCCCGGTTCGAGGAGGATGACCACCCCGGTGAACCCGGCGTCGAACTCGTCCTCCGTCAGCCGGCAGCGTCCTCTGGCGGGGTCCACCACGTCGACGTACCTGCGCGACCATCGTTCGACGACGAGGAAATGAGTGAACTCCCAGTGGACGATCGCGGGGAGTGCGATGAAACGGAGATCGTTCCGCGGTAGCGAGACCGTCCTCACCCGCATTCCGTGGTCGCGCGCGGCCTTGACGATCTCCAGGGCGGAGAGGCCGTCGCGACCGACGCCGCAACGCGTCCGCAGCTCCGACAGGGAGGTCCCGCGGCCGTAGTAGTTGAGCATCATCGTCAGGCAGGCGAGGCCGCATTCCACCTCACTCAGCTGTCTGACCTCGGGAACCCTCCTGCGGTGCCGACGGCCCGTGAACCAGGCGAACGGGTTCGTCACGAGGCACCGCCGAGGGGCCCGCCAAGTCCGGGGAAGAGCGCCAGGAGTCGCTCCGACCCGGCCTCCACCCGAGCGGTCAGGAGGCTCCCGGCGTAGGCGGCCGGGGGCAGCGACTCTCCCAGCCGCACGATCACGACGGTCCAGGGCTGCCGAACGGTGTCGGCCCCGGGCTCGAACCGGTACCTGTCCCGTGCCGTGTCCGGGCCCACCACGCCCGGCTCGACCCTGACGACAGCACCCGATACGGATGGACCCGAAGAGCCGATCCGCGCCTGGACCGACTGGCCGGCCCGCACCTGCGCCGACTGATCCGGCGGCAGGAACAGGGCGGCCGTCGTCGCTGCGTCGCCGGGTCCGGCCCGGGCACCGTCCTGGAGGATCGTGCCCTGGGTGCCGACGTAGGCCGGTACCCGTACGGACCAGGCCAGTGCCGCGGTGGCGATCAGTACGGCCAGCAACAGCCAAAGGCAGACGATGGCCGGCCGCAGGGTGAGGCGAGGCACGATGTCCTTCGCCGTACCGTGCCGGTAGGCCCGGATGGCGCTCTCCCGGAAGATCACACGGTGGGCCACGACCAAGGGTCCTCTCTCTCAGCCCTGCGCCTGCCACCGTGCAGGAGCAAGGAGAAGAACGGACGGCACCTTGTCGGGCTCGGCCAGCCGGAGCAGCTCGTACCCGATGCCCGCCAGTCCGGTCATGAGCCCGGGCGTCTCCACCCCGAGGGGCACTCCCGTCACGAAGCCGTTGGCCTCCATGTGCGCCACCACCGACGCGGTCGCTCGTGCCAAAGCCTCATGATCTTCGGGTCTGTCGAGCGACCGCGCCGCCGTCAGGAGAAGCTCGATGTTCCCCAGCGCGCCGTGGCAGAGCGAGTGGCCCATGGCGAAGCCGTACTGTTTCGTGGCGCTCAGGGCGATGTCGATCTCGTCTCGTGTGGCAGCGTCGGCCAGCTGATCCAAGGCGGCGAGGCGTGCCAGGCCGATACCCGGGGCGCCGTGGCACCAGGCCACCATGCTCTTGTGAGGTGGCTCGACGACCGGGTCAACCGGGTCGGCCCGGCTTGCCCGGGACGCGAAGACGCGCAGGTCGGCCCAGTTGTTCAGCTCGGGAAGGAAGAGGCTGCGGTCGTAGCCGAGAGCGCTGAGAGCGGTTCGCCGGAATCGGTCCTCGCCGCTTTGGGCCGCCAGCCGCAGAAGGCTCAACGCGATGCCGGCGGTGCCGTGCGAGAACCCGCCCAGCGGCGGCTGGTCCTCCAGTGTCGTCCAGGCGACCCCTCGACGCACGGGCAGCACCGTGGCCAGGAGCCGCTCACCGCAGCGGATCGCCACCGCCAAGGTCTGTGCCGAGGGACGGACCGCATACAGGCTGAGCAGCGCGAGGACGCAGCCCGCCGAGCCGTAGACGACGTCCAGCGAAACGTCCCTGGAGATGACCGGTGGCAGCCCGTCGGCCAGTTCGGCCGCTTCGTCGAGGAGATCGGGCTCGGCCCACAGGACGCCCAGGCTCGTGAGGGCGTAGACGACCGAGGCCAGGCCGTCGAAGGCGCCGACCGTCTCGGGAGATCCGCTCGCCTGCGGCTGCTCCCGGAGTTCCAGCCACTCCCGCGCCTGCATGCGTGCCGATGTCAGTGCCCGACGTGCGAGGAGCGTGACGGAGGGCTCTTCGGCGATCGCCCCCAGGTAACCCAGGAAGAGTGCGATTCCACTGGTCCCGGAGTAGAGGTCACTGCCCGAAGGGAACAGGCCCCAGGTCGACTCGTCCAGGGGGCCCACGCCGAGCCAGTACGCGCCGCCCTCGTTGTGCAGGGAGAGCTCGCCGAGACGTCTCCCGACGGAGCCGGCCAGTGCCAGCAGCTGTTCTCGATCCACCGGCCGGGGCCCAGGGGAAAGCCGTTTCACCGACGGAACCTGCGCCGGCCGGGAGAGCGGGTCCTCATGGTCCATGAGCAGTGTGGCCAGCGACGCCTCGGTGATCCAGAGCTGCTTGGCCAGGTCGTCGTCACCGAGCTGCTCCACTCGCTGCCGGACCAGATCGAGGCCGGACGCGTCGAAGAAGTCCTCGAAGCGCGCCCCCTGCGTCGTGCGGAGCGCCCGGCTGCCGGGGCGGCTGCTGAACAGCGGGATGTCACCATGCCGCAGATCCCGCTGCTCCGCCGGTATGAGGGGAACGAGGTAGGGACGCTGCGCCGCTTCGGTCCACAGGTGATCGAAGAAGCGATCACGTTCGAGCGCGTCCCGCAGCAGATCGGGATGGAAGCTCTCGTACCACAGGAGGCCGTACACGTTCGTGGAGCGGACGACGACACGTGTCTCGTCCTGGGCGAAGCGCGGGAGCTGCTCCGCGAGCAGCTCCGCCCTGTTCTCACGGAGCAGACGGTACATTCCGGTGAAGCCCGCCAGTACGGCGTCCTTGTACTGCCAGACCTCGACGTCCTGGTCACCCAGCCGGGGCCGGTTCTCGCTCACGGGCAGCTCGGCACGCCGCCGGACCACCCGCATCTCGTCCGTCCCCGGCCTCTCCCAGCTGACGAGCCGATGCGGGTTCATCTGCCCCGGTTGCCCACCCAGGCCGCTCATATCCACGCCTATCGAATCCTGGTCGGACCACACGCGCCGCGGCAGCAGCCCGACCTGCCACACGGAACGATCCAGCGCTCCCGCGGCGAGGTTCTCCGGGGCCGGCCCCTTGGCGTGGACGTAAGGGTGGAACAGGGCCTCCAGATCCACGGGCATCGGATGCTCACCCGCCGCGAGCAGGTTCTCGTTGTGCAGGTCGGCTGCGTCCAGGACGTAGAACAGCGCCAGGTAGCTTCCCTGACGCTCGTAGAAGCGCACGACTTCCTCGTCGCATGTGCAGGAGGCCACGTCGACGAACTCCGACCAGCCGTGGTTCCCGCGGTCGACGACCACCAGCGGCCGCAGGCGGGGCTCGGCCCCCCTGTCGTTCAACCAGGACAGCAATTCCTGGAAGTGCATGTCCAAACCCAGCGACCTGGGCTTGTACAACAGTTTCAGCTCCGAGGCGAACCGCAGCAGGAGCACACTGCGGCCATGACGGTGCCGGTCACCTTTTCCGGCGTCCACGTCGACCAGCGGGCCGGGATCGCCGCCCGGGGCGAAGGTGGTGCGGATGGACTGCCAGTCCGCGCACAGATGCGTCAGGAACTCGTACAGGTAATCCGCCCACTGTTCCGTCATGAGCACCAGTTGACGTGCGAGCACCGGGTACTGGGCGAGGAGTTCCACCAGCGAGCTTTCCTGACCGAGCCGCCGGATGAAGTCCTCGAAGCGTTCTTCCGCTGTCCCGCCTCTCAAGTGTCCTTTCAGCCGCGCGACATGGAGTTCGAGTACTAGCGGCCTGCTGAGCTGGAACAGGAGGAGGGGCGCGAGATTCGCCACGAACACCCCGGGGAGCGCTTTCATTTCGAAGGGAAAGAACTCGACCTCGCCGCGCAGGCTGCGCACCCTTTCCTGAAGACTGTCAAGAGCGTCCAGGAGGAGAGGGCTGATCGCCGACAGACCTCCATGGAGAGGGTGATCGGCCTCGGTCTTCTCAAGCAGAGGTGGCGGCTTCACGCCGGAATCCCGGTGGGTGAACGCCCGCCGGAGAACAATCAGCCAGTCCGGGGGACCCTGGATGCGGGCCTTCAGACGCTCCGGGGGCTCCGCCAGGAGAGCCAGCAGATCACGTTCCGAGAGCGAGTCGAGAGCCAGCCGCTGGGCGAACAGCCGCCCACGCTCGAAGGGCTTCTGGCCCTTCCAGGCACGCAGACGATCCAGCGCTTCCTCAACTGGGAGGTCCGAAGCGGTGGACACCCCCGCGCGGGTACTGCGTGTGCCACCGCGTTCAGGGAGGGAAAGCGCCTGGCACCACTCGGGGGACTGCCATACCTCTTCCGCTCTCATGAGCTGGCCGCTTCCCTCGACATCCACCCGCTGCTGTCAGCCCGGACGTCAGCCAGGGCTGCCGAACAGCGTCTGGCAGCCCTCGCCGAACCACGTTCGGCCGTACGTGTCAGAGGCGGTCACAGGTCACATGCGGGGCCGCCCGAAAGCCGGCCGATTCCCGGCCGGGTACGCCGAACGCCCCGCTGTCAGCAGCTGCGGCAGGGGTTTTGCGAGTTACCGCGAGTCGTGACACAGGTCCTCGTGTTACAGCCGACGCTGTTGCCGCTCTGGGCGCCGCCCAGAACCTGGCCCAGCTCCGCGTCCGTCAGCTCTATGACGCCCGCCGGGTTGTCCGGCAGGTCAGCCAACTCTGCGGCGCTCAGGCCGCTACGGTACTCCCGGTCCTCCCAGGCCCGGACGATCTTGTGGAGATCCATGGATGCTCTCCTTGCTTCCTTCTCTGCTGCCTTTCTCTTGCCGTGAGGTTCACCGCTCGAGACCCCAAAGCAGCAACCCCGAAGAAACGGACGAGACACAGGACCAAGGACATGACCCGATCAGACATCACCAGAGAGCGACCACGACGTTACGCATTAGCAAGCCTTTGGGAATCGGGAGTGTGTGCACCCGCTCGCCGAGAATGATGAACGCAGATGCCACGAGCGGCATCGGGGTTTGACTCCCTGTACGGGGAGGGTCCGCCCGCTCCGTGGGGTATTAGGCAATGAACACCTGTATGTCCAGCCTTACTCTCGCCTCCACGGCATGTCAAGGGCGTGAATGTTGCGCCGACTTGGCTACTCATCGTGATCGGAGACAACTGCGGTCAACAGCGGTGCCCCAGGCCCCACGCCTGCCGAGCCGCACATCGAACCCACGCAGGTCAGAAGCCATGCGGCCACCCAAGCGCCGTCGCTTCCCAAGCTGAGAGCGCGAGTTCGGCTCTCGTCACCCGCTCCATGATGAAGGCCCAGGTCAGAGACCTGGGCCTGTTGGCTGTTCATGGTGGTCAGTTGTCGCTTGCCGGCCTCAGTGGGGACGCGGGTGGTCGCTGGTGAGGGCTTCGGCGGTGGTCTTCAGGTCGTGCAGCCACGCTTCGAGGCCCGCGCCGAGGGCCGCGGTCGCGGTGGGCACGTCTGCTTCGACCTGGGTGCCGGTCCAGGTTTCCTCGGTGTGGACGTGCAGGCCACCCTCGACCTTGCGGAAGGTCCACAGGTGGATGCCCTCGTCGATACGCAGCCCCTCACCTGTCGCGGGGCCGCTCCACAGGATGCAGTTGTGGCGCTGGAGTTCCTGGACGGTGGAGGTGATGGCGAGTGTGGTGGCGGGGGTCGTGGGGGTGGCGGGCGCGGGGGTGGTCCACCGGAACTGCGAACCCGCCTTCAGGCGGCCGGGATCGAGACGTTCGGCGGTGGTGACAGGGGGCTGCCAGGACGGCCAGCGTTCGACGTCGGTCTGGAGCTTCCAGACAGTGCTCAGTGGCGCCTTGATCACGATGTCGGACTCGTAGCGGATGAGGGCGGTGGGATCGACACCTCGCCCGCCGCACTGGGACGTATCACCGTGGGGGGCGACGGCAGCCTGGGCGGTCGGGATGGTGCTCGTGAGAACGGCGGCGACGGCGAGCGCGACCGCGGCCTTACCGGCGCGAGGCCGGCGCCGGAGGGTTCGCGTGCGCGGGTGCAGCGGGTGACGGGGGCGGGGGTGCTGACCGGGGGCGTTCGACGGGCCGGTGCTGAACATGGTGTTCCTCTCGTTTCGTTGTGGTGATCGGATCGGGCCACTCGGGTTCTGCTACGGGTTCAGAACGATCTTTCCGGCGACGGTGCCCGACTCGGCCAGCCGCAGGGCCTCGGCGACGCGGGTGAGCGGCAGTTGCGCGGCGATCCGAGCTGTGACCTCGCCGCGCTGGAGGGCCGCGAAGACCTGGGTGAGGTCGGTGCGGAGGCGGGCGCGGAAGCGGTTCTTGGCCAGGGCTCGGCCGGCCCAGACATTGAAGAAGTACGCGCGGCGGCGGTTGGGCAGGGCGTTCCACAGCCACACCCGGCCGAGCAGCTTGAGGACGGGCCACTGCTTGGAGCCCTCGTCGTCCCGGGTCGAGGCACTGCCGTACGAGACGAGCGTGCCGCCGGGGGCGAGAAGGCGCCAGGAGTCGACGATGCCGCGGCCGCCGACGTGGTCGAAGACGGCGTCCACCCCATGGGGGGCGAGTTCGCGGATCCGTGTGGCGACGTCGTCGGTGCGGTAGTCGACGGGAGCGACTCCCCGTTCGCGCAGGGCGTCGTGGTGGCGCGTGGACGCCGTGCCGATCACCTGCGCGCCTGCGGCCTGGGCGAGCTGGACCAGGACCGATCCGACGCCACCGTTCGCGCCGTGCACCACGACGGTGTGCCCCGCACGGACGCGGGCCTTGCGGTGCAGCATCTGCCAGGCGGTGATGCCGTTGACGACCAGGGTCTCCGCCTCCGCCGCACCGATCCCGGCAGGCACGGGTACCACGTCCGCCGCGTCGACGAGCACATGACTGGCCCAGCCACCGACCTTGACCAGCGCGGCGACCCGGGTGCCGGCCAGGCCCCGCTCGACTCCCTCGCCGGTCGACAGCACCGTACCCACGAGGTCGTAGCCGGGCACGAACGGGAAGGGCGGCTGGTCGTAGTAGCGGCCGCGCCGCATCTGCTGCTCGGCGAACGAGACGCCGGTCGCCTCCATCCGGATCACGACCTGGCCGGGGCCCGCGGCAGGTACGGCTCCATGCCGGATCTGAAGTCCCTCGGGCTCGACCTTGCCCGGCAGGACGACCTCGACGAGTCCATCGGCGTTCATGACGACCTCCACAGAGTCAGTCGGTTACAAGCCTTCGTGTTCGCTAGAAGTTATAACTGTCAGGTTCGAGAGTGTCAATAACTTCAGTGATAACCTCTAACCATGGTGAACTCGGAAGCGGAGACCCCCCGCGCGCGCTACCGCGCCCAGGTGCGTACGGAGATCAAAGAGCGCGCGTGGGAACAGATCGCCACGGCGGGCGCGTCCGCGCTCTCCCTCAACGCGATCGCCAAGCAGATGGGCATGAGCGGACCCGCGCTGTACCGGTACTTCGGCGGTCGCGACGAGCTGATCACCGAGCTCGTCAGGGACGCGTACCGAAGCCTTGCCGACACCTTCCGCGCAGCCTCGCAGGGCGGTGCCGATGTGACCGCGCTGGCGCACGCCTTGCGGGGATGGGCCCTGCGGGACCCACAGCGTTACTTCCTCATCTACGGCACGCCCGTCCCCGGCTACCGAGCGCCCGACGACACGACCGCGATCTCGTCCGAGATCATGGCGACCCTGTTGGACGCGTGTGCCGCGTTGCCCCTGGGTGGACCGGCGACACCGTTCGACGCGCACGTCGAAGACCACCGGGACTGGGCGGACGGCCATCCCGCCCCGCCCGCGGCCCTCCGTCGGGCCCTGACCTTCTGGACCCGGCTGCACGGCGTCCTGTCCCTGGAACTCGCCGGCCACTTCACCGGCATGGGAATCGACCCCGCGCAGCTCTTCGCCGCCGAGCTGGACGACCTGACGGGTGCGCCGGCGAACTGACCACGTCCACCCGGCCTTGGTGCGTGCCCGCGGCGTGCCCTTCGGATCGGACAACCCGGCGTCCACCCAAGCGCCGTCGCTTCCCAAGCTGAGAGCGCGTCGAAGCCGGCCTGTCCGGACAGCCGGCCTATCCGGACAGGAGGTCCCCCGTCTCCTGGGCGCGCGCCAGGTAGCGGTAGTGCTCGCTGCTGTTCAGCAGTTCGTCGTGGGTGCCGGTGGCGACGATCCGGCCTTCGTCCAGGATCGCGACGAGGTCGGCGGCGCGGATCGTCGAGTACCGGTGGGCGATGACCAGCAGGGCACACTCGTGGGTGATCCGGCGGATCGAGCGGCGTAGCGCGGCCTCGTTGACCGCGTCCAGATGGGCTGTCGGTTCGTCGAGGAGGAGCAGGCTCGGGTGGGTGAGCAAGGAGCGGGCCAGGGAGATGCGTTGGCGTTCGCCGCCCGACAGGGCCATGCCGCGTTCTCCGGCCGCCGTGTCCAGTCCGTGCGGTGACCGGGCAACCATCTCGGTCAGCTGCGCCAGTTCGATGATCCGGTCCAGTTCGGCGGGGTCCGCGTCGGGCGCGGCGTACAGCAGGTTCTCGCGCAGCGTGCCGTACAGCACGGGAGCGTGCTGCTCGACCAGTCCGATCCGCGAGCGGTGCTCGGATCTGTCCAGGGTGCGCACGTCCCGTCCCTCGAACAGGACGCGGCCGGCGTCGGGTTCGTAGAAATGCTCCGCCAGCGCAAGGACGGTGGACTTGCCCGCGCCGGAGCTGCCGATCAGGGCCACGTGGCCACGCGGTGGGACCGTGAAGGAAACTCCGCGCAGCACCGGTCGGCCCGGCTCGTAGCCGAACCACACGTCCTGGAATTCCAGTACGGCAGTGTCGTGGCCCGGCCGCTCGGGCACCGCAGGCCGGACGCCGGAGTCGCTCGGCGGGTGGGGTCCGGGTTCGCCCGGCAGGTCGAGGATCTCACTGATGCGCCGTAGCGCGCCGAGGCCCTGGCGCATGGTGCTCAGCGCCTGGAAGACGGCGGCGACCGGGGACATGAGATACAGCATGTAGAGGAGAAAGGCGGCGAGTTCGGCGACCGAGGCGTCACGGCCGGCGACCCGTACCCCTCCGATCAGCAGTACCAGGAGGAACGATCCGTTGATGGTGAGCGTGATCGCCGGGGCGACCACCGCGTCCAGGGCTCCGACCCGCACGCTCTGCGTGTACGCGGACCGGGCCTGTCGCCCGATGCGCTGCGTCTCGCGGTCCTCCGCCCGGCTGGCGCGCACGGTGCGGATGGCGCCCAGCGCTCGCTCCAGTTCGGCGGTCATCGCCCCCGTCGCCTGCTGGGCGTGCAGCGCGGCCCGCTCGATGCCGCGCAGTACCGAGACCACGGCCAGCGAGCCGAGCGCGATCACCGCCAGCACCAGCAGGAACAGCATCCAGTCGAGCCACACCATCAGTACGACGACGCCGACGAGGCCGACCGTGCCGGTGACGGCGTCGGTGAAGCCCTCTGAGACGAGCAGGCGCAGCGCGGTGCTGTCGGCACTGGTGCGGGCGATCAGATCGCCGGTGCGGTGGTGGTCGTATGTGCGCATGGGCAGTCGCAGGAGGTGGGCGACGAGGTCGAGGCGCAGGCCGAGGACGACGCCCTCTCCGGTGCGGGCGAGCACATAGCGCGCCACCGCCTGAACCGCGGCCTGCGCCAGGAAGAGCACGACGAGCAGCCCGATGGCGCCGCCCGTCGCCGTGCCCGTGCCCGCCGCCTCGATGACCCGCTTGACGACCAGCGGTTGGGCCAGGGCGAGCGCGGAGGCGGCCAGGGCCAGCACCGCGGCCAGGAGGATCCGGTGGCCGTGGCCCCGCAGGATGCGCCGGATCTCCTGTGGTCCCGTGCGTCGTCGTCGGCCGCCGGTCGCCACAGCTGGTGAGTTCGGTGGGTGCCTTGGGTGCCTCGGGTGCCTCATACGGTGCCCCCGGAGCGGTCCGCGTCCGCTCTCCCCAGGTGCTCGGAGCCGACGCGCTGGAGCACGACGTAGCCGGTCCTGACCCCGGGGATGTCGCCGAGCACCTCGCCGTACAGCTCCGCCCAGGCGTGGAAGGCGAAGCGTCCGCCGACCGACGAGCGCTGCCGGGCCACGACGATCTCGGCGGGAAGCCCCAGTGCGGTGAGGTAGGTGACGATGGCGTACGAGCGGGGCAGACACAGCGCGTCGGGGTCCGCCAACCGGAGCGCCGTGAGGGAGGTCAGCACTTCACGGCGGGCCAGGCGGACCGCCTGCGAGGGCTCCCGCCAGGTGTCGTCGTCCCGGACCACGGGGCGCTGGGCGCGCAGCTGCCGCTGGGCGTCGGGCCAGCCGCGCCGCCGGAGCAGGCATGCGGCGCGGACGGTACGGGCAGCGGCGAGCAGCCGTGTCCCAAGGGGTGGACGGGGCGGTGTGGCGGCCTGGCCGACTGGTCCGGGATCCCACAGCAGGAACTCCCATGCGGCGACCGGACCGACGCGGGCGTTCATGGCGACACGGAGGTGTCGGCATCGGGCTCGGCGAGGCGCGTCTCGATGAGCCGGCCGGCGAGCGTGGCCAGACCTTCGCGCAGTACGGCGTCGGTGGCGTCGATGCGCTGCCCGAGGTCGTGGAGGGCCTCCTCGGTGGTGTCGTACCGCAGCGCGGCCTTCAGCATGAGCGTGGCGACGGGATTCAGCTCGTAATACGCGCCCTCCGCACCGTCGAGCAGCACTCCGGCGCCGTCGGCGGGGTCGAAGACGGTCTGTTCGGTGAGCCGGAGCAGCGGCATGGCGGTCACCTCCGGTCGTCCGCCCCGCGGGGGCGGAGATGTGCGTCCAGGTGTGCTTCGAGGTCGCGCAGGAACAGCTCGACCATGGCGGAACAGAGCAGGTTCTCGGCATTGCGGCGCAGCGCCCGCGGGTCCGCGAGCACCTCGTCGAGGCGCCGCGGGTCGACGACTCCCAGGGCGGTCAGCCGGGCGTCGGGGGCACCGAGGATCCTGGCGAGCGCCCCGGGGTGACGTAGGCACCACGTCTCGTCGGGCGAACCCAGCCAGGTCCGCCCGTAATGGCGCCAGACGTCGGACGGCAGCCGGTGGGCGGCGGCCAGCCGCAGCACGGGCTTGTCGATGGTCCGCCCGGCGTGCGGGATCAGGCGGTAGGCATCGGGCAGCCTGGCCGCGAGGTGCCGCAGCAGCCGGCCGCCGAGAGGTTTGGCGAGGTGAATGCCTCGCGGCCGCCACAGGGCAAGGTTCAGCGTGTGTTCCTGGGGTGCGAAGTCGATGTCGTACGACTCGGGGTCCGCGCCCGGCACCGGGACCAGGAAGTCGCTGCCGAGTTCCACCTCGGCAAGTCCCTCCGGGTCGGCGTAAAGGGAGTACGAGGGTCTGGCACTGCGCAGGATGCGGCTCAGCTCCCAGCGAGTGCCGAGCAGTCCGCGCAGCATGCACCACTTCTCGTACGACGGCACGTCACCCGTGAGGATGTCGTGCAGCCCGTACCGGAGCGGGCCGAAGAGCATGTCCCCCTCCAGGCCGGACAGCAGGATCCGCACCCCGTCCGCCGCGATCCGGTCGGCGACACGCTCCAGCGAGCGCAGCCAGACGTGGTTGAAAGGGTGGGAGAGATCGCAGGTGGTGGCGAAGTAGTCGTCGTCGGCCTGGACACGGGGGACGGTCACCAGGGGGACGCAGAGGTGCCGGCACACCTGCCGCGCGTACGAGGACTCGTCCGCGGACGGGTCGTCGGTGCCCATGTGGTACGCCGTGACGTCGGCGCCATGGTCGGTCAGTGCCGCCAGAACGGTGGCCGAGTCGACGCCGCCGGAGAGCAGGATGCCGATCCGGCCCGGACCGGTGCTGTCCGGGGCGTATCGGCGGGTCTCCTCCAGCAGCAGGTCGTAGGTGAGCCGTGCGTACTCGTGGAGGGTGAAGTGGCGCGGCAGGTCCAGGGGGGTGGCCGGCTCGTACGTCGCTGTCCGAGTGGAGCGGGGGCCGAGGACGGCGAACTGCCCGGAACGCAGCCGCCCGAGGTGCGGATAGAGGAAGACGTCCTCGCCCCGGCAGCTCCGCCAGAGGCTCTCTCGGTCGAAGTCCGGGAGACGACCGTCCAGCAGATCCCTCGGGTCGGAGGACCAGGACACGCCTGCCCCGGTCCTCCGGAAGAAGATCTGGTCGGGGCTGGAGAGCCCACGGAACAGGACGACCCGCTCCGGTGTGACGATGCAACCGGAGAGTTCCGCGGGAAGCTCCGTGAGTACGTCGGCGAGAGCCCGGTACTGCGCGCGGGCCGACGCATCGGAAATGTTCTGGACGAATTCCAGAGATGGACGGAACAGCAGCGGGCCGGAGAAAAGCACGCGCGCTCCGTTTCCGGGCTGCGGCGGACCTTTGGCAATTCCAGGGATCAACCATTGAAGGGAAAAACATCCCTCTTTCGAAATATCCGGGGGATCCTGTACGCCGCCTCTCGCATCGATCGCCACGACACCGTGGCGCGGCGGCCCGCACCGATACGCGATTTCGGGTACGGCGTGCCCCGAGCATCCCGCCAAGTCTACGACGAGGTGCTGGCCGGACATCAAAGCCCCTCCCTGAACAGCTGTTGAAGCACCAGGTGAGGGGCGGGGTGACAGCTTGTCACAGGATGTTTCCGTGACCGAGGAGGTCGGGGACACCGCGGCGGAGCTGCCCGGTCAGTTCCTCGATCCGCCCGAGGCGAATCAGAGTCGGGGCTGCATACCTCAGCATGTTCTCACCTTCTTCCTTGCACACTTAAATCTATTACCAGACACCCCCCGGCGCCAATCCGCAACAGGGGCCTCGAGAAAGTTGGTTGACCGCGAAATGGTGAAGAAACTGAAGAATTCCAGGCATGTATTCGAGCGTGATCACCGAACGCGGATACGCCGAAGGTCCGTCGGCCATCTGCGCGGGTGAACCGGTCGGTTGAGAGCCTCGGCGTTCGCGGCGTTTCGCGTGCTCGGCGTGCGCCGAGCCCGTACCAGCAGAAGGTCCCCACCGTCCAGGGGGACTGCTCCCGGCTCTCTGCTTGGGCTGGCCTCAGCTCCGAAGCACATGCCTGCCGGAGTGATCACGGGAACGCCCGTGCCTACCGTGATGTGGCATGCCAACCTTCTTACCGACTTCGGAGACCGGCAGGCGCATCGGCCTCGCGGCCCTGGTGGCGGCCACCGTGCTGGCCACCGGCCCGGCGGCGTCCGCGCAGGCGCCGGGCTCACGCTCCGGCGGCGGCTGCGGCACGCACGACCAGACCCGCCAGGCGCTGCGCGTACTCACCGACCGCGACGGCATCACCGGGGCCGCGGTCCTGGTGAGCTACCCCACCGAGGACGAGCCCTGCGACCGCCTGGCCGAGGCCGCCGGAACGGCGGATCTGCGCACCGGACGCCCGATGAACAGCGTCGACCGGCTGCGCGTCGGCAGCGTGACCAAGACGTTCACCGCGGCACTCGTCCTCCAACTCGTCGCCGAGCACCGCCTCTCGCTTGACGCCCCCGTCGACCGCTATCTGCCCGGCCTGATCCACGGGCACGGCCACGACGGGAGCCTGATCACCGTACGCCAACTCCTGCACCACACCAGCGGACTGCCCGACTATCTCGACGCGCCCGAATGGGAGCATCCCGAGCGGCTGCGGTACCGCCACTTCGAGCCGCGCGACCTCGTCACGCGTGCTCTCGAACTGCCGCGCCCGCAGGGCACCTGGCACTACGCGACCACCAACTACCTCGTCCTCGGCCTGATCGTCCGCGAGGTCACCGGCCGTACCCCCGAGGCGGAGATCACCCGCCGCATCATCAAGCCCCTCGGGCTGCACGACACCTACTGGCCCGGCGACGACACCCGCCTCCGAGGACCTCACTCCCGCAGCTACTTCACCGACGGCGACGGCCGACGCGTCGACGGCACCGCCTGGAACATGACCTTGGGCGGGGTCGGCGGCGCCCTGGTCTCCTCGCCGGGCGACCTGACGCGGTTCGCTGCCGCCCTGTTCGACGGCCGGCTGCTGCCCGCGGCCCAACTGGCCGAGCTGCGACGGACGGTGGAGGCCGACGCCGACCGGCTGTGGCCGGGCGCCCGCTACGGGCTGGGCGTGATCTCGACACCGCTGTCCTGCGGAGGGACGTGGTGGGGGCACGGCGGCACGGTGCCCGGCGGCCACCGGGCGCTGGTCGCCGTCGGCCCCGGCGGCCGGAGCGTCGCCGTCGCCCTGAACGAGGTGCCCGCCTCGCTCCAGGCCGAGCTGGACTTCCTGGACCTCGTCGACAAGGCCCTCTGTGAGGGCAGCTCTCCCGAAAGGACTTCCGCGTGACCGGCTCCCCTTCCCACTCCCCTTCCTCCCCCACCTCCTTATCCCGTACGGCTCCTCCGCCTCCGGCCTTGCCCCCTGCCCCCGCCTCCCCCGCAGCCTCGAGCACGACCGGCCCCCGTGGTGCCACGACCGGCGGCCTGCACCGGCTCGTGTCGCGCACCGCGGCAGGGGCCGCCCTGTGCCTGGTCGGGGCGCTCACCGTCGCCGCGTCGCCCGCAGCGGCGGCCGCACCCGCCGCTGCGACCGCGGACCCCCTCGCCCGCTACCACCAGCAGCACCTCGACTGGAAGAGCTGCCTGCTCGGACCCGACGACAAGACCGGCAAGGAACTCCAGCAGGCCGGCGCCCAGTGCGCCGATGTCACCGTCCCGTTGAACTATGACGACCCGGACGGGCGCACGATCACCGTCGCGATCTCGCGGATCCCTGCCACCGACACGGCCCACCGCGTGGGCGCGCTGCTGCTCAACGGTGGTGGTCCCGGCGGGCAGTCGATCGGCGACCCGCCGTGGGTGCGCACGGCGATGAAGCAGGTCGGTGAGCGCTACGACGTGGTGGGCGTCGACCCCCGTTTCGTCGGCCGCAGCACGCCGCTGGACTGCCACTGGCCCACCGGCTCCTCCGTACGCGGCGCGGGCACCGACCGGGCGGGGTTCGACCGCGCGGTGGCCCTGGCCGAGGAACTCGCCGGTCGTTGCCGCACGTCCCAGGGCGACGTCCTGCCGTACGTCACGACCCGGAACACCGCGCGCGACATGGACGTCATCCGCGCCGCGCTCGGCGAGCCCCGGATCTCCTACCTCGGCTACTCGTACGGCACCTACCTCGGCCAGGTGTACGCCTCGATGTTTCCCGGCCGCACCGACCGGGTCGTGCTGGACGGCGTCGTCGCTCCCGACCGCTACAACCCCCGGCTGCTGCGCGGCACGGAACCCGAGAACCGGCGGGCGCTAAAGGGCTGGGCCGCCTGGGCAGCCGCCCGCGACACCGCCTACGGTCTGGGCCGCACCCGGGGCGAGGTGCTGGCGGCCGTCGACAGCGTCCAGGCGGCGGCCGGACGTACGCCCCTGGTGATCGGCGACCATCGGGTGGACGAACTTGTGGTGCCCGTCGTCGTCTTCAGCGGCCTCTCGCAGGACAACGACGCCGCCTACGCCGATCTCGCGCAGGCCGTACGGGACATGCGTCGCGCCGCCGGCGGTCACACGGTCACCCCCTCGCCGTGGCTGGCCGAAACGCTCGGCTTCCTGCTGACCGGATCCGAATCCTCGTACGGCAGTGCCCAGACAGCGATCCTGTGCGGGGACGCGTCCGCGCCGCGCTCCCCCGAGGTGTACTGGCGCGATGTCCAACGGGCCCGCGCGCAGGACCCGTTGTTCGGTCCGGTCACCAACAACATCGGTCCATGCGCGTTCTGGGACCCGCCGCGCGAACGCCCGACCACGATCCGCGGCGACCTTCCGGCCCTGCTCGTCAACGCGACCGGTGACCCGCGCACCACCTACCGGAGCGCGCAGTCGGTGCGCCGCATGTGGCCCTCCTCCCGCCTGGTCACCCTCCGCGGCGCGGACCAGCACGCCGTGTACGGCGTCTTCGGCAGCTCCTGTGCCGACGCGACGGTCAACACCTACCTGGCCACTGGCCGCCCGCCGGCCACGGACGTCACCTGCGACCGGCCTGCCGGCTGAGAGAGGCGCTCCGGCGGCCGCCGCTACCCCGGCCCAAGGACCACTTCTTGATCACCATGTACAACTGCTCACCGCGTGCGGTGGCGCTGCCGACGGACAGGTGACCACGGATGACAGGAGGTCCGCGCGGCCCCGGAAGGGTTCGCGCGGACCTCCGCCGCGTCAGGCGGAGGTCCTCAGGCCACGCCGAGAAAGCGCAGAACGGCGAGCACCCGGCGGTGGTCCGCGTCGGCCTTCGGCAGGTCCAGTTTGGCGAGGATGCTGTTGATGTGTTTGGCCACCGCGCTCTCGCTGACCACGAGTTGCGCGGCTATTCCGGCGTTGGACCGGCCGCCCGCCATCAGCTCCAGGACCTCGCGTTCTCGTGGGGTGAGCCGGTCCAGCGGGTCGCTGTGGCGGCGTACCAGCAGCTGGGAGACCACCTGCGGGTCGAGCGCGGTGCCGCCTTCGGCCACCCGCCGTAGTGCGTCGGCGAACTCCTCGACGTCCGCGACCCGTTGCTTGAGCAGGTAGCCGATCCCCGACGTGTGGGCGGACAGCAGATCGGCCGCGTACCGCTCCTCCACGTACTGGGAGAGCAACAGTACGGCCGTACCGGGCCACTGCTGTCTGATGACCAGTGCGGCTCGCACCCCCTCGTCGGTGTAGCCGGGAGGCATCCGGACGTCCACCACCGCGATGTCCGGCCGCTGTTCCTCCACCGCCGCCAACAGCGCCTCGGCGTCGCCCACTTCGGCAACCACCTCGAACCCGGCCATCTCCAGGACCTTGACCACGCCGATCCGGAGCAGGACGGAATCCTCGGCGATCACGGCACGCACGGCAACTCCACGGTCATGACGGTCGGTCCCCCAACGGGACTGTCGACCGACAGCCTGCCATCGACCGACGCGACCCGTTTGGCCAGCCCGGCCAGCCCGGTACCGCCGGCGGGTTCGGCGCCGCCCACGCCGTCGTCGCTGACGACGAGCACCAGGGTCTCGCCGAAGCACTCCACCGTGACCTCGGCCCGGGACGCCTCCGCGTGCTTCACCACGTTCGTCAGCGCTTCGGAGACGATGAAGTACGCGACGGCCTCGACCGCGGGCGACGGCCTCGACGGCAGGTTCACCGTCACTCCCACCGCAATGGGCGCCCGGGCCGCGATACCCGAGAGCGCGGCGTCGAGGCCGCGATCCTCCAGAACGGCCGGGTGCAGTCCGCGCACCAGATCGTTCAGCTCCTCTATCGCCTCCTTCGCCTCCCGGTGCGCCTCGTCGATCACGCGGCGGGCGTCCTCGCTCAGGTCACCGAGCGTCGCCTTGGCCAGCCCGAGGTTGACCGCCAGGGAGACCAGCCGCTGCTGGGCACCGTCGTGCAGATCGCGTTCGATACGCCGCCGTTCGGCGTCGACCGCGTCAACCAGGCCCGCCCGGCTCTCGGCCAGGTCCTCCACCCTGCGCGCCAACTGCTCCTCTCGGCTGGGCCCGAGACGGACCGTGGCGGTGCGGGTGTCGAGCCGGGCGAGGGCTCCGGACAGCCAGGATGCCGCGCAGAGCAAGGCGATTCCGGCGGCGGTGACGTATGCACCCGAGGGGGTGTAGCCGGCTTGCCCGAGGCGCCGCTCCGGCGGAACGAGCCAGATCCACACATAGATCGAGGCGGCCACGGCGGACGTGGCCCACATCAGCAGGGCGAAGACCGCTGCGAGTGCCAGGAGCGGCCCGAACAGCAGGTGGTAACCGAGCTGCCGCCGGCCCGCCGGGGAACGCAGCCACTCGGGCAGCCGGGGACGCGGTCCCCCATAGGGCGAGGCAATGTCCACACCGAGACGGGTGCGGAAGCGGGCTCGCTGGACCTCGGTCAGCAAGGGCCCGGCCGACACGACGGCGGCGAGCGGGACGAGAACCGCGAGGAGGGTCGCCGCGGGTGTTTCCGGGACGAAGAAGATCCATGGCAGAGCCATGACGACCAGGACGGCGAGCTGGATCAGGACCCCGGTGACGATGAACGCGGCCGGGCGTCCGGCGCCCTGGAACGGCCACTGGATCACGCGCCGCAGGCGGGCGGTTATGTGCATGAGGGAACGGTAAGTGCCGAGGTCAGGGGTGGTCCATGACGTAGGGGTCCGTCTTGGGGGTGTAGTTGGTGCCACCCCGGAACGGACATCTGCGTTACTGACTGTGATCGCCGCGCGGTCGAGGCTGGAGGCCATGAAGGAGAACCGCGAACGCGAGGAGTCCGGGCCGATGGATGCGCTGATCACCCGTCAACCGCAGGGTGTCGAGGGCGGGTCTGCTCTGCGGCGGGCACACCGCTGGTACCGGATGGAGTACGTCCTGGTCGCCTGCGGGCTGTCCCTGCTGCCCTGGCTGGTCGTGTTGGCCGACAGCCTGCCCGCAGCGGCCGTTGCCTCGAACTGGCGCACGGTCTGGATCGGCCTGGACGCTGCGGAGGCGGTGGCCCTGATCGCCACGGGACTGCTGGCCGTACGAGGGCACCGCCTGCACTCGCTCACGGCCACCGCCGCCGCCACGCTGCTGGTGGTCGACGCCTGGTTCGACACGATGACGGCGGCACCGGGCGCGGATCAGCTCTCGGCGGTGGCGATGGCGGTCGGCGCGGAGCTGCCATTGGCGGTGGTGTGCGTCGTACTGGCGGCAAGGGGGCACGCCAGCCCCACCGTCTGACCGCCTCCCGGGCCTCCTCCGCGTGGCTGCGTGTGCGGCCGCAACGGCACTTCGCCGCGAGGTGCTCACGGCACGCCGCTCCGCCCGGGATGACCGGGCGCGCAGGCCGCCCGCGACACCGCGAGCGGCCTGCTGGAGTGAGTCGCCTCTACTGACTGCCTGTCAGTTCTCTTCGCTGGTACGGCGCTTGCGGGCGAAGTAGACCGCGGCGGCGCCGACCGCCGCGATGGCGAGACCGGCACCCGCGAGGACGGGAGTGCTGCTCGACGCGCCGGTCTCGGCGAGGTCACCGTTCGGGGCCGGGGTGTTCGCCCCCGTGTCCGTGCCGGGCTCGGGCGTGGCGGACTCGCTGGGGGCCGGGGACTCGCCCGCACCGGGCGTGGCCGATTCGCTGGGGGCCGGGGACTCACTCGCACCAGGCGTGGCCGGCTCGCTGGGGGCCGGGGACTCGCCCGCACCGGGCGCGTCGTTCTTGGCGAGCACCGCCGCGAAGGCGCCTGCGATCACCTTGTGACCGTCGGCGTTGGGGTGCGGGTCCTGCTTCGTGCACGCCCAGGTCAGCTGGCAGATCTTGGCCACGTTGGCCGGCACCTCGCCCGCGCCGGGCACGTTCACCTGGGTGGTGAAGTCGTCCGAGGAGAAGGCCCCTGCCACGTCCGCCACCTTGAAACCGGTGGACTTGTACACCTGGGTGATCCCGGCGTTGGCGGCCTGGACCAGGGGCGCCGACTCCTTGACGGCCTGCTGCCCCGCGGGCCCCTGCAACCAGGCCCCCAGGAACGGGTTGTGGTACGTCGAGCCCACGAACTGGGTGTCCTTCGTACCGGCCTGGCGGAGCGTGCCCGCGATCTGGGCGAGGTTCTTCGCCATGGCCTGGCTCTTGCTGTTCAGGCACGCCCCGTCGAGAGTGCCGGCCGGGCGGCTGACACAGTTCAGGAGGATGTCGTTCGCGCCCACGCTGAGGGTCACGTAGGCGACCTTGCCCTGGTGCTGGGCCATGGCCTTCAGGGCGGCGTCCAGCTGGGACTTGGCGTTCGGGTAGTCGCACTTTCCGCCGTTGATCAGAGACTCGGTGGTCTCAGCGGTGCAGCCCAGGCGTATGTGCTTCAGTCCGGGGGTGCGCTGCTTGAGCTGTGCGTAGAGCTGGTCGGGGTAGGCGACGTCGGTGTCCTTGTCGACGTCCGGCTGGTAGCCGGAAGCCAGGGAGTCGCCGAGCGAGATGTAGTACGTCGTGTCCTTGCCGCCGGCCGCATCGTCGGCGGCGGCCAGCCCGGGCGTGCTCAGCACGATCGTCATGGCAGAGATGGCCAGCGGGGGGCCGAAACGCTGAAGGGGTCTCATAACTTGCGTGCGCTTTCCAGTTGTTGGGGGGTTTGGATGCCGAAAAGCGTGGGCGTGAGACGTGGTGGGAAGCAGCGAATCTCATCCGCAGCGGTTTCCGGGCACCCGAAGAAGGCCTTTGTGAAGGCGTAGGGGGTTCCCGCCTCCGCGAGACTTGCCGGGTCTGCCCGACTTCGCCGCGGAGACGCGGGCGTCAATCTAGCAGGCCGAAAACCGACTTGAATATGGGGAGCCGACAAAACGACGGGGATGACGACACGTGTAACCATCAGAAAGGCTCGATCGGTCCGGAATTGGTGACCGAACCCGTTGGTAGCCATTCGTTGAGTGATCAACCGGGTGGTGAATACCCCTCGCAGCAGGCCGCCCACCTGTACGGGCTGGCGTCCAACTGCCGATTGTGGCTGTGTTTGAGCGCAGTGGCTGGCCAATTGTTCGACAGGTCGAATGACATCGGGCCTCGCGTTCGGCGGGCCGAATGGGACCGATCGCAGAATGCAGACGCAGGAACGTCGCCGGGGAGTTCGGGACGGGTCGCGGGAGCCTCCCACGGGCCGTACATGTGCAGCGGCGACATCAGGTCAGCATGAAGAACGGATAGCTGGCCGGAATGCCGGCAAGAGCAGAGGCGCCGCAACGGGCTCTCCGGATCAGCCGAAAGATGATGCGTCAGCTCGGCGTCCTGAGGTTTGCTTATTCGTGGAGATTTTGCGTCGGATCCGGCCTGCCAGATGCACGAGGAGCGGGCGTTCGGAGGGCAGGAGTTCCTGGTGGACACAGCAGGCTCGCCACTCCTGGTCTGCGATGCCGAGATGCTCACACTGGAGTGACCGATCGTCAGTCGGGCGCGAAATGCCCCGCAGCACCGATTGCTCCCCGAACAGACGATGATCGCGGTGCCCGGCCTCCTGGACGGGCACCGCGGTCGAGTCTGCCCGGTGGCGAATCTCGCAAGGGGCCTGGGCGCTGTCTCGTCGTCGATACAAAACCGACACACAACCGAGCAGGTTTCGCGCACCGGCCGAGAACCAACAGAGGCGGGCCGTACACGTGCGCGGTCGACCATCGGCGGCACGACCGCGAAGCACGTCGCGGGCTGTCCGACGGAGTAGCGCATGACCGACCCACGCCCAGTCCGTGAGCCACGCCGGCGCTCCAGGGGCTCCTTCGGCCGCCCGCCACAGGGCTCGGACGCGGGGACGAATCCGCCGGTCTCCCGCCGTCCGGCGCGCCGGCTCATCGTGCCGGCGACCGTCTTTCTGGCGCTCCTGGCAAGTGGCGCCGCCCTCGCCTACCGGGATCTGAGCGACAACCTCGCTTCGCAGGACATCGACGGGCAGCTGAACGCCGACGCGCGACCGGCACGGAAGGTACCGGGAGCGGTGAACGTGCTGCTGCTCGGGTCGGATTCACGGTCGGGAGCCAACCGTGAGTACGGCCGCGACGAAGGCAGCGCCCGCTCCGACACGGCCATGGTCGTCCACATGGCCAACGGCCGCAGGGACGCCTCGGTGATCAGCATCCCCCGGGACACCCTGGTCGACCGGCCGGCCTGCCCCACCAAGTCCTCAGTCGCTCCGGCCGCGCGGGCGGTCATGTTCAACTCCGCCTACGAGACCGGCGGCATGACCTGCGCCGTTGCCACGGTCGAGCATCTGTCGGGGCTGCGGATGGACCACGTCGTGGAGATCGACTTCACCGGTTTCAAGAAGCTGGTCGACAGGCTCGGGGGCGTGCGGGTGAACGTCCCGCAGGACATCCGCGATCCCTACAGCCACGCCCGTCTGTCCAAGGGAACGCAGCGCCTGAACGGTGAGCAGGCCCTGGGCCTGGTACGGACCCGGCACGGCATCGGCGACGGCAGCGACCTCGGCCGTATCAAGCTCCAGCAGACCTTCATGAAAGCCCTGATCACGCAGATACGTTCCGCCGACCTGCTGACGGATCCCGTGCGGCTCTACCGCCTGCTCGACGACCTCACCAGCGCCATCACCACGGACAAGGGCCTCGGCTCGCTGTCGTCGCTGACCTCCTTCGCCCGCTCCCTCGACGGCCTGGACACCGACCGGGTCGACTTCCGGACCCTGCCGGTCGCCCCCGCCCCGCAGGACCCCGACCGGGTGGTCCCCCGGCAACCGCAGGCGAAGGCCGTGTGGCAGGCGCTGAGCGCGGACCGGCCGCTGCCCGCCCGGACCGAAGGAGGAGGCGGACAGTCGTGAACGACACCGAGACCATCGTGCTGAACACCAGGTCCCGCGTGCGGGACGGCCAGACCCTCGTGATGAGGCGCCCAGCCGACCACGAGCCGGCCCCCGCCCGCCCTTCGTCCTACCTGCGCGGGCTCGACGGCGTCCGGGCGATCGCCGTCGGGTTCGTCGTCGTGTACCACGTCGATCCCTCCTGGCTGCCCGGGGGATTTCTCGGGGTCGACGTGTTCTTCGTCCTCAGCGGCTATCTGATCACCGACCTGCTGCGCACCGAGCTGCACCGTACCGGTCGCATCCGTCTCGGCCAGTTCTGGATACGGCGGGCCCGGCGGCTGCTCCCCGCGCTGGTCACCCTCCTGGTCACCGTGACCGCCGTGGCGGCGCTGTGGCGTCCGGAACGGATCGACGCATCAGGGCACGACGTGCTGTCGGCGCTCACCTTCACCAACAACTGGTGGCAGATCAGCACGGACGCCTCCTACTTCGCCTCCTTCGGCCCTCCGCCCCTCTTCCAGCACCTGTGGACGCTCGGTGTGGAGGAGCAGTTCTATCTCGCCTGGCCCCTGGTGATCCTGAGCCTGCTGTGGACGGCCCGGTACCGTGCCCGCAGCCGGGCGCGGGTGGCCCTGGTCCTGGCGGGGGCGATCGCGTCCCTCACCGCGATGGCACTGCTGCACCAGCCCGGCGAGGACGCCTCGCGGGTCTACTTCGGCACCGACACCCACGCCTTCGGTCTCCTGCTCGGAGCCGCGCTCGCGCTCGCCGTTCCTTCGGCCCATGCCTGGAAGCACCGCTGGGCCCGATTCGTGTGCGGGGCAGCCGGTGTTCTGGGGTGGGTCGTCCTCGGACTGCTGGCCGCACGGGTCCACTCCGACTCCGGGTACCTGTACCCGTGGGGCTTCGCCGCCGCCGCGTGTGCCGCGGGAGCCGTGGTCGTGGCCGCCTCCCGGACCGACTCGGTCTTCGCCACGCTGCTGGGCATCTCGTGGCTGCGCTGGATCGGCCGCCGGTCCTACGGGATCTATCTCTGGCACCTGCCGTTGATCGCCCTGGCCCTGCCGGACGGCCACAGCGCGGGCCAGGCCACGCGGACGGCTCTGGCAGCGGCATTGCTCTCCCTTCCTGTGGCGGCCGCCTCCTACCGCTGGGTGGAGGAACCGTTGCGCCGCCCGGGCGCGGGCCCGCGCCACGGACACCGGTCTGCGCGGCTCCCGCGCGCGGTGGTGGTGCCGGCGGTGCCCGCCGTGCTCGTCGCCGCCTGGGGTCTGACCACTGCCCATGGCGGCAACAGCGCCGCCGACCAGATAGCCGCGGGCGAACGCGCCCTCCACCACGCCGGAACGCCGTCCCCGGACCCGTCTGTGCCCCCGTCCGCGCACCCGTCCACACCTCCCCGCGCCAAAAAGATCACGGCCTTGGGCGACTCCGTCATGCTCGCCTCGGCCCCGGCGCTCCAGGAGCGTTTCCCCGGCATCGTCATCGACGCCAAGGTCAGCCGCCAGCTGGCCGTCGCCCCCGACGAGGTGCGATCCCTCGGCGAAGCCGGGCAGCTGAACCAGATCCTGCTCATCGGCCTGGGCACGAACGGGGTCGGCGGTCGGCAGAACCTCGAACAGGTCGTCGAGGCAGCCGGCCGGCGCACCGTGGTCCTGGTCACCGTGCACGGACCCGTCGCCTGGAAGGACCGGGTCAACACCGCCATCCGGCAGACCGCCGAGGCGCACTCGAACGTGGCGGTCGCGGACTGGGACCGCGCCATCCAGGGCAAGGACAACCTCCTCGCGAGCGACGGCATCCACCCCGGTCCCACGGCCGCGAAGCTCTACGCGAAGACGGTGGCCCAAGCACTGAAGCAGAGGTGAAACGGCCGGCACCGCAGCCGGGGCGTCATCGCCGCGTTCGCTGAAATGTGCCGGACCCCGGCGGGGTCCGGCGGTCAGTCCTTCCGGCCGGGCTACTGCCCGTCGGCGACGACGTCCCAGTGCTCGATGTCTTCGACACCGACATGGCGGCACCGGCACGTCCATCCCATCGCGGCTCCCCGAGGCATTGACTCCGTCGACCAGCGGGACCACCTCCGCCGAGAGGCAGGACTCCGGCCATCCGAAAGTCGCACTCCGTCGCTGGGCCACCGACAACGAAGAAGCCGGCGCCTCGTCCGCCTGACGGTGCGCGGCACAGCCCTGGCATGTCAGGGACGCGATCCTTCCGGGGTGCCGAGTGCGGTGCACTTCGCCGTACCGGGGGCCTGATCGGTTCTCATCCGCTTACTGCGGGACAGAGAGTGCCGGCGGCGCCGGTCCCGCACCGGGCAGAAAAGGACATATGCGGTGGATACGGCGACGAAGCCCAGGCGGATCAGGCCGCGGGTCGGGTCATGGGGAACGACGAAGACCGTGCCGTACAGGGTGATCAGTGCGATCCAGCTCCACCACGGCACCAGGCGCCGCTGCCCGATCACGTCCCACAGCAGGGTGCCCAGCAGGACCGAGGCGGTGTAGTACGTGTAGACGCTGGGGTCCAGGGCTATGCGGGCATTGGCGCCGAGCAGGACGACGGCGGGCCAGCGCCCTCGCCGGACCGCGACGCAACCCAGCGCCAGCCCCACCGCGGCCTGTGCGGGCCGGTCCCAGGGAGGGGTTTGCGGATCGTCGACGCCGAGCCAGCGCAGGGCGGACGCAGGCTGATTGGGGATGGTGAACTCGGCCGCGGCGAACGACTGCGGGGCACTGAGGAGGAACGGCAGCCAGACGAGCGCGACCAGACCCGCGCACCACAGCCCCGCGCGCAGCCACTGCCTTCTCGGCAGTGCGAGCAGCAACGGCAGGAAGGCCAGCGCGGTCGGTTTGGAGTCCATGGCCAGGGCCAGGAAGATGCCCGTCGCGGCGGCGTTGCCGCGGGTGAGGGCGCGTACGGCCAGGGCCGTGAAGAAGAGCGCCAGAACGTCGTCGAGGTGGCCGAAACGGACGGCGACCTCGATCCACATCGGGATGAAGGCCAGGCCCGCGATCAGCACCCGCTGCCGCAGCCGCTGGTGATTGGTGCCGGTGCCCAGGAAGTGCCAGGCGGCGCTGCGTCCGGCCACCACCAGGATGATCAGACCGAGCAGGGACATCACGGCGGCGGCCAGGAACTGCCCGACGGACTCGGAGAAGGGGTTGAACAGGCCCGCCGCCAGGAAACTGACGGGGCCCATCTGCAATTCCGGGTGGTGGGCGTACAGATTCAGACCGCCGTCCGCCCTGCCCGACCCCGCGTAGAGCAACTCCCCGCCCGTACGCAGGTAGTGCCAGGAGAAGCCCCCGTGCGGCTGGACCACGGCGAACCACAGGATTGTCCAGGCCGCGAGCAGCACCAGGTGCATCCGCTGGCTGATGGCCGACACGCTTTCTCCCTTGTGGTTCCGGTCGCATCGCACGGTTCCTTCAGGCCATGCGCCCCTCTTTGAGATGGCGGGAAGGCGGGGCAGGTTCTTTGTGTCAGGGGCCTGTCGCCGAATCTTGCGGAATTCTCCGTGGTCGGTAACAGACGGATCCTTCGCCCGCCTACGCCCCTCTTGCCGGATGCACAGGCCCCACAGCGACGGCGGGGAACAAGGGCGGCTTCCGGCACGACTGTCCGACGGCACGCTGATCGGCACCGTCAAGGACGTCACCGGTGTCATCACCGGCGACCCCGACATCTACGGATGAGGGGCGCGCCGATCTCCGGCTCGACAAGATTCCTTCCCGAGGACGGCAACCTTTCTTGGGCATGGCGCCGACTGGCAGGTACCCGGGTCCCAGAGCAAGGCCCGTTGCACCAGAAGGGGCATGCAGTTGCCAGATCAGAACCGCTCTCATCGCCGCCGACCGGCGACCGGCCGCGTAATCGCCGCCGTCGTGATTCTCGCCGCCGCGGGTACCGCCGTACCGCTGGTCGCCCAGGCCGCACTCACGCCGGACGCCCCCACGACGGTGGCCGCCGCAGCGTCCGACAGCGGCCGCTACTTCGGCACGGCAGTGGCCGCGGGCAGGCTCGGCGACTCTACGTACTCCACCATTCTCGACCGGGAATTCAACATGATCACCCCGGAGAACGAGATGAAGTGGGACACCATCGAACCCTCCCGAGGGAAGTTCAACTTCGGCCCTGCCGACTCGATCGTCAGCCACGCCTCCGCGCACGGCCAGCGCCTGCGCGGCCACACCCTGGTCTGGCACTCCCAGCTGCCCGGTTGGGTCAGCGCCATCAAGGACGCGGGCACCCTGCGCGGTGTGATGAACAACCACATCACCCAGCAGATGGCCCACTACAAGGGCAAGATCCACTCCTGGGACGTGGTCAACGAGGCCTTCGCCGACGGCCCCAGCGGCCAGCTCCGCAGCTCGGTCTTCCGGGACGTGCTGGGCAACGGCTTCATCGAGGAGGCCTTCCGCACCGCCCGTAAGGCCGACCCCGCGGCCAAGCTCTGCTACAACGACTACAACATCGAGAACTGGTCCGACGCCAAGACCCAGGGCGTCTACAAGATGGTCAAGGACTTCAAGTCCCGCGGCGTCCCCATCGACTGCGTCGGCCTCCAGAGCCACTTCAGCGCGGGCGGCCCGCCCGCCAGCTTCCAGACCACCCTGTCCAAGTTCGCCGAGCTCGGCGTGGACGTCCAGGTCACCGAGCTCGACATCGCCCAGGCGTCCGCCACCGCGTACACCAACGCCGTCAAGGCCTGCCTGAACGTCGCTCGCTGCACGGGCATCACGGTGTGGGGCATCCGCGACAGCGACTCGTGGCGCACCGGTGAGAACCCGCTGCTGTTCGACAGCAGCGGCAAGAAGAAGCCCGCCTACGACGCGGTGCTCACCGCCCTCGGCGGCAGCAGCGGCGGCGGCAACAGCAGCAGCGGCGGCACGACGGGCGGGGGCATCACCCCCGGCGCCGTCTACACGCTCTCCAACGCCGCCGCCGGCCGCGTTCTCGACCAGCCCGCGGGACACAACGGCAAGGGCATCCCGCTCCAGGTGTGGAACGCCAGCGGTTCCTCCAACCAGCAGTGGCGGGCCGGGCGGAACAGCGACGGCACCTACACGCTGACCAACGTCGCCAGCGGCCGGGTACTGGACGAGCCGGGCAACCAGACCGCCAACGGGACGAGGATGCAGATCTGGGACTCCAACGGCGGCGCCAACCAGCGCTGGCGGGCCCACCGGAACAGCGACGGCACCTACACGCTGACCAACGTCGCGAGCGGCCGGGCGCTGGAGATCCCCGGCGGTCGGACCGCCGACGGCACCCCTGTCCAGATCTGGGACTCCAAGGGCGGCGCCAACCAGCGCTGGAACTTCAGGCCGGCCGCGGTGACGAAGGCCGACACGTGTGCTCTTCCGTCGACGTACCGGTGGAGCTCGACCGGCCCGCTGGCGCAGCCGGCGAACGGGTGGGCCTCGCTGAAGGACTTCACCACCGTGACGTACAACGGCAAGCACCTGGTCTACGCGACCGCCTCTGACGGTTCGTCGTGGAAGTCGATGGGATTCGGTTCCTTCTCGAACTGGTCGGACATGGCGTCGGCCCGACAGACCCAGATGAGCCAGTCCGCGGTGGCGCCCAAACTCTTCTACTTCGCGCCCAAGAACATCTGGGTGCTGGCCTCCAATGGGTGGGGTACCCAGTGGCCCTTCGTCTACCGCACGTCGAGCGACCCCACCAACCCCAACGGCTGGTCCGCGCCGCAGCCGCTGTTCACCGGCAAGCTCCCTGACGGCAGCGCGATCGACCCGACCCTGATCGCCGACGACCAGAACATGTACCTGTTCTTCGCCGGTGACAACGGCAAGATCTACAAGTCGACCATGCCGATCGGGAACTTCCCGGCCAGCTTCGGCTCGTCGTACACGACGATCATGAGCGACACGGTGAAGAACCTGTTCGAGGCGCCGGAGGTCTACAAGGTCAAGGGCCAGAACCAGTACCTCATGATCGTTGAGGCTCGGGGGGCGACTGAGCAGCGCTTCTTCCGCTCGTTCACGGCCTCCAGCCTGAACGGTCCGTGGACCCCGCAGGCCGCCACCGAGTCCAACCCCTTCGCGGGCAAGGCCAACAGCGGCGCCACCTGGACCAACGACGTCAGCCACGGTGACCTGGTCCGCGACAACCCCGACCAGACCATGACCGTCGACCCCTGCAACCTCCAGCTCCTCTACCAGGGCCTGGCCCCCAACCAGCCGCCGGGCACCGACTACGTGAAGCTGCCCTACCGGCCGGGCCTGCTCACCCTGCGGCGCTGACCGACACGCACCACCACGAGGAACCCCAGCCGCACGTCGGCTGGGGTTCCTCAACGTTTGGTGATCAGAGAGCCGGATCCGACGGCCCCACGATCGCCCGCAGTGCCGCGAGGTGCCCCTGATATGCCTCCCGGCCTCGCCGGGTCAGCCGGAGCCACACCCGCTGCCGGGTCTCGCGGACGGCCTTGCGCTGCTCGACGTAGCCGGCGCCCATCAGCACGGTGACGTGCTTGCTCAGCACGGAGGCGGAGAGGTCGAGCTGCTTTTGGACCAGGCCGAACTCCGCCTCGCCCGCCGCGTCCAGCAGAGCGCAGATACGCAGCCGGTTCGGGGCATGGATGGTGGCGTCGAAACCCTCCAGCCGGTCGGTCATCTCGGCGCTCACGGGGTCTTCCGGTGCAGGCGGACGAAGGCAAGATGGAAGCCAACGGACACGGCGGCACCGATCAGCGAGGCCGCGATCAGCCACACCGGCCGTCCCGTGACACGGAACGCGAGCGCCGCCCCCACCAGCAGCACGGGCAGGCCGAGCGTGAGCGGCACGGTCGCCCGCTTCGGCAGCACGTCGAACCGCAGCGCCACCCCGGTCCTGTCACGCCACGCCCTCCCCGCGACGGCGAAGAGCGCCATGAACACCGCGGTACTCGTCACCAGGATGACCATCCAGGCGGGGCGCGGCAGCAGCCAGTCCGAGCCGGCCACGACGCCTCCGTAGATGATCGGGAGCGCGCCGATGTAGAGCGTGAGCGTGACGAAGAACCAGTTCGGCCACGGTGTGGCCGACAGTGCCGCGGCGGAGGCCCGGATGTGCGCGGTGTCGGCCAGGGCGGCATGGGCCTGTTCCGGCGTCAGTCGTACCCCGTGAGTTTCCATACCGGAAAGAGTAGCTGCTTGTTTCCGACATGGAAAGAGAAGAGTTTCCGGTACGGCAAGAGCGCGCAGCGGAAGGCAGACCGTGAGGGCTCCCTGCTGTGGCTGGGAGCCCTCACGGGGGGGGAACGGAGGTCAGCGCATGCCCTGGAGGCGCCAGATCTGGTTCTTCTTGGTGCTCAGTGCGCCGGCGCCGTCGCAGGTCCACTGGTGGATCTTCGCGCCGGCCGTAGCGGAGATCTCGCTGACGTCGACGCACTTGCCACTGTGGACGGCGGCCAGCTGGTAGTCCTTGCTGTTGCCGAGCGCGGTGACGGGCTTCAGGGTGAACATCTGGTTCGTGGCGCCGTTGCAGGTCCACTGGATGACGGCGGCACCGTCGGCCGTGGAAGCGCCCGAGACGTCCAGGCACTTACCACTGTGCTCGTTCACGATGGTGTAGGTGTTCGCCCGTCCGGCGACCGGCTTGAGATCGAGCATCTGCTGGTAGCCGCCCTCGCAGTGGTACTGCTGGTACTGCGTGCCGTCGGCGGTGGAGAGGTTGGTGTCGTCCAGGCACTGACCACTGTGCTGGGCCACCGCGACCGTGGAGACGGTGGTGTTCGACGGCGGCAGCAGCGTAACCGTGTAGCCGTCGGCGGCATCCGTCCACGGCACGCTCACCGAGGCCGAGTTGTTGCTCACCGTCAGGGTCTGGTCGGCGACCGTCACCGGACCCGTCACCGCGCCGCCGCCGTTGTTCGGTATGCGCTGGACTATCGCCCGCACCCGGCCGTTCTCCACCACCGACGCGGTATCGAGGCGGTTGAGGTTGACGGTGACGTTGCCGGTGTTGCCGTTGCTGCCCAGCAGGATCTTCGCGTTGCGCGCGGAGTTGTCCTTCGTCGCCAGGCCGTCGGTATTCGTACCGGGCGTGAAGTTCACGATGTTCCCGGTCTGGGAGCCGTAGTAGCGGTAGAGGAACCACTCGCCCAGCGGCAGGTACTGGCCGGCGCTGTTCTTGGTGAGCAGGTTCGCCGCGAAGTCGTGCAGGTTGGCGCCCCACGCCCAGTTGGCGCGCAGGCCGTCCGCTCCGGCGCGCTCCAGACGGGAGATGTACCAGCCGCCGCGGCCGGGGTTCTGCTCGTTGGTGGCGCCGTACTCGTTGATCTGGAAGGCGCGGCTGGTCGTCATCGACCGCGCCGACAGCAGGGACTTGAGGGAGTTGCTGTGGGCGACCGGGTCTCCGGGGAGGTCGTGCCAGCTGTAGATGTCCGGCTCGACCCTGTTCGCCTTCACGTAGTCGAGGTACGTGGTCCACCAGCCGTTGTCCAAGTTGGGGTGGCCGCAGGTGCTGGCGCCGACGACCACGGCGCCGGGGATGGCGGCCCGGATCTTCTGGTAGGCGCGCTTCCACATCTCCAGGTACTGGGGCATGCCGGAACCCCAGAACCCGGGGCAGTCGGGCTCGTTCCAGATGTCCCACTGGACATCGGTCATGCCCGCGGCCTTCACGTCGCGGAGGAGGCGGTCGTAGAAGGCGTCGAAGCTGGACCAGTCGCCGTTGTCACCGGGGAAGGTGGGCTTGGTGGTGCCGTCGGCGCCCCACAGGTCGTGCGGCAGGATGACGAACGTCCCGCCGAGCGCCTTGGTGCGCTTGTACTGGGCCAGGGTGGAGTTCCACCGGCGGTCGTACTTGCCTGCGACCCAGCCGCCGGGGCTGTCCAGCTGGGCGCCGCCGGCCCGCATGAACTTCCACTTGATGTCCTTGTAGAAGTGGTCCTGGGGCAGCGAACCGTTCTCGGTCATCCCGTAGATGGTTCCCGAGGCACGGTACGTGGGGGCGCCCCCGGCGGTGGCGAAGTCGACGGCGACGGTGGTGTCGGCGGCCTGTGAGGGGGCGGCGGGTACCAGGGTCGCGGCCAGGGTGGCGAAGAGGACGGCTCCGGACGCGACTGCTCGGCGTCTGGTGCGGGTTGCGGGTCCTGAGGGTGTGATGAGCGGCTTCATTCTGCGGCTCCTGGGGTGGAGGGGGGTGAAGAACCGGGGCTCGATCGGTCCCGGGGCTTGAGGGAGGCGGCCGGTGAGGGGCTGTCTCGGTGTGCGTGGGCTTCGGCGGTGGTGGCCGGTGAGGGCTCCTGCTGTGGCCGGGAGCCCTCAGGGCAGGAACGCAGGTCAGTCCCTGCCCTGCATGCGCCGGATCTGGTTCCTCTTGTTGTCCAGCGCGCTCGCCGGGTCGCAGGTCCACTGGTGGATGGGGGTCTCTCAGCCGCCGGTGTGCGCGGCAGGGGCGGGTGTGGTGTGCCGGTGTGTGTGGGCTTCGGCGAGGAGGAGGTAGGCGGCGGCGGTCCAGGTGTAGGCGCGGTCGCGCAGGCCGGTGCCGGTGAGGGCGTCGAAGTTCTCGGCGAAGCCGTGGGTTTCGCACAGCGCGCGGAAGCGGGCGCCGATCTCGTCCGCAAGGCGGTGGTGGCCTGCGCGGCGCAGGCCGTCCTCGATGAGGACGGTGGCGGGTGCCCAGATCGGGCCGCGCCAGTAGCCGTCGGACAGGTAATGGGGTGAGGTGGGCAGTTCGGTGGCCAGGCCGTACGGGGTCAGGTGGGTCTCGATGCGGGCGGCCAGGGTTTTGCCGATGTCCTCGGGCAGGTGCTCGCCCAGCGCCATCGGCATCAGGTCCAGCAGGCTGGAGGTACTCCAGGTCTGCGCGGTGTCGACGCCGCGGGCCACGAACCGCTCCCCCGTCCACAGCTCGTCGAGCATCGCGGCCTGGGTGGCCTCGGCGGTACGGCCCCAGCGTCGGGCCTCGTCGGCAAGGCCCAACTCGTGGGCCAGCCCGGACAGTTCGCGCAGCTGGAGGGTGAGGAAGGCGGCCAGGTCGGCGGTGACGACCACGCGCTCGGGGTCGAAGGTGGTGGCGTTGTCCCAGCCGCTGTCGTTGCCGTGCTGGTAGTGGGGCAGGGCGGCGCCGGGGGCGCGGCGGGCGGTGAGCCAGAAGTCCGTCCACCGTGTCAACCTGCCGTAGATCTCGGTGAGTTCGGCCCGGCTGAGGGGTTCGGGGAGTCTTCGGCGCAGGTGGGACAGGGTCCAGCCGTGGATGGGGGGTTTGACGAAGTTGTAGAGGACCTCGGAGTGGGTCACCGAGTCGGGCAGGGCGCCGGTCTCGTCCTGGTGGTCGAAGGGCAGGGAGAACTGGTCCCGGGCCAGGGCGGGGGCACCGGGCGCCAGGGCAAGGGCGTTGAAGCAGTGGTCCCAGCTCCAGACCTTGTCCATCCAGTGCTTGGACATCAGCACCGCGGGCCGGGTGACCAGGCCCGCCGGACGGACCGTGGCCGACCACAGGACGTAGGCGGCGAGTTCGGCGGCCGGGGTGGCGGACGAGCGCCAGGGGGCGACCGCGTCGACGAAGGCGGCGAAGGCCTGCTCCGCCCTCGCCACGACGGAGTCGAACGTCTCCGAGGTCGTGTAGGGCAGGCGTGCGCAGTCCAGTTCCTCGATCGCCGCTTCCCAGCTCCCGCTGCCATCCGCGGTGACGGTGACGCCTCGTGCACTGGTGCCGAGGGCCTGACCGCCGGACACCTCGACGGAACCGGACAGCACGGTGAGCCGGTAACGGCGCCCGGTCTCGTACGAGGTGAACACGTACGCCCCGTCCACCGGGTCGCGGTAGAAGTAGGTGCCCGTGAAGGGGGTCAGGGTGTCCGCTGCCGCGGTGATGCGCAGGCCGAGTCCTTCGCCGCGCAGGCGGACGGTGTCCGGTGAGGCGTAGGCGAGGGCTATGTGCCCTTGCTCACCGGTCCAGCTGAGCAGGCCCGCGGTCGCCTCGACGCGGGTCCCCGCGCGCTCGCCCGTCGTCGCCTCCAGGGGCGTGAAGCGCAGGACCGCGTGCATGCCGTTCTGGTGCGAGACGAGGTGGAGGTCCTCGGCCCGGGTCTTCTCCGCGAGCACGGGAGAGATGCCGAACCAGGATCCGTGCGTGCTGAACGGGATGTCGTGGAGGGAGAAGGCCGGGCCGGAACGGGCGGCGGTCATGTGGTGTGACTCGTTTCTTCAGCAGGGGTGACCGACGGGGGTCGTGTGGTGGTCAGTCCTTGACGGCTCCGGCCGTCACGCCGGCGGCCACGTAGCGCTGGGCGAGGACGAGGATCACCGTCGCCGGCAGCGAGGCCACGACAGCGGTGGCCATGATGGCGTTCCACTCCTGGTTGTTGTTGCCGATGTACTGGTAGATGCCGAGCGTGATCGGCTCGTGGGCGCCGCCGTTCGCGAGGGTGCTGGCGAAGACGAAGTCGGACCACGACCACAGGAACGCGAACAGGGAGACGGTGACGACCGAGTTGCGGCTCATCGGCAGCACCACGGACCGGAAGGTGCGCCAGGGCCCGGCCCCGTCCATCTGCGCGGCCTGGAGCAGTTCACCGGGGATGCCGGACATGAACGCGGTGAAGATCAGAACCGCGAACGGGACGGCGAGAGTGGAGTCGGCGACGATCAGACCGGGCACGGACTGGAGCAGGCCGAGCTGGAGGTAGATGGCGTAGAAGCCCATCGCCATGATGATGCCGGGGATCATCTGGGCCACCAGGAACAGGAAACTGAGGACTCCCCCGCCGCGGGGCCGGAGTTTCGCCAGCGCGTATCCGGCGGGCGCCGCCAGCGCCACGGTCAGCACCACCGTGCCGAGGCCGACGACCAGGCTAGTGCCCAGGTAGGGCAACTGCTGGTCGAACACGGCACGGTAGCCGGACAGCGTGCCGTGCACGGGGAACAGGTCCGGCGGCGACTTGCGCATGTCCTGGTCGCGGGTGAAGGACACGTTGAGCATCCAGTAGACCGGGAAGAGCATGACGGCGGTGAGCAGGACGCCCGTTGCCGTCTTCCACCAGGTGGTCCGTCCGCGGTGCGGGCGGCGTGTGGCCGGGGCGGTCTTGAGGCTGGTCATGAGGCCGGTCATGAGGCGTACTGCTTTCGCTGGACCTTCAGGTACACCAGGCCGAAGACCAGGGCGGCGGCGACGAGCAGGTTGCCGACGGCCGCGCCGGGGCCGAAGGCGGGCAGCAGGTTGCCGAAGCCGAGCTGGTAGGACCAGGTGGCGAAGGTGGTGGACGAGTCGGCCGGGCCGCCCTTGGTCATGATCCAGATGATGTCGAAGACCTTGAGCGTGTAGACCAGCCCCAGCAGCAGAGTGATCGCGGACACCGGGCGCAGCAGCGGGAAGGTGATGCTCCAGAAGCGGCGCCAGGCGCTCGCGCCGTCGAGGGCCGCCGCCTCGTACAGCGAGCCAGGGATCGACTGGAGGCCGCTGTAGAGCACGACCAGGTTGAACGGGACGCCGATCCAGATGTTCGCGATGATCACCGACGTCAGCGACCACTCGGGTGACGTCAGCCAGTTCACCGGGTCGATGCCGACGGCGTGCAGGGCGGCGTTGACGACACCGGAGTCGCTGTTGAGCATCCACGACCAGGTGGAGGCCGACACGATCAGCGGCAGCAGCCACGGCACCAGGAACAGCGCCCGCAGGGTCGCGGAGAGCTTGAAGTGCTGGTTGAAGAAGACCGCGAGGGCCAGGCCGATGGCGTACTGGAAGAACAGGCACACCACGGTGAACACCACCGTGTGGGTGAGTGCCGGACCGAAGGTCGGGTCGTCGAAGACCTTCTGGTAGTTGTCCGCTCCGGTGAACGGCGCGTTGCCCTGGACGAAGGAGCGGACGGTGTAGTTGCGCAGGCTCAGGTCGAGGTTGCGGTAGAGCGGATAGGCGTAGAAGAGGACGAGGTAGAGGGTCACCGGGGCGAGGAAGGCCCAGGCAGCCCACTGCTGGGAAGTGGGACGACGGCGGCGGTGCGCGGTGCGGGCCGGCGGCGGGGCGGCGATGGCCGCCGCCCCGTTCCGGTCACGCACCGGCCGGCGGTCCGGCAGATGTGTCGTTTGCTTCATCAAGGAGCCCCGGGTCACGGTTGCCTGACGGTTACTTGACGGCGTCCTGAGCTGCGCTCAGCGCGTCCTTGGGCGACTTGGAGCCGCTGAGGGCGGACTGGACCGCCTTCCACATCTGCTCGGAGATCTTCGGGTACTCGGTGCCGAGGTCGTCACTGGTGCGCCCCTTGGCCGCCTTGACCGCCTCCACCCAGGGCTTCAGCTCGGCGTTCGCCGCCACCTGCTTCTCCTGCACCTCGCCGGTGGGGGCCACGTAGGACAGGGTGGTGTCGGTGGCATACAGGTTCTCGGTACTGGTCAGGCAGGAGACCAGCTTCTGGGTGGTGGCGTAGCGGCCCGTGTCGCCCTGGACCGGGACGGTGACGAACTCCCCGCCCGTCGGAGCCGCGGCGTTCCCGCCCGAGGCGCCGGGGATGGGCAGAACGCCGTAGTCGAAGCCGGCCTTCTTCGCGTTGGCGAGCTGCCAGGTGCCGTTCTCGGCGAAGGCGTAGTCGCCGCCGGCGAACTCCTGCCAGCTGGTCGTCTGGGTGTTGTTGATGACGGAGTTCGGGGCGTACCCCTTCTTCATCCAGTCGCTCCACAGGGACAGGGCCGACACGGCCTGGGGGGAGTCGAGTTCGGTGAGCTTCGCGCCGGAGCCCCACAGCCACGGCAGGAACTGGAAGCTGCCCTCCTCCGTGCCGATGGCCGAGAAGGTGATGCCCTTCTTGCCCGCCTTCTTGACCTTCTCCAGGGCCGCGGTCAGCGACTTCCAGTCCTTGACCGAGGCGATGTCCACGCCCGCCGCTTTGAGGACGTCCTTGTTGTAGTACAGGGCCAGGGTGTTCGCGCCGATGGGCGTGCCGTAGGTCTTGTCGCCCGACTGACCGGCCGCGAGCAGGTTCGGGTCCACCTTCGAGGTGTCCACCTTGTTCTCGTCGGTCGTGGTGAGCACGCCCGCCTCGGCGAGCGTCGACACCACCGGGTTGTCGAGGATCAGCACGTCCGGGGAGTTGTCCTGCTGGGCTGCCAGCAGCGCCTTGTTCGTCAGGTCGCTGGTGTCGAAGGCCGTGCGCTTGATCTTGACGCCGGCCTTGCTGCCGCAGCCGTCCAGCAGCTTCGCCCAGTCCGAGTCCTTGGCGAACTGCGGGTAGGGGTCCCAGATGGTGTACGTGCCGCTGTCCGCCGCCTTCGGGGAGGTGGTGCCGCCCGAGCCGGAGCCGCAGGCGGTGGCGGTGGTGGCGACGGCCAGGGCGGTCAGGGCCGCGGCGGTCAGACGGCGCTGTCTCGAGAAGCTGTTCATCGCGAGGGTTCCTTATGTTGTGGGCATGCGGGTGCCGAGGACACAGGGCGGCGAGGGGGCAGGGCATGGCGAACGGCGCTGTGCGGGTGCGGTCAGGGAGCGGTACCCGTCCCGGCGGGCCCGGTACTGGCGCGCAGTGAGATCGGCGGGACGAGCAGGTGGTGGCGAGGCGGCGCGTCAGGATGGCCGAGCCGCTCGACGAGCAGTTCCACGGCCAGGTGCCCCATCTGCGCCGCCGGCACGTCGGCCGCCGTGAGCCGCGGGGTCACGGTCTCCGCCCACCGGGCGGCCACGACACCGGTGACGGAGAAGTCGCGCGGCACATGGCGGCCCGCGTGGGCGAGGCCCCGGTAGAGGCCTCCGAGCGCGGCCTCGTTCAGCGTGACGAGGGCCGTGGTGGCGGGGTCTTCGTACAGGATCCGCTCCAGACACGCCTGCCCCGAGGGGGCGTCGTCCTCGCAGCTGTACGTCCGCACGGTGAGCCCACGCTCCGCGGCGGCCTTGGTGAAGCCGTCCAGCCCCCGGTGCGCGGACTCGTACCCGGCGCGCAGCAGCCGTTCGGGCCGGTTGACGAGGGCGATCCTGTGGTGGCCCAGGTCCGCGAGGTGATGGACACAGGCCGCCGCCAGCGCCGTATGGTCCAGGCCGACCCACCAGTCGCTCTCCGGCCGTGCGGTGCGGCCGATACAGACAGCGGGGAAGTCCTCGGCGAGGAGGTGGTCGACCCGGTCGTCCTGGAGCCTGATCTCCATCAGGATCGCGCCGTCGACCCGCCGCTCCCCCAGCAACCGCTGGAACGAACGGTCGCTGTCCACACCGCTCGGGGAGAGCAGCACGTCGTAGTCATAGGCGGCAGCGGCCTCCACCACGCTGCCGATGAAGTCGAGCTGCATCCCGGTGTAGTGGTCCCCTGCCGGCGGGAAGACGAGAGCGATGGTGCTGGTCCGGCCGTTGGCCAGGGCGCGCGCACTCGCGTTGGGCCGGTAGCCCAGATCGTCGATGACCCGCTGGATCTTCTCGCGGGTGTCATCCGACACCGGACGCTTGCCGCTCAGCGCATACGACACGGTGCTCCGCGAGACACCGGCCCGCCTGGCAATCTCACCGATGTTCACGGGACTCCTTCTTCATCGAACCGGTTCGACATTCTCCGAGGAGGAAGGAGACCGGTCGGGGCAGAGTTGGGAGTGACGCTCGAATCCGGTGTCGAACCGGTTCGCGTGAAGGAAAAGTAGGAGCCGCCCGTGCGGGTGTCAATACCTCGCGCAAGCCGAACAACGCTTACGGCACCAAGAGATGAACCGAAAAAGTTTCCCGGCTCGCGGCAACCCTTTGCGGGGCCTGTGACCACAAGGAGTCGGATCCGGGCCCGTCCGGTGTCTGGATCGCTCCCCTCTCTGGTGAACGGCATGCAAGGAGATCACCTCCCCATGAACAACCCCACGAACGGCCGGCGCCGCGGGCGTCACCGCCGTCGCTGGACCGCCACCGCTGTGCTGCTCGGCGTACCCGCCGCCGTCGTGCCGTATCTCCTGTTCGCGCAGGACGACTCGCAGGCCGCGACGGTCGACGGCGATGCCTACTACCGGCTGGTTTCCGTGCGCAGTGGCAAGGTGCTGGACGTCAACGGCTTCTCCACCGCCGACGGCACCCGTATCCAGCAGTGGACCGACCAGAGCACCGCCAACCAGCAGTGGAAGCTGAAGTCCGTTGGGGACGGCTACTACGAGCTGGTGAACCGCAACAGCGGCAAGGTGCTGGGCATAGCGGGCGGTTCGACCGCCCGGGCCGCAGCCGCCGAGCAGCAGACCGACAGCTCCTCCGCCGCCCAGGAGTGGCGGATCGACAAGGTGAACGGTGGAGACGCCGTCACCTTCACCTCCCGCAAGAGCGGCCAGGTCCTGGACGTCTCCGGAAGTACCACGGCCCAGGGCGCGGCCGTCATCCAGTGGCCCGGCCACGGCGGCAGCAACCAGCAGTGGAAGCTGGTGAAGATGGCCCAGGCCCCGGCGGCCGGAACCACTCAGGCGGAGAACGCCGCCGCGGCCGGACCGTACCGGTGGAAGAACGCCCAGGTGGTCGGCGGCGGTTACGTCACCGGCCTGGTGTTCAACCAGAAGGAGAAGGGCCTGCTGTACGCGCGCACCGACATGGGCGGCGCCTACCGCTGGGACACCGCGGCCGAGCAGTGGATCCCGCTGACCGACTGGATCGGCGAGAAGGACTGGAACCTGCTGGGCATCGACTCGGTGGCCACCGACCCCGTCGACCCCAAGCGGCTCTACCTCATGGCGGGCACCTACACCAACGACTGGGCGGGCAACGGCGCGATCCTGCGCTCCACCGACAAGGGCCGCACCTTCAAGCGCACCAATCTGCCGTTCAAGGTGGGCGGCAACGAGGACGGCCGCGGCGCGGGCGAACGCCTCGTGATCGACCCCGCGGACAACCGCAACCTGCTGCTGGGCAGCCGCAAGAACGGCCTGTGGCGCAGCACCGACTACGGCGTGACATGGCGTCAGGTCTCCTCGTTCCCGGTCAAGGACGGGGCGAGCAGCGGCGCGGGCATCTCCTTCGTGACGTACGGCCCGGCCGGCAGCAAGACGATCTACGTCGGCGTCGGCGACAGGTCCACCTCCCTGTACCGCTCCACCGACGGCGGCAACAGCTGGCAGGCCGTCTCCGGGCAGCCCACCGGCCAGATGCCGCAGCACGGCGTGCTCTCCGGTGACGGCTCGCTGTACCTGACGTACACCAACAACCTCGGGCCCAACGGCGTGACGGGGGGCTCGGTGTGGAAGTACACGCCGGCCTCCGGGGCGTGGAAGAACGTCTCCCCGTCCCAGGGCAGCTACGGCTTCTCCGGTCTGGCCGTCGACCCGCGCAAGCCGTCCACGGTGATGGTCACCACCATCGGCCGCTGGTACCCCGAGGACGAGTTCTACCGGTCCACCGACGGCGGCGCGACCTGGAAGACGCAGGCCGACAAGTCGAAGCGGAGCGCCACCGCCGCTCCTTACGTAGGCACCCACACCGGGCACTGGATGACCGCCCTGGCCATCGATCCCTTCGACTCCGGGCACGTGCTGTACGGCACCGGCAACGGCATCCTGCGCAGCAAGAACGCCAACGCCTCCGACAGCGGCGGCACCAGCCACTGGAGCTCGGGTGCCCGAGGGCTGGAGGAGACCGCGCTGATCGACGCGATCGCCCCTCCCGGTGGCGCCACCGTCATCACCTCCATGGGCGACCAGGGCGGCTTCCGGCACGACGACCTGACCAAGGTGCCGTCCGGTCGGCTGAAGAACCCGATGATGACCAACAGCACCGACATCGACTTCGCCCAGTCCAAGCCCTCGATGATGGTCCGTGTCGGCCGGGGCGGCGCGCAGGACGGCGCCTACTCCACCGACGGCGGCAGCAGCTGGAACGGCTTCAAGGCGGAGCCGGTGGCCAGTGCCCAGGACGGCCACATCGCGCTCTCGGCGGACGGCTCCAGCATCGTCTGGACCGAGGCCGGTCAGGCCCCGTACCGCTCGACCGACAACGGGGCGAGCTGGTCGCGGGTCGGCGGCCTGGGCAACGACGCCGTGGTCGTCGCCGACCGCTCCTCGGCCAGGACCTTCTACTCACTGTCCGGCGGCACGCTCTACGCCAGCACCGACGGCGGCGCGACCTTCACCGCCCGCGCCGGCAACCTGCCCTCCGGCAAGCTCACGGCCGTCCCGGGTATCGCCGGGGACCTGTGGATCTCCGGCTACGGCAAGGGGCTGCTGCACTCCACCGACGGCGGCCGCACCTTCACCACGCTCAAGTCGGTGCAGTCCGCCTCCGCCCTCGGCTTCGGCAAGGCCAAGCCGGGCACCGACTACCAGGCCCTGTACCTGATCGGCACCGTCAAGGACGTCACCGGAGTCTTCCGCTCCACCGACAAGGGCGCCACCTGGGTCCGCGTCAACGACGACGCCCACCAGTGGGGCGCCATCGGCGGCACCGGCGTCATCACCGGCGACCCGGACACCTACGGCCGCGTCTACGTCGGCACCAACGGACGCGGTCTTCAGTACGGCGACCCGTCCTGACCCACAGGCACCTGAGCGGGGCCGCAGGCGCGACTGCCTGCGGCCCCGCCGTGGTTGAAGCGGTCCGTCAACCATCCGACGGGCTACGGGAGTTGTCCCGGCGGTGGACGATCCACAGGACGGCTGCCGCGTAGAGGGTGACCATCGGGACGTCGACGGCCAGCATCATCCAGTTCATGTCGGCAGCCGTCTCCTCGGTGTCGAGCCCTCCGGCTATCGCCGACAGGACGCCCATGGCGAGGAGGTTGTTGAGGACGTGCAGCCCGATCGCCGCTTCGAGTCCGCCCGTACGTATGGTCAGCAGGCCCGTGATGAGGCCGAACACCACCAGGTCGGCGAATCCCCATGCGGTCCCCCAGCCGTGCGCGGCGGCGAACAGCACCGCCTGCGGTGTCACCGCGACCCACGGTGAGCGGCACCAGGCTCCGACCGCCTGCAACAGCCAGCCACGGAACACGTACTCCTCGGCCGCGGCCTGGAACGGCACGAGCAGGCAGACGGACGCGAGGCCGAGCAGGAACGGCGACAGTCCGGCCCACGTCAAATCCGGTCCGCTGCCCTCGGGTTCGGGCAGCAGCATGGAGATGCCCACAGACGCCGCGGAGATGGGCAGGGCAACCGCGAGGCACAGTCCCAGCAGGCGCCATCGCAGCGCACCCGCCACCGACGAGAGGGTGCCCGCCGGGCGGCGCTGCACCCAACGCGCTGCCAGCAGGACCACCGGGGTGACGAGGGCGAGGCCCAGCAGCGCGAGGGCGGTGTCACCGATGCCGCCCCATATGAGGTCGCCGTCGGCATCGCGGGGGCGGTCGAGGACCGCACCGGCGATCTCGCTGCCGATGAGCACCGCCAGCATGACGACAACCGCGCCGACGAACACGACGACGGTTCCCGCCAGCGGCCGCCACCACCGGTGGTTCCCGTTCGTCAGGGCCAGCCGGTGGTACGGGAGCGGCTGCGCCGGTGCGGTGGCGGTCCGGTCCCACGGTGGGGCGGGGGGCTGGTGCGGCTCGTCCATGGTGTGCGTCGTCATGTGCATCAGCATCCCGACGGTGGACGGCCGTGGCGTCGACCGTGGGCACGATCGGCCTCTCCAACCTGAGATAGGGCCGACCCGGACAGCGGGCCGAAAGTATGATCGTCGCCATCATGGAGCGTGTACGGAACTGGCTGCTGCCCGCGCTGCTGGCGGTGGCGCAGTTGTCCGTCTGGCCGGGGCTCACGCTGCTGCGCGGCGAGTCGGTTCAGGCGCCGCAGCTCGCCGTGGGCCTCGCCGCGACCGCGTCGGCCGTTGCCGTACTCGGGCTGCGCCGGCGCTTCCCGGTCGCCGCGACGCTCGCCATCGAGGCCACACTGGTCGCCGAGGTCGTCGTGCCGGAAGAAGCGCTGTTGGCCGCCATGGCGGCGGGCGTGGCCGCGCTGTACTCGGTCGCGGTGCGGCGTCCGGCCGGGACGGCCGTCCTCGTCGCGGCCGTGCTGACCGGATCGGCGGTGCTCAGGTCCCTGGCGGTGTACGACTCCCCGGTCGATGTCGGCGGTGAGGCCCTGGCAAGCGTCGCGGTCTACGCGGGCACCGTCGGCGTCGGCCTCAGCCGCCGCCGCTGGCTCGCCGGACGCCGGGCCGCCGAACGGGAACTGGCGCGCGCCGAGGCCGTACGGCGCACCGCGGCCGGCACGGAACGGCAGCGCCTCGCCCGTGAACTGCACGACGTCAGCGCGCACCACCTCACCTCCGTAGTGGTCACCGCGGACGCCGCACGCCGCCTCGGCGAGAGCAGACCGGAACTGACCGCCGATGCCCTGCGGTTGGCGGCGGAAGGCGGGCGCGAGACCGTGCGGGCGCTGCACCGGCTGGTGGCGGTGATGCGGAGTCCGGCGGCCGACGAGGAGAGTCCGCTCGAAGAGCGCATCGCCGAACTCGCCGCCGGATTCGAGCGCCTGGGACAGCGCGTGAGCCTGGACACGGCGTCCGGCCCGGCCGCCCTGACGGGTCCGGTGGCCGAGGCGGCCTTCGGCGTCGTGCGCGAGGCCCTCACCAACACGCTGCGCTACGCCCCCGGTGCCGCCGTACGCATCGTGGTCCGGGACGGTGCCGGTGCGCTGGACCTCCTCGTGGAGGACGACGGAGCGGCCGAAGCGGCTTCCGGCACGACGGCCCGCGCACCCGGTGCGCGGCAGGGGCTCGGCTCCGGTCGTGGTACCGCGGGCATGCGGGACAGGGCGGCCGGGCTCGGCGGCACGCTCGAAGCCGGTCCTCGGCCGGACGTTCCGGGGTGGTCCGTGCGCGCACGGCTGCCGCACCCCTCGTCGGCGGTGAGCCGCAACCCGGCCCTGACGAGCGTGAGTTCGGCCGATACGGCGACCGTGCTCGCCGTATCGGCGCTCCCGGTCATCGCCGTCCTCATCGAGCGGCCCGCCGCCACCGCCACGGCCTGTCTGCCCGCTGTCCTGCACGCTCTGCCGCTGCTGTGGCGGCGGCGCACTCCCTGGACCGTCCTGTTCCTGGTGTTGGCCAGTGCCTGGATCCCACCGGTCGCAGTGGCCCTCGGGCTGCTGCCGTCGGACGTGGCCTGGGCCCTGACGGTGGCCGGGGCCTGCGCGGTATGCGTCGCCCTGCACGCGGTGGCGGCCTTCGCGGGACCCGCCGGCCGCACCTGGCCGGCGGTCCTGGTGACGGCGGGCGGTCTCGCGTCGACGGCGGTCGCGCTGGACGCGTTCGGCGGCGGCCGGCCCGAGGCCGGGACAGGGGACGCGGGTGTCCCGTTCCTCGTCTTCCTCACCGTCTTCCTCACGGCGTTCACGGCCCTGCCGATGGGCGGGGTCTGGGGCCTGGGCGTGTTCGTCCGAAGGCGCCGCGAGAGCGTCACTCGGCGCGAGGACAGCGCGTTGACGGCGGCGGTGTGGTCCGCCGTCGTCGAGGCGCACGAGGAGCGGCAGCGCATCGCCGCGGAGCTGCGCCAGGAGGTGCTCCGCCACGCCGACGAGGTGGTGGTACGGGCCGAACGCGGCGACCTCGACGGCGCCGCGGAGCGGGCCCGAGCGGGCCTTGCCGCCATGCGCGAACTGCTGGCCGTGCTGAGACAAGGGGCAGGTGCCGCCACCGGCACGGCGGAGAATGCGGAAAAGGAGAATGCCGAGAATACGGAAGCGGCGGCCAAGCACCTGTCGAAGCCATGAACCGCACGAAGACCGAGATCGGGAGATCGAGGAGATCGAGGAGGTGCCCTCATCGCAGCCCGAAACGATCCGGCTGTCCGGGTGATGGTGGTCGACGACCAGGCCGTGGTCCGTGCCGGGTTCGCCGCCATCATCGACGCGGAGCCCGACCTCGCCGTAGTCGCCGAGGCCTCCGACGGCGCCCACGCCGTGGAACTGGCGGGGCACCTCACGCCCGATGTCGTCCTGATGGACATCCGGATGCTGATCGAAGCCTTCGCGCACCTGGCACCGGCACCGGACCCCGCACGCCTCGGCACGCTCACCCCACGTGAGCGGGAGATCCTGACGCTGGTGGCGGCGGGACTCGCCAACGCCGAGATCGCGGGCGCCCTCGGTGTGACGACGGGAACCGTGAAGTCGCATGTCAACGCCCTGCTTCGCAAGCTGGGCCTACGCGACCGGGTGCAGGCCACGATCTTCGCGTACGACACCGGCCTGACGCGTCCGCGCGGCACGTGACACCGCGCTGAAGCGGGTTCCGGCCGCCGCCGGGCCGCCCGCCTGACCGGCATCGACGTCCGGCGTGCTGTCCTTATCGGTCTACGTCATCGCCGGTCTCCTCGCCCGGCCGCTCAACCCGCCTCCGGCGGATCAGGCCGTCGGCAGCCGCAGCTCCGTCTCCGCGCCCCCTTCCGGGCGGTTGCGGAAGGTCAGGCGGGCGCCGAGCAGGCGGGCCTGGCCCATTGCGATGGTCAGGCCGAGGCCGGTGCCTCCGGTTCGTGAGCCCTTGCTGAAGCGCTGGGGGCCGGAGGTCTGAAGCACGGCGAGCAGGTCGGGCGGGAAACCGGGGCCGTGGTCGCGGATCCGGACCACGGGGCCGTCGACCTCGACCTCGACGGGTGCGGCGCCGTGCCGCAGGGCGTTGGTGGCCAGGTTGGTCAGGATGCGTTCGACGCGGCGCGGATCGGTGGCCACGACCGCGTCCGCCACGACCTTCACCTCCACGGCGTCCGGGCCGGCGGCCGCACGCCGTGCCATCGCGCTCACCTCGCGCTCCTCGGTGTCCACCACCGCCGCCTGTGAGTCCAGCCGGGCCACTTCCAGCACGTCCTCCACCAGCCCGCCCAGCTTCTGCACACTGCCCGCCACCAGCTCGGACGCCCGGCCGGGCGGCAGCAGGCCGACCGCTGCCGACATGCCCGCGACCGGCGTGCGCAGTTCGTGGGCGATGTCGGCGGTCACCCGGCGCTCGGCCTCCAGACGGGCGCCGAGCGCGTCCGCCATGATGTTGACGGAGGCAGCGAGCCGGGCGATCTCGTCATGGCCGCGGGGGCGGACCCGGGCGTCGAGGTCGCCGTCGGCGATGCGTTCCGCCGTACGCGCGGCGACGGTGGCCCGCCGTCCCATGCGCACCCCCAGCACCAGTCCTGCCAGGGACACCAGGACGGTGACGGCCGCGCCCGTGGCCGCCAGCGTCCGGTCGAGTGCGGCCAGGGCCTCCTCCTCGGGGACGTACGAACGGCGGATCGCGAGCACCTTCCCGTCCGAGATCCGGGTCGCCGCCCACAGCACCGGCTCCTTGCCGCCCTCCTGAAGGTAGGTCACCCGGAGGCCGTCGGGCACGGCACGTGCCATTGGGCCGGGCAGATCAGGGGGGTCGACCCTGGCGTCCGACCGGCGTCCCTCGGCGTGGTCCTTGGCGGCGCTCAGCAGCTTCTGGTCCATTCCGGCGCGGGCGGTTTCCAACTGGCCGGCGGCGGTGGTCCGGTGCACCAGCACCCCGATCGCCGCCGCCACGCACATGGCCGCGGCGGCGACGGCCAGGGCGACCTTCGCCCCCACGTTCAAGGCGGGCGGCCTCAGGTTCTTGTCGGCGGGCCGTCTCATGGGCGCAGCCTGTAGCCGAAGCCGCGCACCGTCTCGATCCGCTCCCGGCCGATCTTGGAGCGCAGGCGCTGCACATGGACGTCCACCACCCGGGTGTCGCCGGACCAGGCGTAGTCCCAGACCCGCTCCAGGAGCAGGTCCCGGGAGAGCACCGTCCCCGGCGCGGCGGCGAACTCACTCAGCAGCTTCAGCTCGGTCGTGGTCAGCGCGAGCGGCTTTCCGGCCCGGCGCGCAGTCAGGGACACCGGGCAGAACTCCAGGTCGCCGAAGCGCAGGCGCGGGCCCTCCGGTGCCGGCTGCTCGACGGTTGCCGCCCGGCGCAGCAGGGAGCGGATGCGGGCGACGAGGGCCGGTCCGCCGAAGGGCTTGGTGACGTAGTCGTCGGCACCCGCCTCCAGGCCCATCACCACGTCCACCGGCTCCGGCAGCATGATGTCGAGGACGGCCACGTCCGGATGGCGTTCCCGGCAGAGCGCGAGCCCGGTCAGGCCGTCGGCCGCGGTGCGGCCGCGGTAGCCGCGCTCGTGAAGCGTGAGCCGCGTGGCCTCCCGGATCAGCTCGTCGTCCTCGACCAGCAGCACATCCTGAGCAGCGTGCATCGCGTTCCCTCTCCGACGGTCCTCTCCCGTGCCGTACTCAGGCATCCGGTACGTCCAGGTCCGTATCAGCGCTGGCTTTCGCCCAGGACGGCGCCGGGGGATGTACGGGGGTAAGGGTCATGTGGCGGTAGAACGCCACGTTCCCGCGCCTGACCGGATCGCTCAGGACGACGTTGACCCGGTAGCTCGGCGGCGGCTTGTCGAAGCCGTCGGGGCAGCCGGACAGGCAGGTCGAGTCCATGGCGACGCCGGTGGCCCGCGCCCGGGGCGAGCCCCAGTCCCGCCATGTCAGCTTGCTCAGGAGGACAAACTGCCCCTCGATCTGCTTGGGGCGCTGCCAGGGCCGGCCGTTCCAGTTCGTCACGAACACCGGCCCCGTCCAGGGGACCTTCGTCACTGCCGGACCCTCGACGCGGACGCCGCCGTCCACGCCGCCGCACCCGGTCAGGCAGACGGCCAGCACGGCGAACAGGACGCATCGACGAAGCCGCATCACCTGTTCCTTCCGTCGGGCCGCCGGGTCATGTGGAGTTCGCTCCTCCACAAGCCGGAAGCCATGCTACGGCCGGTCGGCCCCGGTCCTTCCGGGGAGGCAGTGACGTCGACTTCGTACGGCCGACCTCCGGCTCGGCGAGAGGTCCCGTTCCCCACCGTTGTCCGGGAACAGCATCCTGACCTGCCCATGTAACAACTGTCCGGCGATCCGTCATCGACATCGATACGTCGCCGCCGCACAAGCGACGAACAGCTGTGCATCCGCGTCCCTACCGTCGCTTCGGTCATTGCCACCCGGGCACTCCAGCCCAGGGGGAACTTCGCGCGGAAAAGTGAGATCAGCGTGCGTGGGCACGGCCGCGACGACGGCGGTACCACTTCTTTCCCGGTGGCAAGCAGCAGCCGGCCGAGGAGACGACCGCCGGGTGTCCGACCGGAACCGGGCGCGGTCACTCTCCTACTCGATGATCATGATGCTGGAGGGGGCCCCACGATCGCCCGCAGTGCCGCAAGGTGCCCCTGATATGCCTCCCCGCCTCGCCGGGTCAGCCGGAGCCACACCCGCTGCCGGGTGTCGCGGACGGCCTTGCGCTGCTCGACGTAGCCGGCGCCCATCAGCACGGTGACGTGCTTGCTCAGCACGGAGGCGGAGAGGTCGAGCTGCTTTTGGACCAGGCCGAACTCCGCCTCGCCCGCCGCGTCCAGCAGAGCGCAGATACGCAGCCGGTTCGGGGCGTGGATGGTGGCGTCGAAACCCTCCAGCCGGTCGGTCATCTCGGCGCTCACGGGGTCTTCCGGTGCAGGCGGACGAAGGCAAGATGGAAGCCGACGGACACGGCGGCACCGATCAGCGAGGCCGCGATCAGCCACACCGGCCGTCCCGTGACACGGAACGCGAGCGCCGCCCCCACCAGCAGCACGGGCAGGCCGAGCGTGAGCGGCACGGTCGCCCGCTTCGGCAGCACGTCGAACCGCAGCGCCACCCCGGTCCTGTCACGCCACGCCCTCCCCGCGACGGCGAAGAGCGTCTCGCTCTCGGGGCGGCGTCGGAGTCCGACCCCTGACGGTTCTGTAACAGCCGTACGTCATTTCCGGCGGCGGCCACTGTGATGCGGTCGCCGAACCGTTGCCGGACCACCGAGACATACGGCCGGTCTTCTTGGGTCCGGCCGGGGCACACCCGCCCCGGCCGGAATCCGACACCATCCCAAGGAGGCCACCATGTCCTCGACCGAGGCCTTGGAGACCCCGCGCGACAAGCGCTCCCTGTCCTCCCGGCTGCGCGCCCACGCCCGCAAGGCCGCGATCCCGGCCCTGGTGCTCAGCGTCACCGTCGGCGGGCTCGGCCTGTCCACCACCGCGCACGCCGCCGATTCCCCCCAGTGCCCCCCTACGGCGCCCCCGACCTGCGGGGCGGCCAACAAGGGCAAGGCGCCGGTCACGGGCGATGAACAGCACAAAGGAAAGCTGACTCCGGGAAAGATGCAGGACAAGACCCTGAAGGCCTGGCAGGGCATCGGCTGGCCGAACTGGCGCAACATCGGCGACCGTGACGAATCCTGGCAGGTCAGCAGTCATGTCGACCATCTCGGCATCCCGCACAGTGAGTGGGTCGAGACGGGCGGTCGATACTGGGACAACGGCGGCTCTCTCCGGGACTTCATGAACGAGGGCCATGCGGGCGCGTCGTCGTCGAACTACCGGGGAACGTTCCAGGAGTACATTGCGCACACCTTCGACCACGACCCCAGCGGGGAGGGCGAGAGGACGGGCAAGGACCGGTTCGTGCGTGCGATCAACACCGGTGACACGTGGATCACGTGGGACCACTACAAGAGCTTCATCTACCTCGGCAAGTTCTAGTAAGTCACAGGGCCGGTAGGAGCCCCGGGACCGGACTTCGGTTCAAGAGGTCGCAGGCGCCCGATCGTGGGGGTGCATCCCCGGACCGGCCGGGAGTGGCGTCACGGACAGCACCAAGGCCGGGTGAAGAGACCGCGACCGCGGGCGCAGGACGCGCCGGCGGTCGCAGTCCGGTCTGCGACGACGCGGTTCATCGAGGTCCGTGGCGACTCCCGTCATCTCGGCGAGGACGAGCGGATACACATCGTCGACCGGCTGCGGGAGAAGGCCACGGTCCGGGCCATCGCGGCCGAGCGGGGCCGCAGCCCGTCGACTGTCAGCCGGTGGATCCGCCGCAGCCGGCCCCCCGTGAAGGGCGCGCGCCTCCGCTCCCTCCCACCCCCCAGCCCGGAAGAACGACATGAACACCACCGCGCACTGCATCCGCCCCCTGCCCGCATCGGAAACGGCCCCCGCGTCGGCGAAGGAGATCCTCGGCACCCGCTGCCGTACCAGCATCGGCCTGTTCGCCGAGTGGGCCGGCGCGCTCGGCTTCCCGGACTGGTTCGGCCACAACTGGGACGGGTTCGAGGAGTGCCTGCGCACCGTGACCGGACCCGACGAGTCCGGCCCTGTGACGCTCGTGCTCCGCAACGCCGCCCTGCTCCTGGAGGACGAGGACCCGAGGCAGCTCGGCATCCTCCTGGACATCCTGAGCAGCAACGACTTCGGCCTGCTGCTCCTGGACGACTCCGCCGACGACCTGGGTCAGCCGGCCCGGCGCATGACGGCGGCAGGCTTCACCCCGCCACCGATGCCGGAAGGCTGAGCACCGCCTCCGCACCACCCTGCGGACGGTTTCGGAAGACCGACTCGGCGCCCGGCAGCCTGGGCCTGGCCCACCACGATGGCCGGGCCCAGGCCGGTTCCGGTACCCGGGGCGGCCGTACGGTAGCGCTGCGGCGGTCGGTCGTCACCACCGTGTCCCGAACGATCCGCACCTCCGTCTTCCCCAGCCCGGCCGACGGCGTGCGCAGCTCGTGCGCGATGTCGGCGCTCACCCGGCGCTCGTCCTCAGGACGGGCGCCGAGCGCGTCCGCCGTGGTGTTCATGGAGGCGGCGAGTCGGGTGATCTCGTCCCGAGGACACCGACGCGGTGGTGGCGCCCACGGCACCCAGGGTTCGGGTCGGCCGGGCCGACGACCGGGCCCCGGGCGTAGGACCGCGGCAGACGCGTAGTCGTACGCGGCACTGACCAGCTGCCCGTCCAGCTCAGCCCGGGCGGTGGAGAACGGGTCGGCGGCGGTGAGGCGGTGGACCGGGATCCCGGCCGTCGCCGCCACCGTGACGGTCGCGGCGGCCACGGCGGGGCAGACCTTCGCGCCGATGCGCGTGGACAGGCGCGAAGGTCTATGAGCGCAGCTTGTAGCCGAAGCCACGGACCGTCTCGATCCGGTCCCGGCCGATCTTGGCGCGCAGCCGCTGCACATTGACGTCCACCACCCGGTTGTCGCCGTGCCAGGCGTGGTCCCACACCCGCTCCAGGAGCAGGTCCCGGGTGAGGACGGTGCCGGCCGCCGCGGTGAACTCCCGCAGCAGTTTCAGCTCGGTCGTGGTCAGGTGGACGGGCTCCCCGTCCTTGTACACCTCCAGTGAGACGGGGCAGTACATGAGGTCGCCGAACCGGACCGTGTGTGTGTCGGGCCGCTGGTCCGCAGGGACGGTCCGACGCAGCAGGGCACGGACGCGGGCGGCCAGTTCCGATGTGTCGACCGGCCTGGCCAGGCAGTCGTCGGCTCCCGCCTCCAGGCACGTCACCACCTGCGCCGGGTCGTCGTGGTCCGACATGAGCAGAACGGGCACCCCGGACTCCTCGCGGATCCGCCCGGCCAGGCTCATCCCGTCCAGGCCGGGCAGCCGGCCCGCGAGCACGGCCACGTCCGGGGTCTGCCGACGGAACAGGGTGAGCCCGGTCACGCCGTCGGCGGCGGTACGCACCCGGTAGCCGCGCTCCTCGAGGACGAGCCGGGTGCTCTCCCTGGCCGTCGGGTCGTCGTCGACCAGCAGCACGTCGTATGCGCGGCGGCCTTCGTCGGGCGACACCGGCTCGGGGTGTGCCGTGGCAGGCGCGTGCCGTCGCCGTATCGCGTCCGGTGCGGGCTGCCTGACATCGATGCCATCGCCGACATCGTTGCCACCGTCGTATTCGGTGCCACCGCCGTGTGGGGGCTCGGGGTCGGAACCGGCGCCGTCGGAACCGGTGCCGGCGTCGGAATCGCCGGACAGGGCGAAGTCGACGGCCCGGCCGGGAGCGTGGTGCTGACCGCCCTCGGCGAACGCCTTTCTGTACGACGCCTCGCCCAGCGCACCGATCGCGGCTTGCTCGCACCGCGCGTGCTGTTCGGCCATCTGCGGCCCGAACGCGTAGATCGAGCTGCCGGCGTCGCGCCACAGGGCATCCGCCACGCCGAGCAGCCGGGCGGCCCGCGCGTGCGCGCCGCCGTCGGCGGTGGCCCAGGCGAGCAGTTCCACCATCCTCCCGACCATCGCGTGGTCGGCGAAGCCACGCATGCTGTCCAGCGCGGATCCGACCAGAGTCTCGGTCGTGTCCCGGTCCCCGCGGGCCCAGGCGTCATGGCCCAGGGCCATCAGCACCTGAGCGCGGCCCCACCGTTCCCCGCTCGCCTCGGCGGCGGCCGCGTACTGCCTGCCGGTCTGTGCCGCCCGAGGGTCCCCGGCGTACGCCAGGCCGCCGGCCAGCGCGAGCCGCCAGGAGGCCGCCTCACGCTCGTCGCCCAGCGCGGTCATGGCGGCCAGGGCCTCCTCGTACCGGCGGATGCCCTCATCCGGCCGCCCCCGGTAGTGCGCCGACACCCCGCGCAGGCCCTCCGTCTGGCTCCGCACCCACGCATCACCCAGCCGCTCGCCCAGCGCACCGGCCTCCTCCAGCCAGCGCTCTGCCGTCGCCAGGTCACCCTGCGTCTGCGCCACCCAGACGGCGGCCAGGAGCGCACGGGCACGCTCCGGACCGGGCGCGGGCGCGGCGGCCAGCGCCCGCTCGAACTGGCGGCGCCCCTCACTGAGGAAGCCGCCGACGCACCAGTGCCAGCACAGGGCCGCGACCAGCGCCAGCCGGGACCGGGGCTCACCCTCGTACTCCAGAGCGGCCAGCAGATTGGCGTGTTCCGCGCGCAGCAGGGCCACATTCTCCACCTGACCGGGTCCATACCAGTTCCGGTCGATGCGGCGGGCCAAGGCGAGGAAGAAGTCGCGGTGGCGTCGGCGCAGTTCGTCCTGTTCGCCGGAGTCCGCCAGCTGCTCCTGGCCGTACTCCCGGATGATCCCCAGCAACCGGTAACGCGGCTGACCATCGATCTCGCAGGTCAGCACGACGGACTGGGCGATGAGCCGGTCCAGGAGGTCCAGCACCTCGGCCTCGGCGATCCCCTCCCCGGAGCAGACACCCTCGGCGGCCTCCAGGCTGAACCCGCCGGCGAAGACGGCCAGGCGGTTCCACAGCAGCCGCTCGGCCGGGGCACACAGCTCGTAGCTCCAGTCGATCACCCCGCGCAAGGTGCGCTGACGGGCCGGTGCCGTCCGGCTGCCGCCGGTGAGCAACGCGAAACGGTCCTCCAGCCGGTCCGTCATCTGTCCGACACTCAGCGTGCGCAACCGGGACGCGGCCAGCTCGATCGCCAGCGGCAGCCCGTCCAGACCGGCGCACAGGCGCGCGATCTGGGCGTGGTCGGCCTCGTCGATGTGAAACCCCGGCATGACAGCGGCGGCCCGGTCCCGCAGCAGCTCCACCGCCTCGTCCTGCGCAAGCGGCGCGACGGCGAAGACATGCTCACCCGTGACGCCCAGGGTGTGGCGGCTCGTGGCGAGGATGCGCAGCTCCGGAGCGGCCGACAGGAGCGTGCCGGCCAGCTCGGCGCACGCGTCGATCATGTGCTCGCAGTTGTCCAGCACCAGCAGCACGCGCCGCCCGGCCAGATAACCCGCAAGCTGGTCCGTGAAGGGCAGAGCCCCGAGGTCGGGCACCCGCAGCGCGCCCGCCGTCGTGGCCGCCACCGCCGACGGGTCGGACACCGGGGCGAGGTCCACCAGCCACACCCCGTCCGCGAACGCCTCCCGGGACGCGGCGGCCACCTCCAGCGCCAGCCGCGTCTTGCCCACACCGCCCATGCCCGTGAGCGTCACCAACCGCCGCACGCCCAGAAGGCAGCGGATCTCGGCGGCCTCCTGCCGCCTGCCCACAAAACTCGTGAAGGAGGCGGGCAGATTCCCGCATTCCGCGATCACCTTGGTCATGTTTTCCCCGTCTCCCCGCACCGTGCTCGGCGCCGGAGTTTTCGCCGTGTTCTACAGCTGTACGTGGTCGGCCGTATTCATCGCGGTGGCACGTCGGTCGCCCCAGGAGTCCCACGGCGATCCCATCCTGTGGCACGTCGGCCTTTGATTGACGCCCCGAGCCGACCTCTGAGATGACACAAATCAATTGATTGAGCGACCTGGGATTGATCGGTGCGACGACTCGTGCCGGTGCTCAAAGGGCCTGGCCCTGTTCGGACGCCGGGTGCGGAGTGATCGACGGCGGGGTCAGCCGGGGAGCCGGGGGGTGACCTTCCGGGCCAGGGCCACCAGACGGTCGTCGCCCTGCGCCCTGCCGAGGCCCCCACCCGCGGAGGAAGACCAGTCAGCCGGACTCCTCCCCGGCGGACCAGGCGCAGTGCGGCGTCACCTTCCTGTGGCCGCTGCCGGCGGGGAGATCACCGGCTTCCACCACATCGGCGCCGGCTGTCATGGCCGTGGGGGGCAGGCGCACGCCTCGGGAGGTGAGGTCGTGCACCTGCGGGAAGTGCCGCTCGGCAGGGGGCCGAACGCATGGTGCGGCGTCGGCGATTGGGTGGACGCACTAGTCGGAGAAGGAGAAGTACAGGGTTCTGCCGTAGTCGCCCGTCGCCGTGGTGGGGCCGCCGCTGGGGCCGGTCGCGGCCGGCGGGTCGAACTTGGTGCCGATCGCCGGGATGGCGTCGAGGAACGACAGGTCTCCCTTCGGGAAGGGCGGCGCGGTGTGGCGGGGGTCGGGTCCGAAGCGGGGGGTGAAGAGGCGGAGGTAGAGGTTCTCGTCCTCGGAGACCATGGTGAGACGTCCGGCGGTGGTGTGCAGGGACGCCCAGCGGACGCCCGCGTGGTAGCCCTTGAACTCCGGGTACACCCAGCCGTCGGCACCGGTCGCGGTGTCGTTGTACTGCTTCGTCCAGACGTCCGTCGCGACGCCGCGCAGCCGGTTTTTCCACACCCTGTGGGGTCCGTGGCCGAGCCAGGTCACGCCGGTCACCTGCGATTCGGGATGGTCGAAGCCGACGCCGAAGAGGTCGTGCTCGCCGGTGAGGTGGTAGCGGTAGTCCAGCTGAAGCCAGCCGCTGGGGTGCAGCCGCCACCGGACGTGGCGCAGGACGCCGGAGTACTCGGCCTCCACCGTGTAGCCGTTGCCGTCGGGCCCGTGCGTCAGGCGGGTGAGGTCGGCCGTTCCGGTGGTGGGCAGCGGGCCGTGGGACAGCGCGAAGTCCCTCCCTCGGTGGGTGACGCCGGCCAGCATGCCTGTCGTGGCGTCGAGGGTGACCGTGGTGTGGCGGGACGTGAGGGTGAGCCTGTCGTCCGCGAGCCGGCCGCGTACGGCTGGTCCCGGGCCCGTCCGTACCAGCCGTCGGACCTGGTCGGCGGCGGATGTGATGGTCCAGGTCCAGCTGCGGATCTCGCGGCCGTCGGCGTCGGTGACGGTGAGCGCGATGGCGTCGGCGCGTCGCCAGCCGTACGGCAGGGGCAGGCGCAGCACTCCTTGCGCGCCGGGCTCGATGTCCGGAGCGGACGCGGTGCCCTGGGCGCGCACCGTGTGGCCGTCCCGCCGCTGCGACGGGGTGCGGAAGTCCAGGAGTCGCCAAGTGAAGTGACAGGCACGGGTGTTGGTGAAGGCGTAGTGGTTGGTGAGGGCGATCCGGCCGTCGAAGTCGTCCGGCAGGGCGGACGTGAACCGCTGCGGCTCCGCGAGTTGAACGGGAGACCAGATGTCCTTGATCGTGTAGAAGCTGGCCTCCTTCTCGCGGAAGGGGCCGAGGATCCCGTCGGGTGCGGCATTGCCCGCCACATCGACGGCGCCGCCGAGGTCGTCCCGCACGATGCCCTCGTCGATCAGTGACCACAGGAAGCCTCCGGCGGAGAGCCGTTCACGGCCCATCAGCTTCCAGTAGTCGTCGAGCCCCGCGCCGGCGCCGCCGTCGTAGAGGCCGTGGAGGAACTCGGTGGGCATGAAGACATCGCCCCGTTCCTGGAGGATGCGGCGCGTGCTGTCGTACGTCTCGTAGTGGTCGGTGTTGATGCCGCCGAAGTTCGCCCAGGGGTGGAGAACGGCGCGCTGCTGAGGGTCGTGGCGGGCGTAGTCGCCGTCGAGGGCGGTGTTCCAGCCGCCTTCGTTGCCGTTGCACCAGAACAGGATCGACGGGTGGTTGACGTCACGGGTGACCGTCGAGGCGACGAGGGGTCTGCCTGCCGCCTCGTCGTAGGACTTCTGCCAGCCGGCCAGTTCGTCGAGCACGTACAGCCCGAGTTCGTCGGCGAGGTCGAGGAAGTGCGTGTCCGGCGGGTAGTGGGACATCCGGACCGCGTTCATGTTCATCTCCTGCATCAGGAGGATGTCCTTGCGGCTGATGCGCGCGCTGGTCGCCCGGCCGGACGTGGGCCAGATGGTGTGCCGGTTGGCTCCCTTGAGGAGGATCTTGACGCCGTTGACGTACACGCCGTCCCCGGGGCGCACCTCGACGGTGCGGAAGCCGAATCTCTCGTCGACGCGGTGGACGGTGCGGCCCTCGCCGGCGCGGAGCGCGACCTCGACGCGGTAGAGGTGCGGGGTCTCCGCCGTCCACTGGCGGGGGGAGTCGACAGCGGTCCTGAGGGTCACCGTCGTGTCGCCGGGAGCGACGGTCGCGGTGAACGGGGCGCCGACCGGGCGCCCGGAGAGGTCGGTGACCCGGGCGACGAGACGGTCGGCGGAGCCGGTACCCGACAGGTGGGCGTCGATCCGCAGCGTGCCGTCGGCGCGGGCGTCGACGGCGATGCGCTCGATGTGCTGGAGCGGGAACGCCTCGAGGTGGACGGGGCGGTAGATGCCGCCGAAGTTCCAGTAGTCGCCCAGGCGTTCGGCCCGGTTGACGGAGTCGTCGGTGGACTCCTTGCTGACCGTCACCTCCAGGAGGTTGTCCTGGCCCGGACGCAGCTTTCCGGTCACCTCGTGACGGAACCGGTAGAAGCCGCCGCGGTGGACGGGCCCGGCCGGCTCGCCGTTGATCCACGCCTCGGTGTCGGTCATCGACCCTTCGAAGACGAGGAAGACGCGTCTGTCACGCCAGTGGGCGGGCGGCGTGAAGGTGTGCCGGTAGCGGCCCTTCTCCTCCGGGCGCAGATTCCACCCGTAGTTGTACGTGCCGTATCCGTGGAACTCCCAGTTCGAGGGAACCGGGATGCTGCCCCAACTGCCGCTGTTCCGCCCGCTGGTGCACAGGAAGTCCCAGTCGACCGGGTGGTCGGCGTCCTCACCGGACAGATACAGGCGCTCGGTGCGCGGGGAGGCCTCCGTCGCGCCGGCCGACTCGACGGCCCGGGCCGAGCCCGCGGGAAGTCCTCCGGCGACGGCCGCGCCGGCGGCGCCGGTGGCACCGAGGATCAGGACGCCACGACGGGACATTTGCATGAGATCTCCAGGCTTCGGTGGACCATCAGGGAGGGCGCGGCGAGGACGTGCGGGGTAGTGGGTGGGCACTGTCGACACCCGATTGTCGAAGCGCTTCCGTGCATAACGCAGCAGATCAGGAGCGGTCTTGGGAGCGACGACGACCTTAGGAGTCGAATGAATCGAACACAAGAGGGGCAGCAGAAGACGCAGGCAGCGCCTTCCGCCCACTTCGCCCCCGTGGTCCACAGCCGGTCGGCCCGCCGCTCACGGACACGGCCCGGTGATCGAAGCAGGCAGGCGCAGGAGACCCGTAATGATCACCAAGCCAGGGCCCGCCCTGCTACCTGCCCCTCACGCCAAAAGATCCGTATAACCACGGAACTTGAAGCCGCCTGGTTCAATCTGCGATTTCGGCTCGCGAATTGCGTGAGAAATATTGACTCGGTTCACCGGAACCCTATGATCCAGCTGATCGACACTTCGACCCGCGTTCGGCATGACGAACACACAAGGGCCGCACCCCGCCGGATTCCGGACAGCCTCTGACGGGGCCAACCGGAGCCGCTAGCTCAAAGGATGACGAGGTTCCCATGCACGGACGTAGTTCCAGCCGCAAACACCCGTCTGCGGTGCTCTCCGTCACCGTTGCCGCCCTGGCCACCTTGGCGGCGACGCTCGTCGCCAACCCCGCTCAGGCGGCCACCACCAGCGCCGTGCGCGGAGTTGCTTCCGGCCGGTGCCTCGATGTGCCGGGCGCCAACCAGGCCGACGGCACAAACGTGCAGATATGGGACTGCAACGGCGGGACCAACCAGCGGTGGACGCTGACGGACAACAACCAGCTGACCGTGTTCGGCAACAAGTGCCTGGATGTTCCGGGCCACGCCACCACGGCCGGCACCCGGCCGGTGCTCTGGTCCTGCAACGGCGGCACGAACCAGCAGTGGCGGGCGAACGCCGACGGCACGATCGTCGCCGTGGAGTCCGGGCTGTGCCTGGACGTCAGCGGCGGCGCCACGGCCAACGGCACGGCGGTGCAGCTGTGGAACTGCAACGGCGGCGACAACCAGAAGTGGACCGGCCTGTCCGGTACACCGTCCAACGCGTGTGCTCTTCCGTCGACGTACCGGTGGACCTCGACGGGTCCGCTGGCGGAGCCGGCGAACGGGGCGGCCTCGTTGAAGGACTTCACCGTCGTGAAGCACAACGGCCAGAACCTGGTCTACGCGACCACCGCGAGCGCATCCGGGTGGCGCGCGACGGGGCTCCGTCCCTTCACCAACTGGTCGGACATGGCGACGGCCCCCCAGACCGCAATGAGCGGGGCCCCCATTGCGCCCACGCTGTTCTACTTGAGGACCAAGAACATCTGGGTGCTGGCCGCGAACGGGTGGGACACCGGCGCGGCCTTCACCTACCGCACGTCCACCGACCCGACCAACCCCAACAGCTGGTCCGCGCCGCAGGCGCTGTTCACCGGCAGCCTCCCCGTAGGCGGCCCGATCGACCCGACCTTGATCGCCGACGACCAGAACATGTACCTGTTCTTCGCCAATGACAAGGGCGGCATCTTCAAGTCGACCATGCCGCTCGGGAACTTCCCGAGCAGCTTCGGCTCGTCGTACACGACGGTCATGAGCGACACCGAGGACCGCCTGTTCGAGGCCCCGGAGGTCTACAAGGTCCAGGGCCAGAACCAGTACCTCATGATCGTTGAGGCGAAGGGCGCGAACGGGCGCTACTTCCGCTCGTTCACCGCCACCAGCCTGAACGGGACCTGGACCGAGCAGGCCGGCACCGAGAGCAACCCCTTCGCGGGCAAGGCCAACGCCAACGCGACGTGGACCAACGACATCAGCCACGGTGACCTGGTCCGCAACAACCCCGACCAGACCAAGACCATCGACCCCTGCAACCTGCAATTCCTGTACCAGGGCAGGAACCCCGCGTCGGACGGGACCGACTACCTGTTGCTGCCGTACCGGCCGGCCCTGCTCACCCTGCAACGCTGACCCGCCTGATCCAGGGTGATCGCGATGCGGGGCGGTCCGCCGACGCGTGGCCGAGCTGTCCACGGCGTAGGCGACCCCGCCTGCTGACCGATACCGCCTTGAGGAACCCCAGCCGCACATCGGCTGGGGTTCGTCTCTTTCGCCCAGACCGAGACCGCGCTGATGATCCGCGTCGGCCCGGGCGGCGAGAAGGACGACGTTGCCTCCACGGTCGGCGAACGCCGCAGGGTCCCCTGTCCGGATGCGCGCACGCATCGGCTCCGATGGTTCTGTTTGCCTCACACCCGTTACTCTCCGCGGGCCTGGCGGGGTTCCTGTGGCCTCCGCCACACGAGAGCAACAGCGTCAGGCGCCAGCAACAGCGTCAGTCGTCGCTAGCGCTTCCACCAGGGCGCCGAGATGTCCCGCAGCGTGTTCGTGCCGCAGTGCACCTCGCCCATCATCAGGTGGTAGGTCTCGTAGTCGTCGATGTAGGACACCCGCGTACCCGCCTTGCGGTAGGCGGCGTTGACCGCCTCGGTGAAGATGTCCTTGCCGCCGATCACCGGGCCCCACTGCTTCGGCGCGAGGTAGCGGTCCTTGCCGAGGACCACGCCGTTGACCGCGCCCGGTATGTACGCGCTGACCATCCGGGTGTCGTCGACGGCCGCCTTCAGGTCGCGCGTGCCGTACTCCCCTGCCGCGTCCGGTACATCGGCCGAGGCGCCGAGCCGGGTCAGTCGCCCCGTCCCCGCGACGTCGCCCCGCCCCTCGTCGTCGGGTCGCGAGTACAGCGCGGGCACCCGGACCACCTCGGCGTCGGTGATGCCGGTCTCCCGCTTGAGGATCTCCAGGTTGGCGGCGATGCGGCGCGCTGCGAGGGCGTTGTCCTCACGGATCTTGCCGGAGGCGAGCACCTGGGCGACGGTCTCCTTCGGGGCGGAGGCGTACTCGGTGTCCTTGAACGAGAACATCCTGGTCGCCCCGTGGCCCGCGGCCTTCGCGTCCTTGAGCAGCTTCATGCCCGCCTCGGGGTCGGCGATGGCGATCCGCCAGCCGCGCGGGGTGTCGGCGGGCAGGAACTGCACGAACTCGTCCACGTGGCCGACGTCCAGCCACGAGGTGTCCAGCAGCAGCGGGTCCTGCATGCCCTGCGACGCCAGGAGCGTCCGCATCGCCTTGACCGGCTTGACGCCGGTGTCCTTGTACTCGCCCATGATGATGCGCCCGGCGGGGTAGGACCGGCCGCCGTGCTCGTAGGCGGGGATGGTCTCCAGGTTGCCCATGGAGTCGAGGGTCGAGTCCTCGACGCCCCGTCCGAGCGAGACCTGCACCGCGCCGACGTCGCGTCCGCGCAGCTTCTCGAACGCCAGGCGGCCCGCCTTACGCCACGGCTGCGCCGAGCGGATCATGACCCGCATGCCCTGCGGCTTGCCGCCGGGGCCGGCCATGGTCACGTATCCCGGCTCCAGGAAGTCCTGCGCCCAGATGTCCTCTTCCTCGGACTTCATGCCGAATTTCACCAGCGGTGCGTTGATGCCCGCCCGCTTGACCTGCGTCTCCAACGCCTTGACGAACTTCTTCTGAGCCCGTTCGTACGCATAGTCGCCGCGCAGCTCGGTGACCATGACCTGCTGCGCCTGCTGGAGGTGGTGGTGCGTGAGCAGCGGGGCGGCGTGCAGCGTGACGCGGTCGGTGGTGGCCTCGGCTCCGCGACCGGGGCTGACCTTCAGTTCGACGACAGCGGTGCCGTCCCACACCGCCCGGTCGCGTATGACGTCAGTGCCCTCGATGCCCAGCTCCAGCCCGGCGCGCAGCTCGGCGGCGGACAGCTCGGTCGTCGGCTTGACGACGGTCCAGCCGGTGGAGCGCTTGACGAAGAGCCGGGTGTACTTCGCGCCGGTGCCGGTCACCTTGACCGTGCCGACGGCACCGGCGCGCAGCCCGGTCATCGGTACGGTGCGCAGCCGGGCCAGGTCGGCCGCGTCCGCCGTGCCGTTGACCTTGGTGTCGGCGGCGTCGTTGCACTTGGCCAGCTTGGCGTCGGACAGCGGCCTGCCGTCGGGGCCGGTGGACTTGCACCGCTTGGTGTCGTCGTCGATGTTGGGGAGGAAGACCGCTCCCCGCCCCGTGGTCCAGCCGTTCTCACCGGCGTCGTCCGTGCCGCCGGTGACGTCCACTCGGCCGTCGCGGTTGACATCCGCGCGCAGGTCCGCCGGGGTGGTCGGTTCCGCCGCGAAGGCGGGGACGGCGGGAACCAGCGTCGCGCCCGCCAGGGTGATAGCCAGAACGGTCCGTATCGCAAGAGTTCTACGCAACCTGCTTTGTCCTTGTCGTTCATGAGTCCGGGTCAAGTGACCCGGACCCAGGTGGTTTTGTGTCTCTGCGTGGAGCAAGAGACCAAACCGCGCACGGAAGTTGCGCGCGGGTCAGGAGAGGGCAGGCAGTGGTGTGTGACGCCCTCGCCGGATGTTCAACATCCAGGGCGGACCGCGTTGTTGGCCGCGCGGTGCGCGCTGGAAGCCACCTCGCTCCGCGCTCGCGGGGAGCCGGCATGGCGTCGGCCGTCAGGACGGGCTGCCGGTCCTGACGGTCGCCGCCATGGGACCGCACCGTCGCATCGGCCGACCGAACGAATCGGCCGCGGGGCCGGTCTGCACGGGCTTCCTGCCGGTTGCCCGAACGCGGAGGCGATCCGGTCGGGGGCGGCTTACACGCTGTCCGCCCTGCTTGCCTCGATCCCCGGACAGCAGCGGTGTTCACCGCCGGCCGACGTGACGGCCGGCGCCCCGGTCAGTGCCGGCGAGGCCACGGCGGAAGGTCCTCGTCGAGGTGCGGTACGCGCAGCCGCGTGGGCCCGCTACCGTCGTGGTCCCGCGACGGCGTAAGCCGCGGTGCCGGCGACGGCGAGGACGAGGGCCGTCCAGGTGCCCGCCGTCGTGCCGGGTGGCAGCAGCATCCAGGTCGCCACCCGCATCGGCGCACTCGTCGGTGGCGGGGCGAAGAACGAGAACGCGAGCCAGGCGAACGGCAGCGTCCACCCGTACTGGCCGCCCGAGAGCGCCGCGCCCAGGGCGACCAGTCCCATCAGGCCCATGCTGTCCCGGACGACGAACGCGGTGGTGGCCATGGACTCGCCCATGGTCTGCACTGCCAGCGGCACCGCGGCGACGACCGCACCGGCGAGCAGCACGTGCGCCGCTCTGCGGGGCACCCAGCGGACCGCGGCCGTCCGGTCCAGGTCGAGGTCCTGCCCGCCGAGCCCGACCGAGGCCGCCATCGCCCCTGCGGCGAGGACGAGCGCGGGCAGCCGCATGTCACCGGGCCCCTCGCCCCCGTCCCGAGCAAGGGCCCACACCGTCACCGCGCTGATCACCACCGCGGCGAACGAGGCGGGCACCTGACGCGAGCGCGCGTACAGCGTCAGCCACCTCACCGGGACGCACCGCCGGACAGCGCGTCGAACGCGTGGCCCTCGCAGGAGAACGCGGCCGCGCGCATCGCGTTGATCCGCGAGAGCTGCTCGGCCCGCGGAAGCGCCTTGAGTTCCTTCCACACCGGGCGGGCGTCGGCGATCGGGTCACCCGAAGGGTGGGAGGTGCCGGCGAGCGGCCTGAGGTCCCCGAGGACCCAGCTCACCGCGACGGTCTGCGCGATGTCCTCATTCCCCGAGCCACTCCAGCCGACGGGGGTGCACCCTGGCACCATGCCTTTGACGATCAGGGCCCGGGTCAGCTCCTCGCCCTTCGCGGCGGCGACGAACTCGTCGTCGAAGTCGAAGAGCACGGTCTCGCGGGACCACTGCGGCGTGGAGCCGTCCGGCAGTACGGCGGTGTTCTCCCGGACCGAGACCGGCGCCCGGCTCCCCAGGGCGCCGTGCAGCAGGCGCAGCGCCTCCTTACCGGGACCCGCCAGGTCGGCGAGTCGCGCCTGGTGCGTCCTGGTCACGCACACCGGGCCGTCGCACACCAGCTCCGCGGCGGCCTCGTCGAGGACGTACATCCGGCGCGGGTCGGAGGGGAGGACGAGCAGGGCGAGCGCCGCGCCCGCCACGACGGGCGTCAGGGCGATCAGCCGGGCACGCGGGGTCGCGGCGACCAGCAGCGTGAAGCCGGTCGCGGCCATGCCGAGCACCCAGACCGTCTGCCCGAGGTGCACGGAGGCGGAGAGCGTGACGAGCACGTCGCGCACCTCTTCCACCGCGGGTGACAGCAGCGAGACCCGGTTCGGCTCCGAAATCGGGAACCCGTCCGCCGTGGGCGTCTCCGTCCGGCCCAACGACATGTGCATGAGGGCCGTGAACACGAAGGCGACCATGGCCAGCGCGGGCGGGGTGAGCGCGGACGGCACGGCCCGCCCGGCCCCCATGCCCAGCACGGCGCCCGCGACGAGGAAGAGTGCTCCGACCAGCGAGATCGGCAGCCACCCGAGGTGCGTGTACTCGGTTTTGGCGAGCACCTGGACCGCGCCCACGAGGACGAGGAGCGCATACGCCGAGGCCAGCGTGATCGCCGTCGTGCCCGCCGACATGGCCGCGCGGTGCCAGACGGGCCGCGGCGTGCTCGTCAGCAGCTCGGACATCCTCGAGCGGTGGTCGCGCAGGCCATGCAGCGCCCCGAGCCCCACGGCGAGCGGCCACAGGTAGAACAGCAGGCCTCGGGTCCACAGGGCCAGGGGTGTCCACTGGGCCGTCCACGCGGTGGGGCCGCTCCACCACGCGCCGTTCAGCAGGTACAGGAACGCCAGCGCGCTCGTCAGGACCACGGCGCCGGCCCACGGGGCGACGGAGCGCTTCAACTCGATGCGCAGGACACGCACGTTCACCAGGTCCCCCTTCCCTGCCCGGGGTTGAGCAGCATGGCCGAATAGCCACGCTCCAGCGGGCTGTCACCCTCGTGTTCAGGGCCGCCCACCGAGGCCAGCTCGTCCGGAGGGCCCTGGAAGACCAGCCGGCCCTCGGCGAAGAGGACCACGTCGGTGCAGGCGGCGGCGACGTCCTCGACCAGATGGGTGGAGACCACCACGCAGGTGTCCGTGCCGAGTTGCTGAAGCAGCTCGCGGAAGCGCAGTCGCTGCGCCGGGTCCAGGCCCACCGTCGGCTCGTCCAGCAGGAGGATCGAGGGGTCGTTGACGATGGCCTGGGCGATGCCCACCCGCCGCACCATGCCGCCGGACAGGGTCTTCATCCGCTGGTCGGCGCGGTCGGCGAGGCCCACCCGCTCCACGGCGCGTTGCACCGCCGCGGGGATGTCCGCCTTGGGCACCTCCTTCAGCCACGCCATGTACTCGACGAACTCGCGCACCGTGAAGCGCTTGTAGTAGCCGAACTCCTGCGGCAGATAGCCGATCCGGCGGCGCAGCGCACGGTGCTCGCCCCTGCCGCCCGCGGACTCGCCGAGCAGCTCCAGGGTGCCCTCGGCGGGGCGCAGCACGGTGGCCAGCGCCCGGATGAGGGTGGTCTTGCCCGCCCCGTTGGGGCCCAGCAGGCCGTGGACGCCACGGCCGAGCGACAGGTCGAGCCCGTCGACCGCCATGTGGTTCCTGCCGACCCTGACCTTCAGCCCGGTGGCCCTGATCTCCCAGGCGTAGGGCGTCGGCGCGATATCGGCCGCGCTCACCGCGGGCATCATGTGGTGTTCCTTTCGCGATGGTCCGATGGTCATTGACGGGCTCCCAGCACGGCGTACGCGCCCCTGCGGGCGATCACGACACCGATGCCGAGCGCGAGGACCAGCCCCCACGCGGGCAGGCCGCCGGTCTGCAAAACGAAGGTCGTACGGCTCGTGGCCAGGGTCGGTGCCACGACCACGGCAGCCCACACGGCCACCAGCGAAGCGGCGGCGCGGGTCACGCCGACGACACCGCCGAGCGCCAGGGTCGCGGAGGTGAAGGCCAGACAGGGCAGCAGCCACTGAGCCACCATCACTCCCGTCACCCATCCGCCCACCAGCAGCGCGGGGACGACCACGGCGAGCACGGACGTGGTGCGCCGCAGCACCAGATGCAGCCCGGCCCTCGGCACAGAGGCCGTCAGCTCGTACGCCGGATCAAGTCCGCGCGACCACGATGCCGCGACGCCGAGCACGGGCAGCACCGGGGCGAGCAGGAGCACCAGCGACACCTCTCCGGGGCCGGGGCCGACCAGGTCCAGCAGGAGCGCGAGCAGCGTCACGCCCACGGTCATGGCCAGCCACGGCACCATCGCCGGCGTCATCCACCCCGACAGCCGCGGCGACCAGCGCCGTCGGCGCGGCATGGGGACGGCCATGGCCAACTGGGGTTCGAGGCCGGACCACACGGTGTCGACCAACGCCGCCACGGCGGGGACCTCGGCCCCGACGGCGGCCGACAGCCGGTCACGGCAGACCCCGCACGCCTCCAGGTGGGCCTCCAGCGCCCACACCTCGTCGGCGGCGATGTCCGTGTCGCCGCGCGCGTAACCGTCGATGATCCGCATCGACGCGTGTTCCACGCTCATGCCAGCGCCTTCCGCATCGCGATCCTGGCCCGGCGGGCCCGGGTCTTCACCGTGCCCTCGGGCAGCTTGAGCAGGACGGCGGTCTCCCGGACGGACATCCCGTCGAGCACCATGGCCTGTAGTACCTGTCTGAGCTCCGGCGCGAGGCGCCGCAGCGCGTCCCCGACGTCACCGCCGACGGTGGCCGCGAGCGCCTCCTCCTCCGCGGGGGGCGCCACGGCCCGCGGGGCTGCCGCGGGCGGCGGCTCCGCGTGGTGGGCCCTGCGCCGGAAGGCGTCGACGAGGCGGCGCGCCGCGATCGTCCACAGCCAGCCGACGGCGGTCCCTCCGGCCGCGGTCCCGGCGAACGCACCCGCCGCACGCCACACCGCCAGATACGTCTCCTGCATCACCTCGGCGACGATCTGCTCGTCCGCACAGCGCCGGCGCAACCGCACCGCCAGCCACGGCGACGTACGCCGGTACAGCTCCTCGAACGCGGCACGGTCGCCCTTGGCCACCAGCCGGACGAGACGCTCCTCGTCCAGCTCGCCCGGTGCCTTCCTCGCTGATCTCACACCCTCTAGACGGCGGGCCCGGACGCCAGGTTTTCCCCTCGGCGTGATCCCCGTCACACGGAAATACGGAGGGGGCGCCACGGCCCGCGGGGACGTAAGTGTTCTGTAATCGGCTGCCGGCGTCGGGAGGGCCGTTCGTTCCGTTCAATGGGTGACGACGGATGGCTCTCAGGAGGAGGGACAGGATGGGGCGGGTGCGGACGGTGCTGGTCAAGCCGTGGGTGATCGGGGTGCTGGTGCTGGCTGTCGCGGGGGCCGGCTTCGGGCTGTACTGGTTCCAGCCCTGGAAGCTGTGGCAGGACGAAACGGTCCAGGAGGCACTGCCCGAAACCGTGAACGCCTCGAAGGAACCTGCTCAGGCGCCTTCCGACGAGCCTTCCGCACCGGCCCCGGCCGGGCCCGTGACGCTGGCGAGCGGTGAGCTCATCAGTCATGAGCATGCGACGACGGGCACGGTCAGGCTCGTGCGGCTGGCCGACGGCTCCCATGTCGTGCGGCTGGAGGACCTCGACACCAGCAATGGGCCGGATCTGCGCGTGTGGCTGACGGACGCGCCGGTGAAGGCCGGCCGGGCCGGCTGGGGGGTCTTCGACGACGGCGAGTACGTCAGCCTGGGCAAGTTGAAGGGCAACAAGGGCAGCCAGAACTACGTCGTGCCCGAAGACGTCGATCCGGCCCGGTTCAGCAGCCTCAGCATCTGGTGCGACCGGTTCGACGTCTCCTTCGGCGCTGCCGAACTCGCCCGTGCCTGACCGGCCCTGACAGACGGGCCGGGCCCGCCTCCCCACGGGGGAACGGGCCCGGTCGCGTCTCACCGTGGCGGTCAGGCGTCGGCGCCCGCCTTGCGGCGACGGGCGACGACCACCGCGCCGGCACCGAGCACGAGTGCCGCGCCGCCCGCCAGGGCGACCTTCGGCAGAACATCGCTCGAACCGGTCTCGGCGAGCGAGCCGTTGCCGCTACCGCCGGTTCCGTTCACCGGGGTGGTGGAGGTGCCGCCCTGCCCGGTGGTGTTGTCGGTCTTGCCGGGCTTGCCCTCGGCGTCCTCGACCTTGCCCGGGTCGCTGCCCTTGGCCAGGATCTGGAACTCGTAGTGGTCGAGGTCCGGGTAACCGCCGCAGGACTCGTCCTCGTTGACGTATTCGGCCGTGGCGAAGGCGGCGCCCTGTCCGGCCGGGATGTCTGCGTCGACCTTCAGCCGCAGCTTGACGTCGACCGAGGTCTTCGCCTCGAGGGAGCCGACGGACCATCCGCCCAGCAGGTCCATGTCGCGCCAGGTCGGGTTCGCGGCCGTGGAGAACTCCAGGTCGAGGTAGGAGTCGAGCTCCTCGAGGCCCTTGTCGTCGAAGGCGTGGACGGCGGCGTACGGGTACACCTCGTCCATCGTCTTGTCGGTGCCGTTGGTGACGCGCAGCGTGAAGTTCGCCGTGGTGCCGCCGACGACCTTGTCCGGCAGCCCGCTGACGACAGCGGTGAGCCTGGGCTCGGGGACGCACTCGCCACCCGGCTCCTCCCCCTCTTCGGCCTCGGCATCCGCCAGGGCCTTCTTCGCGTCGTCCAGCTTCTTCTTGGCCGCGTCCCGCGTCTTCTGGAGAAGGTCGATCTTCCGGGCCTGGGCGACACGGGCGTCGTCGTGGGCGGTCCTCGCCTCGGTGGCCTTGGTGTCGGCGGCGGTCTTGGCCTCCGCGGCCTCCTGAGCGGCCTTCTCGGCCTCGTCCAGCGCCGTCTGCGCCGCGGCCTTCTCCTCGTCGGTGGTGGCGGCGTCCAGCTCGGCCCGGGCGTCCACGACGGCCTGGTCGGCCTCGGTCTTGGTCTTCGCGGCGGCCTCGGCGGCCTTCTTGGTCTCGATGACCGCGGCCTTGGTCGGGTAGGTCTCCGCCTCCAAGCCCTCCTTGAAGAACTTGATGGCGTCGTCCACCGCGATGACAGCGGCGTCGTATTCCTTCTGCGCGAGGTCGACGGCCCGCTCGAGCTCTTCGATCGTCGGCTTGGCCTGCTGCGTCTGCGCGGCCGGCTTCTCGTCGGCGAAGGCCGGCGCGGCCGAGAGGAGGACGACCGGGGCGGTCACGGCGGCGGCGACGGCAGTTGCGAGAACACAGCGAATCTTCACAAAGGACCCCTGGTCGAGTGGCGGGAAAGCGCGATGGGCGTCGCGCTCGCGGAGTGCTCACGCGGTGCGACGCCCCGGCGATCGTATGACCTGCCTGCTCAAGGCCACAGGGGGTTTCTCGCACCCCTGCCGGAAAGGTCTCCACGGCGTACGAATAAATGGCATGTACGGGGACAGTTGCCTGCGGAGGCCGCACTTCTTCTGTGAGTCATCTCATCGTTGGGTGCAAGCTGGAAGGGAGACCGCCTGGTCATCCCCGGCGCGCGCTCGGGACACGCACGCGGTCTCGCCACTCCGAGTGAGCTCCCTCGGGCTCGGCAGGAGGGAAGCGAGATGACAGATCAAGTCAGCACCAGTACACGCTGGCACCTGGCCGGTGACTGGTTCGACGTGTGCAAGTGCGCCATACCGTGCCCCTGCACGTTCGCCCAGCCCCCGACCTACGGCGACTGCGAAGGCGTGCTCGTCTGGCACATCCGGGAAGGCGGCTACGGCGACGTGCGGCTCGACGATCTCAACGTCCTGATGCTCGGCTCCTTCGTCGGCAACGTCTGGGCCGGCGAGCACACCGACGCGTACGCCGCGGTGTTCCTGGACGAGCGCGCCGACGAGCGGCAGCGCCGTGCACTCGGGGCCATCTTCGGCGGTGAGGCGGGCGGATGGCCGGCGCAGTTCGGGGAGATGTTCCACCCCGAGATGCGCGGCATGGACTTCGCCCCCGTCCACGTCGAGATCGACGAGGACCTCGCCACCTGGCGGGCCGAGATTCCCGGCAAGGTCACGGCCACCGCCGAGGCGCTCACCGGCCCGACGACGCCGGACGGCGCACGCGTCCAGGTCCACAACGCCCCGGGCGCCGAGGTCGGCCCCGGCCAGGTCGCCACCTGGGGGCGGGCAACCGCCGACCGCGCCGAGGCGTTCGGCTTCTCCTGGGAACGCTCGGGGAAGTCGAGCAAATACTTCCCGTTCGACTGGAGCGGTCCCGACTAGAGAGGACCCCGTTGCCCCGAAGGGCGTGCCCCCCCGGTGCCGGTCAGGTGAGTCACATGCCGCCCATCGACGGCATCGACCCCTGCAACCCCGGCAGCAGCCAGTCCTGGAACGGCGCGAGTACGGCGAGCACGACAAACGCGACGCCCACGCCCCGGGCGAGCAACGGGCCACGGGACCACAGCTTCTCCACGAAGATCACCACGGCCAGTCCCGCCATCGCGGCCACGTTCATCACTCCGAGCGGAATGAGGACGACCATCAGTCCCGCGCAGCAGCCGACACAGTAGGCGCCGTGATGGACGCCCACCCGAAGGTCGCGGGCCGGCTGCCGGAACCCGGCGTAGCGCACCAGGTGGCTCATGGGGTCGCGGCAGTGCCGCAGACAGACGTACTTGAGGGGGCCGACCTGATACAGGCCCGCGAGCAGGAACGACGCCGCGCCGATCCAGCGTCCGGCGGTCTGGTGGTCGTCCATCAGACCGCCGGTGAGGGCCAGGGCCGCGTAGGCGAGCAGCCCGAAGGCGGTCCACGTCAGCAGATACCCGCCCACGAACTCTCCGGTACGCACGGTCCGCGCCCAGCCGGAGGACTGCCGGCCGATCCCCCGCACCCACGTGATCGCCACCGGCGCCATGGACGGCAGCATCATGGCCGCCATCATCGTCACCCACAGCAGCAGGAACAGCGGCAGCGCCATCCCCATCGTGCCCGGCTCGACCCCCATGTCCCGGGCCTGCCCGATCGTCAGTGCCCAGGCGGGCACCGCGATCAGTACGACCAGGAACCAGGCGGCCGCGAGATCCCGAGCCGGCAGCAAGCCGCCACCCGCTCCGGTCGGCGCGGGCGACCGGGCGGACGCGAAGGCGGAGGTCCGGCTGTGGCACATGGGGGTGCACTCCTGCGGCTGGTTCCAGGACAGCACGCATCTCTCTTGCTGTCACCAGTTGGTGGCGGCGTCCATCTCCTGCTGCCAGTAGGTGACCTTGAGGGAGTCGTCGACGTAGAGGCCCTTCGCGGGCAGCGACGGGTGGGCGGACGTGCCGACGCTCCCGCTCATGGAGCGGCCGAAGAAGGAGACGGCCAGGGACTTCTCGGTCCGGCCGCCCGAGGCGCTGCCGTCGGTGGCGGACAGGCTCACGGACGCGTACCCGGACTCGCCCGGTGCGAGGGTGACCACCGCCTGCGGCTGCGACTCCTCGATGACCGGAGGCACGGACTGGGCCTCACCGAAGCGGACAGCGGGGTAGCCGTAGAGGAAGCAGGTCTTGCTGCCGGTGTTGGTCACGGTGAGCAGCATGTGGTTCACGGGGCGGTTCAGCGGGGCCGCGACCGTCTTGGTGTTGGACCCCTCGCACGTGACGTCCTTGCTGGAGGAGGCGGGCGCGTTCGCCGCGGGGGTCTTGGCGCCGGAACCCGCGTCGGCGGCGGCATCGCCACCGGAGGTGGACGAGGACGAGGACGAGTCGGCGTCGGTGCCGCCGCTCGCACCCGCACTCGCACTCGCACTCGTGGAAGGGGCCACGGAGGAGGAGTTCGTAGCGGCGCCCGTGGCGGTTGCCTCGCTCCGGACGCCCGTTCCGTCGTTGCACGCGGTCAGCGAGAGCGTGGCGATGGCGACGGTCGCGGCGGCGGCGAGGACACGCTTGCGGCGAGTACGGGAGGTACGGATATCGGACATGTTTGCTGCGCCCCTTCGGTGTTCGGGTTGCGGTGGTGATTGGATGACCGAAGCTTGTGAGGTGATCCGTCCCAACCGCCACTGATGGCGGGGAGTTAGGGACGATGGAACGCCGAAACGCGCTCTGACCAGGGAGAATGCAAGGGCTCTGGAACGCGTGAATGGGATGCGGGGACAAGGGGACCGGGTGTCAGGGGCAATGGGGGCGGGGGAGACGGAGGCGTTCGCACGGCTGTTGCGTGACCTCAAGGACCGCTCGGGACTCAGCTACGGGGCGCTCGCCAAGCGTCTGCACATGAGTACGTCGACACTGCACCGCTACTGCAACGGCACCGCCGTGCCGACCGCCTACGCACCGGTCGAGCGCCTCGCGAGGGTCTGCCGGGCGACGCCGGAGGAGCTGGTGGAGCTGCACCGGCGCTGGATCCTGGCGGACGCGGCACGCGGACGCGGGACGGATCAGGCAGCGGCGGGCCCGGCTCAAGGTGCGGTCGCCTCAGCCGACGTGCCGCAAGCGGCGGCCCCCGCCGCGTCGGCCGTACCCCACGGACCGAGCGAGGACGCAGACAGGGACGGGGACGAGGGCGAGAACGAGGACAAGGGCAAGGACAAGGGCGAGGACGAGGACGACAACGGCGGTCCGGTCGTCTTCGGGCCTTCGGGCGCGGTCACGCAGCCCCGCCGCCCCCTTCGTCGCCGTACCGCACTGATCGCCTCCGTCGCGGCCGCCGCCGTGCTGGGAGCCGTGGTGCTCGCCGTGCGACTACCGTTCGGCGACGGCGGGGGCGACCGGCCGGTGGGGCAGGGGGCCACCGCGACGGAGGAGACGGTCGGCACGGCCGGCACCGGGAAGTCCTCCCCTGTTCCGTCCCCGAGCGGAAAGACGAGGAAGCCGTCGCCGTCCTCATCGGCCTCCGCCTCCCCCACCGGGTCCGCGAGCGCCGGGTCCGGCACCTCGGCCGGCGGCGGACAGAACTCGGCCGGGCCCACCGGCGACAGCGACGCCGTCCCGCTGACGGTCGACGTCCGTCCCTACGTCTACGACAGCCCGTGCAGTCAGCACTTCCTCGTCGACAGCGAACCCGAACACGTCGGTCCGCCGGCCGGCGAGCAGGACGCCCAGCGCTGGTCCAAGGCGTACGGGGCGATCTCCTCGAACGAGCAGCGGGTCGCCCTCACCGTCCAGGGCACCGGCGAGGAGACCGTCGTCCTGAAGGCGTTGCACATACGCGTGATCTCGAAGGGCGCGCCGCCCGGCTGGAACGAGTACGCGATGGGCTCCGGATGCGGCGGTGACGTCCAGACCAGGTCGTTCGACGCCGACCTGGACAAGGGCAGCCCCAGCCTCACCGTCGCGAACGGCCAGCGCGACTTTCCGTACTCGGTCAGCGAGTCCGACCCCGAGGTCTACTACGTCACCGTCCATACGACGGCGTACGACGTCCGCTGGGACCTCGCTCTGGACTGGTCCAGCGGCAGCCGCAGCGGCACTGTCCGCATCGACAACGGCGGCACCCCGTTCCACACCAGCGCCAAGGTCGGCGGCAAGGCCTACGACTATCCCCTGGGCGGCGGCGAGTGGATCGAGACACCGCCGAATCAGTAGAGACCCGCGCGGGACCCCGTTCTCAGGCGCCCGTTTCGGGCAGTGAGGTGCTGCCGGGGGCGAGTTGGCAGGTGCCGGATCTCGATGTCCCGTCCTGTCCCCTCAGTTCCACGACGACCTGGCCGTCGGCGTCCTGGCTGTAGGCGACCGTGCAGGTCAGCTGGCGCAGAGCGGTGTTGTCCAGGGCCTTCAGGGCGAGGGGCAGGTGGGTCGTGACCCGGCCGTTCGAGGAGGGTTCGACCTTGACGGTTCCGCCGGGGCGGGGACTGGGGAGGGCGGTGGTCAGGCCGGCGGCCCGGTCCTCCTCCCGGGGACCGGCGAGCAACGCCAGGACGACCTTCTCCGTCGGCACCGGGCCGGCCGTGTCGTCGAGGTTCTGGTCTCCGGAGCCGGAGCCGGAGTCGATGCCTCCGGTGGCGAACTCGGCCGGGGGCTGCGTCGACCGGATCACGGTGCTCAGTCCTCCGTCGGGAGAGCGGAAGAAGAGCAGCATGTCGTGGTCGCGGTCGAGGAAGGCCTGGAAGCTGGCGGGGCCGCCCGCCTCGATGACGTCGGTCTCCTGGATCCCGCAGCCGCCGAGCAGCACCGCGGTCGCAGCAACGGCGAGGGCGAGGGCGACGGCCGCCGTTCTCCGGCGCTTGCGCGCACGCCTCATCCCCCGGCCTCCTCCGCGTGAAGCGGTATCTCGACGGTGAAGACAGCACCGCCCCCCGGCAGGTTCCCCGCACGGATCGTTCCGTCGTGCAGTCTGACGTTCTCCAGGGTGATCGCCAGGCCCAGGCCGCTGCCCGCCGTGCGGGTGCGGGCCGCGTCGGCCTTGTAGAAGCGGTCGAAGATGTGCGGGAGGGCTTCGGGGCGGATGCCGGGGCCGCTGTCCATGACCTCGGTGATCAGCACCGGCTCGCCCGCGGAGCTCGCCTCGGTGCGCAGGCGTACCGTGACCGGCGCGCTGCCGTGGCGCAGGGCGTTGCCCACGAGGTTGGCGACCACGAGGTCGAAGCGGCGCGGATCGAGGCGGGCGCGGATGCCGTCGGGGAGGTCGGTGCGGACTCGGGCGTCGGTCCAGTGGCGGTTGTGGAGGGTCTTGCGGATGGTCTCGGCGACGTCGACCTCGTCGGCGTTCAACTCGGCCGCGCGGGCGTCGAAGCGGGAGATCTCCATGAGGTCCTCGACGAGCACGGCGAGCTTTCCGGTCTCCGCGCTGACCAGCCGGACGGCCCGGGCGGTGTCGGCGTCCAGGTGGTCCGCGTCCTCGTCGAGGACCTCGGTGACGGCGAGCATTCCGGCGAGCGGGGTGCGCAGTTCGTGGGAGACGTCGGAGGCGAAGCGGCGGGCGCGGGCCTCGGCGTCGCGCAGCTCCCGTACGGAGTGCTCGAGTTGGGCGGCGGACTCGTTGAAGGTGTGGGCCAGGTCCGCCAGTTCGTCGCTGCCGCGCACCGGGATCCGGGTGTCGAGCCGGCCGCTGCCCATGCTCCGGGCGGCCTGGCTCAGTTCGCGGACCGGGCGCAGCACGCTGCGCGCGGCGATCAGGCCGGGTAGCAGCGCGACGGCGAGGCCGGGCAGGGCGCCGTCGCGGGCGGCCATGAGGAGGGCGTCGACGTTGACCTGTTCGTCGGTCATCCGCATGACGGCGTAGAGGACGAGTCCGCTGGGCAGCAGGCTGTACGGGCCGGTCTTGAAGACCATGGGCATGGCGATGGTCAGGTAGGGGACGCCGTCCTTGACGACGCGCTGGAAGCTTCCGTGCGGGTCGGCCCGCGCGGCGCGGCGCAGTTCGGGGGTGATGACGGTGGACACGGGGTTCTCGCCCGAGGAGGCGCGGACCGAACCGTATTCGGCGAACACCACCCAGGGGTGCGGCTTGCCCTTGCGGGCGATGTCCCGCAGGAACTGCTCCAGGCCCTCCCCTCCCTGCACGGGCAGCGCGAAGCCCGTCTGCTGGACGTGGTCGCGGAACGACGTGACCGCCGTGTCCTGCGCGGTTTGCAGCACCGCGTTACGGGCCTCGCGGTAGGTCAGCGCGGCCGTCGTGCCCGCGCTGACGGCGGCGACCAGCAGGAAGGCGAGCAGCAGACGGGTGCGCAGCCCGAACGCCCTGGCCCGCCGCGACCGCTGGGGGCCGGTGCTCACAGCGGACCGAAGCGGTAGCCGAAGCCCCGCAGCGTCTGGACGTAGCGCGGGCTGCCGACCTGGTCCTCGATCTTGCCGCGCAGCCGGGCGACACAGGCGTCCACCAGCCGGGCGTCGCCGTGGTAGCTGTGGTCCCAGACGTGCTCCAGCAGCTGCTGTCTGCTGAACACCTGCTCGGGGGCGGCGGACAGGTGCAGCAGGAGCTTGAGCTCCGAGGGCGCGAGCGCGAGCGGCCGGCCGGCCTTGGCGACGGTCAGTCCGCCGCGGTCGATGGTGAGTTCGCCGTGGACCTCGACGGCCGCACGGTCCTGGCCGTCGTCGTCCAGGCGGCGCAGTACGGCACGGATGCGGGCCTCGATCACCTCGGTGCGGGCGGGTTTGACGATGTAGTCGTCGGCCCCGGCTTCCAGGCCGATGACCACGTCGAAGTCGTCGCCGCGCGCGGTGAGCATGATGATCGGCAGCTGGCTGCGCTCGCGGACCCGCCGGCAGACCTGGACACCGTTCATGCCGGGCAGCATCAGGTCCAGCAGGAGCAGGTCGGGGCGGAACTCGGCCATCGCGGCGAGGCCGGCCTCGCCGGTCGCGGCCGCCCGTACCTCGTGGCCGCGGCGGCGCAGACCGAGTTCGACCCCCTCGCGTACGGAAGGGTCGTCCTCGATGAGGAGCACGCGGGACATCAGCGGTTCTCCCTCGGTGATGGTCAGGGGCGGGTGCGGGTACGGGTACGGGTACGGGCCACTTTGCGGCGTACGCCGCCGAGCAGCGCGTCGAGTTCGGTGAGGCGCAGTGGACGGGCGAGCAGGGCGAAGCCGAGGACGACGGCGGTCGCGCCGGCAACCGTGGAGATGACCGCACCCGCCGATGCGGTTCCCAGGACCGCGAGGTGGCCCAGCGCGGTGGCGGGGACGGCGGCGAGCAGCAGGCGGGCGTGGGCGCCGGCGGCGGTAGAGCGCAGGGGGCGGGCGACGGCGAGGCGGCGGGCCAAGACCCGGCCGGTCAGCGCCCAGCCCGCGCACAGCGCCAGGGAGTACGCCGCCGCCATGCCGGTCACGGCCCAGCGGGCCGGCAGCAGGTGCGCGGCGGCCAGGGACAGTCCCGCGTTGAGGGCGACGATGACGAGGTTGAGCAGGAACGGCGTACGGGTGTCGGAGAGCGCGTAGAAGGCGCGGGACAGGACGTACTGGCCGGACAGGGCGATCAGTCCGGGCGCGAAGGCCATCAGGATCCCGGCCATGGCGGCCGTGTCGGCGGCGCTGGTCCTGCCGTACCCGAAGACGAGGGCCATCACCGGCTGGGCGAGGGCGAACATCGCACAGGCGGCGGGGACCACGGCCGAGGCGCAGACCCGCAGCGCGTGGGAGACGTCGCGGCGTACGGCGGCGGTGTCCCCGTCGGCGGCGGCCGCGCTCATCCGGGGCATCAGCGCGGTGACCACGGAGACGGTGACGATGCCGTGCGGTACGACCCACAGGGCGTAGGCGTTGTTGTAGGCGCCGTAGCCGGGGCCCCCGTGCAGGCCCGCGGTCGTGGCCAGCCGGGTGGTGACCCAGTAGGCGGCCTGGTTGGCCAGGACCAGCAGCACCAGCCAGCCGGCCGCGCGCAGAGGCCGGGTCAGTCCGCTGCCGCGCCAGTCGAAGCGGGGCTGCCAGCGGAAGCGGGCGGCGCGCAGGGCGGGGACGAGGGCGAGGGCCTGGGCGGCGATTCCGGCGGTCGTGCCCCAGCCGAGGACGGCGGTCTCGGCCGGGGTGAGAGTGTCCCCGCCGCCCAGGGCCATCGCCAGGTACAGGCCGAACACGGCCATGACGACGAGGTTGTTGAGCACCGGCGCCCACATCATCGCGCCGAACCGGCCGCGCGCGTTGAGCACTTGCCCCAGCAAGGTGAAGAGTCCGAGGAAGAAGATCTGGGGCAGGCAGTAGCGGGCGAACGCGGTGGTCATGGCCGCCTGTTCGCCGGTGTAGTCGGTGTACACGTCGATGATCGCGGGGGCCGCCCAGACCGCGGCCGCGGTGATCGCGAGCAGGGCGAGGACGCAGACGGTGACGAGCCGGTCGGTGTACGCGGCGCCCCCGTCGTCGTGCTCCTTGGCGGCCTTGACCAGCTCGGGCACGAAGACCGCGTTCAGGGCGCCGCCGAGGAGCAGCATGTAGACGATGGTGGGCAGGGCGTTGCCGACCGCGTAGCCGTCGGGGACCGGCCCGATGGTGCCGATCGCCGCCGCGACGACGGCGGACCGGGCGAAACCGGTGGCCCTCCCGACGACGGACCCGGCGGCCATGACCGCGCTGCCGCGCGCCGCGGAGGAGGCCTCGGAGGCCGCAGGGGCCGCCCTCGTGATCAGCTTCATCGGCGGTTCAGGTACGCCTGGAAGGCGCGGTAAAGCGTGTGGTTGGCGCTGCCGGCCAAGGGCCTCTCCCATTCCCCCAACGTCTCGACGACCTGTCCTCCGGTGCCGAGCTTCCACCGCAGCAGTCCGTACGCACGTTCGTCCGGATCGAGTGTGGAGGGTACCCCGCGCATGTCGTAGACGTCGGCGCCGTGGGCGTGGGCGTCCTGGAGCATCCGCCACTGAAGGGCGTTGGAGGGGCGGACCTCGCGGCGGTGGTCGGCGGAGGCGCCGGTCTGGTACCAGGCACGGCGGCCCACCGTGATCATCGTGTGGGCGGCGAGGATCTCTCCTCGGTGCCGGGCGAGGTAGAGCTTCATCCGGCCCGGTTCCTCGGCGTTGAGGGCCGCGTACTGGCGCTCGTAGTAGGTGAGCGAGCGGCCGAGCCGGAAGCCGTCGCGCCGCTCGGTGACACCCAACAGCCGGTAGAACTCGGGGAGTTCGGCCGCGCTGCCGACCACGACCTCCACGCCCTCCTTCTGGGCGCGGCGGACATTGCGGCGCCACTCCTGGTTGAGCCCGGTCCACAGGTCCTCGGTGCCGCGGCCGGCGAGCGGTACGTGGAAGACGTGCCGGGGCTGGGCGTCCCCGTCCGCTCCGGTGCCGTCCCCGCCGCAGCGACGCCAGCCGCGGGCGCGCAGCCGCTCGGCCACGGCGGTGCCGAGCGGGTCGACCTCGCTGGCGAGGACGTCGCCGAGGCGCCGTCCCGGTCCGGTGAGCGGCTTGAGCAGTGCGGCGTCCCAGCGGCGGTAGGCGGGCGACGGGCCGATGCGTACGGCGAAGGCGCCGGCGCGGCGCAGGTGGTCCAGCAGCGGGCCGAGCCAGCCGTCGATGTCGGGGTCGGTCCAGTCGGCGACGGGTCCTTCGGGGAGGTACGCGAAGTACTTGCGGGTGCCGGGGAACTGCCGTAGCAGCACCAGGGCCACCCCTGTCAGGGCGCCGGCCTGCGGATCGGGTCCCCAGCCGAGCAGTTGGGCGCGCCAGCCTTCCTTGACGTCGGCCCAGGACGGACATTGCAGGAATCCGGCGCCGAGTGCGGCGCCGTCGGGGGACGCGAGGAAGGCGCGGTAGGTCTCCGCGGTGACGGGGCGCAGGGCGAAGCCCCGGTTCCGTGCTTGGCACACGCGGCTGGGCGGCACGAGCAGCGCTGACACAGTCTGAGCCTCTCCTTCTCCCCGGCCCGGTCGCGGGGACACAACAGGAGGCTCACAGCGGTCCATGACCGCTCCGTCCGGCGAATGTGACCGGACCATGACCGTTCCGCACCAGTCGCCGTCACCTTGCCCCAGGGCGGCTGACCTCGGGTTTTACGGCTCTACAGTCACGACATCGCCGAACCGCCCACTGCTTTCCCGCCCTCCCGGAGGTCCTGTTGTCGCGCACCCGTGTACTGCCGCGCAGCCGCGTACTCGCCCCTGCCCGCGTCCGGGCCGCCGTCGTGGCCGCCCTGCTGCTGCCCCTCGCCGCCTGTTCCTCGAACGGCTCCCCCAGTGCCCCCGGCACCAAGGTGAAGCAGCCGACCGCCGACGACCGTCCTGTGACGGTCACCGTCACGCCCACCGGAGGACGGGTCCCGGCCGGCGAGCCCGTGAAGGTCACCGCCTCGGGCGGCCGGCTCACCTCGGTGACCGTCACCGACGGCGAGGGTCACCGGCTCACCGGCAAGGTCGCCGCCGACGGCCGCTCGTGGGTCTCCGACCGCAAGGCCGTACCCGGCGCGGCGTACGCGGTGACGGCGGCGACCCGGAGCGAGGGCGGCACCGCCAAGAGCACCAGGGCCTCCTTCACCACGGCCCCGGCCGGCAAGGTCAACAAGGTCGACTGGCGGCCGGGCACCGGCTCCACCGTCGGTATCGCCCAGCCGATCTCCCTGGTCTTCGACAACCCGGTCGAGAACCGCGCCGAGGTCGAGAAGCAGCTGAGGATCACCACCTCGGACGACACCGAGGGCTCCTGGGGCTGGATCCGCGACTACTCGGGCCGGGACCGGGTGGACTGGCGGCCCAAGGAGTACTGGAAGCCCGGGACCAAGGTCACCCTGAACGCCGAGTTGAACGGCACCGACTCGGGCGCCGACGGCGGCTGGTTCGTACGCGACTACTCGACCACCTTCACCATCGGCGCCCGGCAGATCGTCAAGGTCGACCTCGACCGCCACCAGCTCACCCTCGAACGCGACGGCGAGACCGTCCGGCGCATACCCGTCTCGGGTGGCACCCCGGGCGGCGACAAGCGCTCCTGGCGCGGGACGGCCGTGCTCATGGCCAAGGAAGGAACGATCAACATGAACTCCGAGACGGTGGGCCTGGCCGACGCGTACAACAAGATGGTCGACTACTCGATGCGGCTGACCTGGTCGGGCATGTACGCCCACGCCGCCCCGTGGAACGCCCGCTGGTTCGGCAACTCCAACCAGAGCTCCGGGTGCATAGGGATGAGCGACGCGAACGCCGCCTGGTTCTACGGGCAGGTGCGGCCGGGCGACCCGTTCGAGATCACCGGCAAGGACACCAAGGGCGTCGTCGCCCCCGGCAACGGCTTCGGCGCGTGGAACCTTTCCTGGAGCGAGTGGCAGCACAAGAGCGCGCTGCGGTGAGGTGAGGTGAGAGCAGCACGCACTGATGACCCCGCAGGTCACGCCGTCCGGCCCGGTCGAATTGTGCGTGATCGGTAACAGACGGATCCCTCGGCCGCTTTCCCCCCTCTTGCCGGATGCACAGGCCACGGCGACGGCGAGGAACAGAGGACATGGTGCGAAGCGGCGGACGGGGATGGTACGGCAAGGTGCTCGCGGCGGCGCTCGGCGTGACCGCGGTGGCCGCGATGACCTCGTTCTGGAACGCGCAGGCTGGCTCCCCCGGGGGACGGCCCGCCCAGGCAGGCGTGTCGGCGCCGCCCGCCGAGTCGCCCGCGCAGCCGCAGGGCCGAAAGTCGACGCCGGTGTCGGCGGAGATCGCGCATGCCTCGGACGGCGGTGCCCGGAGCGTCAACATCACCATCGACGACGGGCCGGACCCCGTGTGGACACCCCAAGTGCTGGAGGTGTTGCGGGAGAACGGTGTGAAGGCCACGTTCTGCATGGTGGGCACGCAGGCTCGCGCCCACCCGGACCTGGTCAGGACGGTGGTGGCGGCCGGGCACCGGCTCTGCGACCACACGGTCGCGCACGACGTCACCATGGACCGCAAGTCCGAGGCCTACCAGTCACAGCAGATCCTGGACGCCGAACGCATGATCACCGAGGCGTCCGGGGGCGTCCGCCCGCTGTACTACCGGGCCCCGGGAGGCGCCTTCACGCCGTACAGCCGTCATCTCGCCGCGTCCCGCGGAATGCGCCCGCTCGGCTGGAACATCGACTCCAAGGACTTCGAACTCCCCGGCACCGCCGCCATGGTCGCCACCGTCAAGAACGAGATCTCCAACGGCCCGACCCTGCTCTTCCACGACGCGGGCGGCGACCGCTCCCAGACGGTGGCCGCGCTGCGCGAGGTCCTGCCGTGGCTGAAGGAGCAGGGGTACGCGTTCGGCTTCCCGGTCCGTTGACACCCGGGCCAGGTCGGTTCGCCTCCGACCTGGCCCGAGTTCGAGCCGGGGCCCTCTACCGCCCCGACCGTTCGGCGTCACACGGTCACCGGTACGTCCCCGGGCCCAGCAGGTCGGGCAGCGGGTTGACGAGGTCGCCGGCCGGCGGCTGCCGTTCGGCGGACGGGGTCGCCGTCGGCCAGACCGCGGGGCAGTGGGTGCCCTTGCGGGGGGTCTTCAGGGTGGTGAGGTAGGTGTCGATGGCGTCCCGTGCGCACGGGCTCAGCCAGTAGTCGCCGTGGCCGACACCGTCGTACGTGAGGAGCACGGCCTCGCGGCCGATCTGCCGGGCCGCGTTGGCGCCCCAGGAGTGCGGGGTGGCCGGGTCGAAGCGGCTGTTGGTCATCAGAATCGGCGGGGTCCCGTCGACGCGGAGCCTGCGCTGCGGGTTGGTCACCTCGGCCGGCCAGTTCTGGCAACCGGTCTGGACCGTCCAGCCGAGCGGGCTGAACCGGGTGACGGGGGCCCGGCGGTTGAGCTCGCGTTCGAGGCGGGCCAGGGTGCGGTACGAGGGGACGTCGAGGTCGTAGTCCTGGCACATCACCGAGTGGAACGGGTAGTCCACCGGCTCGCCGTACTTCCGCAGGGACCGTGCCGCCGCGGGGTCGGCGGCGTCCAGGTCGGCGAGGGTCTGAGCGTAGTCGAACCAGCCGGCCGGGTCGTACATGTTGCCCAGGGCCATGGTCTGGAGGTCCTCGGGGGTGACCGTCCGAGGCGGGTCGCCCGGCAGGACCAGTTCACCGGCGTCCGCGCGCTTGTAGAGCGAGTCGAACAGGGCGCGGGCGTCACGGTCGTGGAGCGCGCAGGACGGCGTACGGGCGCACCAGTCGGCGAACTGGCCGTACGACGACTCCAGCGCGTCGGTCTCGGTCCTCTGGAACCCCCGGTTGCCCAGGCTGTGGTCCATGTTCGAGTCGAGGGTCATCGCGCGGACGCGGTGCGGGTAGCGCTCGGCGTACTGCTGGCCGATCGCGGTGCCGTAGGAGACGCCGTAGTAGCTGATCCGCTGCTCGCCGAGGCCGGCGCGGATCGCGTCCAGGTCACGGACGACGCTCCCGGTGTCCATGTGGTCGGCCAGCGGCCCGGTGAGGTCACGGCAGCTCTCGCCGAGCGCGCGGTTCGCCTGCCGGAGGGCGGCGAAGGAGGCGGCGCTGTCGGGGTAGAGCAGCGCGTCCTGGGCCGTCACCCGGTCCATGTCGCACTTCACCGGGTTGCTGCGGCCGACGCCCCGCGGATCGAAGCCCACGATGTCGAAACGCGCCAGCAGTTCGGGCGAGAAGGTGTCGGGCGCTCCGAGCGCGAAGTCCACGCCGGATCCGCCCGGGCCGCCCGGGTTGATCAGCAGCGAGCCGATCCGTCGCCCGGGATCGGTGGCCAGGTGCCGGGCGAGCGCCAGGTCGAAGGTCGCACCGCCTGGCCGCTTCCAGTCGACGGGCACCTTGAGGGTGGCGCACTCGAAACGGCCTAAAGCGCCCTGTCCGGGCGGTGCTTCACAGGCTTTCCAGGCTATTCGCCCGGTCGCGGGCGTCTTGTCCGACGAGGCCACGGCCGTCCCGGCGAGCAACTGACCGAACAGCGCGGCTACGACGGCTCCGACAGCGAGTCTCCTGCGCGCCTTCGCACGCGGGATCAGTGGGGGGTTGGACGTCACTGACACTCCTCCATGAATCAGGGTTCACAGACGGACCACAGCTTCGGCCCAACGACCTTGTGAATCAAGGGAAATGAGACCGCATCAGCTCTGACGGGCGCCGAACTCCGAGCTGACGCCGACCGGGATCCCCGCGTTCTGCGCCGGCCCGGGCTGCCGCCTCCTGCGAGGACCTACTGGTCGAGGCGGTTCTCGATGCCGGGCCCGACGGCCCCGCCCGGGGACGCGGGAAGCGGTGCGGCGGCAGGCCGCTCTGATCAAGGCGTCGCTCGCCGACGTGCCGGGCGTGCCGATCGCGCGCCGAACTGGTACCGGTCCCTGCCCGGCCTATCCTTGAAGTGAGTGGCCGGCGTGGGCGGTCAGGGGGTTCTCGGACGTTCCCGGACGAGCCAGGGAGGCCCCCGTGAGTGTGTATCGGGGTCGTAGGGCCCTTGCCACCGCCGCGTTGCCGCCGACCGTGGCCGTGGCCGTGGCCCTGGCCGGCTGCGGCTCGGGCGGGAGCGCCTCCGGTGAGGACGGGTTCAGGGTCGGGCTGCTGCTCAGCCAGAACGTGCAGACGCGCTGGGAGAGTTTCGACAAGCCGCTGATCGAGAAGAAGGTCACGGAGCTGTGCGCGGACTGCACGCTGGAGTACGCCAACGCCGAGGGGGATGTCGCCACCCAGCAGCAACAGGTGGAGGCCATGATCAACAGGGATGTCGAGGTCCTGCTCCTGAGCGCCGTGAACTTCAGGTCGCTGCGCCACTCCGTCGAGAGGGCCCACGACGCCGGGATCCCGGTGATCGCCTACGACGGCCTCGTCGAGGGCCCGATCTCGGCCCACGTCTCCTTCGACAACGAACGGGTCGGCAGGCTCCAGGGCGAGGCGCTCCTGCGGGCCCTGGGGGACAGGGCGGCCGACGGGCAGGTCGTCATGATGAACGGCCCGCAGACCTCCCCGACCAACATCGCGTTCAAGAAGGGCGCTCTCTCCGTCCTCCAGGGCAAGGTCACGATCGGCAAGTCGTACGACACCCCGGGCTGGAGCCAGGAGACCGCCCACACCAACATGGACAACGCCCTCGCCTCCCTGGGCGCCGACAGCATCGACGGCGTCTACGCCGCCAACGACGGGCTGGCCGCCGGCGTGATCTCCGCCCTCAAGTACGCCGGCATCGACCCGCTGCCCCCCGTCACCGGCCAGGACGCCGACCTCGCCGCGGTACAGCGCCTCGTGCTGGGCGAGCAGTACATGAGCGTCTACAAGCCCTTCAAGGCCGAGGCCGACGCGGCCGCGAGGATGGCCGTCGCCCTGGGCCGCGGCGAGGACATCACCGACCTCACCGACACCACGGTCGACACGGCCACCACCAAGAACGTCCCGGCCGTCCGGCTCGACCCCGTACCCGTGACCGTCGACGACATCAGGTCCACCGTCGTCAAGGACGGCGTCTACACGCTCCAGCAGATCTGCACGCCGAAGTTCGCGGCCGCCTGCCAGAAGGCCGGACTCACCGGATGAGGACACCTCCCTCCCGCGGCGGGGAAAGTCTGTCGTCGCGGAACCACATCTCCCTGCCCGGCGGCGTTAGGGTTGTCGGACGAGGCAGAGGGTGCCCGGGCGCCTCGTCGTGTCCCCGAATTGAAGGTGCTATGCCCGCTGAGAACGCCCCCGTCGCCGGGAACCTCGACGACGACGACTATCCCGCCTACACCATGGGACGAGCCGCCGACGTTCTCGGCATCACCCCCGCCTTCCTCCGTGCCGTCGGCGGCAGCGGGCTGATCACCCCGCTGCGTTCGGAGGGCGGCCACCGCCGCTACTCCCGCCGCCAGTTGCGTATCGCCGCCCGCGCCCGTGAGCTCGTCGACCAGGGCACCCCCATCGAGGCCGCCTGCCGCATCGTCTCCCTGGAGGACCAGCTGGAGGACGCCCTCCGGCTGGTCCGGGACATGCGCCGAAGGCTGGACGAACGGGACGCGGACGCCTAGATACCTGGTCCGGCCGGCACAGAATTACGGCCCACGGCGGGACGAGAATTACCGGACGGTGCCGAAAATGCACGGAGGCTTCCGCCCCGACTGTGTTAGCGTGATAGCAGTTGCAGTTTTGGTTGCCAGAGACTTGTTTCTTTGCAGAGCTTTCCGGATCTTTCCGGAGGGGTGATCATCGCGGCGACTCGGATCCGTAAAGTGCGGATTCCGGTACTGCCCCCCAAGGGAGATTCAATATGGCATCTGGCACCGTGAAGTGGTTCAACGCGGAAAAGGGCTTCGGCTTCATCGAGCAGGACGGCGGCGGCGCTGACGTGTTCGCCCACTACTCGAACATCGCCACCAGCGGCTTCCGCGAGCTTCAGGAAGGCCAGAAGGTTACCTTCGACGTCACGCAGGGCCAGAAGGGCCCGCAGGCCGAGAACATCGTTCCCGCCTGACGCTGACTGTCGCGAACATGTAGCTGGGGCCCGCGCTCTTGGGGTGCGGGCCCCAGCTCATTGCTTTCCCCGAGTTCCCTGAGTTCTCTCAGCCCTCGGCGATCCCGGAGTCCCCGGATCACTGACAGCCCCGGCTTCCCCGCCGAGCGGCCTTTCGTATTTCCCTCGGCTCATTCTTGTGAATCCGCGTGCGGTTCCCCACCGCTGGGCAGAATTCCTCGATACGCCGGATCGAGGAAGGTTCCCCATGAACCGCACCCGCCGTACCGGCGGCAGCTCAGGTCGTGTCCGCGCCCACAAGACGGGCCGGCAGAACCCCCGAGCACGCACCACTACCACCCGTCCGCAGGAGTTCACCCTGCCGGTCACCCTCACCGAGCCGCTGCCCGCGGTCGCGACCTTCGCCGAGCTGGAACTTCCGGCCCGGCTGCTGACCGCGCTCGCCGCCGAGGGCGTGACCGTGCCCTTCCCGATCCAGGCGGCGACGCTGCCGAACGCGCTGGCCGGACGGGACGTACTGGGCCGGGGCCGCACCGGCTCGGGCAAGACGCTCGCCTTCGGCCTGCCCGTACTGGCCCGGCTGAACGGCCGGCGGGCCGAGCCCCGACAGCCGCTCGCGCTCGTCCTCGTCCCCACCCGGGAACTGGCCCAGCAGGTCACCGACGCGCTCACCCCCTACGCCCGCGCCCTGCGGCTGCGGCTCGCCACCGTCGTGGGCGGCATGGCGATCGGCCGGCAGGCGACCGCGCTGCGCGGCGGTGCCGAGGTCGTCGTCGCCACCCCCGGCCGGCTCAAGGACCTCATCGAACGGGGCGACTGCCGGCTGGACCAGGTCGGCGTCACCGTCCTGGACGAGGCCGACCAGATGGCCGACATGGGCTTCATGCCGCAGGTGACCGCCCTGCTCGACCAGGTCGCCCCTGGCGGCCAGCGGCTGCTGTTCTCGGCCACCCTGGACCGCAACATCGACCTCCTGGTGCGCCGCTACCTCCACGACCCCGTGGTGCACTCGGTCGACCCGTCCGCGGGCGCCGTCAGCACCATGGAACACCATCTGCTGCACGTGCAGGACGCCGACAAGCACACCACCGCGACCGAGATCGCCGCCCGTGACGGCCGGGTGATCATGTTCCTGGACACCAAGCACGCCGCGGACAAGCTGGCCAAGCACCTGCTGTCCGTCGGGGTGCGGGCCTCGGCCCTGCACGGCGGCAAGTCCCAGCCGCAGCGCAACAAGACGCTCGCCCGCTTCAAGGACGGCGAGGTCACCGTCCTGGTGGCCACCAACGTCGCCGCCCGCGGAATCCACGTCGACGACCTCGACCTCGTCGTCAACGTCGACCCGCCCGGCGACCACAAGGACTATCTGCACCGGGGCGGCCGTACCGCACGCGCCGGCGAGTCCGGCACCGTCGTCACCCTCGTCCTGCCGCACCAGCGGCGCGCGATGGACCGTCTGATGGCCGACGCCGGCATCAAACCGCGCTCCGCGCAGGTCCGGCCCGGCGAGGCCGAACTGCACCGCATCACCGGCGCCCGGACCCCGTCCGGCGTGCCCGTCAGCCTCACTCCGCCGCCCGCCGAGCAGAGCGAACGCACGGGAACCCCCGGCCGCGGCCGGCGAGGACGGGGCGGCACCGGCCGTGGCACCAACGGGCGGACAGCCGACCGCAGCGGAAACGGACGCTCCACCACCCGGAACCGTCGCTCTGCTCCGAGGAACACCCCGAGGAACACCCCGTAGCCCAGGCAACTCCGTGGAGGCACCCATGCGTTGTGTCATCGCCCGTTTCCCCTTCGACCTCATCAAGAGCGAGGTCGAGCAGTCGATGAGCGGCGTCACGCCCGAACCCCTCGTGGGCGTCGCCGTCACCATCGGCCGCCGGGTCTACCCGGTGATGCAGGTCGGGGAAGTGATCACCCGGCAGAACCGTCGCGACTTCACCGCCGGTGAGATGCGCCGGGCGCTGACCCGGCTGGGTTTCACCTGCCACGACACCCCTCCGGTCGCGCCGGCCGCGGGCACGCGAGGCGCCGAGGGTGCGCTGGGCTGGTGACGTCTGCGTCGCTGCCCGCACCGTGACGGCCGTGGTCGGGCTAGGCTCCTGAGACATGACGCACCCTGACGACCTGCTCGTCGCGATCGCCGCGATGGTGGAGTCGCGGCACAGCAGCCAGATGTCCCTGACCGTGGTGATCCCGGGAGCCGTCATCACGGGACGGCTGGCCCCGGAGGGCCTGTGGAAGGAACGCGTGGCCGAAGTCCTGCGGGACTCCGACCACCTGCGGCCGTTCGCCGCCGCGTTCACCCCGCCCCAGGACGACGGCGGCCACCGGCCGGAAGACGGGACCGGACCCACGCATCTCCACTTCCATGTCGCCCGGATCCTCCAGGGCAGCTTCGGCATCCCCGACAGCGGCGGCATGTACCGCGTCGCGTTGAAGGACGTGAGCGCCTGGACCATCGGGGACATCGGCTACTCGGACCAGTGAAAGCCCCCGGCTCCTCCCCTCGCCTGCGGGGAGGAGCCGGGGGCTGACGCGCTGCTCGGTCTACGCGGCGTTGTCACCGGTCACGTCGGTCACCGTCCAGCGCTGGTTGGCGCCGGAGTTCGCCAGCCACACGCCGACGGAGGCGCCGTCGCTCGTGGACTCCCCGGAGACGTCCGCGAGGCGGCCGGTGGCGGCGTTGACGAGGGTCCAGGTGCCGTCGCCGGTCGTCGACATGATCCACTGGGCGGCGCTGTCACGGCGGCCCTCGTCGGGCTCGGCCACCAGGGCGCCGTCCCGGACGGCCAGGCGCTTGTCCTCGGTCACCTCGGTGAAGGCGTACCGCTTGCGGTTGTCGCTGCCGTTGCCGCTGATCTGCTCCAGGCGCCACTGCTGACCGGTGGGGTCGGAGGCGTCGGCGCTCCTGATGACCAGGCCGGTGCCGTTGTCGGCGATGGTGAGGTCCTTGCCGCTCTGGACGCCGGTCAGCCGGTAGGTGTGGCCTTGGCGCAGCTCGGCCGCGTCCTTCGCGACGCCGGAGACGCCGTTGACCAGGAACGACGTCACGGACTGGGCGGGCACGGCGACCGTGGCCTGCTTTCCGGTGACGCGCACGGCCCTCTGCTTCTCCAGTTTGCCGTCGGCGCTGGTCACCACCGGGGTGACGGTGGCGTAGGGGGAGATACGGCCGAACTTCGACAGGTCGAGCGTGACGTCGCGGGCCTCGGTGGTGCTGTTGACGTGGACGACGGTCGCCGCGTCGCCCTTGCGGGAGACCGCCGCGGTGCTGGAGGTGTCGTTCGTCTTGATCAGCCGGTCGCCGGGCTTGATGTAGTGCGTGAAGTTACGGGCCGTGTCGAACTTGGTGTTGGTGTGGATCGGGCAGCTTTCGAGCGTGTCCTTCGAGGTGCAGCTGAACGACAGCTGGATCTCGCCCCAGTTGCCGCCCTTCGCGGACTCGCCGCCCGGCTTCATGTTGTCGTAGTCCTCGACGGGCTGCCAGAACACCCAGGCGCGGGGCTCCAGTTCACGCAGGTCGTCGACGATGCGCTGGGCGAGGCCCAGGCCGGGGCGCATGTCCGTGAAGCTCTGGCCGTCGCCCCAGTCGCCCTCGACCTCGCTCATCCACAGCGGCTTGTCGGCGGCCTTGGCCAGGTCGCGGACGGTGGTGCGCCGGCTGGTGCCGTAGGTGTGGACGTTCATCTGGGCGACGAGGTCGCGGACCTCCTGGGGGTAGGAGTTCCAGTTGGTGGCGAAGGTGCCGGGGTTGGTCTCGTCCATCGCGGAGATCTCCGCGCCGGTACGGGACTCGGCCAGGGTCGGGGCCAGCGCGCGGAGCACCTTCTGCTGGAGTTCGGGGCCGATGTGGGCGCCCTCCTGACGGCCGCCGACGGGCTCGCCGTCCGCACCGAGCTTGGTGCCCCAGTAGTCGGTGTTCGGCTCGTTGAACGGGTCGAGGGTGTCGACCTTGATGCCGTGCGCCTTCTCGAGGCGTTCGGTGGCGCCCACCAGGTACTTGGCGAAGTCGTCCACGGACTCGGTCTTGAGCTGGTCCTTGCCGGCGTCGAAGTTGCCGGAGACGTAGCCGCTCTCGGTCATGAACCACGGCGGGGAGTTGCTGAAGGTCTCCCAGTGGGTGATGTCCTTCTTGATGCGGTCGACCCACCAGCGCTGCGTCTTGTCGGCCTTGTTGTTCCAGTCGGCGGGGTCGTCCGCGTCCCACCAGTCGACGTCCTCGCGGGTGGTGCCCGCCGGGGCCTTCCACCAGCCCTCGACCGCGCCGCCGGCCCGCAGATAGTCCTTGACGTCCGGGGCGTTGCCGCCGCCGATGTTGTAGCGGGCGATGTTCAGGGCGAGCCCGTCGTCGCCGAAGAGCAGCTTGGCGAGCTTCTCGCGGATCGCGGGCGGGTAGTCGCCGGTGGCGTTGGCGAACCAGACCAGGCTGGTGCCCCAGCCCTCGAACTTCTCCTGCTTGTACGACGGGTCGGGCCGGACGGTGACCGAAGCGGCGGCGGTCGTGTCCGCGGGCGTGGCCGGCAGTGTGGTGGCGGCCAGCACGGTGCCGGTCGCGAGGGCGGTGACGCCGATGCCCAGGAGTCTTCTCTTGCGGGTGCGGTGTGCCATCTCGAGTACTCCAGCTCTTCCGTGCGCCGCGCGTCCCGTGCGGGATTCGATGCGGTTCGGTTCGATGCGGTTCGGTGTGTTCTCGTCCGGTTTCGGCTCGTAATGTTTACGTAAACATCCGCTGGCGGGATGTCTACACTGTGCGAATCTCGGCGGTCAAGGAGTTGGCCGGAACCGAAAGTTGCGCACCCAGGGGGCAGCGTGGGGACTACGGACAGAGACGGCGCGCCGATGGACACGCGCCCCGCGGGAGGCCGCACGCGCGGGCGTGCCGCCCGCCCACGCCAGGGCGCCTCCATGGCCGACGTCGCACAGCTGGCCGGTGTCTCCTCCCAGACGGTCTCCCGTGTCTCGAACGGCTTCCCGGGGGTGACCGAGGAGACCCGGCAGCAGGTCATGGCCGCGATGCGGGAGCTGGGCTACCGGCCCAACAGCGCCGCGCGGGCCCTCAAACGGGGCGAGTTCCGCACCCTGGGCGTGATCACGTTCTCGCTCTCCACCCACGGGAACATCCGCACCCTGGAGGCCATCGCGACCTCCGCCGCCCAGCACGGCTACGCCGTCACGCTGCTGCCGGTCGCCGTCCCCACGCAGGACGAGGTGAACGGCGCCTTTTCCCGCCTCGGGGAACTCGCCGTGGACGCGGTCATCGTCATCATGGAGATCCACCTCCTCGACGCGGCGACGGTCTCGCTGCCGCCCGGCGTCCAGGTCGTGGTGGCCGACTCGGACGCCGGCGACCGCTACACCGTCGTCGACACCGACCAGGCGGGCGGCGCCCGCGACGCCGTACGGCATCTGCTGGACCTCGGCCATGACACGGTCTGGCACCTGGCCGGCCCCCAGGGCTCCTTCGCCGCACAGCGCCGTGCCAACGCCTGGCGCGACGCCCTCACCGAGGCGGGCGTCACCCCGCCGCCCCTGGTCCGCGGCGACTGGTCGGCCGAGTCGGGCTACCGCGCGGGGCTGCGTCTCGCCGACGACCACGACTGCACGGCCGTGTTCGCGGCCAACGACCAGATGGCCCTGGGCCTCCTGCGCGCCCTGCACGAACGCGGCCGCAAGGTCCCCGACGACGTCAGCGTCATCGGCTTCGACGACCTCCCCGAGTCCGCATCCTTCCTCCCCCCGCTCACCACCATCCACCAGGACTTCGCCGAGGTCGGCCGCCTCTGCGTCGAGGGCGTCATCACCAAGATCCGCCACGGGGGCACGACCCACGGCACGACACTGGTCCCGACGCGTCTCGTACGCCGCGCGAGCACGGGCGCGCCGCCGGGTGCCCGGGAGGGCGGCTAGGAGGTTCCGCGCGGTCGCCGTCGCGGGGCAGGATCACTCGCCCCCGCCGCCCCTACCCGTCCCGTCCCTGGGGGCTGCGCCCCCTGACCCCCGCTGTCGGCCCTTCGGGCCTCGTCCTCAAACGCCGGACGGGCTGAACAACTCAGCCACCGTCCGTCACGGCACGGGAGGCCGCGGCGGCGCAGGGGGCAGTGTCGTCACGGGTGGGGCCGGTTCCGGCCAGACCAGGAGGACGGGGCAGGGGGCGTGGTCGACGACGAAGCGGCTGGGTGGGGCGAGGCTGTGCGGGCCGAGGCGGGTGCGGTCCCCGTCACGGGACAGGATGAGGAGGTCGGCGTCGGCCGTCGCGGTGATGACCTCGTGTTCGGTCCGGCCGGTGCGTTCGACGCGGCGGCAGGAGCGGGCGAGGCGGTCGGCGGCGGCCTGGAGGAGGGTTTCGGCGGAGGCGGCGGCGAGGTGTTCCACGCGGGTGCCGGGATCGCGTTCCGGGTGGCCGCGGCCGAGGAGCCCGGCGAACGCGCCGTGGGCGGCGTCCGCGACATCGGGACCGGTGACGTGCAGCAGGACGACCTCGGCGTCCTCGGGGGCGTGCCGCCGCGCGGCGTCCACGCAGGCGGGCCAGGTGCCCTCGACGATCCAGACGACCACCACCGCCATGGGTCCAGCCTCCTCCGGTCAGGCTCCGATCAGGGCCAGTGACGCCCACAGTGCCAGCACCGAGGCGCCCAGGCTCGCCGGTACCGCGTACAGGCCGAGCCGGGTGAACTCGCCCAGCCGCACCTCCGCGTCGTGGGCGTGCACGATACGCCGCCACAGCAGGGTGGCCAGCGAACCGGCGTAGGTGAGGTTGGGGCCGATGTTCACGCCGAGGAGCACGGCGAGGACGGCGCCGGGGCCGGTCGCGGCGGCGGGTGGCAGCAGGACCAGGACGGCGGGCAGGTTGTTGATCGCGTTGGCCAGTACGGCGGCCAGCACGGCGATGCCGAGCAGGGCGAGCAGCCCGGTGCCGTCCGGGATCAGGTGGCCCAAGGCCGTGCCGAGGCCGTTGTCCACGACCGCGCGGACCACGATCCCGAGCGCCAGGACGAAGGCGAGGAACGGCACCGAGACCGACCGCAGCAGCGCCTTCGGCGTCGTACGGCGCCGCAGCAGGGCCCGCGCGCCGAGGACCGTCGCGCCCGCCAGCGCCGCCCAGGCCGGGTCGACGCCGAGCGCCGAGGTCAGCACGAAACCGGCCAGCGTGCACGCGACGGTCACCAGGGCGAACAGCGGCAGTCGGGGGGCGTCGCCGGTGGGCGGGGCCTGGGCCCCGGCGTCCAGGTCGGTGGCGAAGAAACGCCGGAAGACCACGTACTCCACGACGATCGCGGCCACCCACGGCAGCGCCATCAGCGCGGCGAACCGGGTGAAGCTGAGCCCGCTCGCCGCGAACGCCAGCAGGTTGGTGAGGTTGGACACCGGCAGGAGCAGGGAGGCCGTGTTGGACAGGTGCGTGCAGGCGTAGACGTGCGGTTTGGGGCGGGCGCCGAGCCGGGCGGCGGTGGCGAACACCACCGGCGTGAGCAGCACGACCGTGGCGTCCAGGCTCAGTACGGCCGTGATCGCCGAGGCGGCCAGGAACACCTGCCCCAGCAGCCGACGCGGCCGCCCCTGCGCCGTACGCGCCATCCACGCCCCGCAGGCCTGGAACAGCCCCTCGTCGTCACAGAGTTGGGCGAGGACCAGTACGGCCGCGAGGAAACCGATCACCGGGCCGAGCTGTTCGGCCTCGTCGAGGGCGTGGGCCGGGGAGATCGCCCCGGTGGCCACGACGAGCGCGGCGGCCGGTACGGCGACGACGGCCTCCGGCCAGTTGAAGGGACGGACGACGGCGCAGACCAGCACGAGCGCGAGCATGGCCACGGACAGGGTCTCCGCGAGCGGGGTGTTCAGGTTCGGTCCTTCCGGGCGGTGGCGGCCGGGCCGCCGGGGCGCGAGTGATCTCGCCGCACCGTACTCCGCGCAGGTAAGCGCCCCCGGAACCCCGTCCGGTGCCGGCGGTGCCTGGTACCGCGTCGTCCTACGCCGGCACCGGCCTGGCCCGGGGTTCGCGGCGGACGCGGTGCCGGTCCACGAGACGCCCACGGAAGTGCCGTACGGACTCAGCCCGCGCGAACGGGAAAAACTGCGGCGCGCTGTTGGAGGCTCTCGCCGAGGAGGCCGCCGAGATGGACCGGACCGACGGCGAACGGACGGACGGACGGACCACGGAGAGGAGCGGATCCGCGTCATCGCACGGCGGGCCCAGGCCCCTACGCGGGCGCCGGGCCGCCCCCTTCGGCGGCGTACGGCTGAAGCGGCAGCGCGGTGGTGACCTCGAAGCCGCCCCCCGGACGGTGCCCCGCACACAGGTCGCCGCCAATGGAGCGGGCGCGCTCGCGCATGCCCATGACGCCGAAGCCCCTGCTCTGCGCGGCGTCGGCCTCGGGGGCCCCGGAGGCCGCGGAGGCCCCGGCGGCTACCGGACCGTCGTTGCTGACGGTGATCGTCAGCCGGGACCCGGTGTACACGAACCGGACGTGCGCGGCCTGGGTGGAGGCGTGCTTGGTGACGTTGGTGAGCGCCTCCTGAACGATCCGGTAGGCGGTCAGGTCGACGCCCGGGGACAGGTGCTGCGGCTCGCCGTCGGTGGTGACCGTGACCTTGAGCCCGGCCGACGCGCACGCCGAGACCAGCTCGGGCAGGCGGGCCAGCCCCGGCGACGGCTCCAGCGAGGCGGAGTCCGGGTCGCCGTTCTGCCGCAGCAGCCCCAGCGTGGCCTTCAGCTCGCGCAGCGCGGACGACGTGGTGCCGGTGAGGTCGGTGAGGATCGCCTTCGTCTGCTCGGGACTGGTCAGCGCGAGGTGTGCGGCCGTACCGGCCTGGGCGTTGGCCAGCGCCATGTGGTGGGCGACCACGTCGTGCAGCTCACGGGCGATCCGCATGCGCTCCTCGGTGACCCGCAGCCTGGCCTCCTCCTCCCGGGTGCGCTCGGCGTGTTCGGCCCGGGCCTGCACCGCCGCCAGGTAGGCGCGGCGCAGCCGGGTCATGTTGCCGGCGGCGAGGGGCAGCAGCAGCCAGAACAACGGGCCCAGCGTCCTCAGCAGCAGCGAGATGTGGTCCATGGAGTCGGAGATCGCCGCCGCGACGATCACCGCCACCAGGGTGGAGATGCCGTACGCGCGGGTGGTCCTGCGGTCGGTGAAGGTGGCCAGCCAGTAGAGCGCCGCCATGACAGGGGCCAGCAGCAGGGGGGTGAGCAGGTACCCGAGCCCGACCACGATCGTGGCGCAGAGCGCGCACACGACGACGGCGACCCGCGGGTGGGTGCGGTGCTTCAGCAGCGCGAGGCAGGACACGCCCATGAGGGCGGCGGCGGTCCGGTCCTGGTCCGGCGGGTCCGCGCCGGGCAGCGTGAGCATGCTGCCGAGGGTCGCGCAGCCCATCAGCGCCATGACCAGCACCACGTCGATGGCGAAGGGATGGCGGTCCGAGAACTCCTCGATGCGGTCCGCATAGCGCCGCTCCGGGCTGGTCGTCATCGTGCTCTCCGGTCGGTGGGCTCGGTCCATGGTGGCCGCCTGCGGTACGAACGGCCGACGGGACCGCCCGTGTCCTTGGTCACGGGCGGTCTCTGTGGGGCGGGGTGGGCGGGCTACGCCGGTCGGATCAGGTGCGCGCCACGTCCATCTCGGCCGCCCGGGCCGGATCCGCCCCGGCCTCCACCTCCGCCTCCGCGTCGGCCTGCGCCGGCGGCTCGGACCGTCGGCTGAGCGCCTCCCCCTCCACGTCCACCCGGGGCAGGATCCGGTCCAGCCACTTCGGCAGCCACCAGGCCTTGTCGCCGAGCAGGGCGAGCACGGCCGGCACGATCGCCATCCGTACGACGAAAGCGTCGAGGAGTACGGCAGTGGCGAGACCGAAGCCGATCATCTTGATCATGGAGTCGCTCTCGCCGATGAACCCGGCGAAGACCGCGATCATGATCAGCGCGGCGGCCGCGACCACGCGGGCGCTGTGCCGGAAGCCGGAGGTGACCGCCTGCCGGGCCGGCTCACCGTGGACGTACGCCTCCCGCATCCGCGAGACGAGGAAGACCTCGTAGTCCATGGCGAGCCCGAAGACGATGCCCACCAGGAAGATCGGCATCAGGCTCATGATCGGCCCGGTCTGCTCCACGCCCAGCAGTTCGGCGCCGTGCCCCTGCTGGAACACCACGACCACGGCACCGAGGGACGCCAGCACCGACAGCAGGAAGCCGAGGGCCGCCTTCAGCGGGACGAGCAGCGACCGGAAGACCACGAGGAGCAGCACGATCGCCAGCCCGACCACGACGATCAGATACGGCACCAGCGCGGCCTGCACCTTGTCGGCGATGTCGATGTTCATCGCGGTGGTGCCGGTGACCTCGAAGGTCGCCCCGGTCTCGGCCTCGACCCCGGACCGCTCGCCCCGGATGGTGGTGACCAGGTCCTTGGTCTTCTCGTCGGTCGGCGCGGTGGACGGCACGACGGAGAACACGGCGGTGTCACCGGCCTCGTTGAAGCGGGCCGGGGAGACGGACACGACGCCCTTCGTGCCCCCGATCTCCTCGGAGATCGTGCTGACGGCGCCCTTGGCGTCCTCGTCGCCCTTGGCGTCCACGACGACGGTGAGCGGCCCGTTGAAGCCCGGCCCGAAGGCCTCGGCGAGCGCGTCGTAGGCCCGCCGCTCCGTGGTGGCGGTCGACTTGGCCTCATCGCCGGGCATGCCCAGCTGAAGGTCGGTCATCGGCACGGCGAGCGCCCCGAGTCCGACGACGCCGAGCAGCAGCACGGGCAGGGGCCGCCGCAGCACGAACCGGGCCCAGCGGGTGCCGCCGTTGTCGGCGGCGTCCTCTTCCACCCGGCCGCTCTTGCGGGCCCGCAGGGACAGCACGGCGTTCGGCCAGAAACCGAGGAACGCCGGGACGAGCGTCAGCGCGATGAGTACGGCGACGACGACCGCGCCCGCCGCGGCCAGCCCCATCTTGGTGAGCATCGGAATGCCGACGACCGAGAGCCCGGCCAGCGCGATGACGACGGTGAGCCCGGCGAAGACGACCGCGGAGCCGGCCGTACCGACCGCGAGTCCGGTCGCCTCCTGCGGCGTGCGGCCCTTGGCTCGCTCCTCGCGGTACCGCGAGACGACGAACAGGGCGTAGTCGATGCCGACCGCGAGGCCCAGCATCATGGCGAGCGTGCCGGTCGTGGTGGACAGCCCGAGCGCGTCGGACAGCGCCAGGATGCTCGCCATGCTGACGCCGACGCCGATGACCGCGGTGAGCAGCGGCAGCCCGGCGGCCGCGAGGGAACCGAAGGTGACGAGGAGCACGACGGCGGCGATGGCGACGCCGATGCCCTCGGCCGCCCCGCCCGGACCGCCGCCGTCCTGGAGGGCGGTGCCGCCGGCCTCGACGGTCAGCCCCGAGTCCCGGGCATGCGCGAGGGCTTCCTCCAGGTGCCTCCTGCCGGCGTCGGTGAGGTCGTTGGCGCCGACCTTGTAGGTGACGGTCGAGTACGCCGTCGTACCGTCCTTGCTGACGGCCCGCGCCTGGAACGGGTCGACGGCCCCGGCGACCTGCGACCCCTGGCCCAGCTCGGCCACGGCCTCCTCGACGGCCTTCCTGTTCTCGGTTGCGGTCACCTTCTCACCGCCCGGCGCGACGAACACGACCCGCGCGGTGGCGCCGTCGGCGGTAGCGCCCGGGAAGCGCTCCTCCATCAGGTCGAAGGCCTTCTGCGACTCGATGCCCGGCATCGAGAACTCCTCGTCGGCCGCGCCCGGGGCCTTCAGCGCACCCAGTCCGACGGCGGCCAGCACGGCCGCCCAGACCAGGGCGACGTACCAGCGTCGCCGGAAGGCCAGACGGCCCACTCGATACAGGAAAGTAGCCACGGCAGGGGGTCTCCACATCTGGGACTCGAACGTCTGCCCAGACTCTCGGGACCGGGTGTGCCGTGTCGTCGTGCGGCTGCCGACAATCGCCGGTACTGAGAACGCAGTACGGGCGGGGCGAAGGGTCCACCCAAGGGACCAGGCCCGGGGAGCGTCGGTCGTACGGCGCTCACTCGCTGCCTGGTCCCCCGCGCGCCGGTGGGGCGCTCGGCCGAGGCTCGGCCGAAAGGCGCCACCTCGGGTACATGGTCGCTGCCACCCGTGCACGCGCCAGCCTCCGCCGTCAGGGATACGGCCTGGCCAAGGGCCTACTTTCGGTCCCTGTGCCTGCTTTCGGTCCTTCGGCTGATCAGCGTTCCGGCCTGGGCCCGCTCGAAGGCGATCCTGTAGGAGAGCGGTGCTCCAGCCCGAGTTCGGTCGTGGCGCCGGTATCGGCTGGCCCACTTCGACGCACACGCCCGGGAAACAGAGTGAGTCGTCATCGCGGGTGCGCGTAACGCTGCCCGCGCCGGGACGCGAGGGAATTTCCGCGCCCTCAACTCCCCGGCAACCTTTCGGGCCTCGGCGACCACTGACACACGGACGACTCCGACTCCCTCCCCAGGAACCCCAGCCCCACCCACCCCGTAAGGACTCACCCGTGGCATCCCCTTCCCACCGCCGGCCACCCCGCAAGTGGCGCGGCGCCCTCGTCCCCGCGGTGGTCGTGGCGGCCGTCGCACTCGCCGCGTCCCTCCTCATGGCCCTGCGCCCCGACGGCACCTCCACGGCCGGCCACACCGCGACCACGCCCACCGCCGACAGCAGGTCGGCACCCGCGCGGACGACACCGAGCCCGAGACCGACCCCCAAGCCGAAACCGTCCAAGGCGTCCCCGACCCCCAGCACCACGAGGACCACCCCACCGCCCGGCAAGCCGACCGCACCCCCGGCGGACTCCGCGGCCAAGTCCACCACCCCGCAGCGCGCTTCGGGCTCGGCCCCACTGGCGGGCCGTATCCGCCCCGGTGCCAGCTACGAAGGAGTCGCCACCTTCTACGACGCCGGAAACGGCAACGGCGCCTGCCTGTACGGCCCCACCGCCGACGTCATGACGGCGGCGATGAACCACACCGACTACGAGACGTCCAAGGCCTGCGGGGCGCACGTCCTGGTCCGCGCGGCGAACGGCGCCTCGGTCACCGTCCGCATCACCAACGAGTGCCCCCTGCCCTGCGCTCCCGGCCAACTCGACCTCAGCGCCCAGGCGTTCGCCAAGCTCGCGACGCCTTCGACCGGTCGCATACCGGTCACCTGGAGCCTGCTGAGCCCTGGCACGTCCGACAAGATCGCGATCCGCTACAAGACCGGTTCCAGCGTCCACTGGTGCGCCATCCAGGCGCTGGACCACCGCAACCCGCTGGCCCGCCTGGAGGTCCGTGACGCGGGCGGCACGTGGCGCCAGCTCCCTCGCACCGACTACAACTACTTCCTCTCCGAGCAGGGGAGCGGATGCGGGGGCGCGATCAGGATCACGGACATCTACGGGGAGACGTTGACGGTGAAGGGGATCGCGATACGCCCGGACGTCGTGCAACCGACGGGGGTCCAGTTCGCGGCGCGCTGACCCGCAGGCGGTAGGCGCCACGGCCATCCCGTGACTTCAGGGGGTGTGCGCGACCCCCTGAACGAGCGGAGACGACGGAGCATGAACAGCCGTACGGGAGGCCCTCGCCGGGTGCCCGGGCGGCGGCGGGGCGGCGCCCCGCGCAGACCGTGGAGATCGCCGGAACGGCGGAATGACCGACGGTGCCCGTCGGCCGCCAAAGGGCCAAAGGGGAGGAACCCCGGCCGACGTGCGGCCGGGGTTCCTTCAGGCGGTGCGTATCAGACGGGTCAGCGCTGAAGGGTGAGGACACCCGGCCGGTACGGCCACTTCAAGTAGTCGGTGCCGCTCGCGGTGGCGCCCCTGCCCTGGTACAGGAATTGCAGGTTGCAGGGGTCGATGGTCTTGGTCTGGTCGGGGTTGTTGCGGACCAGGTCACCGTGGCTGATGTCGTTGGTCCAGGTGGCACCGCTGTTGGCCTTGCCCGCGAAGGGGTTGCTCTCGGTGCCGGCCTGCTCGGTCCAGGTCCCGTTCAGGCTGGTGGCGGTGAACGAGCGGAAGTAGCGCCCGTTCGCGCCCTTCGCCTCGACGATCATGAGGTACTGGTTCTGGCCCTGGACCTTGTAGACCTCCGGCGCCTCGAACAGCTTGTCCTCCGTGTCACTCAGGACCGTCGTGTACGACGAGCCGAAGTTACCGGGGAAGTTTCCGATCGGCATGCTCGCCTTGTAGATCTTGCCGTTGTCACCGGCGAAGAACAGGTACATGTTCTGGTCGTCTGCGATCAGGGTCTGGTCGATCGGGCCGGTGGGGGAGCCGTCGGTGGGGGAGGCGACCTTGGTGGGCAGGGTGCCGGTGAACAGCGGCTGCGGCGCGGACCAGCTGTTGGGGTCGGTCGGGTTGCTCGACGTGCGGTAGTTGAAGGGCCAGCCGCCGGCCCACTGGGAGGCCATCACCCAGATGTTCTTGGGCGCGAAGTAGAACAGCGTGGGCGCCACCGCGCCCTGGCTCATGGCGGTCTGGGGGGCCGTCGCCATGTCCGACCAGTTCGTGAAGGCACCGAAGCCCATCGAGCGCCAGTTGGTGCCGTCGGAGTACGTCCCGTAGACCAGGTGCTTGCCCTGGTACGTCACGGTGGTGAAGTCCTTCAGCGCGGACCACCCGTTCGCCGGCTGCGCCAGCGCGCCGGTCGAGGTCCACCGGTACGTCGACGGCAGAGAACACGTGGTGCCCGACGCGGACAGGCCGGACCACTTCTGGTTGCTGCCGCCGTTGCACGTCGCGATCTCCACCGCAGTGCCGTTGGCGGTACCGGCACCCACGACGCTCAGGCACAGCCCTGACTCCACGCCGACGACCGTGCCGTCGCCGTTCACCCGCCACTGCTGGTTCGTACCGCCGTTGCAGTCCCAGATCACCGGCCGGGTTCCGGACGTGGTGGCGTGGCCAGGGACGTCCAGACACTTGTTGCCGTACACGGTCAGCTGGTTGCTGTCCGTCAGCGTCCACTGCTGGTTGTTCCCGCCCCAGCAGTCCCAGATCTGGGTGCTGGTGCCATTGGTCTGACTGGCGCCCGGCACGTCGAGACACCGGTTGGAGCCGGCGCCGCGCAGGGCGCCGCTGGTGGCCGCCTGGGCGGCCGGGCCGGCGACCAGCAGCGCCGCCGCCGAGACGATGGTCGCGGTCGTTGCGGCGAGAACCGCGGACGGACGTCTGCGGCTGGAGCTGAGTCTGTGCATGGGGACCTCGTGTTTCTGAGGGCGCGGCTCTGCCGGTCCCTGGGAGGCTGTGCGAAGGGTGGTGCTGCACGACCCCGCTTATGTTCGTCATTTCGAACACAGGTCGTAGTATCGAGCAAGTGGATAATAAAGATCCGGCCACCGGCGTCAATACTTCTCACAGAATTCACGAGCCAGAAAATTCATGAGCCGGAAAGGGGTCTAGACCTCGCCATCCTCGACAGCCGTCGTAACGACGGCGATCCGTCTGCCGCTGGATCTCACCTGCCCGGTCGGTAGCCCCGCTGTACTCCCGGGTTGACGGAGCGGCGTAGCTGTAGCGGGCCCGTGGCGAGCAGGTGGCGGGTGGGGTAGGTCATGCTCGGTCACGTGGCCGGTGCGACACGGGCCACGGCCCATTTCACGACGTCGGCGGGGGCGGACTTGGATAGGTGCTCAGCGCGTCTCCGTGTAAGGCCGGTCAGACTCGGTGTCTCTTCGGGCAGTTTCGGAGGTTTCCGTTCTTCGAGAGGAGAATAGGGAGGGGTGGACCGTCGAGCAGGTGAAGGCGCAGGCCCAGCCCGATGTGCGCGCACCGGTTGTGCAGGTCGATGCCCCAGAGCGTCGCCGTGCCGACCAGCGTGCCGCCGGCCAGCTCCACCACGGAGAACGGGACGGACGCCTCCTTCGTGTCGTCCACCACGAGCTGCGGATCCTTGACGCCTGGCGTGATCGGCCGCCACGGCCCGCCTTCGGCCCGCGAGGCGTTGACCACGTCGTCGTAGAGCTCGGCCCGCAGGCCCGGTATGTCGTCCTCGTGCCGGGCCCTGAGCCCGACCTTGTCGCCCTTCAGCATGCGGGAGAACGTCCAGTCAAGGGCCCGCCGGCCTCAGTGGAGGCAGAAGCAGAACGGATGGCCGGCCGGGTCCGCGTAGACGCGCCAGTTGGCCCCCGGGCGCAGCTGGTCCGTCCGCTCCAGCACGGTCGCGCCGAGCGCGAGCGCCCGCTTCTCCTCCGCGTCGAGGTCGTCCACGTCGAAGTCCAGATGGACCTGCTGCGGGTGCTCCTGCCCGGGCCACTCGGGCGGCCGGTAACCCTCCGCCCGCTGACAGGCCAACGGCGTCCCCTCGAACCCGTGCACCTCGACCCACTCGGGCGCCTCGGGGTCCGCGACCACCCGGCCCCCGAGCAGCTCCGCGTAGAACTCCGCGAGCCGTAGCGGATCTGCACAGTCCAGCGCGACCGCCTGCAACTTCCGGATCACTTCCGACACCCCTCGCTTCTTCGGCCGCTCTTGCGACGCTCCGTACGGAAGGGGGCGTACCCGCCGCTGCGGGAGGCATGCGCGGCGGCGTGCCGGACGGCGCCGGGCTTCACCCGGCAGGGAGGCGGAACGGGGGACGCCGCGATGCGTCCCACCACGCCCCGCCCTGAGCAGCCTCAGGCGCGGCGGCGTTGATCACGTCGGTTCTTGCGGGCCGCGGCGAGCGCAACCTTCATCCCGGGCCGCTCGCGCACGCGGATGCTGTTGCACCCCTGGAACGGGCCGGTGCACTCAGAGACTTCGAGGGTGTCGACCTACGACGGGAACTCCCGGGTGCGGGTCCGGACGGGGGCGTGGCCGAGACGGCTCGCCGTCGCCACCCCCGCGACGCTGATCAGCTGGTCGCCGAGCAGACGTACTACCGGTGACACAGTGATCGCGGCCCGGGTGATCAGTGCTTCGCTCGCGTGCGCTCAGGGTCGGCAAAGCTGCCGGTAGGGGACTTCGGGGAGGAATTTGTTCCAAGCGGCTGGGGACAGCGGAGCTCCGGCGCGTGCGCACACCGAGTCGACGGCTCGGTCCGGATCGATGTCGTACTTCTGCCACGGCACGTGTTCCCCCGCGGCATACAGCGTGCCGCCGTCCGGGCTGAAGGCCAGGGACAGGATGCCGTCGCCCGGAGTGCGCAGGGCCGGGCCGAGGGGTTGTTGGGAGGTCATGTCCCACAGCTGGAGGGTGCCCTGGTTCCCGGCGACGGCGAGGGCGCTGCCGTCCGGGGAGAAGACCACCGCGGTCGCCCCCTCGAATTCGCCGGGTGCGGCGCGCGAGAGGGTGCCGGACAATGTGCCCAGCGGAGTACGCAGGGTGCCGTCCCACAGGGAAACCTTTCCCCAGTCCGTCGCCACGGCGATCCGGCGGGCGTCCGGGCTGACCGCGAACAGGCACTCGATGCATTCCCCGAGTGCGTCGGGCAGGGTCTTGCCGTCGGACACCCTCATCAGGGCACCGGTGTCCGTCAGGAGCTTCGTGCCGTCGGCGCTGAGCGCGCGGATTCTCCGGACCTCCTCGCCGCGGTTGCCACGGTTCGGCTCGGGCAGGGTGCGCAGCCGCTTTCCGCTGCGGGTGTCCCAGACCTCGATTCCGGTATCGGCTCCGGTGGTCATCGCTTCCCGTCCGTCCGGGCTGAGGGCCACTGCCATGAATCCGAAGTCCGAGTTCCCGGGGGTGAGTGCCCTGACCTGCCGGTTTCTTCTCGTATCCCATACGCGGATCCCGTCTGCGCCGTACGGGATGGGCGACTCGTCGAGGCCGTAGGCGAAGCGGTCCCCGTCGGTGCTCAGCGACATGTCCAGGAAGCGGTCGTCGTCCTCGGCTGGGGCAGGCCGCTCAATCCCGGGAACATCCGCCGTGGCCTTGCCGGTGCGCGCGTCGAGCAGAGTGAAGCGAACGGCCCGGGCGCCCGCGCGGGCCAGAGCCAGTGTGCTGCCGTCCGCGCTGAACGTGGCGTTGTCGACGGTGTCCGCACGCCACGACGAGATGACGGACCTGCCCAGATCGAGCGTATGCACCACGAGTCGGGTACCGCTCCCGTTTCCGACGTAGCGGATCGCACGGGAACTCATGTCGAGTTCGATGGTGGCGGGGTCCCCGTACTCGTCGGCCAGCGCGTGGCGGAAGACCGGGGCCTGCGGCCGGTCAAGGCGCCAGAGCAGGATCTCGTTCCTGCCCGCGCCCGCCACGAACTCCCCGTCATCACTGAAGGCATACTGCCCGGGGGACGTCTGGCTGAGCATGGGCAGCTCCTTCCCGGAGGAGAGCCGCCAGCGTCGCAGTCCCTGCTCATCCGGCACCGCCAGGGTGTCCCCGTCGGGCGCGAAGTGTATGTCCCACGTGGTCGAGCAGGGCACTTGCGTGATCCACTCGGCAGCCGACCGGCGGTCCTGGCGCAGGTCCCATAGCTCGGCGCGGCCATCGTCGGTGCAGTAAGCCAGCAGGCGGGCGTCCACGCTGACGTCCGCCATCAGCACATGGGGGGCGTCCGGGGCGGAGAGCAGCCGCCGCCCGGTGCGCGTGTCCCACACCTCTGTGCCCCCGTCGTCGGTGCTGAAGTACATCGCCCGCCCACTGCTGCTGAATCCCACGGAGGACGAGGTGGAGTCGGAGTCGGATCGGGTGGGGCCGAAGGCGGGGCCGCGGTACCGTCCGGCGCGGATGTCCCACAAACGCACCTGCCTTCCGGCGCCCGTCGGGATGGCGACCGTCGCGCCGTCGGGGCTGTGTTGGACGCCTGCCTCCAGGTCCACGTCAAGCGGCAACGGGCGGTAGGTGCCGGTCACTCGGCCTGTCTCCGCGTCCTGCACCGTGATGCGCCGCTTCTCGACGCTGGTGAAGGTGCGGCCGCCGTCGCTCAGGAACTGCGCGCCGTCGTAGTCGGAGGCCGGCCCCTCGAACCTCGCGCGCTCCCGCTGCTCCAGGGCGCCCATCAGCGCCGCCTTGGTCTCCGGAGTACGGCTCAGTTCCCAGGCGGCCACACTGAGTTGGAGTGCCAGCCGGGGATCGGAGGAGCGCAGCGCGTTCGCCGCGGTGGCGGCCTTGCGGGCCGCGGCGAGAACCCGCTGCTGGTCGCTCTGCTGAGTCTGCTGCCAGGCGACGACACCTGCCAGGAGGGCGAGCACCACCACCGCGGACAGCGAGCCGACCAGCGTGCGCAGCCGGCGTGTGGCCCGGGTCGCCGCCCGCCGCTCCTGATCGCGCGCTGCGGCACTCGCGGTGAGGAAGTCCGCCTCCAGCACAGTGAGGGCGCCCCTGTACTCGGGCGTGGCGAACGCCTCCTCGACCATGGCCAGCCGGGTGCCGCGGTACAGGGCTCCCGGGTCGCGGCCGAGTTCGTCCCAGGTGCGGGCCGCCTCGGTCAGCCGCCGGTGCACCCTGAGCTGTTCGCGTTTCTCGTCGATCCAGCCGGACAGCCGCGGCCAGGCGGTGATCAGCGCCTCGTGAGCGAGGTCGACGGTGTTCTGGTCGGTGGTGATCAGCCGCGCGCGGGCCAGCCGGTCCAGGACCGGGGAGACGTCCGCAGCCTCGACAGGGATGTGCGCGGCCTCGACAGGGATGTGCGCGGCGCTCGTCGGACCGGGTGCGAAGTCGAGCTCGGAGCGGTCGACGGGGCGGCGGGTGTCCTGCGATCCCTCGCCGGGGGTGATCAGCCGCAGCAGGACGAGGCGGGCGAGCTGGGCGTGCTCGGCGGAGAGCCCGGCGTAGATGTCCTCGGCGGTCTGGGCGATGGCACCGTGGACGCCGCCCGCGGCCTCGTACGCTTCCTCGGTCAGTGCCCGGCCGCGGCGGCGCCGCCAGATCTCGCGCAGGACGTGGGACAGCAACGGCAGGCCACCGGGTTCGCCTGCGATCTCGTCGACGAGGCGGGCGGTGAGGGCGCGTTCGACGATGAGGCCCTTGGCCTGGGCCGGTTTGATGATCACTTCGCGCAGCTCGGCGGGGTCCATCGGGCCGACCAGCACGGTTGCGTCCTGTAGCGCGGAGGTCAGCCGGGGATGTGCGGCGCACCGGCCGAGGAAGTCGGCGCGTACCGCGATCACTACGCGCAGCCGACTCGCTGAGTCGGTGGCGGCCAGGAGGCAGTCGATGAACTGGTCACGTTCACCGGGGTCCGTGCACAGGGTGTACAGCTCCTCGAACTGATCCACGATCAGCCACGTGTCACCGTCCCCATCCGCTGGCACCAGCCGCTGCCCATGTGTGCGCAGCGGCTGCTCTCCTGGAGTGAGCACGCGTACGGCAGCCGGCCGCGGCCCGGCGATGTCAGGGCTGCGCAGGAGCGGGATGAGGCCGGCACGCAGCAGGGAGGACTTGCCACTGCCCGACGGGCCGAAGACCGCGGTGAACCGGCCGGAGCAGGCCCGCTGGAACAGGCGCTCAGTGAGTCCGTCACGGCCGAAGAACAGAGCGGCATCGGCCGGTTCGAAACGGGCCAGCCCCCGATATGGGGACTCGGTGTCCCCGTCCTCGGCCTGGGGTTCGGCCGCCACCTCCGCGGCCGCCTCACGCCACCGCCCCTCCCACTCGGCCGGGTCGCCGCCACAAGCCTGGGCATAGGCGCGGACGACCGGCAGGGTCGGCAGCCGCTCACCGCCGGCCGCCTGCGACAGCGTGCTCGCCCCCTGCCCGGTGCGCTGCGCCATCACCCGGTACGACGGACTGCCGGCCTCCGAACGCAGCTTCCGTAACTCGGCGGCGAAACCCTGCACCGGCCCCTGACTCGCATCAAGTGGGCTTTCCGGACGCCCCGCCATCGACAGCACCTCCACCGGTCACCCGCGTCCCCCGTGGATGCGGAGCAAGGTTCGTCAAACTATGCATCCCCGTGACACGAGGGCAATCCGAAAGCGCCTTCTTTGGCCAGCACTGCAATGACGTGCCCGTGACCTGCACCGCGGCCATTGATCAGAGCGGCGGAACAGGCTGCCCATTCAATTCCGGCCCCGCTGAACTCGATGTCGTCAGCCCCGGATGCCCTGGCGCCGAGGGGGACGGAGCACGGCGGCCGTCTCGCAGGGGGGAGCAGGCGGCTGCCGTGTCCAGGGATCCGGGGCCGGCCCCATCAGGCGGGCCTCAAGGAGAACGGCCATCCCCATCGGCCTGCGTGCACAGGCCCGCAGCGAAGCAAAGGAGATGCAGCAGTGAAAAAGATCAAGCACCTCACGCTGGTGGCCGCGGCCACCCTTGGGAGAAGAACAGCGTCGCCATCGCCTCCGACGAGTCCTTCTCCGGCTGGACCAGGACCTTCACCGACCCCCGTCTCTGCGCGGCCATCGTCGACCGCCTCACCACCACCCGGGCCCGAGCCGAACAACAGCCGGTCGGCTGAACTGAGACGGACCAGCAGTCGCTGAGCACCGCCGCAGACCCCGAAGACACGAGCGACCCACTGATTCGATCGGGCCTCGAAAGAAAGGAGTCCCAGGCATGAACCTCCGCAAGCGCCCTGCCAAGGTGCTGGACTTCGAGGAGTACGTCCACACGCGGCACGACGCTCTGCTGCGCAGCGCCCGCAGCCTGGTCAGCGACCCGCTCGACGCCCAGGATCTATTGCAGACCGCGTTACTACGCACCTACCGCCGGTGGGAGCACATAGCGGACAAGCAACTCGCAGACGCATACCTGCGCCGTGTCATGATCAACACCCGCACGGAGTGGTGGCGGGCCCGGAAACTCCAGGAGCTCCCCTCCGCACAGCCGCCGGACACGAGCGTCGAGGACTCCGCCGAGCAGCACGCCGACCGCGCGCTGCTGATGGACATCATGCGAGTGCTGGCGCCCCAGCAGCGCAGTGTCGTGGTGCTGCGGTACTGGGAGCGGATGTCCACGCAGGAGACGGCCGCCGCCCTCGGCATGGCGCCCGGAACGGTCAAGAGCACTCTGCACCGGGCGCTCGCCCGGCTCCGTGAGGAGTTGCAGCACCGCGACCCCGACTCTGCTTCGGCGTCAGCCGCCGGCCGTGGATGCCCAGCTGCTGGACGCCGGGCACGATGATGCGCCGGATGCACCACGTCTCCGACGCCAACGGATGTGAGACGTCTGGGGGTTCAGCCGCCGTTGTTGGGACGATGGCCTCATGGAGAAGGGCGAGGACAGCGAAACGCCGTCTGCACGCTGCACCTTGAGGCTGCGGGTATCGGCCGAGCCGGGTGCGGAAGAGGCACTGCACGGCAGGATGGAGCTGTCGGCCCGGACGCCGTAGCCGGAGCAGATGGGCTGCGCCCTACCGTGTGAAGCCCCGAACTCATAGCGTGGCTTCATGGGATGGCTGACGCTGATCAGTACCTTGAGCGGCGGCGTGCTCGGCGTTGGCTCAACGCTGGTCGTCGAGTCAGTACGTACGAAGCGAGACCAACGACTCCGGCATGCAGAGCTACGGCGAACTGCGTATGTCCGATACCTCACTGCGATGACGGAGACTGAGACAGCATTACAGACACTCGCGTTGAGTCACCCAACGCCAATCGCGAGTAGTGATGTGGTGGCTGCGTTCCGCTCGACCGGCGTGATTGCGGCCAGGTACGAGTTGTTTCTGGTGGCACCAGCCAGCGTCTACGACGCCGCCCGTGAGGCCTACGACCTCCTGCGGGCGATGCGCGTTGCCATCGCGACCACCACGGTCTTGGTAGGTGATGACTCGGTCGAGTGGCAGGCGCTGCACACACCGTACGACACCGCCTTGCGCAAGCTCCGTGCTGCCATGCGGGACTCACTTGGCCCGGCCTTCGACTAACTGATCGTTTCAGAATGAGCGCGTGGGTGGCGGAGACAGATGAGGCTGCGGGCCAGCTCGAGGGGGGACCTGGACGCCCGGGTCCTAACGTAGGGCGGCGGCGACCAGGCCTTCGAGCGCCTCGCGCGGTACTTCGCCGCCGCTCACCAGCCGGTCGAAGACCAGTCCGTCGATGCAGGTCAGCAGGATGTGACTGCGACTCTCGACGTCCGTCACGCCGTGCGCGGCGAGGAACAGCCGGACAGCGTCGCGGCCGGCGTTCTCGCGGGGTACGAGGATCTCGCGCAGCTCACGGTCACGCACGCTCTCGACGGCGCAGGCGTAGCGAGCGAGCGAGCGGCGGCGGCCGTCGCCGGTGAGGCGCTGTCGGGTGAACAGCACCATGCCGTCCACCAGTTCCTCGACGGTGCGAAGGGGTGGAAGCTCTTCGGCCATCGTTTGCAGTTCCGCCTGGTCGAGTTGGACCAGGCGTGTGACCAGTGCGGTGAGCAGCGCGGCTCGGGTGCGGAAGTAGGCCGACGTGGTGCCGGGCGGCATGGCGGCTTTGCGGTCGACTGCACGGTGGGTCAGGCCGCGGACCCCTTCGTCGGCAAGTACGTCGAGAGCCGCGTCCGCGAGGAGGGTGCGCCGATCCGAAGCCATGACTCCTTTCTACACCTGTAGAGCCTCAGATAGAGTCACCCTTCTACAGATGTAGAAGGGTGAGGGCTTCGGCATGGGCAACACGGCAGTGGTGGTCGGAGGGGGCATCGGTGGGCTGGCCGCCGCGATCGGGCTGCGCCGCATCGGATGGGAAGTAACGGTCGTCGAGCGCGCCTCCATGCTGGAGGACGCGGGGGCGGGCATCTCACTGGCCGCCAACGGCCTGCGGGCACTGGATGAACTCGGCGTCGGCGACGCGGTACGGGATGCCTCGCGAGGCCAGTACAACGGCGGCACTCGCACACCACAGGGCGGATGGCTGACCCGGATGGACGGCTCGGCGCTGGAGAAGGCCGTGGGCACACCGATCATGGGCATCCGCCGCTCCACCTTGCACCGACTACTTCGCGACTCCCTGCCCGCCGAGGCACTGCTGATCGGCTCCGAGGCGGACTCGGTCGAGCAGCCCGGCCCCGGGACGGTTCGAGTCGGCTGCGGCGAGACCGTCCTGGACGCCGATCTGGTAGTGGCGGCCGACGGCATCGGCAGCAAAGTCCGCAGCCATCTCTTCCCAGCCCACCCCGGTCCGGTCTACAGCGGCTCGACGGTGCTGCGCGCCATCACCGAGCAGGCGGTCGACCTGCGCACCGACTTCGAGCTGACCTGGGGGCACGGGGCCGAGTTCGGGCACATCGCCTTCCACGACGGGCGGGCCGAGTGGCACGCCGTCCTCGACCTCCCCGCCGGGACGCGGTTCGCCGACCCACTGGACGAACTGCGCAGACGATTCCATACCTGGCACGACCCGATCCCCGCCCTGCTCGACGCGACCCGGCCCGCCGCCGTGCTGCACCACGACGTCAACGAACTCCGCACACCGCTCCCCTCGTACACGGTCGGCCGGACCGCGCTGCTCGGCGACGCGGCACACGCGATGCCCCCCAACCTCGGACAGGGTGCCTGCCAGGCGCTGGAGGACGCGGTCACCCTGGCCGCCGCGCTGGCCACCGAGCCCACCGTGAAGGCCGCGCTCGCTCGCTACGACGCCGAGCGCCGACCGCGCAGCCAGGCCGTCGCGCGGGCCGCCCGGCAGGCCGGGCGGATGGGCCAGCAGCTCTCCCACCCACTGGCCGTCGCCCTGCGGAACACGGCGATGCGGCTGACACCCTCCCGCGCCGCAACGCACATGATCCTTCGGCACCACGCCTGGGTCCCACCACAACTGAGCTGATCCGATTCGCGTCCCGCCAACTCACCACCAGACTCCTTCCGAGACAAAGTCGAGCTGCGGGTCTTGCCGTTGGCGGTCACGGTGGGCAGGGTGCCCGGGTGCGTGCTGATCTTGTTCCGGACTACCTGTGGGAGCGGGTGGCTCCCCTGTTGCCGCGTACTCCCGAGCGCAGTTACCGCTATGCATGAGCGGCTCGGTCTGACGGTTACTGCGGAGGGTTAGCGTGCCTGGCTGGACGATCCGTCGGAGGCGTGGAGCATCTCTCGTCCCCTCCTCACGGCCGAGCCGCCCCCGTTCCGCTCCCCGTGACACCCCTGGTCGGCTCCCCCGTCGGCGGAACCGACGGCACCGCGGTCGGCTCCGCGGTCGGCACCGCCGGGCCGCTCGGGGCCCGGGACACCCCGGCACCGGAGGTCTCCGTCGGCTCGGAGGGCGTCGCCCGTGGCGGAACCGTCGGAGTGGGCGAGGCCGTTCGGGGCGGTGACGCCGAAGGGGTCGGGGTCTCCGACGGGGAAGGGGACGGGGGCGTCGTGCGGTCGGTCGCCGGGGGTGGGGCCAGAGGCGGTACGGGGGTCGGCGGGCCGTCGGACGTGGCCAGGTGGAGCGGCAGGGCCGCCAGGAGGGCCACGGCGCAGGTCGCGCCCGCCCCGATCGCCGTACGCACCAGGCGTCGGCGGTTCGCCCTGCGGCGGATCGACTCGTAGCTGCCGGGGGGTGGGGCGAGGTAGTCCGAGGACGGGGCGAGGATCACGGCGAGGGGGTCGTCGGGGGCCGGCCCCGGGTCGTCCGCGTCGTCGTCAAAGCGTGTGGTCAAGGCTCCTCCTCAGGTGGACGCGGAGCAGTTCGCGGGCCGCGTGGAGGTCGGCCTTGACGGTTCCTTCCTTACGTCCGGTCAGCACGGACACCTCCCGGATCGGCATGTCAGCGTAGTAGTGGAGGAGGATCGGGGTGCGGAGGCGTTCGGGGAGGGACTGGACCAGCAGACGTACGGAGGGGTCCGCCTGTTCCGTGTGGGAGTTGATCGCCGCCTCCGTCGTGGCCCGGCGCATCGCCCGCCGTTCGCGCTCGAGTTTGCGCCAGTGGTCCCGGACCAGGTTGGCCGCCGTGACGTAGAGGAATCCGCGCGGCTCCTCCACCCGGCTCCAGCGCGCCCAGAGCCGGGTGAAGGCCTCGGAGGCGATCTCGTGGGCCGTCTCGTCGTCGTCGACGAGACGGCGGCACCAGCCGGCCAGGCGCGGGTAGAGGGCGGCGAACAGCTCGGAGGCCGCCCTGTCTCGGGACCGTTTCAACGCTCTCCCACGCTCGCCATGGTCATGAGGAAGTCGGCACGGCGGACGTGGCGCTCAGCTTCGCGAACACGATCACGTTGTCCCGGTACTCCTCGCCCTCCCGCGGTCCCCCGCACGTGATCAGCCGCAGCTCCGGACGGGCTACGTCCCCGTAGACGTCGTCCGCCGGAAAGTCCGCCTTGGCCACCGTCCGTACGGCACTGACCGTGAACTCCGCAGAGCTGCCGTCCTTCCTGCCCGCCACGATCCGGTCGCCCCGGCGCAGCCGGCCCAGGTCGCGGAAGACTCCGTCCCCGTACGCACCCACGGTGACATGACCGAGGATCACCGACGGGCCGACCTGACCCGGCGTCGGCGAGTGCCGGTACCAGCCCGCCCGGTCGTCGGCCGTGAGCGGCGGCACCTCGACCGTGCCGTCCTGCGCCAGGCCCAGCCCGATGACCGGGGTGTCGACCTCGATCGCCGGGATCCGCAAGCGGACGGGGGCCGAACGGCCCAGTGCGCGCGAGGAGTTCGCCGACGCCGAAGGCGTGCGGTCCGCACCGGACTCGTCCGCACCGGTCTCGTCCGCGTCCCTGCGTCGCCGGGAACCCGCGGTCGCGTCCTGCTGCTCCGCTCCCTGACCGGCGCAGCCCACCAGCAGCGAGGCCAGCGCCGCCGTGGTGAACGTCCGCCTGGACAGGGGTCGCGGGCCGGTCGCCGACGGCGTCACGCCCCGGTCGCCCGCCGACGCCGTACCACGAAAGCCGTCGCGCCCCCGGCGACCAGGACCGCTGCCGCGCCGGCGCCGAACAGGCCGGTCCGCTCGCTCCCGGAGCCCGAAGTGCCCGCCGCCTCGCCGGTGTCGGGCGCTCCGGACGGTACGACGGAGACTTGGCCGCCTCCGGGCGCCCGGGTCGGCTCGGCCGAGGGCATCGGGGTCTCCGACGGGTTGGAGGGGGCGGCGGTCGGGGGAAGGGTCGGTTCCGCGCTCGGCGTCGGGACGGCCGTCTCCGAGGGGACCGTGGCCGTCGGGCTGGGAACCGAGGTCGGGGAGGTGCTGCTGTGGGCGACCGCGGGCGCGGCGGTCGCGAACAGGGCTGTGCAGGTGAGGGCCAGGGCGCTGAGGACGGTTCGGCGCATCGGTTCGCTCTCTTTCGTCGGTCCGCCCGGTACTGCCGTACCGGGCGGGCTGGGTGACGGTCGAGCGGAGAGACGACGCGGGGGTGGGGTGGGTTGTAAAGAGATGGCAAAGGCGTTTGGTGCGGGGGACGCTCACCGGGTCGCCCTTGGCATGCGGTTCAGTTCAAGTGGTGGGTGTCATTGAGAGCCTGCACCGTGGCGGTGCCGTCCTCGTCGTACGTCACCGTCGACAGGGAGGCCGCCGCGACTTCCATACGGAACACGGTGTGGGGCGGGGCCTGGAGGGCGAGGCGGATCAGGGTTCTGAGGGGGACGACGTGGGAGACGACCAGAACCGTGGCGCCGGCGTACCGGGCCAGGAGGCCGTCTCGTACGGCGGTGACCCGGCGGGCGACCTGGTGCATGGTCTCCTCCGCGCCCGAGGGGGGAGTCTCGGGCGAGGCGAGCCATGCGCTCAGGTCGTCCGGGTAGCGTTCGCGGACCTCGGCGAAGGTCAGCCCCTCCCAGGCGCCGAAGTCCGCTTCCCGCAGGTCCCGGTCGATCCGGACGCTCAGTCCGAGGCGCGCGGCCACGCACTGAGCGGTCTCCCGGCAGCGCCGCATCGGTGACGTGACGACCGCCTCGACGGCGCCGCGGTGGGCGAGGGCGTCCGCCGCCGCCCGGGCCTGCCGGCGTCCGGCCGGTGAGAGTCCCGGGTTGGATCCTCCGCTGCCGGAGATCCGGCGCTCAGGGGTGAGCAGGGTCTCGCCGTGCCGCAGCAGTACGAGCGTCGTCACGTCACTCACTTCGAGGTCTGCGCGAAGTGGTCCCGTACGGCGTCGGTCTGCTTCTCCATGATGTCGATGATGCCCTCGACCACGTTCAGGTCGGCGTCCTCGGCGATCTCCAGGGTCCGCGACCAGTCGAAGAAGCTGCGGGCCGGGTCGTTGGTGATCGGGAACACCCGGATGGTGGCCTCGTAGCCGGCGACTCCGCTGGTGGGCGCGACGGCCCGGTAGGACTGGGTCCTGTTGATCTCGTCGCGGGCGGCGATCTCCTGCTGGACGACCTTGCCGCTGAGTGTGAGCTTGAAGTCGTAGCGCGCCGGGACTGTTTCGACCGAGCCGCCCTCGACCCAGCTGACGTCCCGGTGGACGTCCAGGTCGCCGGGGGACACGATCTCCAGGATCTGCATGGCGTCGCGGATGGTCGCCCACACGGTGTCCGGGTCGGCCTCAAGGACGGTCGAGTGGTACATGGTGTGCTTGCGCTGGATCTGGATCGGCATGGAGTGCTGCTCCTAGCTCTTGGCGACGAGGTGGTTTCCGAGGACCAGATAGTCGATCTCGGTGCCCATGAAGCAGTTCAGGGCGTCGGTGGGCGTGCAGACGATGGGTTCGCCGGCGACGTTGAACGAGGTGTTGATCAGGCAGGGCGTGCCGGTGAGTTCGATGAACCTCCGCAGCAGCGCCGTGAGCCGTGGGGTTCCCTCGTCCGTCAGGGTCTGGATCCGGGAGGTGCCGTCCACGTGTACGGCGCCGGGGATGCGGTCCTTGTACGCGTCGCGGACGGGGAAGACGAACGTCATGTACGGGGAACTGGTCTTGCGCCCCATGTCGAAGATCTCCGGCGCCTGCTCCTCGAGGACCAGGGGAGCGAACGGGCGGAAGGGTTCGCGGTGTTTGACCCGGGTGTTGATGATGTCCTTGATGTCGGCGAAGCCGGGGTTGGCGAGGATGCTGCGATGCCCCAGCGCGCGTGGCCCGTGTTCGACGCGGCCTTCGAACCAGCCGATGACGACCTTCCGCGTCAGCAGCTTCGCCACCTGGTCGACCACCTCGTCGTCGTCCAGGCGGGACACGACGACGCGGCCGGTGAAGCCTTCGAGGGCCTTCTCGATCGCGGCCTCGTCGTAGGCCGGACCCAGATAGGGGGTGACCGGCGCGGAGGCGGCGAGGATGTCCGCGGGGCCGGTGCCGGGGTGGTTGAGCCAGGCGTGGGCCGCGGCCCCGATGGTGATGCCGGTGTCGGAGGCGCCGAAGCTGACCTGCATGTCCGCGAAGCGGGAGCCTTCCAACAGCGGCGTGTTGTTCAGGCAGTTCAGGGCGACGCCGCCTTCGAACAGCAGCCGGTCGAGATCCGTCCTCTTCTCCAGGTGGCCGACCTGGTGGGCGGTGGCGACGTTCAGCATCTGCTGCGCGGCTGCGGCGACGCGGGCCTTGTATTCGAGGGTGTCCTCGAAGGGCCCGAAGTACTCCTCGAACAGGGCGTCGTGGCTGTGCGGGTCGTCGGTCCGAAGGGGCTCGGTGAAGGTGTAGCGGCCGTCGTCGTGCAGCCGGAGCAGGTGCTCGATGAACGGGTTCGGCGTCGGGGGCGTGGTGTATCCGGCCAGGCCCATCACCTTGTACTCGTCGTTGTTGGGGACGAAGCCGAGGAAGCGGGTGAGGGCGGAGAACAGGGTGCCGATGGAGTACTGGGCGCCGGTGACGGTGTCGTCGAAGACGGTGATCCTGCCGTCGCGGATCTCGCCCGTCAGCGTCGAGAAGCGTTCGGCGCGGCCGTCGCTGACGAGGAACGCGCAGTCCGTCATGCCGGCGAGGTAGTAGCCGGTCGTGGCGTGGGCCAGGTGGTGCGGCACGAAGCGGACCTTGGCCGGGTCGGGGCGGTGCCCGGTGCGGGCCTCGAAGTCCGCGAGCATCGCTTCGTGGCTGACGACCTTGTCGAACAGGTCGGCCATGTCGCCCATGAGGCGGGTCTTCGCGTCCTGCGGCATCGGCGAGGTGCGGATGCCGTCCAGGATCTCGTTCAGAACCTGGGTGGACCAGTTCCAGGGGAAGGCGAACAGGTCGACGTCACCGAACGTGATCCCGGCTTCCTCCAGGCACCAGTCGATCGCGTTCGCGGGGAAGTCGGTGGTCTTCTTCTCCCGGTTGAGGCGTTCCTCCTCCACCGCGGCGACCAGGCGGCCGTCGATCAGAAGCGCGGCGGCGGCGTCGTGGCCCAAGAGGTAGTGCTTGTTGATGCCGGTCGCGCCGAGGCGTTCGGAGAAGAACTCCGACACCTGGCTGAAACCATTACATCCGAGAACGATCACGGCAGTCTTTCCGGTCATGGGGCCTGCGATGGCCCGCTACGGCCTGTTATGGGGCTACTTGGCGATCAGCAGATCGCGGAGCTTCTCCCCGGCCGCGGGTGCCTGGCACAGGCCCGCGCCGGTGAATCCGGCCGCGTACAGGAAGCGGCGGGTGGGGTGCGCGCCGATGAAGGCGGCGTTGTCGGGGCTGGCGTCGAAGTCGCCGCTCCACGCGCGATGCAGGCCGATGCCGTCCAACGCGGGGAACAGGGTGCCGAGATGGCCGGCGATGCGGCCGAGCCAGGCTTCGCGTGCTTCGCCGGCCTTGGGTGCGCCCATGGCGAGGAGGATGCGGTCCTGCCACGAGCGGAGCCGCAGCCCGGACGCGGCGTGCATCGTCATGGGCATCTCTGAAATCTCGGGCATCTCGCGGTGCGGGGAGGGCGGGATGTCGGTGAACAGCATCTCGATCGCGTGGGGCGTCAGCGGCAGGTCGACCGATGCCATCGATGCCACCTCGCCCGACCAGGGCCCGGCCGCGCACACGACGCTGTCCGCCTTGATGCTGCCCTGCGCGGTGTGGACGGTGTTGTCGTCGCCGATGCGTGTGACGGGTGTGTGCGTGAACAGGCGGGCGCCGTGGTCGCGGGCGGCGGCGGCGTAGCCGCGGACGATGTCGAGGCCGTCCACGTGGTACGCCTCCGGTGACCAGGCGGCGGCCAGGACGGCGCGCTCGTCGACCAGCGGGTTGAGCTCGGCCGCTGCGCGGGCACTGATCAGGTCGACCTGGACTCCTGCGGCCTGCTGGGCCTGATGGCCGGCCTCGAAGTCGGCGATCTGCTGTTCGTCGGTGAACAGCGCCATGAACCCGAGCCGCTTCAGGGCGAGGGGGGCCGCGGTGCGGCGGGCGAAGTCGTGATAGGCGTTCAGGCTGCGCACGGCCGTCCGCCCGGTGCGGGGGTCGCCCGGGAAGTAGGTGCGGACCATGCCGGCCGTGTGCGCGGACGCCCCGCCGCCGAGGCTTCCGCGTTCCAGCAGCACGGTGTCCACGCCGGCTTCGGCGAGGTGGAAGGCGGCGGAGGTTCCGATCACTCCCCCGCCGATGACGACGGCGTCGGCGCGGGCAGGCAGGGCGCTCACGGTCTACACGCCTTCCTTGACGCCGGCGCCCTGCTGACGCAGGTGGTCTCCGGTCTCCCACGGGTACAGCTGGAGGTTCCAGCCGCCGAGGCAGTTGATGTAGAGGGCCATCTGGCTGGTGACGGCGTAGAAGTCGTCCCGGTCGAGGCGGTCGAGGACCTCGAGGAAGCGCTGGGTGAACGCCCACAGCTTCTCCAGACCGCAGTAGCCCAGGAACTCGGCGGGGACGCCGACCAGGAGGCGGGTCATGCGGACGAGGGAGTCCATGGGCATGTCCTGGACCGCGGCGCGGACGAGTCCGCCGTAGGCGGCGTAACCCAGGGGCCGGGTCTCGCCGTTGACGAACAGCAAGGTGGGCAGGACGGTGCCGAAGTTGCCTGCCCGGGAGGGGATGATGCCCTGGTGGAGGTCGTCCAGCTCGGCCGGGGGCGCGAGCCAGATCTTCTCGGTCTCGGCGTAGATGTCGGCGATCAGGTGGCTGGCGGCCGTGTTGGCGGCGTGGAGCATCGGGATGCGGTGGCCGCCCGGCTCGCCCGCGCGGCGGACTTCGGCGAGGATCTGCTTCTTCGTGGAGTAGACGGCGTCCCAGATCGCGGCCCCGGCTTCCAGCAGGGCGGGCATGTCCGCCGCACGGATCCGGCCGACGGGGGTGGCGGGCATCGGCTCGGTCAGGGTGCCGTACTTGATGCCCAGGTGCTGCAAGCCGGAGCAGAACACGGTGCCGTCGGGGGCCTCGCGCCGGTCGGGGATACGGGTGGCGTGGGGGGTGTGCAGGAGGGTGGGTATCGGCGCCACGTGGTAGAGGTGTTCGCCCGCGATGAGGGCGTGTCCCTGGAGGCTCCGGTAGGGCAGGGAGTCCCACAGGGCCGCGGCGAGTGCCGGGTTGCGGTCGTCGAGGTCGGCGGTGACCGTGATGCCGAGGTCGGGCCAGGAGATCTCGATCTGACGGGCAGGCAGCTTCTCGGACAAGGCTTTTCCCCTTCGTCGCTTCGGCTTGTCCGAGGAGTCCATCGCCAACAGGCGTATTCCAGCCAGGCGTTGAAAACATGAAACCTTGATCGGCCTGGGGGCCGCAGTTTGTGGGTTTCTACGGAACCGCAGCTCAGGGCGAGTTGGACAAGCACACAAGGGGAGAGAGCCGACGAGGCCCCCGGGCCGCCGTATGGAGACGTCGCACGTCACAACACAGCGGCCCGGGGGCCTCGTTCAAAGGGGCGCTCAGTAGTCGACGCGGTCGGACTTGGCCAGCCACGCGTCGAACGGCGCCGTACGGTTCGGCATGTCCACGCGCTCGATGGCCATCGGCCACAGCTCCGCGGGCCGCTTCTCGAACAGGTCGTAGAACTTGCGGTCGTCGAAACCGGCCACCGCGGCGTCATCCCGGTCAGCGGCGAAGATGATCCGGTCGACCCGTGCCCACAGCGCGGAGGACAGACACATCGGGCACGGCTCGCACGAGGTGACCAGGACGCAGCCTTCGAGCGAGAAGGTGCCCAGCTTCTGGCAGGCGGCACGGATCGCGCTCACCTCGCCGTGCGCCGTGGGGTCCAGGTTCGCGGTGACCTTGTTGTTCCCGATCGCGACGATCTCACCGTCCTTGGCGATCAGCGCGCCGAACGGACCGCCGCCGCTCTGCACGCTGCTGACGGCGAGGCCGATGGCCTCCTCCATCCAGACGCGCTCGGTCTCCTGGACGGACGTTTCCTGGGTGTACGCGGTCACGGTCGCTCCTTCTCCTATGGGCCACTCCCAGCGCAAGTACACCCGCCGGGCCCCGTCGAGGGTCAGTCACCGAAACCATGAAGGAGTTGACTGGCCGGCCGACGCCGCTTGGAGATTCGTATGAACAGCGGGCGAGTCAGTTCTCCCCGGTCTCGAAGGTGCGCAGCAGATCGGCGGCGACGCTCACGGCGATGGTCGCGGGCTCCTTGCCGGTGATGTCGGCCAGTCCGATCGGGGTCTTGATCCGGTCGATGGTGGCGTCGTCGTGACCGCCCTCGGTGGACAGTCGCTTACGGAACCGTACCCACTTCGCCGCCGACCCGATCAGCCCGATGGAGCCGAGGTGATCGGTGCGCAGGGCGGCGTCGCACAGGGCGGCGTCCTCGGCGTGATCGTGGGTCATGATCAGGACGTGGGTGCCGCGCGGCAGCTCCTCCAGCACCTCTTCGGGCAGCAGCGGCGTGTGATGCACGTGCACCTGCGCCACCGCGTCCGCCAGAACCCCGAGCCGCTCCTCGGTGAGGATGTCGGAGCGGCTGTCGACCAGATGGAGGTCGAGGTCCTGACGTGCCAGGATGCGCGCCAGTTCAAGACCGACGTGCCCGACACCGAAGATCGCCACCGCCTTCACCACCGGCAGCGGTTCGAGCAGCACCTGGACCGTGCCGCCGCAGCACTGCACGCCGTGCTGGTTGGTCACCTTGTCGTTCAGGGCGAAGTCGATCAGCTCCGGCTCCGGCTTTGCGGCGGCGATCATCTCCCGGGCCCGGTCGATCGCGACGGCCTCGACGTTGCCGCCGCCGATCGAGCCCCATGTCCCGGTCCGCCCCACGACGAGCTTTGCACCGGCGTCACGCGGGGCGTGGCCGCGCACGGTCGCGACGGTCACGAGGACGCCGGTCTCCCGGCGTGCCCGCAACCGCGCGACCGCGGCGATCCATGTCATGTCAGGCACCGCTCAGCGCTTCTACGTCGGTCCGGACCCGGTCGGCGGCGCCCTCGCGGGCCTCCTGGATCGCCCAGTAGACCGCTTCCGGCGTCGCGGGCGAGGCCAGATCGACGCTGACCCCGCTCGGCCCGAACGCGGCGGCGGCCTGCCGCAGCGCCTCGCGCACCGAGAACGCCAGCATCAGCGGAGGCTCGCCCACGGCCTTGGAGCCGTAGACCGCGCCCTCCTCCGTGGCGTTCTCCAGCAGCGTGACGTTGAACTCCTGCGGCATCTCGGAGAAGCTCGGCAGTTTGTACGTGCTCGCCGCCTGGGTTTGCAGCCGGCCGCGGTGCGGCCCGTCGCTGGTGTCCCAGCGCAGGTCCTCCAGCGTCAGCCAGCCCGCGCCCTGCACGAAGCCGCCCTCGACCTGACCGATGTCGATCATCGGGGACAGGCTCTCGCCGACGTCGTGGACGATGTCCACCCGCCGGATGCGGTACGCGCCGGTGAACCCGTCGACCTCCACCTCGGTCGCCGCGGCGCCGTAGGCGAAGTACTTGAACGGCGTGCCGCGGAAGGACTTCACGTCCCAGTGCAGCCCCTCGGTCCGGTAGAAGCCGGCCGCCGACAGCTGCACCCGCTGGAAGTACGCGGTGTGCACCAGGTCGTCCCAGGCCAGCTCCCTGTCGCTGCCCAGGGCGCGTGCGACGCCCTCGACGATGCGCACGTCGGAGGCGTTGACGCCCAGCTGAGAGGCGGCCACCTCCAGCAGCCGCCCGCGCAGCTGCTCGCAGGCGTTCTTGATCGCCCCTCCGTTGAGGTCCGCGCCCGAACTGGCCGCGGTCGCCGAGGTGTTGGGCACCTTGTCGGTGCGCGTCGGGGCGAGGCGGACCTTGTGCGGCGGGATGCCCAGGGTGGTCGCGGCCACCTGGATCATCTTGGTGTGCAGGCCCTGGCCCATCTCGGTGCCGCCGTGGTTGATCAGGACGGAGCCGTCCTTGTAGATCAGCACCAGCGCGCCGCCCTGGTTGAAGGCGGTGAGGTTGAACGAGATACCGAACTTGATGCCGGTGATCGCGAGGGCCCGCTTGGTGTGCGGGTGCGCGGCGTTGAACGCGGCGATCTCGCGCTTGCGATCGGCGATCCCGCCGTTGTCCTGGACCTCCCGCCAGACGGTGGAGATCCGCTCGGCCTGGGTGACCGGCTGGCCGTACGGCGTCGTCTGGCCCTGGTCGGGCTGGTAGAAGTTGCGCTCGCGCAGCTCCATGGGGTCGAGGCCGAGCCGCGGCGCGACGCGGCCCAGGATGTCCTCGATCACCAGCATGCCCTGGGGTCCGCCGAAGCCGCGGAAGGCGGTGTTGGAGACCGTGTTGGTCTTGGCGATACGACCGGCGACCCGCGCGTTGGGGATCCAGTACGTGTTGTCGATGTGGCACAGCGCGCGGGCCAGGACCGGCTCGGACAGGTCCAGGCTCCAGCCGCCGTCCGCGGTCAGCGTGGCGTCGAGCGCCTGGATACGGCCGTCGGCGTCGAAGCCGATCTTCCACGAGGCGTGGAAGCCGTGCCGCTTGCCGGACATGGTCAGGTCCTGCGTCCGGTTGAGCCGGAAGCGGACCGGGCGGCCGGTCAGCTTGGCGCCGAGCGCGGCGACGGCCGCGAACCCGTGCGGCTGCATCTCCTTGCCGCCGAAGCCGCCGCCCATCCGCAGGCACTGCACGGTCACCTCGTGAGCGGGTACGCCGAGCACATGGGAGACGATCTCCTGGGTCTCCGACGGGTGCTGGGTGCTGCTCTGGATGAAGATCTGCCCGTTCTCGTCGACCTGGGCGAGGGCCGCGTGGGTCTCCAGGTAGAAGTGCTCCTGGCCGGCGAACTGGAACTCACCGGTGAACACGTGCGCGGAGTCGGCGAAGCCGGCGTCGATGTCGCCGGTCTCCATCAGCGGCCTGGCACCGTGGTAGCTCTCGGCCGCCATCGCGTCGTGCAGCGTGATCAGCGCGGGCCGCTCGTCGAGCTCCACCTCGACGGCCGCGGCACCGAGCCGGGCCGCTTCGAGGGTCTCACCGAGCACCCAGGCCACCGCGTGGCCGTAGAACATGACCTCGTCGGGGAAGAGCGGCTCGTCGTGCTTCATGCCGGCGTCGTTGACGCCGGGCACGTCGGCACCGGTCAGCACCCGGACCACGCCGGGCACGTCGAGCGCGGGCTTGGTGTCCAGCTTGGTGATCCGGCCGTGGGCCTTCATGACCTGCACCGGGTAGGCGTGCAGCACGTCCTTGGTGCGGTGGATCAGGTCGTCGGTGTAGAGCGCGGTGCCGGTGACGTGCTGGAAGGCACTCTCGTGCGGCATGGAGACGCCGACGACCGGCTTCTCGGGGCGCTCGGACAGATGGCTCATGACGACACCGCCTCGGTGGTCTGTGCGTGCAGCTTCCTGAGGCTCTGGCCGAGCATGGCGGAGCGGTAGAGGGAGCTGGCGCGATGGTCGTCCATCGGCGTGCCCTCGCCCCGCAGCACCCGGGCCGCTGCCTCTACAGTCTCCGCCGACCAGGGCCTGCCTTCCAGGGCGGCCTCGGTGGCGAGGGCGCGGATCGGGGTGGCGGCCACGCCGCCCAGGCCGATCCGTGCCTTGCGGACGATCCCGTCCTCGATGTCGAGCGCGAAAGCGACCGCCACGCTGGAGATGTCGTCGAAACGCCGCTTGGCGATCTTGTGGAAGGCCGTGACCGGCGACAGCGGCAGCGGGATGCGCACCGCGCGGATCAGCTCGCCGGGACGGCGCACGCTCTGCCGGTACCCGGTGAAGTAGTCGGCCAGCGGGACCTCGCGCTCACCGTCGGCGTCGGCGAGCACCAGCGCCGCGTCGAGGGCGAGCAGCACCGGCGGGCTGTCTCCGATGGGCGATCCGGTACCCAAGTTGCCGCCGAGGGTCGCGCCGTTGCGGATGAGCCGGGACGCGAACTGCGGGAACAGCTCTGCGAGGAGCGGGACGTCACCGTCGAGCCGCCGCTCGATCTCGGTGAGCGTCAGCGCCGCCCCGATCTCGATGTGGTCGGACTCGACGCGCAGCTCGCGCAGTTCGGGAAGCCGGTCGATGGCGACCACGCAATCCGCCCGGCGGCCACGGATGTTGACCTCCACGCCCCAGTCCGTGGAGCCGGCGACGACCACGGCCTCGGGCCGCTCGCGCAGCAGCCGCAGCGTTTCGGCCAGGGTGTCCTTCCGCAGGAACGCGCTGTCGTCCTGGGCGTACTCGGTGGCGACCGGTGCGGGCGGGGACTGCTCGCGGCGCTGCGCCAGCGGGTCGTCCTCGGTGGGTTCCCCTACGGCGAAGGCGGCATCGCGGATCGGGCGGTAACCGGTGCAGCGGCACAGGTTTCCGCTCAGCGCGTGCAGGTCGAAACCGTTCGGGCCGTGCTCGGCGTCGGCGCTCTCGGCCGAGTCCGCGCCGTCGGCCGGGTCCGCGTGCGCGCAGCGGTTCGGCCGGTAGTACTCCGCGGCCATGCTGCATACGAAGCCCGGCGTGCAGTAACCGCACTGGGAGCCGCCGCGGACCGCCATCTCCTCCTGCACCGGGTGCAGGGCGGGCGGCGTGCCGGGTTCGCCGACGGTGGCGAGACCTTCGGAGGTGATGACCTCCTGGCCGTCGAGCGCCGCGGCCGGGACCAGGCAGGCGTTGACCGCCACCCAGTCGGTGGGCTTGTTCACCCCGGGCCGGGCCACCAGGACAGAACAGGCGCCGCATTCACCCTCGGCGCAGCCCTCCTTGGTGCCGGTGAGACCACGCTCGCGCAGGAAATCCAGCACGGTGGTGTGGGGTGCAGCCGGTGAAATCGGTGTTTCTTTCCCGTTGACCGTGATCCGCGCCTCTGTCATGACAGGCCTTCGTTTCGGAGCGTGACAGGTCGATTCATGATGTTCGCCAATTCCAGGCAGCTTTCTGTGTGCAGACGCGCCACGTGAGAAGAGCGGGCGCAGAACGGCACGCAAGCGCGGCGTGCCGGAAGGTGGTGACGGGAAACCCGGACCGTGCCACGAAAGGGCACGTCAGAACGGCGTACTCAGCAGCCGTGCGCGATGCGACCCGGAACCCAGACCGTGCTCTGGGCGAGGCGACCAAGATCAGAGGTGGTGTTCATCCGCCGGTCGCCTCCTTTCGGTGATTTGGGTCGACGTTTACCGCAAATTAGTGGCCGGGGCCACCGAGGTCAAGGGGTCGGCTCCGGAACAGCTTCGCCTTCGACGGTGGTGAACCGGCCCCGCGCGGGCTACGTACGATGAGGGCGTGACAGCCCGCGCACAGCACCACCGTGCGCCGCGGCTCCCCGTGACGGGGCCGTGGCGCATGCTTCTGCTGCTCGGGCTGCTCGCCGGACTGCTCGGGATGCACGCGCTCGCACCCGGCAACGTGGTCGCGGCCGGCTCGCATGCGTCACATGCCTCTCAGGCCTCTCATGCCTCGCCGCATCACGCGTCGGCACACATCATGGGCGGCGGCCCTACGACGTCCATGACCGACGAAACCGTCTGCCACGGCGCCGACCCGGGCGGCGGACACGCCCAGCACGCCGACCCCACCTGCGCCTCCAGTGCCCTGGGCGCGGGCCCCGTGCTGCCCGCCCTGGCACCCGACCCGGGCGGCGCTGCGGTCACCGGGGGCCTCGACCGCCGTTCCGTGACCGTCGCGACCGAGGGCGGGCGCGCGCCTCCCTCGCTGGCCGAACTTCAGATCCTGCGGACCTAGGACAAGGCCGAGCCGTCCGTCCCCGTCACCTGCGGGCGTACGGCACTCAGCCATGCCCATGCCGCGCCGCGAGCGGTGCGGCGACTCACGTACATCGCAGGAGTTCCCAGCATGACCAGCATCCGTACCACCGTGCTTCGTCGCGCCGCCCTGGCCGCGGCCGCCGTCACCTCCGCGTTCGTCCTCGTCGGCTGCGGCGCGGACGACCAGCCGGACACCGCGGCCTCCGGGGCGGGCCAGACCACCGAGGCCCACAACGCGCAGGACGTCTCCTTCGCGCAGGGCATGATCCCCCACCACCAGCAGGCCCTCCAGATGGCGGAGATGGCCGCCGACCGCGCTTCCTCGGCTCAGGTCAAGGACCTCGCCGCCCGCATCGAGAAGGCCCAGGACCCGGAGATCAGGACGATGACCGGGTGGCTGAAGACGTGGGGCGAGGACGTGCCGTCGGCGGCGCCCGGCGGCATGGACCACTCCGGTCACTCGGGCGGGTCCGACGCCTCCGGCATGCCCGGGATGATGGGCGAGGACGACATGGCCAAGCTGTCGAAGGCCTCCGGCAAGGCCTTCGACGCGCTGTTCCTGAACCTGATGGTCGAGCACCACGAGGGCGCGGTGGAGATGGCCGAGGACGAGAAGGCGAAGGGCGAGTACGGCCCCGCGACCGGTCTGGCCGACGCCGTCGTCACCGCCCAGACCGCCGAGATCGAGGAGATGAACAAGCTGCTCGGCAAGAACGCCGGCAACACCGGGAGCTGACGCACCGGGGCGTTCACTTCAGGCCCAGGCGGCGCTGTTACGACGCCTCAGGACCCGCCCGGTCCACGATCGCGACAAAGGCCGGGCGGGCCGCGCGGCCGGCGGCGCGTCGACGGTCAGGCCTAGGGCGTGTTGCGAAAGTCCCGTCGTCCGCCCGAAGGGCGGGCCGGGCGGCGTCTGGTGCGTGCTCTCGGCGTGCCGGGCGGAAGCCCTCGTACTGGTTGTACGTGGGCTTTCGCCCGGTGCGGCGAGAGGGCGTGCCAGGCGTCGCCCGGCAGGCGGGACTTTCGCAACACGCCCTAGGCCGGGGAACGCGCGTAGACCCGCGAGAACAAGCGGCAGGGGCGATTCCGGCCCTCCTACCGGGAGCTTATTCGTCCGTTTCTGTGATAATTGGGGCATGAGTACAGCGACGTTTGTAGTTGCGGCCACGTCGAGTGAAGTACTCAACGTGATCGCCGCCTTCGCGGGTGGCCTGTTCATCGCCGGCGCCCTGGTCTGGGCCGTGCAGCTCGGCATGCGGGTCCGTGATCGAGAACTGCCCCGGCCCACGCCCGACGAGCAGCCGCACCTCCCCGAGACCGGCCCGGTCCACGAGGAGCGCGAGATCAGGGAGCCGGACGAAGTGCCGCACTCGCAGGGCCGGGAACGACTCCTGCCGCACGAGCTGCACCACGCCGGCAGCAGGCGCAGCGAGGACCAGCACCGCAAACGCTGGCTGCCCGGAAAGAGCGGTTCCTTCGGCGGGGGCGGCCTGGGGCACGGCTGAGCCGCTACCGGGCGTTGAAGCGCCGGCACCCCCTGATCAGCCGCTGCCGCTCCCGTTGCCTGCCTCCCGCGCCGCCCGCTCCAGTCGGCTTCGGTGGTTGTCCCACCAGGTCCGGTCGCCCTGCGGCAGGTCCTCCTTGCCCTTGCCGTACCCGACGCTGCCGTCGATGAGTTCGCGCACGATGTCGGCGTGGCCGGCGTGCCGCTGGCTGTCGGCGATCACGCGCACCATGAGGTGGTGCAGCGTCACCTCGCGCCGTTCCTCCGGCCACCACGGGACGTGACCGGTCGCGTCGAGCGGCAGCGCCTCGAATGTGCCGTCGGCGTGCTGCCAGGCCTGGCGGTACAGGCCGACGATCTCCTCCCGCGACTCGTCCGCTGTGGCCCACATGTCCGCGTTGGGTTCGGCGTCCTCGGTGTACCACCAGGGCGGTGGCGGCTCCTCGGTGAAGAACGGCCGGCCGAAGGTGTCGCCGAAGTAGCCCAGCTCCACGGCGGCGACATGCTTGACCAGCCCCAACAGGTTGGTGCCGGTGGGGGTCAGGGGGCGGCGGACGTCGTACTCCGAGAGCCCGTCGAGCTTCCACACGAGGGCGTCACGCGCGTCCTGGAGATAGCGGAGGAGGTCCGCTTTCGGGTCCGTTGCCATCATGCGGGGAGTCTTGCACCCCGCACTGACAGCGGGACCGCGGCAACCGGGCCCCTACCTCTGAAGCCGGCCGCCGGCGCTGTCCGAGACCGTGTCCGTCCGCCCGTCCGTCGAGCCCGTCACCAGGATGTCGATCTGTTCGCTCGTCGCGCTCACGCCGTTCAGCGTGGCCGTCGCCTGGAGGCGGCCCGTGCCCGGGGGGAGGGCGCGGCCCGGGGTGCACCACCACACGCCGCTGGGGGCGGTGGTCGTCGCGCAGATCTCCTCCTCCCCGGCGTCGCGGACCGTGACCTGGGCGCCGGGATAGGCCGTCCCCACCATCTTGGGCCGCGCGTTCAGCGGCACGCCCGAGTGGGGGCGGGAGAAGGACGGCGCGGGCAGTCCGACCGTCACGGTGCAGGTGCCCTTCTGCCGTACGGTGCCGTCCGCGTCGCGCAGGACCAGGGCGCAGTCGGGGAGCCGGGTGCCGGGCTCGGCGTCCGCGGGGACCGACAGGAGGAAGGGGTACTTACGGTCCTTCCAGGCCACCGGTGCCGACTCCTGCGGTTCCTCGGCCGCGGCGGGCGCCCCCTCGAAGGTGTACGTCCCCGTGCTCCCGCCCGGAGCCACCGATCCCCGGTACCCGGTACCGGTGATCGGCGTCCCCGTCACGGTCGTCGTCGACGGCGCCGTCAGGGTCAGGACCGAGCCCGCGCCCAGCGGTGTCCCCGCGTAGCCGCCGACCTCGACGATGCCTTCCCGTCCGGGTTCGATGGTCGCGCTCGCCCACAGGTCGTCACCGCCGTGGGCCGTCCCCGGCGTGATCACCACGCCCGCGACGGCGAGCAAACCGAGGATCGTCGTCTTCCAGGACCTGCTCATCGTCGGCGGAGCTCCTCACACACCTCGGCGGCACCCTTGCCCGCGATTCTCGCGGCCGGCCCCGCGAACGGCGCGCTCTGCTCGGCCGTACGGGCCCGCGGCGCCCTGTGCACCACCCGTCCGGGCGTCGGCCGTCGGTCGATACGGGCGAACCCCGGGTGACCCTGAAGCCCTGAAACGACCTCCCGTCACGTCAGCCAGACCGTCGTGTCCGGGCCCAGCAGGCCGCCCTCCTCCAAAGGCGCGCTCGAGAGCAGCACCTCACCCGGCGGCAGCTCCACGGCCGTACCGGACAGGTTGGCCACGCACCGCCAGCCCTCCGAGCGGGTGAAGTGCAGGACGCCGGGCGGGGTGTCCGGCGCCCACTGAAGTTCCTCCCCCTCCAGCAGCTTGCGGCGCAGCCGCAGGGCCCTGCGGTAGAGCTCCAGGGTCGAACCCTCCACCCCGTCCTGGGCCTGGACCGCGTACGCCGCGAAGCTCGCCGGCTGGGGCAGCCAGGACCTGCCCGCGCCGAACCCGTACGAGGGCCCCGTCGTCGTCCACGGCAGCGGCACCCGGCAGCCGTCGCGGCCCTTGCGGACGCGGCCCGTCTGTTCCCAGATCGGGTCCTGGAGGACCTCGAAGGGCAGGTCGGCGACCTCGGGCAGGCCGAGTTCCTCGCCCTGGTAGACGTACGAGGAACCGGGCAGCGCCAGCATGAGGAGGGTCGCGGCGCGGGCGCGGCGCAGGCCGGCCGCCTCGTCGACGGCCGGTGCGTGGCCGCCGGACAGCAGCCAGGCGTTGTCGTCCGTGCCGGGCGGGAGCATCAGACGGGAGGCGTGGCGTACGACGTCGTGGTTGGACAGCACCCAGGTGGCGGAGGCGCCCGCCGCGCGGGCCGTGGCGAGCGAGTCGGCGATGACCTGCTTCAGCTCCTCGGCACCCCAACCCGCTTGCAGGTACTCGAAGTTGAAGGCCTGGCCCAGTTCGTCGGGGCGGGCGTACAGGGCGCGGCGGGCGGCCGGGGTCACCCAGGCCTCGGCGACCGCCATGCGCGGCGGGCGGTAGGCGTCGAGGATCTTGCGCCAGTCGCGGTAGATCTCGTGGACCTCGTCGCGGTCGTAGAAGGGGTGGGTGCCGGGCGGGAGGTCCGGGAGCGCCTCCTCGCGGCTGAGTTCCGGGGCGCCGAGGTCGCGCAGCGGCTCGCTGAGGTCCTTGGCCAGCGCGTGGGCGACATCGACGCGGAAGCCGTCGACACCCCGGTCGGACCAGAACCGCAGGGTGGTGCGGAAGTCGGCGCGGACCTCGTCGTTCTCCCAGTTCAGGTCGGGCTGCTGGGGCGTGAAGAGGTGCAGGTACCACTCGCCGTCGGGGACCCGGCGCCAGGCGCTGCCGCCGAAGACGGACTGCCAGTCGGTGGGCGGGAGTTCGCCGTGCGCGCCGCGGCCGGGGCGGAAGACGTAGCGGTCGCGGGCGGCGGAGCCGGGGCCGCAGCGCAGCGCCTCCTGGAACCAGACGTGCTGGTGGGAGGTGTGGTTGGGGACCAGGTCGACGATCACCTTCAGCCCGAGCCGGTGGGCCTCGGCGACCAGGACGTCGAAGTCGTCGAGGGTGCCAAGGCGCGGGTCGACGGCACGGTAGTCGGCGACGTCGTAGCCGCCGTCGGCCAGTTCGGAGGGGTAGAAGGGGCTGAGCCACAGGGCGTCCACTCCGAGGGCGGCGAGGTGGTTGAGCCGCTGGGCGACGCCCTTCAGGTCACCGAGCCCGTCGCCGTCGCCGTCGGCGAAGCTGCGGGGGTAGACCTGGTAGATGACGGCCTGCCGCCACCAGTCGGGGTTGCTGGAGGAGAGGTCGGGGGTCGAGTCGGCGATCGTGGTGGTGCGGACGGTCACGCGGTCTCCTCGTCGGGTGTGTACGGGCGACAGTGAGAACTCTGTCCACTTGGCCGGAAAAGCGAACACCGGGAGGAGCGGAGTAGATCATTCCCCGCGTGACGCAATTGTGATTTCTTTTTGAACTTCCCTGGCGTTATCGCAGGTTGACAGCCTTCTCACGTCGCCCGACGATGTGCAGACACTGTGGCGTGTGTGACCAATGAGCCCAGTGATTCTTCTTCGACCACCCCACGATGGGATACGCATGTCCATAGCGAGACGTGTCATCGCGCGACGCCTGTTGGGGACGGGCGCCGCGTCGCTCGCCCTCTGCGCGGCCACCGTCGCCTCCGCCTCCGGAGCCTGGGCCACCGGTTCGCCCGGCGGCGACGGCTGGAAGTCCGGCGGCACCTACCAGCCCGGCACCGGCGCCGGCACGGAGACGGCCACCGATCGCTGCCAGTTCTCGCTCGACGGCTCGAACTTCTACGACTCCGTCAAGGTCGACGACCAGAACCTGAAGGTCACCGACGACGGCAAGGTCCACATCAAGGTCCGCGCCGCCGCCGACGCCACGACCTGCACCGCCTCGCTCGCCTCCTACCTCGCCCACGGCGCGACCTTCGCGACCTCCGGCGAGCAGGTCTTCGTCGACTTCGACACGGTCACGGTCAAGCCCGGCCAGACCGACTCCCTCGACATCGCCGTCCCGGACGCGGGCTGCTTCGCGCAGATCGACCTGTACCGGGGCGCGGTCAGGTTCGACGGCAAGCTCGACGCGAACGACGGCTTCGTCCACGGCGACGTACCCAAGGGCCCGGACCGCCCGGTCATCAAGGACAAGCTGATCGCGGCCTGGAACGGCGGCACGAAGGACTGCACGAGCGAGCCTCCGGCCACCGAGGAGCCCCCGACCACGCCGCCGGCGGAGCCGTCGGAGCCCGCGACGGACGAGCCGTCGACCCCGGCCGAGGAGACGACGCCGCCGGCCTCTCAGACGCCGTCCCCCGGAACCCCGACGCCGGAGACCTCCGAGTCGACGACTCCCCCGGCGCCCAAGCCGAACGGCGGCGGCGACAACCTCGCCGAGACCGGCGGCAGCAGCGCGACCGGCCCGATCGCCCTGGGCGCGGTGGCGCTGGTGGCGGGCGGCGCGGCGTTCGTCGTGATGTCGAGGCGGAAGCGCGCGACGCGTTCCTGACCGACGGTGTGAAACCGATGGTGTGTGAAGGGGCCCGGGGTGATCACCCCGGGCCCCTTTGCGGTGTGACGGCGGGCCACCGACGCGGTCGGCCGCATCCACCTGCGTGGGGCGCAGGGCGTGCCCGGCGGGGGAGCGGTCGCCGTGCACGACGGGCACCGGGCCCTTGTGCCCGGTGGCCACCCGGTCAGACGCGTTCCACCGTCGCCAGATACAGCTTCACGAACCGGTCGACGTCCACGTCCAGGGCCACGTCCACCAACTGCTGCTCGCGCAGGCCCTCGTGGATCTCGGACTCACCGGGACGGGGGCGCCGGTCGACGATGGTCTGGCCCCGCGTCGGCCCCGGGGCGAGGGAAACCTCGACGGGGAGGAGGCGGGTGGTGATGCCCGCCGGGTCCACGACCGTGCAGACGGCGCCCGCGTCGCCGATGCCGCCCGCCTCGGAGTCGGCGGCGACGTCCGGGGTGGCCGGGCGGTGGGACAGCAGGTCACCGGCGAGCCGGGTACCCGGATCCGAGCTCGCCCGCAGCCGCCGTACGTCCGCCCCGGGGATCACGACCCGCTGGAAGACGTCCAGGCCGTACATGGTGATCGGTACCCCCGCGGTGAGCGCGACGGCGGCGGCCTCCGGGTCGTGCCAGACGTTGAACTCCGCGACCGGCGTGGCGTTTCCGGTGGCCACGGCGCCGCCCATGAAGACGATCCGCTCGATGTTGCGGGTCACCTCGGGGTGTGTGCGCAGCAGCAGGGCGATGTTGGTGAGGGGCGCGGTCGGGATGAGGGTGACCGGGCGCGGGGACGCCAGGATCTCGCGGCGCAGCAGCGTCACCGCGTCCACGTCGGCCGGGGCGCGGGTCGGGGCGGGCAGGCCGATGTCGCCCATGCCGTCCTCGCCGTGCACATGCCGTGCCGAGCGCGCGGGCTCGATCAGCGGACGTGCGGCGCCCCGCGCGACGGGGATGTCCGGGGTCCCGGCCAGCTCCAGCACGGTCAGGGTGTTGCGTACGACGCCGTCCACGTCGGTGTTGCCCGCCACGCAGGTGACGGCGCGTACGTCGAGCCCCGGATGGCGTACGGCGAACAGCAGCGCCAGAGCGTCGTCGACACCGGTGTCGCAGTCGATGATCACCGGGATGGGCTGCCCTTCGGCGTTCGTCACGGCGAGGCTCCTCACACGGGTGCGTTGGCGGTTCTGCGGTGGCGGGTTCCGCGAACCCGACCTTACGGTGTCGTACAGGTGGAGTGCGTCGCCGTATGGCGTCGCCGTGCGGCAGCGTGCGCGCGGCGTCATGCGGCGTCTCCGTCCCACAGCGCGAGGCCGCGGGCCGCGACGCGGGCGGCGATCCGGTCCACCAGTTCGGCGCCCGGTACGACACCGGGCCTGCGCCCGTCCCGCAGCCGTACGGCCACCAGGTCGCCCTGCGCCTCCCGCTCACCGATGACCGCCAGGTACGGCACGAGGCGTGCCGCGCGTACGCGGGCGCCCAGGGTGCCGTGCTCGGGCCCGGCGAGTTCGGCGCGCAGACCCATTCGGCGGGCCCGGTGCAGAAATTTCTCCGCCGGCTCGGTCTGGGCGTCGGACACGGGCAGGATCACCAGCTGCACCGGGGCGAGCCAGACCGGGAACGCGCCGCCGTGCCGCTCGACGAGATGGGCGACGACTCGTTCGACGCTGCCGATGATGCTCCGGTGGACCATGACCGGGCGGTGTTTCGCCCCGTCCGGGCCGATGTAGCGCAGGTCGAAGCGTTCGGGCTGGTGGAAGTCGATCTGGACGGTGGAGAGGGTGGCCTCGCGACCGGCCGGGTCGGCGATCTGGACGTCGATCTTCGGACCGTAGAACGCGGCCTCGCCCTCGGCGGCCTCGTAGGGGATGCCGGAGGCGTCGAGCGCCTCGCGGAGCAGGGCGGTGGCGCGGCGCCACAGCTCGGGGTCGGCGACGTATTTGCCACGGTTGCCACCCTCGCCGGGGAGCGAGAGACGGTGGCGTACGGCCCTGATCCCCAGATCGGCGTAAGCGCGGGTGATGAGTTCCAGGGCGGCACGGGCCTCGTCGACCGCCTGGTCCAGGGTGCAGAAGACATGGGCGTCGTTGAGCTGGATGGCCCGCACACGGGTGAGCCCGCCGAGGACGCCGGACAGCTCGGAACGGTACATGCCGCCCAACTCGGCGATACGGAGGGGCAGTTCGCGGTAACTGTGGGAGCGGGAGCGGTAGATCAAGGCATGGTGGGGGCAGAGGCTGGGGCGCAGGACGACCTGCTCCGCACCGAGCTCCATCGGGGGGAACATGTCGTCGCTGTAGTGGTCCCAGTGCCCGGAGATCTCGTACAGCTCCCGCTTGCCGAGCACGGGCGAGTACACGTGCCGGTACCCGGCCTCGCGTTCCACCTCCCGGATGTACTCCTCCAGGGTGTGCCGTACGACGGCCCCGTCGGGCAGCCAGTACGGCAGGCCGGCGCCCATCAGGGGATCGGTGTCGAAGAGGCCGAGCTCGCGGCCGAGGCGGCGGTGGTCGTGGTGCATGGCTGCTCCTCCGGATGAAGGGACGAGCACCCACACGCCGAAGCCCCGGGGCACTCGCCCCGGGGCTTCGTTCTTCGCTCAGCTGTCAGCGCGGCGCCGGGACGGGGTCCGGCGTCGTCGTGGGAGACGGGGTGGCGGCGCGCTGCATGGGGGGACGGTAACAGGGGGGCGGGTGGACCGCGCGGTGGTTTTTCCGGTTCCCGTTACGCACGGGCGGCGAATGCGTCGAAGTCGCCGACCTCACCCCCTGCGTCGCCGTCCGCGACTCCAAGGACCAGGCCCGGTACCTGTCTGCGGTAGTCAGGCCGGGCGATGTTGCGGGGAGTCAGATGATCCGGTGCTCCCACCGAAGGGGTCGCTGGTCGCCGATCCAGTAGGTGTGTGCCTGCTCGGTAATGCGGAGCCGGACACTTGCGATGTCGGGGCTTCCGGTGTCCTGCCAGGCAATCAGCGTCTCCTCGACGGCGTCCCACAGGGCCACGGGGCCGCCCTGGCGGACCGTCCAGCCGGAGTCGCCCTCGGTGAACGCCGCGAACGACTCGCGCTCGGCGTCGAAGAGGTACAGATGCTGCGTACCGTCGCCGGCCCTGGCTCGCACGAACTGTGCGCCCGGCGCGGTGAGCTGGGCCAGGAAGGCAGGCATCCACTCGTCCAGGAGGACGGGTGGGAGCTTGGCGGGCCGCTCGGTGCCCGTGTAGGCGGTGCGGGCGGAGAGATCCCCGGCCAGCGGGACGAGGGCCTGCGCACGGGCATGCATGAAGGAGGAGCGGCCGGTGATGCGGCCCTCGGCCGAGCCGTCGTCGTTCACTGTGACCTTGGCCAGGCCGGTGCCGTATGGCCAGGAGCCGACCGTGGCGAGGATGATGCCGCCGGGCTTGGTCTGGCGGACCCACGTGTACGGGATGCGCCGGACGGCGCAGGTGGCGATGACACGGTCATACGGCGCGCGGGCGGGATGGCCGAGGAGTCCGTCTCCGGTCACCGTCCACGTCGAGTGTCCGGCCTCCTCCAGGGCCGCATCCGCACGGGCGGCCACCTGAGGGTCGACCTCGACGGTGGTGACGTTGTCCTCGCCGAGGCGGTGGCACATGAGGGCGGTGGAGTAGCCGGTGCCGGTGCCGATTTCCAGGACGGTTTGGCCGTCGGCGACATCGAGTTGTTCGAGCATGCCGACGACGGTGGTGGGGGTGGTGGAGGAGGACGTGGGTACGCCGGTCACAGTCCCGGTGGCCGCGTCGGCAGTGAGGCGGCCGTCAAGCTGGGTGGCCAGCGACTCGTCGCGGTAGGCGATCCGTCGAGCGGTTCGGTGACCACGAGGACAGGCCTGTCGGTCTCGGTCATGTACGTCAGTCCTGCTGCGAGTCCTGGTCGGACCCCTGGTCGTTCTTCGAGTCCAGATTGGTGGTCGTCGTCGTCGAGGTGGCGGAACTGGTGCCGTGCTTGCCCATTTCGACCACGTGTCCGTCGGCGTCTCGGAAGACACCGACTTGTGTGTCCGGGGCGACCGTGACCGTGGTGAACGGCAGCTTCACCGTGTTCGGGTACGGCCCGAGTCGGCGAAGGCCCCAGGGGCGGTGTGCTGCGGTCCGCGTTGCGGTCTGCATGGTGCTCCTCCCATACGTAGCGAGTGGTGCAGCAGGTGGCGGCGGGACTCGCTGGGAACGTTGCCCTCGTCGCCGTCCGCCCGGTGGCGAATGCCGATTCGTAATTTCCCGGGCGGAAGTGTGTGGATTCACGCGGGTGCGAAGCGGTCCTGACGCAGGGCCCTCCAGGACGCGCTCCAGCAAGCCGACTTCGGGTGCCTGGCCCGCGCGGCGGCGGCGCTCGCGCTGCCACAGGTCTGCTTCCTGCTCGACCATGGCGCGGATCTGGGCCAGCGCATCGCCGGACTCGACATGCAGACGGACCAGGTCGACCGGGGTAAGGAGGAGGATCACGTCATTCGCGGCGAGTTCCGCCCTGCCGTCGACCAGCCGCAGGGTCAACATGCTGAGGGTTCCTCGACGCGGAGCTCCGCCCAGACGGTCTTGCCCCAGCGGTGCAGGTCGCGTAGCCCATGCACTCCGACATGGCCTCGACGAGGACCAGCCCACGGCCTTCCTCAGCGTCTTCGGCCGGGCGACGGTCCATGTCCGGCGGGGTACGGGATTTATCCGTTACGGAAATGCGCACGCGACCGGCGCCGACCCGGGTCACCCGCACCCGCAGCAGACGACACGACGTGTGTTGCACCGAGTTGGCGACCAGCTCGTCAACGACCAGGACCCCGGAGTCAGCCAGATCCTCTATCCCCCACGTGTGCAGCGCGGCAGAGACCAGCAGCCGCGCACGACGTGCGGATGCCTCCTCAACGGGCATGGTCTCGGTGTAGCCGGGCGCACCTTTGGCGGCCGGTCTCGCAGTGGGTCGGGTCATGACGCTCACGGGGTTGTCTCCTCGGGGCGTGGTCGGTCCGCCAACGACAGGGGCATGGGCGGGGCTCTCCTCCTCGCTGCCGGGTTGAAGAGCCTGCGGATCGGTGCCCGGCGGGTGATGATCAGTCAACGCCGGGCGGGTGTATGAGGGAGACCCCGAGAGGTGACCCCGAGTTGGAGTCACCACGCATGCACGAGGGGTAGCGTCGATGCCCGGTGCACGCGCACGGGGGAGATGACGTATGGACCGCCAGGCTCACATCCGCGAGCGGTCGTCGCGGGGCTGCTCGACGACAGCCGGTTCCTCGGCGCGTGCGCGGAGCGGGACATGGGTGCGGTGTTCCGGATGCTCAACCATCGCGGTATCAGCACCCGGCGCATCGCGGCAGCCGTCGACATCACCCAAGGGCGGCTCTATGACTACATGAACGGCAAGAGTCGCGTGGAGAAGCTCGTGATCTTCGAGCAGATCGCGGACGCCTTCCACATCCCCGGCCATCTCCTCGGCCTCGCCCGCCGGTCATGGGAGCCTGCCATCGATGCGCAGCCCCAACCGCAACCCCAGCCCGACGGGAACGATCTCACGGCTATGGACGCATTCCGGTCTGCCGACCGTCAGACCGGGGGAGGGCGGCTGTACGAGGCCGTCGTCCAGCATTTGAAGGACCGCGTCGCGCCCCGCCTGGTCGGCCTCTCCAGCGGACATGACGTGTTCGCCGCTGCGGCTGCCCTGACGGAGATGGCGGGCTGGATGGCGCACGACTCCGGCCAGGATGACCTGGCCCAGGGGCATTTCCAGCGCGCACTTCCGCTTGCTCAGACCTCCGGCGACCTACCCCTGGCTGCACACATCGCCGCATCCAGCAGCCACCTCGCCCTCCAGACCGGCGACGTAGCAGGGGCCGCGCACTGGGCTCAGGTAGGGCTCGACCTCGCCGGCCGGGGCCCGAGGATTGCAGCACTGGCATCTCGACTCCACACCATGCACGCCCGAGCCCTTGCCGTGGCCGATCAGCACACGTTCGCCCATCGCGCCCTCGACCAGGCGCGCCGCAACCTCGACGCCTCCGCCGACACTGAACACCCTTGGCTGAGCCCTTTCGATCTGGGGCGTCTGGCGAGCGAGGCGGCGCTGATCCTGGTCGACCTCGGCGAGCACGACGCCGCCCTGGACGCTGCTGAGGAGGCCGTCGCGATGCGGGGCGCCGACCGTACACGCTCCCTCGCGCTGAGCCGGATCACCCTCGTCGACATCCACGTCCGGCGGGGTGACCTCGACGCCGCCCTGGACGTCGGACACGCCCTGCTCAGCACCAGCCCCACCCTTGGCTCCGTCCGTGTCGTCCGCCAACTCGACCACCTCCGCGCCACGCTGGAGCCCCACAGGGCCTACGGGCCGGTGCGGGAGTACCTGGGGAGATTCGACGACGCGCGGAGGGCCAGAATGCTGCTGCTCGCCGATCTCATCCCGTCCCCGGGAGGCACCCGCATATGAAGCCCACACCCGCCGACCCCGACGCCTGGAACGCCTACCTGGCCGAAGGCAACGCCAAGCAGGCCCGTAAGCGTGTGGCGGCTGACGTCTTGCTCCGCGACCCCTCGGGGCGAGTACTGCTGGTGAACCCGACCTACAAGCCGGGGTGGGATCTACCGGGTGGCATGGCGGAGGCGAACGAGCCGCCGGAGAAGACGGTGGTACGTGAGCTGCGCGAGGAGCTGGGCCTGAACGTCGTCGTGCACGGCCTCTTGGTCGTCGACTGGGTGGCGCCACACGGGCCGTGGGACGACCAGATCGCGTTCATCTTCGACGGTGGTGTCCTCGACGGGGACGGAGTACTGGAACCTCACGACGAAGAGCTGTCAGCGGCCGGGTTTTACAGCACGTCCGACGCCGACCGGATGGTGCGGGATCGTATGCGGCGGCGGTTGGCTGCCGCGGTGCGGGCGTTGCGCGAGGAACGGACGGAGTACCTGCACGACGGGGACGCGGTCTGGTCCTTCCCTTGAGTGGAGCCCTCGGGGCGGTTCTCGCGCTGCACATGCTCTACCAGGATCTCTCGCGCCACGTGTCCATCCAGGTGCTGCTTTTGGGGAAGTGCGGTGGGCTTGCGCTCAACGGCTCCTTCGTCTTGCTTGAGACTGCTGACAACGAACGCTTTGCTTTTGTCGAGGGACCGGAAACGAGCGTGCTGCACGCCGACGCCGACGGAAACTCGACACGAGCGAGCCGCCGCTCTATACGCGCAAGGACATGATGCTGAGCCCGGAGACGGACGTCGACTGATCAGTCCCGTCACCCGGACGGCCCGGCACACTGGTGGTCGCCACCGTGGGGTGGTGCCTTAAGAACACGTACCCGATCTTGAGCGCACGCCGACCCCAGCCCAGGAGGCCCCGCGATGCCCCGTACCCCGGCCCGCGCCGCCCTCGCCGCGACGCTCTCCGCAGCCGCTCTGCTGGCCGCGTCCGCCTGCGACACCGTCGCCGGCCTGGGCAGACCGGTGTCGGCCCCCCGTGGGCAGGCCTCCGCCGCCACCCCCACCACATCGGCGACCCCCGCGGCCGCCCCCACCCTCACCGCGGCCCAGGCCCAGGCCGCGCTCATCAGCGAGGCCGACCTGGGCGAACCGTGGGTCGCCACCGACGGCTTCGCGACCTGGCGGGAGTCCATGCTGAAGGCGAGCACCGAGTCGGCCGACGCGGAGTGCGGAAAGCTGCTCGACGCGCTGTACGCGGAGGAACTCCTCGGCCCGGACGCCACGACGCGCGCGTCGATCGGCCTGGACGACCTGTACGACGAGGCCCAGCTGCGCTACCAGGTCGTGGCGCACCGGCCAGAGGCCGTGGACGGGACGCTGGCATGGCTCGACAGCATGCCGCGCGAGTGCGGCGAGTTCACGGCGACCGCGGGCGACGGGCAGATGACCGTCCAGGTCACCGGGGCCGAGATGCCGGAGGTCGGCGATGCCCGGCAGGGCCTGCGGCTCGTGCTGCGCGCCGTCTCCGAGTACGACGACGCCCCCGTCCTCATCCTCCATGTCGCCGTCGTCCGCGTGGGCGACGACGCGATCGTCCTCACCAACGGCGGCCTCGGCGAGGTACCGGCCGACGCCACCTGGGCGGCCGTCGAACTGGGCGCCCACCGCCTCACCGAGGTCAGGAAGCGGGGCCGGGCGGAAATCTGACCCCGAGCGCCAGAGAAAGCGCTAACCCAGGCGGTCCACCGCGTCCTTGGCCTCCTTCAGGCCCGCCCCGGTGATCTCCCGGTAGACCTTGATCGCCTGGACCCTCTTGCCGGTCCGCACGAGCGACACGACCTCGCCCATCCGGGGGTCCTCGCCGTCGAGCCCCAAGTGGTCCAGAACCAGGTCGAGTTTGCGCTCGACACGGGCAACTCGCTGATCGGCCTGGGAGATCCTGCTCTGGATGGTCATGATGCCCCAGAAGGCGGCGAGCACGAGGAAGAGAACCGCTATATCCATGGTCGGCGATCTTACGTGCCGGGCGCTCCCGCTTCGGCTGCTGCTCGGCTGCTGCTCGGCTGCTGCTCGTCGACTGCTCGTCTACTGCTCGTCGAACCGCAACCGGTGCTCCACCACGTCCCGCGCCACGTCCACCGCCGTCCGCGCCTGCGCGAACGCGTGGGCCCGCAGCCGTGCCAGCGCCTCGTCCGTGCCGACGCCGAGCTGGGCCATGATCATTCCGGTGGCCTGGTAGACCTGGTCCTGGTCGGTGGCGAGGCCGCTCAGCCACTGTTCGTCCCCCGGGTCGCCCGCCTCCTCCACGCGCGGCAGCGCCATCAGCGCCACGGTCATCATCCCGGCCACCACCCGCGCCGTCCGCAGGTCCCGGTCGGTGAGGTCGCCAGGGGTGTCGCGGTAGAGGTCGAGGGTGCCCACGCACACCGTGTCGTTGCCGAGCGGCATCGAGTAAACCGCCCGTACGCCGACGGCCGTGGCCTGCTGAGCGAAGACCGGCCAGCGCAGGACGTCCTGCCCGGACGTCAGATCGCAGGCGAGCACGGGGGCTCCGCTCTCCGCGGCGGACTGGCAGGGCCCGTCGCCCAGGGTGGCCTGGATCTCGGTCACATATGCGGCCTGCGCACTGCTCGCGCCCAGTTGTACGGGCATGCCGTCGCTGCGCAGAGACACGCTCGCGCCGGTCACGGGCAGCAGCTCCACGGCGACATCGCACAGCCGCGCCGGGATCTCGCCGGGTCCGCCACCGCGTACGTCTTCGGCGACGGCGTCGGCGGCACCGGCTCGCTCTCGTCCCCGCTCGTCACGACGATCGTCTTTGGGCCGCACGGCAGCCTCCTCATCACGAGAGCGGCCTGCTGATTCCGGCGGACCAACGACCCCTCAACCGCTCGCCCCGGACGACGCCCGACTACCCGTGAGCCGCACCTCAAAACCCCGGCCATTCCCCAGCGCGGTGTCCCCGTCGTCATGGCATTCCTAGCGGAGCGCCTCGTAGGGGTTCGCCGGCTGCGCGATCCGCCGCACCCCGGTGGCGTCCAGCACCGGCGGCCAGGCCTCGTCCGTACCCAGCTCGCCCTCGGGGTGCCAGGTGCCGGTGACGGTGACCCAGGCGTCGGCGGGCGGTGCGTCGGCGTCGGCGTTGCGGATCTCGACCTTGCTGGTGGTGGCGTCGGCGGCACAGCAGGCGACGAGGAGACGGGTGACGTACCAGGTGCCGTCGGCGTCGCGGGTGACGAAGCCGGTCAGCCGGACCGTGCGTCCCGCCAGCGACCGTCCGCTGTCGTAGACCGCCCGCGAACCGAACTCCGCCAGCGTCAGCTCCAGCGGGTTCCCGGCCGGCAGCGCGGGGAAGTCCCCGATCCCCTGCGCCGCGCGCTGCGCCGCCTCACGTTCGGCACTGTAGGAGCCGAGGGCTGGGGGCGGGAAGAGGAGGAGGGCGAGGGCGGGGAGGGTGAGGAGCCAGGCGATACGGGGGTTGTGGGTGTGGCTGTGACTCTGACCGTGCTCTTCCACGTGCCCGTGCCCGGCGTCCTCCGGCCGTTCCTGTTCCCCTTCCCGTTCCCCTCCTCGTCCCGGTCCGCGTACGGCCGCTGCCAGCACCCCCAGCCCCACCAGCACGCATCCGGACACCACCAGATACGGCCGCAGCGCCGGCTGCACATAGCGCAGGTACAGCTCGCTGAAGAGGGAGATCCGCAGGATCGCCGCGCCCGTCAGGAGCAGCAGCGCCGCCGGCCCGTACCGCCTCACAGCAGCCACCATCCCGCGAGCACGCTGCTCACCACGGCCACGACCCAGGTCACGGACGAGAAGCGCAGGGCGAAGGACCGGCCGAACGTGCCCGCCTGGAGGGCGATCAGTTTCAGGTCCACCATCGGGCCGACCACCATGAACGCCAGGCGTGCGGTCGGTGAGAAGCCGCTCAGGGAGGCGGCGACGAACGCGTCCGCCTCACTGCACACGCACAGGACGACGGCGAGGAGCGCCAGCAGCAGTACCGACAGCCACACCGACCCGGTGAAGAGATCCAGCACAGACCTCGGTACGACGATGTCGAAGGTCGCCGCGGCTGCCGCACCGAGGACGAGGAAGCCTCCCGCGTGCAGGAAGTCGTGCTGCAACCCGGCGGTGAAGGCACGCAGGCCGCTGCCGTCCTCGGCATCGCCGTGCCGTTTCGGCGGCCGTAGCCACTCCTCCCGCCCGAACCGGGCCCACAGCCAGCCCATCACCACCGCCGTGGCCAGGGAGGCGACGAGCCGGGCGAGGACCATCCTGGGCTGCCCGGGGAAGGCGACGGAGGTGGCGACCAGGACGACCGGGTTGATGGCGGGGGCGGAGAGGAGGAAGGCGAGGGCGGCCGCGGGGGCGACGCCGCGTCGCATCAGGCTCCCGGCGACCGGCACGGACGCGCACTCGCACCCGGGCAGGACGACGCCGGCCGCCCCGGCGACGGGTACGGCGAGCGCCTGGTTGCGGGGCAGCAGGCGACTGAAGACCTTCTCCGGTACGAAGGCCCCGATCGCCGCCGAGACGACCGTGCCGAGCAGCAGGAACGGCACGCCCTGCACCGCGATGGCCGTGAAGACGGTCCACCAGGCGGCGACGGGCGGGGTGTAGAGGTCGAGCGCGAGCATCGGTCCGAGGACGGAGACGACCGTGGTGATGGCGAGGAGCGCGGTGCCGCCGACGACGGCGTACACGAGAGCGCGTACGGCGACGCGCAGTCCGTCGACCACGGTCCGCTGGTTGTGCACGCGCCTGTCCCCACCTGTCCGAACCGTTCGAATGCCCCCCGCCCCCGCGCAGGCTAACCGGTCCGAGCTGTGCCCGGCCTTGGATTCCTCACAGAGGAGGCTGTGCGGGGGCCGGACCCAGGGTCGTGGTGCCCGGGGCCGTGCGGTGGCCCAGCCCGGTGCGGTACGCGTCCAGGGCCGCCTCCACCCGGCCCGTGCGGCGCAGGAGGTCGCCGAGCAGCCGGCACAGGTCGGCCAGGTCGCCGGCCGCGCCCGCGCGTTCCAGGAGGCTGAGGGCGCGGACGTAGTGCTCCTCGGCGGTCTCGGTGTCGCGGGTGTCCTCGGCGATGATGCCGAGGAGGCGGTGGGCGGCGGCGGCGTGGAGGGCGCCGCGTTCGGGGCCTAGGGCGAATCCGGCCCTCGGGTCGCTGAGGACCTCGTGGAGGAGGGCACCGGCCTCGTCGGACTTGCCGCGCCGGTGCAGTACGTCGGCGAGTTCGACGGTGACCTGGCTGGTGTAGAGGGCGGCGCGCCGGGCGGTGAGCATGGCCCGGGCCTCGCGCAGTTCCCCCTCGGCGCTCGCCAGGTCGCCCCTCTGGGCGTGGACGTAGCCGCGCATCCAGTGGCAGTTGGCGAGTTCGGTACGGATCTGGAGCTGCCGGTACAGCTCGGCGGCCTTGGCGAGGGAGGCGTCGGCCTCGGCTGCACGGCCCTCGGCGAGGAGGGTGCGGGCGACGGACCGGTGCATACGGGCGACCAGGGCCGGGTCGCCCGCCTGCGGGGCGAGGGCGAGGGCGTACTCGGCGGCCTGGGCGGCGCGGGCGTGGGCGCCCATGTCCATGTAGGGGCCGATGACGCCGGCGTAGAGCAGGAGGAGGGCGTCGGGGTCGTGCAGTCCGCCCCGGTTGAGCTCGTCGAGGGTGGACTCCAACAGGTAGACGGCGTAACGGAGTTCACCGGCGAGGTAGTGGGAGACCGCTCTGCCGCGCAGGGCCGGGACGCGGGCGGGGAGGGGGGCGTCGGCTTCGGTGAGGACCTGCTCTGCCTGCTCGAAGTGGCGCCTGGCCGCGGTGAGTTCGCCTATCTCGATGGCGCACTCGCCAAGCCCGAGCAGCGCCGCCGCCCGCTCCTCGCCGAACCCGTGTCCCTCCGCCTCCGCGAGCAGCGCGGTGTACTGCTCGGCCGCCGCCTCGGCGTCGCCGGTGGCGAGGGCGCGGTGGGCCTCGGTCAGCCGCAGCCGCAGGTCCGTGACGAGGTGCGCGGGGCGCCCGGTGGCGAGTTCCTCGAAGGCGACCCCCAGTCGGCCGGCGATGTGCCGGAGCGCGTCGTCGGAGGCGCGGACGCGGCCCGCCTCCAGGGTGGAGATGTAGGCGGGGGTGTAGGCCGGCTCCGCCAACTGCTTCTGCGTCAGCCCCCGGTCGGCCCGCAGCCGCTGCACTCTTCGCCCGATGGTCCCCGGGTCGTCACGGTCCGACATCGCCCAACTCCCCCTGTGCCTCTTGCCGTTCGCGACCGACCACCCCTACGTTAAACCACGTATTAAACGTGGTTAACACAACGCTGTTGCGAGGTCGTCGTGCAGGAACGCACCAGCACCACCGAGCGCTACACCCGAGGGTTCGCCGCGGCGGTGGTCGCCGTGGCGACGTTGATCCTGGCGGCGAACGCGGGGCCGGCGCCGGCGGCGGTGCCGGATCCTGACCGGCGACCGGCTCAGGATGTCATCTCGCAGCAGGGGCACGGCTGAAAGTCGCACAAGCCGGCCCCGGCGGGACACTCATCGTGTTCCCACCGGGGCCTCGGGCTGTGGCTGCGGCTGGCCCTGTCGGTCCGTCAGGGCCTCGTCAGAGCTGGAACTCCGCGGGGTTCAGGCCCAGGGCCCCGCAGGCCTCCCTGAGGATCGCCGCCTCCGCCTGGGAGAAGTGGCCGTCGGCGCCGGCGATGACGATGCCGGTCTGGACGACCGCGCGGGCCTCGGTGGGCTTCTTCGCGGCCTTGGCGATCTCCTGCATGGCCTCGGTCTTGCCCTGCGGGAAGTTGCGGGAGAGCTGGTCCACATGCCGGTTGAAACGCTGGCGCAGCTGGTCCGGCGGGAAGTTCTGCAACACGTCGTTGCTGAGGATCATCGACTCCATCTGCTGGCGCTCGGCCGCGTCCACATGCCCGTCCGCCGCCGCGACCAGGGCGCACATCGCCATGCTGGCGTCCCGGTACGCACCGCTCTTCAGCTCCGTCTTCAGGGAGCCGAGCTGTGTCTTCAGCAGACCCACCAGCTGGGCCTTCGAACCACCCCGCGAGCTGCCGTGCGAACCGCCCGCCGGCGCGCCGCCGTGGCCGCCGTGACCGCCCTGGCCACCGGCCGCGCCGCGGCCGCCGCCCTGGGCCTGCTGTTGAAGCTGCTTGGCCTGGTCCTTGAGCCGGTCGAACAGTGCCATTGACGTCACCTCGGTCATTCGTCGGGTCATCCGGGTCATCGCTCGCGACCCGTTCGTGCGCGCTCAACGGGATCAACGCCCACCCGGGGGCGAAGGTTCCACCAGGACGCGGCGGACCCGGCGAATGACCGAGGTACGGCAGCCCGAACGGTTCAGAACTCCACCGACGGTTCAGAACTCCACCGACGGTTCAGAACTCCACCGTGCCGGGCCGGCCGCTGTCCGCGTCGCTTTCGACGGCAGGGTCGTCGTGGGGGATCAGCAGTTCCAGGTCGCCCAGTAGAACTGGCCCTTCAGCTCGCCGGTCGGGAGGAAGACCGGGGTTTTGACGTCGATGGCCGGAAGGCCGCCGGGGCCGCGGTAGTACCAGAAGTAGTGGCCGTGCTTGCGCTCGCCGTAGTGGACCTCCAGCCAGCCCTGGGAGTGGCGGACGTACGGCGCGAACCACCAGGCGCCCTGCTGGCCGGCCGGGACGGTCGTGGTGCGGGTCTCGGTCGCGGTGTGGGCCTCGCCCACCTTCCAGGTCTCCGTCTGCGTGTCGCTGGCCTTCATCCCGGCCTCGAACGTCTTGCTGAAGCCGGAGGACACCTCCACGGACGTCTCCTGCTGGAAGGCGTACTCGGTGCTCCTGGTGTCGGTGACGGTACGGGTGAGGGTCAGGTCCCGGTTGCTGGCGCAGTTGCTGATCACGTTGGAGACCTGACGCCGCTTGTCGAGTTTGGTCTCGGCGTTCTGCTCGTGGTACTGGCACGAATCGGCGTTGTTGTTGTTGCAGTCCCAGATCACGTCGGGCATGTCGTCGCCCCAGCCGGGGGTGGTGTTGGCGCTGGCCGTGCCTGCGGAGAAGGGGATCATCACGAGGGCGAGCGCGGAGGTCAGCATCGCCGTCCGGCGACGGCCGTTCTTCAGGATCTTCATGTGGGGGTTCTCCTGTCGGATGCCTCGACCCGTTCGCCGGGCCGGGCCACTGCCCCGGCCGGGGGTTGGAACCGGGGCAGCGACAGGTAGATCGTCGAGGGGCGGGAGTTGTTCGGCCAGCCTTTCCATCAGGGCGAACAATCGCCCTTGGCCAGGCGAATCAATCCCGGACGCGTCAGTCGCCGCACACCTTGCGGTACGGCACGTCAGGCACGTACGTCCGCCACTGCGCCTGCGTCAGCTCGCGCGCTCCCGCCCGCGCGCACACCGATTCGACCGCCCGGCCCGGGTCGATGACGTAGCGCTGGAGAGGCACGTGCTTGCTTCCCGCGTACACCGTGCCGCTGTCCGCGCCGAACGCGACCGTCTCGATCGCGTCGCCGGCTGTGGTCATCAGGCCGCCGAGCGGCTGCTGGGTGGCGATGTCCCACAGCTGGAGGCCTCCCGCCTCGCCGCCCACCGCCAGCGTGCGGCCGTCGGGGCTGATGGCGAGGGCGCTGACGGCCTCGGAGGTGTCACCGCCGTTCGGGTCGGGGCCGCTGTCCGTTGCGCCGGTTGTTCCCTCCGGGAGCGCGGGGAAGACGTTCGGCAGGGTCCTCCCCTCCCGCTGCCGGACCTCTCCGTCCCACAGCGCCACCCGGCCCGTCTGGTCCCCTGCTGCGAGCCGCGATCCGTCCGGCGCGAAGGCGAGGGCGCCGATCTGGCCGCCCTGGACCAGGTCGCGTCCGGTGGCCTTGCCGCCCGGCAGGCTCGCCGTGCGGTTGTTGCCGACCAGGAGCCCGTCGTCGGGACGGACGGCCAGGTAGCTGCTGGACAGGCCGGTGAGGACGGCGGTCCGGCGGCGGCGGGCGGTGTCCCAGGTCTCGTTGCTCAGCTCGCCGATGCCCGTGGTGCGGGTGAGGTGGAGCGTGCGGGCGTCCGGGCCGAGGGCGATCGTGATCACCGCCCCGGCCGAGGTCTTCGACGCCAGGTCCAGCGTCGTACGGGCCCGGTCCCGGGTGACGTCCCAGACCGTGAGGCGCTGCGGGGACGCCTCGTAACCGGGCGCCGAGACGGCGTACGCGAGCGACTTGCCGTCCGGGGTGAAGGCCAGAAGGGGGAGGGTGTGCTCCGGGGGTACCGGCCGGGAAGGGGCGCGCGACACGGGGAGCGGCGTGGGCGGCAGTGTCTTGAGCAGTCGTCCGTCGTGTGTGTCGCGCAGCTCGAAGCGGTAGGTGTCGCCGGTGCGTCGCGCGGTGGCGAGGGTGCGGCCGTCCGGGCTGATCAGCACCTCGTCCGCCGGCTCCTCCTGCCAGGCGGGCGTCACGGCCGCCGTGACGTCCAGGGAGTGGACCGTGCCGGCCTCCAGATAGCGCAGTACCGGGTGGGCGGGGTCCCAGGCCAGACCGTCGTTGAGGTGCTGGTTGTTGAGGGAGTGGCGGAACACCGGGGCGTCTACGCCCAGCCGCCACACCCTGATCTCCTCCCCGTCGGCGGTCGCCAGGAAGTTCCCGTCCTTGCTGAAGGCGGCGTACCTCACTCCGGTGGCGGGGAGCTGGTCCAGCTGCTCCCCCGACCGGACGTCATAGACCAGCACGCCGCTCGGGGTCACCGTGGCGAGCCTCCGTTCCCCGCCGAGCACCAGCTGCGTGCGCTCCTGGCCGCAGACGTCGCCCGCGCGTTCCCAGCGCCCATGCACCGTGCGCCGGGCCGTGAGGTCCCGCACCTGCGGCGCGCCGCCGCCCCCGACGGTGCAGAGCGCGACCAGCCGGCCGACCGCGCTCGGCACCGTGGTGTCCGGCTCCGCCTCGAACAGCAGCTTCCCGTCCGCGGCCGAGTACACCCCCATCCCCTCCCGGACGTCATCCCAAGCGCCCACGACATACGTGCCCTCGCCGAACTCCACGAAGGACGAGGCCGGCAGCCGGTCACCGAACCATCGTGCGGCGGCCGTGTCCCACAGCCGTACCCCGTCGCCCGGGCCATGCCCGTGGATCGCCAGCAGCCGCCCGTCCGGGCTCGCCCCGACCGCGGTGCCGACCGCCGGCAGCCGCCCCTCGGCGATCCGCCGGTGCCGTGCCACGTCCCAGGTCCGCCAGGTGCGCCCCTCGACGCTGAGCAGGGTGCGACCGGAGTCCGTCAGACGGCGGAAGGGGCCGTCGCCCGGTGCCGGGTCGCTGAACGCGTCCATTTCCTGCTGGCCGAGCGCGCCCAGCAACGCCTGCCGGGTCTCCGGCAGCTGGGACACGCGCCAGGCGGCGACGCCCAGCAACTGTGCGGTGTGCGGCTCGGTCGTGCTCAGGCCCTCCGCGACGGCGGCGATACGGCGGGCCGCGTCGTCGATGCGGCGGTGCTCGTTGTCCCGGCTCTGGGTCCAGGCGGCCAGACCGGCGACCAGCGCCACCGCGAGGACGGCCGACAGCACCCCCACCGCGGCCCGCGCCCGGCGCGTGGAGCGGACGGCGGCCCGGCGCTCCGCCTCGCGGGCGGCCAGCGCGGCGGAGAGGAACTCGCGTTCCGGCGCGGTCAGGGAGTAGTCGTGCTCGTGGTCGGGGAACAGCTCCGCCGCACGGTCCAGGCGGGTGCCCCGGTACAGGGCGCCGGGGTCGCGCTCGTGCTCCAGCCAGACCCGGGTGGCCTCGGTCAGCCGTCGCTGGTGGCGCAGCCGCTCACGGTCCTCCTCGATCCAGCCGCGCAGCCGCGGCCAGCTGGTGATCAGCGCCTCGTGGGCGAGCTGGACGGCGTCCTCGTCGACGGTCAGCAGCCGGGCACGGGCCAGCCGCTCCACCACCACGGGCACGTGGGGGCACACCCACACCTCGCGCTCGGCCCGGGTCAGCGGGCGCCGGGTGTCGGGGGTGCCCTGGCCGGGCTCGACCATCCGCAGCAGCAGCCGCCGGGCGGCGTCCGTCTGCTCCTCGGTCAGCTGCCCGTACGCCTCCTCGGCGCTCGCCGCGATGGCGCCGCGCACTCCGCCGGCCGCCTCGTATGCGGCCAGGGTGAGCACCCGGCCCTTGCGTCGCCGCCAGGTCTCCAGGAGGACGTGCGAGAGCATCGGCAGCCCGCCGGGTTCGTCGAGGATCTCCTCCACGATCCGCGCGGTCAGCTCCCGCTCCACCAGGTGCCCGACCTCCTGAGCCGGCTTGACGACCGCCTCGCGCAGCTCGTCGGCGGTCATCGGTCCGACCAGCAGTCCGGCGCCGCACAGCGTGTCCGCCAGGCCTCGGTGCTCGCCGCAGCGGGGGTAGAAGTCGGCGCGTACGGCGATGAGCACCCGCAGCCGGCTGCCGGGGTCCCGGGCGGTGAGCAGCAGGTCGATGAACCGGGCGCGCTCCGCCCGGTCCCGGCACAGGGTGAAGACCTCCTCGAACTGGTCCACCACCACCCAGCTCTCCGGCTCGTCCTCCGCCGGGGTCAGCAGATGGCCGTACCTGGTGGCCGGCCGGTCGCCGGGCGTGAGCACCCGCAGCACCGCCGGACGCCCCTGTTCAGCGATCTTCTCCTGGAGCCGGGGTATCAGTCCGGCCCGCAGCAGCGAGGACTTCCCGCTGCCGGAGGCGCCGAACACCGCGGCGAACCGGTGCTCGCACACCAGCTGGAGCAGGTCCTCCGTCAGGCGGGCCCGCCCGAAGAACAACCCCTGGTCGGCCGGCTCGAACCGGGCGAGGCCCCGGTAGGGCGGCGCCGCGTCCTCGTCATCCTCGCGGACCTCCCCGGCCACCTCCGCCTCGGCGTCCTTCCAGCGCGGCTCCCACTCGTCCGGGTCGCCGCCGCAGGCCCGGACATAGCCCTGCACGACCGCGAGGGACGGCAGCCGTTCGCCGGCTGCGGCCTGGGACAGCGTTGTCGCGGAGAAGCCCGCCGTCTCGGCCATCTTCCGGTACGAGGGGTTCCCCGCGGTCCTGCGCAGCTCCCGCAGCCCGTGCGCGAGCCTCGGCACAGGACCGGCCGTCGGGTCCAGCGGTCTTTCCGGGCGCCCCATGCGCATACCTCCGTACGGCTGGCGAAAGGGACATCGAGCGCGACGAACGTACAAGCCGCTCGGTAACGCCCGGGTTGCCCGGGGGTGACGTTGAGGCGATGCGACATGTGATGTGCATCAATCCCCTCCGCCGATCCCCTTCCGCCCACGAAATTGATTGACCTGACGAAAGGGACGTGGAAATCAACGTTCCGGTTCGGTCCTCGGTCCGGTCGGTCACGAATCACCGGGCTCTTCGAAACCGTTCCGGTCAAAGACGCGGCAGGACAGAAGGCCGTGCGCACACCGCCGTCCGCCTGCCCCTCCCACCGAATGTGATCGATCAACTCCGCACAGGTGATGAAACCTGTTGACTGAGCCGCCCGGAATTTGATTGCTCCCCCGATTCGACTCGCTGACCAACCCCCTCGCCCAGGAGAGTCGGTTGCGAACGCAACTGGACAGAAGGGAGCAGGTACCCAAGGAGCACTGCCCAAGAATCCGGCCCGCCTCGCGCAGAGGATCGGACATCAGGAGAAGCAACATGAGTACTGAGATCGCAGTCGGCAGCCCTCCGCGCGGCCGACCCAGCAGAACGACCATCGCTACCGCCGGCGCGGTGCTGCTCGCGCTGTGCCTGGCCCTGCTCAGCCCCCTCGGTGCCGCGAAAGCCTTCGCGATCGACGACGCGCGTGACGTCACCTGGGACATCAGCCAAGGCAAGTCCGGCTACCAGCAGATGATCAAAGATGTCCGCAACCGAGTCCGTGGCGGGGCGATCTACGGAAACGGCTCGGGGACGACGGTGTATGCCACCGAATCCGCCACCGACGACTACTTCCTCGTCAACGTATTCGACGGGCCGAACATGCTGACCCGGCTCGTCCTGAACGCCCACAACCTGTATGTGCAGGGCTACTACAATCCCAATGACAGAACCTACCGCTACACCGCGGACGCGGACCTCCGGAACGCGAACTGGCTGCCGTCCACGTCCACGAACCCGAGCATTGCGATGGAACTCCCGTTCTCGGGCAACTACGCCGGCAACAATGGCGGGAAGCCGGGCCTGACCAACTTTTCCGGCCAGACCAGAACGACCCCGACGTTCTCCACCGACTGGGCTCGCGTCAACGCGCAGCAGCTCGCCGACACGAACACCTCGGACAGCATCAGGGCCGGATCGCTCCTGTGGTTCGTTGAAGCTGTCGCCGAGGGCGCCCGGTTCAACGCCATCTCCGACCGGATCATCGCCGCCTGGGGCGACAGGCAGGGATACAAGTTCGACGAGTCCGACGTGGGCTTGGTAACCAACTGGCAGGCGATCGGCGACCGATTCCAGCAGCGGCTCAACAGGCAGAATGTGGCGCCGCCCGACCCGATCGGTCGGTACAGCTTCCAAACCGCCGCCAACACAGCGGCCATCTTCTTCCTCATGGTCTTCCTGAAATCAGTCTGACCGGTAGACAGCCTCTCTGCCCGGTGTCAGTGTTCGCGATCTGCGCACTGGACGGCTGACGCGTCGACGGAACTCCGAGGGGGATTGATTGCCCTGATCGGACGGGCTGCCGATCAACTCTCCGGCTGCCAGTCTTGGATCCGTGGCCCTCATCCCCCCCCGAGGGACACACCCCGGCCGGCGAGCTCTCAGCCCCCCTGATCGAGTCCCGGCCAACCGAGGCGCCCGCGTTCTACGCGGGGCCCGGGCAGACAGCCGCCGGTGGACGCCCCCCGTCCACCGGCGGCTTCTGGCATGGCGCAGGCGCCGCGCGCGCTCGTCAGTGCCCGACGTGGCCCACGAAGGCGACGTACGCCTCCGGCGAGAGCGTGAGGGTGCCGACCTCGGCGTTCTTGGAGTCGCGGACGGCGATGTGGGGGGGTGAGGTGGGCGACTTCGACGCAGCAGCCGCCGGTGTTTCCGCTGTACGAGGACTTGCGCCAGGCGGCGCCGCCGAGGGGGGCGCACTCGACGCATTCGCCGCCGCTGCTGCCGCTGTACGACGACTTACGCCACTGAGCGCGCGTCAGGTCCAGGTTGCTCCCCATAGCGTTCCCGGCGTCCCTCGCCCTCACCGAGCTGATCGCCGATGTCGTACGCCACTGTCGTCCCGACCGGCGTGCCGCGGTGCTGATGCTGCGGCTGCCGGAGGAACGGGGGTTGCGTGTCGAGGTCACCGACACGAGCCCGTGCCCGCCGTTGTCCACAGCTGTGGACGAACTCGCCGAGGGCGGGCGCGGAGTGGGGATCGCCGAGGCCGTCACGGATCGGTGGGGGTGGGTCCCGTTGATCGACCGGGCCGGCTGACCGTCTGGTTCGAGTGCGACGCCAAGGCCGCGGGAGGACGTGAGGTGAACGGCGAACGGCGCGCGAGGAACGGGTGTTGACGCCACGAGGAACATCCGCCCGAAACGCCGAGGACGATTGATCGCCCTGGTCAGAACATGCCGCCAATCAATTTCCCGTGCTCCAGTCTCGGTCTCGTCCCGCCGGACTCCCGGCAGAACGAACCAAGCGCACCACTGGAGCACCCCACATGTCGCAGACAGCCAAGCCCCGCCGACGCTCCCGCCTCGCCAAGGCCGCCCTCGTCCTGGGCAGTGCCGCCGCCCTGACCGTCGGACTGACGGGCAGTGCCAGCGCCGGCGTCCTGAACCCGCTGCCCTGGAACGCGAGCACCTTCCAGAACAAGTACATGCCGCTGTTCGACTACGACGGGGACGGCTGCTTCCCCGCGGCGGCGGTGGACGGGGGCGGACAGCTCAACGGCGGCCTCAAGAACAGCGGCTCGATCACCGGCCAGTGCCGGGACGGCCACCTCGGCAGAGCCAACACGTACTCGCAGTCCCTGTGCCGCAACGGCTGGTGCGCCTACGTCTACGCGCTGTACTTCGAGAAGGACCAGACGCTCAACGGCGCCGACGCCTTCGGGCACCGCCACGACTGGGAGTCGGTCGTGGTCTTCCAGAAGCAGGGCGAGGAGCGCCCCCGTTACCTGGCCGCCTCCCGGCACGGCGGCTACAGCACCCACCACATCAACGACGTGCCGATGGACGGCAACCACGTCAAGATCGTCTACCACAAGGACGGCGCGAGCACGCACGCCTTCCGCTTCGCCAAGTGGGGCGAGGACACGGAGGCCTGGGGCCCGGGCAACAAGTGGGACACCCCGGCCCTGGTCACCATGGAGCAGATGCCCCAGGCGCCGCGCGACGCCCTGTGGAACTCCCAGTGGGGCAGGGCCAACTTCCCGCTGACCAACAACCTCGTCGGCAACATCAACAAGGCCCGGCCCGGCGAGGTCCCGGCGTTCTGACGTCCGCGGCGGCTCAGGCCTGCGTCTGCAACTGCTGAAGCTGCCGCAGGACGTTCTCCAGCGCACCCTGCCGCCGTCCCGGCACTCGGCCCCGCAGCTCCGCGAGCGCGGGGCCGAGGTCACGAGCCGGGGCGGCGTCCTTGATCTGCCCCCACTGATGGTGAGCCCGGTCGACCGCGGCCTCGACCGCGGGCGCGTCCACCGCCTGCCCCGCGGACAGCCGCGCCGACGCCACCATCAGCCACGCCCGGCAACTGCGCACCGGATCCCCCGCCATCATCGCCAGATCGGCCCGCACCTCGATCCAGTGCAACGCCTCCTCGGAGGCCGGGCCGTGGGCCCGCAGGGCGGTCTGCTCGTAGTGAGCGGCCAGCACTTCGGCCTCACCGTGCCGACCGGACTCCACGGCGGCGGCGATGACGGCGTGGGGGTCACCGGGCGCGGGGGTCTGTACAGGGGGCGGCGCGGGGCTGTGCGCAGGAGGTGGCGGGGGGCTCTGCGCCGGGCTCGGCACGGGCAGCGGCAGGACCAGGGTGGTGCTCGCATCGGGACTCGGCGCCGAACTCGGCCGCCCGGAGCTGTGTGCGGGAGTCGCCACCGGGACCGGCTCAGGGCTCTGCGCGGAACTCGGCACAGGGACCGAACCCGGATTCGGCGCCGGACTCCCCGAATCGGCGGCCGACATGTCCTGGGCCGGAAGCGGCACGGAACCCTGAGCCGGGCTCTCCGCAGAGGGCGACGGCACGTGCTGCGGCGCAAGCGACGGAGAACCCACACCCGCGCTCTCCACAGAAGCCGACGACGAACTCGGCACCGAAGCCGACGGCACCTGCCGCGGCACAAGCGGCAGAGAACCCACACCCGCGCTCTCCACAGAAGCCGACGACGAACTCGGCACCGAAGCCGACGGCACCTGCTGCGGCACAAGCGGCAGAGAACCCACACCCGGGGTCTCCGCAGGAGCCGACGACGAACTCGGCACCGAAGCCGACGGCGCGTGCTGCGGCGGAAGCGGCGGGGAACCCGCACCCGGGCTCCCCGCAGGAGCCGGCAGCGAACTCGGCACCGAAGCCGACGGCACCTGCCGCGGCACAAGCGGCAGAGAACCCACACCCGGGGTCTCCGCAGGAGCCGACGACGAACTCGGCACCGAAGCCGACGGCGCGTGCTGCGGCGGAAGCGGCGGGGAACCCGCACCCGGGGTCTCCGCGGGGAGCGGCAAGGCGGTCGGCCCAGGACCCGGCACCGAAGCCGAGGGCACGTACTCCGCCGGAAGGGGCAGCGCGCCCGGAGCCGGGCTCTGGGCCGGAAGCGGCGGGGAAACGTGGGACGGGCTCTCCCCGGGGGGCGGTGGAGAACCCGGGGCGGGGCTGTGTGCGGAGGCCGGTGCGGGGAGCGGGGCCGGGCTCTGGGGGGCGTGCGGCTCGAAGCCCCGTACGGAGGTGGGGACGAGGAGCGGGGCCTGGGCCGGGGCCTGGCTGGGGGACGGGGTCGGAGGCCGGGGG
>NZ_JAGMUL010000059.1 GCF_019049285.1 Streptomyces sp. AC550_RSS872
CCCCCGTGTGTGGTGGAGGTATCGAATCTTCACCGCACGGAGGCCTTCGTGTTCCACCGTAATGCCCGACTGACCCTTCACGGCAGGCGGCTGCTGGTCGAACGTGTCCGCACCGGACGCCCTGTCGCCCACGTTGCCGACGAGATGGGCATCTCCCGCGTCACCGCGCACAAGTGGATGCGCCGCTGGCGGGCTGAAGGCGAGCAAGGGCTGCACGATCGGTCCAGCCGCCCGCGCACGACACCGCACCGCACGGCAGGGCCGATCGAGGCCCGCGTGTGCCGTCTTCGGCAGGACCGCAAGCTCGGCCCGGCCCGCATCGGTCCGATCCTGGGCCTGCCCGCCTCGACCGTGCACCGCATCCTGGTCCGCCACGGCCTGAGCCGGCTGGCCTTCCTGGACCGGCCCACCGGCCAGATCATCCGCCGCTACGAACGCGCCCGCCCCGGCGAGCTGGTCCACGTCGACGTCAAGAAACTCGGCCGCATCCCCGACGGCGGCGGCCACAAAGTCCTCGGCCGCCAAGCCGGCCGCGCCCGGCGCACCAGCATGGGCTTCGACTACGTCCACTCCGCCGTCGACGACCACTCCCGCCTCGCCTACAGCGAGATCCACGGCGACGAGAAGGCCGCCACCTGCGCAGACTTCCTCCGCCGGGCCGCGGCCTTCTTCACCACCTGCGGCATCGACCGCATCGAACGGGTCCTGACCGACAACGCCTGGCCCTACCGCAAAAGCTTCGCCTGGCGGCAAGCCCTGGCCGACCTCGGCGCGACCGGCAAGCTCACCCGCGCCTACCGGCCGCAGACCAACGGCAAGGTCGAACGCTTCAACCGCACCCTGCTCGACGAATGGGCCTACCTACGCCCCTACACCAGCAACACCGAACGCACCGCAGCCCTGACAGACTTCCTGCACACCTACAACCACCACCGCTGCCACACCGCACTCGGCGGCCACCCACCCATCACCCGCGTGAACAACCCTGCGGGTCAATACA
>NZ_JAGMUL010000060.1:0-16801 GCF_019049285.1 Streptomyces sp. AC550_RSS872
CTTCCTGCACACCTACAACCACCACCGCTGCCACACCGCACTCGGCGGCCACCCACCCATCACCCGCGTGAACAACCCTGCGGGTCAATACACCTAGGCGATCAGGCTCTCAAGCCCGACGTGTGGGTCCGCCAGTGCCTCCGTGTTCACCTCTGCCCGCGAGCGAATCAGCCGCTGGATCGGCTCTGTGACGTCCCACACATTCACATTCATCCCGGCGAGCACCCGGTTCTCCTTCACCCAGAAGGCGATGAATTCTCGTTTGCCCGCGTCCCCCCGGATCACCACCTCGTCGTACGACCCCGCCGGCGCCCAGCCGGAGTACTCCATCCCCAGGTCGTACTGGTCGGAGAAGAAGTACGGCACCCGGTCGTACGTGATGTCCTGCCCCAGCATCGCGCGCGCCGCCGCCGGCCCCCCGTTCAGCGCGTTGGCCCAGTGCTCCACCCGCAGCCGGGTGTCGAAGAGGGCGTGCGGGAAGGAGGCCACGTCGCCGGTGGCGTAGATGTCGGGGTCCGAGGTGCGCAGCTGTTCGTCCACGACCACGCCGCCGCCGTGCGCACGGTCGGCGATCTCGAGTCCCGCCGCTTCCGCCAACCCCGTACGGGGAGCGGCGCCGATCGCGGCGAGGACGTCGTGCGCGGGGTGTTCCTCGCCGTCGTCGGTGCGCGCGGCCAGCACCATGCCGTCCTGGCCGACGATCTCCGTCAGCCGTCGCCCGAAGTGGAACCGCACCCCGTGCTCCCGGTGCAGCTCGGCGAAGAGACCGCCCAGCTCGGGGCCGAGCACACCGTGCAGCGGGGTGGGGTTGTGCTCGATGACGGTGACCTCGGCGCCGTACTCCCGGGCCGCCGCCGCGACCTCCAGACCGATCCAGCCGGCGCCGGCGATCACGATGTGCCCGTTGTCCCGGCCGAGCGAGGTGAGGACGCCCTTGAGGCGCTCGGCGTGCGCGAGGCGGCGCAGGTGGTGGACGCCGGCCAGGTCGGTGCCCGGGATGTCCAGGCGGCGCGGCTCGGCACCCGTGGCCAGCAGGAGCTTGTCGTAGTGGACGACGGTGCCGTCCTCGCCGAAGCGCACCGTCTTCGCCGTACGGTCGATCGCGTCGACGGTCTGGCCGAGGTGCAGCTCGATGTCGTTGCGGGCGTACCAGGCGGGCTCGTGCACGAAGACGCTGTCGCGCTCCTCCTTGCCGAGGAGGTAGCCCTTGGACAGCGGCGGCCGTTCGTACGGGTGGTCGCGCTCGTCGCAGATCAGTATCACCCGCCCGGTGAAGCCCTCCGCGCGAAGGGTCTCGGCCGCCTTGGCGCCGGCGAGTCCTCCTCCGACGATGACGAATGTCTGATCCGCGTCGACCACTTGATGCCTCCTCGTAAGGGTGCCGCCACATGAGCGTCCCGCACGCAGCGTGATGCGGGAAGAGGGGGTGACCCGATCAGGCCACGCAGGGTCACTTTCGGGTGCCCGTTCGCCTCTTGGGCCTCACCGGTCGCGCGCGGGTGAGGGCGGGTGCGCGCGACGGGGCTTACGGCCGGTGCGTGAGCCGCGCGTGCAGGGAGCGCGCCGACGCGTCCGTCAGGGAGGCGATCTGGTCGACGATCACGCGCTTGCGGGCACGGTCGTCCTCGGCCGTGTCGAACAGGGCCCGGAACTGCGGGTCCAGCCCCTCGGGCGCGCGGGCGGTGAGCGCCTCGGCCAGTTCGGCGACGACGATGCGCTGGTCGGCGCGGAGCCGCTCCTGCTCGGCGCGCTGCATGACGTACCGGTCGGCGACGGCCTTGAGGACCGCGCACTCCAGGCGGGTCTCGTGCGGTACGACGAGTTCGGCGCCGTAGCGCGAGAGCCGCCCGTCGCCGTAGGCCGCGCGCGTGGCGCTCTCGGCGGCCAGGCAGAAGCGGCCGATGAGCTGGCTGGTGGCGTCCTTGAGACGGGCCTGGGCGACGGCGGAACCGTCGTAGCCGTGCGGCCACCACGGTTCTTCCTGGAGCCGGTCGAGGGCGGCGGCCAGTTCCGCCGGGTCGGTGGCCTCGGGGACGTAGCGGCCGATGGCGACAGCGAAGACCGCCTGGCGTTCCGGCTCGGCGTGCAGGCAGTTGGGGTCGAGGTGGCCGGCGTGCAGGCCGTCCTCGACGTCGTGCACGGAGTACGCCACGTCGTCGGACCAGTCCATGACCTGGGCCTCGAAGGTGGTGCGGGTGCCGGGGGCGTCCTTGCGGACCCAGTCGAAGACGGGCCGGTCGTCCTCGTAGACGCCGAACTTCGGGGAGTTCGGGGCGGTGGGGTGGGCGCCGCGTGGCCAGGGGTATTTGGTGGCAGCGTCGAGGGTGGCGCGGGTGAGGTTGAGGCCTACGGAGCCCTCCGGGGTGAACCGCTTGGGTTCGATGCGGGTGAGGAGTCTGAGGGACTGGGCGTTGCCCTCGAAGCCGCCGCAGTCCTCGGCGAACTCGTTCAGCGCGACTTCGCCGTTGTGGCCGAAGGGGGGGTGGCCGAGGTCGTGGGAGAGGCAGGCGGCCTCTACCAGGTCGGGATCGCAGCCGAGGGCTGCGCCGAGCTCTCGGCCCACCTGTGCGCACTCGAGGGAGTGGGTGAGGCGGGTGCGGGGGCTCGGGTCCCATGCGTTGCTGTGGGTTCCTGGCGTCACGACCTGGGTTTTGCCGGCGAGCCTTCTGAGTGCGGCGGAGTGCAGGATGCGGGCGCGGTCGCGTTGGAAGGCGGTTCGGCCGGGGCGCTTGTCCGGTTCGGGGGCCCAGCGTTCAAGAGACGGCAGGTCGTACGACATGTCTCGACAGTAAGGGCAGGGGGTGACAAACGGAGTGCGCCTTTGCGTCTGCCGGGTGCGGATGGGTGGCGAGTGCCGGTTCGTGGTGGCTTGTCGCGCCCCGCGGCGGAGCCGCTTATTGGCACAGCCCCGCGCCCCTGAAAAGCAGGGCGTCGCCCTGCCCGGCGTTCTAAGCCGACGCCAGTTCCTGTGCTGTCGTGACCGGCGTGTTCAGCATCTGGTCGTAGCGATGGAGGAGAAGGCGCGCCATCGCCTGGTGCGTGCCCAGGGGGGCCGAGGCTATCCACGGGGCCGCCTGCGCGCACTCCGTAGCGAAGCGGCCCGGGGCCGTGAAGTAGGACGCGATGGCCACCCTCGTGCGGCCTCGGGCGGCCAGCGTGCGCAGGGCGTCCTGCACCGTCGGGGCCGCCGTCGTCGCGTAGGCCGGGATCACCGGGACACCCAGGCGGTTGGCCAGGAGGTGGGCCGTATGGGCGGTGTCGAGTTTCGACTCGGGGTCTCGGGAGCCGGCCGCGGCCAGGACTACGGCGGTCCGGCGGCGGGTGGGCTCGTCCATGCGGGTGTGCCAGCCGGCCTCGACGAGGCGGGCGTAGAGGGCCTCCACCAGCAGGGGGTGCGGGCCGAGGGCGCCGGCCACGCGTGCGCGTACCCGCGACTCGGCGGCCATCTCGGGGATGTCGCGCTTGATGTGGTAGCCGCGGCTCAGCAGGAGGGGGACGAGGATCGCCTCCCGGTCGCCGAGGGCGGCGAGGGTGTCCGGCAGCAGGGGCTCGTTCAGCTCGATGTGGCCGAGGTGCACCGGCAGGCCGGGGCGCAGGGCGCGGACCTTGTCGAGGAGGGCGCGTACGGTGCTCAGCGCGCGCGGGTCGCGGCTGCCGTGGCCCACGACGACGAGCGCGGGCGGGTCGGGGCGCCGCCTGCCGTCGAGCGAGACGAGGCTGAGCTGGCTGGCCAGCTGGCTGCTGATCCGGTTCATGAGGTGCGCCGTACTGTCGAGGTGGGTGGGCGTGGACTCGTCGTGAAGAGGGTTCGACGCCGTCATGAACCGATGGTGGCGGCGCGACGTTGCCTTCCCGTTTCGCGGGAATAACGGGTTCTTACGCCGGGTTCACGATGCCGGACCGGGGCTGTGTGAGCGGTCTTGACCTGCGGTTTCGCCGACCGTAGTGAAGCTGATCACGTGGTGGTCGGTGAACCGCCGGGGCCGGCAGGACGTCCCTGACTGTCGAGAACGGGCCGTGAGCCGACCGGGGAGGGACCATCCGATGCGCCGACCGAAGCTGCCTCGACCACGTCTGCCGCGCACGCGCACCGGGCAGCGGCGGCTGGTGCAGGCCGTGATGGCGGGGTGTGTGCTGGGGCTGCTTCCGGCCACCTGGATGTACCTCGTCGCCGGTGACCGGCTGCGGACCACGGCGGACGTGCCGCGCACCGACGTCGCCGTCGTCTTCGGGGCCGGTCTGTGGGCCGGTGAGCCGTCGCCGTATCTCGCCCATCGGCTCGACGCGGCGGCGGAGCTGTATCGCGCGGGCCGGATCAAGGTCGTCCTGGTCACCGGCGACAACAGCCGTAAGGACTATGACGAGCCCGACGCCATGCGCACGTATCTGACCAGGCACGGTGTGCCCGACTCGCGGATCGTGAGCGACTACGCCGGCTTCGACACCTGGGACTCCTGCGTCCGTGCCAGGAAGATCTTCGGCGTCGACGAGGCGGTGCTGATCAGCCAGGGCTTCCACATCCGGCGGGCGGTCGCGCTGTGCCAGGAGGCGGGCGTGTCGTCGTACGGCGTCGGGGTCGACGCCAAGCACGACGCCACCTGGTACTACGGCGGTGCGCGGGAGGTCTTCGCGGCCGGCAAGGCGGCCCTGGACGCCGTCCTCGAACCCGACCCCCGGTTCCTCGGGCCGCGGGAGACCGGGGTGGCGAACGCGTTGGCGGCGAAGCGATAGAGGCGCCCGGGGGGCTTCTGGACCAGGCCGGCTGCAAGGAACGGCACATCCCGGCCGACCCGAGCGGGAGCGGGGCCGTTGCCCTGCTCCCGCCCCTCGGCGCTCCGGCGCCTGGGTCCTGGGCTCAGCGGCCGGTGAAACGCGGTGGGCGTTTCTCCAGGAACGCGCTCATGCCCTCCTTCTGGTCCTCGGTCGCGAACAGGGCGTGGAAGACGCGGCGTTCGAAGAGGATGCCGTCCCGGAGCCCGGTTTCGAGGGCCCGGTCGACGCACTCGCGGGCCGCCGTGACCGCCGCGCGGCCGTACGAGGCGATGGTCGCCGCCGCCTCCAGGGCCTCCGGGAGGACCCGGTCGTCCGGGACCACCCGGGAGACGAGGCCGCAGCTCCCCGCCTCCCGTGCGTCCATCGTGCGGCCGGTGAGGATCAGGTCCATCGCCTTCGCCCGGCCGATCAGACGGGTCAGCCGCTGGGTGCCGCCGATGCCGGGGATCACGCCCAGCTTGATCTCCGGCTGGCCGAACACCGCCGACTCCCCCGCGACGACGAGGTCGCACATCATCGCCAGCTCACAACCGCCGCCCAGCGCGAGGCCGTTGACGGCGGCGATCTTCGGGGTGCGCAGGGCCGTGAAGTGCTCCCAGGCCGCGAAGTAGTCCTCGGCCGCCATCTGCGCGGCCGTCTTCCCCGCCATCTCCTTGATGTCGGCGCCGGCCGCGAACACCTTCTCCGAGCCGGTGACGACGAAGCAGCCCACCTGGGGATCGGCGTCCAACGGTCGCAGGACGTCCAGGAGTTCGGCCAGCAGATCGCTGCTGAGGGCGTTGAGGACATGCGGGCGGTGCAGGCGTACGGTCACCACGGCGCCGTCGCGTTCGATCTTGAGGTTGTTCACGAGGTCCCTCCCGGTCATGAGTCCCAGATCGCGCCGTACGCCGGAATCCCGCGCCGCTCCAGCCCGTGCACCACCTGCCAGGTGAGCTTCTTGTTGGAGATGCAGATGACAGCCTCGGCGTCGAAGTCGCGGTACGCCTCGTACGCGAGCCGCACCATGTCGGGCTTGCCTTTCCGGGAGGTGTCCCACACGAGCGCATGCGGCTGGACGGCGAGGATCTCGTCGACCAGGGCGTCGCCGTAGGTCGCGCGGGGGTCGCGGGTCGCCCAGACCAGGCGGGAGGGGACCTCGGCGGCGAGGAGGTGCGGGAGGCAGGGGCCGATGCCGCTGCCGGTCGCGACGTAGACGACCTTGGTGAACAGGGTCTCGATGTTGGCGACGCCCGCCGTGGTGATGCCCTTGACCCACACCCTCGACGGCAGGTCGTCGATGAACGAGCCCGTCCAGTCCCCGGCACGCGAGATGGTCAGCCGGAAGCCTGGCTCGCCGGGGGCCGGGACGTTGGCGAAGGAGTGCCATTCCGTCAGCGGGCTGCGGCTGATCGCCGTCGAGGATCCGGCGAAGGGGGTCTCGCCGTGGTCGAAGCGGGCCAGGACGACGTGGGGGGAGGGGCGTTCCAGGCGTACGTCCACCTTGCGCAGCCGCAGCCAGGGCAGGGCGACGCTGAAGGTGACGACCGCCAGCACCGTGAGCGGGACGGGGCCGGACGACGACAGCAAGGTGTGCGTCCAGAAGAGACCCAGGGTCGTCCAGCCGCCGAAGCGGTGGATCTTCTCGAAGTGGTCGTGGTGGCGGGAGCGGAAGGGTGGGAGGGCGGTGGCGACGATGACCGCGAGGAGGGTGATCAGGGTCCAGCTCACCAGTAAGAGGGCCGGATCGGTCGTCGTGAGCGTCAGCGCCAGGAACCATCCCGCTCCCGCCAGCGCCCCGCCCACGTGCAGCCCGCCGAAGTGGTAGACCTTGCCCAGCGTCCAGCGGATCTTCAGCGGCCAGGTCGTCGGCGCCCAGGTGGCCAGTCGGAAGAAGAGGTTGATGACGTACTGCTGGCGGACGAGGACGGCGAGCGCGAGGTTGGCGAGGGCCGCATGCCCCATGGTCCGGGGCGAAGGGGACCAACTCGCCCACAGGAACGCCAGGTTGGTGACGAGGACCAGCGCCGCCAGTCGGTTGTAGTGCATCAGGCGGGGGTGCTTGAGCAGACGGCGTGGGAGTGCGGTGAGCGGGGGCAGGTCGGTGGACTGCCGCTCCAGTGAGGTGGTCATCGGGCCGCCCCCTGAAGTGCCGTCCGTTCTTCCGTCGTCCGTTCTTCCGTCGTCCGATCCTCCGCCGTCCTCTCCTCCACCGCCGTCCTCTCCTCCACCGCCGTCCTCTCCACCACCGCCGTCCTCTCCACCGCCATCCGCAGCAACGCCTGCTTGTCGATCTTGCCGCGGTCGGTCTCCGGCAGGAATGGCAGGGGCATGACATCCTCGGGCACGCAGTAGTACGGCAGCGCGTCCGCCACCGCGCGCCGGGCCGTGCCGGGGTCGACGTCCGCCGGGCAGACGAAGGAGACCAGGGAGCGGGCGTCCCGCCGCAGCGTCACCGCCCGTACGCAGCCCTCGACGGACTCCAGCACCGAGGAGACGGAGTCGAGTTCGACCCGGAAGCCGCGCACCTTGACCTGGTCGTCGGTGCGGCCGAGGTGTTCCAGCTCGCCGTCCGGGGTCCAGCGGCCGAGGTCGCGGGTGCGGAACATGCGGTGGCGGCCGCCGAGGAAGGGGTCGGGGGCGTAGCGCTCGGCGTTCAGGGCGTCGTCGCCGAGATAGCCCGCCGACACGCAGTCGCCGCCCGCCCACATCTCCCCGACCTCGCCGATGGGCAGCGGGCTGCGGGCGGCGTCGAGGACGTAGACCGTGTTGTTGGGGGTCGGCCGGCCGATGGTGAGGAGGGGGTCGGTCGGGCGATGGCGGTGCATCGTGTTGACGATGGTCGTCTCGGTCGGGCCGCAGCAGTTGTGGAAGGCGGCGTGCCGGGCCCATCGGTCGGCGAGGGGACGGGGGCAGGGCTCTCCGGCGACGGCGACCGTGTGGACGCGGGGGCAGGCAGCGGGGTCGAGGCCGGACAGGACCGTCGGGGTCGCGATGATCACGTCGGCCGTACGGGCCGCCGCCGCGGTGTCCTTGCCGCGGATGACGAGGGTGGCGCCGTGGGTGAGGCAGCCGAGGATCTCCCAGGCGGCCATGTCGAAGGCGACGTTGAGGAGCTGGGCCACGCGGTCGCCGGGGCGGATGCCGAGGCCGCCGGGTTCGGTGAGGAGGATGTTGGCGACGTTGCGGTGGGTGACCTTCACGCCATTGGGGCGGCCGGTGGTGCCGGAGGTGAAGAGGACGTAGCAGCCGTCGTCTGGGTGTACCGGCGGGCGGGGCGCCGGCGCGTACGGCTGTGGCTCGTCCAGCGTGATCACCAGGTGGCCGTCGGGGAGCGGTACGCGGTGGGCGTGCTCGGCGGCCGTGAGGACGACGCGGGTGCGGGCGGTGCGGACGACGTGGGCGAGCTGGGCCGGGGGCGCCAGGCCGATGTCCTGCGGGACGTAGGCGGCGCCCGCCTTCAGGATGCCGAGCAGGCCGACGAGCATCGGGATCGAGCGGCGGACGAAGAGTCCGACGTGGTCACCGGGGCGTACGCCCTCGCGGGCGAGGCGGGCGGCGAGGGCGTCGGCGCGCCGGTCGAGTGCGCCGTACGTGATCGCCGCGCCCTGGTGTTCGGCGGCGACGGCGTCCGGGGCGGCGGCGGCCTGCCGTTCGACGGCGCGATGGAGGAGCGGGGCGGGGACGGGAACGGTGGGGCCCCGGCCGTATCGCCAGAAGAGCTGCTGGTCACGGGAGGTGAGGTGGCTCAGAGGGCCGGGAGGGTGCGCGGGCATGGTCGGGGGACCTCCTGACGGGCTGTTTCGAGATGACGGTATTTCGAACGCCGTGCGGAGATACGGTGCGCCAAGCAGGCCACGCGACTTGTGCTGCGGTGGGGCTACGCCCCTCAGGGGCGCGGGGAACTGCGCGACCAGCCACGACGGCGCCGCAGACGAACGACTGTAGTAGCTACCCTTCAACCCTCAACAAGGTGTGACCGGCCAACTACGGTACGGAACAAGACACATATGGCGACTTCCGCGCCAACGGCAACCACAGCCCCACCCGGCGGCGACTGAAGGCGCCGTGCCATGCCCCTGCGCACCCTCACGGCGGCCGGGCGGCGACGGGGAGGTCACCGTCCCGGCCGCGTAACAGGGGGCCGCCGTGCACGTAACACGCCGGAAGCACGCTGAACGGTATGCCGAACTCCGTGACGCCCACGCACTGCCCGTACTGCGCCTTGCAGTGCGGTATGAACCTCACGCCCTCGCAGGACGGGGGTGTCACGGTGGTCGAGCGCCCGGACTTCCCGGTGAACAAGGGAGCGCTGTGCGGCAAGGGCCGTACGGCGCCCGCGGTGCTGGCGTCGGGCGTCCGTCTGAGCTCACCGTTGGTGCGCTCGGGCGGCACGCTCACGCCCGCCACCTGGGAAGAGGCGCTGGACCGCGTCGCCGAGGGCCTGGCACGCACGCGTACGGAACATGGCCCGGACGCGTGCGGGGTCTTCGGCGGGGGCGGTCTGACGAACGAGAAGGCGTACAGCCTCGGCAAGTTCGCGAGGATCGTGCTCGGCACCTCGCAGATCGACTACAACGGCCGCTTCTGCATGTCGTCGGCGGCCGCGGCCGGGATGAAGGCGTTCGGGCTCGACCGGGGGCTGCCGTTCCCGCTGGAGGACATCCCGAAGACCGGCTGTGTGATCCTGGTCGGCTCGAACCTGGCGGAGACGATGCCGCCCTCGCTGCGCTACTTCAACGAGCTGCGCGAGAACGGCGGCACGCTGATCGTCATCGACCCCCGCCGCACGAAGACCGCCGAGCAGGCCGACCTGCACCTGGCACCCCGCCCCGGCACCGACCTCGCGCTGGCCCTCGGGCTGCTGCACCTGGTCGTCGCCGAGGGACGGGTGGACGAGGAGTACGTCCAGGAGCGCACGGCCGGCTGGGAGGACGCGCGGGCCGCGGCGATGGCGCACTGGCCGGAGTACGTCGAGCGGATCACGGGGGTGTCCGTTCCCCAGCTCCGGGAAGCCGTACGGCTGTTCTGCGAGCCGGAGCACGCGATGGTGCTCACCGCCCGCGGGCCCGAGCAGCAGGCCAAGGGCACGGACACGGTGGGCGCGTGGATCAACCTGTGCCTGGCGACGGGCCGGGCGGGCCGCCCGCTGTCCGGCTACGGCTGCCTCACCGGGCAGGGCAACGGGCAGGGCGGGCGCGAGCACGGCCAGAAGGCCGACCAGCTGCCCGGCTACCGCAAGCTGGACGACCCGGCCGCGCGGCGGCATGTCGCCGAGGTGTGGGGCGTGGACCCGGACAGCCTTCCCGGGCCGGGACGCAGTGCGTACGAGCTGCTGGACGCCCTGGGTACGGACATCAGGTCGCTGCTGCTGATGGGCTCCAACCCGGTGGTGTCCGCGCCGCGTGCCGCGCACATCGAGGAGCGCATCAAGTCCCTTGATTTCCTTGCGGTGTGCGACGTGGTGCTGTCGGAGACGGCGGCGCTCGCGGACGTGGTCCTGCCGGTGACGCAGTGGGCCGAGGAGACGGGCACGACGACCAACCTGGAGGGCCGGGTGCTGCTGCGGCGGCGCGCGATCACCCCGCCGGACGGTGTCCGCAGCGACCTGGAGGTCATGCACGAGCTCGCCGCGCGGCTGGGCGGGGAACGGGGCCTGGAGAAGGGCTTCCCGACCGATCCCGAGGAGGTCTTCGAGGAGCTGCGGCGGGCGAGTGCGGGCGGGGCCGCGGACTACTCGGGGATCACGTACAGCCGACTGGCGGAGGAGAACGGCGTGTTCTGGCCGTGTCCGGCGGTGCCGGGTGCCGGGGACGCCGAGGGCTTCGCGGCCCCCGGGGACGGCGAGGATGCGTCGCCGCACGCACCGGACGCACCGGACGCACCGGACGCACCGGACGCACCGGACGCACCGGATTCACTCGACGCCGGGACCGGCGGCCCGGCGCACCCCGGCACGCCCCGCCTCTTCCTCGACCGCTTCGCCACGCCGGACGGCCGTGCCCGCTTCGTCCCCGTCTCGTACCGGGCCATCGCCGAGGAGCCCGACGACGAGTACCCGGTGCTCCTTACGACAGGGCGTGTCGTGGCCCAGTACCAGTCCGGCGCCCAGACCCGCCGCGTCGACGAGCTGAACGCCGCCGCGCCGGGCCCGTTCGTGGAGCTGCACCCCCGGCTGGCGGCGCGGCTCGGGGCGGCCGAGGGCGACCCGGTGGCCGTGGTCTCGCGCCGGGGCCGGGCGGTGGCACCGGCCCGCATCACGACCGGCATCCGCCCGGACACCGTCTTCATGCCGTTCCACTGGCCGGGCGAGGGACGCGCCAACACCCTGACCAACCCGGCGCTGGACCCGACGTCGCGGATGCCGGAGTTCAAGGCGTGCGCGGTGCGCGTGGAGGCCGTGAAGTCGTAGCCCAGTCGCCACTCTCGATGAGCTTGCCGTTGGCGCGCAGCCGGGCGGCGACCGACGGGGCGGCGACATACACCCAGGCCTGTACGGCCGTTGCGTCCGACTCGCGGACCACCTCGCGGGCGACGCGTTCGTAGAGGTTGCGCGGGTCGCCCGGGGCGAACTCCTCCAGGCGGTCGAGTGCGGCCAGGAGCGCCGGGTACTCCCCGGGGCGGGCGGTGACGAGCTCGCCGTGGACGGTGCCGATGTCGCCGCGTTCCTCGACGGCGTACGGGTAGCCAGGGCCGTCGTACAACACCGCTCCGGCCAGTCGCGCGGGTTCCTCGGTGAGGCTGCGGCCGCGCAGGAATTGGTCGTGGTTGGGCTCTCCGGGGCGCAGGGTGCCGTAGACGAAGAACGGGAGTCGGGGAGAGGGGGTCACGGAAACGATTCTCTCCCCTCACACACCTCCACGTATTCACCCTGGTCACGGCATGTGCACGCCCCCTTGAATCTTGGGCATCCTCTGCGCCGCCCAGTTCAAGGAGACCGATGAGCCGAATACGGCGAATACGGCCGCACATCCGAGGTTCCCGACTCGCCACGGCGGGCATCGTCGCCGCCACCGCCACCCTGCTGGCCGCCGCGCTCTCCCCCACGGCCGGCGCGGACGAGAGTCCGACGACGGCCACCGCCGTCAAGAACGCGGCGGCGGCTCTCAGGGACCGCGCGGGGAGCCTGGGGCTGACGGCCGCTCAGGGCACCCGCGTGCGGGACGTGATCGTGGACGCGGACGGCACCCAGCACGTCCGTTACGACCGCACGTACCGCCAACTGCCCGTCCTCGGCGGCGACTTCGTCGTCCATCTCGCGAAGGACGGCACGTACCGCGGCGCCTCCCGCGCCACCGGGAGCGCGATCTCCCTGCCGAGCGTCACGCCGCAGGTCTCCGCGCCGAAGGCGGCCGGCCTCGCGGCGGCCGTGCTGCGGGCCGCGAACGTCGGCGAGACGCTGAAGCGGCTGACGTCCAGGCCCGAGCTGGTCGTCGACGCCCTGCACGGCACCCCGAAGCTGGCCTGGCGGACCGACGCCGTCGCCCAGGACTCCGCCGGCAACCCCGTCGCCCGCACCACGCTGACCGACGCCCGCACCGGCGCGAAGATCGACGCCTGGGACAGCATCGAGCACGCGGCGGGCGACGGGAAGTCGCTGTACGGGGGCACGGTGCCGTTGGAGACGACGGCGTCCGGATCGACGTACCAGTTGAAGGACGCGACGCGCGGCGGCACGTACACCGGCGACGCGGCGAACAGGACGGACCTGTGCATCCTCGCCGTCTGCCTCGACCGTGCCCCGTCGACTGTGTTCACGGACGCCGACAACCACTGGGGCACGGGCACGGCGACCGACCGCTCCACGGCCGCCGTGGACGCGCAGTACGGCACGGACATGACGTGGGACTACTACGAGGACGTCCACGGCCGTAAGGGCATCGCGGGCGACGGCAAGGGGTCGTTCAACCGGGTGCACTACGGAAAGGACTACAACAACGCCTTCTGGGACGACAGTTGCTTCTGCATGACGTACGGCGACGGTGACGGCACCCAGCTCGGCCCGCTGGTGTCGCTGGACGTGGCCGGGCACGAGATGACGCACGGCGTGACGTCGAAGACGGCGGCGCTGACGTACTCGGGCGAGTCCGGCGGGCTGAACGAGGCCACGTCGGATGTCTTCGGCACGCTGGTGGAGTTCCACGCGGCCAACTCCGCCGACCCCGGCGACTATCTGATCGGCGAGAAGATCGTGCGGTCCGGATTCCCCCGGAACGCCCTGCGGTACATGGACAAGCCGTCGAAGGACGGTGTGTCGGTCGACTGCTGGAGCACGGGGACGAAGGATCTCGACGTGCACTACTCGTCGGGGGTCGGCAACCACTTCGCGTATCTGCTGGCCGAGGGCAGCGGAGCGAGGACGGTGAACGGCGTCAGCTACAACTCGCCCACCTGTGACGGTTCTTCGGTGAAGGGGATCGGGCGGGACAAGCTGGGCAAGATCTGGTACCGGGCGCTGACGGTCTATATGACGTCCTCGACGAACTATGCGGGGGCGCGGGCTTCGACGCTCAGCGCGGCGAAGGACCTGTATGGGGCCGGGAGTGTGGAGTACGGGGCGGTGGGGGCTGCCTGGAGTGCGGTGAACGTGGGCTGACGGTGGCTTGGCGCCGGGGGGTGCGGGGTGCTGGATACGCTCCGTTGCCTCCCGGCCCAGCACCTGGTCCCGCATCTCCCCCTCACGGTCCCGGCGCCGCTCGCGTAGGGCGAGCCGGGGGAGGTTTGTCCACCGGCGGCCGGAACGACGCCGAGGTCCGGGTGGCGACCCGTGACCTGGGCGCCGCCGGAACGCCGGACGCGGCGGTGGCGACGGCCGCCTGGGAGGACGTCCTCCGGATCCCGCAGTGGGACGCCGACCCCGTCCGGATCCACGGCGGCCTCCTCCCGGGCAACCTGCCGACCTCCTCCGGCCGCCTCGACGCGGTCATCGCCTTCGGCACCTTCGGCACCTTCGGCGTCGACGACGCGAGGGCGAGGTGCTCGCCGAGTGCGGGGAGCACGGGCCGTGTGCGGCGTGACCTCGCGTCGGAAGATCACCCGTTCACACCCCCGGCCCCCCACCAACGGGTTCTCTGCGCCGACACACCCTCGACACGGCGATGACCTGCTGAAACACCGCCGTACGGGCATGCCGCGCCCTCCCCTGTGACACCCGTTCACCCCGTTTCCGGCGCTTTCTCGACAAGCGCTCGCGCCCCGCTGCCCCTTACCTCGGAAGAGCAGGGGCTCGGCCGAGGCGGCGGCACTTGGGGGTGTCGCGGGTCGTGGGTCCGTGCGCTCGGAGGAGCTTCGATGCGACGTACCGCCCGTGTGCTGACCGGGACCGCGCTGGCCGTCGGTGCCGTGGGTCTCGTCGTCGCGCCCGCGTACGCAGACCACGGCGGTGGCAGCGGTGGCGGTGGCCTCAAGCTGCATCCGTCCTCCGTCGTGCCGGGCGGGCAGGTCACGGTGAGCACGGCCGCGTGCCGGGACGGCGGTGCGGCGGGCGATGCCAGCGCGGTGGGTGCCGGTTCCTTCACGTTGGCGCCGGGCTCGGACGACGAGGACGGGGGCGGGAGGTTCCGGGTGCCGCCGAGCGCGCAGCCGGGGACGTACGAGATCGTCGCGACCTGCGCCGACGGCGGTCGGCGGGTGGCAGGTGACCTGGTGGTCACGTTGACGTCGGCGCCGGGGCAGGTGCATCCGAGAGGAAGTGTGAAGACGGGGGTCGGCGGCGCGTTCGGCCGCGACCCCGTGCAGACCGCGGCCGGCGTGACGGCTCTCGCCGTCGCCGCCGCGGGCGGTACCTGGCTCCTGCATCGCCGGGCGAGAGGCGACGGGATCTGACGGACACCCTCCGCTGTCCGTCCGCCGGTACCGCATGTCCCCTCCCCCTCCGGGTCCGACGCCCCTCGCGGCCCGGAGGGGGATCGGGCGGCCTGACGAGAGTCCCAGGAGGCCCACGTGCGCTGTCAGAGGAACGTCGGCAACGGCGTCATAGCCGCGGTCACCGTCCTGGCCCTGTGCTCCGGCGCCTGGCTGCTGCGCAACGGCACCGCGACGCACGCCCCGCCGCAGCCGTCGGCCGCGCAGGGCGACCCGCACCCCCGCCACGCCGCCGCCCCCGCGCTCGCACCCTCCCCGCCCGACCGCATCCGCATCCCGTCACTCCGCGTCGACGCTCCCCTCATGGGCCTGGGCCTGACCAGGACGGGCAGCCTCGACGTCCCGCCCGCCGAGCGGAAGAACCTCGCCGGCTGGTACGAGGCCGGCACCACGCCCGGTGAGACCGGCACCGCGATCGTCGCCGGCCACGTCGACAACGCCGAAGGGCCCGCCGTGTTCTACCGTCTCGGCGCCCTGGAGCGGGGCAGCACGATCGAGGTGGACCGACGGGACGGCGGCACGGCCCTCTTCTCGGTCGACGCCGTCGAGGTGTACGACGCGAAGGCCTTCCCCGACGAGAAGGTGTACGGCGCGGCCCCACGCCCCGAGCTGCGGGTGATCACCTGCGGCGGCGGCTACTCACGGACGACCGGCTATCAGGGCAACGTCGTCGTGTTCGCGCACCTCACCGGCAGTCGCTGACGGCCGCTCCGGGCGAGCACCCAGCAGGTTCTCCCGGCCCCATGTCCCCAGCGGTGCCAGGGCCTCGTTGAGTGAGGTGCCGCGCGGCGTCAGGCTGTACTCGACACGCGGCGGCACCTCGTCGTACGCCTCGCGGTGGACGATGCCGTCCGCCTCCAGCTCCCGCAGTTGTGCGGCTAGCACCTTCTCCGTCACGCCCGGCAGTTCGCGCCGCAACTCCCCGAAGCGGCACGGACGCTCGTTCAGCGCCCACAGGATGAGCACCTTCCACTTGCCACCGACCACGTCCATCGCCGCGTCGATCCCGCAGATGTACGCCCCCGGCCGCCGTCCGATCGCCATGTGGCCCCCTCCCCTGCCTGGACTCTTTCCCCACGGTAACCACCCACTTCGAAGTACGTACTTGAGCAGGCCGTTCCCCTGCGACGAGCCTAAACGCCATGACTGACAACCCGGCTACCCAGCGAACTCCCCTCACCCCCCTCACCCTCCTCGGCACCGGTGCCATGGGCTCCGCCCTGGCCCGTGCCTGGCTCGCCGCCGGGCACCCGCTCACCGTGTGGAACCGCACGTCCGCCCGCGCCGAACCGCTGGCCGCGGAAGGCGCGTCCGTTGCCGCGAGCGCCGCCGAGGCGGTGACCGCGAGCCGACTGGTCGTCGTCTGCCTGCTCGACGACGCCTCGGTCGGCGAAGCCCTCGAAGGCACCGACCTGTCCGGCCGTGACGTGGTGAACCTGACCACCGGCACACCCGCCCAGGGCCGCGCCCGCGCCGCCTGGGCGCAGGAGCGGGGCGCCCGTTTCCTGGACGGCGGGATCATGGCCGTACCGCCGATGGTCGGGGACCCGGGGTCGGGGGCGTATGTCCTCTACAGCGGGTCGCCCGGTCTCTTCGAGGAGCACGGCGAGACCCTCGCCGTGCCGGCCGCCACCCGTTATGTCGGCGCGGACCCGGGCTTCGCGGCGCTGCACGACGTGGCGCTGCTGAGCGCGATGACCGGCATGTTCGCGGGCGTGCTGCACGCGTTCGCGCTGATCCGCCGAGAGGACATCGCCCCGAAGGACTTCGCGGCCCTGCTGGTGGAGTGGCTCAGCGCGATGGCGCCCGCCGCGCACATGACCGCCGACGAGTTGGAGAGCGACGACTACGGCAAGGACGCCGTCTCCAGCCTCGCGATGCAGGTCGCGGCCAACGCCACGCTGCTGGCCACCGCCGAGGAGCAGGGCGTGAGCCCTGAGCTGCTGACGCCGTACATGGCCCTCTTGGAGCGGTGGCTGGCCGCGGCGAACGGTGCGGAGGGCACCACCGGCGCGGTCGAACTGCTCGACCTGGCCTGACCGGTGGTGCGGTGGCGGCCGGCTCGGCGCCCGGGGCCGGCCGCCACCGAGCCCGAGCCCGAAGCCAAGCCCGATCCCGAAGCCGAGCCCGAAGCCGAAGCCGAGCCCGATCCCGAAGCCGAGCCCGAAGCCGAAGCCGAGCCCGA
>NZ_JAGMUL010000060.1:16877-123296 GCF_019049285.1 Streptomyces sp. AC550_RSS872
CCGAAGCCGAAGCCGAAGCCGAAGCCGAAGCCGAAGCCGAAGCCGAAGCCGAAGCCGAAGCCGAAGCCGAAGCCGACAGAACCTAGGCCACCCACTGCTCGTACGCCAGCTTCGCCACCAGTGCGAACACCACCGTCAGCAGTACCACCCGGACGAATCCGCTCCCCTTCTTCAGCGCCGTGCGCGCCCCCAGCATGCCGCCCGCCAGGTTGAACACAGCCATCACCACGGCCAGCTGCCACAGGACCGTGCCCTGCCAGGCGAAGGTGGCGAGCGCTCCGGCGTTGGTGCAGCAGTTGACGATCTTGGCGGTGGCGGAGGCGGTGACGAGATCGAGGTGGAGGACGGCGGTGAGGGCGAGGACCAGGAAGGTGCCGGTGCCGGGGCCGATCAGGCCGTCGTAGAAGCCGATGCCCAAGCCGGCCAGGCCGATCGCGGCGAGGACGCGGCGCGGGGAGGCCGGGCCGGTCGCCGGGGCGGTGCCGAAGGCGGGGCGCAGGATGACGAAGGCGGCGACGGCGAGCAGCACCACCATGATCACGGGCTTCAGCACCTCGGTGCTCATGCCGGCCGCGAAGAAGGCGCCGCCGGAGGAGCCCGCGAGCGCCGCGAGGCCGATGCGCACGGCGAGCCGCACGTCCACGGGTGCCTTGCGGGCGTACGTCACGGCGGCGCCGGTCGTGCCTACGATCGCGACCGCCTTGTTGGTGCCGAGCGCGTAGGCGGCGGGGGTGTTCGCGGGGAGTCCGAGCAGCAGGGCCGGGAGCAGCAGGAGGCCGCCGCCTCCGACCACGGCGTCGATCCAGCCGGCCACCAGGGCCGCGAGGCACAGGACGACGACCATGGTCAGCGATATGTCGGGCATGATCGCGACCCTAGGCAGCGGATGCGTGTGCCGTCCATGTACATGAGGAGTATCTGAGGTTCGGCCGCGCCCGGCCTCACAGCCCGCCCGCACCGTGCCCGCCGAACCCTCACACCCGCCCCTCGCGCCCGCTGAGGGCAGCGTTCCTCACGGGAAACAGATGCGATGCGGTCGGGAAACACCGGCACCGCACGCTCGATGCCATGACCTCGAATACGCGTGTGGTGGTGATCGGCGCCGGCCTCGCGGGCGTACGACTCGCCCGGCGGCTCGGCGAGCTCGGCACGCCCGTGACGCTCGTCGGCGACGAGGAGCACCGCCCGTACAACCGGGTGCTGCTCGCCGAGGTGCTGGCCGGCCGGTACAGCCCCGAGGTGATCGCCCTCCCGGCGCCCGCGGAGCTGACGCGCGGCCGGGTCACCGGCATCGACCGCGAGATGCGAGCCGTACATCTCGCGGACGGGTCGGAGATCGCATACGACACACTGGTGCTGGCCACCGGCTCGAACCCGGTACTGCCGCCGCTGCGCGGCCTGTTCACGCCCGACCACGAGCTGCCGGAGGGCGTCCACGCCTTCCGCACCATGGACGACTGCCTGGGCCTGTCCAAGGCAGTCCGGCCGGGCGTGCGGGCGGTCGTGATCGGCGGCGGGCTCCTCGGGGTCTCCGCGGCCCGCGCGCTCGCGCTGCGCGGCGCGCAGGTCGTGCTCGCCCAGCAGGGCGAGCGGCTCATGGAGCGCCAGCTCGACCCGAGCGCCTCGAAGCTCGTGCAGCGGCATCTGAAGGACCTCGGCGTCGAGATCCACACCGAGTGCCGCGTGCGGGACGTGCGCTGCGTCGGCGGCGCGGTCCGCTCGGTGGAGATGGCCGACGGATACGCCCTCGACGCCGACCTCGTCGTCCTGGCCTGCGGTGTCCACCCGCGCGCGGGCCTCGCCAAGGACGCGGGGCTCGCCGTCCACAAGGGCGTCCTCGTCGACGACGAGCTGCGTACGTCCGACCCGCACATCCGGGCGATCGGCGACTGCGCGCAGCACGACGGCACGGTGTACGGGCTGGCCGCGCCCGCGCTCGAACAGGCCGATGCGCTGGCCGAGTTGCTCGCCGGGGACGGCGCCGCCCGCTACACCGGCACCCGCGCGCTGACCCGGCTGACGCTGGCCGGTGAGGGCTTCTTCGACCTCGCCGCGTTCGGCGAGACCGAGCCGCGTCCCGGGGACGACGTCGTCCAGCTCACGGACGCCACCCGCGGCACCTACCGCAAGGTCGTCGTCCGCGACGACCGCCTGGTCGGCGGGGTTCTCGTCGGCGAACTCGGCACGGTCGGCGCGCTCGCCCGCGCCTGGGAGGGAGCAGAGCCGCTCCCCGACGACGGCCCGCTGCTCCACCTGCTCACCAACGATGGAGGCTCCTGATGACCGCCACCCCGGAGGCCACGGAGGCCACCCCCACGATCGTGCTCGTCGGCCACGGCATGGTCGGCCAGCGCTTCCTCGAAGCGCTCGCCGCGCGCGGCCTGACCGCCACGCACCGCGTGGTCGTGCTGTGCGAGGAGCCGCGTCCGGCGTACGACCGCGTCGCCCTCACCTCGTACTTCTCGGGCAAGACGCCCGAGGACCTCTCCATGACGGACATGGAGTTCATCAAGGACCACGGCATCGAGCTGTACATCGGTGACCCGGCCGTCTCCGTCGACCGCGAGGCGAGGAAGGTCACCGCCCGGTCCGGCGAGGTCTTCGAGTACGGCACCCTCGTCCTCGCCACCGGCTCCTACCCCTTCGTACCGCCGGTCCCGAACAAGGACGCCACCGGCTGTTTCGTCTACCGCACGATCGAGGACCTCCTCGCGATCGAGGAGTACGCGAAGACGAAGGCCACGACCGGTGCCGTGGTCGGCGGCGGTCTGCTCGGCCTGGAGGCGGCCGGTGCGCTGAAGGGCCTGGGCGTCGAGGCGCACATCGTGGAGTTCGCGCCGCGTCTGATGCCGGTGCAGGTCGACGACGGCGGCGGCGCCGCGCTGCTGCGCACCATCGAGGACATGGGCCTGAGCGTCCACACGGGCGTCGGCACGCAGGAGATCGTGGTCGACGCCGAAGGCGCCGTCACCGGCATGAAGCTGTCCGACGGCTCCGAACTCGCCACCGACATGGTGGTGTTCAGCGCCGGTGTCCGCCCCCGCGACCAGCTGGCCCGCGACTGCGGGCTGACGGTCGGCGAGCGCGGCGGCATCACCGTCGACGAGCAGTGCCGTACGGTCGCCGACCCGCACGTCTTCGCGATCGGCGAGTGCGCGCTGGCCTCCGACGGCCGGGTGTACGGCCTGGTGGCCCCGGGTTACGAGCAGGCCGAGACGGCCGCCGCGACCATCGCGCAGGACGAGGCGGAGTTCACCGGCGCCGACCTCTCCACCAAGCTGAAGCTGCTCGGCGTGGACGTGGCGTCCTTCGGTGACGCGCACGGCACCGCCGAGGACTGCCTGGACGTCGTCTACTCCGACTCCCGTGCGGGCCTGTACAAGAAGCTGGTCATCGGCCGCGACGGCACGCTGCTCGGCGGCATCCTGGTCGGCGACGCGGAGGCGTACGGCACGCTGAAGGCGTTCACCGGCTCGGTCCCGCCGGTCTCCCCCGAGTCTCTGGTCCTGCCGGCCGGCGCCGGTGCGCCCGCCCAGCTCGGCCCGTCCGCGCTGCCGGACGAGGCGATCATCTGCTCCTGCAACAACGTCACCAAGGGCACGATCCGCGGCGCGGTCACGGACCACCGGTGCACCACCGTGCCCGAGGTGAAGAAGTGCACCAAGGCCGGTACGACCTGCGGCAGTTGCGTCAAGGTCCTCGGCCAGCTGGTCACCGCCGAGCTGGAGGCGTCCGGCGTCGAGGTCGACAAGGGCCTGTGCGGCTGCTTCTCGCAGACCCGCGAGGAGCTGTACGAGATCGTCCTCGCCCTGCGCATCAACACCTACCAGGACCTCCTGGACCGTTACGGCCGTGACGGCGCCAAGGGCGGCGACGGCTGCGAGATCTGCAAGCCGGCGGTCGGCTCGATCATCGCCTCCCTCGCCCCGACCATCGGCGCGAGCGGCTACGTCCTGGACGGCGAGCAGGCCTCCCTCCAGGACTCCAACGACCACTTCCTGGCCAACCTCCAGAAGAACGGCTCGTACTCGGTCGTCCCGCGCATCCCCGGCGGTGAGATCACCCCCGAGGGCCTCATCGTGATCGGTGAGATCGCCCGCGACTTCGGTCTCTACACGAAGATCACCGGCGGCCAGCGGATCGACATGTTCGGCGCGCGGGTCGAGCAACTCCCCCTCATCTGGACCCGGTTGGTGGACGCCGGCTTCGAGTCCGGCCACGCCTACGGCAAGTCGCTGCGCACGGTGAAGTCCTGCGTCGGCCAGACCTGGTGCCGCTACGGCGTCCAGGACTCGGTCCGCATGGCGATCGACCTGGAGCTGCGCTACCGGGGCCTGCGCTCCCCGCACAAGCTCAAGTCGGCGGTGTCGGGCTGCGCCCGCGAGTGCGCCGAGGCCCAGTCGAAGGACTTCGGCGTCATCGCCACTTCGGCCGGCTGGAACCTGTACGTCGGCGGCAACGGCGGCGCGACCCCGCGCCACGCGGACCTGCTCGCCCAGGACCTGTCCGACGCCGAACTGATCAGGCTGATCGACCGTTTCCTGATGTTCTACATCCGCACCGCCGACCGCCTGGAGCGCACCTCGACCTGGCTGGAGCGGATCCCCGGCGGCCTGGACCACGTCCGCGACGTCGTCGTGGAGGACTCCCTCGGCATCTGCGAGGAGCTGGAGTCCCTGATGGCGGCCCACGTGGCGCACTACGCCGACGAGTGGGCGACCACCATCAACGACCCCGAGAAGCTCGCCCGGTTCGTGTCCTTCGTGAACGCCCCCGACACCCCCGACCCGGTCGTCGGCTTCGTCCCCGAGCGCGACCAGATCAAGCCCGACCTGCCGCTGCTGACCATCGGCCACCGCCCCCTGGAAGGAAGCGCCCAGCGATGACCCTGGCACCCGAGACGACCGACCTGAAGATCGAACTCCAACTGGAGAACGGCTGGTTCACGGTCTGCGAACTGTCCCGGCTGCTCCCCGGCCGCGGCGTGGCGGCCCTGCTGCCCGACGGCCGTCAGGCCGCCCTGTTCCGCGACCGCTCCGGCAAGCTGTACGCCATCGACAACCGCGACCCGTTCGGCGGCGCGGCAGTCCTCTCCCGCGGCCTGACCGGCACCCACCAGGGCCGCCCGTTCGTCGCCTCGCCCCTGCTGAAGCAGCGCTTCGACCTGGAGACCGGGGTGTGCCTGGACGACGAGTCGGTGCGGGTGGCGACGTACGAGGTGCGGGTCGCGTAAGCGGACTTCTTGACGGCCTACGTGATCAACAGCGCGCTCGCCCGGCTCGATGCCCTCCCAAACCCCGGCCGACCAGCAGCGTCCCGTTGGCGGAAATCTCCGCCCTGAACGACCGGAGAGGGTCCGTCAGCAAGCTGACGGACCCTCATGCAAGACCGAGGTCAGGAAGGAATCCAGGTCCACAGGTAATAGATAACGCCGTGGTCAGTGACCTGGCGCTCACACTTCCATCCGTAACCGGAGTTACTGGTGTAGGACCGTCCCCTCGCCTCGCATTTCGCCAGCGTGGAGTGACTGCTCTCGATTCCCCAGGTGACCGCTGCGGGGCCGTAGCTCTGGTGTGCGGCCGCGGCAGTACTGCTGGGCTCTGACTGCGCGATGGCCGGAGACGCTATGCCCATCGCTCCCACCGCGGCCAGCATGAGCACGGACGCCACATGTCGCACCTTCACGGTGTCCCGCCGTACAGGCGTCATGTGCACTCCCCTTTCTTGTGTCGTTCATGTCCGCTTCCAGGTACGTGCACCGTCAGCATGGAGAACGCCCACTGCTCTGCGTACCTATAACCTTCAAGGGTCGGAACCACCGATCCGGGCTATGGCGGGGTGCGCAGTTGAGGCCGACCAGCGGGCGGCCCAACGGCCACTCGTCTGAAGGCGCGCCGGCTGCACGGAAGTCAATACGGCTGTAGGCCGGCTGGAAGCCCTCCGCCCTGGTGGCCCGCTACTACCTGACCGGGTTCGTCGGCAGCGAGCTGCCCGATGTGCTGGCTCTGGCCGATGTGGTGATCTCCCGCAGCGGTGCCGGGACGATCGCCGAACTGACCGCACTGGGCAAGGCCGCGGTGTTCATCCCTCTGGCGTCGTCGGCCGGTAACGAGCAGGCGCACAACGCCCGTCATTTGCAGGACGCCGGTGCCGCCGTCGCCCTGTTGGGCGAGGTGTCACCGGCGAGCCTGGAGGCAGCTGTCGGTCCGCTGCTGACCGACGGCGGACGGCGCGCCAGTGTCGCCGAGCGGGCACGTGCTCACGGCCGCCCCGACGCGGCGGACCGGCTGGTCGATGCGATCCTGTCGGCCGCGGGTCAGCCGTCCGGACGCTGAAGGTGGCGGGCGGCGCCCGCGACGATCGTGTCGATGCAGCCGTGGAAGGCGCTGTCCGGCTGCCCGAACGGGTCGGGTACGTCGCGGTCGCCCAGGTAGAGCACGAGTCGGCCGACCGTGTGCGCGTCGGCCGACTCGTGCGACGCCGCCAGGTTCGAGGCGTCCATGGCCAGGAATGCGGCTAGATGCTTGATCCGCCGCCGGAGGTGTTGTTCCACCAGGCGCTGTAGGAGTTCAGCGAGTACCGCTTCTGTACGCCGCTGGTCGAGGTGATCTCGAGGCCGAACTGCATCGTGTCGAAGGTCGTGTTGCGCAGGAGGTTCTGCGACGCGGCCCATCGCCAGACCGCCGCGGCGTCGATGGTGCCGGTGTTGCTCTGCTGGGCGGGGATGAACTGGAGGACGTTCCAGCCGGGATCGGCCTGCCAGACCGACGCGTACCGGACGCCGCCGATGGTCACGTTGGACGCGACCTGCCTTCCCCAGCCGCCCAGCGGTCCCGGGGTCCAGCTGGTGAAGACCATGATCTCGTCCTGGTTGTTGGTGGACCAGAGGTCGGCCGTCCAGCCCCAGTTGTCACCGCCGGCGGCGGGAGCCGACGACGTGTTGTACCAGAAGCCCGCCGAGTTCAACTGCGACAGCGGCGTCTGGGGCCGGACCGAGGTGTTCGAGTAGGACTTGATCCCGCCGCCGGAGTGGTTCGCATCGATGTACCAGGACTTGATGCTGTCGACGGTCAGGCACTGCCTGCCGTGGTTGTCGCCCCATAGGTTGTTGTGGATCGTCCAGGTGCCCTGGGTGTACTGACCGTACCGCTCGCAGGTGGAGTACACCGCTGCCTGCGCCGGAGACGCGAAGCTCAGGAATCCGGCGATCACGGCGACGATCAGGGCCAGCCGACCGAACCCGGCCGACTTGCCGCTTATGGATTTACGGGCTTGCCATCTCATGTGTCCCTCCAAGGACGGCGATGGGTGGTTCTTCCGGCCCCCCCGGTCTGGTGGCGGACTCTGGCGCCGCGAGGTGTCGCTCGCCGGCGAGTCCTGGCTCGGGACGGCGCGACTCAGCTCCGTCCGAGGTGCTTGCGCAGCTGGCCGACCGATCGGCTCCGTAAGCGAGGCGGCCGAGACGGTCGATCAGCTGACGTGTTGACACCTTCGCTCCGTTCGCATGCGGTGCTGCTCGCGATGGTGGGTGGCTCGTGTCGTCGAGGTGGCGCGCTCAAGAACTGCGGGAACGGTGCTCGGTCCCCTTACTTCCAAGCACCGGGCTTGCCAGACGCAGGCGCTGAAGTGTCGAAGCGCTTGCGTCTGCGGGGACAGTAATGATGGGGTCTTTGAACAGCAAGACTCTGCGCAGGCGGACACATTTCTTTCACCTGCGGACGCCATCGTCGAATCGCTTCGAATGACATCGGCCGCGTCCGCCACCTGGCCTTCACGGAACCGCGACTGGCCCTGGTGGATGTGGCGGAAGGTGCCGAGGCAGGTGCCGGGGCAGGTGCCGATGTGACGGGTGAAGAACTTCCCGAAGTCGGTGGGGTCGGGAAAACCCAGACGGCGGACCTCAGCCGACCCGTGCGGCGATGGCCCGAGCGCACTCCAGGGACTCGGTGTGCGTGGTGTCGACCTCCAGGTCGTAGACCACGCCCTCGTGCACCATGTCCGCCTGCAATGCGGCCATTCCCGGGGCCCGGTCCCCGCGCGCGATCTCACGGCCCGCCGCGACCGCGCTCTCGCACCTGACGCCGACCCACAGCACGTCCAGGTCGCCGAGATGCCGCCGCCACCGCCGCTGGGTCGCCGCCGCGCCGAGGAAGACGTCGTCGACAACGACCCTGGAGCCCGCGCGGACCATCGCCACGACGCCCTCCGCCCAGGCCGCCTGAAGCTCCATGAAGTCCGCCCCGACGCTCACCCCGCCGTCCGCGGCGAACGTGATCCCCGCGTCCGACGCCTGCATCCTCGCGGGCAGCGCCTCGACGAACGAGTCGCACCCGAACGTCAGCCACGGCTCCGGCAGTACGGCCTGGAGACACCGCACGATCCCCGACTTCCCCGAGCTGGAACCGCCGTTGAGGATGATCATCCGCGTGGTCATCACGTCACAGTAGGGCGCCGCCCACATGGAGCGAAGCGATTTTCGGCGCCGCTCAGCCCACGAGCGGTGGGCGCTGCGCGTAGCCGGTGGCGTCGGTCGGCAGTGGCCGGGTGTCCAGGTAGAACCACTCGGCGTCCGGGCCGGGAGCGGACGGTGCGGCCGTCGGGGGCGGTGCCGGCATCGGTGCTGGTGTCGGCTCCGGCTCGGTCGTCGTGGGAGCCGGCTTCGCCGGGCCCGGCATCAGCAGCTCCACCCGCAGGCCCAGCCCCCGCTGCTGTGCCGTGAACTCCTCCACCTGGTTGCGGCAGGCGTGGTCCAGATGGGTGATGCCGGTCAGGTCGAGGCGGATGCGGGGCCTGCCCGAGGCCGCGGCGGCTTCCAGTGCCTCGATGACCTGGGGCAGCCGGAGGAACGTCGCGTTGCCGGCCATGACGACCTTCGCGGTGTCGTCCTCGACGTGCTGCCGGATCACCGTATGCGACATGCGCAGGGCGGCCAGCACGATCCCGGCGGCCAGTCCGATGAGGACCCCCTCCAGCAGCGCCGTCGCCACGATGACCACGGTCGTCACCGTCATCACCACGAACTCGCCCCGGTCCTGCCGCCACATCTTCGGGAACTCCTCCGGTGCGAACAGCTTCCAGCCGCTGTGCACGAGGACGCCCGCGAGCACCGAGATCGGGATCAGGGCCAGGACCTGCGGCAGCAGCAGCGCGAAGGCCAGCAGCCACAGGCCGTGCAGGGTGCGGGAGATACGGGTCTTCGCGCCGGCCTGGACGTTCGCCGAGCTGCGCGCCACGACCGCCGTGACGGGGAGGGCGCCGAGGACGCCCGCGACCGTGTTTCCGGCGCCCTGGGCGATGAGTTCGGTGTTGTAGCGGGTGCGTGGGCCGCTGTGCATACGGTCCACGGCGGCCGCGGTGAACAGGCTCTCCGCCGAGGCGATCACCGTGAAGGTGAGGATGGAGGTGAGGATCGCGGGCTGCGCGAGACCCGCGAACTGCTCGGCCCCCGGCACCTGCACCGACGCCAGCAGATTGCCGACCTGGAGCGTCTTCACGTCCACGCCGGGCAGTGCGGCGACCGCGATGCCGATGCCGACCGCGACCAGCGCGGCCGGGATCTTCTTCGCCGGGCCCGGCACCTTCTTCCACACGAAGCTCAGCACGATCGTGGCGACGCCGAGCAGCGTGGCGATCATCGCCTGGGGGTTGGTCAGGATGCCGGCGAACAGGCCCGGGATGCCGGCCATGTTCTCGATCGGCGTGCCGGGCGCCTTGGCGTCGGCCATCGGGTAGGCCTGGCTGAACATCAGCGGCAGCCCGATGCCGGCCAGCATGCCCTGGACCACGGCGAGGGAGATCGCCTGGAACATCCGCCCGAGGCGCACCACCCCGAGCACGATCTGGAGGATGCCCGAGAACAGCACGATCACACCGAGCATCGCCACGCCGTGCTCCAGCACCGTCTCCGCGACCAGCGCGGCGAGCCCGGCGGCCGGCCCGCTGACCTGGAGCGTACTGCCCCGGACCGCGCCGACGACCAGACCGCCGATCACCCCGGAGATGATGCCGAGTTCGGCGGGGACACCGGAGGCGACGGCCACGCCGATGCACAGGGGCAGGGCGACCAGGAAGACGACGAGGGAGGCGGTGATCTCGCCCGCCAGGTCGAGCTTCGCACCCCCGGCCTTCGGCACCTCGGCGGCGCCACCCCCACCCCTCGGCGCGCTCACCTTCGTACGCCCGGGACCCCTACCGCGCGCATGCGCCCCGCTCATCCGGTATGCACCCGGAACAGCCCGTCGCCCTCCAGCTCGTGCACCTGCCCGGTGTCGACCTCGTAGTACCAGCCGTGCAGCCGCAGCCGCCCGCCGTCCAGCCGCTGCCGCACCACCGGGTAGCTCCGCAGTACGGCAAGCTGGTTGACGACATTGCCCTGGGCCACGTCGGGCAGCGACGGGTCGTCGGACGCGGCGTCGAGGACCGGCGCCAGTTCGGGACGGGCCAGCCGCAGCCAGGCGTCCACGCCCGGGAGCGCGGACAGGTCGTCGCCCGCCTTCAGCGCGCCCATCGCACCGCAGTGTGAGTGACCGCACACGACGATGTCCTGAACCCCGAGCACCTCCAGCGCGTACTCGATGGTGGCGGCCTCCCCGGACACGCCGGGGCTGCCGTACGGCGGCACGATATTGCCCGCGTTGCGCAGCTCGAATATCTCTCCGGGCCGGGCGCCGGTAATCAGGGCGGGAATCACCCGCGAGTCCGAGCAGGTAATGAAGAGTGCTTCGGGATATTGCCCCTCGGCCAGTTTCCGGTATTCACCGCTCTCGAAATCGACCCGACGCTTGAACGAGCGGGCACGGTCCAGCAGCGCCTTCAACGATGCCTCCTCGATGGGGAGTTCGGCCAGTTGACAGCACCGTAGAGGAGCGCGCGCCAGCGGAAGGTTAAGCAAAGGCCAGAGCACGTCCAGTAATTGGACATTCTTTGTCGCAATGCCCTGCAAGCGCTTGTCTCTTGTAGCGTGTCGACGTCAGGGCAGAGAATGCAAATTCACGGAGAGACAGGACGCATGGGCATACGAGTGCTGCTCATCGAGGACGACGAGACGATCGCCGAACCGCTCGCCGAGGGCCTCGGGCACTTCGGACTGACGGTGGATCATGTGACCACCGGCGCCGAGGGACTGAGAAGACCGTACGGTGATGTCGTCCTGCTCGACCTCGGGTTGCCGGACATGGACGGCATCGACGTCTGCCGCGGCATCCGGCGGGTCTCGGACGTGCCGGTCATCATCCTGAGTGCGCGGGGTGAGGAGGCCGACCGGGTGCTGGGGCTGGAGCTGGGCGCGGACGACTATCTGGCGAAGCCGTTCAGCGTACGGGAGTTGGTGGCGCGGGTGCGGGCGGTGACCCGGCGGACCCAGCGCACGGAGGCGGTGGTGGCGGAGCTGGGCACGGCACCGCTTCCGTCGTTCGAGACGATGACGCCGCCCCTGTCGTACGAGGCGACGACACCGCCGGCCTACGACGCCCTGCCGCCGTCGCCGTCCCCGGCGTACGACGAACCCGCGCCCCAGCCCACGTACACCGCACCCGGCCCCCTCGTCGTGGACCGCCGCACCCGTCAGGTCTGGGTCGGCGAGATCCCCGTCACGCTCACCCCGAAGGAGTTCGAGCTGCTGGCGCTGCTCACCGAGGACCCCGGCGCGGTCTACTCCCGGCAGCAGATCCTGGACCGGGTGTGGGACCCGCACTACGAGGGGCCGACGAAGACACTGGACGTCCATGTCGCCGCGCTGCGGCGGAAGTTGGGGCACCCGGGGTGGATCCAGACCTTGCGCGGGGTCGGGTTCCGGCTGGCGGTGCAGAGCGAGCCGGGCGGGCCGCAGGTGTCCTCGCCGTGACCCGCCGGCTGCTGCTCAGCTATCTCTCGCTCGCCGCGCTCGTGCTGCTCTGTCTGGAGGTCCCGCTGGGCTTCGTGTACTCGCGCAGTGAGCGGGAGCGGGTGGTGAGCGCGGCGAAGGACGAGGCCGAGTCGGTCTCCGCGTACGCCTCGCTGTCGCTCAGCACGGGCCGGGCCGAACGGGATCTGGCGCGCCGGGTGGCGCACTGCGCCGAGCGGATCGGCGGGAAGGTGGTCGTCGTGGACGCCTCGGGCGCCCTGCTCGCCACCTCGCATCCGCTGGCCGCCATCATGTCGTCGAACCTCGCCTCCCGCCCGGGCATCGCGGCCGCGCTGCGGGGCACCTCCACGGTGGACGTCCGTACGTCGACCATCGGCGGCGTCGAGTACCTGTCGGTCGCCGGGCCGGTCCAGCGCGACGGGCGGCTCCAGGGTGCCGTATGGCTGACGTTGCCGACGCAGACGGTGCACGAACGCGTCCATCATGTCTGGCTGTTGCTGGCACTCGGCGGGCTCGGGGTGCTCACGGCGGTGGCCGTGGTCGGGTTCGCCATCGCCTGCTGGGCCGGGCGGCCGATCCGTGAACTGGAGCGCGCCACCCATGAGTTGGCGGAGGGCGGCCGGGCCAGGCCGGTGACGATGACGAAGGGGCCGCCCGAGGTCCGCCGGCTGGCCACCGCGTTCAACCGTACGGCGGCCCGGCTCGCCCATCTCCTCGCCGCACAGCGCGCGTTCGCGGGCGAGGCCTCCCACCAGCTGAAGACGCCGCTCGCGGCGCTGCGGCTGAGGCTGGAGAACCTGGAGCCGAACGTCTCCGACCGGGGCCTGGGCAGTCTCACGGCCGCCGTGACGGAGACCGACCGGCTCGCACGGATGGTGGAAGGGCTCCTGGCCATGGCCCGCCTGGAGGAGGACTCCGCGACGCCCGCGCCGGTCGACGTGGGCGCGATCTGCGCCGAACGGCACCGCACCTGGTTGCCCCTCTTCGAGCGGCAGCGGGTCTCCCTGGTGCTGTTCGCGGGCAGTGTCGGGCCGGTCCTCGCGGTCCCCGGCGGGGTCGAGCAGATCGTGGACAACCTGCTCTCCAACGCCCTGCGCGCCTCCCCGCCCGACAGCACCGTGACCATGGAACTACGGCTCCACGTCCCCGCCCGGCGCGCCCTGCGCGACGCCCGCCCCGCCTGGGTCGACCTGCACATCACCGACGAGGGCCCCGGCATGACCGCGGACCAGCGCGCCCGGGCCTTCGACCGCTTCTGGCGCGCCCCGACCGCTCCCAAGGGCGGCACGGGCCTGGGCCTGTCCCTGGTCCAGCGCCTCACGCACGCGAGCGGCGGCGAGGCGAGCCTGCGGGCCTCGGCCGCGGGCGGCGTGGACGCGGTGATCCGCCTGCCGTCGGCGGAACCGCCGCGCGAGGGGCACGGCCCGGGCCACGACAAGCCCGGGCAGCGGAAGCGGGCGGTGCCGGCCTTGCGCGCGTGAGCGCGCCCGGGTGACGGCACTCGGGGGAGCGGACGCGGACGGTGTCACTCCGGGGAGCGCACGGGGGTATCTGCACTCCGGGGAGCGCACGCGAGGGGCACTCACCTGAGCACTCATGGTCAGCGCACAGGCAGCACCCAGGCACGCCGTCCGACGGCCATGCGTTGGCCACGGTCCGTCCACCATCCGCCCCTAGGTTCCATGCCGCCCCCCGCGCACGACCCCGTCGTCAACCGACGGCGGGGCGGTACGGCATCTCTTGGAGTGAGAGTGGAACGTCGTAACCTCCTGCGTGCGGCCGTCCTCGGCGGCTCTGCCGCCGTGTTCGGCGGAACTCTGTGGCGCGGCGCCGCATACGCCGCCCCCGCCCAGCCCGGCACCGGCCCCTATGGTGCGCTGGGCTCCCCCGACGCCAACGGCATCAGACTCCCCAGCGGCTTCACCAGCCGCGTCATCGCCCGCTCCGGCCAGACGGTCACCGGCACGTCGTACACCTGGCACAACGCCCCTGACGGCGGCGCCTGTTACGTCGACGGCAGCGGCTGGATCTATGTCTCCAACTCCGAGATCAACCCCTCCGGGGGCGCGAGCGCGGTCAAGTTCTCCTCGACGGGCGCGATCACGGCCGCGTACCGCATCCTCTCCTCCACCCGGCAGAACTGCGCCGGCGGCAAGACCCCATGGAACACCTGGCTGTCCTGCGAGGAGGTGTCCCTCGGCTACGTCTACGAGACCGACCCGTGGGGCACGAACGCGGCGATCCGCCGGGACGCGATGGGCCGCTTCAAGCACGAGGCGGCGGCCGCCGACCCGGTGCGCAAGGTGATCTACCTGACCGAGGACGAGTCGAACGGCCGCTTCTACCGCTTCGTCCCGACGACCTGGGGCAACCTCTCCTCCGGCACCCTCCAGGTCATGGTCGCGGGCAGCGCCACCTCCGGCTCCTTCACCTGGGCGAACGTCCCCGACCCGGACGGCTCCCCGACGGCCACCCGCTCCCAGGTCTCGGGCTCGAAGTCCTTCAACGGCGGCGAGGGCTGCCACTACGCCGACGACACGGTGTGGTTCACCACCAAGGGCGACAACCGTGTCTGGCAACTCAACCTGACGTCGAACACGTACGAGCTGGCGTACGACGACTCCCTCGTCACCTCCGGCACGGCCCCGCTCACCGGCGTCGACAACATCACCGGCTCCTCCTCCGGCGACCTGTTCGTCGCCGAGGACGGCGGCAACATGGAGATCTGCGTCATCACGCCGGACGACGTCATCGCCCCGTTCCTGCGGATCGACGGCCAGTCGGGTTCGGAGATCACGGGCCCGGCGTTCTCCCCCGACGGCACTCGCCTCTACTTCTCCAGCCAGCGCGGCACCACCGGCAGTTCGTCGGGCGGGATCACCTACGAGGTGAAGGGCCCCTTCCGCGCATAGCGGTCACGAAACAGGCACATCTCCTCCACAACTGGTCGCCGGGCATTACGGTCATCCCCTCACGCACCACCAGTGGGGGGATGACATGACCAGTCCGTACACCACGGCACCGATACCGCAGCCGCCGTTCCGCCCGGCCCCGAAGTGGGCCCGCAAGCGCTACGTGCTGCCCGCTCTCGCCCTGGCCTTCTTCCTGGGCATCGGCGCGGGCGGCGCGTCCGGCGGGGGCGCGAAGAACACCGCCGCGGCACCCAGGGCGGCATCGCCGCAGCCCACGGTCACCGTCACCATGACGGCCCAGGCGAAGGAACCGGAGCCGGCACCGACGGTGACGGCCACCAAGACGGTCAAGGTCAAGGTCACCACGACGGTCACCGCCACCCCCGCCGCGGACCCCGGCTCCGCCTCCGACGACGACAGCGACTCCTCCGGCGGCGACGTCTACTACGCCAACTGCACCGAGGCCCGCGCGGCCGGCGCGGCCCCGATCCACCGCGGCGAGCCGGGATACGCCTCCCACCTCGACCGGGACAACGACGGGGTGGGCTGCGACAGCTGACGCGGCGGTACGCGTCCCCGGAAGCAGGCGAGGGCGGCACCCCCGCACAGGATGCCGCCCTCTTTAGTGCACCGGAGTCGCCGCCCATCGGTCTTGAGGGTCGGGGACAGGCGACGACTCCGGGGTTTCTGTGGCCGTAGGCCCCAGCAGCGGTGGCCGTAGGACCTACCGGTGGTCGCTCCCCGCCGACTGCGAGGCCGCGCGCCCCGCCTCAAGGCGCGCCACCGGGATCCGGAACGGCGAGCAGGAGACGTAGTCGAGGCCGACCTCGTGGAAGAAGTGGACGGACTCGGGGTCACCGCCGTGCTCGCCGCAGACGCCGAGCTTCAGGTCGGGCCGGGTCTCGCGGCCCGCCTTCGCGGCGGCGGCGACCAGGGAGCCGACGCCGTCCTTGTCGATGGTCTCGAAGGGGGATACGCCGAAGATGCCCTTCTCCAGGTAGGCCGTGAAGAAGGAGGCCTCCACGTCGTCCCGGCTGAAGCCCCACACCGTCTGGGTGAGGTCGTTCGTGCCGAAGGAGAAGAACTCCGCGGCCTCGGCGATCTGACCGGCGGTCAGCGCGGCGCGCGGCAGCTCGATCATCGTGCCGATCGACAGCTTCAGCTTCACACCCGTCGCCGCCTCGACCTCCGCGACGACCTGGTCGGCCTCCTCGCGGACGATCTCCAGCTCCTGGACCGTGCCGACGAGCGGGATCATGATCTCGGCGCGCGGGTCGCCCTTGGCGTTCTTGCGCTCGGCGGCAGCCTCGGCGATGGCGCGGACCTGCATCGTGAACAGGCCGGGGATGACCAGGCCCAGGCGTACGCCGCGCAGACCGAGCATCGGGTTCTGCTCGTGCAGCCGGTGCACGGCCTGGAGCAGGCGCAGCTCGTTCTCGTGCGGCTCCTGACGGGACTCCGCCAGCGCCACACGCACCGACAACTCCGTGATGTCCGGCAGGAACTCGTGCAGCGGCGGGTCGAGGAGCCGGATCGTCACCGGCAGGCCGTCCATCGCCGAGAAGAGCTCCACGAAGTCCTGCTTCTGGAGCGGGAGCAGCTCCTTCAGCGACTCCTCGCGCTCGGCCTCCGTGTCGGCCAGGATGAGGCGTTCGACCAGCTCACGGCGGTCGCCGAGGAACATGTGCTCCGTACGGCACAGGCCGATGCCCTGGGCGCCGAAGCGACGGGCGCGCAGCGCGTCCTCGGCGTTGTCCGCGTTGGCACGGACACGGAGACGGCGCTTGCGGTCGGCGAAGGCCATGATCCGGTGCACGGCCTCGACGAGCTCGTCGGCGTCCTGCGCACCGGCGTGCATGCGGCCCTCGAAGTACTCCACGACGGGGGAGGGGACCACCGGGACCTCGCCCAGGTAGACCTTGCCGGACGAGCCGTCGATCGAGATGACGTCGCCTTCCTCCACCACGTGTCCGCCGGGGACCGTCATGCGGCGGCGCTTGGTGTCGACCTCGAGCTCCTCCGCGCCGCAGACGCAGGTCTTGCCCATGCCGCGCGCGACGACGGCCGCGTGGGACGTCTTGCCGCCACGGGAAGTGAGGATGCCCTCCGCCGCGATCATGCCGTCCAGGTCGTCGGGGTTGGTCTCCCGGCGGACCAGGATGACCTTCTCACCCGAACGCGACCACTTCACGGCCGTGTACGAGTCGAAGACCGCCTTGCCGACCGCCGCACCCGGCGACGCCGCGATGCCCCGGCCGACCTGCTCGACCTTCGCCTCCTCGTCGAACTTCGGGAACATCAGCTGCGCGAGCTGGGCGCCGTTGACGCGCTGGAGCGCCTCCGCCTCGTCGATGAGGCCCTGGTCGACGAGCTGCGTGGCGATACGGAAGGCCGCGCCCGCCGTGCGCTTGCCGACCCGGGTCTGGAGCATCCACAGCTGACCGCGCTCGATGGTGAACTCGATGTCGCAGAGGTCCTTGTAGTGGTTCTCCAGCGTCTCCATGATCTGCATCAGCTGGTCGTACGACTTCTTGTCGATCGTCTCCAGCTCGGCCAGCGGGACGGTGTTGCGGATGCCCGCGACCACGTCCTCGCCCTGGGCGTTCTGGAGGTAGTCGCCGTAGACGCCCTGGTGGCCCGAGGCGGGGTCACGGGTGAAGGCGACGCCGGTGCCGGAGTCGGGGCCGAGGTTGCCGAAGACCATGGAACAGATGTTGACGGCCGTGCCGAGGTCGCCCGGGATGCGCTCCTGGCGGCGGTAGAGCTTGGCGCGGTCGCCGTTCCAGGAGTCGAAGACCGCGTGGATGGCGAGGTCCATCTGCTCGCGCGGGTCCTGCGGGAAGTCCCGGCCGGCCTCCTTCTTGACGATCTTCTTGAAGGCGGAGACGAGCCTCTTCAGGTCGGCGGCCTCCAGGTCGGTGTCGACCGTGACCTTCTTGGCCTCCTTGGCCTTGTCGAGGGCCTCCTCGAAGAGGTCGCCGTCGACGCCGAGGACGGTCTTGCCGAACATCTGGATGAGGCGGCGGTAGGAGTCCCAGGCGAACCGCTCGTCGCCGGCCTGGTCGGCGAGGCCCTTCACGGACTTGTCGGAGAGCCCGATGTTGAGGACCGTGTCCATCATTCCGGGCATGGAGAACTTCGCGCCGGAACGGACGGAGACCAGCAGGGGGTTGTCGGCCTGGCCGAGCTTCTTGCCCATCTTGGTCTCGAGGGCGTCGAGGTGCGCACTCACCTCGTCACGCAGTGCCGCCGGCTCCTCGCCGCTGTCGAGGTAGACCTTGCAGGCTTCCGTCGTGATCGTGAACCCGGGGGGAACGGGAAGGCCCAGGTTGGTCATCTCGGCGAGGTTGGCGCCCTTGCCACCCAGAAGGTCCTTGAGGTCCTTGTTTCCCTCGGTGAAGTCGTAAACGAACTTCGCTACGTGGGGTTCTTTGTTTTCCGACACGGTCTCGACTCCCTCGAGGACGCGGTGGCTGCCCTGACGGCGAGGAACATACCCAGATCGAAGGCGCCTGGGTACGTCTACTCACGCGTCATACGCCTGTAACCACCCGTCCGCCAGTGGATCGAAAGTCAAGGCTTGGCAAGCGGTGACGGGCGGATGTTTTCACTTCTTGAACGCAAGAGCGTCCATGAGTGCGGTTTCCCGCTCATCTGAGCAGTCATCCCGCACGTCTGATTTCGATCGATGAACGATCAAGGGGTGGCACCCAGTGCCACCCCTTGGAGAAGTGCAGCCGCTCAAGATCCGCTCATCTGAGCGCAACCCTTATCAAGGGTGGCGAGAATCACGCTGCCACAGAGGCCCGGATTTCACCATGCGGACGTGCACCCGGGACGGAAACGCGCCCGTCACAGGCACCCGTCGCACACGACGGCGCACACCGGCCACTCCCCCTCACACACCCAGCGCGACCAGCCGTTCTTCCACCCGCTCGGGCGCGAACAGATACTCCACGACCAGCGCCCCGGCCCCCACCAGTGCGGCCCTCTCCCCCAGCCGTGACGTCATGACGTCCAGATGAGCGGTGGAGCGCGGCAGCGCCCGCTGGTAGAGCAGCTCCCGCACACCTGTGAGGAAGGCCGTCCCGGCCAGGTCCCCGGCGATCATCAGCACCCCGGGGTTGAGCAGCGTCACCACGGTCGCCAGCACGTCCCCGACCTGCCGCCCGGCCTCCCGCGCCAGCGCGGCCGCCCCCGGGTCCCCGGCCGCCAGCAGATCCCGCACATCCGATCCGGAGGCCGCGGGCACGCCCGTCTCGGCCAGCCGCCGGGCCACGGCACCGCCACTGGCCACGGCGGCCAGGCAGCCGTACGAACCGCACCGGCACAGCGCGTCGGCGCCCACCCGGATGTGCCCGATGTCGCCCGCGCCTCCGTCGACGCCCCGGTAGATCGACCCGTCGACCACCACCCCCGCACCGATACCGGTCGAGACCTTGACCAGGACGAACGCCGAGCAGTCGGGGTAGGCCGTGCGCTGTTCTCCGTACGCCATGAGGTTGGCGTCGTTGTCGACGAGGACCGGCACCGCGGCGGCCCCCGTGTGCTCGCTGAAGGCCCGGGCCAGCCGCTCCCTTATGTCGTAGCCGTCCCACCCGGGCATGATCGGCGGCTGGACGACCCGGCCGGTCTCGCTGTCCACCGGCCCCGGCACCGCGAGCCCGATGCCGCCCACCTCGCCGGCCCGGCGCCCGGCCTTCTCCAGCAGTTCGGCGAACCAGTGCCCCAGCTCGCCCAGCACCACGTCCGGCCCGTCCTCGACGACCAGCGCGCCGCTGTGCTCGGCGAGGATCTCGCCGGTCAGCGACAGCACGGCGGCACGTGCGTGCCGGGTGTCGAGGTCGGCGGCGAGGACGACGGCATGCTCGTCGTCGAACTCCAGCGTGATGGAGGGGCGGCCGCCCAACGGCGAGTCCACCCGCCCCCCGGCGCCCTCGCGCAGCCACCCCGCCCGGAAGAGCCGGTCGAGGCGCTGGCCGACGGTGGCCCGGGAGAGCCCGGTGACCTGCTGGAGCGCCCCGCGCGTGACGGCCCGGCCGCTGCGCACCAGTTGGAGCAGATCCCCGGCGCCGGTCTGCCCCCGTCCCGTCATGCCCCGTCCCGTCATGCGCACCCCCTTGTGTTTCTCAAGCGTGCATTACATATTGAGTTTTGCGTGTTAAATAGACGTAACTCTACGGTCGCACTGGCCGAACCTGTCAGCCGTACGTCTCTCGGGGAGTGCCGAGTGGATCGCACCGCCCAACTCGTCGCCCGTTCCACGGAACGCTCGATCGCATACGATCCCCCTGGTTCACCGCCTTCACTGCACGTCAGGGCCGCGAAGGTGCTGGAGGACAACTGGACCGGCGTCTCAACGGTCCCGTCCCGCAGCCTGTATCCGCACCAGTGGTCCTGGGACTCGGCGTTCATCGCGATCGGCCTCAGGCACATCTCGCCGTTACGGGCGCAGACGGAGCTGGAGACGCTGCTCGCCGCCCAGTGGGGCGACGGGCGTGTCCCGCACATCGTCTTCAACCCCTTGGTCCCCCTCGACGCCTACTTCCCGAGCCCCGACTTCTGGCGCTCCTCGACCGCGGGCCGAGCCGCGGGCGCCCCGCGCACCGTACAGACCTCCGGCATCGTCCAGCCACCGGTGCACGCGCTGGCGGCCTGGCTGGTGCACCGCGCCGACCCCGGACTGTCCCGGGCGCGCGGCTTCCTCGCCCGGATGTATCCCCGCCTGGCCGCCTGGCACCGCTATCTGCTGCACCGCCGGGACCTGGGCGGCGGCGGCCTCGCGTCGGTCGTGCACCCCTGGGAACAGGGCATGGACAACAGCCCCTGCTGGGACGCCCCGCTGGCCCGCGTCACTCCCGCCCCGGCCCGCTCCTTCCGCCGGGCCGACCTCGACCACGGGGCGCCCGAGGACCGCCCGACGGACCTGGACTACGGCCGCTACGTCCGACTGGCGGCGGACTACCGGAAGGGCGACTACAAGGACGGCGGAGGCGACTTCGCGGTCGAGGATCCCTCCTTCAACGCCCTGCTCATCGCCTCCGAGCACGCGCTCGCCCGGATCGCCGAGGAACTGGGCGCGACCGGCACGGCCCGGCAGGCACGGGCGAGGCGGCTGACGGCGACACTGATCGACCGCCTCTGGGACCCGGCGAGGAACATGTTCTTCTGCCGCGACATCCGGGGCGGGGGACTCGTCCCCGAGCGAGCCGTCTCCGGCCTGATCCCCCTCCTCCTGCCCGACCTGCCCCGGGACATCTCCTCAAGCCTCGTCCGGACGGCGGCATCCGCCCACTTCGGCCTCGGCACCTCCACCCGCCTGGTCCCGAGCTACGACCTCCTCGGTGAGGCCTTCGACCCGCACCGCTACTGGCGCGGCCCGGCCTGGTTCAACACGAACTGGCTGCTGGAGCGGGGCCTGCGGACCCACGGGGAGCACCGCCGGGCCGACGAGCTGCGCCAGGCGGTCCTGGACATCGCACACAGCTCCGACTTCGCCGAGTACGTCGACCCGTACACCGGCGAGGCCTGCGGGGCGACCGGCTTCAGCTGGACCGCCGCGCTCTCGCTGGACCTGCTGCACAGCCACACCGAACCCAACGCGGTCAAGGAACTAAAGGGAGGGAACCGGGGATGACGGACCGGCATCATCTGCTCGTGTTCGGGGGAACGTTCGCCGCCGTGGGCGACGGCGGCGACATCAGCGGCGTACGGACCGCCGGCTCCCCGGAGGGATTATTCGTACGCGACGCCCGCCACCTCAGCCGCTGGCAGCTCACCGTGGACGGAGCGGTGCCCGAGACCCTGACCCCGGTCGCCGACGGAGACACGGCCCGCTGCGTCCTGGTCCCCCGCGGCGGCCGCAACGAACCCCCCGCCTACACCCTCTTCCGCGAACAGGCCGTCGGCGACAACTCGTTCGTCGAGTCTCTCCGCGTCACCAGCAACCGCCCCGTCCCGACGACGATCCACCTCGCGATCACCGCCGACGCCGACTTCACCGACCAGTTCGAGCTGCGCTCGGACCACCGCACCTACGCCAAGTCCGGCGCCACCCGCTCCCGCCAAGTCCTGGACCACGGAGTGGAGTTCACATACCGGCGAGCCGAGTGGCGCTCACTGACCACCGTGACGGCCGACCCGGCCCCCGACGCCGTGGAGGAGACCGGCACAGGCGCCCGCCGCCTCCTGTGGACCCTCGACCTGCCCCCACACGGCACCAAGGAACTGACCCTCCGAGTGATCGCCCGCCCCCACGGCGACAAACGGGCCCTGCGTGTCCCCCGTTCCCCCTCGGCTCTCACCACCCAACTCCTCTCCTTGGAAGGCGAGTTCGTCGAGGGAGTGGCCTTCCCGACCGGCTGGCCCGAACTGGCCGCCGCCTGTGCCCGAGGCCTCGCCGACCTGGCCGCGCTCCAGGTCCCGGCGACGGGCCCCGACGGCGAGGAGCTCCGCGTCCCCGCGGCCGGTGCCCCCTGGTTCCTGACCCTCCTCGGCCGGGACGCCCTCCTCACCTCCCTCTTCGCCCTCCCCTACCGCCCCCGCCTGGCCGCCGCCACGCTCCCCGCGCTCGCCGCGACCCAGGCGACGGAGACCGGTCTCGAGGCCGTCTCCCAGCCCGGCAAGATCGTGCACGAGGTACGGCACGGCGAGCTGGCGCACTTCGCCCAGGTGCCGTACGGCCGCTACTACGGCTCGGTGGACGCCACGCCGCTCTTCCTGATCCTGCTGGGCACCTACGTGGAACAGACAGGCGACACGCTCCTCGCCCAGCGCCTCGAACCCCACGCCCGCGCGGCGATCGGCTGGATGCTGGACCACGGCGGCCTGACCTCCCGCGGCTACCTGGTCTACCGGGCCGACCAGGGCGGCCTGGCCAACCAGAACTGGAAGGACTCCCCCGGCGCCATCTGCTCCGCCGACGGCACCCGCCCCGGCGGCCCCGTGATGGCTGCGGGCGCCCAGGGCTACGCGTACGACGCCCTGCGCCGCACGGCATGGCTGGCCCGCACGGTCTGGCAGGACGAGACCTACGCGGCCCTACTGGAACAGGCGGCCGCCGACCTGCGCGACCGCTTCCAGCAGGACTTCTGGATGCCGGAACACTCGTTCCCGGCCCTGGCCCTGGACGGCGGGGGCCACCAGGTCAACGCACTCGCCTCGGACGCCGGCCACCTGCTCTGGTCCGGCCTGCTGGACAAGGAGTACGGCGAGGCGGTCGGCCGCCGTCTCCTCGAACCGGACTTCTTCTCGGGCTGGGGCGTCCGCACCCTCGCCGCGGGCCAGCCCGCCTACCACCCCCTCTCCTACCACCGAGGCTCCGTCTGGCCGCACGACAACGCCCTGATCACCCTGGGCCTGGCCCGCTACGGCCTGCACGACGAGGCCCGCACGGTCGCCCACGCCCTGGTGGACGCGGCCACCACAACCGGCCACCGCCTGCCCGAGGTCCTCGCCGGCTACGGCCGCGACACCCACACCGAGCCGGTGCCGTACCCGCACGCCTGCGTACGCGAATCCCGCTCGGCAGCGGCCCCATTGGCCCTGCTCACGGCGGTGGGCGGAGCGTAGAGAGGGTGCGGTGAGGGGGAAGCCGCGGGCCGCCGCGGACGTGTTGGCCCGGCGTTTGCCGGGTGTTTGCCGAGCGCTGGGGCGCAGTGGCTGAACACGGCCCGGCGGCGGCCCGTACGAGGGTATGGCGGGCCCCCAGCCTCCCCAGCGAGGCCCGCCACACACTCCACCAGGGGACTCGCACGGAAGGACCTCCGGGTGCCCGTCCACACACGCCTCAGCAGCTCCAACCAGCCGGACGACGACATCCCCACGCCACCGTCCGCAACCGTGCAGGAACCGGAGGGGTGTGAGGGAGCGTCAGGGTACAAGGCCGGGCCCGAGCCGGAGACGCCGACCACGACCGCGACCACGACCGCGACCGCGCAGGTTGCCTCGGCGAGGCGTGATACCGAGGCGGAGGCCCACCCTCAGACGGACACCGGAGCCGAGCCGGAACTGGACGCCGACCCCGAACCGAAGCCGGACGCCGGGCCCGAGCCGGAGCTGGACACCGAGCCGAAGCCCGACGCCGAGCCCAAGCCGAAGCCCGACGCCGACCCCAAGCCGAAGCCGGACACCAAGCCCGAACTGGACACCGAGGCGGAGCCCGACGCCGGAGCCGAGCCGGAACTGGACACCGAGCCGGAGCCCGACGCCAAGCCCCAGCCCAAGCCGGACACCAAGCCCGCGCTGAAGGCCGAGCCGAAGCCGGACGCCGAGCCCGAGCCGGAACTGGACACCGAACCCGAACCCGACGCCGACCCCAAGCCGAAGCCGGACACCAAGCCCGAACTGGACACTGAGGCGGAGCCCGACGCCGGGGCCGAGTCGGAACTGGACACCGAGCCCGACGCCGGGCCCAAGCCGAAGCCCGAAGACGACCGCAAGCCGAAGCCGGACACCAAGCCCGCGCTGAAGGCCCAGGCGGAGCCGGACGCCGGAGCCGGGCCGGCGCCCGGCACCGAGCCCAAGCCGGAGCCGGACACCGAGCCGGAGGCCGACGCCGAGTCCGAGTCGGAGCTGGACGCAGGGTCCGCTTCAGGATTCGGAGGTGTGAGCGGATCCGTGGCGGACGACCGCGTCGGGGGCGAGGTGGAAGCCGGCGCCAGGGCCGGAGGGGGCGGCAGCGGGCTCGGAGCCCGGATCGCCCACCTGCTCGCCTGGCGCGACCGGCACCCGCGGGCCGCTCGTGGTCTCTACTGGACGACCACCGTCCTGGCGCTCGTCCTGGTGCTCGGTGCGCTGGTCATGCCCGGCACGCTGGCCAGTCTTCAGCCGAACCGGTTCACGCGGATCCCGGCGGAGGCGATCGTCGGGGCCGTCGTGATGCTCGGGCTGCCCCGGCTGCCACGGCTGGTGGTGGCGGCGCTGTACGGGGTCGGCCTCGCCGTGCTGACCGTGCTGAACCTCCTCGACATGGGATTCAACGAATACCTGGGCCGGGGTTTCAACGCCGCCCTCGACTGGGATCTGCTGCCCGACGCCCAGTCGTACGTCGCCGACACTCTGGGCGGCACCGTGGCCACGGCCGCCGCGGTCGGCGCCGTCGTCCTGGTCCTGCTGCTGATGGCCGTCATGGCCGCCGCGACGATCCGGCTCGGCAACCTGCTGGCCCGGCACAAGGCCCGGGCCGGCCACGGCACACTCGTCGCCGGCACCGTCTGGATCACCTGCACCATGCTCGGTCTCCAGAACTCCGGCATGCCGATCGCCTCCGACCGTGCCGCCGGAGCCCTCAAGACCCACGTGCAGCGGACGGTGGACTCGCTGCGGGACGAGGCGGCGTTCGCCGAGTCGGCCAAGGCGGACACCTTCGGCAACACCCCCGCCGACCAGTTGCTGCCTGACCTGCGCGGCAAGGACGTGGTCTTCACGTTCATCGAGAGCTACGGCCGCAGCGCCATCGAGGACCCGGTCATGGCTCCCGGGGTCGACAGGACTCTCGACGCGAGCACCGAGGCCCTGACCGAGGCCGGCTTCCACGCCCGCAGCGGCTGGCTGACCTCGGCGACGTACGGCGGCAGCAGCTGGCTCGGTCACTCCACGACCATGTCGGGTCTGTGGATCGACAACCAGCGGCGCTACCGCACCGTCACCGCCGGGGACCATCTCACCCTCACCAAGGCCTTCCAGAGGACCGGCGCCTGGGACACGGTCGGCGTGATGCCCGGTGTGCAGAAGGGCTGGCCGGAGTCGAAGTGGTACGGCCTCGACGAGATGTACAACGCCTTCCAACTGGGCTACAAGGGCCCGAAGTTCAGCTGGTCGACGATGCCCGACCAGTACGCCCTGGAGGCCTTCCAGCGGCAGATCCACGGCAAGAAGCGCGACAAACCCTTGATGTCCTTCGTCATCCTCACCTCCAGCCACCAGCCCTGGGCGCCGATCCCGGACATGGTCGACTGGGACGACCTCGGCGACGGCTCGGTCTTCAAGGCCGTTCAGAAGGCCGGCAAGAAGCCGGGGGACATCATCACCGACACCACGAAGTCCCGCGAGGAGTACGCCAGGTCGATCCAGTACTCGGTCACCAGCCTCACCCAGTGGCTGGAGCGCTACGGCACCGACGACACCGTCCTGGTCTTCCTCGGCGACCACCAGCCCATGGCCCGCGTCAGCGGCGACCACGCCAGTCGGGACGTCCCGATCTCCGTCGTCGCCAAGGACCCGAAGATCCTGGACAAGATCGCCGACTGGAACTGGACGGACGGCCTCAAGCCCGCCAAGGACGCCCCCGTCTGGAAGATGAGCTCTTTCCGGGACCGCTTCCTGACGGCGTTCGGCTCGACCCCGCACCCCTCGAAGGGCTGATCAGCCCCCGGACGTGTCCAGCTCCGCGTCCTCGCTCACACCCGCGCAGTCGTACGGGTCCTTCAGCCAGCCGTCCGGCAGCACCACCCGGTTGTTGCCGGACGTACGGCCGCGTGGCCCGTCGGCGCCGACTGGCCACGGCTGGTCCAGGTCCAGTTCCTCCAGCCCGGACCGGAGTTCCGCCAGCGACGACGTGATCGCCAGCCGCTTGCGCATCTCCGAACCGACCGCGAAGCCCTTCAGATACCAGGCCACATGCTTACGGAAGTCGATGACGCCCCGCGCCTCGTCCCCGATCCACTCCCCGAGCAGCGTGGCATGGCGCACCATGACGTCGGCGACCTCGTGCAGGGTCGGCCGCGCGCAGTATCCATCAGCGCCTCCGGCACGGGCGGCCGTACGCCCCTCGAAGGCCGCGACCAGGTCCGAGAACAGCCACGGCCGCCCCAGGCAGCCCCGCCCGACGACGACCCCGTCGCAGCCGGTCTCGCGCACCATCCGCACCGCGTCCTCGGCCGACCAGATGTCGCCGTTGCCCAGCACGGGGATCTCCGGCACATGCTCCTTCAGCCGCGCGATGGCGTCCCAGTCGGCCGTGCCGCCGTAGTGCTGGGCGGCCGTACGCCCGTGCAGGGCGATGGCCGTCACACCCTCCTCGACGGCGATCCGCCCGGCGTCGAGGTAGGTGATGTGGTCGTCGTCGATGCCCTTGCGCATCTTCATCGTGACCGGCAGGTCCCCGGCCCCGCTGACCGCCTCCCGCAGGATCGCCCGCAGCAGGTTCCGCTTGAACGGCAGCGCGGAGCCGCCGCCCTTGCGGGTCACCTTGGGCACCGGGCAGCCGAAGTTCAGGTCGATGTGATCGGCCAGCCCCTCCTCCGCGATCATGCGGACGGCCTTGCCGACGGTGGCGGGGTCGACCCCGTACAGCTGGATCGAACGAGGCTTCTCGCTCTCGTCGAAGTGGATCAGCTGCATGGTCTTCTCGTTGCGCTCGACCAGCGCCCGGGTCGTGATCATCTCGCTGACGAACAGCCCCTTGCCCCCGCTGAACTCACGGCACAGCGTGCGGAAGGGCGCGTTGGTGATCCCGGCCATCGGCGCCAGGACGACGGGCGGCTGGACGGTGTGCGGGCCGATCTGGAGGGGCGCGGCGGTCATGGACATCCCCCCATTCTCACGTACCGGACGGACAGCGGCGAAATTCATTAGTTAGGCGTACTATTCAAGAATGCCGGAGCTCAGCCCCCGCCGCCGCCTGCTGGTCCTCGCGATCTGCTGCATGAGCCTGCTGATCGTGAGCCTCGACACCACGGCCCTCAACGTCGCCCTCCCCGCGATGCAACGCGACCTCGACGCCGGCACGTCAGGCCTCCAGTGGACGATCGACGCGTACACCCTCGTCCTGGCATCCCTCCTGATGCTGGCCGGCTCCACGGCGGACCGCATCGGCCGCAGACGCGTCTTCATGGCGGGCCTCGTCCTCTTCACCATCGGCTCGGCACTGTGCTCCCTCGCCCCGAACCTCGACTCGCTGATCGCCTTCCGGATGGTGCAGGCGGTGGGCGGCTCGATGCTGAACCCGGTGGCGATGTCGATCATCACCAACACCTTCGTGGACCCGCGTGAACGCGCACGGGCGATAGGTGCATGGGGAGCGGTCGTCGGCATCTCGATGGGCGCGGGCCCGCTGGTCGGCGGCCTGCTCGTGGACTCGGTGGGCTGGCGGGCGATCTTCTGGGTCAACCTGCCGGTGGGCCTGGCCGCCCTCCTCCTCACCTTGCTCCACGTCCCCGAGTCCCGCGCCCCCAGGGCCCGCCGCCTCGACCCGGTCGGCCAGCTCCTGGTGATCGCGCTGTTCGGCTCACTGACGTACGCGATCATCGAGGCGCCGAACGCCGGGTTCACAGCAGTACTGCCCCTCGCGATCACCGCCCTCGCGGCCCTGCTCGGCCTCCTCTGGTACGAGCCGCGCCGCACCGAACCCCTCATCGACCTGCGGTTCTTCCGTTCGGCCCCGTTCAGCGGCGCCACGGTGATCGCCATCGGCGCGTTCGCCGCGCTGGGCGGGTTCCTGTTCCTGTCGACGCTGTACCTACAGAACGTACGGGGGCTGGACGCCCTGCACGCGGGTCTGTGGATGCTCCCGATGGCGACCCCGATGTTCCTGTGCGCGCCGCTCTCCGGGCGACTGGTCGGCACGCGGGGGCCCCGGCTGCCGTTGCTGATCGCCGGCACCGCGATGACGCTGAGCGCGGCGCTGTTCGCCCTGTTCGAGGCCGAGACGTCCAACGTCACGCTGGTCCTCGGGTACACGGTGTTCGGGATCGGGTTCGGGTTCGTCAACGCGCCGATCACCAACACGGCGGTCTCCGGGATGCCGCGGGCGCAGGCCGGCGTCGCGGCGGCCGTCGCCTCCACGAGCCGTCAGCTGGGGCAGACGCTGGGAGTGGCGGTGGTCGGGGCCGTTCTGGCGGCCGGGGTGGGGGCGTCGTCCTACAGGGAGTCGTTCGTTTCCGCCGCCGGGCCCGGGTGGTGGATTGTCACCGGGTGCGGACTCCTGGTTCTCGTGGCGGGGTTGGCGACCAGCGGGCCCTGGGCTCGGCGCACTGCCGAACGTACGGCTGAGAGGCTGGAGTCGGCTGAGATTCGCGGTGCGTCGAGGGTTGTTGCGTAGGCTGCCGCGCACCGTCGGTTGATCGTCCGGTGAGGGTGTGGCCACAGGTTGGTCAACTCGCCGGGCCGGAGTCCCTGTTGATGTTGGTCTTGCTGCACACTCCTTGCTGCGCGGGGAGCCGGCCGGCGCCGCGCGCGCGAAGACTCGATGTCCTCGGACGCTGGAGGCGTCATGCTGGAGATCAACACGAGCAAGGTGAGCCGCTGGGACCACCACGGACGCGAGCACGTCGTACGGGTACAGCGCAAGGGCGCGCAACGCACGATCAGATGCGACACCTGCGGCTGGCGCAAGGGCGCGCAGTTCCTGCCCTGGCTGAAGGCGGAGGAGCATCTGGCGGAGGCGCATCAGGCGACGGTGGACCCGACCGAGGCGCAGTCGGAGCGATGACGACACGCATCCGCCGGTACCGCCCCGAGGACCGGGAGGCCGTCGAGGACATCTGCGTCCGCACGGCCCACGAGGGCGGCGACAGCCGGCCGCACTACCGGGACCCGGGCATCTTCCCAACGACCTTCGCGATCCCGTACGTCGTCCTCGAACCGGACCTCGCCTTCGTCCTGGACGACGGGGCGGGCCGGGCGGTCGGCTATGTCCTCGGCACCGCGGACACTCCACGCTTCGTCGAGCGGTTCCGCACCGAGTGGCTCCCGTCGGCGGCCGAGCGCTACCCGCAGCCGGACGACCCCCCGAACCCCGCGTCCGCTCCGGACGAGTTGATGATCCGTCTCCTGCACCACCCGGAGCGCATGCTCGTCCCGGAGGTCTCCGCCTACCCGGCCCACCTGCACATCGACCTGCTCCCGGCGTGGCAGGGCCAGGGCCACGGCCGCACGCTGATGCGCACCCTGCTGCGGGCCCTCCGGGACAAGGGCGTCCCTGCCGTGCACCTCGCCATGGTCACGGCCAACACCCCGGCCAGAGCCTTCTACGACCGCCTCGGCTTCCACGAGATCGCCGTCCCGGAGCCGGGCCCGGTCACCTACCTCGGGCGTACGACGAAGGAACTCGACAGCCTGTGACGGCCCCTCCGCTGCCCTGACATCTCAGTCGCGGGCCCGCAGCCCTCGCACCAGCAGGTCCACGACCGCCTCCAACTCCCCCTCCGCGCCGGGCTGTTCCCACTCCCGGGCATAACGGGGGTCGTGGAAGCGGCCCGTGGCGTGGAACAGGGCGCGGGCGGTGGTCGCGGGGTCGGCGGCCGTGAAGATGCCCGCGTCGACGCCCGACTGGACGATCCGGGTCAGCTGGCCGGTCAGGTCGGCGATGTGCTGGCCGACCGCCTCGCCGTTCTCGATGGCGAGCACGGAGAAGGTGGCGAACAGCTCGGGTTCGTCGCCCGCTTTGCGGCGCTTGGCGGCGAACAGGCCCGTGAACCAGGCGCGCAGGCGTGCCTCCGGGTCGAGGTCGTCGGCGGTGACGATGCCGGAGAGGGAGTCGAAGGTCCGGTCCAGCCACCTCTTCGTGACCGCGTCCCGCAGCGCCGCCTTCGTACGGAAGTGCCGGTAGACGCTGCCATGGCTGACGCCGAGCGCGCGGGCCACGTCGACCACGGTGGCCTTGGCCGGTCCGTGGCGGCGCAGCACCTCCTCGGTGGCTTCGAGGATGCGCTCGGCGGTCAGGGTCTCGCTGGTCGGAGGCATGCCTAGACGGTACCCGGGCCCGGCACCGCGATCAGCGCTCGCTGTCGAGCATGGCCATCTGGGCGGGGGCGTACCGCTCGCCGGCCGCCGCGTCCGCGGGTACGGCGGCCTCGATGGCGGCGAGGTCGGCCGCGTCCAGGGTCACGTCCAGGGCACCCAGCGCCTCGTCGAGCCGGGCCCGGGTACGGGCGCCGACCAGCGGCACGATGTCCGTGTTGTGCCGCGGGCCCTGGGAGAGCACCCAGGCGATGGCGATCTGGGTGACGGAGACGCCCTTCTGCTCGGCGATCTTGCGCAGGGACTCGACCAGGGCGAGGTTGTGCTGGAGGTTCTCCCCCTGGAAGCGGGGCGAGTGGGCGCGGAAGTCGTTCGCCGCGTACTCCTGGCCGGGCGTGACATGGCCCGAGATCAGCCCGCGGGAGAGCACGCCGTACGCGGTGACGGCGATGCCCAGCTCGCGCAGGGTGGGCAGGATCTCCCGCTCGGGGCCGCGGGAGATGAGCGCGTACTCGATCTGGAGGTCGGCGATCGGGGCGGTGGCGGCGGCCCGGCGGATGGTGTCCGCACCGACCTCGCTGAGCCCGATGTGGCGGACGTACCCCTTCTCGACCAGTTCCGCCATCGCGCCGACGGTCTCCTCGATCGGCACGTCGGGGTCGAGCCGGGCGGGGCGGTAGACGTCGATGTGGTCGACGCCGAGGCGCTGGAGGGAGTAGGCGGCGGAGGTCTTCACGGCGGCCGGGCTCCCGTCGAAGCCGTACCACTCGCCGTCCGGGCCGCGCTGGGCGCCGAACTTCACGCTGAGCAGCGCGTTCTCGCGCAGGGCGGCCGGGGCGGTGCGCAGGGCCTCGTTGATCAGCAGTTCGTTGTGGCCCATGCCGTAGAAGTCGCCGGTGTCGAGCAGGGTCACGCCGGCCTCCAGGGCGGCGTGGATGGTGGCGACGGACTCGGCGCGGTCCGCCTCGCCGTACATGCCGGACATGCCCATGCAGCCGAGGCCGATCGCGGAGACCTGGGGGCCGGTGGTTCCGAGGGTGCGGGTTCGTGTCGTCGTCATGCCTCCAGCCTGACATGACAGCTGACAGATTTCAATATCTGTCATTCCAACTCCGTCACTGCCTACTCCGTCACTGCCTACTCCGTCACTGCCTCGGGCCGCTGGACGGCCGCCAACGTCCGAGGCCCTCGACCGCCACGGTGGCCGCCTTGGCGATCAGGGCGTCGTGACGCTCGGCGTCCTTCTCGCCGCGGGTGGACATGACCGCCATGACGACGGGATTGCCACCGTCGTCCGGCCACAGCACGGCGATGTTGTTGCGTCCCCCGTAGCCGGCGGTGCCGCTCTTGTCGGCCACCTCCCAGCCGTCGGGGACGCCCGCCTTGATCAGCGTGCCGCCGGTCACGTTCGTCGTCATCCACCTCCGGAGAAGCTCGCGTTCGTCCCGCTTGAGGGCATCGCCGAGCAGGAAGGCCCGCAGGCTTCCCGCCATCGCGCGCGGGGTGCTCGTGTCCCGGATGTCGCCCGGCCTGCCTTCGCTCATGTCCGTCTCGTACCGGTCCATCTCGGTGACGTCGTCGCCGAGATCCTCCAGCACCCGCTCCAGGCCGTCGGGGCCGCCGAGTTCGCGGAGGAGGAGATTGACCGCGGTGTTGTCGCTGTACCAGAGGGTCGCGGCGCACAGCCCGCGCAGACTCATGCCGGTCTCGACGAAGTTCTCGGAGACGGGCGAGTTCTCGACCAGGTCGTCGCGCGAGAACCTGACCACCTTGTCGATGCCGTCCGTCCCGAACTTGCGGAGGACGGCCCCCGCCGCCAGCGCCTTGAACGTGGAGGCGTACGCGAACCGGTCGTTCACCCGGTACCCGACCGACCGCCCCGTGCCGGTGTCCAGGGCGTAGACACCGAGCCGCGCGTCGAACTCCCGCTCCAGCGCCCGGAACTCACCGGAGGTGGGTTTCGTGGCGGCCGCAGCCGAGGCGGAGCGCGCCGCGCCGGCAGGTGAGCCCGACCCGGCGCCCGCCCCGGAATCCTGACTCCCGCACGCCGGAAGCGCGGCGAGAGCGAGCAGTCCGGCCACCGTCCAGGCGGCGCCCCGGCGAGTGCGCGGCGAATACGACATGGGATGGACCTCCGAACCATAGGGGACATACGGCACCTGCCCGCCCGAGGGGCAAGGCCCAGAGCAGCGGCGACCGTTCACCGGCACTCTCGGGCCATCAGGAGGCCGGGGTCCAAGACTCGAACGCTCGCTTCCATGCTGTTTTGGCATAGTGGGGCGCGTGGATCTTGTCGCGGCGTGCCGGGCCTTCGTCAGTGTGAGCGAGCACGGCAGTTTCACGGTGGGCGCGGCGGCGGCCCGTACGGCCCAGTCGGTGGTGAGCCGCCGTATCGCCGCGCTGGAGCAACGCCTGGGCGACCGGCTGCTGGACCGGTCCGCGCGGGCGGTGACGCTGACGCCCTTCGGCCGGGACCTGCTGCCGACTGCGCGGCAACTCGTGCGGCTCGCCGACCGGTTGGAGCACGAGGCGGAGGCCGCTCGGCACCGTCCGCTGCGGCTGGCCGTCCCCTCCGGCTGCCCGACCGCCGCACTGGCCCGCCTCATCGCGGAGGCGCACGAGCAGGGGGTCCTCCTCGACCCCTTCCCCGCCGGACCGGCCGAGCGGGCCGACCTCGTGGCGTCCCGCCAGGTGCGTGCGGCACTGCTCGTGGTGGCGCCCACCGAGGCGACCTGGACGGTCCCGCTGGGCCTGGCGGTCGCCCACGACCCGGGCGGCGGACCGATCTACCTGGACACCCTGCGCCCCGGCCGGTCCGACCGCGACCGGCGGCCCCGACGCGTGTGGCTCCAGCCGGAGGACGACGTACCGCACATCCGGGACCGCCTCACCCGCCTGCGCGACGCGGTGGGCCTACGCCCGTCACAGCTGGCGGTCGCGCCGACCGTGGCCGCCGCGGCGGCGCACGTACTCAGCCACGACGACGCCCTGCTCTGTTCGGCTCCCGAGGCCCACGGACTGCACCTGCACTGGCGCCCCCTCGGCGAACTGGGCCCCGCCCTCGCCCGCGGCTTCTCCCTGACCGTCACGGACGGGACGGACACCGAAGCGCTCCGCCTCCGCCAGACCTGCGCAACCGGCATCGCCCGATGCCTCGACGCGCCGGACCCCCCGGAGAAGTCTCCATGACCACGAGCACCGTCCCGACCTTCGCCCCCGCCGCCCCTACCCGTCCCATCCTCCTGGGGCTCCGCCCCAGACCCCGCTCCTCAAACGCCGGAGGGGCTGGATTTACCACCCGGCGTGCATCTTTCAGCCCGCCCGGCGTTCGAAGACAAGGCCACCACCGCCCCGAACCCCCACCCACCCGCAGCGGGCTACGCCGGGCCTGGATATCTCAGCCCGTCCGGCGTTTGAGGACGAGGCCCGGAGGGCCGACAGCGGGGGGCTGGGGGCGCAGCCCCCAGGGACGGGACGGGTAGGGGCGGCGGGGGCGAAAATCGTCCGTCAGCGTTCGCCGCGGCGCGTCTCCCGTAGCCGCCGCAACCGGTTCACCGTCACGGGGTCGTGGGCGAGGGCCCGCGGGTCATCCAGCAGGGCGTTCAGCAGCTGGTAGTAGCGAACCGGCGCCAGCCCCAGCTCCTCACGGATCGCCCGCTCCTTCGCCCCGGGCCCCGAGAACCCCCGGCGCTCCAGAGCGAGAACGGCCCGCTCACGCTCGGCGAGGGCGTCGGGCTCGGGCTCGGGCTCGGGATCCTGACTCATGCGCCGCACAGTAGCCCCCACCACTGACACCCCCGAACCGACAACTACTCCGCACTCTCCGCCCGCGAAGCCGCCGCCTGCAACCGCCCAAGAATCGCCGACGGACTCCCCCCTGAAGCGACCGCCCCACCAATCCGCTTCTTGACACCCGCACTGACCGCGGCCCAGGAAGTCCGCCCCACCGGATACAGCTCGGACAGCGACAGCTGCTCCAGGAAGGGCTTGAGGTCGGCGTCCTGAGGAGCCCCGCTCATCACCGTCGACGCGGAGTTCGTGACGGGCAGCAGGTCGTACTCCCGGGAGAAGTCGAGGACGTTCTCCTTGTCGTATACGAAGTCGAGGAAGTCGCCCACCTGCTCCGCATGGCCGTTCTGCTTGAAGGCCGTCATCCAGTCGGCGACACCCATGGAGACCTTGGTCGGCCCCTCCCGCCCGGGCATCGGCACCATGCCGAACTTCACGCCCTTCTTCGCGGCCATCTGCATCAGGGAAGGGTGACCGTTGAGCATGCCGACATCGCCCGCCGCGAAGGCGGAGAACGCGTCGGCCCGGTTGAGCCGACCGGGCGCGACCGGCCCGGTGAGCCCCTTGCCGACGAGGTTGTTCTTCAGCCAGTTGAAGGTGGCGACGTTCTCCGTGGAGTCGATGCTGTACGTGCCGAGCTCGGCATCGGTGTACCCACCTCCACCGCTGAGCAGCCACTGCATGGTCTCGGCCTGCGCCTCCTCGGCCCCGAGCGGCAGCGCGTACGGGTACTTCACGCCCTCCGCCTTGAGCGCCTCGGCGTCGGCGGCCAGCTCCTGCCAGGTGGTCGGCGGGGTGAGGCCGGCCTTCTGGAAGAGGGTCTTGTTGTAGAAGAGCAGACGCGTGGAGGAGGCGAAGGGGATGCCGTACTGCACGCCGTTCACCTGCCCCGCGTCCGCGAGCTGCGCGACGAGGTCGGCCTGGACCGGGATGGAGAGGAGATCGTCGGCCTCGTAGAGAAGGTCCTGCGCCGCGTAGTCGGCGTACGCGCCGATCTGCGCCATGTCCGGCGCGTGCCCGGCGTCGACCATCTCCTTGACCTTGGCGTCGACGTCGTTCCAGGAGTACACCGTGACGTCGACCCGCACGCCCGCGTGTTCCTCCTCGAACTCCTCGACGAGCTTGTCCCAGTACTTCTGGGAGCTGTTCGCCTCGCTGTCGCCGTAGTCGGCGGCGACCAGTTTCAGCGTCACCTCGCCCGAATCACCGGTCAGCCCACAGCCGCCCAGAGTCGCCACCAGCCCCAGCACGGACCCCGCCGCGATCGTCCCCGTACGCCTACGCCGCTGCACGCAGAACCGCCCCACACCCATCATCCGAAACTTTCGAAACGTCATACATATTGCCTCCATAAGGTCTACACCACGTAAGTGGACTAGACCTCTCGCGGGTGGGCGAGCCACACTGTCCCCGTGAGACATGTCATCGCCCTCGATGTGGGCGGCACCGGGATGAAGGCCGCCCTGGCAGGGGCGAGCGGCACTGTGCCTCGTGGGGGTGGCATCGATCAGCGGCTGCCGCCGCAGACCCCCACGACCCCCCTCCTCCATCAGGTCCGCCGCCCGACCGGGCGCGAGCGCGGGCCGGACGCGGTCGTCGAGGGCATCCTCGAATTCGCCGCCGAGCTGCGCGCGTACGGCGAACAGCGCTTCGGCGAGCCCGCGGCCGCCGTCGGTGTCGCGGTCCCCGGCATCGTCGACGAGGCCCAGGGCATCGCCGCCTACGCGGCCAACCTCGGCTGGCGGGACGTACCCCTGCGGCAGCTGCTGTCCGACCGGCTCGGCGGCATCCCCGTCGCCCTCGGCCACGACGTGCGCACCGGCGGTCTCGCGGAGGGCCGGATCGGCGCGGGCCAGGGCGCCGACCGCTTCCTCTTCGTGCCGCTCGGCACCGGCATCGCCGGCGCCATCGGCATCGACGGCCGGGTGGAGTCGGGCGCACACGGCTTCGCGGGCGAGATCGGCCACATCGTCGTACGGCCCGGCGGCACCCCCTGTCCGTGCGGGCAGCGCGGCTGCCTGGAACGGTTCGCGTCCGCGGCGGCGGTGAGCGAGGCGTGGGCCGCCGCCTGCGGGGACCCGGAAGCGGACGCGGCCGACTGCGCCAAGGCCGTCGCGTCCGGTGACCCGAACGCCGTACGAGTCTGGCAGCAGGCCGTGGACGCCCTCGCCGACGGCCTGGTCACCGCCCTCACCCTGCTGGACCCCCGCACCCTGATCATCGGTGGCGGCCTCGCCGAGGCGGGGGAAACCTTGTTCACACCACTGCGGGACGCCGTCCGGCGCCGGGTGACGTTCCAGAAGCTGCCGTCCATCGTCCCTGCGGCGCTGGGCGACACGGCGGGATGCCTGGGCGCGGGCCTCCTGGCCTGGGATCTCCTCGACAACACCGACGGTACGGAGGTAACTCCCTAATGGCAGCCGACCTAGGGGCGCGGGACAGCGCTGAATATGCGACTGACGCCGCGTGGGCGCGACCAGCCACAACGCACCCGCAGCCCGCAACGGACAAAGCGCCCCTGATCCTGTCCGGCGCCAACGCGGTCATGCCCACAGGAACCGTCAAAGACGCCCAAGTGATCATCGACGGCCCTCGAATCGCCCGCACAGCCCCAGAGAACGCCTACCGCCTCGACCTCACCGGCCACTGGCTCCTGCCGGGATTCGTAGACATCCACAACCACGGCGGCGGTGGAGCTTCGTTCACATCAGGCACGCCAGACGACGTAGTCACCGGCATCCACACCCACCGCCTCCACGGCACCACCACCCTCGTCGCCTCCACCGTCACCGGCGACATGGACTTCCTCACCCGGCGCGCTGGCCTGCTCAGCGAACTCGCCGAGCAGGGCGACATCGCCGGCATCCACTTCGAGGGCCCCTTCATCTCCCCGTGCCGCAAGGGCGCGCACTCCGAGGCGCTGCTGCGCGACCCCGACCCGGCGGAGGTCCGCAAACTGATCGACGCGGCACGCGGACACGCGGCGATGGTCACCCTCGCCACCGAACTGCCGGGCGGCCTCGACTCCGTACGCCTCCTCACCGAACACGGCGTCATCGCGGCGATCGGGCACACGGACGCGACGTACGAGCAGACGGTGGAGGCGATCGAGGCGGGGGCGACGGTCGCCACGCATCTGTTCAACGCGATGCCACCGCTGGGCCACCGCGAGCCGGGCCCGATCGCCGCCCTGCTGGAGGACGAGCGGGTGACCGTCGAGCTGATCAACGACGGCACCCATCTGCACCCGGCGGCCCTGGAGCTGGCGTTCCGTCACGCGGGGGCGGACCGGGTCGCGTTCATCACGGACGCCATGGACGCGGCCGGCTTCGGCGACGGCCGCTACATGCTCGGCCCGCTGGAGGTGGAGGTCGCCGACGGCGTGGCCCGCCTCGTCGAGGGCGGCTCGATCGCGGGGTCCACCCTCACCCTGGACCGCGCCTTCAAGCGGGCGGTGACGATCGACCGGCTGCCGGTCGAGGACGCGGTGGCGGCCCTGTCCGTCAACCCGGCCAAGCTGCTCGGCCGCTACGACCGCATCGGCTCCCTGGAACCCGGCAAGGACGCCGACCTGCTCGTGCTGGACGCGGACTTCGATCTCAAGGGCGTGATGCGCCGCGGCGAATGGGTGGTCGATCCGCAACTGGGGTGATCTGTCCTGCTGTTGGGGGCGGCGGTTGTCCTGGGAGACTGGGGCGGCCGCCGTCCTTTTGGCATGATCAATGTCTCCAGGCGGAGCGTCCGGCGGACAGCCGGCGAACGCGTTCTGTACTGCTCGCATTCTGAACTTCTTCGGGGGAGGCCGGCCCAGGTGATCCTCACGGTCACGCTGAACACCGCTCTCGACATCACCTACCGCGTACGGGCACTGCGGCCCCACGCCTCCCACCGGGTCTCCGAGGTGACCGAACGCCCCGGCGGCAAGGGTCTGAACGTGGCCCGGGTGCTGGCGGCCCTCGGGCACGAGGTGACGGTCACCGGCTTCGCGGGCGGCGCGACGGGCCGTGTCGTACAGGAGCGGCTCACGGCGACGCCCGGCGTGGTGGACGCACTGGTCCCGGTGGCGGGCGCGACCCGGCGCACGATCGCCGTGGTCGACGAGCACACCGGCGACACGACCCAGCTCAACGAGCCCGGCCCGACGGTCACCCCCGCCGAGTGGTCCGCCTTCCAGAAGGCATACGAGGACCTGCTCGCGTCGGCCTCCGCGGTGGCCCTGTGCGGCAGCCTGCCGCCGGGAGTGCCGGTGGGCGCGTATGCCGGTCTGGTGCGGGCCGCTCGCGCGGCGAAGGTTCCGGTGCTGCTGGACACCAGCGGCGAGGCACTGCGCCGGGGCGTCGCCGCCCGCCCGGACATCATCAAGCCCAACGCCGACGAGCTGGCCGAGCTCACCGGCTCCCACGAGCCGTCGCGGGCGACGCAGGACGCCCGTCGACGCGGGGCACGTGCGGTGGTCGCCTCCCTCGGCACGGAGGGCCTGCTCGCGGTGACCCCCGAGGGCCGCTGGCGCGCCACCCCGCCGACCCGCCTCCACGGCAACCCGACCGGCGCCGGCGACGCGGCGGTCGCGGGCCTGCTCGCGGGGTTGGTGGAGGGTCTGCCGTGGCCTGATCGGCTGGCCCGGGCCGCGGCGCTCAGCGCGGCGAGCGTGCTGGCACCGGTGGCGGGCGAGGTCGACCGGGGGGCGTACGAGGAGCTGCTGGGGCGGGTGGCGGTGACCGGGGAGGTCACCGCCGCCTGAGGCCGACCGACTAGGAGTCGACCCAGCCGTTCACCAGCCACATCTGGTCGATGAGGGCGTCGCACTGGTTGCCCTGCTCACAGGACACCTTGATCGTGTTGGTGCCCTTGTTGAGCTGGATCCAGTTGTACGTCTTCGTCCAGCCCTTCTGGTAGTCGCCCGCGGGGCCGTCCGCCCAGTTCTTCAGGTCGACCGGGGTACTGGCCGGCGTGCCGTTGACCGCAAGGGTGGCGTTCTGGTCCTTGCCCGGGACGCTGTAGCCGACGTAGACGGTGTACTTGCCGGACTTCGGGATGCCGTTGACCGTCCAGGTGACCGAGGAGCCGACCGCGTTGAAGCCGGTGACATAGACGCCGCCGTCCGCCTTGGCGCCCTTGATGTCGGACGCCGTGGTGGCGCCGCCCGCGAGAGCCAGGGCCTTGGCGTCGATCGTCGGCAGGTCGTCCTTGGCCGCCTGGCTGTTGCTGTTCGACGGGCTGGGCGCGCTGCTCTGCTGGGACTGCGTCGGGGTCGAGTCGGCCTGGTTGTCCTTGTCGCCCGGATCGTCGTCCCCGCCCAGCATCGCGACACCGATCCCGATCACGACCGCCGCGACCACGGCGACCGCGCCGATCAGCAGCCCCTTGGTGTTCGGACCCCCACCGCGGCCGCCCCCGGATCCGCTGCCGCCGCTGTACGACGGCTGCTGCTGGACGGTCTGTGCCCCGCCGGGGTGCGTCTCCGGCGCCGCGTAGTGGGCGTTCGGCTGGCCGTAGGCGCCCTGCTGTTGCGGTATCTGGCCGTAGGCCGACGTCGGCTGCTGCTGGCCGTACTGACGCTGGCCGACCGAGCGCACCCGGTTGACCGACCCGGGATAGCCGTAGCCACCGCCACCGGAGGGCGGCTGGGCTCCGTTGGCCTGCCCGTCGGCGTAGAGGTAGCCGAACGGGTCGTCGTCCTCGGGCGGCGTGTTCGCGCCGTTGTTGCCGGACGTCATCCCTGTGGTACTCCTCACCAGGTGCGGGCGAATGCGATAGGTCTGAAGAATGGCGAGCCTACCCGCTCCTGCTGCCCCAAACGGGTGACTCGGATCGCATCAGCTCACTGACCTGGGCGTTACCCGGCGCGTCTGTGTTGTTTGGGACGAGATCGTTTCTCTACGTACATCCGCTCGTCGGCGGACTTCAACACTTCGTCCGCGGTCATCCCGCAGTGCGCCCACCCGATGCCGAAGCTGGCGCCGACCCGTACGGCCCGCCCTTCGGCCCGGATGGGCTGGATGATCTCGTTGCGCAGACGTACGGCGAGGTCCTGGGCGTCGGCCCGGCCGAGCCCGTCGGCGAGGATCACGAACTCGTCGCCGCCGAGACGGGCGACGGTGTCGCCGTCGCGGACACCGCGGGAGAGACGGCGCGCGACCTCGATGAGCACCGCGTCCCCCGCGTTGTGCCCGAACCGGTCGTTGATCGACTTGAAGCCGTCGAGGTCGCAGAAGAGCACCGCGAGCCCCTTGGCTCCGTCGTCCCGCTCGCCCTCGGCCGGGGCCACGGTGTGGACGTGGTGGTCGAAGGCGTCGAACGCCGCCGCGCCGGGCCGGAAGTCGAAGCCGTGGCCGTTGGCGTCGTAGGCGGGGTGGCCGTAGGCCGCGTCGACCGGCTCCAGGGCGCCGAGCTGGGTCCCGCCGCGGGCGGAGTCGAGGGCCTGGGGGATCGAGGAGCGCTGGCAGAGCCGGGAGGAGAGACGGGCCCGCAGCTCGGCGGAGTTCGGCAGGCCGGTGAGCGAGTCGTGGGAGGCGCGGTGGGCGAGCTGGAGCTCGCGGCGCTTGCGCTCCTCGATGTCCTCGACATGGGTGAGCAGGAAGCGGGGGCCGTCGGCGGCGTCGGCGACCACGCTGTTGCGCAGGCTGACCCAGACGTACGTACCGTCCCGGCGCCCGAGCCTGAGCTCCGCCCGGCCGCCCTCGGCGGACGTCCGCAGCAGGGTGCCGATGTCCTCGGGGTGGACGAGGTCGGAGAAGGCGTAGCGGCGCATCGCGGAGGCGGGGCGGCCCAGCAGGCGGCACAGGGCGTCGTTGGTGCGCAGGATCCGGCCGTGCTGGTCGCCGCCCATCTCGGCGATGGCCATGCCGGACGGGGCGTACTCGAAGGCCTGCCTGAAGCTTTCCTCACTTGCGCGCAGGGCCTGCTGCTCGCGTTCGAGCCGGACCAGCGCCCGCTGCATATTCGCGCGTAGACGTGCGTTGCTGATCGCGATGGCGGCCTGGAACGCGTACATCTGGAGCGCCTCGCGCCCCCATGCGCCCGGGAGCCTGCCGTTGCGCGGCCGGTCCACGGACAGGACGCCGATCAGCTCGCCGCACGCGCCGCCCTGCACGCCGGGCGTGTACATCGGCGCGAAGAGCCGGTCGCTCGGGTGCCACTCGTCCTCGAAGCGCGGCGCGGGGCCGTCGGTGTACCACTGCGGGACGTCGTCGTCGTCGAGGACCCAGCCCTCGGTGTGCGGGATGAAGACCAGGTCGCCCCAGTGCCGGCCCATGCTCAGCCGGCGATCCCAGGAGTCGCGCGAGCCGACGCGGCCGGTGATCAGGGCCTCGGCGGCGGGGTTGCCGGCGAAGGCGGCGACGACGAGATCTCCGTCGGGGCGTACGAGGTTGACGCAGGCGAGCTCATAGCCGAGGCCGGTGACGACGCCGTCGGCGACCGTTTGCAGCGTGTCCGCCAGGCTGCGGGCCGTGTTCATGTCAGCCATGACCTGGTGCAGTTGCCGCAGGGTCGCAAGGCGGACATACGGCTCCGACTCGGTCTCCATGCTCGCCCTCCCCCCGAGACCTCGCAGCGAATCAAGGGTGCTCTTCGGCGTATCTTCCTTGCTCGGTTCACCGCCACTGAATCACAGCGCGCTGCTCACTCGGTACACAGGGTCAACAATTAATGGCCCTTGTGACTCAAGTCACAGGTAAACGTGAACAATTGAGCGGTGTTTCCGCGTTTTTCCTGTGCGTTTACTGAACGCAAACTCTGTGTGCGTGTGGAGACGGCACGAAACGGTTCTGAACGGGGCTCGGCCGCTGTCCGTCGGTAGTCCTAGGACCCTTCTCGGGCGAAGGCCCGATGTCGGGTGCCGGGGACCGACATTAGCGTTTTCGGCGTGCCGAACACTTCCCCGCTCCCGTCGCCCGCGCCGCCCGCGACCACCGTCCTCCCCGCCGCCCGCAGCGCCTTTGGGCATGCTGAGGGAGTGAGCAACGACGAGTTCCGTGCCGCCATGTCGCGGTTGGCCGCGGGTGTGGTCCTGGTGACCGCGCTGGAGCCACCGCTGGACCCGGACGACCCGCACGCGCCGGCCGGCGAGGACGTCGGCATGACCGCCACCGCGTTCATGTCGGTGTCCCTGGATCCGCCATTGGTGCTGGTCAGCCTGCGTGAGGGGTCCCGGATGGACGACCTGCTCGCCGAGCAGCCCCTGTGGGCGGTGTCGGTCCTCACCGAGAGCCAGCGCCATATCGCGGGCCGCTTCGCCATGAAGGGCCGCGTCAGCGACCGCCTGCTGTTCGCCGACATTCCGTACGTCCGCGGTCTGGAGACCGGCGCCCCGCTGGTGGGCGGCGCCCTGGCCACCCTGGAGTGCCGCACCGAGCAACGCGTCACGGCCGGCGACCACACCCTGGTGATCGGCCGCGTCCTGTCGGCCTCGCTGCCGAGCTCGGACGGGGGGCCGTTGACGTATTTCCGGGGGCGGTACCGGCAGTTGGGGTGAAGATCACGGATCAGGCGCCCCGGAACGCAGGCAGGAACACAGGCAGGAACACAGGGACGAAAATCCGTGGCCGCCGGTGATCATCCGTCATAGGTTCCCCCGGTGACATCGACTCCGACACCTCAGACGCCTCCCACCCCGCGCCTCGAAAAGATCACACCCGGAAACTTCGAAGCGGCAACCGGCATACGAGTCCGCCCCGACCAGGAATTCGCGGTCTCCCCGGTGATGCAGTCCCTCGCCGAGGCATACGTCCATCCCGACGGCGTCGCCTGGCCCCGCCTGATCGTCGACGGCGACCGCCCGGTCGGGTTCCTGATGGCCTTCTTCGACATCGACTGGCACGGCGACGGCACCCTCTTCCGTTCAGGCCTGTGGCGCCTGAACATCGCCGCCGGGGAACAGGGCCGCGGCTACGGCCGCTTCGCGGTCGACTCCGTGTCCGCGGAGATCCGCCGCCGCGGCGGCAGCCGGCTCTACGTCACCTGGCATCCCGGCCCGAACGGCCCCGAGGCCTTCTACCACCGTCTCGGCTTCCGCCCCGACGGGGAGACCAGCGAGGGCGAGACGGTGGGGGTGCTGGAGCTGGACGGGGTGGGCGGGTAGGGGGTCGAGGCCGGAGGGCCCGCGCCGCCGGCCTGACCTGGAGCCGGGACAGTCGTGTGGGATCCGTCACGATGTCGATCACGGTGATCCGGTCCCGTACGAACGCAAACATCAGGGCACGTTCCAGCCGCCCCCAGCGGCGGCCCTACCTCCAGCCCTGCCCGGACCGACCCCGCTTGGTGTCCGAGCGCTGCTTCTTCTCCCTCAGGCGGCGCTCGTTGATCCCGCGAGGGATACGGGTCGGCTTGCGCGGCTTCGGCGGCGGGGCCGTCGCCTCGGCGAGGAGCGCCGCGAGGCGTACGGCGGCGGTCTCGCGGTTGCGCCACTGGGAGCGGTGCTCGGAGGCGCGGACGGAGACGACGCCGTCGACGAGGCGGGACGCCAGCCGCTGGAGCGCCCGCTGCTTCCACACCTCGGGCAGCGCCTCCGTGCCCGCGAGGTCGAAACGCAGCTCGACCTGGGAGTCACTGGTGTTGACGTGCTGGCCGCCCGGGCCGCTCGACCGCGAGAAACGCCACATGAGCTCGGCCTCGGGAAGGGAGACGGAGCCACGGATGACGTAGGGACCAGACATGCCGTCCATGTTCCCGCCTCTGTCCGGTCCACGTCACGCGAATATCCCCGGCTCCGCTCCCCCGGAGTCCCCTGAGAGTGCTCTTTGGCAAAGAAAGTAAAGACACATGGAACTTGGGGTACCCCTCTTCGCGTTCATAGAGGTAGCTGTAGCTTCTAGCCGTACCGCAACGAGGGAAGGGACTCCCAACAATGGCTGTAAGCCTGTCCAAGGGTGGCAACGTCTCGCTCACCAAGGAGGCTCCGGGCCTGACCGCCGTCACCGTGGGCCTCGGCTGGGACGTCCGCACCACCACCGGCACGGACTTCGACCTCGACGCCTCGGCGATCGCGGTCAACCCCACGGGCAAGGTCTACTCGGACGCCCACTTCGTCTTCTTCAACAACAAGCAGACCCCGGACAGCACCATCGTCCACACCGGTGACAACCGCACCGGCGAGGGCGCGGGCGACGACGAGGCGATCAACGTCAACCTGGCCGGTCTCCCGGCAGACGTCGACAAGATCGTCTTCCCGGTCTCGATCTACGACGCGGAGAACCGCTCGCAGAACTTCGGCCAGGTGCGCAACGCCTACATCCGCATCGTCAACCAGGCCGGCGGCGCCGAGATCGCCCGCTACGACCTCTCCGAGGACGCGGCCACCGAGACCGCCATGGTCTTCGGCGAGCTCTACCGCAACGGCGCCGAGTGGAAGTTCCGCGCCGTCGGCCAGGGCTACGCCTCGGGCCTCGTGGGCATCGCGCAGGACTTCGGCGTGAACGTCTGACGGACGCCGAGCTGTGCTGGAACCCCTGGCTTCGGCTGGGGGTTTCGGCGTTCCAGGGGGTGCTTTGAAGTCCCGTGCGGCGCCCGTGCCCGCCGGGCGCCGTGGGTGCTGTGGGTCCTGGGGGTGCTGTGCGGGACTTTCAAGACACCACCTGGGGCTTCGATAGGTTGCCCGAGTGATTCTCGACTCGCTCGTCCTCGCCCCCGACCACGACATCCCGGCCCCTCTCCTCACCGAACTCACCGCCCTCTACGCCTCCAATCGCGACTTCCACGCGCTCAGCGGCGAATTCCCGGACCCGGACGACATCCGGCCGGAGCAGGTGGCCGCCGCGCTGGCGGACGAGTTTCTGGTCCCCGGGGCGGAGGTCCTGCTGGCACGCAGCGAGGGCCGGCTGGTCGGCATCGCCGTCACCCTGGCCCGCCACCCCGACCCCGTCGACCCGGATCCGTGGATCGGCCTGCTGATGGTGGACGCGACGGCCCACGGCCAGGGGTTCGGCAGGCGGCTGGCCTCCCTCGTCGAGGACCGTTTCCGCACGTCAGGCCGCACCGCCGTACGCCTCGCCGTCCTCGACAACAACCCCAAGGCCCTCGACTTCTGGACCGCCCTCGGATACGAGACCCTCGGCTACGGACGAGACCGCCGGCTCGACCGCGCCTGCACGGTCCTGCGCAAGCAGCTCACCACCCCGACCGCACCCCCCGCCGCCGCCCCCGGCACCGACGGCGCCTGAACCGTCATGGACTGGACGCCCTTGGCCGGCACAGCCCTCGGCGCGCTCGTCGGCGTCGGCTCGACCCTGCTCGCGGACCGGACCCGCTGGCGCCGCGAGCAGGCCGACCGGACCCGGCAGGAACGCCGGGACATCTATGTGACCGTCCTGACGAAGTACCGGCTGGCCTACGAGGCCATGCACGCGGCCGCCGTCACCGGACGCGATCAGGGCGGCGCGGTGCGGGAGGCTGCCGTACGGGAGGCGTTCCGGGCGTCGGGCTGTGACGAGGCCCGGGAGACCGCCCTGATCTGCGCACCGCAGGAGATGTCCGACCTGCTGGAGGACGTCTACGCGACCTTGCGGGACCTCCAGGAGGTGTTCGCCGCCGGTGATCCGCCACTGGACTCACCGGAGTTGCAGGAGCGACGGCTCAAGCACGCCGAGGCGATCTGGGCGGCGCGTGCGGCGATGCGACGGGACCTCGATCGGCCGGCCTGAAAGGCGGACCGCCGTCACGGGTGGTCGGGTTTGCCGTCCCCGTACAGCCAGTCCTCCCAGACGGAGGTGAACTCCTCGTCCGGCGCCTTCTCCTCCACGTACGCGGTGAAGTCGCCGGTGTCCGCGTTGCCGTGCCGGTGGTCGGCCGCCCAGCCCTGGACGATGTCGTAGAAGGTGTCGTCGCCGACGGTCTGGCGGATCTTGTGGATGACCATCGCGCCGCGCTGGTACACGGGGTTGTCGGAGATGTGCGCGGCACTCGTGGGCTTGGCCGGCGGGAAGGACCAGAGGTCCTCGTGGTCGTCCTCGCCGTGGTCGTACAGCGCGTCGAAGGTCTCCTGCGCGCTGTCGCCACCGTGGTCCTCCTCCCACAGCCACTCCGCGTACGTCGCGAAGCCCTCGTTCAGCCACATGTCCCGCCAGCTCTTTGGCGTCACGGAGTTGCCGAACCACTGGTGGGCGAGCTCGTGGACGAGCAGGTCGGTGTCGGGGGCGCCGGGGAAGACGGGCCGGTTCTGAGTCTCCAGGGCGTAGGCGGCGTCGCCCTCCTCGGCGACGATCGCGCCGGTGGAGGCGAAGGGGTAGGGGCCGAAGTTGGTCTCGGCCCACTCGATGATCTCCGGCAGCTCGGCGAGGACGTCACGGCTGGCCTCGTCCTGGCCGGGGGTCACCGCGGTGTAGACGGGCAGCTTGCTGTTGCCGGCGGCGGAGACGGTGGAGCGACGGATGTCGTAGTCGCCGATCGCGAGCGCGGCGACATGACTCGCCATGGGTTCGGCGGCGCGCCAGTGGAACGTCGTACGGCCGTCGTCGCTGGTCCGGTCGGCCAACTCGCCGTTGGAGACGACCTCGAGGTCGTCCGGGACGGTGACCGAGATGTCGTACGACGCCTTGTCGGAGGGGTGGTGGTTGCCGGGGAACCACGCCATGGATCCCGTCGGCTCCCCGAGGGCGAGCGCGCCGTCGGCGGTGGGCAGCCAGCCCTCCTCGGAGCCGTCGGGGTCGGTGACGGTCTGCGGGGTGCCGGAGTAGCGGACGGTGAGCCGGAAGGTCTCGCCGCGGTCGAGGTCGTCGTGCGGGCGGACGACGAGCTCCTGGCCGTTACGGCTCCAGCGGGCCTGCTCGCCCTCCACCGTGACCCGCTCGACGTCCATGCCCTGGAGATCGAGGTCGAAGGCGGAGAGGTCCTTGTCGGCGCGTGCGGTGATCTCGGCGGTGCCGCTGAGGTGGCCGTCGTCGGGGTCGTAGGCGAGGTCGAGGGCGTAGTGGGTGACGTCGTAGCCGCCGTTGCCGGCCTTGGGGAAGTACGGGTCGCGCACGCCGGAGCCACCGGGGGTGCCCTGGACGCCGCCGCACGCGGTGAGGACGAGCAGGGCAGAGGCGACGGTCAGGGCAACGGGCGCGAAACGGGACACGCCAGTGATCCTACGAGCTCGGGCGTGACACCATCACCTGCGTGCTCGACATCGGCTACGCCCTCTCCACCCGCTTCCCGGACCCTCCGCAGACGGACTACCGTCGCGCTGACGTCCGTGCCCTGCGGCACGACCTGTTCTGCGGTGACGTCTACCTCGCCGACACCAAGGCGGACCGGGAGTTGTCCACAGCCTGGGGATGGGTGCCGGTGCTCGACTTCGCCTGGGCCCTGTGCGACATCGCCGAGCGGCTCGACCAGGACCCGGCGGGCTCCCGCGCCTCCCGCCCCCAGCACGCGGAGCTGGACTTCACCGAGTCCACGGACCGCATGCTCTTCGAGCGCCGCTTCGGCTGGGTGGACATCGAGGCGGACTGGATGCCGGCGGAGGAGGCCCCGCTGACCTTCTCGCACAGCGAACTGCGCCGCGAGGCGCGCGACTTCCTGCACGACCTGCTCGCCGACCTGATCGACCTGCACGAGGACCTGGGCGAGAACCCGGCGATCTGGACGCTCCAGGCCCAGTACCCCAGGGTGTCGTAGGCCTGGCGGGGGCCCGCCGGACAAAGCGAAGGAGCCCCATCCCGCGAACGTGGGACGAGGCTCCTGATCCGAGCGCCGGGCAGGCCTTGCACCTGCATTTCCCCGCAGGAAGCGGGGCGTCTTTCCTTGGACCACCAACGCAGCACCGGCCGCCGGGAGTTCCGGCGAGCAGCTCAAGATCAATCATACCGGATCCGGGCCAGTGCCCCCTACGCCCGGCCGCCGTCGCCCTCGTGCCAGCCCGTTGCCTTCGTGCCACCCCGGCGCCCTCGTGCCACCCCGTCGCCCTCGCACTACGCCCCGTCCTCCACCCGGATCCCCAACTGCGCCGCCAACACCGGTGCCAGATCCAGCAGTTGGCCCGAGCTGATCACCGCTCCCGACAGCCGGTCCACCCCGCGCGCGATGTCCAGCTCGGCCGCTCCCCGCAGGTCCACCTCGGCCAGCGTCACCCCGGTGAGGTCCACTCCCTTCAGCGCACAGTCCACGAACTCCACCCGCTCCAGCCGGGCGCCCCCGAAGTCCGGCTCGACCAGGACGCAGCCCTCGAAGACGACGTCCTTGAGCTTGGCCTTGCGCAGGTTCAGATAGTCGATCTTGCCGCCCCGGATCACGACCCGCTCCAGCACGGCCCCGTGCAACTGCACACCGCCCAGCCGGGCGTCCACCAGCTCCACATCCCGCAGCGTCGACTCGGCGAGGTCGGTGCCGACGCCCCGTAGACCCGTGAGGACCGAGTCGAGGATCCGGGCGTGGTGAAGTCTCGTCTCGTCCAGCGCGCACCCGGTCAGCGCGCAGTCCATGAAGCGGGCGCCCGCGCCGTCCTGTCCGGTGAGGTCCTCCTCCCGGAACTCCAGCCCGTCGTAGTCCCCGTCAGGCTCCAACCCCCCGTCCCGGAACGGCTCCAGCGGCGGCAACCGCACCTCGGGCCGACGCGCCCCCTTCACGCCACCCCTGCCCGGACCGCCGCCCCTGCCCGGACGGCCCTCACCCATCGCTCTCCTCGCCATGCCCCCATGCTGCACCCCGCTACTGACAATTCCCCTGACCTGCGACAACACGGCCCCGGCAGCCACGCCGCCATCGAGCCGCCCACCCGGCCGCCGCCCCGATGTCACATTCGGGCGCCCAGCACCGTCGTAGTCACAGAGAAGGCCAGAAATGCGAACCCGAGCACGAGGGAGACCCCCAGCCATGCATCGCATCACCGTCATCGGCGGCGGCTTCGCCGGACTCACCGCCGCCATCACCGCCGCCGAGGCGGGCGCCAAGGTCACCGTGTACGAGGCCCACCACACCCTCGGCGGGCGGGCGCGGACCGCCGAGGGGCCGTACCGGACGAACGAGGGCCCGCACGCCCTGTACAGCGGTGGCCCGCACTGGGCCTGGCTCAGGCAGCGCGACCTCATCGGGCCGCTCGCGCCGATCCCGCCCCTTGAGGCCGCCCGGCTCCGGCTGCGGTACCGGGGAGTCCTGCGCCGCACCCCGCCCTTCGCCCTGCTCAAGCTGTTGCGGCGGGGCCTGCCGCAGGCGCCCGTCGACGTCGACTTCATGACGTGGGCCACCGGCATCGCGGGCGAGGAGGGCGCCCGTGCCGCCGCGCACTACTCGGCCGTCGCCCTCTTCCATCACGACCCCGGCGCCCTGTCCGCCGCGTTCGTGCAGGAGCGGCTGCGCCGGGCCACCAAGCTGCCACCGGAGGCGCACTATCCGCGCGGCGGCTGGGCGACCGTGATCGACCGGATGGCGGCGCGGGCCTGGAACCTCGGGGTCCGGATGGAGACCCTCTCCCGCGTCGACCGCCTCGACAGCCGGGCGGCCGGCGCGCCCGTCGTCGTCGCCACCTCCCTCGACGCCGCCCGCCGCCTCCTCAAGGACGACTCGCTGACCTGGAGCAGCGGCCGTACGGCGCTCCTCGACCTCGCGGTGCGGACCCGGCGCGGGGACGCCTTCGTCGTCTCCGACCTCGACGCGACCGGCTGGCTGGAGCGGTTCACCGCGCAGGACCGGTCCCTCGCGCCGGCCGGTGAACAGCTGATCCAGGGCCAGATCCCGGTCGCCCCGCACGAGTCCAGGGCCGATGGCATCGCCCGTGCCGAACAGCTCCTCGACCTCGGCTTCCCCGGCTGGCGCGGGCGCGTCACCTGGCGGCGCGAGTCCATGGCGAACGGCCGTACCGGCGCCGTCGACCTGCCCGGCACCAGCTGGCGGGACCGCCCGGCCGTGGACCGCGGCGCCGGGGTCTATCTGGCGGGCGATCAGGTCGCCGCCCCCGGCGTTCTGTCCGAGGTCTCCTTCAACAGCGCCCTCACCGCCGTGTCCCTTGCCCTCGGGCGGCACGCCCTTGACCTCAAGGGAGCTTGAGGTTGCAGCATCGATCAGCCGGCCCCGGTGGCGGGGCGGGCGCCCTGACCACCCGAGTCCACGACGATGGGGGACCCCGATGCACGCCATCCGCCTGCACGCCTTCGGCCCGGCAGAGAACCTCACGTACGAGGAGACCGACGACCCCACGCCCGGCCCCGGCCAGGTCCGGATCGCCGTGCGGGCCGCAGGGGTCCATCTCCTCGACACGGCCCTGCGCGAGGGCATCCAGGGCCCGGCGCCGCAGCCGCCGACGCTGCCCACGATCCCCGGCCGCGAGGTCGCCGGCGTCGTCGAGTCCCTCGGTGAGGGAGTCGCGGAACTCTGGCTCGGCAAGCGCGTCGTCGCCCACCTCGGCTTCGCGCCGGGCGGCTACGCCGAACTCGCCGTCGCCGACGTCGACCGCGTCCACGAGATCCCGGCGGGCCTCGACCCGGCCGAGGCCGTCGCCATGATCGGCACGGGCCGTACGACGATGGGGATCCTCCAGTTCGCCGAGCTCGGCCCGGACGCGGTGGCCGTGATCCCGGCGGCCGCGGGCGGCATCGGCACGCTGCTCGTGCAGTACGCCAAGAACGCGGGCGCCGTCGTCATCGGCCTCGCGGGCGGTCCCGAGAAGGTCGCGCGCGTCCAGGAGAACGGCGCCGACCTGGCCGTCGACTACAAGGACCCCGTGTGGCCGCAGAAGGTCCGCGCGTTCCTCGGCGGGCGGGCCGCGACCGTCGTCTTCGACGGCGTCGGCGGGGACGTGGCCCGCGAGGCGGTCGCCCTGCTCGGCCCCGGCGGCCGGCACCTGGTCTTCGGCTGGTCCGGCGCGGGCCTGCACGACGGCACGCCCTACCTCGTCGACGGCGTCTCCCAGCAGGTCCTCGGCCCGCCGATGATGCAGCGGGCCGGCGGTCCCCACCCCGTACGGACCCTCGAACTGCGCGCCCTCGCCGAGGCCGCCGAGGGCCGTCTCACCCCGGCCGTACAGCGCTTCCCGCTGGCCGAGGCGGCGGCCGCCCATCGCGCCCTCGAAACGCGCGGAACCACCGGAAAGGTCGTACTGGAGCCATGACCAGCCGCAAGCCCCCGCGGGACCGCATACCTCAGCAGTCCCGCCGGCCTGTCTGATTCGCGTGAGCCGTTCCCGGGAGCCCAGTAGGGTCCGAAAGGTGATCGACATCCCGCAGGAGCTCGCCGCATCACAGCAGGAGTACAACGGAGAAGCGGGCCGCACGTTCATCGCCGGACTTCCCGCCCTGACCGCCGAGTTCCTCGGCCGCTGGGAACTGAAGGTCGACGGACGTCCGATGCACGGGGTCAGCGCCCTGGTCCTCCCGGTCCTCCGCCGCGACGGCACCCCCGCCGTCCTGAAGCTGCAACTCCTCGACGAGGAGAGCGCGGGCGAGCCGGTGGCCCTGCGCGCATGGGGCGGCGACGGGGCGGTCCGTCTCCTCGACCACGACGAGGCCACCGGCACCATGCTCCTCGAACGCCTCGACTCCTCCCGCATGCTCGCCCACCACCCGGACGTCCACGAGTCCGTCCTGGTCATCGCCGGTCTGCTGGCCCACCTCACGTCCTTCCCCGCCCCCGCCGGCCTGCGTCACCTCGGCGACATCGCCCGGGACATGCTGGAGCAGACGCCCGAGGCTCTCGCCCACATCCCGGACCCCGAGGCCCGCCGCATCGTCGCCGACTGCGCCGCCGCCGTACGCGAGGTGGTCGACGACCCCGGCGACAGCCTCCTCCACTGGGATCTCCACGACGAGAACGTCCTCGCCTCCGAACGTGCCCCCTGGCTCGCCATCGACCCCAAGCCCCTCACCGGCGACCCCGGCTTCGAACTCTGGCCCGCCCTCGCCAACCGCTTCGACCCCACCGACATCCGCTGGCGCTTCGACGCGATGACCGACGTCCTGGGCCTGGACCGTTCACGCGCCCGCGCCTGGACCTACGGCCGCATCCTGCAAAACTCCCTCTGGGACATCGAGGACGGCCGCCCACTGGACGAGGAGCAACTGGACATCGCAAGGCGGCTTCGCGACCCCACCGGCTAGCCTGCGCCCATGATCCGACCCGCCACACCCGCCGATGTCCCCGCCCTCCACACCCTCGTCCGAGAACTCGCCGAGTACGAGAAGGCGTTGGAGGAGGCGAGGGCGACGGAGGAACAGCTCCACGCGGCCCTCTTCGGAGACCACCCGGCCGCCTACGCGCACATCGCGGCCGACGACGCGACCGGCGAGACCGTCGGCTACGCGATCTGGTTCCTGAACTTCTCCACCTGGCGCGGCGTCCACGGCATCTACCTGGAGGACCTCTACGTCCGCCCCACCGCCCGGGGCGCCGGCCACGGCAAGGCCCTGCTCACCGAACTGGCCCGGCTGTGCGTGACGCGCGGCTACCAGCGGCTGGAGTGGTCCGTCCTGAACTGGAACGCCCCCTCCATCGCCTTCTACGAGGCGCTCGGCGCCCGCCCCCAGGACGAGTGGACGGTGTACCGGCTGACGGACGGCCCGCTCGCGGAGCTGGGGGTCCTCCCGGAGGCATGACCGTCCCCAACAGGGACACCTTCACGCCCGGCCTCGAACTCTCCCGCCGCTTCTACACCGAGGCCGTACGCCCCCTGCTGGAGGAGGCCGCCCCCGGCGTCCCCCACTCCGCCCGCACCCTGGGTCACGTCGTACGCAAGCCCTGACCGGCCCGCGCGGCGGACGCCTCGGACGTGGCGAGCGCCTCCAGCTCCCGGGCGACGGCCGCACCGATCATCTCGGCGGCACCGGCACGCGCGTGGCCGACGACCGTGAGCGTGTAGGCGTCGGCGCTGTGGACGAGGCAGAGGTTCGCCGTACCGGGCGGGGAGAGCTGCGGCAGAGGGACGACGCGCGCCAGGGGGCGGCCGTACAGATGGCTGGGGTGGTCCCGCCACTTGAAGGCGGTGCACAGGCTGGTGGTGAGTTCGGGTCGGGCCAGCCGCCGGGCCATCACCCCGGCCAGCCACGGCACGGCACGCGCGGCTCCCTGTAGTGCGGGAAGGATCGCGCGGTGGGCGTCGCAGCGCCGGTCGAACCCCGCGACCTGGTCCTGGCACGCCGTGAGGCGCGCCACGGGGGATTCCAGGTCGACGGGCAGCGGCATCCGCAGCACGGTGACACCGTTGCCGAGCTGCTGCGCGGTACGACGGGTCCGCAGGTCGACCGGCACCGTCGCGTAGAACGGGTTCGTCCCCTTCGGCCAGGTCCGCAGGGGCCCGTGACAGACGCGCAGGGCACCGGCGTACGTACTCAGCAGCAGCTCGTTGAGGGTCGCCCCGCGCCCACCGGCCGGCTGACGGCGGGCCGTACGCATCACCTGCGGATCGAGCTCCACCACCGCCACCGACGGCCGCACCTCGCCGGGGGAGCCCATGGGCAGGGGCCGCCCAAGCGCCCCGATCCGGCGCAACTCCCTGCCCACGGCCGCCGCACTGACGGCTGGGCGCTGCCGTACGGTCGCGGTCGGGTCCGCCGTGGCCGGCACGCGCGGCGGCAGCGGGGGTACGGCGTCGTCCATCAGCAGCCGGAAGACCGTCTCCAGGGACCTGCCGTCCAGCAGCGCGTGATGCGCGAACAGGACGAGGGCGTCGCGCGCGACCAGCAGCCGCCACAGCGGCCGTTCGGGCGGAAGGGGGTGGCTCACACCGTCGGCGAGCAGGTGTCGCAGGTCCTGTTCCGTGGCGGTGATATGCGCGCCGGGATCGAACGGCCAGGCTCTCTCCCAGCGGCGGCCCGACAGCGCCCCCGATCCGGTGGGTGGCCGCAGGACCAGGCTCATCCGCTCCAGCCCGCCCCACCGTTCACGGACCCGGGCCCGCACCCGTTCCAGGTCGAACGGCTCGCCGGAAAACACCCCGGCGATACCGATCGTCCCCGGCAGCCCGTTGCGCAGATGCCCTTCGTCGATGGCCGTCAGCCTCATGTGCCACAGCCATGGGGCGAGTCGAACACGACACAGGCGTTGTGGCCGCCGAAGGCGAAGCTGTTGCTGATCACCGGCCCGTCCAGGATCTTGCGCGGCTCCCCGACGACCATGTCCAGCTCGCATCGGGGATCCAGCCGCGTGAGATGCGCGGTCGGCGGCGCGAGCCCCTCCCGCACGGACAACGCGGTGATCACGGCCTCCAGCGCTCCCGCCAGCCCGAGCCCGTGCCCGGTCACGGCCTTGGGCGCGGTGACCGGCACCGCGCGCGGGCCGAACACGTCGCTGATGGCCCGCGCCTCCGCGAGGTCGTTCAGCTCGGTGCCGGTGCCGTGCGCGTTGACATGGGTGACGGCGTCCGCGGTCGAACCGGCGTCGGCGAGCGCCTGTTCCATGCACGCCCGGGCCCCCGCACCGTCGGGATGCGGTGCCGTCAGGTGGTGGGCGTCGGACGTACGGCCGTACCCGGTCAGGGTGGCGTAGACGCGGGCGCCGCGCGCGCGGGCCAGGTCCAGCCGCTCCAGCACCAGGAACGCCGCCCCTTCGGCGAGGACGAAACCCCGCCGCCCGACGTCGAACGGCCGTGACGCGGAGGCGGGATCCTCGCACTCGGTGACCATCGCCCCGGCCCGCCCGAACGCCAGCGCCGTCGTCGGAGTCAGGGGACTGTCGTGGCCCCCGGCCACCACCACGTCCGCGCACCCCGCCCGGATCATCTGCATCGCCTCACCCACGGCATGCGTACCGGAGGCACAGGCCGTGGACACCGTCAGACTCGGCCCGGCGATCCGGAGCCTGGCGCTGATCCAGTAGGCCCCGGCGTTGTGCATCAGCCGGGGCGCGTAGAGCACGTCAGGCTGCCCGATGCCGTTCTCCTGGCTGATCACCCCGCCGTACCCGGTGCCGGTGACCACGGCCCGCCGGCCGGGACCGACGTGCAGTCCCCCGGCGTCCGCCACGGCGTCCACGGCCGCGCACACGGCCAGCTGCACCGAACGGTCCGTCCGCCGCACCTCTTTGGGCGCCAGACAGCCCGCCGGTTCGAAGGCGGTCATCGCGGCCGCCGGGTACACGACCGTGCCCTCGTCGTCGAAGGCGTGCAGCGCCGTCGCGGAACGGCACCGCACGAGACTCTCCCAGAGCTCCTGCGGACTCGCACCGGCCGCGCAGCGAACTCCGAGGCCGGTGACGGCGACGGCGGGTCGGCCGGTCATCGGGCGAGGGTGTTGTGGACGCCGGGGGTACGCAGCCGCACGATGAGGTCGGCGACATCACCCACGGTGGACACACCGGCCTTGTCGGTGCCTCTCAGACACACCCCGAACAACTCCTCCGAAGCCGCTTCCAGTTCGGTGATGTCCAGGCTGTCGGCGCCCAGGTCGGCGACCAGCCGAGCCTGCGGGACCACCGCCTCCGGCGGCACCGACATCACCCGCGCGCACAGCGGGCGCAGCGCTTCCCATACGTCGCCGTGTTCCGCTTCCATGCAACTGCCTCCATCTCCTGGTGCCGTCAGGGCACTGACGGCGTCGCCATCCCGGCCCATGTCTCGAACTCCGTGACGACCGCGTCGGCGAGCCGCTCCGCGTCGTTCGGGCGCAGGTGGCACACCACGGTGAGCGTGAACGCGTCCCCTGCCTGTGCCAGGGCGAAGCTGACCGTGCCCGGGTGCTGCAAGGGCGGCAGCCCGACCGTGCGCACGAGCCGACGGCCCTGGAAGGTGCCGGTCCCGCCGGGCCACTTCATGGCCGTGGTCGCGGTCGCCGCGAAGCAGTTGTGACGCCCGCGGTCGGCCAGCAGCCCGGTGACCCAGGGGCCCGTCCGGCGAACCGCCTCTGCGGCCGGGAACAGCACGGCGGCGTGGGCGGCGGCCCGCTCGGGCACGTCGGCCATCGCAGCCTGACAGGCCCGCAGCCGCGCCACGGGCCCGTCGACGTCGACGGGCAACGGAACCCGGACGACCGTGAGGGTGTTGCCGAGTTCGCCCGTGGTCGCCCCGGTGCGCAGATCGCACGGTACGGCCGTGTAGACCGGTTCGTCGCGCTGCCGCCACCGCCGCACCGGCCCGTACCGGTCCCGCAGCGCCCCGGCCACGGCGCCGACCAGCAGCTCGTTCAGCGTCGCGCCCCGGCCGTCGGCCGGCTGCCGGCGGGCGGATCGGACCGTGGGCGCGGGCAGTTCGCGCACCGCGACCGAGGAGCACGGCTCCCCGGGCGGCCGCATCGGAAGGGCCTGCCCCGCGGCCGCCATCACCATGAGCTCCCTGCCCGCCGCACGCAGTCCGGCCCGCGGCGGCGGTGCCGACCGCACCGACTCCCTCGCCGCGGGGCCGTCCATCAGCGCGCGCATCAGCGTCGCCAGGGACCGCCCGTCCAACAGCGCGTGCTGGGCCACCAGAGCCAGCGCGAAGTCACCGCCGTGCGCCGCGTCCGGGACCACATGGAGCCGCCAGGGCGGCAGCCCTCCGCTGAGCGGCCGGTCCACGCTCCGCGTCCACAGGTCGTCCAACTTGGTCTGTGCCACGCCGACCTGTGCACCGGGATCGAACCGCCCCGGCACGACCCACCGCATCCGCCCACGCCGCCCGAACAGCCCCTGCCGTACCGCCGCCCCGCCGCCCCGGGGCCCGTCGAGCACGCAGTTCATCCGCTCCAGGCCCGCCCACCGCTCGGCGACGCGCGCGCGCACCTGCTCCACGTCGGGCTGCTCGCCGGAGAGGACCACCGCCAGGCCGATCACACCCGGACACCCGTTGAGCAGCAGCATCTCGTCGGCATAGGACAGTCTCATGCGGTCTCTCCGGCTCGCAGTCCAAACGCCCGCCCCGTGATGGAGCGGGCGTTGAACCGAACACTTCCTTCGGTCTACTTGAGCGCTCCGCTGTTGCAGCCCATGTCCGAGCCGAGGTGGCTGGGCTGCGCACCCGGGGAGCCCTCACCGTTGAGCGCGTTGCCCAGCGCGCCGTTGACGAGCCCGAGGCTGCCGAGGATGTCGATGTTCATGTCGTGCGAGCGGCACTCGATGCCCTGCGTGATGTCGAGGTCGTGGGCACCCGCCTCACCGTGGGCGGCGGCCGTGCCGACGCCGAGCGAGCCGACGCTGCCGAGGACGGCGCCCACGAGGGCGACCTTCTGAAGCTTGCGCATTTCTTCTCCGTTGGTCGAGCAGATGGGGTGTGCGGGGGTTCAAGCGGGGAGACGGGACACGTACGGCCCGGTCCGTCAGCCGAGTCGGGGCAGTCCCAACTGGCCCACGGGCGGCGCCGCGACCTGTCCCAGGCCGAGGCCGGGCACCTGCGGTGCGCTGGCCGGCGAGACCAGCGGGTTGATCAGCGGGTTCACCTCGGGGTTCACCTGCGGGTTCACCTGCGGGGCGACCCGCGGCGGGGGCTCCGGGTTGAAGACCTGCGGTGCGGAGACCTGAGGAGCGACCTGCGGCATCACCTGCGGCGCCGTCTGCGGGGTGACCTGCGGCACGACCTGCGGCGCGGCGGGCTGGGGCGCGGCGGCCGGTGCGGAGTGCGGAGCACCGGAGGCCTCCGCGTAGCCGCCCGACGAGGCCGAGGCGGAGGCGTAACCGCTCTCCTGGCGCGGCGCGGGCGCCGGGGGCGCCGGGGGCGCGTAGTGCGGCGCCGGCTGGGGCTGCGGCTGCGGACGCGTGGCCTGCGCGGCGCCCGTCGAACGGGCCGATGCCGTGACCTGGGGCTGCGGCGGCGCGTAATGGGGAGCGGGTGCCGGGGCGTACTGGGGCGGCGCGTACTGGGGCGCCGGAGCGTACTGAGGAGCCGCGTACTGGGGAGGCGGCGCCGGAGCGTACTGGGGCGCCGCGTACTGGGGAGGAGGCGCCGGAGCGTACTGAGGTGCCGGATATTCGGGAGCGGGAGCCGGCGCGGCACCGCTGTACCCGACGGGATAGTCGGCGGCCTCGCTGACGCCGGCACCGATGGCGGTCAGACCGCCGGCCGCCGCTACGACGAGCGCGGCCTTGTGAAGCTTGCGCATGGAACCCTCGGCCCTTCATTACCTGTACAGGGAAATCCGTTGTATTCAGTCAGTCTTGCGTGCGCTCAGTCTGATATTCGTACTGCGCCCTTACAGGGGTAATGCCTGAGCTGTCATGTGGACTTCACGCCGGAGCAGGCAGCGGATCCCGTTGCCTCTCTCTGATTCCAGATCGCTGCCCTCTCTCAGCTGGCAACGACATTTCCCTGACCAGGTCACGGGATCCAAATTTCCGTCACTCAATTGCCATCGATCGGATAAAAGGCTCTGATGAACAGCCTCTGGCAAATGAGTGACGACATCCCCGCGCACGTGACCGGCCCAGCACTTCTCTCGTTCCCCCCAGGGTCAGAGCGATGGTGCATCGCAGCCGCATTTCCATATGTTCCATGCACAGGTCAATGAAGGGCCGAGGTTCCATGCGCAAGCTTCATCAGGTCGCGCTCATCGCAGCAGCAGCAAGTGGTCTGTCGGCCGTCGGCGCCGGACCCAGCGTCGCCGACGCGCCCGTCGGATACGGCGGTACCGCTCCGGCTCCCGTCGGCCGGCCGGACGTCCAGGCCACCTCGTGGGGCAGTTCGCAGGCTTCCGCGCAGTCCTCCAACTCGCCGACCGCGCACGGCCAGGCGGCCCCGGGCCCGCAGCGGGGCGCCGACGTCAGCCCGCAGGTCAGCCCCCAACTGAGCCCGAAGATCAGCCCGCAGGTCAACCAGCAGCCGGCCGCGGCACCGTCCGGCCCGATCGAGCAGGCCAACCTGTTCCGCCCGTACCAGGAGTGCAGCCCGCAGTCCCTGGTCAACGCTGCCGTCCCGGTCGCGGTGCTGGCCGCCTCCGAGACCCGCGGCATCGACTGCGACCAGGCCAACAGCCAGGCGAACTCCCTCGCCCACGCCCGCTAGGCGCACCGGCGACAGCGTCCCGAGGAGATCCGAACCTCATTTCCCTTCGCGGCAACCCCCGCTGGTCACAGCCCTCAACGAGCGGCTGTGACCAGCACTTTCACATCGCGGCCCGGCACACGGCCCGGTAGCGCGATGCGGCTTTCGAGTGTTTCCGGCACGAAACGCGAACTCCGGCGCGCCTCCGGGACATATCGGGATACTTCGTATTAATCTTTCGTCACTGTACGAAGTCGATCTTCTACAGATCGCACCCACCTCACTCCACCGGAGAAGAACATGCACAAGGTTCGCAAGGCTGCCGTCGTGGTCGTCGCCATCGGCACCGTCGGACTCCTGGGCGCCGGCACGGCCACCGCCGACGGCCACGGCGGCAAGGACGGGGGCAAGTTCAGCGTCCTCCAGAGCTCCAACTGCAAGTCGCACGACCTGAACGTCGACGTCCTCGGCCAGGTCGGCGTCCTCAACGGCCTGCTGGGCAGCGCGCTCAACGGCGAGGGCGACCCGGGCGCGCAGGACACCCACCTCGGCTCGTCGATGGGCTGCAACAACAGCGCCTTCTAGGCACTGACGGCCGCGCAGCCGGCCGAAGCGGGAAACAGTCCCGGTACCGAGCCCCAGGCCCGGTGCCGGGACTCCTTTTTGGGTTCACGCTTTTGCCTTGCGACTCCTCGCGAGGGGAGTAATTTCCGGGCCATCGGCCAAGATGGTGAGAATTTCCTGAATTCGGCGCGCCGCCCATTGCTCCGGAATACTTCCTATTAGCCTCCGTAACTGTTCGAAGTCGATCCGAAATGGATCGCAACCCACTTCACTCCACCGGAGAAGAACATGCACAAGCTCCGCAAGGCCGCCGTCCTGGTCGCCGCTCTCGGGAGCGTCGGACTCCTGAGCGCCGGCGCCGCCCATGCCGACGGAGGCGGCTGGGGCCAGAAGGGCACGAACGTGGATGTCCTACAGAGCAGCAACTGCAGGTCGCACGACGCCAACGTCGACGTCCTCGGCCAGGTCGGCATCGCCAACGGCCTGGGTGGCAACCTGCTGAACGGCGAGGGCAGCCCGGGCGCGCAGGAGACCGGGCTCGGCTCGGAGATGGGCTGCAGCAACAGCGCGTTCGGCAAGTGACGTAAGCCGCTTCCTTCCCCGGTGCCCCGGCCTTCAGGCCGGGGCACCGGGCTTTTGCCGACCGCTCCCCGCCCCGTGAAGCACCGTCTGAGGGCCGAAAACCGAAATGCCGGACCAGGATCACTCCCGGTCCGGCATCGGCCGCTCACGCGCCTCAGAAGTCGAATTTGGGGATCTTGATGCCCTTGGGCAGCTTCGCCGTGTTGTTGCACTCCACAACCGGCCCGGACTTCACGGACCCGCCGTTCATGATGTGCTCCCGGGGCCCCACGACACGAGGCCGCTCGACCGTCGAGCAGTCCTGCCGCTGGTGGAGGGCGTAGCCGTTGCGCTTGTCCTTGTGGACGACCTCGCTCTTCTTGACGCAGACGATGTCTCCCTGGGCGGTGAACGTGCAGGCGCCCTTGGGCTCGTCGGCGTACGCCGGCGCGGCACCGCTGTAGATCACGGCGAGGGCTCCCAGGAGCCCCGAGACGGTTGCGATCCTCTGTCGACCGTTCATGTACGGCGTTCCTTTGCAAAGGTCGAGTACGACGGAACTGCGGCAGCCCGGCCGCGCACCCTGACGGGTCTGCTGCGCGGCCGGGCTGCATTTGCTAAGGGTGTTGTCCAGCACACCGTTGAAAACAGCTCGGTCTGATCCAGGAGCTGGGCGTTCAGACCGCGCGATATGCATAACGGTGTTCCGACGGAAATCGATGCGCCTGTCGTGACGCTTCACCGCGTTGGCCCGGGGGGCCGGCGGTGGTCACGACGAAATTCGCAGTGCCCTGAAACCCGCGCATCGAACCCTCGGCGTCCTGCTGCTTACTGAGCGGCGTACGACGGGGTGGTGTACGACGGAGCGCTGTACTCGCCGTATCCGTACTCCGGCGCGGCGGCCTTCGGAGCGGCCTCCGGCGCGGCCTGCGGAGCGGCCTGCGGAGCAGCGGCGGGAGCCGCCTCCGGAGCCGCGTGCGCCTTGTCGGCCGGCACACCCCAGTTGGCCACGGCGTTCGCCGTCGAGGTGGACACCGCGGAGACGATCTGACCGTCGTAGTCGCCCTCGTGAGCGATAGCGGTGCCGGCCCCGGCACCGAAGGCGGACAGCCCTGCGACAGCCGCGGCTACGACCGCAACGCGCTGAAACCTGCGCATAATCTGACCCTTTCTTCCCGGGCACGAAGCCCTGGTTGACTACTTAGTGTGAGCATATACACGTAATCCGTAGCAATTTGGGATCTTTGACCCTTCTCTGTGTCGTGTCGGCTTATAAGGCAACGCCGTTCCCCCGAGGCCGAGTCACGGGCGCGGGAACGCGGTCACCCGATTGCCGGTCGGCCGCCGTTCGGGCGCGAAACAGCGGCTGGCCGCACCGGTCAACCCGGTACGGCCAGCCGCTGTTTGAGGCGCTCAGCCCAGAATGCGGGCCAGCAACGGGCCGGCTTCGCTCGTGTCGTTGTTGGCGGCCGCGGGCGCGGGCGTCAGGTCGGAGCAGGTGATGTGCGGGCCGATCCGCGTCTGCCCGTTGGCCAGCAGGCCGGGCGTGGGCAGTGTCAAGGGCTTCGTCGGCTGGCAGTTCATCGACCGGCGGACGGTGAACCCGTCACCCTCGGGCGTCTGTCCCTGGAGCTGCTCGGTGCAGACGATGCTGCCCTGCGCGTCGAGCCCACAGACGCCCGGGCCCGCGGCGTGCGCCTGGCCGGCACCGAGACAGGTCATGGCAAGGCCGCCGAGAAGCCCGGCGACAGCCGCGATCTTCTTTCCGTTGAACATGTGTTGCGTCTCCTTTTGCGGGGGTTGCCCGGGCGCAATACACCGCGAACCGGCCGCGCCGGGCCCTGGGGGTGTCGGAGAGACAGGCCCCTGCGCCCGGTCCATGTCCGGGACAGCGGAGGCCTTTTCGCTTACGAAGTGAAGGACCGACCTGAGGGTGACTGATCCGCGAGGGACCAACCGCTCATCGGCGCGCCGGAGTTCAGGACCGCAGCGAACGCATACGGGGCCGAGGGAGCGCCCTCGCGCTCCGGGCAGCCGCACATGAACGGGCCCCCTCGGGGGTGACCCCGAAGGGGCCCGCGGAAGGCGTCGCGCACGACCGAGCCGCCGACCTCAGCCGGTGAAGGCGTTGTTGAACTGGCCGCAGGTGGTGTCGAAGGTCTCGGAGAGGCCGAGCACAGCGATCGGGATGTCGGCCTCGCCGACCGTCTGCGGGCTGCACTCCTGGTACGGGCGGTACAGGTCGGACACGGACGGCCCGCTCCCGTACGCGACACCGGTACCGGCACCGATGGCGGACAGGCTGCCGGCCGCCGCCGCGACGATCATGACCTGGTGAAGCTTGCGCATGGAACCCTCGGATTTCATTACATGTACATTGAGGCTGATTGCCTACTGTGACTGAACGAACACTAGCAGTAGCGATGCTATTCCACGCCGGGGCATGTCCCGTGTTTCAACGGGGAGTTGCCGGGCGGGCGAATGAAAAGAAGGAATGAAAAACGAACCGCGGGGCGGTGTCATCGACAACCGCCCCGCCTGTGGAGCCCCCTGTCGGATTCGAACCGACGACCTGCTGTTTACAAGACAGCCGCTCTGGACCAGCTGAGCTAAGGAGGCCTGCACGCGCTGTCACGCACGCGCCCGTGCAGTGTACCCAGGTTCCGAGGGGGCCCCGTCGAAAATTTCCGCGAAGTTCACATGCCTCCAGGTACTGACATACAGGCGAACGCCAGGTACCGTCCAGATCCAGTCCGCACATGTGGACTAAACCAACCACCTTCCTACAACGGATCGTCCGGCACGTTCCTGCCGGTAGAAGGGGGCCCATTCACCATGGCCACTGTCTCGTTCGACAAGGCGACCCGGATCTACCCGGGTTCCGAGAAGCCCGCCGTGGACGCGCTCGACATCGAGATCGAGGACGGCGAGTTCCTCGTTCTGGTCGGCCCGTCCGGCTGCGGCAAGTCCACCTCGCTCCGCATGCTCGCGGGGCTCGAGGACGTGAACGCCGGCGCCATCCGCATCGGTGACCGCGACGTCACGCACCTGCCGCCGAAGGACCGGGACATCGCCATGGTGTTCCAGAACTACGCGCTGTACCCGCACATGACCGTCGCCGACAACATGGGCTTCGCGCTCAAGATCGCCGGTGTGCCGAAGGCGGAGATCCGCCAGAAGGTCGAGGACGCGGCGAAGATCCTCGACCTCACCGAGTACCTCGGCCGCAAGCCGAAGGCGCTCTCCGGTGGTCAGCGTCAGCGTGTCGCCATGGGTCGCGCCATCGTGCGTGAGCCGCAGGTCTTCCTCATGGACGAGCCGCTGTCCAACCTGGACGCCAAGCTCCGTGTCTCGACCCGTACGCAGATCGCGTCGCTCCAGCGCCGTCTCGGCATCACCACCGTCTACGTCACCCACGACCAGGTCGAGGCCATGACGATGGGCGACCGCGTGGCGGTCCTCAAGGACGGTCTGCTCCAGCAGGTCGACACCCCGCGCAACATGTACGACCGCCCGGCCAACCTCTTCGTCGCCGGCTTCATCGGCTCCCCCGCCATGAACCTGGTCGAGGTGCCGATCACCGACGGCGGTGTGAAGTTCGGCAACGCGGTCGTTCCCGTCGACCGTGACGCGCTCTCCGCCGCCACCGACAAGACCGTCACCGTGGGTGTCCGCCCGGAGCACTTCGACGTGACCGGCTCCGACTCGGGCCAGGGTCTCGCGGTCACCGTCAACGTCGTCGAGGAGCTCGGCGCCGACGCGTACGTCTACGGCACCGCCAAGGTCGGCGGCGACGACTCCAAGGACCTCGTCGTCCGCGTCAGCGGCCGTGACGTGCCGGAGAAGGGCAGCACGCTGTACATCGTCCCGCGTTCGGGCGAGACCCACGTGTTCTCGACCTCCACGGGTGCGCGGCTGTCCGACTGAGGCAGTACAACCCCGGGTAATTCACCCAGGTTGACGAAGAGGGCCCCGCAGACGGCTGCGGGGCCCTCTTCGCTGTCGACAAATACCCCGGCATACCGGTCATTTCGAGGACTGCGCGTCAACCCTGTACCCAAAAACAAGGGCCTCTTCGTCCCCCGAACCGGTGACTAAATGTCGCCATATCAGCACCGAACGCTACCCTCACTCGCGTGAAGCACTCCACCATCCAACAGACACGACGCGGCCACCGGGGCCCCGCCCGCCAGCTCGGCCGCACACTCGCCCTCGTCCTGCCCGTCTTCCTGGTGCTCTCCGGGACGCTCGCGGTCACCCGGGTCAACTGGTCGGGGGACCCCTCGGACTCGGTGCTGACCGCTACCGACGTCTCCAGCGCGGGCAAGGGGAGGAACGCCGCCCCCCGCGCCCCACAGGACGTGCTGCGCGATCAGCTCCTGACCGAGTTGCAGGAGAAGAACCCCGGCGTCGCCCTCACCCACCTCCAGCAGGCCGTCGACGAGCGCCCGTCGCTGGCGCGGCACTGCGCCTCGATCGCCCGCGCGCTGGGCCGGGCGGCGGTCCGTGTGTACGGTCCGACGCGCGCGCAGTCGTATGCCCGCCCCGTCTGTGACACCGCGTTCGCCTCGGGCGTGGCCGCGGCGCACAGCTAGCGAATGACGACCGGCGGGCGCTGGAAGAACGGTTGTCGGCCCGATGCCGCGAGCGGGGCGCCGCGTACAGTTCGGTCATGACTGATCCGAACGCCGCGTCCCGCCCCGTTCAAGCCGTCGTCCTGGCCGGCGGCCAGGGGTCCCGACTCCGCCCGTACACCGACGACCGGCCCAAGCCGATGGTCGAGATCCCCGGCACGGGGACGCCGATCATCGGCCACCAGCTCGCCTGGCTGGCCGAGGAGGGTGTGACGGACGTCGTGGTCAGCTGCGGCCATCTCGCCGAGGTGTTGCAGGACTGGCTGAAGTCGGCCGAACTGCCGGTCCGCGTCACGACGGTCGTCGAGGCGGAGCCGCTCGGGCGGGGCGGTGGCCTGAAGTACGCGGCCGCGCATCTTCCGCATCCGGATCGGCCCTGGTACGCCACCAACGGGGACATCTGGACCCGTTTCTCGCTGCGCGACATGGCGGACTTCCACACGGAGCGCGACGCTGTCGCCACGCTCGCTCTCGCGCGGCCGCGCATTCCTTGGGGCGCGGTGAAGACCGACGGCTTCGGGCACATCACCGACTTCATCGAGGCACCGCCGTCGACGTTCGAGATCAACGCCGGTGTCTACGTCTTCTCGTCCGCCTTCGCCGACCTGCTCCCCGCCCGCGGCGACCACGAACGCACCACGTTCCCCCACCTGGCCCGCGAACGCCGCCTGGCCGGGTTCCCCATCCCCCAGGGCGCGTACTGGCGAGCCATCGACACGGCGAAGGACCTCACGGAGGCGGCGAAGGAACTGGCGGCGCTGGGTCGCTGAGGCGAATGCCCGCGCCGGTCCGGGTCTTCAGCCCGTCCGGCGTTTGAGGACGAGGCCGTAGGCCGACGGGGGTCCAGGGGGCGGCAGCCCCTGGCGGGGTCGAAGGGGAGCCCCTTCAGGATGGGACGGGCAGGGGCGGCGGGGGCGAGGGATCTGGGCGTACGGCGATGGGCCCCGGAGGGTTGCTTCTCCGGGGCCCATCGGCGATGCAGGGGGCGGGTCAGCCCAGTAGACCGCCTACCAGGCCCGGTTCCTCATCGGACGAGCCGCCCGTTGAGCCACCGCCGCCCGAGGACGGCCCCCCGGAGGTCGGACCGGTGCTGGTGCTGGGAGCCTCGTCGGCCGGCGCCGACTGCTGAGGCGGGGCCTGCCCGGCCGTCCCCTGCGTCTGGCTCGGCGTACCGGCACCCGCGGTACCCGTGTCACTCGTGGCCCCCGGCGTCGTAGCGGCCCCCGACGGGGTGGCCGCCCCCGACGTGGCGCCCTGCGTGGGCGAGTTGGAGGCCGACGGCGTCTTCCGGTGCCGCTGGCCGGGCTCCTGCGGGAGAGGCGAGCCGGGCAGCTCGTTGCGGGGAGCCTCACCGGGGCCGGGAACCACCACACGGTCCGCGTCGCGGACCGCGCCGCCCAGCAGGGAGCCGACCAGCAGGGTCAGGCCGGTGACGATCGCCGTGACCAGAGCGCCACGACGCAGGACGTAACTGCGCAGTTCCCAGATGTCGGAGCGAGGGCCGAGCCGGCGCCAGGCCATGCCCGCGAGACGGCCGTCGATGGAGTAGACGGGCGCACCGGCGATGATCAGCGGGGACCAGGCGGCGAGGAAGATGATGTCGGGGGCGTCGTAGACCGGGACGCTCTTCCAGCTGACGGTGACCAGGAGCGCGGCGGAGAGCAGGGCGCCGACCACCGCGGCCACTCGCTGCCAGCAGCCCAGGACCGTCAGGACGCCGACGATGACCTGGAAGAAGGCGATGACCAGGCCGGAGCCGACCGGGTGCTCGAGGGCGAACTGGCGGAGGGGCTCGGCCACTTCCCAGGGGTGCAGCGTGTTCAGCCACTTCACCATCGAGCCGCGCTTGCCGCCGTCGAAGTAGACGGGGTCGCACAGCTTGCCCATGCCGGCGTAGATGGAGATGAAGCCGAGGAAGACCCGGAGGGGGAGCAGGACGACGCCGAGGTTCATGCGGCGGCCGGGGTAGTAGGCGTGCCGCGCCGGGTCGTCGCCGGATCGCCTGAGCCGGGTGTCGGGCGCGTCCGCTCCATGGCTCTCGTCTACGAACTCCTCGTCGTCGTAGTCGAGTTCCTCGTCGTACGCGCCCTCTACCGTGCGCATGTTCGGGAGCAGCCGTGCCTCGAGCGACTCGTGTGTGCGCTGTGCGCCCACGATCGGCGTCTCGACCGTCTGCTCCAGCACGTCGTCGTAGCCGCCGTCGTAGCCGCCACCGACGTCGACTCGCGGGATGACCTGGGTGCCTCCGCCACCGGGGAACGGCTCGTCGCCATGGCGGACGCTGCCGTCCCGGACCGCTTGGAGGAGGCGGTGGGCGCCGGTGTCGTCCGGCGCGGACGTGCCGTTCCAGACGGCGACCCGGCGGCGGGCGCCGGTGGCCGCTCCCGCTCTGCCGGCCGCGTTGGCGGCGGGGATACGGGCGGTGTCCTCGGTGGCGCTCAAGTGCCGTGTGATCCGCGGGGATTTGCTACGCCCGGTCGACGCGCCCAACAACACGCGGAAACTCGCGTGATTGACGATGATCTGCGCCGGATCGCTCGGCACCTTCACCATGCTCAGCGCGGGAGCGTCGTCGTATCCCGACGAGCGGTCCCCCGTGGGTGTGCGGGGTGTTCTGGTGTCCACACTCAACTAACCGAGTGACGTGTGGTTTGGACACTGCCTTGACCGGTCCGATCTGTCCGGACCCCGTCAAGGATGCGCAGGTCGCACCACTGTCACCAGAATTAACCCGCACGGGTGACGCCGCGGATGTCTGTTCAGACGCGTCGGCGAGCGGCCTCGTAGAGGACGATCCCGGCCGCCACACCGGCGTTGAGCGACTCCGCGCCGCCCGGCATCGGGATGCGTACGCGGAAGTCGCACGTCTCGCCGACCAGGCGGGACAGGCCCTTGCCCTCGCTGCCGACCACGATGACCACCGGGCCCTGAAGGGCCTGAAGGTCGCCGAGTTCGGCCTCGCCGTCGGCGGCCAGGCCGACGACCACGAGGCCCGCCTTCTTGTACGACTCCAGCGCCCGGGTCAGGTTCGTGGCGCGGGCCACCGGAGTGCGGGCCGCCGTACCGGCGGAGGTCTTCCAGGCACCGGCCGTCATGCCAGCCGCGCGCCGCTCCGGTACGACGACGCCGTGGCCGCCGAAGGCGGAGACCGAGCGGACGACGGCACCGAGGTTGCGCGGGTCGGTCACGCCGTCCAGGGCGACGATCAGCGGGTCGACACCCTCGTCGTACGCGGCGGCGGCCAGGTCCTCGGGGTGGGCGTACTCGTACGGCGGGACCTGGAGAACCAGGCCCTGGTGGTTCAGGCCGTTGGTCATGCGGTCCAGCTCGGGGCGCGGGGCCTCCATGAGGTTGATGCCGCCGCGGTCGGCGGCGAGCTGGAGGGCCTCGCGGACGCGCTCGTCGTTGTCGATGAACTGCTGGACGTAGAGGGTCGACGCGGGGACGCCCTCGCGGAGGGCCTCGACCACCGGGTTACGGCCGACGACCATCTCGGACGTGCCCTTGCCGCCGCGGCCGCGCGGCGCGGGACGGCGCGCGGCCTGCTTCGCCTTGGCGGTCGCGATGCGGTTCTTCTTGTGCTTCTTGCGCATCTCGGCGGGCGGGGTAGGGCCCTTGCCTTCGAGACCCTTGCGTCGCTGGCCGCCACTGCCGACCTGCGCGCCCTTCTTGCCGGACATGCGGCGGTTGTTCGCGGCCATGACCTACCTGTCTGTCGTGAGCGTTCGAATGTACGTCTATGCAGTGTGCCGCCCGGAGGGCCGGGCGGCACAATCGATCTTCCGCGGGACCGGTTCGGTCAGCGCGGGCCGAGGGTCCAGCGCGGGCCCTGCGGGCTGTCCTCGATGACGAGGCCGGACTGGCCCAGCTGGTCGCGGATGGCGTCCGCGGTGGCCCAGTCCTTGCGGGAGCGGGCCGCCTCGCGCTGGTCCAGGACCATCCGGACCAGGCTGTCGACCACGCCGTGCAGATCTTCGCCGCGGTCGGTCTCGCCGGCCCAGTGCGCGTCGAGCGGGTCCAGGCCGAGGACGCCGAGCATGGCGCGCACCTCGGCGAGGCGGGCCACGGCGGCTTCCTTGTCGTCGGCGGCCAGGGCGGAGTTGCCCTGCCGGACCGTGGTGTGGACGACCGCGAGCGCCTGCGGGACGCCCAGGTCGTCGTCCATCGCCTCGGCAAAGGCCAGCGGCACCTCGGCGGACGGCTCGACGACACCCGCCTTCTCCACCACGCGCTGCACGAAGCCCTCGATCCGCGCGAACGCCGACTCGGCCTCGCGCAGGGCGTCTTCGCTGTACTCGATGGTGGAGCGGTAGTGCGGGGTGCCCAGGTAGTAGCGCAGGACGATCGGGCGCCACTGCTTGACCATCTCGGACACGAGCACGCTGTTGCCGAGCGACTTCGACATCTTCTCGCCGCTCATGGTGACCCACGCGTTGTGCACCCAGTAGCGGGCGAACTCGTCGCCGTACGCCTTGGCCTGGGCGATCTCGTTCTCGTGGTGCGGGAAGATCAGGTCGAGGCCGCCGCCGTGGATGTCGAACGCGGAGCCCAGGTACTTGTGCGCCATCGCCGAGCACTCCAGGTGCCAGCCCGGGCGCCCGCGTCCCCACGGCGTCTCCCAGTCGGGCTCGCCCGGCTTCGCGGCCTTCCACATCGCGAAGTCGCGCGGGTCCCGCTTGCCGGAGATGCCGTCCTCGGCCGGCTGCCGCATCTCGTCGAGGTCCTGCCGGGACAGCTCCAGGTAGGAGGGCCAGGAACGGACGTCGAAGTAGACGCTGCCGTCCGCCTCGTAGGCGTGTCCGCGCTCGATGAGGCCGCGCATCATCTCGACCATCTCGGTGACATGACCGGTGGCGCGGGGCTCGTAGGTCGGCGGGAGGCAGCCGAGGGCGGTGTAGCCGTCGGTGAAGGCACGCTCGTTCTCGTAGCCGATCGACCACCAGGGGCGGTTCTGGTCGACGGACTTGGCGATGATCTTGTCGTCGATGTCCGTGACGTTCCTGATGAACGTCACGTCATAGCCGCGGTACGCGAACCAGCGGCGCATGATGTCGAAGTTCAGTCCCGAGCGGATGTGCCCGATGTGCGGCGCGGCCTGCACGGTGGCGCCACAGAGGTAGATCGAGACACAGCCCGGTGAGAGCGGGGTGAAGTCACGGATCTGCCGGGCGCTGGTGTCGTACAGGCGAATCGTCACGGGTCCAGGGTAGTCGGCGATGCCCAGTGCCTCGGACGGTTGTGGATAACAGTCAGATCGTGGTCCGCACCACGAGCGCCGTGGCCACGGCCATCAGCCCTTCACCTCTACCGGGGAACCCCAGTCCGTCGGTCGTCGCTCCCGACACCGACACCGGCGCGCCCGCGGCCTCCGAAAGGATCTTCTGCGCCTCGTCGCGCCGCTTGCCGATCTTCGGGCGGGGGCCGACCACCTGCACCGCGATGTTGCCGATCCGAAAGCCCGCCTCGCGGACGATCCGGGCCGCCTCCGTGAGGAGTACGACGCCGGACGCACCCGACCACTCGGGGCGCCCCGTGCCGAAGTGCCGGCCCAGGTCGCCGAGGCCGGCCGCCGAGAAGAGTGCGTTGCACGCGGCGTGGGCGACGACGTCCGCGTCGGAGTGGCCGGCGAGGCCGGGGCCCTCGCCCTCCCACTTCAGGCCCGCGCACCACAGTTCGCGGCCCTCTTCGAAGGCGTGGATGTCGGTGCCGATGCCCACCTGGGGCAGCGGCATCAGCGGTTCAGAAGCCATCGTTCAGCCTCCGGCGCGCCAGGACCGCCTCCGCCAGGACCAGGTCCAGCGGGCGGGTGACCTTGAAGGCCTCCTCGTGGCCGGGCACGACCACGACCGTCAGGCCGAGCTGCTCGACCATGCTCGCGTCGTCGGTGACGTCGCCGGTCACCGTCTCGTGGGCGCGGATCAGCGTGGCGCGGTCGAAACCCTGCGGGGTCTGTACGGCGCGGAGGCGGGCGCGCCGTGGCGTGGCGACCACCGGTTCGGGCTCGCCCGTGACGGTGGCCGGCTCGACCTCCTTGACCGTGTCGGCGAGCGGCAGTGCGGGCACCACGGCCGGCGCCCCGTCCCGTACGGCCTCGATCACCGCGTCCACCGTGTCCACCGGGACCAGGGGGCGCGCCGCGTCGTGCACCAGCACGATGTCGTGGTCCGGCGGCAGCGCGTCCAGGCCCAGCTTCACGGACTCCTGGCGGGTCTCACCGCCGGGGACCACCAGGAAGTCGGTGCGCTCGGGCAGCGCGTGCGCGTCGAGCAGGCTCTTGACCTCGGCAGCGCCGTCGGGCGGGGCGACGACGACCACGAGGGAGACGGCACGGGAGGCGGCCATCGCGCGGACGGCGTGGATGAGCATGGGCGTGCCGTTCAGCGCGCGAAGCGCCTTGGGGGCGCCGGGACCGAGGCGTACACCCCGTCCGGCGGCCGGGATCACAACGGCGGTACGGGCCCCGGTACGGCCTTCGGAGGGGACACCCGTGGGCGAAGGACGCGAAACGTCAGACATCGGTTCCTGTCAGGTTTGTGTGCTCTGCCTACGTGGGTATGGCCTCAGCGTGCCGGGTGGGACGGCTTGACCGAACCCTTCCGTGACAACGGTCGAGCCAGCTGCCCGGACCCGGCACATCAAGTATCGGGGGCGCCCCCGAGATGGACGCACCCGCGTCGTCAAGCGAACATGCCGCAGCGCCCGGCGACAGCAATAACGTCATCGGGCACCGCGGCACTTTTTAAAGCAACACAGCAGTGTGCTGAACTGAGGCGGACGGACCGCGTCAGGACGCGAGGACCTCGTCGAGCAGGGCCTCGGCCTTGTCCTCGTTCGTGTTCTCCGCGAGGGCGAGCTCGCTCACCAGAATCTGGCGGGCCTTGGCGAGCATGCGCTTCTCACCGGCGGAGAGTCCGCGCTCGCGCTCACGGCGCCACAGGTCACGCACGACTTCCGCGACCTTGATGACATCGCCGGAGGCGAGCTTCTCCAGATTTGCCTTGTAACGACGCGACCAGTTCGTGGGCTCCTCGGCGTACGGCGCGCGCAGCACCTCGAAGACCCGGTCCAGCCCGTCCTGACCGACCACATCACGCACGCCGACGAACTCCGCATTGTCCGCTGGCACACGTACCGTCAGGTCACCCTGGGCGACCTTCAGCACCAAGTAGGTCTTGTCCACGCCTTTGATCTGGCGAGTTTCGATGGCCTCGATCAGCGCGGCCCCGTGATGGGGATAGACCACGGTGTCGCCAACCTTGAACGTCATGTGACAGGTACCCCTTCCGTGGCTATCCAGGGTAACACGGAAACTGCGGGTTCTGAATGGCGTTTTCGCAGGTCAGGGCATATCTCGGGGCTTGACAAGTCCAACACGAACGTGCTGCGCGGGCCGAGCGGAAGAAGGTATTCGCAGGTCGGAGCAGCTCTACGGGCGAGGAGAAACGCGCACGCTACACGCATCCGGAGGCACCTCCGACTGACCGAACGTACACATATGTCCGGTTCCGAGTGTGCGACTTTCGCTACTCCGTTCGGCGTCACAGAGCCGGGTCCCGGACGAATCCGGAATTGATCACAGCCAGGTCGGGGGCACAGTCGTTGATCAATTTCAGGAAGTTCGCGCATTCCTTCACGGAAATTTCGCGGGGGTCTTGCGAGGGGGCTTATGTGAATGGCGGACGAGCGCCGGGCAATGTGACTCCCGGGCCACCTGGGGGTGAAGGGACGGGTGGTGGAAGAGGTACTTCGGCGGCACTTGGGCGCTGAGGGGAGGGTCGGGTGCGGTCGCGCAGGAACGGCTCGGTAACCTGAGGCCGCTGACAGACACTTAGGGCGGCTTCAAGCAGCCCGCCTCGTTCGAGTCAAGGAGTTGCCGCCGCCGTGAGCAGCAGCCTTCGACGCGGCGCCCTCGCCGCGGCCGCCATCGCGTTCTCGATCACGTCGCTCGGTGCGTGCGCCGCCGGCAACAACAGCCAGACGCTGGAGATCAAGCCGGACAACGCGGCGACCACCGTGGGCGACATCAAGATCCAGAACGCCATCGTCATCACCCAGCCCGACCTGGAGTCGACCGGCCCCGCCGCGGTCTCCGCGACCCTGTTCAACTCCGGCCGCACCGCGCAGACACTGGACTCGATCAAGGTGGACGGCACCGCCAAGAGCGCCCAGCTCAAGCCCGCCAAGGGCGGCAGCCTCACCATCCCGGCCGGCGGTTCGCTGATCATCGGCGGCAAGGACAACGCCTCCGCCACCCTGCCCAGCAGCCGTGAGGCCGTCCAGGACGGCAACGCCCAGAAGATCACCTTCACCTTCAGCAAGACCGGTGACGTGAGCCTGCGCGCCTTCGTCGTCCCGGCCGAGCACTACTTCGAGAGCTGGGGCCCGAGCAAGGTCCCGGCGGCGCCGGGTACGTCGGCCTCCCCGAGCGGTTCGCCGACCGGCGCTGCCTCCGCGGGCGAGACGCCGGGCGCCGGCACCGAGGCCGGTACCGGCGCGGGCACGGGCGCCGCGACCCCGTCCGACAGCGCCTCGCAGTCGGCTGCCGGTCACTGAGCTGCCGTACGGCAGCTGTCGAGCCGTAGAAAAGGGCGGGGCCCCGGATTTCCGGGGCCCCGCCCTTTGTCGTACGGCTTACGTCTGCCGTTCACGTCTGCGGTTTAGGGCTCGAACTTGTAGCCCAGACCCCGCACCGTCACCAGATACCTGGGCGCGCCCGGGTCCGGCTCGATCTTGGCGCGCAGGCGCTTGACGTGGACGTCCAGGGTCTTGGTGTCACCGACGTAGTCGGCGCCCCAGACGCGGTCGATGAGCTGCATGCGGGTCAGGACGCGGCCGGCGTTGCGCAGGAGCATCTCCAGGAGGTCGAACTCCTTGAGGGGGAGGTCGACCTTGGAGCCGGAGACCGTGACGACGTGACGGTCGACGTCCATGCGGACCGGGCCCGCCTCCAGGGCGGCCGGGGTCACCTCCTCGGGCTCGCCGCGGCGGCGCAGGACGGCCCGGATACGGGCGACCAGCTCGCGCGAGGAGAACGGCTTGGTGACGTAGTCATCGGCTCCTATTTCCAGGCCGACCACCTTGTCGATCTCGCTGTCCTTGGCGGTGACCATGATCACCGGGACGTTGGAGCGGCCGCGCAGCTGGCGGCAGACCTCGGTGCCCGGCAGGCCGGGCAGCATCAGGTCGAGGAGGACGAGGTCGGCGCCGTTGCGCTCGAACTCGTCGAGTCCGTCGGGCCCGGTGGTCGCGACGGCGACCTCGAAGCCCTCCTTGCGGAGCATGTACGACAGGGCGTCGGAGAAGGACTCCTCGTCCTCGACGACGAGCACACGGGTCACGGAAGGACCTCCGGGGCGGAAAGCGTTTCGTACGCGGTTGAGTCAGGGGGTGAATCGGGGGATCTACGGGGATTCGATGCGGCGGACTGCCCGGCCTCGTCATCGAGATCGGGGTGCTGCTGTGCGCGGTCGCGGGCCGCACCCGCCTCCGGCAACCGCAGGGTGAACGTGGAGCCCTGTCCCTCGGAACTCCACACCGTGACCTCCCCGCTGTGCGAGGCGGCCACGTGCTTGACGATCGCGAGACCGAGGCCGGTGCCACCGGTGGCACGGGAACGGGCCGGGTCGACGCGGTAGAAGCGCTCGAAGATGCGCTCCTTGTCCTTGTCCGAGATGCCGATGCCCTGGTCGGTCACGGCGATCTCGATGAGGTCTCCGCCCGGGGCGCTGACCCGGCGGGCGGCGATGCCGACGCGGGTGCGGGCGGGCGAGTAGTTGACGGCGTTCTCGACGAGGTTGCCGAGCGCGGCGGCGAGCTGGCCGCGGTTGCCCCAGATGCTGAGGTCGTCGCTGGTGTTCGCCGCCCGTCGCCCGCCACCACCCTGATCGGGCCCGTCGGGCACCCCTACGTTCGAGGTCATGGTGATCTGCTTCGTGCCCGCGGCGTGCCGGCAGCGGTCCATGGCCTCGGCGACGAGTTCGTCGACGCGGACCGGCTCGGCGTCCTCCAGCGGGTCGTCGTTCTGTACCCGGGAGAGGTCGATGAGCTCCTGCACCAGGCTGGTGAGCCGGGTCGCCTCGATCTGCATCCGTCCGGCGAACCGCTCCACCGCCTCGGGGTCGTCGGAGGCGTCCATGACGGCCTCGGAGAGGAGGGAGAGCGCGCCGACCGGCGTCTTCAGCTCATGGCTCACGTTCGCGACGAAGTCACGCCGCACCGCCTCTATGCGCCGGGCCTCGGTGAGGTCCTCGACGAGGAGGAGGACGAGGCGGGAGCCGAGGGGCGCGACGCGCGCGGACACGGCGAGGGCATCGCCGCGTCCGGTACCGCGCCGGGGCAGATCCAGCTCGACCTGCCTTATCTCGCCGTCCCGTCTCGTGTCCCGGGCCATCTGGAGCATGGGCTCCACGGAGAGCTTGCCGCCGCGCACCAGACCGAGGGCGTACGCCGCCGAGCTGGCCTTGACCACGGCGTCCCCCTCGTCGAGGACGACGGCGGAGGAGCGCAGCACCGACAGGACCGTGTCCACGCCGGGCGGCAGGACGGGGTCGGTGTGCAGGGAGGTTCGGGTGGGTCGCTTCAGGTCGCGTTCGCTCCAGCGGAACGCCAGCATGGCGATGACGCCGGTGAGCACCCCGGCTATCGCTGCCGCTGCGGCGACCGCCGCGTTCACGTCCATGCACCCAGGTTAGGCATGGCGCAGGCAGTGGCCACAGCCGTCGGAGGGCGAGCTCGAACACTCGTCGCCCAGAGTTCACCTTGGAGCCAGTGGTGGTTCATTTGGGGTGGCGGAAACGGACGCGTAGAGCCCGAATAGTGGACGTGTGGGGTTCGCACAGGTGGTTTGGCGTGGGATCACACTGGCGGTTTCACGACAGTCCTACTGTCGTTTTCGCGACAGTCTTACTGTCGGAGGTCCGGACGGTAAGACTTTCCGGACAGTAGGACTTCCGGCTTGATGGCACTAGAGAGGGACCCTGATGCGGGACGCGTACCACGAGGAACTGGACTCGATCGGCGACGGTCTGGTGGAGATGGCCCGGCTGGTCGGGTCGGCGATCGGGCGCGCCACGACGGCGATCCTCGACTCCGACCTGAAGCTGGCCGAAAGCGTGATCGAGGCCGACCAGAAGGTCGACGACCTCCAGCACGACCTGGAGGCCCGGGCCATAGCCCTGCTGGCACGCCAGCAGCCGGTGGCGACGGACCTCCGTATCGTCGTCACGTCGCTGCGTATGTCGGCGGACCTGGAGCGCTCGGGCGACCTGGCCCAGCACGTGGCCAAGCTCACCCGGTTGCGCTACCCGGAGCGGGCGATCCCCCAGGACCTGCACGCCACCATCCTGGAGATGGGCCAGCTCGCGCAGCGTCTGATGGCGAAGGCCGCCGAGGTGATCGTCACCAAGGACGTCGACCTCGCGCTCCAGCTGGAGCAGGACGACGACGAGATGGACCTCCTGCACCGCACCCTCTTCCAGCACCTGATGGACGAGCGCTGGAAGCACGGCATCGAGACGGCGGTCGACGTGACGCTGCTCGGCCGTTACTACGAGCGGTACGCCGACCACGCGGTGTCCGTGGCCAAGCGTGTGGTGTACCTGGTGACGGGTGAGCACGCGGATGAGCTTCAGACGGACATCCAGCCGGAGATCCAGCCGTCGGCGGGGGTGGAAGGGGCGTAAGCCGTAAGCCGTAAGCGGGGTTGCGGCTTGACTGTTCGGGGCGTGCGCAAGCCTCTGTGCGCCGTTGATGCGCCCAGGGGGGCGGGCATGGAATGGGCACAGGCTCCAGCCTCGAGGAGGATCCATGGCCGAATCTCCCAGCAGCCGCAACACCCGCAGCACTCCCGGTACGACACCCGACCCCACCCAGGAACGCCCGTCCGAGCAGCCCGCCGACATCAGGAGCCTCCCGCTCTTCGGCGCCTGCGGCTGCGGCTCGGGGTGCGGGTGCGGGTGCCAGTCGGGGAATCCTTGCCAGTGCGGGTGAGGACTCTCGTACGACGGTGAGAGCACGACGGTGAGAGCACGGCGGTGAGGGCTCCGGTGCGGTGGACGTGCCGGGGCCCTTTGCTGTGCCCGTTTCTCCGCGTGCTCGCAGTGCCGTACGGGCGCAGCATGGAAGGAGAGCGGGCGCGAGCGCACTCCTGGAAAGGGAAGGAGGTGCGAGGCATGGCTCAGTTCATGGACGTGCACCGCAACATGAAGGGCATCACGGCCGACCAGCTCAGGGAGGCCCACAACGCGGACCTCGCCATAGAGAAGGACGAGCGCGTGCACTTCGAGCGGGCGTGGGCCGACCCCGAGTCCGGCCTCGTCTACTGCCTCTCCGAGGCACCCTCGGCCGAAGCGGTCCAGCGCATCCACGAGCGCGCCGGGCACAAGGCCGACGAGGTCCACCCGGTCCCGCTGTCGATCTGAGCGCGCGGGCGGAACGTTCAGGGCACGATAGGTAGAGCTCGATGCACAACAGCGAAGGAGACGGCCCCCGGCCTGCGGACGACGCGGCCGGGGGCCGACGCGTGGCGAAGGGGCGCAGGTCACCGGGCACCGCCTCGACGGGCGGTCCCCGGGAAACGGACTTACGGTCGAGCGGTGGACGCTGCACAGGTGAGGCGCCCTCACGCGCCGGCACCGGCCGTCGGCTTCCCTCACGACACCAACTGGAGGCGACCCGCCATGGCTACAGCTTCTGAAACCCCGGTACTGGACACCCTCGCCGCCATGACGACCGACTCGCTCGAACGGTGTGGCCTGGTCCCGGAGACCTTCATGCTCACCCGCATCGCGGCCCTCGCCGCTTCGGACGCCCCGCCGATCTCGTACGTCGCCCATATCGACCCTGCCATCCAGGCCGGGCTGACCGCCGAGCAGGTGCAGGATGTGCTGGTCGCCATCGCGCCTGTGGTGGGTACGGCGCGCGTCATGACGGCGGCGGGCAACATCGCCAAGGCGCTTGGCATCAGTATTGCGGTTGCGGAGGCGGAGGCCGAGGGGCGGGCGTAGAGAGATGAACCGGTACGGCCGCGTGGACGAACCCTGAGACTTCAGCCGTAGCAGCCCGCGCGGACCTGCTGCCGTCCGGCACTGTTGATGTCACTCGTGGATGTCAGCCTGAGCTTCGCGCCCGCTTCACCGTTGCTATTGGCTCATCACGCTTCGCACCCGTCCTGGGGCGGCCGTCCCAAGGCCCGCGTCACCCGGTAAGGTGGCGATCTTCGGCCGGCGGAAGCCGTACGGAGTCCTCGAAGGCCGGGCACATGATGCATCTCGCCGACCATCCGGCACGCCGCCGCCTCAGCGCCGCCCTGGGCAGTCTCGCCGTCACTTTCCGCGGCATGACCGCGCATCCGGACGAGCACAACTGCGAATGCCACTGGGGCAGTGCGGAGGAGCTGTCCCTTCTGAAGACACCGGACGTGGAGCTGGAGCCGGATCTCCTGCGCCGGGCGTGGCAGGCCACCGACTGGACCGATCACGCGGCCGTACTGCGCCGCATCCTGCCGCAGTTCGGCCAGGCCCTGGTCGCCGGTCGCGCGGAACCCCTGTTCGGCCTGGAAGAGGCCGGGTCCTCCTTCGCCCGCGGCCGCTGGCAGCAGTGGCCCGACCACTGCGCCGGTTCGGTACGCGAGTTCCTGCATGCCTGGTGGGAGAACAGCCTCACCGATCCGGATGCGGTCGTCCCGGCACATCAGGTCTTCGTGATGTGTGCCGAGGCATCCGGATCGGTCGGCCCCTGGCTTGCCGAATGGGAGAAGCAGACCGGGTATCTCAGTGACCGCCGTCTCGCTGAGGCGGCGGCGGAATGGGAGTACGAACTCCTGGGAGACAGCCTGCCGTGGAACGTCGGCTGGTACGAGCACGACGAGGAGGAGATGCGCGCCGAACTGGTCGCATGGCTCCTCGGCCACGCCGCGGTGCGGCTCCGCGAGTCGGGCGCACCGGCGGAGCTACGGAACCGGATACGGCTGCTCGGACTCGCCGACGACGACCGCTGGACGGATCCACACTGGCCAGGCCACCGCTACTGACGACGAGCCGGCGCGGCGGCTCCCGTGGCTGCACGCCCGGTTCCGACGAGACCTCGGCGCCGGGCCGCGCCATCGCTGAGTTGCAGAGGCCGGCTGGCCACGGCGAACGGGCCACACGAGATGCCGCCGCTGCTGGAGGAGGAGCTGATGCGACGGCTGTGCGAGGCCGCTGGCCTGGGGCTGGTCCGCCAGCGAGCAGCGTCATCGCGGCGACCGGCGGGGCGGTGGCGATCGGCGACCTGAGCGTGGCAGCCGGTGTCAGCAGCACTCTTCTGGCACAGCGGTTCAAGGAGCTCATCGGCGTCACGCCGAAGCGGCTGGCCCGCACCTACCGCTTCGCCGCCCCCGTGTTCGTGAGCAACCAGGCCTACTTCGGCCACGAGTTCCGGGCGTTCACCGGGCTCGCCCGACCCGGTACGTCCAAACAGCAACCCCGGGCCTCTGGCCTGGGGGTTTCGCGTGGCGCGGGTGACGAGAATCGAACCCGCGCTCTCAGTTTGGGAAGCGACGGCGCTTGGGTCGCTATATCGCTTCTGACCTGCGAATATGCTGCTTCCGGTGCAGCTTCGAGGGCTGGTTTTGCCCGCTGTCTACCGTCGTTGTCCGGTCTTATGGGCACGCTTTGGGCACGAGCCGACGCCTGGATGCCGTGTAGGGCTCGACTCGTCCGCTGCGGCGCTGCTTCACCGGGTGCGGGTATGTCGCCTACGCGCAGCCATACAGATGCAGACTCGGAGCCTCCGTTCGGTCATCCGCCCACGCCGCTGGGTCGGCTCACCAGGTTTTCGCGGCGGCCAGCAGGTGCTCGCGGACGAGTGTCACGTGCGGGTTGGTGGAGCTGCCCGGGCGCTGGACGAGGTAGGAGGTGTTGATCGGCGGGTCCTCCGGCTGGTGCAGCAGACGGAGGACGCCGGAGGCGAGTTCGGTGCGGCACAGATAGCTGGGCAGGACGCTCCAGCCGGCGCCGACGGTGACGGCGGTGAGGACGCTGCGCAGGTCGGGGACGGTGATCGCGGCCTGGGCGTGCAGACGGCGGTCGAAGACGTGGCGCCAGTAGCGGCGGGCGATGGGCAGATCCTCGGCGTAGGCGATCAGCGGAAGGCTCTCCAGGGCGGTGGGCAGCTCCTGCCCCTTGAGCCGTTCTGCCCATACCGGTGCGGCGACAAGGACGAACTCCTCGTCGCCGAGGAGTTCGGCGTGCAGCGTCCGGCCACGGGGCCGCCGGGTGGCGACGACGAGGTCGTGGCGCCCGGCCCGCAGTTCTTCGAGAAGTGATTCGGTCATCCCGGTGGCCACCCGCAGCCGCACGCCCTGCGCGACCAGCCGGGCCAGCACCGTGAGGCCGAGAGTGCCCAGGAACTCCGCGGGTCCCGCCAAATGCACCGGCGCCACGGTGCTGCTCGGCTCCTCGCCGGTGAGGACGGCCAACTGGTCGAGGGGCGCCGACAGCCGGGCGGCGAGTTCGTCCGCAGGGGGCAGCGGAGTGACGCCATGCGCCCGGCGTTCGAACAGCTCGCGGCCCAGGCGCCTCTCCAGTGCCCGGATGTGCGTGGTGACGGTGGACTGGGACAGGCTCAGCTGACGCGCCGCGGCGGTGAAGGAGCCCAGGCGGTGCACCGCGAGGAAGGTGCGCAGCAGATTCAGGTCCAGCGGACCGGACCCATGAATGTCCTGATCGCTCACGGCTTCGAGCCTACGAGGTAGGCATGCCGGCGAGGTGCCGTATGTCCCCGCACCAGGCATCGGTTCTTCGATACCCGCCATCGGTCTCTTCATTGGCGCCGGTACATCAACGGCTTTAGCTTCGAAGTCACGGGTCGCCCAGGAGACGAGGGAAAAGTGAGACAGAAAAAGATCCTTGCGGTCGTGACCAATCAGGCCACCTATGGGGCGAGCAAGCACCAGACCGGGCTGTGGCTGGGCGAGCTCGTCCATTTCTACGACAAGGCGGTCAAGGCCGGTCACACGGTGGACGTGGTGAGCCCGGCGGGCGGCGAGGTGCCGCTCGACCCCCGTAGCCTCGGTCGCTTGTTCGTTGACCGGACGGTTCGCGGGTATCTCGACGACCAAGCCTTCATGGACACCCTGAAAGCCACCCCTTCCGTTGCCGACACAGATCCGGACGACTACTCCACGATCTTCTTCACGGGTGGTCACGGCACCATGTGGGACTTCCCCGACAGCGCCGACCTACAGCGCACCGCCCAGGCCATCTACGCCGACGGCGGCATCGTCTCCTCGGTGTGCCACGGCGCCTGCGCCCTCATCAACCTCCGCGACACCGACGGGAACCCCCTGGTACGGAACCGCACCGTCACCGGCTTCGCGACGGTCGAGGAACGGCTGGCCGGCGTGAAGAGCAGGGTGCCGTTCCTCCTGGAGGACGAACTGCGCGCGAAGGGCGCCAAGTATGTGCGCTCCACCGTCCCGATGACGCCGCACGCCGTGCGCGACGGCCGCCTGATCACGGGACAGAACCCGGTGTCCACCAAGGCCGTCAGCGACTTGATCCTCGCTGCCCTGGCCGGCACCGAATGACGACACGACCCAGCAAAACCCCGACTGTAGGAGACCTCACCATGTCGAAGATCCTTTTCGTGATGACCGGCGCCGACCACTGGACGCTCGCCGACGGCACCAAGCACCCGACCGGCTTCTGGGCCGAGGAGGCCGTGACCCCGTACCAGACGTTCACCGCCGCCGGCCACGAGATCGTCATCGCCACGCCGGGCGGCGTCGTGCCGCCCCTGGACCAGGGCAGCCTGGCGCCGCAGTTCAACGGCGGCGAGGAGGGCGCGACGAAGATGGCGGACGCCCTCGCCTCGATCAGCGAGATCCAGCACCCCATCAAGCTGGAGGAAGTCGACCTCGACGACTACGCCGCCGTCTTCTACCCCGGTGGCCACGGCCCGATGGAGGACCTGGCCGTCAACGCCACCTCCGGCAAGCTCCTCGTCGACACCCTCACCTCGGGCAAGCCACTCGGCGTGGTCTGCCACGCCCCGGCCGCACTGCTGGCAGCCACCGAGGCCGACGGCGGCAACGCCTTCGCCCGCTACCGGCTGACCGGCTTCAGCAACGCCGAGGAGACGCAGGGTGGTCTGGCGACCAAGGCCAAGTGGCTGCTCCAGGACCGCTTGGTCGAGATCGGCGCGGATTACCAGGAGGGCGAGCCGTGGGCCCCGAACGTGGTCGTCGACCGCAACCTGGTCACCGGTCAGAACCCTGCCTCCGCCGGACCCGCCGCAGCCGAGATGCTCAAGAAGCTGGCGTGACCCACGGCTTCGGGATGACCATCCCCGGCACGTCCTGACTGGGCGGCGCGCCGAAGAGGCGGGGGGTCTTGACGGGTTTTCCTCGGCTTAAGGCACGCAGGGGGCGCGGCGCCTCAAATTGGCCTGGACAACAAGCAAACCCCAGGCCCTTTTGGCACCGCTGTTGACCGTGGTCGTCCGCTCTGAAGGGCACGTCATGGGCACGACGGTCGAGAGACGGACGACCGTCGAGGCGCCGCCGTCACCCGCCGCAGGACGCCGACATACGGCGCGCGACCTGCTTCCCAGGCGGGCGCTCATGGTCGATCGGACGTCGTGCGTGTTCGAGCAGGCCGCCACGCTTTCACGGGATCAGTGGGTATCGGGAACGGTGCTGTCGGGCGCTTCGTGCCCGGCCCGGCGGCGGTACTCGGCGTTGATGCGCTGAGCTTCCTCGAGCTGGTCCTCGAGGATGACGATGCGGCAAGCGGCCTCGATCGGGGTGCCCCGGTCGACGAGCTCGCGGGCGCGCGCCGCGATCCGCAGTTGATACCGCGAGTACCGGCGGTGTCCGCCCTCCGAGCGCAGCGGAGTGATCAGACGAGCCTCACCGAGGGCTCGGAGGAAGGCCGGGGTGGTACCGAGCATCTCGGCGGCCCGTCCCATCGTGTATGCGGGGTAGTCATCGTCGTCCAGACGATCACTGAGGGGGATATCTGCTGTCATGTCACCTCGTTGCGCAACGCGTCGAGGGGCCCTGGTGCCGTACGGCACCAGGGCCCCGAAGGAAATTCAACACCATCTGTCGGCCCTAATGCGGTGCCGACCTTCTGTTTCCGCTACCGGCCCTACAGAAGGGGGGTGCGGGGATCGCGGCTGCGTGACCGGGGACCACCTTCCAATCCGGGGTCTTGCGGTACCCGGGGCGAGTGCTTCTCGGACCGGGCGATCCTGATGGCGTCTGCTCCTCCGTTCTTCCTCTGAACCAACCACTTGTGAACTGGTACTGCGGTACTGCTCGGTGGTGCTGTTGGCGGCCCCTCGACCTGCGAGCCGCCCAGTGCGGTCCTCAGCTCCCGTCACCGTCCTGCGAACACCTTGGCTTCAGGACTCCAGGACCGCACTGACCTGCGAACTTCATGTACTGCAACCCGCCAGTTCGTGTCTGCCGGGCTTTGCTTGACCGGTGTCAACGAGAAAAGGTTAACCGTGCCAGACCTCAATGTCTACTCTGACAAGAGCAGATTTAAGCTCTGTGTGGGAACAGATAGCCTGCGACCTGCAACAACGGATGGCGAGACAGCCGTGAGGGCCCTGCCGACACATGTCGGCAGGGCCCTCACCGGGATCCTGATGGCGGTTTGCCGCCCGTCCTCATCCGTCCAGGGAGGCGGCGCCGAGCAGTGCCGACGCGGTCTGGAGCGGAGTGGTGACACGCATGGGCGCGGCGTCGGGGCGGGCATGGCAGGTGAAGCCGAGGCGGGTCATGGCCCGGATGACTTCGCCGCCGGTGAAGTCGCGGCGGTCCTGTCGGGTGATGACCTGGCCCACCTGCTTGACGGGGTAGCGACGGCGGCCGATGGTCACGGACTCACCCGTGACGATCTCGGGCGTGACGCCCTTCATCGAGGCCAGCACCCCGGTTTTGGTCAGGTCGAACGGGTACCGGGCGATGACACAGCGCATGATGCCTCACAGGAGGAAGAAGAACAGGCTGATTGTGGCGGGGCGGATCAGTGGGAGAGGGCGAGGACGCCCGGAGCCCGGCCGTGCTCCCCGACGGCGACGGGCCGAGGGACGGGCGAGGTGAATGGTCCGCCGAGTACGTCCCGTAGACGGATCCGGTCCGTGTACGTGGAACTGCCGCGGTGAACGGCGAGTTCGGCCAGGGTGATCGAGCCCGTGCACTGGTCGTCCCCGTCGCACAGGAGGAGGTACTCGACACGGGCACTGGCCATGACGGACAGGGCGACCTCGACGGTCATGTCGTCACTGACGCGGGGTCCGGCTGTCGCCATGTCGTCGACCGCGCTCATAGGGGAGAGAACCGCCTGTTGTCGCTGCGTCTGAACCGGTGTCAAAGCTGCCTCCTCGGGGATGGGTGAGCTTCTGATCGATGCCTCTAGGCCGCCGGGTCGAAGGCGGGCCGCTGTGCCCTGCGCCGCTTCGCCTGTCCGGTGGGGCGCCCCTGAGCGGAGCGGTCGCGGCGGCCTCGGGACGAGGGAGCCGCGGAAGACACGGCACGGCGTGGACGTGGCACGGCCGGTGCGGTGATGACGACGGGCACCCCGGAAGGAGCCTGGGCGCCTGTGATGCGGGTCAGCTCCGCCTCACCCGACCGTACGGCGGTGATCTGCGGGGTGATGCCGGCCGAAGCCATCAGCCGGTTCATATCGCGGCGCTGACCGGGGGTCACCAGGGTGATGACGCTGCCGGACTCCCCGGCGCGGGCGGTACGGCCGCCACGGTGCAGGTAGTCCTTGTGGTCGGTGGGCGGATCGACGTTGACGACGAGGTCGAGATTGTCGACGTGGATGCCGCGGGCCGCGACGTTGGTCGCCACCAGTACCGTCACGTGTCCGGTCTTGAACTGGGCGAGGGTCCGCGTGCGCTGCGGTTGGGACTTGCCACCGTGCAGGGCCGCGGCGCGGACGCCGCTGTTCAGCAGGTGCGTCGTCAGCCGGTCCACGGCGTGCTTGGTGTCCAGGAACATGATCACCCGGCCGTTTCGCGCCGCGATCTCGGTGGTCGTCCGGTGCTTGTCCGCTTCCTGCACGTTGAGCACGTGGTGTTCCATCGTGGTGACCGCTCCCGCGGACGGGTCGACGGAGTGGACGACCGGGTCGGTCAGGTAGCGGCGGACGAGCAGGTCGACGTTGCGGTCCAGCGTGGCGGAGAAGAGCATCCTCTGCCCTGCGGGGCGCACCTGGTCGAGCAGCGCGGTGACCTGGGGCATGAAACCCATGTCGGCCATCTGGTCGGCCTCGTCGAGGACGGTGACGTCGACGGCGTCCAGCCGGCAGTCGCCCCGGACGATGAGGTCCTTGAGGCGCCCCGGGGTCGCGACGACGACCTCCGCGCCGGCGCGGAGTGCACCGGCCTGTTTGCCGATCGACATTCCGCCGACCACGGTGGCCAGCCGCAGCTTCACGGCACGGGCGTACGGAGTGAGCGCGTCGGTGACCTGCTGGGCGAGCTCTCGGGTGGGTACGAGGACGAGGGCCAGCGGCTGCCGTGGCTCGGCGCGCCGACCCGCCGTACGGGCCAGCACCGCCAGGCCGAAGGCGAGGGTCTTGCCCGATCCGGTGCGGCCACGGCCGAGTACGTCACGACCGGCGAGGGAGTTCGGCAGGGTCGCCCCCTGGATGGGGAACGGTACGGTCACGCCCTCGTGACCGAGTGCGGCCAACAGGGGCGCCGGCAGGGCGAGGTCGGCGAACGAGTCGACGACGGGCAGCGCGGGCGTGACCGTCACCGGCAGCGCGAACTCGCCCTGGGGTGCGGTCTGCCGGCGATCGTTGCCCCTGGAACGCCGGGGAGCCCCCGAGCGCTTGGCGGCGGAGCCCCGGGAGCGGTCGTTGGTACGGGTCGTGCGGGCGGTGCGTGCGCGGTTCAAGCGGGAACCCTTCCTCGATGTGAGCACGTAGGCACGTAGCAAGGAATTTCCGCAGCAGAATGAACGGCAGAGAATCGCGAGAACGAGCCGGAGATGATGGGCGCCGAGTCGTATCGACGGGGGAATATGTCGCCCTTCGGTGATGTGGTGAGGGCCTTCCCGTCACGCGCCCTGAAATGCAGCGAGCTGGGGCCCGCACCCCAAGGTGCGGGCCCCAGCTGCGAAGTATGCGTTGCTGCCGGTGTCAGGCGGGAACGATGTTCTCGGCCGTCGGGCCCTTCTGGCCCTGCGCGATGTCGAACGACACCTTCTGGCCTTCCAGCAGCTCACGGAAGCCCTGGGCGGCGATGTTCGAGTAGTGGGCGAAGACGTCGGCGCCGCCGCCGTCCTGCTCGATGAAGCCGAAGCCCTTTTCCGCGTTGAACCACTTCACGGTGCCAGTAGCCATATCATTTCTCCTTCGGAGACGATGTCCGGAATTCGCCCTGTGCGCATTCCGCGTCGCCGTGCTGATTAGCCCGTCGGAAAATGAACCTTCTGGCAACCACACCTGCAACTGAGATCGACGTTAGCATGACGCGGTCGGCTCTGCGTGATCAATGATTCCGCTCGGGTTGACGGTCGAGGAATACTCGCCGTGTGCCGTATCTATTTCTCACTTCACGGATACAGATATTGATCCGCGCGGATGCAGCGTTCCTGCCGAACGTTTCCGGCCGCAGGGCCATGACCTCCGGCGATGAGCTGTGCGCCGCTGCCATCGTCATCAACGGATGGGACAACGGCGAACGCGCCGAGACCTCGCTATCGCGATGAAGGTCACATCGGCACAGAAGAGAGCATGCAACCTCTCCTGGTCGGCGCGTTCGGCGGTCCAGGTGATGTGCGGGGGCTCGACTCGTGCGCACAGGGGCCCGCCCTGCGCGTCGGTCAGGCCGAGGCGTCCGACCAGCAGCCCGTCGCGTGCGGCGGCGACGAGTACGTCGGCGGGTATGACGTCGAGCAGGAGCTTGGCGCGGCGGAACATCGTGAAGGTGCCCGATTCGTCGACCGTGCCCCACGACAGGTAGATGAACCGCCGGCCCAGACGGTCCTGCACGTAGGGGCCTTTGACCTCGGTGCCGGTCGGCGAAGCGCTCGTGGTGCACTCCAGGGTCCATGTCGCGGACGGTGCGTCGCCGGGCTGCGGCGCGAGGAGTTTGGCCGGACGGTCGCGGCGTTGCACGGCGACGTGGATGTTGCCGTACGCCGGGACCGAGCCGTCGACGGAGGCTGGGCAGGCGAGGCCGGGCAGGTCGACGGCGTCGATGCGGATGCGCATGGCGACCATCATCCTGGGGGTCGGCGGTACGTCGAAGGCGACGCCCCTCGGACGTTGCCGCTCGGTCCCTTCCGTGCGCTGGCCGTCGGGATCTGAGCGATCGGGCACGTACCTGCACGGTACGGCCCGCCAACCTCCCGGTATGCCGCAGCCGCCCGTGCGCTCTGCGCGCCCCGTCTTCGAAGGCTTCACATGCCGGAAACTTCCCAAGGGCCAAGCCAAAACACAGCCCCAGGCCACTGGCCTGGGGCTTCAGAAAGAGCGGGTGACGAGAATCGAACTCGCGCTCTCAGCTTGGGAAGCGACGGCGCTTGGGCGGGTGCTATGCCTCTGACCTGGGCATACGTCAAGTCCTTGAGTGGTTGCGTGGGCCGGTTTGCGCCGCTGTTGACCGCTGCTTTCCGCTCTTAAGGGCACGCTATGGGCACGAAGCTCCAAGGAGGATCCTTGGCCTGCCCTGTAGCCCCGGCAGGCATGCGGGGAGGACACGACTGAGGTGGGCCGTGATGCGGCGTTGCGGCAGCACATGTCCAGCCCGGGCCCCCGCAGCACGGGACGCTGCTGGGGAGGCGCGGTCTCCTTGACGGCAAGTGCGCCGGAGCTGCGCCTTCTTCGGAGGCCACAGGCAGCCCAGCCCCACCAAGAAGCCCCCGCCCCACGAAGAAACCGCAGGTCGGGGGCTTACTGGCGTCGCGTTACTTCTTCTTGCCCTGGTTCTTGACCGCCTCAATAGCCGCCGCAGCAGCCTCCGGGTCCAGGTACTTCCCCCCAGGCGTCACCGGGTTGAAGTCGGCGTCGAGCTCGTAGTAGAGCGGGATGCCGGTGGGGATGTTCAGGCCCGCGATGTCGGCGTCGGAGATGCCGTCGAGGTGCTTGACCAGGGCGCGGAGGCTGTTGCCGTGGGCCGCGACCAGGACCGTGCGGCCGGTCAGGAGGTCGGGGACGATGCCGTCGTACCAGTACGGGAGCATGCGGACGACCACGTCCTTCAGGCACTCCGTGCGGGGGCGCAGCTCCGGGGGGATCGTCGCGTAGCGGGGGTCGGAGGACTGGGAGAACTCCGAGTCGTCAGCGAGCGGCGGCGGGGGCGTGTCGTAGGAGCGGCGCCACAGCATGAACTGCTCCTCGCCGAACTCGGCGAGGGTCTGGGCCTTGTCCTTGCCCTGGAGGGCGCCGTAGTGGCGCTCGTTCAGGCGCCAGCTGCGGTGGACCGGGATCCAGTGGCGGTCGGCGGCCTCGAGGGCCAGTTGCGCCGTGCGGATCGCCCGCTTCTGGAGGGACGTGTGGACCACGTCGGGCAGGAGGTCGGCGTCCTTCAGGAGCTCGCCACCGCGGACCGCCTCCTTCTCGCCCTTCTCGTTGAGGTTGACGTCCACCCAGCCGGTGAACAGGTTCTTCGCGTTCCACTCGCTCTCGCCGTGGCGGAGGAGGATCAGCTTGTACGGTGCGTCGGCCATGCGTCCGAGCGTAATCCACGGCTTCGGCCGGGTGTGCCCCCCGCCCGAGGAGCGGACGGTTGACGGGATCTGTTAATTGAGTGGCCTCGCGGAGCGGCTCGCTTGTAAGTTGCGTTCGCCGCTTTGGCTTCTTACATCCGCGTTTTCCGAGTCTTCTCCGTGGGGGACCCTTCATGCCCGTCGCCGCCCTGAGACGTGCCACCCGAGAGACCGTCTCCGGGCTCCCCCGCGAGTTCTGGTGGCTGTGGACCAGCACGCTGGTGAACCGGCTCGGGGCCTTCGTCGCCACGTTCATGGCCCTTTACCTCACCCTCGACCGTGGGTACTCCGCCACCTACGCCGGTCTCGTCGCCGCCCTCCACGGCCTCGGCGGTGTCGTCTCGTCCATCGGCGCCGGCGTCATGACCGACCGGCTCGGGCGGCGGCCCACCCTGCTCGTCGCCCAGGCGTCCACCGCCGCCTCCGTCGCGCTCCTCGGGTTCATGCACCACCCCGTCGCCATCGCCGCCGTCGCCTTCCTCGTCGGCGCCGCCTCCAACGCCTCCCGGCCCGCCGTACAGGCGATGATGGCCGACATCGTCCGGCCCGAGGACCGGGTGCGTGCCTTCTCCCTCAACTACTGGGCCATCAACCTCGGGTTCGCCGTCTCCTCCATGGCCGCCGGGTTCATCGCCGAGGTCAGCTACCTCACCGGGTTCCTGATCGAGGCGGGGATGACGGCCGTCTGCGCGGTCGTGGTGTTCGTGAAGCTGCCCGAATCGCGGCCGCCCCGGCAGACCGGTACCGAGAAGGGTGACGGCGAGGAGGAGGTCCGGCTCGGGACCGTGCTGCGCGACCGGCGGTTCATGGGGGTCGTCGGGTTGTCCTTCCTCGTCGCCCTCGTCTTTCAGCAGGGGGCGGTCGGGCTGCCGGTGGCCATGGGCGCGGCCGGGTTCTCGCCCGCCGACTACGGGCTCGCCATCGCGGTCAACGGGGTCCTCATCGTCGCGCTCCAGATCCCGGTCACTCGCTTCATCGAACGCCGGGACACGGGCCGCATCCTCGTCGTCTCGTCCCTGCTCGCCGGATACGGCTTCGGCCTCACCGCGTTCGCCGGCTCGGTCGGCGTCTTCGCGCTGACGGTGTGCGTGTGGACGCTGGGCGAGATGCTGAACGCGCCCACCCAGACCGGGCTCGTCGTACGGCTGTCGCCGGCACAGGGGCGTGGCCGGTACCAGGGCATGTACACCCTGTCCTGGTCGGTGGCGGCCCTCGTCGCGCCCCTGATGTCCGGCCTCGTCATCGACCGCTTCGGCGCCGAGTGGCTGTGGGGGATGTGCGCGGTCATCGGTACGGCGGCGGCGATCGGGTACGCCGTTCTGATGCGCCGACTGGGCGCCGCGGAGCCCGCCGCCGGCGAAACCCCGGCCGCCACGACGAAGCCCGAGGTCAGCCCCGCCTGACCAGCCGCATCACCAGGTCCTGCGGGGATGCGTCCGCAGGGAGGCGCCGCGCCCTCACGGATGCATCCGCGCCCCCTTCATCACCTTGTCCACCGCGTTCCTCGGCCCGTACACCGCCAGCCCCACCACATCCAGCTCCCCCGTCGGCACGGCCCGCACCGCCGCCCGGTTGTCCCGGTCGTTGCCCGTGGTGAACAGGTCGGAAGTGAAGACCGCGCGCGGCAGAGCACGGGACAGCACGCGCGCGTGGGCTGTCGTCAGGGTCTCCTTCGTACCCTCGAAGACCAGTACCGGCTGGCGGAACATCGGCAGATAGGGCACCCCGTCCGCGTCCTCGTACGGCTCCCCGATCAACTCGGGGAGCTGCGTGCCCAGGCCGCTGACCAGGAACGCGGTGACGTTCAGGCGTTGCCAGGTCTCCAGGTCGTCGCGCAGCAGCACGGCGATCTTCGTGTCGAAACGGACAGGCGCCTGGTCGGTCGTACGGCTCGCAGGGCTGTCATGGCTCTCATGGCTCTCATGGCTCACATTGCTCATACGACGAGACTCGCGGCCGCCGTACGACCCCGTCTTGTACGTTCTTTGCATGGCCGCCGCACGGAACCGCCAGGAAGTCTCCGCGTGGCGCCCCTCCGTCCCGGGCGTCACCGAGGTCTTCCACGCGCACTTCACCGAGTACGCGTACCCGATGCACGTCCACGAGGCCTGGACGCTGCTGATCGTCGACGACGGCGCCGTACGGTACGACCTCGAGCGGCACGAGCACGGCACCCCGCACGACACCGTGACCCTGCTGCCGCCGCACGTCCCGCACAACGGCTCCCCCGCCACCCCGCACGGCTTCCGCAAGCGGGTGTTGTACCTGGACAGCAGTCGGCTGGGCGAGGACCTGATCGGCCGGGCGGTCGACTCCCCCGACCTGCGGGACCCGGTGCTCCGGCTGCGCGTCGGCCAGTTGCACACCGCCCTCGCCCGGCCCGGCGACGAACTGGAGGCGGACAGCAGGCTGACCCTCATCGGCGACCGGTTGCGCGCCCACCTGCGGCCCGAAGCCGTCGCAGACGTCCCGCGCCGCGACCCCGCCCTCGCCCGCCGGCTGCGCGAACTCCTCGACGAGCGCGTCGTGCAGGGCCTCGCCCTCGACGAGGCGACCGGGCTCCTGCACGCCCATCCCGCCCATCTCGTACGGTCGTTCAGCACGGCGTACGGCATCGCACCGCACCAGTACCTGATGTCCCGCCGCGTCGACCGGGCCCGTCGGCTGCTCCTGGAGGGCCGGTCGCCGGCCGAGGTGGCCACCGCGACCGGCTTCTACGACCAGTCCCATCTCACCCGGCACTTCCGGAAGCTGGTGGGCGTGCCGCCGGGACGCTACCGGGGCAGCGCGCGCTGAGCGTCGTACGGATTGCGCGGCCGTTGGTGACCCCGGATGTTCCAGTGGGTGAAGCGGGCGGACGTTGGCCGATTGCCGGTCCAGCCCTCGAAGGGCCACACCCTTACTTGGTACGGATCTGAGTTCAGTCCGCGGATCGCTTGGTCAGGTGAGCGAAGGCGTCCAAGTTGCGCGTCGACTCGCCGCGCGCCACGCGCCACTCGTACTCCTTGCGGATCGCGGAGGCGAAGCCGAGTTCCAGGAGCGTGTTGAAGGCGCCGTCCGCCGCCTCGAGGACCTGGCCGAGGAGACGGTCGATCTCGTCGGGGGTGACTGCGGTCAGGGGGAGCTTGGCCGTGACGTAGATGTCGCCGAGCCGGTCGACCGCGTAACTCACGCCGTACAGCTTGAGGTTGCGCTCCAGGAGCCAGCGGTGGACGCCGGGTTCGTTCTCGTCCGGGTGGCGGATGACGAAGGCGTTGAGGGAGAGGGAGTGGCGGCCGACGAGGAGGGAGACCGTCGTCGACAGCTTGCGGATGCCGGGGAGTCTGACGACGTAGTTGCCGGGGGCCGGACTCTCCCATTCGAGGTCGGCGTCCTTCAGGGCTCCCTCGACGACCTGCGCGACGACCTGCTCCGCCTTCTGTGCGTCAGCCATGGTGGGAGCGTACGCGACGGCGGTGGGCCTGGATCGCGGCCGTGTAGACGTCCGCCGTGGCGGCGGCCGCGGTGTCCCAGCCGAAGGACTGGGCGTGCCGGGCCGCGGCGTCGCCCATCCGGGGGGACAGGTCGGGGTTCTCGGCGAAGCCGTGCAGCACGCGCGCGTAGTCGGCCGGGTTGTGGCCCTGGACCAGGTAGCCCGTACGGCCGTCCCGGACCGCCACCGGGAGGCCGCCCACGGCTGCCGCCAGGACGGGGGTGCCGGCCGCCTGCGCCTCGATGGCCACCAGGCCGAAGGACTCGCTGTACGAGGGCATGACCAGCACGGATGCCGCGCGGAACCAGTCCGCTAGCTGCTCTTGGCCGACGGGCGGGTGGAACCGTACGACGTCCGCGATGCCCAGGCGGGCGGCGAGCTTCTGGAGGCCTTCGGGCCTGGCCATGCCGCTGCCGCTGGGGCCTCCGACGATCGGGACGAGGATGCGGGAGCGGAGGTGGGGGTGCTCGTCCAGGAGGACGGCTACGGCGCGCAGGAGGATGTCCGGCGCCTTGAGGGGCTGGATGCGGCCTGCGAACAGGGGGATCAGGGCGTCCTGGGGGAGGCCGAGGCGGGCTCGGGCGGCGGCTCGGCCGTCGGCCGGTGAGAAGCGGGTGAGGTTGACGCCGGGGTGGACCACCGCGACCTTGTCGAGGGCTGCGGCGTAGTGGCGTACCAGTTCGTCCGCCTCTTCCGACGTGTTGGCGATCAGGCGGTCCGCGGCCGTGACGATCTGGGTCTCGCCGATGACTCGGGCGGCGGGCTCGGGGGTGTCGCCGTCGGCGAGGTTGGCGTTCTTGACCTTGGCCATGGTGTGCATGGCGTGCACCAAGGGGGCGCCCCAGCGTTGGGCGGCGAGCCAGCCCACGTGGCCGGAGAGCCAGTAGTGGGAGTGGACCAGGTCGTAGTAGCCGGGGCGGTGGCCGGCCCAGGCCTGCATCACGCCGTGGGTGAAGGCGCAGAGCTGGGCGGGGAGGTCTTCCTTGTTGAGGCCTTCGTACGGGCCCGCGTCCACGTGGCGGACGAGTACGCCCGGGGCCAGCTCCACGGTGGGTGGGAGGTCGGTCGCGGTGGTGCGGGTGAAGATCTCGACCTCGATGTTGATCGCGGCGAGGCGCTGTGCGAGTTCGACGATGTAGACGTTCATGCCGCCGGCGTCGCCTGTGCCGGGCTGGTGGAGCGGTGAGGTGTGCACGCTGAGCATGGCTACGCGGCGGGGGCGGCGGTGGCGCCACCCGAGCCTGTTGACGTAGTGGCTCACGTGGTCCTCCTTGCTGCGGGCATGCCTGGGGGAGGGCGCGGGACCCTCCAAGGGGGTGCAACAGCGGAGGGCGGAGTTCCCATTCCTGGTGGGGTGGTTTTTGCCTAGGAATTACCGGATGTCGCTCAACCGTTCGAGGCTTGGGTGCGTGGAGGCTGCCGAGGGGTGTGCGAGACCGTCGGAGGTCGGGACTTACCCTCGTACGCATGACAGCCCGCGTCCGTCCCGTGGGAACGGTGACCCGCGGGACCACCAATCCCAACCGGCTTCGCCGTATGGATCGGTGGATCGCCCATGTGCATGGCGCCGCCTTGCGGCGGGCCGCCGAGCCCGTGGCTGTCGATCTCGGGTACGGCGCCGCCCCCTGGACCGCCGTCGAGTTGCTCGGGCGATTGCGGGCCGTTGCCCCTCGGGTTCGGGTCGTCGGCCTGGAGATCGAGCCGGACCGGGTCGCCGCCGCCAGACCGTATGAGCGGGTGGGGCTTGTCTTTCGGCACGGAGGGTTCGAGATTCCGATCGCGCAGCGGCCGGTGCTCGTGCGGGCGGCCAATGTGCTGCGGCAGTACGAGGAGGGGGAGGTCGCGGGGGTCTGGGAGCGACTGTGTGCGCGGCTTGCGCCGGCGGATCCGGGGGGCGGGTGCCGTGGTGGGCTGCTTGTCGAGGGGACCTGTGACGAGGTCGGGCGGCGGCATGTGTGGGTGGCGCTCGGGCCGGAGGGGCCTCGCACTGTGACCTTCGCCGCTCGGCTGGGGTCGTTGGAGCGGCCTTCGGATCTTGCCGAGCGGCTGCCGAAGGCGCTGATTCATCGCAATGTGAGCGGTGAGCCTGTGCATGCGTTTCTACGGGACTTCGACCGGGCCTGGGCCGCTGCGGCGCCCTACGCCTCGTACGGTGCCCGTCAGCGCTGGATCCGGGCCGTGCGGGAGCTTGCCGCTGACTGGCCGGTGGCGGATGGGCCGGGGCGGTGGCGGCAGGGGGAAGTGACGGTGCTGTGGGAGGCGTTGGCGCCGCGGGGATGGTGAGGGCGCGTCCGGGGGAACGATCTCCGGGAGTCGTTCGTCACAAAGGCGGGGAGATCGTCATGACGGGGAGGGAAAGGGGGGAAGCAGACCTCTGTCACTTTGCGCGTCGGCATGGCACGATCCCCCGTAAGTTACTGACGGGACATCAGTTTGGGGGCACCGGTATGGGTTCGGGCAAGCGCGGCCTGGTCGCTGCGGCCGTGACCGTTGTCTGCGCGGTCACCGTTCTGGGAGTACCAGGAACGGCGTTCGCGGCACCTTCACCGACCCCGAGCGCCTCACCGTCCCCGAGCACCACGTCGAACGACGACCTCGAGGCCGTGCGCAAGAAGCTGGACAAGCTCTACCACTCGGCCGCCGTCGCCACCGACGAGTACAACGCCGCCGAGGAGGCGGCCGAGCAGCAGTCCGCCCAGATCGTCGCGCTGGCCCAGAAGATCGTCGAAGGCCAGGAGAAGCTCGCCGAGTTGAAGAAGCGCGCGGGCGCCGCGGCCGCCGCGCAGTACCGCTCGGGCGGACTGCCCGACGAGGCGCATCTGCTGCTCGGCGATGACCCGCAGGCGTTTCTCGACGGCACGGGCCGGGTGCTCCAGGGGCAGCGCGCGACCAAGGGGCTGCTGGCGGAAATGACCCGCACCCAGCAGGACTTGGAGCAGTACGCCAAGGACGCCTCCGCCCAGTGGCAGAAGCTGGAGGACGGCCGCAAGGCCAAGGCCGCCGCCAAGAAGAAGATCAAGAAGCAGATCGCGGCGGCCGAGAAGCTGGAATCCCAGCTGGAGGAGGAAGAGAAGGAGCGCCTCGCCGAGCTGGAGGCGGAAGCCGCGCACAAGGCGCAGACCGCCTGGCTGGACTCCGGCATCCTGAAGGACATCAAGGGCGAGGCATCCGAAAAGGGTCGCAAGGCCATCGAATACGCCACGGCCCAGCTGGGCAAACCGTATGAATGGGGCGCCGAGGGCCCCACGACATACGACTGTTCAGGCCTCACTTCGGAGGCCTGGGCGAGCGCCGGCAGCGGCATTCCGCGGACCTCGCAGGAGCAGTGGAAGCAGCTCAAGCACATCGACATCGAGGACATGCGCCCCGGCGACCTCATCATCTACAACGACGACGCCAGCCATGTCGCCCTGTACGTCGGCGACGGCGCGATCATCCACGCCCCGCGGCCGGGACGGACGGTGACGGTCGCGGGGGCCGGATCGATGCCGATCCTCGGGGTGGTTCGACCCGATGCGTAAGCATTGAGGGTGACTTGCGGGGGTGGGCCGAGGGGGATGTCAGGGCGGCGGGTCGTGATCCCCGCCACGTGACCCAACCCACGTCACCCTGTTCCCCGTCTGTGTAGTGACGTGACGTTCGTCATCCCTGGGCGCCCCCCAGGCTGTCCAACTGCGGTAGGGAACGCGGCATATGACAGCGGCCAGCGCCCATCCGGCGTGCGCCACACCATTCCGTTGCGGCGCCGACAACCGCTATGGTCCCCGTCGGTGGATCGAGACCCCTCGTTCCCACCATGCCCTCGGGGGGAGGGAAGGAACTCAGACGATGCCCGCACCCATACCGCGGCAGAGAGCGATCCCGGCCGTGGAGAGTGGTCAGGCGCAGGCCGCGTCCCCAGGCGGCACCTCCACGGAAGAGGCCCCGCGTAAGGACACAACGGTCGAGAACACCAGCCACACCAACCTGACGCTGCTGCTGATCGAGGACGATCCCGGCGGCTCAGCGATCGTGCCCGAGCTGCTCGACTCGGCCGGCAAGCCGATCCGCGTGCGCACCGCCCGCAACCTCACCGAGGCCGAACGGCTGCTCACCGACGACGTCCACTGCATCCTGCTGGACCTCGCGCTGCCCGCGCCCGGCCGGACCGACGACGGGGACGAGCTGGGCGTACTCAAGCACGTCCTGGAGCTCGCGCCCCGGCACGCCGTCCTCGCCCTCACCGCCTCCGGCGACGCCGAGCGCGGCGCGGAAGCCGTGCGTGTCGGCGCCCAGGACTACCTCTTCCGGGACGAACTGGACGGACGGCTGCTGAGCCGGGCGATCCGGTACGCCGTGGAGCGGAAGCGTTCCGACACGGCCGAGCGCCGGCTCGCCGAGGGCCGGATGCGGGCCCAGGAGAACCGTCGCCTGGAGCGCGGTCTGCTGCCGACGCCACTGCTGGAGGGCTCCTCGCTGCGGTTCGCCGCGCGGTATCGCCCGGGGCGCTCGCGTGCGCTGCTGGGCGGTGACTTCTACGACGTCGTCCGTACCGCGGACGGCACCGTGCACGCCATGATCGGCGACGTCTGCGGCCATGGGCCCGACGAGGCCGCGCTCGGTGTGGAGCTGCGGATCGCCTGGCGGGCACTGACGCTGGCGGGGCTGTGCGGCGACGAGCTGCTGGGCACGCTACAGCAGGTCCTGGAGCATGAGCGGGCCGACGACGAGATCTTCGCGACGCTGTGCACGGTGGACATCGCACCGGACGGCCGACGCGCCGGGCTGTGCCTGGCCGGGCATCCGTCCCCGCTGCTCGCGCGGCCTGGGAGGGCGGCGCGGCTGCTGCCGTACGAGAACAACGGGCCCGCGCTCGGGCTGCTGCCCGGGGCTCGCTGGCCACGGATGCAGGTGGAGCTCGGGGCGGAGTGGTCCCTGATGCTCTACACCGACGGCCTGATCGAGGGGCGCGTCGGTGAGGGGCGGGAACGGCTCGGGCAGGACGGCATGGTGTCCATGGTCCGCCGGCAGCTGTCCGAGGGGCTGCGCGGGGAGGCGTTGCTGCGGGCCGCGGTCAATGAGGTCCGGGACCTCAATGGGGGCGAGTTGGCGGACGACGTGGCGGTGCTGTTGCTGGACCGGGGGGTTTGAGGGGCTCGCCGTTGTTTGGGGCCCGCACGGGGCGGAGCCGCACATCGGTGCAGCCCTGCGCCCCGTTGGGCGTTACCCCTGAGGGGCGTTGATCAGCGGCCGCCGTTCCACGGGCCGTACGGGCCGTCGCTGCTCGAGCCCCTTCTGCTGCGGCCACCGCCGGGGAGGCCCTTGATCGCGGGGCGTACATCCACCATGTACACGATCGTCGCGATGAGGCCGATGATCGGCAGGAACGACAGGATGTTGAAGATCAGGTTCACCACGAAGGCGAGCCCGAGGATGATCATCCAGAACGGCTTGCTCTGCTTGTCGGCAGCGCGGTAGGCGTCCTCGCGGCGGATGGCCGCGTCGATCAGCGCAAAGCCGCTGAAAAGGATCAGGGCCATGCTCAGCAGCCACATGAACCCCGCGAAGCCCTGCATCAGCACTACGTCCACCACCCGACTCGGCTCGTATCCACGCGGTCACCGTACCCGCAACCGCAGGCCGGCTACCCGAACAACGGGCCGAGCACCTGTTAAGTGCCCGGCCCGTGCCCGACGGCCCCGTTTCACCCGCCCGTGTGACCTGGCGGGCACTTGGGGCGGGTTGGCCCGGGGTTGGCCGGGGGGTTACTTGGCAGGCGGAGTCGTCTTCTTGGCGGTGGTCTTGCGCGCGCCCGTGGCCTTCTTGGCCGGGGCCTTCTTCGCCGGGGCGGTCTCGGCGGCGGGCACGGTCTCGGCCGGCTCGGCCTCGGCCTTCCCCGCGTTGCCCGTCTTGGCCTCGACCGGCTCGGCCTTCGGCTCGACGGCCACCGCGAACTCCTCGATCTCCTCGGCCGCCTCGCCACGCCAGGTCTTCACGGCCTGCTCGCCGTGCTCGGCGACCTTCTCGTAGGTCTCACGGGCCTTCACGGCGTACTCGGCGGCGACACCGAGGGTGCGCAGCGCGATGTCCTGGGCGCTCTCGCCGAACTTCTTGATGTCGGCGTCGAGGTTGCTGCCGAGCTTCTTGAAGTCCGCGTCCAGGTTGGTGCCGAACTTCTTGATGTCGGTGTCCAGGCCGCTGACGAACTCGTTGACCTTCGTCTGGAAGCTCTCCTGAGCCTCCTTCGCCTTGGCACCCGCCTCCTTGGCGCGGGCGGTGGCCTTCTCCTGGACGGCCTTCGGGTCGGTGTTGCGCACGGCCTCGAACCGCGCCGGCGCCTCGGCACGCAGCTGCTCCACCAGGCCGGGCACCTTCCTGGCCTGCTGAAGGGCCAGGTCGGCGGTGCCGGCGGCGAAGTAGAGCGGGGTCGGGTCGCTGAGGGTCTTACGCAGGTCGTCGGTGATGGCCATGGTGATGGTCCTCCCGGTTTGCTCTGAGGTGAGGGTTTTGGGTCCCCGCGATCGGCCGGGCCGATGCTCGCCGACGCGGACGGGGGTCGCGCGTACGGCAGCTTGCGGTCAGCCCGCCGACTGCTGGGGGTCGATCGGGTTCTCCGGGTCGGCGTCGCTGCCACCGGAGGTACGGGTGTTGCGGGTCGTGCGGGTGGTACGGGTCGTGCGGGTGTTGCCGGTCCTACGGGTACTGCTGGTGCTGCCGGCCTTGCGGGTACGGCGCGCGGCGGACTCTCGGTCGGCGCCGCTCGAGCCGTCCGTGCCGTCCGTGGCGTTCGAGCCGTTCGAGCCGCCGGTGCGGTCCATGTCGGTCGCGCCGCCCATGTCGGTCGTATCGCTCTGCTCGGATTGCACCGTGTCCTGGCCCGCCGAGACGGCTTCGGCTGCTCGCTGGACTGCCTCGGCAGCCTCGTCCGTCTCCCCCGCCTCGGGGGATATCCCGAACCCGTTCTCCTTGCGGAAGGATTCGTAGATCTGGAGCAGCACCTGCTTCTGCCGCTCGTTCAGCGTGGGATCGGCGAGTATGACAGCGCGCGTCTCCACCTCGTCCCGGTCCCGCTCGGCGTCGAGGATCCCGGCCCGCACGTACAGCGTCTCGGCGGAGATCCGCAGCGCCTTGGCGACCTGCTGCAACACCTCCGCGCTCGGCTTGCGCAGCCCGCGCTCGATCTGGCTCAGATACGGATTGGACACCCCTGCGGCATCGGCGAGTTGCCGCAGCGACAGCTGCGCAGTGCGCCGCTGCTCGCGCAGATACTCACCGAGATTGCCGACGTTGAGCGATGCCATGCCTCCACCTTGCCTCACCGTCGCTAACTATTGCAAGCACCCGCTTGCAAAAGTGCGCCACGCCACTGTGGACAGGGCTGATCCTGAGCACGCGACCTGTCTCACTGGAGGTGGGCCGGCCTCGGTCCGACTGAGCCATCTACCCGTGTGTCTCGAACAGCCTTGGCCATCTGCTGTTCTGTCTCGCCCTTTCTGAGCCGCTGCCGCGCTTGACCGCCTACGGTTGTGCGACTGATGACAAGGCGACGGGGGCAACGATGCGCATCGCGGTGACGGGGGCGGCGGGCAGCCTGGGCGGACGGGTCGTGCAGTTGCTCGCGGACCGGGCCGACGTGGACGTCGTAGCGATGACCAGGCGGAGGCTGCCTGCCGAGACGTTTGGGCCGCAGGTGGAGGTCGCCGTTGCCGACTACGCCGATCCGGCCGCTCTGCGTGCGGCACTGAAGGGCGTGGACACTCTGGTCTTCGTCTCCAGTGACGGGCCCGACGCACGGGTGCTGCTGCACCACCGCAATGTTGTCGCCGCCGCGGCGGCTGAGCGCGTCGGCCATGTCGCGGCGCTGAGCAGCGTTGACGCAGACACGGCGTCCCCGTTCTGCTATGCCGTGGTCAACGGGCTCACCGAGGATCTGCTTCTTGCCTCCGGCGTCCCGTGCTCGTTCGCCAGGGCTTCGCTGTACATCGAGTTCTTCCAAGGCTGGCTCACCGAGGCGCGCGCGACCGGGCTGCTGAGGCTTCCGGCAGCGGATGGCCGGGTCTCCCTGGTAGCGCGGGACGACGTGGCACACGCCCTCGCAGCCCTGGCGGTGGGTGAGCCGACCGGCCGTCACCATGACATCACGGGACCCGAGTCGGTGGACGTGGCAGGCATCGCCTCGATCACGGCGGAAGCGTGGGCGACGCCTGTCGCCTACGTGGATATCCCGGCTGACACGTACTGTGCCGAGACGGCGGCGACCGGCCTGGACCCCTGGTGGCTCTACGCCTTTTCGTCCATGTTCGCCTCAGTGCGCGAACAGCGCTGGGATCGAGTCCGAGACGACTACACCCAGCTGACCGGCCGCTCCCCTCTCGCTCTCCGCGACGTCCTATCAGCACACAGGTGAGAGCCGAGCACCGCCGAGCGGGCAACGACGACGCTCGGCGGCCGTTCCGGCTCTCATGGCGGTCCGGCAGCCGGACTCGCCGTACCAGCCATACCCCGGACTACTTCGTGCGCCGTCGGGACGGCACGGGTGTGGTGCTGGATGTGCGTCCCGACGACCGGATCGAGCCCGAGGACGCGGTGAAGTTCGAGGTCACGGCAGCGGCCTGCGCACGGGTGGGCTGGGGTTTCGAGGGGGTGGGCGTGCTCGATCCGGTGCTGGCGGCGAATCTGCGCTGGTTGTCCGGCTACCGGCATCCGTCGGTCGTCAGTCGAGGCCTTCGATGATGCGGAAGTCGCGCTCGAAGCCGTCGGGGAGTTCGGCCAGCGCCTTCTGGTAGGCCGCACTCTCGTATGCGGCGACCGCCTGTTCGAAGCTGTCGAACTCGATCAGGACAACGCGCTCGGCGATTCCGGCTTCGTGTGCGACGACCCGGCTGCCGATGCCGGCGAGCACCCGCCCGCCGGCAGCCTTGACGGCCAGACCGGCCAGTTCGTTGTAGACATCAAGCCCCTCAGGGTCTGTGATGGTGGGGTAGACGCTGACCCAGTAGCCCTTGGCCACGGTTCCTCCTGTGTTCGGAATTGATCACCAGAGACATATTCAGATCCATCGCCGGCGCGCTGTGGGTCAGCGAGCCGACGGAGACGGCGTCGAAGTCGGACGGCTTCGATCAACCGGCTGGGGCTGCGGTCGGAGCCGGTCGAGTCGATGACCGGCCTCGCCGGAAGGGCGGCGGCCTGAACAGTTGGACCTTCTGCGGACCGGCACCCTCGCCTTGAGCGCGTAGGCCTCATCGCATGACCGTGCGCACGATCGCCGCCTGGCCGCCGACTCGGATCCGGTGCCCCGTGCGGTCGCGGTGGGCGGTCGCTGTGATGGTGGACGGGCTGCCGAGGTGATCACCCATGTCGACAACGAGGCGGTGTGTGCCGAACCCGGCAGCATGCGCTGCCAGGCAGGCCGTGCTGTTGGCGTTGGCGATGTCCTCGGGGACGCCGATCGACGGGGCGAACATCCGGGCTGCTGCTCGGCCGTGTCGGTCCGGGGGCGAGTAGGCGTAGCAGCCCAGCAGCCCGTAGCGGTCACAGGCTGCGCGCAACAGGGTGAAGTCCGGCGTGAGTTCGGCCAGTGCGGCGCGGGATCGGATGGGGAGCAGAAGCCTCGGCCGCCCGTTCGACGCCACGCAGGCGTCGCCGGCTACCGCGTCCTCTGTCAGTCCGAGGCCGCCTACGACTGCCCTCAGTTCGGGGCCACCGGTGCCACGCAGGCTGACCGGGCCCGGGTCGAACGACGCCGTCAGGCCGTCACCGTTTCGGCTTGCCCGACCGTCGAAGCTGCGGTGGGCCGTACGCAGGGCGGCGCGGTAGTCGTGGTCGCCGCCTTCCCGTTCGGCGAGCACGGCGAGGGCGGCGACGGTGCCGTGGCCGCAGGCGGGCAGTTCGTCCTGGGCGGTGAAGAACCGCAGTGTGTACGCGGGCCGGCGACGCTCGATTCCGGTCGCGCGGAGGAAGACGGCGTGCGATGTAACCAACTCCGTGGGAATGCGGCGTCGCTCCTCGTCGGTGAACGGCGCATCATCCAGGACGGCGGTCGGGCTGCCACCCGCGCCGTCGCGCTGACACGCGTCGACGACCGCTACCTCGGACATGGCACCGGGCCGGTGGTCAGCAGCATGGTCAGGTCCAGTGCGGGCGCGCTGTGCGTCAACGCCCCGACCGAGATGAGGTCGACGCCCGTCCCGGCGACGACGGGAACTGTGTCCAGGCGGATGGTGCCCGAGGCCTCCAGCAGGATCCGGGCAGCGTCGGCCCGCCCGGCCCGGACCTTCACGACCTGCTCGATGTCGGCCACCGGCATGTTGTCGAGCATGATCCAGCGGGCTCCGGCGTCGAGGGCCTCGACGGCCTGTGCGACGGTCTGCACCTCGACATCGCTCTCCACGGTCTGCCCGGTGCGCGCCATCCCGCGCCTGACCGCCTCGATCGCGGCGGTCACCCCGCCCGCCGCGGCGATGTGGTTCTCCTTGAGCAGGACCATCGCCGCGAGATCGAGGCGGTGGTTGTGGCCGCCGCCGGCGGTGACCGCGTACTTGTCCAGGGCGCGCAGGCCCGGCACCGTCTTGCGCGTGTCCAGGATGCGCGCCCTGGTCCCTGCCACAGCTTGTACGTAGCGGTCGGTCAGCGTCGCGATGCCGCACATGCGCCGCAGGAAGTTCAGCGCCGTACGCTCCCCGGTGATCAGGCTGCGCGCCGAACCGGATAAGTGCACCAGGACCTGGCCGTCGGCCAGTCGGGCGCCGTCGGCGACGGCCGGCTCGACCTTGACCTCGGGGTCGACCTGCGCGAAGACCTCGGCGACCACGGGGAGGCCGGCGGCGATGCCGCTTTGCCGGGTGCGGATCTCGGCCGTGGCCGCCAGGTCCTCGGGAACGCTCCACTCGGTGGTGATGTCCTTCCCTGACGCGTCCTCGGCCAGGGCGGCAGCGGCGGCGGCCCGTGCTGCCGCCGAGGGAAACTCGGTCGTGGTCATCTGGTCTCCAGCTCTGAGTGGACGTTGGCTTGGTGGCGGCAACCGCTGACGAGGCAGCGCTGAAGTTCCGCTGGGCCGGTTTGCAGGACCTGGTGGATCCTGTACTCGATCTCCCGCGTGCCGGTCACCCGCCCCCCCGTCACGAACAGGTTCCTGGTGAGCCGTCCGTGCGACTCGGCGCCGATGTCGGACTCGGGGCACCGTGCGCAGGTACTGGTCCTCCCAGCCGGTCTCGCCTCCGTCGACTCGGGCTTTCAGGAACGCCTCTCACCCAGGTCGTCAGGGCAGGTGCCACCACAGCCCCTCCGTTTCGATTTCCGAAGCGGTCACCGATGCTAGCGTGTCGGAATTCGAAGCATCAACCCTGGAGAGCTGGACATCCCGACATGGCAACACCCAGACCTGGCAGTCCTGTTCGCGGCTCGACCACCGGCCGCCCTCTCATGGCCGCACTCGATCTGTTCGGGCGGCGGTGGAGTCTGCGCATCCTGTGGGAGCTTCGCGCGGGCCCGCTCGGATTCCGCCCCTTGCAGAAGCGGTGCGACGACATGTCCTCCAGCGTGATGCGGCAGCGCCTGACCGAACTGCTGGATGCCCAGGTGATTCACCAACTACCGGACAGCCGCTACGAGCTCACCCCGCTGGGACAGGAGGCGCGCCACGCCCTGAACCCCCTCGCCCGCTGGGCGGAACGCTGGGCGGCCACGATCGACCCGCAAGAGGCGGACCACACCGACGACCAGTCCGCCAGCCGCGTCTCACATCCGGACACCGTGGGCGACGGGGCGCCGGAGAGGGGCTCCGCGGACTGACGCCCCGCCTCGGATCGGAGGCGGGGCGGGGCGGGGCGGGACCGCCGGGTCACGAGGTTGCCGTGGCTCGGCCGAGCGCCGGGGACAGAAGTCACCTGCTCAACCGCTCGAAGAGCGCTTCGTCCCCTCCCCGTACGGCTAGTCCTGCGGAGCCGCGGCAAGCACCATGCGGCAGTCTGACCAAGCAGGTCGGCTCAGGAGAGGTTGGAATCGGGCGAAAAGGGCGAGGAGTTCGGCTCCCCACTTCTCGCGGAAGGCAGGATCGATGCGAGCAAGGTCGAGTTCGTTGGCGGCCGACAACTCGGCGAAGTCTCGGCGAAGTTGCGGCTCCGGAGTGTGAAGACGGCCGGTGAACCGATTCCGGAAGGCTCCGTCGGCATCCGCGAGCGTCGGATAGGTGACCTTACGGTCACACGACGCGTAGAGATACACGATGGCTTCGGCCTCGGCACCGATCACCTCTGCGAGTTCGGTGCGGCCGCGCGGAGACAGCAAGGCGGTGGGGAAGCCGTCGGTGCCGTAGAAAGCGTGACACAGGCCCGCGACCTGGAGGGCGGGGCGGGCGCCCCATAGGGCGAGCTGTCCCTGGACGCGCTGGAGATGGGCGACGAGAGTGCCGCCCGGGTGGGCGATGTCCGCAGCACCGAGCTTGCGCAGTAGCGCCATGGCCCGGTCGGCAACGGTAGGAGAAGCAGGCACAGGGCTGTGTCCTTCCGTCACTTGAGGTCGGCACCCGTCCGCGCCTTCGCCTGTGGTCCGGACCCTGCGAAAGCGTCGGACGGGTTGCCGCCCGGGCCCTGCACTGATCATCCTGGACCCCCACGACCCCAGTCAATCCTATGGATTTCTAGCCATCCCCAAGCTGTAGCTTGGGGATATGACTTTGGAGGACCTGCGCGTCTTCGTGGCCGTGTGCAGAGCGGGAAGCCTCAGCGCCGTCGCCCGGGAGCTGGACTGCACGCAGTCAGCGGTGAGCCAGCATGTGAAGCGGTTGGAGCGAGAGTCCGGTGTGAGCCTCCTGGAGCGCCAGCCACGAGGCGTCGTGCCCACACACGCGGGGCGCGTCCTGTGCGACGCCGCCTCGGACAGCATCGCCGGTCTGGATCTGGCCCTGCGGCGTCTCGGGGACCTTGTCAACGGCGACAGCGGCTCCGTGCGCGTGACCACGGGCGGAACAACCGTGCGGCACTTCATGTCCGAGGCCATCGTCGCCTTCCGGCAGCGCTACCCGAAGGTCAGTCTGGAGTTCCGGACAGAGACCTCCAGCCGCAACTGCTTCGACGCCCTCACCGCCGGCAACCTGGACCTCGCCTGGGTCACGATCGGCGGCCCAGTACGCGGTATCGAACAGCGCCCCGTCGTCGCCCTGCCTTGGGTACTGGCTGTCCGCACCGACGATCCGCTCGCAGGCCGGCCCTGTGTCAACACAGCCGAATTCAGCGACATCAGCCTCATCCGGCTCCCGCAGAACTCCACCTCAGGCGCCCGCCTCGACGCCGCGTTCGCCGAACTCGGTGTCCGAAGCAGCTCCGACACCAGCGTCGCCGACTGGGACACCGCCCTCCTGCTGGCGGAGCTCGGCCTCGGTCACGCCGTCGTGCCTGTACTGCCCGGCTGGGAAGTACCCGGTGACGGTCCCCTCCGCCTCGTCCCCATCCCCGATCTGCCCCCGCTCCCGGTCGGCTGGGCCGTCCGCCGCTGGGACTCCCTCACCCCGCTCGCCCGGGTCTTCGCCGATACCGTCGCCCGCAGCTGTACGGAGAAGTCCGCCCACACACAGCCCGAGTAGCCCGCACAGGGTGATCTCCGGGTGTGTGAACTGACGCCAACAGCCTTCGCCTCAGGTCGAGCACAAGCTCAGTCGGACGGCATGGCAGAGGACCACATGCCGAACCACTGCTCGGCGCCGTAGGCCTCGAATCGCTCCGCCTCGACGAACCCCAGCTTCGCCGCGAGGCGCATCGAGCGGAGGTTGGCGGTCCGGGTGGCGAGCACCACTGGTTCGCCGGGAAGCGCGCCGGCGAACCAGTCGAGTGCCGCTGCGCACGCCTCGGCGGCGTATCCGTACCCCCACGCCTGCGGCAGGAACAGGTAGCCGAGCTCGGCCTTCCCGGCAGCCTGACGAAGGTGCCCTGATTCTCTGGTGAGCGTGATCTGGCCGATCATCGCTCCGTCGAGAGCGACGACGAAGAGGCCGGGCCGCCCGCTGGGCACGGCGGGCATCGCGCGCTCGAGCTCGTCACGCGGTCGAGGGCCACCGATGTAGGTGCCCACCTCCGGCGAGGCCAGCAGCTCGATGACCGCCGCGCGGTCCCGGGCCTCGGGTTCACGGAGTACAAGCCTCTCGGTCCTGATCGGGGCAGGCGGCCAGGCGACGGGTCCGAGCTCAGTCATGACGGCCAGCCAATCAGTTGCCTCGGCAGCGACCAAGACGCGCGGCCCGATCAACCCACCGGCCGGGGCTCCACCCTCACCCACGGGGCCAGGTCAGACAAGCCCCGCGGGCGAGAGTCAACGCGTGACCAACGACGCGGTGGAGCACGCCCTGGTCCCGCCGAGGCGGTGCGTCTGCTCCTGGGACATGCGCGGCGGCCGGGCATTCGGGGTACGAGCGCGCGTGGGCCGACGGCCACGCGGAGATGAACCGAAGCCCCACCCCACCCCCACCCCCACCCAGTTGACCCAAACCCACCAC
>NZ_JAGMUL010000061.1:0-41558 GCF_019049285.1 Streptomyces sp. AC550_RSS872
CCCCCATCCCCCCGCCCACCCTTCCCGTCGGCGTCGGCGTCGGCGTCGGCGTCGGCTGTCAGTGGCCCATGCCATGCTTGTCGCGATGGCCAGGAAGAGTGCGAACGACGACCCCCTCGCCCCCGTGACCCTCGCCGTGGGTCAGGAGGAGCTGCTGCTCGACCGTGCCGTGCGGGAGGTGGTGGTTGCCGCCCGGGCCGCCGACGCCGACACGGATGTGCGGGAGCTGACCTCGGACCAGTTGCAGCCCGGCACGCTGGCGGAGTTGACCAGTCCCTCGCTGTTCGCGGAGCGCAAGGTCGTGGTCGTGCGGGGTGCGCAGGATCTGTCGGCCGACACGATCAAGGACGTGACGGCGTATCTGGGGGCGCCCGCCGAGGAGATCACCCTCGTGCTGGTGCATGCCGGTGGGGTCAAGGGCAAGAAGCTGCTCGACGCCGCGCGCAAGGCGGGGGCGCGGGAGGTGGAGTGCCCGAAGATGACCAAGCCGGCGGACCGGCTGGCGTTCGTGCGGAGCGAGTTCCGGGCGACCGGGCGGTCCGCGACGCCGGAGGCCTGTCAGGCGCTGGTCGATGCCATCGGGAGCGATCTGCGGGAGCTTGCGTCCGCGGTGAGTCAGCTGGTCGCGGATGTCGAGGGGACCATCGACGAGGCCGTGGTGGGGCGGTACTACACGGGCCGTGCCGAGGCGTCGAGCTTCACCGTGGCCGACCGGGCGGTCGAGGGGCGGGCCGCGGAGGCGCTGGAGGCACTGCGGTGGTCGTTGGCGACGGGCGTGGCGCCCGTCCTGATCACCAGTGCGCTCGCCCAGGGCGTCCGGGCCATCGGGAAGCTCTCCTCCGCGCGCGGCGGCCGCCCCGCCGACCTGGCGCGTGAGCTCGGCATGCCGCCCTGGAAGATCGACCGCGTACGGCAGCAGATGCGCGGGTGGACGCCGGACGCAGTGGCGGTGGCGCTGCGGGCGGTCGCCGAGGCCGACGCCGGGGTGAAGGGCGGCGGGGACGACCCCGAGTACGCGTTGGAGAAGGCGGTCGTCACCATCGCACGCGCGGCTCGGTCCAGGGGGCGTTCCTAGGCCCTGCCATTGGAATCACGCCGCGTCGTCGGTCCGGCAGGCACCGCACCACCTCGGGCGACGTGGGCGTCCCGGAGCGATCCCCCTGCTCCAGAAGACGCCCCCAGGACAACAGGGGACAATCGGGCATATCAGTCGTACAGCGTCGGATTGGGAAGGTGGCGACCGTCATGGCTGAACACCCGCACGCTGCTCTCGTCCGCAAGGGCTACGAAGCCTTTCAGCGCGGGGACATGGACACCCTGCGCGGAATGATGACCGGGGACTGTAAGCATCATGTGCCCGGTTCTCACCCGCTCTCGGGGGACTTCAAGGGGATCGACTCGATCCTCGACGGGTACTACGGCCGGCTCTACTCGGAGACGGGCGGGTCGTTCCGGGTCGAGCTGCGTGACATCTTCGTCGACGGCCGTGGGCACGCCGTGTCCGTGCACCGTTTCACCGCTGACCGAGGCTCCAAGCACATCGAGGAGAACGGCGGCATCGTCTTCCGGATCGTCGGCGACAAGATCACCGATCTCGACGAGTGTGTCGCCGACATCGACATGGCCAACGACTTCTGGTCGTGACCCAGGCCTGGACGCGGACACGGATGTGGACGTGGGCATGGGCGAAGGCCCCGGCGCCCGCCCTGGGGAAGGGCGAGGCGCCGGGGCCTTCGGATCAAGCTGCTGGATCCGCACCCGCGTGGCGAACGCAGGCCGCGTGCGGATCCGGGGTGCCGGACGGGAGCGGATGAGAGAGGGCCCGCTCGATTCCCTCCGGCGGTCAGATCAGAAAGGTGTCAGCCCTTGAGGGAGCCGACCTTCGAAGCAAGCGCCGACTTCTTGTTGGCGGCCTGGTTCTTGTGGATGACGCCCTTGGAGACGGCCTTGTCGAGCTGACGCGCGGCAGCGCGCTGGTACTCGGTGGCCTTCTCGACGTCACCCGCGGCAGCGGCCTCACGGGCCTTGCGGATCGCGGTCTTCAGGGAGGACTTGACGGCCTTGTTGCGCAGCCGGGCCTTCTCGTTGGTCTTGATCCGCTTGATCTGGGACTTGATGTTCGCCACGAATGAGCCTTTTCAGGTTCAGGCACGGGGCCAGGAGCCTCACGAGGAGACCGGGTCCCGTACCAGGTGATTTCTTGAGGATGTGCCTCGCGCTGAGAGGGCATGAGACACAGCCACCCAGACTACCAGTGGGCCGGCGGACGGCCCAAAACGGTCCCCGGTCGCTGCCCGTGGGACCATGGAACCTACGTATCGATCCGACCCGAGGCATAAGGCGCCTCAAGAGACAGGACCCTGCGTGCCCGCGACCCCAAACAATGTGCCCGAGCCGAGCCGTACCGACCCGGCTCTGATCCGCAATTTCTGCATCATCGCGCACATCGACCACGGCAAGTCCACGCTCGCCGACCGGATGCTCCAGCTGACCGGTGTGGTCGAGCAGCGGCAGATGCGTGCTCAGTACCTCGACCGGATGGACATCGAGCGCGAGCGCGGCATCACGATCAAGTCCCAGGCGGTGCGGCTGCCGTGGGCTCCCACCCACGAACCCGGCAACACGCACATCCTCAACATGATCGACACCCCGGGGCACGTCGACTTCACCTACGAGGTCTCGCGGTCGCTCGCCGCCTGCGAGGGCACCATCCTCCTCGTCGACGCCGCCCAGGGCATCGAGGCCCAGACCCTCGCCAACCTCTACCTGGCGATGGAGAACGACCTCACGATCATCCCCGTACTGAACAAGATCGACCTGCCGGCCGCGCAGCCCGAGAAGTTCGCCGAGGAGCTCGCCAACCTGGTCGGCTGCGATCCGAGCGACGTGCTGCGGGTCTCCGCCAAGACGGGTGTCGGCGTCGACGCCCTGCTCGACCGGGTGGTCAAGGAGGTCCCCGCGCCGGTCGGCGTCAAGGACGCCCCCGCCCGCGCCATGATCTTCGACTCCGTCTACGACTCCTACCGGGGCGTGGTCACCTACGTCCGTGTCATCGACGGCCAGCTCAACAAGCGCGAGCGCATCAAGATGATGTCGACGGGTGCCACGCACGAGCTGCTGGAGATCGGGACGAACTCGCCCGAGATGCTGAGCGCCGACGGCCTCGGTGTCGGTGAGGTGGGTTACCTCATCACCGGCGTGAAGGACGTCCGCCAGTCCAAGGTCGGTGACACCGTCACCAGCCAGCAGAAGGGGGCGACGGAGGCCCTCGGCGGGTACAAGGACCCGAAGCCGATGGTCTTCTCCGGGCTCTATCCGCTGGACGGCTCCGACTACCCCGAGCTGCGCGAGGCCCTCGACAAGCTCCAGCTCAACGACGCCGCGCTGGTCTACGAGCCGGAGACCTCCGCCGCGCTCGGCTTCGGCTTCCGCGTCGGCTTCCTGGGGCTCCTGCACCTCGACGTGATCCGTGAGCGCCTGGAGCGCGAGTTCGGGCTCGACCTGATCGCGACCGCGCCCAACGTGGTCTACCGGGTCGTGATGGAGGACGGCACCGAGCACACCGTCACCAACCCGAGCGAGTTCCCCGAGGGCAAGATCAACGAGGTGTACGAGCCCGTCGTACGCGCCACCATCCTCGCCCCGACCGAGTTCATCGGCTCGATCATGGAGCTGTGCCAGACCCGGCGCGGCACCCTGCTCGGTATGGACTACCTGTCCGAGGACCGGGTCGAGATCCGCTACACGCTGCCGCTCGCGGAGATCGTCTTCGACTTCTTCGACCAGCTGAAGTCCAAGACCCGCGGCTACGCCTCGCTCGACTACGAGCCCACCGGCGAGCAGACCTCCAGCCTGGTCAAGGTCGACATCCTGCTGCACGGCGACAAGGTGGACGCCTTCTCCGCCATCACCCACAAGGACGCGGCCTACGCGTACGGCGTACGGCTCGTCGCCAAGCTGCGCGAGCTCATCCCGCGGCAGGCCTTCGAGGTGCCGATCCAGGCCGCCATCGGCTCCCGGGTGATCGCCCGCGAGACCATCCGCGCCATCCGCAAGGACGTCCTCGCCAAGTGCTACGGCGGCGACATCTCCCGTAAGCGCAAGCTGCTGGAGAAGCAGAAGGAAGGCAAGAAGCGGATGAAGATGGTGGGTTCCGTGGAGGTTCCGCAGGAGGCCTTCATCGCGGTGCTCTCCAGCGATGACAGCGCGGGGTCGGGCAAGGGCAAGAAGTAACCGCCGGTAACAGGCGGTGACCCGGCAAACCGGTGCAACAGGGGCTCGTCGTACGCAAGTGCGGCGGGCCTCTGCGCGTACGGGCTCGTACCGGCGGGACTCTCTGGTGGAAGTGACAGGCCGCGGACCCTTACGCGTCGGCCGGTCGGCCTTTACTCTGATCCCTGCTCGATAGTTACTCGCGAGTTAAACAACGGCACGCGAGTGAAGACCGCCGTAATGAGCCGGCCGCACCAGCCGGCTGTTGAGCCAGCCGCACAGTCGCGGGCCCCCGGAGGATGTCGTGAGCGACACACAGACACTGATCGAGAACCGTCCGCCGAGCGTGGCGGCCCTCTTCCTGGAGCGTGTGGCGGCCACACCGGACGCCGAGGCATATCGCCATCCCGTGGCCCCGGTCTCGGGCGAGGGCCCGGACGACTGGAAGTCGCTGAGCTGGGCGCAGGCCGCCGAGCGGGTCTATGCCATCGCGGCCGGGCTCATCGAGCTGGGGGTCCAGCCCGAACAGCGCGTCGCCCTCGCCTCCTCGACCCGGATCGAGTGGATACTGGCCGACCTGGGCATCATGTGCGCCGGCGCGGCCACCACCACCGTCTATCCGCAGACCAACGCCGAGGAGTCGGCGTTCATCCTCTCCGACTCCGAGAGCCGGGTACTGATCGCCGAGGACGCGGCCCAGCTGGCCAAGGCGGTCGAGAAGCGCGCAGAGCTGCCGAACCTCACCCATGTCGTCGTCATCGACCCGGCCGGCGTCGAGACCGCCGACTGGATCCTCACCCTCGACGAGCTGGAGAAGCGCGGCGCGGCCCGGCTGGAGAAGGACCCGGAGCTGATCGAGCAGCGGGTCGGCGCGATCACCAGGGACCAGCTGGCCACCCTGATCTACACCTCCGGCACCACCGGCCGCCCCAAGGGCGTACGGCTGCCGCACGACAACTGGGCGTACATGGCGAAGGCCATCGCCGCGACCGGCCTGGTCGGCCCGGACGACGTGCAGTACCTGTGGCTGCCGCTCGCGCACGTCTTCGGCAAGGTGCTCACCTCCGGGCAGATCGAGGTCGGTCACGTCACCGCCGTCGACGGCCGCGTCGACAAGATCATCGAGAATCTGCCGGTCGTGCAGCCGACGTACATGGCGGCCGTCCCGCGCATCTTCGAGAAGGTCTACAACGGGGTGGCCGCCAAGGCCCGTGCGGCCGGCGGCGCCAAGTACAAGATCTTCCAGTGGGCCGCCGAGGTCTCCCGCGAGTACGCCAAGGTCACCCAGGAAAACTTCCGGCGCACCGGCACCCACTCCGCGCCCTTCGGCCTCGCCGCCAAGCACAAGGTCGCCGACACGCTCGTGTACGCCAAGATCCGCGAGGCCTTCGGCGGCAACCTGCGCGCCTGCGTCTCGGGCAGCGCCGCGCTCGCCCCCGAGATCGGCTACTTCTTCGCGGGTGCCGGCATCCACATCCTCGAGGGCTACGGCCTCACCGAGTCCTCGGCCGCGTCGTTCGTGAACCCGGGCGAGGCCTACCGCACCGGCACGGTCGGCAAGCCGCTGCCCGGCACGGAGGTGCGTATCGCGGACGACGGGGAGATCCTGCTGCGCGGCCCCGGCATCATGGAGGGCTACCACGGGCTGCCCGACAAGACCGCCGAGGTGCTGGAGTCGGACGGCTGGTTCCACACCGGTGACATCGGTGAGCTGTCGCCCGACGGGTACCTGCGTATCACCGATCGCAAGAAGGACCTGATCAAAACGTCGGGCGGCAAGTACATCGCGCCGGCCGAGGTCGAGGGGCAGTTCAAGGCGGTGTGCCCGTACGTCTCCAACATCCTGGTGCACGGCGCCGACCGGAACTTCTGCACGGCGCTGATCGCGCTGGACGAGGTCGCGATTGTCGCCTGGGCCGAGGAGAACGGGCTCTCCGGGAAGTCGTACGCGGAGATCGTGGCGGCGCCGCAGACGGTCGAGATGGTCGACGGGTATGTGAAGAAGCTCAACGAGGGGCTTCAGAAGTGGCAGACCATCAAGAAGTTCCGGTTGCTGCCCCGGGATCTCGATGTGGAGCACGGGGAGATCACGCCGAGTCTGAAGTTGAAGCGGCCGGTTGTGGAGCGGGAGTACAAGGGGCTTATTGAGGAGATGTACGCCGGTACGCGGGAGGCGTAGCGCCGTAGGGGAGGGTGGCGGGGACTGCTGGCGGCTGCGGGTGGTACGTGGTTGCTCGCGCAGTTCCCCGCGCCCCTTGGGGTTGGTCGGCTCACCCTTTGCCGATAAGTCGACGTATCTCGTGGACCCTTGCGCGGAGGTCCGTCAGGTCCGGGGGGACGTCATCGGAGAGTCGCTCCTCAAGGGATGCCACCTGCGCACTCAGCTCCTTGCTGTGGACGTGCTCGCGGCTCAGCAGGTGCTCCAACTGCCTGTTCTTGCGGTACAGGTCCAGGAAAACCGTCACCTTCGCGCGTAACACCCACGGATCGAACGGCTTGGTCAAGTAGTCCGCGGCGCCGGTCGCGTAGCCGCGGAAGGCATAGGCCGGCTCGTCCTCCGCGCCGGTCAGGAAGATGATCGGGACGTCCTTGGTCTGGTCGAGCCGTTTGATGTTGGTGGCGGTCTCGAAGCCGTCCATGCCCGGCATGCGGACATCGAGCAGGACCAGGGCGAAGCGTTGCCGGAGCAGCGCCTTCATCGCCTCCTCGCCCGAACGCGCGCGGACGAGCGGTTCGTTGAGGGACCCCAGGACGGCCTCCAGCGCGATCAGGTTGTCCTCCATGTCGTCGACCAGGAGGATGCCGGCACGCTCGTCGGTCGTTGCCTCAGCGCTCATGATGAAGTGGCCTCATTCGGTGATGGTCGGCGGGACCTCTTCCCCCTCGGAAGCGTCCGGTCCCGGTCCTACGGTGTTCTTCGGCTCCGCGGCCTCGGGGTCCAGGAGGTCGCAGACGACGGTCAGCAGCTGATCCACGTCCACCGGTTTCGGTACGTAGTCGTTGGCGCCCCGCGCGATGGACTTCTCCCGGTCGCCGGGCATGGCCTTCGCGGTCAGGGCGACGATGGGAAGGTCAGCCCAGCGCGGGGTGCGGCGGATGGCGGAGATCGTCTCGTAGCCGTCCATCTCCGGCATCATGATGTCCATCAGGACGAGTTCGACGTCCGGGTTGCGCTCCAGGGTCTCGATGCCCTCGCGGCCGTTCTCCGCGTACAGGACCGGCATGCCGACCCGGCCGAGGACATGGGTGAGCGCGAAGACGTTGCGGATGTCGTCGTCCACTATCAGCACCCGTCGGCCCGGCAGGACCTGGCCCGCCCGGCCCGTCTGCCACGCCTCCAGCTTGGTCGGCGTCGGCCATGACTCGTCGGCGTCGTGCGCGGCCGGGTACGTCTCGGCCGACAGCTGCTCCGGCACCGGCAGCGGACGGCCCTCGGGCGTCGGGCCGGTGGCCGCGTGGCCGGGGCTGACGACCGGGACGTACAGCGTGAACGTGGAGCCCTCGCCGGGCTCGCTCTCGGCGACGATACGGCCGCCCAGCAGGCCCGCGATCTCGCGGCTGATGGACAGGCCGAGGCCGGTGCCGCCGTACTTGCGGTTGGTCGTGCCGTCGGCCTGCTGGAACGCCTCGAAGATCACCGGGAGCTTCTCCGCCGCGATGCCGATGCCGGTGTCGGACACCGCGAACGCGATCACCTCGTCGCTCTCGCGGACGTAGTGGTGCTCGGGGTCCTTCACCCGGTTCACGCGCAGCTCGACCCTGCCGGTCGCGGTGAACTTGATCGCGTTGGAGAGGAGGTTGCGCAGGATCTGCTGGAGGCGCTGTTCGTCCGAGTACATCTCGCGCGGCACGTCCTCGCCGACCGCCACCTCGAAGGCGAGCCCCCGGTCCAGGGTGAGCGGGCGGAACGTGGCGTGGACGTAGTCGAGCAGCTTGATGAGAGGCAGCTTCTTCGGGCGTACGTCCATCCGGCCGGCCTCGATCTTCGACAGGTCCAGGATGTCGTTGATCAGCTGGAGCAGGTCCGAGCCCGAGCGGTGGATCGTCGCCGCGAACTGGACCTCCTGGTCGGTGAGGTGGCCGTCCGGGTTGTCCGACAGCAGTCTCGCCAGGATCAGCAGGGAGTTCAGCGGGGTGCGGAGTTCGTGGGACATGTTCGCCAGGAACTCCGACTTGTACTGGGAGGAGGTCGCCAACAGGGCCGCCTTCTCCTCCAGTTCCGCGTTCGAGCGCTGTAGCTCCGCCTGCTGCATCTGGAGTTCGTCCGAGCGTTCCTGGAGCTGCATGGCCAGGCGCTGGGACTCGCCGAGCAGGGACTCCGTACGGGAGTTGGCGATGATCGTGTTGATGGCGACGGCGATGGTGTTCACGAACTGGTCGAAGAACGCCAGATGCACATCGGAGAAGCGGGAGAACGACGCCAGCTCGATCACGCCGAGGAGCTTGTCCTCGAAGAGGATCGGGATGATGACGACGCTCGTGGGCGCCGCCTCGCCCAGCCCGCTGTTGATCTTGATGTAGTCCGGCGGGGCCTCCTCGACCAGGATCCGCTTCTTTTCGCGGGCCGCCTGCCGGACCAGTCCGTGCACCGGAAGGCCACCGGTCTCGACGGTCGCGCCCTGCGCCGAGCCGTACCCGGCGATGAAGGCCAGCCCCTTCGCGGGAACCGTGGTGCGCAGCGCGGCGCTCTCCTCGTCCGGGTCGGCCAGGAAGAACGCGCCGTACTGGGCGTTGACCAGTGGTGTCAGCTCGCGCAGCAGCAGGTCGGCGACCTCCATCAGATCGCGGTGGCCCTGCATCAGCGCGGCCAGGCGGGCCAGGTTGGACTCCAGCCAGTCCTTGGCTCGGGTCGTCTCGCGCAGGTTGGCCACCATCAGGTTGATGTTGTCCTTCAGCTCGGCGACCTCTCCGCGCGTCTCCACGGTGATCGAGCGGGACATGTCGCCCTGGGCCACGGCTGAGGCGACCTCGGCGATGGCGCGGACCTGGGTGGTCAGGTTCGACGCCAGCTCGTTCACGTTCGTCGTCAGGCGCTTCCAGGTGCCGTACACGCCCTCCACCCGCGCCTGGCCGCCCAGCTGACCCTCGGAACCCACCTCGCGGGCCACCCGGGTCACCTCGGAGGAGAAGGAGGACAGCGTGTCGACCATCGTGTTGATGGCGGTCTTCAGCTCCAGGATCTCGCCGCGCGCGTCCACGTCGATCTTCTTGGAGAGGTCGCCGTTGGCGACAGCCGTGGTGACCTGGGCGATGTTGCGCACCTGTGAGGTGAGGTTGTCGGCCATGTAGTTGACGTTGTCCGTCAGGTCCCGCCAGACGCCGGAGACGCCCAGTACCTGCGCCCGGCCGCCGAGCCGTCCGTCGGTGCCGACCTCGCGGGCGACGCGGGTGACCTCGTCGGCGAAGGCGCGCAGCTGCTGCACCATCGTGTTGACGGTGTCCTTGAGTTCGAGGATCTCGCCGCGTGCGTCGACGGTGATCTTCTTCGACAGATCGCCGTTCGCCACGGCCGTCGTCACCTGGGCGATGTTGCGGACCTGGGAGGTCAGGTTCAGCGCCATGAAGTTGACGTTGTCGGTGAGGTCCTTCCAGACGCCGCTGACGCCGCGCACCTGGGCCTGACCGCCGAGGTTTCCCTCGGTGCCGACCTCGCGGGCGACGCGCGTGACCTCGTCGGCGAAGGCGGAGAGCTGGTCGACCATCGTGTTGATCGTCGACTTCAGCTCCAGGATCTCTCCCTTCGCCTCGACCGTGATCTTCTTGCCGAGGTCGCCCTGGGCGACGGCGGTGGAGACGAGGGCGATGTTGCGGACCTGGGAGGTCAGGTTGTCCGCCATGAAGTTGACGTTGTCGGTGAGGTCCTTCCAGACGCCGGAGACGCCGCGCACCTGGGCCCGCCCGCCCAGGTTTCCTTCCGTACCGACCTCGCGGGCGACGCGCGTGACCTCGTCGGCGAAGGCGGAGAGCTGGTCGACCATCGTGTTGATCGTCGACTTCAGCTCCAGAATCTCTCCCTGGGCGTCGACGGTGATCTTCTGGCTCAGGTCGCCGTTGGCGACGGCCGTGGTCACCTGGGCGATGTTGCGGACCTGGGAGGTCAGGTTCGACGCCATGAAGTTGACGTTGTCGGTGAGGTCCTTCCAGACGCCGGACACGCCCCGCACCTGGGCGCGGCCACCCAGCTGGCCTTCCGTACCGACCTCGCGGGCGACCCGCGTCACCTCGTCGGCGAAGGCGGAGAGCTGGTCGACCATCGTGTTGACGGTCAGCTTGAGTTCGAGGAGTTCGCCGGTCGCCTCGACGGTGACCGTGCGGGTCAGGTCGCCGCGGGCCACCGCCGTGGTCACCAGGGCGATGTCGCGGACCTGGGCGGTCAGCCGGGCCGCCATCGTGTTGACGGCCTCGGTCACGTCCCGCCAACTGCCGGACAGGCCCTGCACCTTGGCCCGCCCGCCGAGCCTGCCCTCGGTACCCACCTCACGGGCCACACGGGTGACCTCGCCGGTGAACAGGGAGAGCTGGTCGACCATCTTGTTCACGGCCCGGCCGAGTCGGCGCAGGTCACCGCGTAACTGACGGCTGCCGTCGTGCAGGTCGACGCGCTGGGTGAGGTCGCCGCCGGCCACCGCGTCCAGCACGCGCGTCGCGTTCGCCGCCGGGGCCACCAGGGCGTCGAGCACCTGGTTGACGTCGTTGACCCGGGTCGTCCAGTCGCCCTGCCCCGGGCTCGCCGAGAGCCGCTCGTCGAGGCGGCCGTGGCGCACCAACTCCCTTTTGACCCGCTGCACTTCACCGTTGAAGTGGGTGCTGCGGTCCATGATCTGGTTGAAGACGGCCGTCAGCTCGGCCACCACTCCCTCACCGGTCTCCGGGAGCCTGCGGAAGTCGCCATCCCGGGCCGCGGTCATCGCGGCGAGCAGGGGGCGCAGTTCCGATGCTCGAATCTGAACGATTTTCTGTCCGTCTTCGAGCACACGCGTAGCACTGTTCTCACTCATGGCGGCCCACTTCGGTAACTCGGTGCTTATGGGCGTGGCCAGTCTGTCACTCTGTCGGCGTCGACTGAGGCGTATTCGTCCGAACCGTTCGGGGAGCTGTCCATGGGGGCCATTCCGGCGCAACGGGAGACCGTTACCCGTGCCTCTGGTGTGCCTGTGCACGGGGGCGTGGGCGCGGAAACCCGCACCACCCTCCCCGGCAGCGCGCTCTCCCCGGGCTCCGCACGCTCCGTCGTGCGCGGGGCCCTCACCGAATGGGCCGCCTCCGGTCTCCCCGGCACCGAACACCTCACCGACCGTCTCGTCGACGACGCCGTCGTGGTCGTCAGCGAACTCGTCACCAACGCCGTCGTGCACGCCGGTACCGATGTCGAGCTCGCCTGCCGGCTGGAGGACGGGACCGGCGACCTGCTCGTCGAGGTCCTGGACCACCACCCCTCGCGCGCCCCGCGCGACGGCGAGGTCGAGGCGCCGTACGAGACGCCGGAGTACGGCCGCGGCCTGCGCCTGGTGTCCCGGCTCGCCGAGTCCTGGGGCGTCACCTATCGCACCGGCTCCAAGACCGTCTGGGCGCGGCTGCCCGCAGAAGACCCCATGGTGGCGGCCAGGGACGACATCGAGGCGTACGCGCAGGAGTGCGCGCTGGAGCGCGGGCTGCGCGTCGCCGAGATCCTCGCGCCCGAGCCCCAGCGCGCCGAGCGGGATCGGGACTGGCTCAACCGGGGCGCCCTGTCGTTCCTCGCCGAGGCCTCCGACCTGCTCGCCGGACAGCTCGACGAGAACCTGGTCGCCGCGCTCGCCGGCCAGCTGATCGTGCCGCGGCTGGCGGACTGGTGCGCGGTGTGGCTGGAGGACGAGGTCGCCGGGCGCTGGGGATACCCGCGATCGGGCGAGGCGGAGGGCGGCTGGGCGGTCGACGGCACCGCGGGCACGGGGCCCCGGCTGGCCCGCGTCTGGCACGGCTCCGAGAACCTCATCGAGGAACTGCGCCGCGCCCTGGAGAAGGAGCCGCCGCTTCCGCCCGAAACCCACCGCACCGGACCCGTCCCCTACCCCTGGCCCGGTGAGGCGCTCGGCGCGCGCGGGGTGCACGGCACGGCACTCGCGTACCGCCTGATCGCCGGCGGCCGCCCGCTGGGCACGCTGGTCATCGGGCGGGCCGACCTCATGCGCTTCCCCGACGAGGTCACCGGGCTCGTCGAGGACCTCAGCCGCCGGGTGGCCCTCGCCATCGGCGCCGCCCGCCAGTACGCCCGGCAGGCCACCATCAGCCGGGTCCTGCAACGCGGACTGCTGCCCGGCGCGGTCGCGGAGATCCCCGGGGTGGTCAGCGCCCTGGTGTACGAGCCGTGCGACAAGGGCGGCCCGAGCGGCGACTTCTACGACCTCTTCCCGGCCGGTGACGGCCGCTGGTGCTTCGCCATCGGCGACGTCCAGGGCAAGGGCCCCGAGGCGGCCGTGGTGATCGGCATCGCCCGCCCCTGGCTACGGCTCCTCGCCCGCGAGGGCTACCGCGTCGCCGACGTCCTCGACCGGCTCAACCAGCTCCTCCTCGACGACGCCACGGAGGCCGCCGACGCCGCCGCCCGCGCCCTCGTCGGCCCGGTCGCCCCCGGCGACGGCCCTCAGACCCGCTTCCTGTCCCTCCTCTACGGCGAGCTCACCCCCTTCGACGGCGGCATCCGCTGCACCCTCGCCTCCGCCGGCCACCCGCTGCCCCTGCTGCTGGGCGCGGGCGGCGAGGTCCACACCGCCGCGCACCCGCAGACCCTCCTCGGGGTCATCGAGGACGCCACGTACACCTCCGAGACCTTCGAACTGCGCTCCGGCGACACCCTGCTCTGCGTCACCGACGGGGTCACGGAGCGGCGCAGCGGCTCCCGCCAGTTCGACGACGGCGACGGCCTCGCGACCGCCCTCGCCGGGTGCGCGGGGCTGAACGCCCAGCTGATCGCGGAACGGATCCGCAGGCTGGTGCACGAGTTCAGCGGCCGCCCGCCGGAGGACGACCTGGCGCTGCTGGTGCTCCAGGCCGAGTAGCGAGTTCCGGGTTCCGGGGAGTACGCGCGCGTGCTGGACAATAGAACCCATGCCCTCCGCACTCCCCGACGGCGAACCCGTCCCCACCGACGGCGCGCTCCCCGCGTCCGCACTCGCCGCCGCGGCCGACCGCCCCCTCGGCTTCTACCTGCACGTCCCGTACTGCGCGACCCGCTGCGGCTACTGCGACTTCAACACCTACACCGCGACCGAGCTGCGCGGCACGGGCGGAGTACTGGCGTCCCGCGACAACTACGCCGAGACCCTCGTCGACGAGATCCGCCTCGCCCGCAAGGTCCTCGGCGACGACCCGCGCCAGGTCCGCACGGTCTTCGTCGGCGGCGGTACGCCCACCCTGCTGGCCGCCGACGATCTCGTACGGATGCTGGGGGCGATCCGCGCCGAGTTCGGACTGGCGCCGGACGCGGAGATCACCACGGAGGCGAACCCGGAGTCGGTCGACCCGGCCTATCTGGCCACGCTCCGCGAGGGCGGCTTCAACCGGATCTCCTTCGGCATGCAGAGCGCCAAGCAGCACGTACTGAAGATCCTCGACCGCACGCACACCCCCGGCCGCCCCGAGGCCTGCGTCGCGGAGGCCCGCGCGGCGGGCTTCGAGCACGTCAACCTGGACCTGATCTACGGCACCCCCGGCGAGTCGGACGACGACTGGCGGGCCTCGCTGGAGGCGGCGATCGGCGCCGGACCCGACCATGTGTCTGCGTACGCCCTCATCGTCGAGGAAGGCACCCAGCTGGCCCGCCGGATCCGCCGGGGCGAGGTCCCGATGACGGACGACGACGTCCACGCGGACCGGTACCTGATCGCCGAGGAGACGTTCACGGCGGCCGGTTTCGACTGGTACGAGGTCTCCAACTGGGCGACCTCGGAGGCCGCCCGCTGTCTGCACAACGAGCTGTACTGGCGGGGTGCCGACTGGTGGGGCGCGGGGCCGGGAGCCCACTCGCACGTGGGCGGGGTGCGCTGGTGGAACGTGAAGCATCCGGGGGCGTATGCGGGGGCGCTGGCGGCGGGGAAGTCGCCGGGGGCGGGGCGCGAGCTGTTGTCGGAGGAGGACCGGAGGGTCGAGCGGATCCTGCTGGAGCTGCGGCTTCGGGAGGGCGTGCCGCTGGAGCTGCTGCGGGAGGAGGGGCTCGCGGCTTCTCGGCGTGCGCTGGGGGAGGGACTGCTTCAGGAGGGGCCGTATGCGGAGGGGCGTGCGCTGCTGACGTTGCGGGGGCGGTTGCTGGCGGATGCCGTGGTCAGGGATTTGGTGGACTGATCACTCGGGCGGGTGAATCGGTGCGGAACGCCGGTTCGATCCCTAACCTGATTCGTAGGCTGCCCCCGTAATTGCACGGTGGCGGAAACCGGAGGGTTGCGGAGATGACCGCTGTGGACGACCGACCGATGACCACCGGCATGGTGAAGATCTTCGAGGAACTTGAGCCTCCTGAGGGCGTCAAGATGGAGCTCCTCCGGGGGGTAATCGTGATGATGGCCAGCCCTGACATCGTGCACAACATGATCGTTGCCGATGTGCAGGACCAGATCCCGCGACAGCGCTGGTCTCGCCTTCAGACCCAGGACGTGGACATCCTGGACGAGGCCAGCGAGCCGGTACCGGACCTAGTGGTAGTGGCGCGAGACGCGCTACCCGACTCGGGCCGTCTGCTGCCCTCCAAGCTGGTCACGATGGCCGTGGAGGTCGTATCCAAGTCCAGCGTTCATCAGGACTACGTGATCAAGCGCTCGATCTACGCCGCCGGGAAGATCCCCGCCTACCTCGTCCTCGACCCGATCATGGCGCAGTGTGTCCTGCTGACGAAGCCCGCAGGCCAGGGCGAGGACGCCGACTACCTCAGCCAGGAGATCATCAAATTCGGGGACCCAGTCCCGGTGGAGCACCTGGGGCTCGAACTGGACACCACCGAGTTCGGAACGTTCCCCAACGTCAAGCCCCACCGCTACCCGTAACGAAGTCGATCAACTCCTCCACCCTTCCCAACAACTCCGGCTCCAGGTCCTTGTAAGACCCCACCCGCTTCAGAATCGCCTGCCACACCGCCCCGGTGTTCTCCGACGGCCACCCCAGCGCCCGGCACACCCCCGTCTTCCAGTCCTGCCCGTGCGGGACCTTCGGCCACCCGGCGATCCCCAGCGACGACGGCTTCACCGCCTCCCAGATGTCGATGTACGGGTGGCCCACGACCAACGCGTGCTCACTGGTCACCGACTCGGCGATCCGCCACTCCTTCGTGCCCGGCACCAGGTGGTCCACCAGAACCCCCAGCCGCGCATCAGGACCCGGCGCGAAATCGGCCACGATCGACGGCAGGTCGTCGACGCCCTCCAGGTACTCCACGACCACGCCCTCGATGCGCAGATCGTCGCCCCACACCTTCTCGACCAGCTCGGCGTCGTGCCGGCCCTCCACGTAGATGCGGCCTGCGCGGGCCACGCGTGCGCGTGCGCCGGGGACGGCGACCGAACCGGAGGCGGTACGGGTGGGTTGTACGGGAGCCGCCCCGGACGGGCGGACCAGGGTCACCACCTTGCCCTCCAGCAGGAACCCCCGCGGCTCCAGCGGGAACACCCGGTGCTTGCCGAAGCGGTCCTCCAGCGTCACGGTGCCCGCCTCGCAGCGGATCACCGCGCCGCAGAAACCCGTGCCCGGCTCCTCCACCACCAGGCCCGGGTCCGCCGGGACCTCGGGGACGGGCTTGGGCTTCTTCCAGGGCGGGGTCAGGTCGGGGGAGTACTGGCGCATTCGGATGACGATAGGAGAAGCGCGGGCCGCGCGTCCCGCCGTTCAGCCCGACACGCCGAAACGGGCGGCCAACGCGTCGCGTTGGCGTCGTACGAACTCCGCGTCCACCACCGCTCCGTGACCGGGCACGTACAGTGCGTCCTCGCCGCCCAGGTCGAGGAGGCGGTCCAGGGCCGCCGGCCAGCGAGACGGTACGGCGTCCCGGCCGGCCTGGGGTTCGCCGGACTCCTCGACCAGGTCGCCGCAGAAGACCACCTCCCGGTCCCCGGCGGCCGTGCCCGGCACGAGCACGACCAGATCGTGGGCCGTGTGGGCCGGGCCCAGGTTCGCCAGGAGGACCTGACGGCCGCCGTCCAGGTCGAGGGTCCACTCGCCGCTCACCTGGTGACGGGGGTGGACCAGGGCGTCGATCGCCTCGTCGGCCGCGTCCTGGTCCAGGCCGTTGTGTACGGCGTCCGCGCGCAGTTCCGCCCGCTCGTGCGCGAACACCGTGTCCATGCCCACCGCCCCGTACACCTCCGCCCCCGCGAACGCCGCCGCCCCGAAGACGTGATCGAAGTGGGGGTGGGTAAGCGCGAGATGAGTCACACGGTGACCGGCGAGCCACTGCGCCTGCGTCCGCAACCGCGAGCCCTCCCCGAGGCTCGACCCGGCGTCGACGAGCAGCGCGCCACCGTCCCCGACGACCAGCCCCGCCGTGCAGTCCCAGCCCGGAAGCCGGCACCGTCCGACGCCGGCCGCCAGCCGTTCCCACCCCAGCTCTTCCCAAGTCACCGTCATACCGCGACGCTAAACGACATCACCGTCGGGCACGGTGGTGCGTGACCGGCCTTGCCCGGGGCGTACCCCACCGCCGTACACTGGCCGGGGACGGTTGGCACTCACCAGCGCAGAGTGCCAGGCGAGGCGCCGAGTGGACGACTTCTGGAGGTGTGCGCGATTGCTGAGTGAACGCAGGCTTCAGGTGTTGCGTGCCATCGTCCAGGACTACGTCGGGACCGAGGAGCCGGTGGGCTCGAAGGCCCTGACCGAGCGGCACAACCTCGGTGTCTCCCCGGCGACCGTCCGTAACGACATGGCGGCCCTGGAGGACGAGGGTTTCATCGCCCAGCCGCACACCAGTGCGGGGCGTATCCCGACCGACAAGGGCTACCGGCTGTTCGTCGACAAGCTCGCCGGCGTCAAACCGATGACCCCGCCGGAGCGGCGCGCCATCCAGAACTTCCTCGACGGCGCCGTGGACCTCGACGACGTCGTGGCGCGCACCGTGCGGCTGCTCGCGCAGCTCACCCGGCAGGTCGCCGTCGTGCAGTACCCGTCGCTGACCCGGTCCACCGTCCGCCATGTCGAGCTGCTGTCCCTCGCGCCCGCGCGTGTGATGCTCGTACTGATCACGGACACCGGACGGGTCGAGCAGCGGATGGTCGACTGTCCGGCCCCCTTCGGCGAGGGGTCGCTCGCGGATCTGCGCGCGCGGCTGAACAGCCGGGTCGCCGGGCGGCGCTTCACCGATGTGCCGACCCTCGTCGAGGACCTCCCCGAGGCCTTCGACCTGGAGGACCGCGGCACCGTCTCGACCGTGCTCTCCACCCTTCTGGAGACACTCGTCGAGGAGAACGAGGAGCGGCTGATGATCGGCGGAACCGCCAATCTCACCCGCTTCGGACATGACTTCCCCCTCACCATCCGGCCCGTTCTGGAAGCCTTGGAGGAGCAGGTCGTGCTCCTCAAACTCCTTGGCGAGGCCGGGGATTCGGGCATGACCGTGCGCATCGGGCACGAGAACGCCTATGAGGGACTCAACTCCACGTCTGTCGTGTCGGTGGGCTACGGTTCGGGCGGCGAGGCAGTCGCCAAGCTCGGCGTGGTCGGACCGACCCGCATGGATTACCCGGGAACGATGGGAGCGGTACGCGCAGTGGCACGGTACGTCGGACAGATCCTGGCGGAGTCGTAAGTGGCCACGGACTACTACGCCGTTCTCGGCGTGCGTCGCGACGCGTCGCAGGAAGAGATCAAGAAGGCCTTCCGGCGGCTCGCGCGCGAGCTGCACCCGGACGTCAATCCGGATCCGAAGACCCAGGAGCGGTTCAAGGAGATCAACGCCGCTTACGAGGTGCTGTCGGACCCGCAGAAGAAGCAGGTCTACGACCTCGGTGGCGATCCGCTGTCCCAGGCGGGCGGCGCGGGAGCCGGCGGCTTCGGCGCGGGCGGCTTCGGGAACTTCTCGGACATCATGGACGCGTTCTTCGGTACGGCGTCGCAGCGCGGTCCGCGCTCGCGTACGCGCCGGGGCCAGGACGCCATGATCCGCCTGGAGATCGAGCTCGACGAGGCGGCCTTCGGTACGACGAAGGACATCCAGGTCGACACGGCCGTCGTCTGCAACACCTGTAACGGTGAGGGGGCCGCTCCCGGCACCTCCGCCCAGACGTGTGACATGTGCCGCGGTCGCGGCGAGGTGTCGCAGGTGACGCGGTCCTTCCTGGGCCAGGTCATGACGTCTCGGCCCTGCCCGCAGTGCCAGGGCTTCGGCACCGTGGTCCCGACGCCGTGCCCCGAGTGCGCGGGCGACGGGCGCGTACGGTCCCGCCGGACCCTGACCGTCAAGATCCCGGCCGGCGTCGACAACGGCACGCGGATCCAGCTCGCCGGTGAGGGCGAGGTCGGTCCGGGCGGCGGTCCCGCCGGTGACCTGTACGTCGAGATCCACGAGCTGCCGCACTCGCAGTTCCAGCGGCGCGGCGACGATCTGCACTGCACGGTGACGATCCCCATGACGGCGGCGGCCCTCGGCACGAAGGTGCCGCTGGAGACGCTGGACGGCATGGAGGAGGTCGACATCCGGCCCGGCACGCAGTCCGGCCAGTCGATCCCGCTGCACGGGCGGGGTGTGACGCATCTGCGGGGCGGCGGGCGCGGCGATCTCATCGTGCACGTCGAGGTGCAGACGCCGACCAAGCTGGATCCCGAGCAGGAGCGGCTGCTGCGCGAGCTGGCCAAGCTGCGCGGCGAGGAGCGCCCGCAGGGACAGTTCCAGCCGGGGCAGCAGGGGTTGTTCTCGCGGTTGAAGGACGCGTTCAACGGGCGCTGACGAGGTGGCTGCGGGAGGCTGATCTCGCCCCCGCCGCCCCTACCCGTCCCATCCTGAAGGGGCGCTGCCCCTTCGACCCCGCCAGGGGGCTCTGCCCTCTGGACCCCCGCTCCTCAAACGCCGGAGGGGCTGGGTTCCAGCGCCGGTGGGGCCTGGATTTCGTTGGCCTACGCCAAGGGGAAGGGTCGATTCGGACTTGTTCGGAGGACGTGACAACATGCCGTCATGTCCTCCGCGCTGACCGATCTCTTCCCCCATCCGATCGTGCAGGCCCCCATGGCAGGCGGCGTCTCCGTGCCGCAGCTCGCCGCTGCCGTGGCCGAGGCCGGTGGGCTGGGCTTCCTCGCCGCCGGGTACAAGACCGCCGACGGCATGTACCAGGAGATCAAGCAGCTCAGGGGGCTGACCGGGCGGCCCTTCGGGGTCAATCTGTTCATGCCGCAGCCCGAGTACGCGGATGCCGCGGCCGTGGAGGTCTACGCCCATCAGCTCGCCGGTGAAGCCGCCTGGTACGAGACCGAGCTGGGGGACCCGGACAGCGGGCGGGACGACGGCTACGACGCCAAGCTGGCCGTGCTGCTCGACAACCCGGTGCCGGTCGTCTCCTTCCACTTCGGCGTGCCCAGCAGCGAGGTGCTGGAGTCCCTGCGCCGCGCCGGGACCCTCACCCTCGTCACCGCCACCACCCCGGACGAGGCCCTCGCCGTGCAGCGGGCCGGCGCCGACGCCGTGATCGTGCAGGGCGTCGAGGCCGGCGGGCATCAGGGGACGCATCGCGACAACCCCGAGACCGACGGGTCCGGCATCGGGCTGCTCTCCCTCATCGCACAGGTCCGGGAGACCGTGAGCCTGCCCCTCGTCGCCGCCGGCGGCATCATGCGAGGCAGCCAGATCGCCGCCGCCCTCGCGGCCGGGGCGAGCGCCGCACAGCTCGGCACCGCCTTCCTCGCCACCCAGGAGTCCGGCGCGAACGCCGTGCACAAGCAGGCGCTGACCAACCCGCTGTTCGTCCGGACCGAGCTGACGCGCGCGTTCTCCGGACGGCCCGCCCGTGGCCTGGTCAACCGCTTCATGCGTGAGCACGGCCCGTACGCCCCCGCCGCCTACCCCGAGATCCACCACCTCACCTCCCCGCTGCGCAAGAAGGCCGCCTCCTCCGGTGACCCGCAGGGCATGGCGCTGTGGGCGGGGCAGGGGCACCGGATGGCGCGTGAACTGCCCGCCGGGCAACTGGTCGAGGTCCTGGCCGCCGAACTGGCCGAGGCGTCGACAGTGTTGTCGGCCTTCCCGCAGGGCGGTGCCGGCCGATGACCGCGCCGGTGTTCGTCGTCGAGTCGCTGGAGCGGGGCGTCGGTCCCTCCGGTGGCGAGTACGTCCTCGACGGGCCCGAGGGGCGGCACGCCGTCTCGGTGAAGCGGCTGCGGGCCGGCGAGGACGTCGTCCTCACCGACGGGCTCGGACGCTGGGCCGACGGCGTCGTCAAGGCGGCCGAGGGCAAGGACCGGCTGGTGGTGGAGCTGGGGGCGGTCGCGCAGGAGGCGCCCTCGCAGCCCCGGATCACCGTCGTCCAGGCCCTGCCCAAAGGCGACCGGGGTGAGCTCGCCGTCGAGACCATGACCGAGACCGGCGTCGACGCGATCGTGCCGTGGGCGGCCGCCCGGTGCATCACCCAGTGGAAGGGCGAGCGGGGCGCGAAGGCCCTCGGCAAGTGGCGGGCCACCGCGCGTGAGGCGGGCAAGCAGTCGCGCCGGGTGCGATTCCCCGAGGTCGCGGAGGCGGCCACGAGCAAGCAGGTCGCGGCGCTGCTCGCCCAGGCCGACTTCGCCGCCGTACTGCACGAGGACCGCGACTACGGCAGCGAGCCGCTGGCCACCGCCGAACTGCCCACCGAGGGTGACATCGTGCTCGTCGTAGGACCCGAAGGCGGCGTGAGCCCCGAGGAGTTGGCCCTCTTCGAGGAGGCGGGGGCGAAGGCGTACCGTCTGGGCCGTACCGTCCTGCGGACCTCCACCGCCGGAACCGCGGCGACGGCACTGCTCCTCGGCCGCACCGGCCGCTGGTCCTGACCCGGGAGGAACGTACGCCGTGGAACTCGCCCAAGTACGGCTGCTGGTCGGCGACTTCCCGGCCTGCTACCGGTTCTACGCCGATGTCCTCGGCCTCAAGCCGCAGTCGGGCGCGGCGAACGGGCCGTACGAGAAGTTCAGCCCCGCCACCGGCTCCGCGGGCATCGCCCTCCAGGACCGGGCGATGATGGCCGAGGTCCTGGGCGAACTCGGCGACGCGGCCACCGGCCACCGCTCCCTGGTCGTGCTGCGGGTCGACGACCTGGACGCCTACTGCGCCCGGATCACCGCCCGCGGCGCCACCCTCCTGCACGGCCCCGCCCCCATGACCGACCGCATGCGCGTCGCCCACCTCAAGGACCCGGAGGGCAACCTGGTGGAACTCCAGGAGTGGCTGCTGCTGCGCGCCTGATCCGGGTGGGGGAGTGGCCGTATGCGCTCTACCGCGGCGGCCGGGACAGTGGCAGGCTGCCCTCTCATGGGGGCTTTCAGCAGGGTTTGGGGTCGTGTCGGCCGGCGCCCGCGCGTGGCGGGTGCGGTGGGAGTGGCCGTGCTCGCCGTCGGAGGGATGACCGCCTGTGATCCCGGCGGGCTCAACAGCGCGACCGTGGCGTTCACCACCGACCAGACCGTGACCGCGGAACTGGAGCGGCAGAAGGCCGACGTGCAGTGGCTCAACTGCACCGGCTCGTACGACGAAGGCGACGGCGACGGCAAGTCCGGTGGGGCCACGGCCAGTGCGAAGACCGTCGTCAAGGTCGACTGCGAGGGCGAGACCGCCGACGGCAAGGATATCGTCGTCACCGGCAGGATCACCCGGGCCGTCAGCGGTTCCTGTGTGCGCGGTGACCTCGTCGCCAAGGTCGGCGGCAAGGAGTGGTTCCACGTCAACGGGCTGGGCAACTGCGATGCCAAGCCCTCGCCGGTCAACCCGTCCGGCGGCGGCGGACAGCAGCCCGGGCCCACGGTCACCGTGACCGTCACCAAGACCGTCTACTGCAAGCAGCACCCGAACTGCTGGCCGGAAGGCAAGTGAGCGCATTCGGGCGGGAGTTGGACAAGTGATCCAAAGGCCTGTCCCCGGACGCCGCCCCTGCTTATGGTGATCGGGTGACTCAGCCCGCGACGCCCGGATCGTCTTCCTATCTCCGGTATCCGCATCTCCACGGTGACCTGGTCGCCTTCACCGCCGAGGACGACGTGTGGCTCGCCCCGCTCGACGGCGGCCGGGCCTGGCGGGTCAGCGCCGACAACGTGCCGGTCACCCTGCCGCGCATCTCGCCCGACGGTACGACCGTCGCCTGGACCTCCGGCCGCGACGGCGCCCCCGAGGTGCACATCGCGCCGGTGGACGGCGGCCCCGCCAAGCGCCTCACCCACTGGGGCAGTTGGCAGACCCGGGTCCGCGGCTGGACCCCGGACGGCCGGATCCTCGCCATCAGCACCCGGGGCCAGGCGGGCAGCCGCCGCACCTGGGCGCACACGGTCCCGCTCGACGGCGGCCCGGCCACCACCCTGCCGTACGGCCCCGTCGCCGATGTCGTGTACGGGCCGCAGCTCGTGCTCGCGTCCGCGCCCATGGGACTGGAGGCCGCACGCTGGAAGCGCTACCGGGGCGGTACGGCGGGGAAGCTGTGGATCGACCTCGCGGGCGACGGCGACTTCGTACGGCTGCACGAGGACCTGGACGGGAACATCGAGTACCCCGTGTGGGTGGGGGACCGGATCGCCTTCCTCTGCGACCACGAGGGGGTGGGCGCGCTGTACTCGTCCCACGCGGACGGGTCGGATCTACGACGGCACACCCCGGTCGACAGCTTCTACGCCCGGCACGCCGCGAGCGACGGCACCAGGGTCGTGTACGCCTCAGCCGGAGAACTGTGGCTCCTGGACGACCTCGACGGGGCCGAGCCGCGCCGGCTCGACATCCGGCTCGGCGGCCAGCGCACCGACCGGCAGCCGTACCCGCTGAACGCCGCCCGCGCCTTCGGGGAGGCGGCGCCCGACCACACCGCGCGCGGCAGCGCGGTCTGCGTCCGGGGCGCCGTGCACTGGGTCACCCACCGCTCAGGACCCGCCCGCGCACTCGCCGCCGAGCCCGGCGTACGGGCCCGGCTGCCGCGCACCTTCCGGGCGGAGGGCGAGGAGTGGGTGGTGTGGGTGACGGATGCGGAGGGCGACGACGCGCTGGAGTTCGCCCCGGCGACCGGGCTCGCCCCGGGGGCCACGCCGCGCAGGCTCGGTGCCGGACAGCTGGGGCGGGTCCTGGAGCTCGCCATGGCGCCCGACGGAAGCCGGGCGGCGGTCGCCGCGCACGACGGGCGGCTGCTGCTCGTCGAACGGGAGTCCGGCGAGGTCCGCGAGGTCGACCGCAGCGCCGACGGCGACGTGTCGGGGCTGGTCTTCTCGCCCGACTCGGCCTGGCTCGCCTGGTCGCACCCCGGCCCGCGCCCGCTGTCCCAGCTGAAGCTCGCCAACACCACCGACCTGTCCGTCTCCGAGGCGACCCCCCTGCGCTTCCAGGACTACGCGCCCGCGTTCACCCAGGACGGCAAGCACCTGGCCTTCCTGTCGGCGCGGGCCTTCGACCCCGTCTACGACGAGCATGTCTTCGACCTCGCCTTCGTCGTCGGCTCCCGCCCCCACCTGATCACCCTCGCCGCGACCACCCCGTCCCCCTTCGGCCCGCAGCGGCACGGCCGGCCCTTCGACGCGCCGGACAAGGAGGAGACTCCCGACAGCGAGGGCACCCCGACCACCCGCATCGACCTCGAAGGCCTCGCCGACCGGATCGTGCCGTTCCCCGTCGAGGCCGCCCGCTACACCAACCTGCGGGCGGCGAAGGACGGCGTGCTCTGGCTACGGCACCCCGTGCGCGGCGCACTCGGCGCCACCCGGGCCACGCCCGACGACCCCGAGCCCAAGACCGAGATGGAGCGCTACGACCTCGTCCAGCGGCGGATCGAGCATCTCGCCGACGACGCCGACCACTTCGAGGTCAGCGGCGACGGCAAGCGTGTCCTGCTGTGGACCGACAGCCGGCTCAGGGTCGTCCCCAGCGACCGGCGGGCCTCCGGCGACGACGAGAGCGACTCGAACATCACCGTGGACCTGACGCGGGTACGGCAGACGGTCGACCCGTCGGCGGAGTGGCGGCAGATGTTCGACGAGACCGGCCGCATCATGCGCGACCACTTCTGGCGGCCGGACATGAGCGGGGTCGACTGGACGGCCGTACTGGACCGCTACCGCCCCCTGCTCGACCGGGTCGCGACCCACGACGACCTGATCGACCTGCTCTGGGAGGTCCAGGGCGAGCTGGGCACCTCGCACGCGTACGTCGCACCGCACGGCGGATACGGCGGCGGGACCCGGCAGGGCCTGCTCGGCGCCGACATCTCCCGTCACGAGGACGGAAGTTGGCGTATCGACCGCATCCTGCCGTCGGAGACCTCCGACCCCGACGCCCGGGCACCGCTCGCCGCACCCGGGGTCGCGGTGCGGGCCGGGGACGCGATCGTGGCGGTGGCCGGGGTGCCGGTGGATCCGGTGACCGGGCCCGGGCCGTCACTCGTCGGCACGGCGGGCAAGGCGGTGGAGCTGACGGTCTCACCGGCCGGGGGCGGGGAGGTACGGCACGCGGTCGTCGTACCGATCGCCGACGAGCAGCCGCTCCGCTACCACGCGTGGGTGGCCGACCGGCGGGCGTACGTCCACGAGAAGTCCGGTGGCCGGCTCGGCTACCTGCACGTCCCGGACATGCAGGCGCCCGGCTGGGCCCAGATCCACCGTGACCTGCGGGTCGAGGTGGCCCGCGAGGGCCTCGTCGTGGACGTCCGCGAGAACGGCGGCGGGCACACCTCGCAGCTGGTCGTGGAGAAGCTGGCCCGGCGCATCGTGGGCTGGGAACTGCCGCGCGGGATGCGACCGTACAGCTATCCGGCGGACGCTCCGCGCGGTCCCGTGGTGGCGGTGGCGAACGAGTTCTCCGGGTCCGACGGGGACATCGTCAACGCGGCCATCAAGGCACTGGGGCTCGGTCCGGTCGTGGGAACCCGCACCTGGGGCGGCGTGATCGGCATCGACAGCCGCTACCGCCTGGTCGACGACACACTGATCACACAGCCGAAGTACGCCATCTGGCTGGAGGGCTACGGCTGGGACGTGGAGAACCACGGCGTCGACCCGGACGTGGAGGTGGCGCAACGTCCGCAGGACTGGGCAGCGGGGGTGGACGCCCAATTGGACGAGGCGATCCGAATCGCGCTGGAGGGATTGGAGAACAGTCCCGCAAAAACGCCGCCCACTTTGCCAACCTGAAAAGGGGCGCGGGGAACTGCGCGACCAGCCACGAAACACCCGCACCCGACGACGATACGATGCCCCCCGTAAACCACGCCGCCCAACCCCCGGAGGGACCATGGCAGGGGAGCCGCAGGACGACTGTCTGTTCTGCAAGATCGTCGAAGGGCACGTCCCGGCGACGATCGTGCGGGAGACGGACACCACGGTCGCGTTCCGGGACATCAACCCCCAGGCACCCACCCACGTCCTGGTCATTCCGAAGGCGCACTACAGGGACGCCGCCGCCCTCGCCGCCGCCGACCCGGCCCTCGCCGCGGACGTGCTGCGCGAGGCCCAGGCCGTGGCCGACGAGGACAAGCTGGAGAGCTACCGCGTCGTCTTCAACACCGGTGCCGGCGCGGGCCAGACCGTCTTCCACACGCACGCCCACGTCCTCGGCGGCCGCGGCATGCAGTGGCCTCCCGGGTAACTCGCCGTGTCCGTACGTGAACTGGTCGTCCTCGGCACAGCCAGCCAGGTCCCGACCCGGCACCGGAACCACAACGGGTACCTGCTGCGCTGGGACGGCGAAGGGATCCTCTTCGATCCCGGCGAGGGCACGCAGCGACAGATGCTGCGGGCCGGAGTCGCGGCGCACGACCTGAACCGGATCTGCGTCACCCACTTCCACGGGGACCACTCGCTCGGCCTCGCCGGCGTCATCCAGCGGATCAACCTCGACAAGGTCCCGCACCCCGTCACCGCCCACTACCCGCTCTCCGGACAGCGCTTCTTCGACCGGCTGCGGTACGCCACCGCCTACCGGGAGACCGTCGACCTCACACAGGCACCGGTCAGCGCGGACGGGGTCATCGCCGACACCGGTGGCTACACGCTGGAGACCGCCCGGCTTTCGCACCCCGTCGAGTCGTACGGCTACCGCCTCGTCGAGCCCGACGGCCGCCGCATGCTGCCCGAACGCCTCGCCGCGCACGGCATCAAGGGGCCGGACGTGGGGCGGCTCCAGCGGGAGGGGGCACTGGGCGGGGTCTCCCTCGCGGACGTGAGCGAGGTGCGCCGCGGGCAGCGTTTCGCCTTCGTCATGGACACACGGCTGTGCGACGGGGTGTACGCCCTCGCCGACGGCTGCGACATGCTCGTCATCGAGTCGACCTTCCTGGACGACGACGTCGAACTCGCCGCCGAGCACGGTCATCTGACCGCCGGTCAGGCCGCCCGCGTCGCGGTCGACTGCGGCGTACGCCATCTCGTGCTCACCCACTTCAGCCAGCGCTACACCGAGCCGGACGAGTTCGAGCGGCAGGCGCGGGACGCCGGTTTCGGCGGGGAGCTGACCGTGGCGCACGACCTCTTGCGGGTGCCTATGCCGAAACGTCGGTAATACCGCCGTACGATGCTTTGATGCCCCTACCGAAAGCAGAACTGCACCTCCATGTCGAAGGCACCCTCGAACCCGAGCTCGCCTTCGAACTGGCCGCGCGCAACGGCGTCGAGCTGCCGTACGCCGACACCGACGAGCTCCGCAAGGCGTACCAGTTCGAGGACCTCCAGTCCTTCCTGAACCTGTACTACGAGCTCATGGCCGTCCTGCGCACCGAGCGGGACTTCGAGGACCTCGCGAACGCCTACCTCGCCCGTGCCGCAGCGCAGGGCGTACGGCACGCGGAGATCTTCTTCGACCCGCAGGCGCATACGAAGCGGGGCCTGGAACTGGGCACGGTGGTCGAGGGGCTGTGGCGGGCGCTGGGGAACAGTGCGGCCGGCCACGGGGTCTCCACCCGGCTCATCATGTGCTTCCTGCGCGACGACTCCGCCGAGTCGGCCATGGCGACGCTCCGGGCGGCCGAGCCGTATCTCGACCGGATCGTGGGCATCGGCCTCGACTCCGCCGAGGTCGGCCACCCGCCGGTGAAGTTCCGCGAGGTCTACGAGGCCGCCGCCGCGCTCGGCCTGCGGCGCGTCGCGCACGCGGGCGAGGAGGGGCCGCCGGAGTACATCACCGAGGCCCTCGACATCCTCGGCGTCGAACGGGTCGACCACGGGTTGCGGTGCATGGAGGACCAGGCGCTGGTCGAGCGGCTGGTCCGGGACCGGGTGCCGCTGACGCTGTGTCCGCTGTCGAATGTGCGGCTGCGCACCGTCGACGTCCTCGCCGACCACCCCCTGCCCGCGATGCTCGATGCCGGGCTGATGTGCACCGTCAACTCCGACGACCCGGCGTACTTCGGTGGCTACGCGGGCGACAACTTCGACGCGGTGCGCTCGGCGCTGGGCCTTGACCGGGAACGGCTCCGGGAGCTGGCCCGCAACTCGTTCCTCGCCTCCTTCCTGGAGGACGACGAGGAGCTGCGGGGGCGGTATCTGGCCGAGGTGGAGGCGTACGAGTTCACGTAGCCCCGGTCAGGTGGCCCGGGTGAGGTGGCCGGGGGCGGCCGGGGTGGCTTCCGCGGTGTCCAGGGGGATCTCGACGACCTCCATGACCTCCATGACCTCCACGCTTTCCGCGACCTCGACCGTCTCCTGCGGTCGGCGGGCCAGCGCCACGGCCGTCATCGGTACGGCGACGATCAGCAGACCGGTCGCGAGAACCGTGCCCATGGCCGGGAAGCCGGCCTGGGTGGACAGGATGCTGCCGGTCAGCGGGCCTGCCGCCGTGCCCAGGGAGGACGCCGAGCCGACGAGGACCGCCCAGCGGCCGCGCGGGTCGAGGGAGGCGGCGAGGCCGATGACGTACGACAGGACGATCGGGTAGAGCGTGTTCCAGGCGATCTCGCCGGTCGCGAAGGCCGTCAGGTCGGTGGCGGACGCGCTGAGCGCGATGCACGCGGCGATGAGGGCCGTACCGGCGCCGATGGGAAGCGCGCGGCCGAGTCGCGGGCCGAGCGCGCCCGCCCCGCTCACGCCCAGCAGCCCGGCGCCGAGCCCCACGGCGAACACCGCCCCGACCGTGGTCTCGGTCAGCTGCGCCTGGGTCAGGCCGATCCGGCCGCTGACGCCCCACAGGGAGTTCTGGGCGAGGGACCAGCACAGCATGCAGGCGGCGAGGGCCAGGCCGTGGCGGAGGTGGGGGAGGCGGGCGGTGGACCGGGTCCGTGGTCGCGGGGCGGCGTCCGAGGGCAGACGGCCCGTCAGCGGCCATACGGCGAGTGAGGTGAGGGCGATGGCGGCCAGCGGCTGGCCGTGGCCCGGGCCGAGGTGCGGCACCGTCAGATAGACCGCGCCGGCGAGGGCGGAGACGCCGAGCAGACCGACCGTGGTGGCCCGGTGCGGGTCCCGCTGGGCGGCGATACGGGTGGCGGCGACCGCGGTGGCCGTACCGGATCCGAAGCCGCCGAGCAGCACGCCGAGGACGACGGCCGGTACGGCGTGGGCGAGCGCCGCGCCGCCGTAGCCGAGCAGGGCCAGGGTGAGGCCGAACCGGGCGAGCCGACGGGCGCCGATCCGCTCCACCCGCGATGCCAGCAGGAAGCCGGCCGACGCCGAACTCAGCAGCAGCGCACTGCCGACGGCGCCCGCCTGGGTGGGGGTGAGCGGAAGTCCGGAGTCGAGTCTGCCGACGACGGTCGGCAGCAGATACGGAGCGAGGTACCCGGCCGTGAAAAGGGCGACGAGGGGCCAGGGGGTGGTGCGAGGGGCGAACACGGGCGTTCCCAGGGCATGCGAAAGGAGCGGCTCAAGACGGGGAGGAGCGCAGGCCGTCGACGGACAGGAACGCGCGGGCAATTTGTATCAAGCGGGGGGAGGGGGGAAGAAGCGCGGGGGGTGTGATCTGGGGCACGTTCTGTTTGGGGTGGGTGAACGCGGGTAGAAGGCGCCCTCACCTGCGCCAGTGCACCGAGCCGCTGCCGCCGCTCCCGCCGGGAACCGTCGCCTCGATCTTCGCCCTGATCTCCCGCATCACCGCCACGATCCGCTCCTCATGGCCGGCCGTCAGCCGCGCCACCGGCACCGAGCAGCTGATCGCGTCCTGGGCAGGGCTGTCGTAGCGCAGGGCGAAGCCGAAGCCGACGATGCCGGGGACGCCCTCCTCGCGGTCGGTCGAGTAGCCGCGTGCCCGCACTTCGGCGAGATCGGCGGCGAGGGCCTCGCGGGTGGTGTGGGTGTGGGCGGTGAGGGGCTCGTACGGGCCGTCGGGGAGGCCGGTGTCGGGGCGTTCGGCGAGCAGGGCCTTGCCCAGGGCGCCCGCGTGCGCGGGGAGGCGCCGGCCCACCCGGCTGATCGTCCGCAGGTATTCGTGCGACTCCCGCGTCGCCAGATACGCCACGTCCCGGCCGTCCAGCCGCGCCATGTGGATCGTCTCGCCGAGCGCCTCCGACGCCTCGTCGAGATACGGGCGTACGACGCGGACGCGCGGGTCGGAGTCCAGATAGCTGGTGCCGGTGAGCAGGGCGTGGATGCCGATGCCGTAGAGGGAACCGGTGACGTCCGTGCGGACCCAGCCGCGTGAGATCAGGGTCTGTAGCAGCGCGTACATGGAGCTGCGCGGCACGTCCAGCGCCTCGGCCAGCTCCTGGAGGCGGGCGGGGCGGTCGCCGCGCGCGGCGAGGAGCTCCAGCAACTCCACCGTGCGCGCCGCCGACTTCACTTCGCGGACGCCGCCTGTCTCTGACATGGGCCGATCGTAAGCGTCGCACCTCGGATGGACCGCGCCATTGACGGCCGTGGTTCGCGTACCTAATCTCGATTCTCATACATGGACGACGTCTATATGGGGAGATGGGGAGAGATGGCGAGGGCGAGCCTCGACACGGATACCGATGCCCGTACGGTCACGATCCGGCGCTTGCGGGACGGCATGGCCGAGGGCGTGCTGTCGTTCCCGCTCACGAGCTTCCACGACGACGGCACGCTGGACCCGGACGGCTTGCGCACCCATGTCGCCGCCCAGCTCGCCACCGCTCCCGGCGCGGTCTTCCCCGCCTGCGGCACCGGTGAGTTCTTCTCGCTGGACGAGGACGAGTACCGGCAGGTCGTCTCCGTCGCCGTCGAGGAGTCGGGCGGGCGTGTCCCCGTCGTCGCCGGGGTCGGGTACGGCTGGGCGCAGGCCGCGCGGTTCGCCCGGATCGCCGAGGAGGCCGGCGCGGACGCCCTCCTCGTCCTGCCGCACTACCTCGTCGCCGCCCCGCAGGACGGCCTGGTCGCCCAGCTGGAGCAGCTCGCCGCCCGGACCCGGCTGCCCCTCATCGCCTACCAGCGCGGCCAAGTCGCCTACACCGCCGAGTCGTTGAAGCGTATCGCCGGTATCCCGAACGTCGTCGGGCTCAAGGACGGCCACAGCGACCTCGACCGCCTCCAGCGTCTCACCCTCGCCGCCCCCGAGGACTTCCTCTTCTTCAACGGCGCCTCCACCGCCGAGATCCAGGCGCGCGCCTACGCCACCGTCGGCGTCCCCGCCTACTCCTCCGCCGTCCACGCCTTCGCCCCCGAGATCGCGAACGCCTTCTTCGCCGCACTCCGGCGCGGCGACCACGGCACGGTCGACAAGCTGCTGCGCGACTTCTACGTCCCGCTCGTCGAGATCCGCGACCGGGTGCCCGGATACGCCGTGTCCCTGGTGAAGGCGGCGGCCCGGCTGCGCGGCCGCCCCGTCGGCCCCGTACGCGCCCCGCTCACCAACCCCTCGGCCGCCGACCTGGCCGACCTGCGCACCCTCCTCGCCACCGGCCTCGACCTCGTGGGAGCCGCACTGTGAACCTCACGATCACCGAGGTCCGCCTGACGCCCGTCCTGGTCGCCGACCCGCCCCTGCTGAACACCCAGGGCGTCCACCAGCCGTACACACCCCGGCTGATCGTGGAGGTCGTGACGGCCGACGGGACCACGGGCGTCGGCGAGACGTACGGCGACACCAAGTACCTGGAGCTCGCCCGGCCGTTCGCCGACAAGCTGGTCGGGCGCCAAGTCAGCGATCTGAACGGCCTGTTCGTCGTCGCCGACGAGGTGACCGTCGATCAGTCCCGGGTCCAGGGGCAGGTCGACGTCGGCGGGCTGCGCGGCGTCCAGACCGCCGACAAGCTGCGGCTGTCCGTCGTCTCCGGCTTCGAGGTCGCCTGCCTGGACGCCCTCGGCAAGGCGCTCGGGCTGCCCGTGCACGCGCTGCTCGGCGGCAAGGTGCGGGACGCGGTCGACTACAGCGCGTACCTGTTCTACAAGTGGGCCGGGCATCCGGAGGGCGTGGCGGCCGAGAAGGACGACTGGGGTGCCGCCGTCGACCCGGCCGGGGTCGTCGAGCAGGCCCGGAAGTTCACCGAGCGGTACGGCTTCACCTCCTTCAAGCTCAAGGGCGGGGTCTTCCCGCCGGACGAGGAGATCGCGGCCGTCCGGGCGCTCGCGGAGGCCTTTCCCGGGCATCCGCTGCGGCTGGACCCCAACGGCGCCTGGTCCGTGGAGACCTCGCTGAAGGTGGCGCGGGAACTCGGGGAGGTCCTCGAGTACCTGGAGGATCCGGCCCTCGGTACGGCCGCGATGGCCGAGGTCGCCGCGCGGACCGGGGTGCCGCTGGCGACCAACATGTGCGTGACGACGTTCGCGGAGATCAAGGAGGCGTTCACCAAGGACGCCGTACAGGTCGTCCTCTCCGACCACCACTACTGGGGTGGGCTGCGCAACACGCAACAACTTGCCGCGATCTGCAACACCTTCGGCGTCGGGGTGTCCATGCACTCCAACACCCACCTGGGCATCTCCCTGGCCGCGATGACCCATGTGGCCTCGACGGTCCCGAACCTCCACCACGCCTGCGACTCCCACTACCCCTGGCAGTCCGAGGACGTCCTCACCGAGCGCCTCACCTTCGAGGGCGGCAAGGTCACCGTGTCCGACTCGCCCGGCCTCGGTGTCGAGCTGGACCACGAGAGGCTGGCGGAGCTGCACCGGCGGTGGCTGGACGACGACGGCTCGCTGAGGGACCGCGACGACGCCGCCGCGATGCGGGTCGTCGAACCGGGCTGGGTCACGCCTGCGATGCCACGCTGGTAGCGGCTCGGGGAGGATCGCGGTGGCGTTGTCGGTGGTGTGGTGCAGACTGGCCAGATCAGCACCACGTCAGGGAGCGCACCGTGACCACGCCCACCGCGCCGACCGGAAAGGGAGCCTCGCCCCAGAGGCCGTCGTCCCGAGCAGGGGGGCCGTACCGCCGGGCCCAGGTCGACCCCCTCGCCGCCCTGCGCACACCCGCCGACCCGTCCTGGGACGTGTACCTCACGGGCACGGTCTTCCTCGACATCGTCTTCACCGGCCTCGACTCGGCCCCGGTGCGCGGTACCGAGTCCTGGGCCCGGGGGATGGGGTCGAGCCCCGGCGGGGTCGCGAACATGGCGACGGCCTTGGCCCGCCTCGGCCTGAAGACATCTCTCGCGGCGGCCTTCGGCGACGACCACTACGGCGAGTACTGCTGGGACGCGCTGGAGCACGGCGAGGGCATCGACCTCTCGCCCTCGCGCACGGTGCCCGGCTGGCACTCGCCGGTGACCGTCTCGATGGCCTACGAGGGGGAGCGCACGATGGTCTCCCACGGCCACGAGCCACCCCCGGAGGAGCCCGCCCCCGACTGCCCGCCACGCGCGCGTGCCGCCGTGGCCTCCCTCGTCCCGGGCCGGCGGGCCTCCTGGATCGCGCAGGCCGCGAGCAAGGGCGCCCGGATCTTCGCCGACGTCGGCTGGGACGACACGGGGGCGTGGGACCTGGCCGGGCTGGCCGACCTGGAGCACTGCGAGGCGTTTCTGCCGAACGCCGAGGAGGCCATGCGGTACACCGGCGCCGACTGCCCGCGCGAGGCGGCCCACGCCCTCACCGCGTACGTCCCGGTCGCGGTGGTCACCCTCGGCGCGGAGGGCGCGTACGCGGTGGACGGGCGGACCGGCGAGACGGCCGTGGTGCCCGCCATCGCCGTGGAGGCCCTGGACCCGACCGGCGCCGGGGACGTCTTCGTGGCCGGCTTCGTCACCGGCACTCTGGCCGACTGGCCGCTGGCCGACCGCCTCGCCTTCGCCGGCCTCACGGCCGCCCTCTCGGTCCAGGAGTTCGGCGGCTCCCTCTCGGCCCCGGGCTGGGCCGAGATCGGCGCCTGGTGGCGCAAGGTCCAGTCCCTCGACCGGCAGGATCCCGAGGCCCTGCGCCGGTACGCGTTCCTGGCGGAGCTGGTGCCGGAGGAGCAGGGGAGACCCTGGCCGCTGCGGCGGGCCGTGCCGACGATCGGGTTCAGACGGTCGGCGTGACGACCGTGCCGACGACGAGCTACGGGTGCTCAGCTCTCGTGTCCAGTTCTGGTGTTCAGTTCCGGTGCTCGCTCTGGCGTTCAGCTCGGGGTCGCGGGGGTCAGGACCACGAAGTCCGCGTTCGACGGGTCCACGCACACGGCCAGGCGGCCGACGCCCTCCGCGTCCTCCGGACCCATCTGCACACTGCCGCCGTTCCCGGTGACCTTCGCGACCGCGGCGTCGCAGTCGGTGACATTGAAGACCGGGTGCCAGTACGGCCGCCCGTTCGCCAGCGCGAGGTTCTCCGCCGGGAGCTCCATCAGGCCGCCCTGCATGCGCTCCTCGGGCAGCCCGGCCGGGGTGATCAGGGTGTACACGCCCCCGCCGCCCGGCAACGGCATATCGCTGAACTGCCAGCCGAAGACACCGCCGTAGAACTCCCGCGCGCCCGCGGCGTCGCTCGTGTACAACTCGGTCCACGACAGCGAGCCCGGCTCGTCCGCCAGCTCGAAGCCCGAGTTCTTCCCCGGCTGCCAGACGGCGAACTGGCCGCCCAGCGGATCGTTGAACTGCGCCATCCGCCCCCAGTCGTCGAGGTCCCGCGGCGCCACCCGCACCGTGCCGCCCGCGCGCTGGACGGCCTGGGTCGTCGTGTCCGCGTCGTCGACGGTGTAGTAGATCATCCAGGCCGAGCGCGCCCCCTCCTCGGTGAGCTTGCCGATCCCGGCGACGGTCTTGCCGTCCTTCTTGAACACTCCGCCCTCGAAGTCCTCCGTCCCGCCCATGGACTCGTACTCCCAGCCGAGCACCGCACCGTAGAAGGCCGCGGCGGCGCGGACGTCGGGGGCGCCGAGATCGAGCCAACAGGGGGAGCCGGGAGCGAGGTCAGTGGTGATCATGGCGATTCCCTTCGCAGATCCTCTCTGCCCTCAGCCTGACACCCGGCACTGACACTCGCCCGTCGGACGCACTCCGGGCGCCCCGGGTGCCGCGCCGGCCGCCTCTGGTTACCATCCGGCCATGAGCGACGACGCGACCGCGGCCGGGCTCACCGCCACCGCGCACGACTGGGCCGCGGCGATGGTCTCCGACGACCCTGCCCGCATCGCCGACTTCATGGCCGACGACTGGGTCATCGTCTCCGAGTCGGGCATCTCCACCAGGGAGCAGTTCCTCGCCCTCGTCGAATCCGGCGACCTGACCCACTCGGCGTTCCAACTCGTCGGCGACCCCAGGATCCGCGTCCACGGCGACTCGGCGGTGGTGACGGCACGGGTGACGAACACGGCCCACTACCGAGGCGAACGCTTCGACGCCGACGAGTGGACGACCGACGTGTTCGTACGCCGGGAAGACGGCTGGCGCTGCGTGCTGAGCCACATCACGGCGGCGCGCCCCCAGACCCCCGCTGTCGGCCCTTCGGGCCTCGTCCTCAAACGCCGGACGGGCTGAAATTCAGCCCCTCCGGCGTTTGAGGAGCGGGGTCTGGGGCGGAGCCCCAGAAGGATGGGACGGGTAGGGGCGGCGGGGGCGAGAAACGGACCGGGCCTCAGCCCGCCGTCACCGTCGTCCGCACCGCCCCGTCCGGCCCCGCCACCAACACCGGCGTCCCCGGCCCCCCAAGATCCCGCACAGCAGCCCGATCCTCCGCGGACGCGCCCTCCGCCTCCGTCACGACCGCCGCCGCCTCCAGCGAAGTCGCCCCGGACGCCACCGCCATCGCCACCGCCGTCCGCAGGGCGCTCAGCTTCAGGGAGTCAAGGGCCACGGTCCCGGCGACATAGGTACGGCCCGTCTCGTCCCGTACGGCCGCGCCCTCGGGCACACCGTTGCGGGCCCGCGCGGAACGGGCCAGGGTGACGATCTTGCGGTCCTCGGGGTCAAGCGCGCTGTTGTCGGTCATGCCCCGAGCATACGAAGCGCGCCACGACGTGCGGCGACGGCGGTCGGCTCAGGGGCGGTCGAGACGGAGCCGGTCGGCTCTCGGCAGGCCCGCCACGACCAGGTCGTACGAGTCCTCGATGAGCTCCCGGACAAGCCGGTCCGGGAGTTCGCCGTCGACCGTCACGGTGTTCCAGTGCCGCTTGTTCATGTGGTAGCCGGGGATGATCAGGCCGGGATGCTCGTCGCGCAGCCGGATCGCGTCCTCCGGGTCGCACTTGAGATTGACGGTGAGAGGGCGGGCGTCCATCCAGCTCAGGGCGAACATCTTGCCCAGCACCTTGAAGACGGAGATGTCCGGGTTGAAGGGGAAGTCCTCCACGGCGGCGTTGAACGAAAGACAGAAACCGCGCAGTTCCTCGGGGCTCACTCCGCCTTCGCCTCCCGTTCCTCCGCCCCCGGCACCGGGCCCACCGGCTCCACCAGCACCGTCACGATCTTGTTCCGCCGGCCGGCCGCCGCCTCCGCCGTCAGCCGCAGCCTCCGGCTGTCGGGCAGCTCGACCACGGACGACGCCCCGGCGATCGGCACCCGGCCCAGCGCCTTCGCCAGCAGCCCGCCGACCGTTTCCACGTCCTCGTCGTCGTACTCGTCGAGGCCGTACAGCTCGCCGAGGTCGGTGATGTCCAGACGGGCGGTGACCCGGTAGCGGTCCTCGCCCAGGTCCTCCACCGGCGGCAGCTCACGGTCGTACTCGTCGGTGATCTCGCCGACGATCTCCTCGAGGATGTCCTCGATGGTGACGATGCCGGCGGTGCCGCCGTACTCGTCGATGACGACGGCGACGTGGTTGCGCTCCTTCTGCATCTCGCGCAGCAGGTCACCGGCGTTCTTGGTGTCGGGCACGAAGAACGCGGGCCGCATCGCCGTCGACACCAGCTCGCTCTCCGCCTCCCGCGAGATGTGCGTCCTGCGGGTCAGGTCCTTCAGATACACCATCCCGACCACGTCGTCCTCGCTCTCCCCGACGACCGGGATCCGCGAGAAACCGGAGCGCAGGGCGAGGGTGAGGGCCTGGCGGATGGTCTTGTAACGCTCGATGACGACCAGGTCGGTCCGCGGGACCATGACCTCCCGTACGAGGGTGTCGCCCAGCTCGAAGACCGAGTGCACCATCCGGCGCTCCTCGTCCTCGATCAGCGACTCCTTCTCGGCGAGGTCGACCAGCGCCCGCAGCTCCGCCTCGGAGGCGAAGGGGCCCCGGCGGAAGCCCTTGCCGGGAGTGAGCGCGTTGCCGATGAGGATCAGCAGATACGGGATCGGACCCATGATCCGGGCGAGCGGCAGCAGCACGTACGCCGCCGCCGTCGCCGTGTTCAGCGGGTGCTGGCGGCCGATCGTGCGCGGGGAGACCCCGACGGCTACGTACGACACCAGCACCATGACCGCTATCGCGACCAGCAGCGCCTCGGTGGTGCTGTCGAACTCCTTCAGGCAGGCGTAAGTGACCAGCGCGGCGGCGGCCATCTCGCAGGCCACGCGCACCAGCAGCGCCACGTTCAGATAGCGCGTCGGGTCGGCGGCGACCAGCGCGAGCTTCTCGCTGCCGCGGCGCCCGCTGCGTACGGCCTCCTCGGCGCGGAAGCTGGAGACGCGGGCCAGGCCGGCCTCCGCGCAGGCGGCGAGCCAGGCCACCACCACCAGGGCGATGGCGCCGGAGACGAGGGGAAGGCTCATGACACGGTCGGGGCCGGCGACGGACCCGTCAGACCCTTCTCCGTGCGCCAGCCGTCCACGATGGCGGCCTGGAGACCGAACATCTCGGCCTTCTCGTCGGGCTCCTCGTGGTCGTACCCGAGCAGATGCAGCACGCCATGGACGGTGAGCAGCTGGAGCTCCTCGTCCATGGAGTGCTGCGTGGGCGCCTCGGCCCCCTGCTTGGCGGCGACTTCGGGACACAGCACGATGTCACCGAGCAGCCCCTGGGGCGGCTCGTCGTCGTCCTTCGACGGCGGCCGCAGCTCGTCCATCGGAAAGGACATGACATCCGTCGGGCCGGGCAGGTCCATCCACTGGATGTGGAGCTGCTCCATGGCGTCGGCGTCCACGACGATCACCGAGAGCTCGGAGAGCGGGTGGATGCGCATCCGCGCGAGCGCGTAGCGGGCGATGTCGAGGATCGCCTGCTCGTCGACCTCGGTTCCGGACTCGTTGTTGACGTCGATCGACATGGTGCTGCTCGGTCTCTACTTCCCTTTGTGCCCGGACTTGCCCCGGCCCTGCCCCTTGTGCGCGCCGTTCTCGGTGCCGTGCTTGTTGTCGAACTTCTCGTACGCGTCGACGATACGGCCGACCAGCTTGTGCCGGACGACATCGTGGGACGACAGTCGCGAGAAGTGGACGTCCTCGACGCCCTCCAGGATGTCCTGCACCTGCCGCAGACCGGACTTGGTGCCGTCCGGGAGGTCGACCTGGGTGACGTCACCGGTGATGACTATCTTCGAGTCGAAGCCGAGGCGGGTGAGGAACATCTTCATCTGCTCGGGGCTGGTGTTCTGGGCCTCGTCGAGAATGATGAAGGCGTCATTGAGAGTCCTTCCGCGCATGTACGCCAGCGGCGCGACCTCGATGGTCCCGGCGGCCATCAGCCGCGGAATCGAGTCGGGGTCGAGCATGTCGTGCAGCGCGTCGTACAGCGGGCGCAGATACGGGTCGATCTTCTCGTAGAGCGTGCCCGGCAGGAAGCCGAGCCGCTCACCGGCCTCGACCGCGGGCCGGGTCAGGATGATGCGGTTGACCTGCTTGGATTGCAGGGCCTGCACCGCCTTGGCCATGGCGAGGTAGGTCTTGCCCGTACCGGCGGGACCGATGCCGAAGACGATCGTGTGCTTGTCGATCGCGTCGACGTACCGCTTCTGGTTGAGGGTCTTGGGGCGGATCGTGCGGCCACGGGAGGACAGGATGTTCTGGGTCAGCACCTCGGCCGGGGTCTCCTGGCCGTCCGTCTCCCCGTTCTCGCTGGCTCTGAGCATGGCGATCGAGCGTTCCACTGCGTCCTCCGTCATCGGCTGTCCGGTGCGGAGCACCAGCATCATCTCGTCGAACAGGCGCTGGATGAGGGCGACTTCAGCGGCGTCGCCGACCGCGCTGATCTCGTTTCCCCGGACATGGATGTCGGCCGCCGGGAAGGCCTTCTCGATCACACGCAGCAGGGAGTCGCCGGACCCCAGCACGGTCACCATGGGGTGCTGGGCGGGGACGGTGAACTGTGCTCTCGCCTGCCCCTGCGCGGGTGTGTGAGCTGTGGGTGTCTGAGTCATGGGCCGGCTCGTAGGCCTTGCTCGTCCTCCTCGATACGACTCGCCCGCCACATGGGCGGCCTGGCGATTTCCAGGGTACGCCGGGCCACTGACAAGGCCGTAGGGCTTTTCGGCAGGGACATTTCACGGGGTTGCGGGTCTCGCTTTCGGTGCCCGCATTGTGGCGCTGTGTCACGTTCGGCGCCCGGTAGTTGACCCGTGGGTAGTTGAGGCCGGAAATCACCCTTGCCGACCCACGCCCCTCGCGCATCAATGGGATCGGCAGTTCCGACGGACCGTCAGATTCGTCGGAGCCGTCGGAACCGTCAGGTTCAGCTCTCCACCGCAGTGTGTCCGCATCCACCTGCCGAGCAATTCCCCCACCCCCACATCAGGAATTCCCCCACCTCGAAAGGGAGCGGATCCCCATGAGACGCATGCGCATGTCAGCAGGCGCGACCCTGGCGGCCGGGGCCCTCGCGGTCACCGCACTGGCCTTCGCACCCGCCGCCCTCGCGGTCACCCCCCAGACGGCGACGATCACCGCGGACTGCGGCAGCTTCGGCGGTGGCGAGGCCACCCTCACGGCGACGCAGAACGGCACCGCCGCCACCATCACCGTCAACTCCTCCGCGATCACCGCGCCGATCGCCCTCGGGGAGGACTCGATCGCCTCGACGCTCACCCTGGTGAAGGCGAGCGGCGGCACCACCAGCTTCACCGGCACGGAGAACCCGGCGATGGCCGCCGGCGACCCCGTCCAGGTCGGCCCGCTCAGCGGCACAGTCGCCGCCGGGGACAGCCTGGAGGCCTTCGGCGGCTCACTGAAGATGACCGTCCTCGGCATCACCATCACCTGCACGGCGACCGGGCCGCAGTCGCCGGGCCCGTTCGTGTTCGACTGACCCGCGTGACGTGCTGACGTACTGAATGCCGACGTACTGAAGGAGGGGGCGCGGTCCCGGCGCCGCTAAGGCTTCACAGCGCGTCGGGGCCGCGCTCGCCCGTCCGCACCCGTACGACCGTGTCGACCGGCAGCGCCCAGACCTTGCCGTCGCCGATCTTGCCGGTCTGCGCGGCCTTCACGACGGCGTCGATGACGTCGTCGGCCGCCGCGTCGTCGACGACGACCTCGATCCGCACCTTCGGCACCAGGTCGACCTGGTACTCCGCGCCCCGGTACACCTCGGTGTGGCCGCGCTGGCGGCCGTAGCCGCTCGCCTCGGTCACGGTCAGACCGTGCACACCGATCTCCTGGAGGGCGGTCTTGACCTCGTCGAGCCGGTACGGCTTGACGATCGCGGTGATCAGCTTCATGCCTGCTTCTTGACCTTCTGCGCGGTGGGGACGGCGGAGGAGAGGGACGAGTCGACCGGGGCGCCGTGCCCCAGGACCCCGTGATCGTAAGCGGTCTCGGCGTGCACCGTAAGGTCCAGGCCGGCGTACGCCGCCACGACCACGACGGCCACCGCCTGCTTGCCGAACCGCGCGAGTCCGCCACCGTGGAGCAGGCCCTCGGCGCCGCCCGTCACGGTGGCCGTCGGCAAGGCGCGGGTCAGCAGGGTGCCGGAAGCTCACCGGGCGGGGAGCGGTCGGGCGCATGTGCGGCAGGGCTCTGTGGATCAGGGAGAATGGGCGCCATGAGCGTTCGCAGTAAGTCATCCGAGCCGTCCGAGGCGCCCCACCGCGCCGGCTTCGCCTGCTTCGTGGGCCGCCCCAACGCGGGCAAGTCCACGCTGACGAATGCTCTGGTCGGCCAGAAGGTGGCGATCACCGCGAACCAGCCGCAGACGACGCGGCACACCGTGCGCGGGATCGTGCACCGTGAGGACGCCCAGCTGATCCTGGTCGACACCCCCGGTCTGCACAAGCCGCGCACGCTGCTCGGCGAGCGGCTCAACGACGTCGTCCGGACGACCTGGGCCGAGGTCGACGTGATCGGCTTCTGCCTGCCGGCGAACGAGAAGCTCGGCCCCGGTGACCGCTTCATCGCCAAGGAACTCGCGTCGATCAAGAAGACGCCGAAGATCGCGATCGTCACGAAGACCGATCTCGTGGACAGCAAGACCCTCGCCGAACAGCTCATCGCCATCGACCAGCTCGGCAAGGAACTCGGCTTCGAGTGGGCCGAGATCGTCCCCGTCTCGGCGGTCGGCGACAAGCAGGTGGGCCTGCTGGCCGACCTGATCGTCCCGCTCCTCCCGGAGGGCCCCGCGCTCTACCCCGAGGGCGACCTCACGGACGAGCCCGAACAGGTCATGATCGCCGAACTGATCCGCGAGGCCGCGCTCGAAGGCGTCCGCGACGAGCTCCCCCACTCCATCGCCGTCGTCGTCGAGGAAATGCTCCCCCGCGAGGACCGCCCCGCCGACAAGCCCCTGCTCGACATCCACGCCTTCGTCTACATCGAGCGCCCCAGCCAGAAGGGCATCATCATCGGCCCCAAGGGCAAGCGCCTGAAGGACGTCGGCATCAAGTCCCGCAAGCAGATCGAGGCGCTGCTGGGGACCCCCGTGTTCCTGGACCTGCACGTCAAGGTTGCCAAGGACTGGCAGCGGGATCCTCGGCAGTTGCGGAAGCTGGGGTTCTGAGCCGGGTGGGTGGGGGTGTGGCGGGGGCGCTGTAGCGAGGGTCTGAAGGGCGTCGGTATCAGGTCCCGTATGCAGATCGAGGCGCTGTTGGGGACCCCTGGCCG
>NZ_JAGMUL010000061.1:41568-68730 GCF_019049285.1 Streptomyces sp. AC550_RSS872
GCCTGCACGTCAAGGTCGCCAAGGGCTGGCAGCGGGGTCCTCGGCAGTTGCGGAAGCTGGGGTTCTGAGCCGGCTGGGTGGGGGTGTGGCGGGGGCGCTGTAGCGAGGGTCTGAAGGGCGTCGGTATCAGGTCCCGTATGCAGATCGAGGCGCTGTTGGGGACCCCTGGCCGCGCGGCGGTAGCCGCATGTTGATGCAGCCTGGACCTGCACGTCAAGGTCGCCAAGGGCTGGCAGCGGGGTCCTCGGCAGTTGCGGAAGTTGGGGTTCTGAGCCGTCAGGCCTTGCTGGGGGACATGTCCTGGAGGCCCACCACGCGCAGGAGTTGCAGGCGCTCGTAGGTCTCCGTGCCCGGGCGGGCCGTGTGGACGACCAGGAGGTGGTGGTGTTCGTGGCTGACCATGACCTCGCAGTCCAGTTCCAGGAGACCGACCACGGGGTGGACGAAGAGTTTCGTCGCCCTGTTGCGCTGGGACACCTCGTGTTCGTCCCAGAGGCGTGCGAACTCCTCGCTGGACGCCCGTAGTTCGGCCACCAGCGCGGCCGGCTCCGGGTCGTCGGGGCGGGCCGCGGCCACCGCGCGCAGGGTGGCGACGTGGGCGCGTGCGTGGCCGGCGAGGTCCTCCGGCGGGAACAGGGTGCGCGCGGTCGGGTCCAGGAAGAAGAGGCGGGTCAGGTTGCGCGCGCGGCGCGGGCGGGACATCACGTCGCCGACCAGGGCCTTGGCCATCGCGTTCTGGGCCAGTACCTCGCCGCAGTCGTTCACCACCTGCGCCGGGGTGTCGTGCAGCCGGTCCAGGATCAGCAGCAGCCCCGGGCGGACATGCGCCGACGCCGTCTCGCGCCGCGGGGGCTCCTCGCCGGCCAGGTGGAAGAGGTGGTCCTGCTCGACGTCGGTCAGGCGCAGCGCGCGGGCCAGCGCCGTCAGCATCTGGCGGGACGGGCGCGGGCCCCGGGACTGTTCGAGGCGGGTGTAGTAGTCCACCGACATGCCCGCCAGCTGCGCCACCTCCTCGCGGCGCAGACCGGGCGTGCGACGCCGGGTGCCCGGTGTCAGGCCCACGTCCGACGGGGTCAGCCGGGCGCGGCCACGGCGCAGGAAGTCGGCGAGTTCGGCTCGGTTCACCCCTCCAGGCTCCACTACGCCGCCCGGCTTATCCAGGGACTGCCGATCCCCTGATCAACAGGTCTCTCCCGCTCGTACCGGCCCCGTCCGAGGGTGGTCGGTGACGAGAGGAGCACATCATGCTGACATTGGTGACGGGTACGACGGGGCAGGTCGGCCGGCGCTTCGTGCCGAGGTTGCTGGCGCAGGCCCGGCCGGGGGAACGAGTGCGGGTGCTGGTGCGGGACGCGGCGCGGGGCGAGCCGTTCGCGGAGCTGGGCGCCGAGGTCGTCGTCGGAGACCTGCGGGACACGGAGGCGCTCGGCAAGGCGGTCGCCGGGGTCGACGCGGTCGTGAACGTCGCGGCCTCCTTCCGCGGAGTGCCGGACGAGGAGGCGTGGGCGGTCAACCGGGACGCGGCCGTGGAGCTGGGCCGTGCCGCGGTGGCCTCCGGCGTGCAGAGGTTCGTGCAGGTCAGTACGGGGTTGGTGTACGGCACCGGACGGGGCCGCCCGCTCACCGAGGACGACGAGAGCCGGCCCGGCGGGGCGATGTGGGGCGCGTACCCGGAGTCCAAGGCGGCGGCCGAGCGGGAGCTGCTCGCGCTGGAGGGCATGGACGTGCGCGTGGGCCGGCTCCCCTTCGTCTACGGCGAGGGCGATCCGCATCTCTCCCAGTCGCTGATGTGGGCCCGGCACTGGGCGGCCACCCAACGGCTCCAGATGGGCCATCACGCGGACGTCGCCCAGGCGCTGCTGCGCATCCTGTACGCGCCGGGCATCGCGGGCCGCGTCTACAACATCGCCGACGACGCCCCCGTCACGGCGGTCGAGTTGCACCAGCTGGGCGGCGTCGACGTCCCGGCCGAACTGTACGACCGCACGGACCCCGACCCGTGGCACGTGATCACCTCCACCGCCCGTATCCGCCGGGAGCTGGGCTACCGCCCGCTGTACCCGTCGGTCTACGCGGCCCGGGAGGCCGGAGCGCTGTGACCGGCCTCCGGTTGCCTGACAGATGTCAGGGACCGGCGCACTGAACCACACGCGATGCTGGGTTACTCGGGGGCGGCCGAATTGACCACGGCTGCCCCGAGTGACCGAAAACGGAGGGGCGACATGATGAAGACACGGTTGCGCGCGAAGGCCGGCATGGGTGTGGCGGCCATGCTGATGATGGGCGCCATGGGTGTGGCCGCGGCACCGCAGGCGACGGCCGCCCCGGCGGACTGCCCCAGGGAATACGTCTGCGTGTGGAACAACGACACGGCCTCGGGCAAGCCGAAGTGGAAGTCGAAGGGGAATCTGTACGACCTGCGCTCGGAAAAGGGGGTGACCATCGTCAACAACGGTGTGCGCCAGCCGGGTGCCGACCACATCTGGTACAACCTCACCACCACGCCGGAGAACGGTGGCAACTTCAAGGGGTGCCTGCACTACCCGAACGACACCAACATGGTGACCTTCGAGGGCCCCGTCACCCTGCACAGCGCACGGTGGGGCCGCGAATGCTGAGCTGATCGCCGCCCGGCCCGCCCCTGCCCCTAGTCCACACCCCTGATCCGCCCCACCAGCACCGCCCCGGCCAGCCCCACCGCCGCCGCCACCAGGTACAGCATCCGGTAGCCGCCCAGGTGGGTGACGATCGGCGCGGCGAGGGCGGGCGCCGCGACCTGGGGCAGGGCGTTGGCCACGTTGATGACGCCCAGGTCCTTGCCCCGGTCCCGCGCCGTGGGCAGGACGTCCGTCATCAGCGCGAAGTCGACCGACATGAACACTCCCAGGGCCACGCCCAGCAGGGCCGCAACGACGATCGCGCTCGGCCAGGTCTGCCAGACGGCGAGCAGGGCCGTGGCCGCCGCCATCAGTACGCCGGACCACCGCACGAACGGCTTGCGGCGGCCCACCCGGTCCGACCAGGCGCCGCCCACCACGACCGTGGCCAGCAGCGCCACGGTGTCCACGGCGGTGAGGATCAGCACGCCCTGCTCGGGGTCCTCGTGGTGGAGGCGGTCCCGCAGGTAATACAACAGATAGAGAAGCACCAGCGCGTTGCTGAGGTTGATCAGGAAGCGGGTCAGCCAGGCCCAGGCGAAGTCGGGGTAGCGGCGAGGACTCAGCCAGAAGCCACGGACGAACGACCGCCATGACCACGCCGGCCGTTCCGCGACCCCCAGCCCGAGATCCCGGTACCACAGCACATACGGCAGCACCCCCGCCACCGCGAACACCGCGCACGCCGCGTAACCCGCCGCGATCCCGCCCGCCGCCGTCGCCAGCCCCGTGCCGACGACGGCCCCGAGGATCTGCGCCGCCCCCAACCATCCGCCGACCGCGCCGCGTTGGAGCCGCGGCACCCGGTCCGGCACCGCCGCCGTCACCGCGGCGAAGGCGGCGTTCAGCGTCAGCTGGACCAGGCACCAGCCGACCGCCATGGTCCACAACCCACCGGCCCCGGCGAGCAGCAGCAGCGACAGCGCACCGCCCGCCGCACCGGCCACGATCCACGGCGTTCGGCGGCCCCAGCGGGCCGTCGTACGGTCCGACAGCGCGCCGAAGAACGGGTTCGCCGCCAGCGACACGACCGCGCCGACGCCGGTCACCCACGCCAGCAGCGTCTCCTTCGACATCCCCGTGCCGGGCGCGAAGTCCTCCGCCTGCCGGGCGAGCAGGATCTGGAGGGGGCCGTACCAGCCCACCCAGATCGCCACGTTGGCCAGCGACAGCGACGCCGTCCAGCCCCGGCCGACCCGGTCCGTGGGCTCGGCCAGGGCATCGGCCGTCATCCCTGCGCCCGGAGCACGTCCCGCAGCCAGCCGTACGACGCCTTCGGGGTCCTGACGAGCGTCTCGTAATCCACGTGGACGAGCCCGAACCGCCGCGCGTACCCCTCCGCCCACTCGAAGTTGTCCAGCAGCGACCAGACGAAGTACCCGCGCACGTCCACGCCCGCCTCGACCGCCCGGTGCAGTGCGCGGATGTGACCGTCCAGGTAGGCGATCCGCTCCTGGTCGTCGACGCCCTCGTACGAGCAGCCGTTCTCGGTGATGACGATCGGCGGCAGCCTGTCGCCGTACCGCTCACGGAAGCCGGTGAGCAGCTCCGTCAGGCCCTCGGGGACCACCGGCCAGCCGAAGTCCGTCGTCGGCACGCCCTCGATCTCCCGGACCGAGAAGGGCAGTTCGGCGGGCATGCTGACCCCGCCGAACTCGGTCTCCTCACCCTGCGGGGCGCCCACGCGGGTCGGCGCGTAGTAGTTGATGCCGTAGAAGTCGAGGGGTTCCGAGATGATCTTCAGGTCCGCCTCGACGTCGCCCGGCATCAACTCGCCGATGCCCTCCGGGTATCGGCCGAGCAGCAGGGGGTCGGCGAACAGGCGGTTGAGGAGCGTGTCGTAGAAGCCTGCCGCCTCCAGGTCCGCCTGCTCCTGGGACGCCGGCCAGGTCGGGCCGTGCGAGTTGGCGATCCCGATGTCCGTCGCGCCGGCCGCGCGCAGGGCCCGTACGGCCTGGCCGTGGGCCAGCAGCTGGTGGTGGGCGACGGGGAGGGCGTCGAAGAGGAGCCCCCGGCCCGGGGCATGGGTGCCGAGGGCGTGGCCCAGGAGGGTGTGCTCGGCGGGTTCGTTGATCGTGATCCACTTGCCGACGCGGTCGGCCAGCCGCTCGGCGACCACGGACACGTACGCCGCGAAACGGTTGGCCGTGTCCCGGTCGAGCCAGTCGAGGCCGAGCGGCAGATCCCAGTGGAAGAGCGTCGGCACCGGCCGCACGCCCGCCGCGCACAGCTCGTCGACCAGACGGTCGTAGAAGTCGAGGCCGTTCGGGGTGTTCACACGGGGCCACGAGATCGAGAAGCGGTACGCGTCCACGCCCAGGCCGGCGAGGAGCGCCACGTCCTCGGGGTAGCGGTGGTAGTGGTCGCAGGCCACCTCGGCCGTGGAGCCGTCCTTCACCCGTCCCGGCTCGGCCGTGAAGGCGTCCCACACGGACCGCTCGCGCTCGTCCGCGGCGCCCTCGATCTGGTGGGCGGACGTCGAGACGCCCCAGAGGAAACCGGTCGGGAACTGAGGTATCGGGTTCGTCGCACCGCGCTCATCGATCGCCATGCGCCGGATCATCCGTACCGGCGGTAACGGAAGTCAACGGGCAGGCGTGAAGAACCAGTTACGCCCCTTCCTTCAGTACCCGGCTGATCAGCCTGCGCTGCTCGTCCGTGAGCCGGGGATCCGCGCAGTACACCGTCCTGCCGTCCACGGTGATCTGGTAGCTGAAGCCGTCCGGGACCCCGATGGGGGGCGTGCCCCGGCCGGACGCGAGCGCGCTCTCGGCCAGGGCGTGCCACTCCTGGGCGTCGGGCCGCCCCGAGGTGTCCACCTCGGCGTGCCGCTCGATGCCCGCGAACCCACCCGTGCGCCGTACCTGAATACGCATGGGTCAATGTCTAGTACGGGCTCACAGGATCCGCACCCCGACCTGCTCCCACGCCTTCGACACGGCCTGGAACTCGTCACCGCCGTCGCCGAAGCGCTCGCGCGCGGCCTTGACGGTGAGCTTCGCGAAGTCGGTGAACAGGGCGCGGTCCGAGAGCTCGCCGCCGGTCAGGACGTCGTACCAGATCTGTCCCGCCTTCTCCCAGGCGTGGCCGCCGAGTGCGGTGGCGGCCAGGTAGAAGGCGTGGTTGGGGATGCCGGAGTTGATGTGGACGCCGCCGTTGTCGCGGCCGGTGCGGACGTAGTCGTCCATGGTCGCGGGCTGCGGGTCCTTGCCGAGGACGTCGTCGTCGTACGCGCTGCCCGGCTCCTTCATGGAGCGCAGGGCCTTGCCGGTGACGCTCGGGGCGAGGAGGCCCGCGCCGATCAGCCAGTCGGCCTCGGCGGCGGTCTGGCCGAGCGTGTACTGCTTGATGAGGGCGCCGAAGACGTCCGACATCGACTCGTTCAGGGCGCCGGGCTGGCCGTAGTACGTGAGGTTCGCCGTGTACTGGGTGACGCCGTGGGTGAGCTCGTGGCCGATGACGTCGATGGGGATGGTGAAGTCGACGAAGATCTCGCCGTCACCGTCGCCGAACACCATCTGCTCGCCGTTCCAGAAGGCGTTGTTGTAGTTCTCGTCGTAGTGGACGGTGGCGTCCAGGGGCAGGCCGTCGCCGTCGATGGAGTGGCGGGCGTAGGCCTTGAGGAACAGGTCGAAGGTGGCGCCGAGCCCGGCGTAGGCGCGGTTGACGGTGGCGTCCTGGCCGGGGTCCTCGCCCTCGCCGCGGACCTTGGTGCCGGGCAGGGCGGTGCGGTGTTCGGCGTCGTAGATCGTGCGCAGCGGCTGGTCCGACGGTGCCTTCGCCGTCGGGGCGGCCGCGAGGGCGAACTCGGTCGTCACGCGGCGCCTGCCGCGCAGCTCGCTGTCGCGCATCAGGGTCCGGCGAGCCGGACCGGAGAGTGCGGGGTCGTCGTTCCGGGCCAGTTTGTCGAGGACGTGCGGCGGTACGACGGTGCAGAAGACGGGCTCGAAGCCCCCGTTGGTCGTCATGCCCGGCACCTTTGCACTGGGTCACCGGCCTGTCACTACCCGCCACCATGATTGGTGAAATATGCGGACAGGGAGCCGCACGCTCCGTGACGAAGTGGTATGGAACACGTTTTGTCCCATTCGTCCCCCAGGTCCCGCATACTGATACGACGCCCCGCACGAGGAGCGGCTCGGCTAGCATGCTGCGCATCATGCGTTTCGGGCTGCTTCTTCTTAGCTGCCGCGGCGAGGGCCTGTAGTCCAGGTCGACTCCCTCCCCGCGGAGCTTCGTGTTGCGTCGTCGGCCGTCCTTCCGGACACCCTGAGGAGCCCGAAGCATCATGGCGAACCGCCAGCAGCCCAGTTCCATGCCGATCCACAAGTACGGCCGCTACGAGCAGGTCGACATCCCGGATCGCACCTGGCCCCACAAGCGCGTCACCACCGCCCCCCGCTGGCTCTCCACCGACCTGCGTGACGGCAACCAGGCCCTGATCGACCCGATGTCGCCCGAGCGTAAGCGCCGGATGTTCGACCAGCTGGTCAAGATGGGCTACAAGGAGATCGAGGTCGGCTTCCCGGCGTCGGGCCAGACGGACTTCGACTTCGTACGGTCGATCATCGAAGAGCCGGGCGCGATCCCCGACGACGTCACCATCTCCGTACTGACCCAGGCCCGCGAGGACCTGATCGAGCGCACGGTGGAGTCCCTGAAGGGCGCCAGGCGCGCCACCGTCCACCTGTACAACGCCACGGCCCCGGTCTTCCGTCGCGTGGTCTTCCGCGGCTCCAAGGACGACATCAAGCAGATCGCCGTCGACGGCACCCGTCTGGTGATGGAGTACGCCGAGAAGCTGCTGGGCCCGGAGACGGAGTTCGGCTACCAGTACTCGCCCGAGATCTTCACCGACACCGAGCTGGACTTCGCGCTGGAGGTCTGCGAGGCGGTCATGGACGTCTGGCAGCCCGGGCCGGGCCGCGAGATCATCCTCAACCTGCCCGCCACGGTGGAGCGTTCGACGCCGTCCACGCACGCGGACCGCTTCGAGTGGATGGGCCGCAACCTGTCCCGCCGCGAGCACGTCTGTCTGTCGGTCCACCCGCACAACGACCGCGGTACGGCCGTCGCCGCCGCCGAGCTGGCCCTGATGGCCGGCGCCGACCGCATCGAGGGCTGTCTGTTCGGACAGGGCGAGCGCACCGGCAACGTCGACCTGGTCACCCTGGGCATGAACCTGTTCTCCCAGGGCGTCGACCCGCAGATCGACTTCTCCGACATCGACGAGATCCGTCGCGTCTGGGAGTACTGCAACCAGATGGAGGTCCACCCGCGCCACCCGTACGTGGGCGACCTGGTCTACACGTCCTTCTCCGGCTCCCACCAGGACGCCATCAAGAAGGGCTTCGACGCGATGGAGGCCGACGCGGCCGCCAAGGGCGTCACCGTCGACGACATCGAGTGGGCCGTGCCGTACCTGCCGATCGACCCCAAGGACGTCGGGCGGTCGTACGAGGCGGTCATCCGCGTCAACTCGCAGTCCGGCAAGGGCGGTATCGCCTACGTCCTGAAGAACGACCACAAGCTGGACCTGCCGCGCCGGATGCAGATCGAGTTCTCCAAGCTCATCCAGGCGAAGACGGACGCCGAGGGCGGCGAGGTCACCGGCGGTGACATCTGGGCGGTCTTCCAGGACGAGTACCTGCCGAACCCCGAGAACCCGTGGGGGCGTGTGCAGGTCAAGAACAACCAGTCGACGACCGACACGGACGGTGTGGACACGCTGAAGGTGGAGGCCACGGTGGACGGTCAGGACACGGTCCTGACCGGGTCCGGGAACGGGCCTATCTCGGCCTTCTTCGACGCCCTTCAGTCGATCGGGATCGATGTGCGGCTGCTGGACTACCAGGAGCACACGATGAGCGAGGGTGCGTCCGCGCAGGCCGCGTCGTACATCGAGTGTGCGATCGACGGCAAGGTGCTGTGGGGGATCGGGATTGACGCCAACACGACGCGTGCCTCGCTGAAGGCGGTCGTGTCGGCCGTCAACCGGGCTGCTCGCTGACGGTTCCCTCCGTGGGGGAGCGGTGCGACTACGGATGTGCCGCGATGTGTTGTCGGTCGTCGGCAGCGCCGTCGTGGCTGGTCGCGCCCCGCGGCGGAGCCGCAAATGTCACAGCCCCGCGCCCCTTAGGGCGTCCCGCCCACCGTTTCCCGGTGGGCGGGGCGCGTTTGTTTTCGGCCATTGACCTGTGCAGGTCACGGAAAGGTCTCGTTCGGGGTGCTGACTGCGCGTCCATGATGTGGCTAACATCACGCAAGCGCGGCGACGTTGCCGTGGGGTTACGGAGGTGCGACGTGCTGCCAGGACGGGGACAAAACGGCCGTGCTGCCAGGGCTGCGCGCATCCTGGGCACCCGCACCGCGTGGTCGGCCGTCGGGGACGGGGAGTTCTTCTGCCCCGGCTGCGGAGGCGACCGCAACTACCAGCGGCTGTCCGGACATCGCCGCTTCACCTTCCTCGGGGTGCCCGTGCTGCCGCGCGGCGAGACCGGGCCCGTCGTGGAGTGCGCGGCCTGTCGCCGGCACTTCGGCACCGACGTCCTCGACCACCCGACCACCACCCGCTTCTCCGCGATGCTCCGCGACGCCGTCCACACCGTCGCCCTCGCGGTGCTGGCGGCGGGCGGCACCTGCGCCCGGCCGGCCCTGGAGGCGGCGGCCGTCACGGTGCGCGCGGCCGGCTTCGACGACTGCACGGAGGAACAACTGGGCGCCCTGGTCGAGGCCCTGGCGGCGGACACCGGACGCGTCTTCTCCGAGCCCTGCGGCGCCGGGCTGGCCATAGAGCTCCACGAGGCCCTGGACCCGCTGGCCCCGCACCTCGCGCCGCCCGGCCGGGAGTCGATCCTGCTCCAAGGGGCACGTATCGCCCTCGCCGACGGCCCCTACACCCCCGCCGAACGCGACGTCCTGGCGACGGTCGGCGCCGCCCTCACCATCGGCCCGGACGACGTGCCCCGCCTGCTGGCGGCGGCGGCCCGGACGCCCTCGTAGTACAGCGCGGCTTCCATCCCCCGGTGCCACCCCCGAGATCGCCGTTCCGTGGGTCCTCGGCGCGCTTTCCAGGGCACAATCGTCTCTCCAGTACGTGCTGGCGAACGAAGGGGAGTGCGTGAGGCACGGCATGCGCTGGGCGCTGGTGGCCGCTTTGGACATCCTCGCGTTCGTGGGGATCTTCCTGCTCTTCTACGCCGCTGGTGTGCCCTTGCTGCCGACGGACGACAACAGTCGCGTGGCCGTCGGAGTCGCAGCCGCGACCGTCGCGGCGACGGTCGGCGGGGCCTGGGGCGCGTGGTGGGTGCCGAGGGGAGAGCGAGAGCGCACGGAACCCGGGCAGACCGGGACGCGGGTGGAGCTGGCGAACGCGACGGTCACCGTGCAGCAGGCCCCGCCAGGCGATCCTCCCCAACCCTTCGTCCGCATGGGCGACCTGCCGCGCGAGCCGGTGGGCTTCCAGCCCCGGGCGGACCTGCTGGCCGAACTCGACCACGCCGCCGAACACCACGGCCTGACGGTCGTCCACGCCGTCACCGGTGCCCGGGGCGTCGGCAAGACCCAGCTGGCTGCCGCGTACGCCCGGCGCCGCATCGAGGACGGCTGGGCCGTCGTCGCCTGGATCACCGCGGAGAACAGCGGCCAGCTCACCTCCGGACTTGCCGAGCTGGCCGACCAGTTGGGGGTGCGGGAACCGGAACACGACGCCGTGACGGCCGCGCGCGCCGCGCTCACCTGGGTCGGCCGCAATCCGGACCCCTGTCTTCTCGTGCTGGACAACGCGACGGATCCGGACGAGGTGGCGCGCTGGCTGCCCACGGCCGGCCGCGCCCAGGTCGTGATCACGGCCACCTCGCAGGCGTTCGAGAACCTCGCCGGCGCGCGGGTGGACGTCACGGTCTTCTCGCAGGAGGAGGCACTGGCCTTCCTGCGCCACCGCACCGGGGTCGCCTCGGACGACGGCGCACTCGAGGTGGCGGAGGAACTGGGGAGGCTGCCGCTCGCCCTCGCACAGGCCGCGCAGGTGATCCGCCAACGGGGAACCGGATATCGGGCGTACCTGGACCGGTTGCGGACCTTCTCCCTGGAGTCGGTGCTGGACAGGGTGCCCGGGGAGCGCTACCCGCATCGAGTCGCCGAGGCCGTGCTCATCGCGGCGGAGCAGGTCGAGCAGCGTGATCCGGGGCTGCCGGTGCGGATCCTGCTGGACACCCTGTCCGTTCTCGCGCCGTCCGGCGTCCAGAAGGATCTGCTGTACGGGGTGGTCCGGCACAGGGGAGTGGAGGACCCCGCGGCCGTGGAGGCGGCGCTGGGCGCGCTGACCCAGGCGTCCCTGGTGACCGACACCGGGGCGGACGCGGTCAGTGTGCACCGGCTGGTGCAGCGGGTCATGCGCGAACGGGCCGGGGACGGGCTGCGGACGGTCGTCGAAGCGGTGGCCCGGCATCTGGAAGAGGAACTCGTACCGAACACACAAGCCTGGGAGCGCCGTGAGTTCGGCGGGCAACTGGTCGATCAGATCGACGCGTTGTGGCGATCGGTGCGCGGCGATCTGCCGTCGTACGAGGAGGAGGGCCGGCAGCGCCTGATGCGGCTGCGCCGCTGGGCCGTGTACGAACACCTCACCGCCGTGGGCGGCGCCACCCGGGCGCTGCTGCTGGCCGCGGAGACGAGCCGTGACTGCGTGGCGGCTCTGGGCGAGGAGGCCGCCGCCACCCAGACGGCCCTCGAACTCGAGGGCGATGTCTGCGAATGGTCGGGCCGCACGGAACAGGCGATCGCCGTGCGCAGCAGGGTGATGGAACTCAAGACGCGGCACCTCGGGTCGAGCGACCGGTACACGCTGGTCGCACGCTGGGACCTCGCCAGGTCGTACGACGAGGCCGGACGCCACGCGCTGTCGATTCCGCTCTACGAGGCGTTGGAACGAGACGTACGAGACCTCCTCGGAGCGGACCACAAAGACGCCCGCGACGTACTCACCGACCTGGCCAAGGCCTACGCGGCCGCAGGCCAGCTCGACGAGGCGACACGCATCGTGGAGCAGATGCGAACCGAATGGGCCCACTCGCTCTGGGAGCCCGAGCCGAGTCTGCACACATGGCGGAGCCTGGCCGACGGCTACTCATCCATCGGCCGCTGGGAGGAGGGAGCGTCGCTGCTGTGGCGCCTGCTCCTGCAACGGCAGGTCACCGAGGACCAGGACGCGCCCGAGGTCATCTGGACTCGCAACAGCCTGGCCCACAAATACCTGGAGGCCTCCAGACACCTCCAGGCACTGGAGGCGGCCGAACGCGCACTTGACGACGCCAACCGTGTCTTCGGAACGCGTTCCGCAGACACGACCCGGATCCGTGTCACCGTCGCCACCTGCCTCCAGCGTCTCGTCCGGTTCGACGAGTCCGTCGCGATGTTCCGCCAGGTGGTCGAGGAACGCCTGGAGCAGTACGGTCCGGAGCATCCGAGCACCCTGACCGCACGGCGTGACCTGGTGTGGTCTCTCGACGACGCGGAACGCACAGGGGAGGCGTACCAGGAACAGTCCCTGTTGCTCGCCGATCACAAGCGGCTGCTGGGAGACGACCACCCCGGGACCTTCGAGACCCGGAGATTCCACATCCGGCTCTGCCTGCGCACCGGCCGCGTGTCCGAAGCCGTGGACGCGGCCCCCTCGGTGCTGACCGACCACGAGCGGGCCTACGGTGCCTTCCACCCGACGACCTTCAGTGTCCGGCTCGCCCTGGCCGAGGTCCTGACCGCCGCCGCACACCATGACGAGGCCGTCTCCCTGTTGAGCCGGACCCTGTCCGACATCACTCGGACCCTGGGCGGTGGCCACACCCAGACGTTCGCTGCCCGGCGCGCTCTCGCCCGGGTGTTCCTGGCCCGCGGTGACCTTGCGGACGCCCGTGCGCTGCACGAGGAGAACGTGGCTGACCGCGTCCGGATGTACGGGGAGGACAGCCTCAGCGTCGTCTGGGCTCGGGGCGAACTGGCGCACACGCTGCTCAGGTCCGAGCTGCACGACGAGGCCCTCGCGCTGTACCGGGCCATCGCGGAGGACTCCGCCCGCATCATCGGCTCCAACCACATCTACACGCGGCTGGCCCGCCATTGGCTGGCGTGCGCCCTGGGCCGTGCGGGGCGCCATGACGGGCGTCTCGACATGTCCGAACGGGAAGCGCGCAAGAGCCGCTGGACCCACGGACAGGACCATCCCGTGGCTCTCGCCGCCCTCAACGAGGAGGCCGACGCGCTCTCGGCGGACGGATGGCGGGCGGCGGCACGCGCGCAGAGACGGGACCTTTATGCGGCATATGTGCGAGTCCTGGGCCAGAACCATGCGTACACGATCGAATGCCTGGCTGACATGGCCGACGACTACCGGCACATCCAGCGGCGTTTCAAGTCGCTCCGTCTCCGGCACCGCGTGCTGCGCGCCCACGAACTCAGATCCGGCGTCGCCGGCCCCGCCACCATCAGAGCTCGACGCCACCTCGGACAGGCGTACGGTTCCCTCGGTCTGCGCCCCCTGGATGCCTTGGTCCAAAAGCGCCTGCTGGAGACCGTGACCTCCGAGTTCGGCTCCGATCACGTGCACACGCGGGCACAGCGGGCCTGCTGGGCCGAGGCGCTCCGCCGATGTGGCCGTGGGCGCACGGCGCTGGAGATCGCGCGAACCCTGGTCGAGGACCACGAGCGACGCCACGGAGCCGACCATCTCCGGACTCTGGAAGCCCGACGGTTCGCCGCCGCCACAGCCCGGCTCACCGGCCGCGTCCGCACGGCCTTTGCCGAGTACGAGGCCCTGCTCGCCGACCGCGTCCGCGTCCACGGCCCGGACCACCGACTGACGTGGCAAGCTCACGCGCATCACGCCAAGGCCGCGCTGTGGGCCCTTCACCCGCACCGCTCCGTAGTGCTGTACGAAGGCGTCGCCCTCGAGGCATGCCGTCTCTTCGGCCCCCATTCCCGTCAGGTGGAGTGGCTGTGGCCGCGCTACGCCCTCCTCTGCCTCGTCACCGGCCACTGGCACCGGCTGCGCACGGCCCTCGCCCTGCGGCCGCTGTACTCCCGCGGGAGTAACGCCGCTGTTCCGCCACCCCCCGGAGTAGCCCCCGAGTCGCCCTGACGTCCGACGAATCCACCGCCCACCTCCGGAAGTCTGGAAGCGACCCGGACACCGACGCGGAGGGAGGCCCGTCTCATGGGGGCCGCAAGGACAAGTACACGGCGGCGGGCCGTGCCCTGGCTCGTGCTGGCGCTGTGGATCGCCGTACTCGCGATTGCGTCGCCGTTCGCGTCGAAGCTCGCGGACGTGCAGCGGGACCGGGCCGTCGACTATCTGCCGGCGAGCGCCGACTCGACGCAGGTGGCCAGGATCGAGGACCGGCTGCCGGGGGGCGAGGCCACCGAGATGGTCGTCGTCTATCACCGGGACGGCGGGCTCACCGCGGGGGACCGGGCGACCGCCGCCGGTCAGATCGAGCGGATCGCCGGCGCTCATCGGCTCACCGGTGAGCCGCAGGGCATTCCGTCCCGGGACGGGACCACCCTCATGTACCCGGTCGCGAGCACCGAGCCGGGACAGGACGAGAAGGCGCGGGACGCGCTCGTGGGCGACGTGCGGGACATCGCGCGGGGCGGCGACGGGCTGAGCGTCGACGTCGGCGGGCCGGGCGCGCTCGCCACCGACGCCGCCGAGGTCTACAACTCGCTCGACGGACCGCTGCTCTACACCACGGCCGCCGTGGTCGCGCTGCTGCTGATCCTCATCTACCGCAGCCCGTTCCTGTGGCTGGTCCCGCTCGCCGTCGCCGGCCTGGCCGACTATCTGTCGTTGGGCGTCGCCTACGGGCTCAACCAGGGGTTCGGGACGTCCGTGTCCGGCCAGAGCTCCGGCATCATGACCATCCTCGTGTTCGGCGCGGGCACCGACTACGCCCTGCTGCTCGTCTCGCGGTACCGGGAGGAACTGCGGCGGATCGAGCGGCCGTACGACGCCATGGCCGCCGCCCTGAAGGGCTGTGGGCCCGCCGTGCTCGCCTCCTCCGGCACCGTCGCCGCCGGACTGCTGTGCCTGCTCGCCGCCGACCTCAACTCCAGCCGGGGCATGGGCCCGCTCGGTACCGTCGGTGTGCTGTGCGCGCTTGCCGCGATGCTGACGCTGCTGCCCGCGATCCTCGTCCTGCTGGGCCGGCGCGTGTTCTGGCCGCTGGTGCCGCGCTACGGCAGCACGCCCAAGGCCCGCCGGTCCCTGTTCACGGCGATGGGCGGCTCCGCCGGACGCCGCCCGCTGACCGTCCTCGCGGCCGGTGCCGTCCTGCTCGGCGCGCTCGCGCTCGGCGCGTTCAACCTGCCCGGCAGCCTCAAGCAGGAGGACTCCTTCACCAGCAAGCCCGAGGCCGTCGCCGCCATGGAGACCCTCGCCGGGGCCTACCCCGAGCGCGGCACCCAGCCCATCAGCGTCATCACACCGGAGGAACGGGCCGACCAGACCCTCGCCTCGATCCGGGCCACGCGCGGTGTCGACAGCGCTCGGGAAGGCCGTACCGGAGACGGCTGGACCGAGATCTCCGTCCTCGCCACCGCACCGCCCCAGTCCGCCGGGGAGACCGCCACCATCGAGGCCCTGCGCGACGAGCTCGACGGCTCCTACGTCGGCGGGGCGAGCGCCGAGCAGATCGACCTGAAGGACACCAACGCCCGCGACCGGCTGGTCGTCGTGCCGATCGTGCTGCTGTCCGTGCTGCTGATCCTGGTCGCCCTGCTGCGTTCGATCGTCGCGCCGCTGATCCTGGTGGCGGCTGTGGTCGCGGTGTGGGGCGCGGCGCTCGGCATCGGCGGGCTCGTCTTCGGACCGCTCTTCGGCTTCGAGGGCACCGATCCCGGACTCGGGCTGCTGTCCTTCGTGTTCCTGGTCGCGCTCGGCGTCGACTACGGCATCTTCCTGATGCACCGGATGCGCGAGGAGTGCCTGAACGGCGCCGAACCGGGGTCCGCCGCGCTCACCGCGCTGCGCACGACGGGCGGTGTCATCGCCTCCGCCGGGCTCGTCCTCGCCGCCACCTTCGCGGTCCTCACCAGCATGCCGCTGGTGCCACTCGTCGAGCTGGGCTTCGTCATCGCGGTGGGCGTGCTGCTGGACACGTTCCTCGTGCGCACCTACCTCGTCACCAGCGCGAGCGTGGCGCTGGGGCGGCGGGTGTGGTGGCCGGGCCGGCTCTCCCGGGCGCCCGAACCGCCCGTACCGCCCAGGGAACCGGAGCGCGTGTCCGTCTCCGCCCACTGATCCGACCGGCGCCCCTCCCTCCCGGAGGGGCGCCCCGCTCACGGAAGATGAGCCCGTGCAGGAAACAACGACAGCGACGAGCCCCCGCCGCGCCGAGCGGGTCATGGCGGTGATCAACCGCGACCCCCTCACCGCCCCGCACCGCACACGCAACGACGCGCTGCTGGCCGTGGCCCTGGCCGCCGGCGCCTCGGTCATCGCCCTGCTCGGCGGCCATGGGCTGCGGCCCGACGCGCTCGGCTGGGCGTTCCTGCTCGCGGCACATGTACCGCTCGTGTGGCGGCGCCGCAGTCCCATGCTGGTCATGGTCGTGGCGCTGGTCTGCGTCGCCCCGTACCACGCCCTCGACAACAACCACACCGCGCCCATCCCGGCGACCATGGTGGTGCTGTACACGGTCGCGGCCACCGGCACGGTGCGCCGCACCCTGCTCACCGGCGCCGGCGTCCTCGGTCTGACGCTGGTCGTCAACGCGCTCACCAACCCCGACGGCGTGGTGGAGCTCCTGCGGATCTCCGGCTGGGTCGTCGCCGTCCTCTTCTGCGGCATCGACGTCCGCTACTACCGCCAGTTCGTCGCCTCCATCGTCGAACGCGCCGAACGCGCGGAACGCACCCGGGAGGAGGAGGCACGCCGCCGCGTCGCCGAGGAACGCCTGCGCATCGCCCGCGACCTGCACGACCTGCTGGCCCACAGCATCACCCTCATCGGCGTGCAGACATCGGTGGCCGCACATGTGCTCACGGCGGACCCGGAGCGGCTCGACCGTCAGTCGATCGCCAAGTCCCTCGACGACATCGCCGAGACCTGCCGCACGGCCCGTGGTGAACTCCGTACGACGCTGGAGGTGCTGCGCGAACAGGGCGTCGCGGGCGAGGCACGCGGCCCGCTGCCCGGGCTCGACGGGGTGCCGGACCTGGTGGCGGCGGCCCGGCTGGCGGGGGCGCGGGTCGAGTCGACGGTGCGGGTGCGTCAGGCGCCGCCCGCCGTGGGAGCGGCCGCGTACCGGATCGTGCAGGAGGCGCTGACGAACGTGGTCCGGCACGCGGGCCCCGAACCGGACGTACGGGTCGAGCTGTACGAGGAGCGCGGCGGCCTGCACGTGTCCGTCACCGACGACGGCCCCTGCCCCACCCCCGGCACACAGAGCACCGGCTACGGACTCGTCGGCATGCGGGAGCGGGCGCGCAGCGTGGGCGGCACACTCGACGCCGGACCGCGTGACGAGGGGGGTTTCGAGGTGAGCGCCGTGCTGCCGGTCGGAGCCGGCCTCGTCACCGACGGGGGAGGAGACCGATGATCCGCGTCCTGCTCGCGGACGACCAGACGCTCGTACGGGAGGCGTTCGCCATGCTGGTCGAGTCGGCCCCGGACATGGCGGTCGTCGGCCAGGCGGCCACCGGCCGGCAGGCCGCGGAACTGGCCCGCAGTGCCCGCGCCGACCTCGTCGTCATGGACATCCGCATGCCCGACCTCGACGGCATCGAGGCGACCCGGCTGATCGCGGCCGACGAGGACCTGGCCGGGGTGCGGGTCCTGGTGCTCACCACCTACGACACCGACGAGAACATCGTGGACGCCCTGCGCGCCGGAGCCTCCGGATTCCTCGTCAAGGACACCCGACCGGCCGAACTCCTCGACGCGATCCGCACGGTGGCCGCGGGCGAGGCGTTGCTGTCGCCCGGCCCGACCGCACGCCTGATCGCGCGGTTCCTGCGCGGCCCCTCAGCCCCCACGGCGGCCGGGCCCGAATGCCTCTCCGAACGCGAGCGCGAGGTGCTGACCCTGGTCGCGCGCGGGCTCAACAACACGGAAGTCGCGGAGGCGTTGGGGCTCAGCCCGCTCACGGCGAAGACCCACGTCAGCCGCATCATGGGCAAGCTCGGGGCGCGGGACCGGGCACAGCTGGTCATCGTGGCGTACGAGTCGGGGATGGTGGCACCGGGAAGCCTGTGACGGACAGGTCCATGCTGACACTCCGTCAAGGGAACTCGAGGGAACTCGATGACCATCCTGAGCCGCACACTGTTCGTCACCGCAGTCCTCCTGACCACCCCCCTCACGACGACCGGCACCGCCTCGGCGGACACCGGCTGCACGTCCTCCGTCCCCTACGTCTCGGGCGAGGGCGGCTACGACACGTATCGCATCCCGGCGACCCTCACGACCCCGCGCGGCACGGTCCTGGCCTTCGCCGAGGGCCGGCACGACGGCGTGGGCGACACCGGCGACATCGATGTCGTCCTCAGACGCTCCCTCGACGGCGGCTGCACCTGGGGCCCGCTGACGGTGGTCGCCGCCGGGGACGGGGACACCCGCGGCAACCCGGCCCCGGTGGTCGACCCGCGCACGGGCACCGTTGTCCTCGTCACCTCCTACAACAGCGGTGATGTGACGGAGGCGCAGATCATGCGGGGCGAGGCGACTGCGGAGCAGAGCCGCCGGGTGTTCGTCCAGCGGAGCGTGGACGACGGGCGGCACTTCAGCCCGCCGCGCGACATCACCAGGGAGGTGAAGCCGGCGAACTGGCGGTGGTACGCCACGGGGCCCGGGCATGCCGTCGCGCTGCGGCGCGGGCCGCACGCGGGGCGGCTCGTCGTGCCGTCGAACCACTCGGCGGCCCCGGCGGCCGGCTCCGCCGACACCGGCCAGGAGCCCAGGTACTACGGCGCCCACGCCATCTACAGCGACGACGGAGGGCTTACCTGGGAGCGGGGCTTCGTGGACGACTCGTACGACGGGGTCAGCAACGCCAACGAGTCCACGGCCGCCGAACTCCCCGACGGCAGGCTGTACTTCAACGCCCGTGACCAACATGGCACGAGCGCGGGGAACCGTCTGGACAGCCATTCGCGTGACGGCGGTGAGACCCTGGACCGGCCGTACACCGTCCAGTCGACGCTGGACGAGGTGCCCGTGGTGGAGGGGAGTGTCCTCCAACTCGAGGGTCCCGGCGGCCCGTTGCTGTTCTCGGGCCCGTCGGTCCCGACCGCCCGTCAGTCGATGGCCGTGTGGCGCAGCACGGACGGCGGAGCGACCTTCACGAAGGCGCTGACGCTGTCCCAGCAGCGGGCGGCGTACTCGGACCTGGTGCCGCTCGGCCGGCGGACGGTCGGGATCCTGTACGAGACGGGGGTGGCCGGGCCGTACGAGTCGATAGAGTTCCGCCGGCTACGGGTGGCCGACCTGAGCTAGTCGGCCCGGCCAAGGCTTTCCTCGCCCCCGCCGCCCCTACCCGTCCCATCCCCCAGGGGCTCCGCCCCTTTGACCCCGGGTCGTTCTTCGGGTGTGGGCGAGTGGGGGCGCGCCCACGCGGCGGAGCCGCATATCGATACAGCCCGCGCCCCTTCTGGGGCTCCGCCCCAGACCCCGCTCCTCAAACGCCGGAGGGGCTGAATTTACCGGCCCGGCGTTCGAGGACAAGGCCCCGCCGTCCCGAACTCCCACCCACCCGCAGGGGGCTACGCCGGGCCTGGGTATCTCAGCCCGTCCGGCGTTTGAGGACGAGGCCCGGAGGGCCGACAGCGGGGGTCTGGGGGCGCAGCCCCCAGGGACGGGACGGGTAGGGGCGGCGGGGGCGAGGAACCGCTTACAGCAAGCCCGCGCCTGCCAGGAACTTCCCCACCCGCTCCACCTCCTGCGCCGACAACGGCACCTGGGGCTCCGCCGTCGCCGGGCAGTCGATGACGCCCCGCAGATGCAGCGCCGCCTTGAAGGCGCCCAGTGCCGACGAGCCGCCGCCCATCCGCCCGGGGTCCCCGACCATCACCATGCCGAACAGCCCGCACAACCGCTCCTGTTCGGCCCGGGCCGACTCCAGGTCGCCGGACTGGCACAGACGGTCGAGGCGGACGTAGCCGTGCGGGTCGACGTTGGCCAGCCCCGGCACCGCCCCGTGCGCGCCCACCCCGAGGGCCGCGTCCACGATGAGCTCGGAACCGGTCAGCACGCTGAAGTCCTTGACGTCGGGACGGGTCCGGGCGCCGACCACGACCTTGCGAAAGGCGGCAAGGTCACCGCTGGAGTCCTTAAGGCCCGCCAGAGTGCCCTCGGCGGCGAGGTCGAGGACGACGTCGGCGGGGAGTTTGGTGTGGACGGCGGACGGAAGGTCGTAGGCCACCACGGGCACCGGGGAGCCCGCGGCCAGCAGACGGAAGTGGCGGGCGATCTCGGCGGGATGGGTGCCCGCGTAGAAGGGGGCTGTCGCCACCACGGCGTCCGCACCCGCCTCCGTGACGTCCCGCACATGGTCCAGGACCCTCGGGGTCGTCATGTCGATCACGCCGGCCAGGACAGGCAGCTGACCTGCCACATGCCCTGTCACCGACTCCACCACCAGCCTGCGCTGCCGGTCCGTCAGGTAGGCCGCCTCCGACGTCGAGCCCAGCACGAACAGGCCGTGCACACCGGCCTGCACCAGGTGGTCTACCAGCCTGAGCAGGGACGGGACGTCCACCTCGCGGTCCGGTGCCAGGGGCGTGCAGACGGGCGGGACGACTCCGGTCAACGGGGTGGGGATGGTCATGAAGGCTCCCTGGAACTGTGGCTCTGTCGTACGAGGTCTCGGGTGGCCTCGCCCTCCTCCACCGGATGGTGGCACCTGAAACGGTGCTCCGGGCTCGACGCGGCCGTGAAGCCCGGCATCTCCCGCGCACACACCTCGTCCGCCTTCCAGCAGCGTGTCCGGAAGGGGCACCCGCTCGGCGGCCGGGTCGCCGACGGGACCGGGCCGACCAGCGGGATCGGGTCGATGGGGTCCAGCAGTCCGGGGGTCGCGGAGAACAGGGCGCGGGTGTACGGGTGCCGGGAGCCGTCGGTGACGCCGGCCGCCGGGGCCTCCTCGACGATCCGGCCGAGGTACATCGTGATCACACGGTCACTCATCCGGCGCACCGTCTGGATGTCGTGGGAGACGAAGACCAGGGCCAGGCCCAGCCGTTCCTTCAGGTCGAGGAGGAGGTTCAGGATCTGGGCCCGCACCGACACGTCCAGCGCGCTCGTCGGCTCGTCCGCCACCACCAGGCCGGGGTCCAGGGCCAGCGCCCGGGCGATGGCGACCCGCTGGCGCTGACCGCCCGACAGCTGGCCGGGCAGGGCATCGGTGAGCGCGCGGGGCAGGCCGACCAGGGACATCAACTCCCTTACCCGCTCCTCGCGTTGGACGCGCGTCCCGCGGTCGTGCACGTCCAGCGGATCCCGCAGGATCTGCCGGATCGGCAGGCGGCGGTTCAGCGCGGTCGACGGATCCTGGAAGATCATCCCGGTTCCGGCGCCGACGGCCGTCCTGCGCTCCGCCGGGCCCATCGCCCACAGGTCCCGGCCCCGCAGGGACACCGTTCCGGCCGTCGGCCGCTCCACTCCCACCAGCACCTTCGCCAGCGTCGACTTGCCGCACCCCGACTCGCCGACCACGCCCACCGTCTCGCCGGGCGCGATGGTGAGATCGGCGCCGGTCAGGGCGTACACCTTGTCCCGGGTGAACAGCCCGCCGCTGCGGGCCTTGTGCACGACGTGCGCGTCGGACAGCTCCACGAGTGCGTTCACTGGACGACCCCGCTCTGGGAACGATCCGTCGGCGCCAGGACGATCGCCGGGTGATGGCAGGCCGCCGTATGGGTCGGTGTGCCGGTCAGGACGGGGGCCGTCGTGCGGCACACCTCGCTCGCCAGCGGGCAGCGGTCCGCGAAGCGGCAGCCCTCCGGGAAGTCCGCGGGGGCGGGGACGACGCCCTTGATCTGCGTCATCCGTTCCTGCGCCGACTCCAGGGACAGCACGCTGCCCAGCAGGCCGCGCGTGTAGTGGTGCGCCGGGGACTCCACCAGGTCGGCGGTCACGCCCGTCTCCACGATCTGCCCGCCGTACATCACGACCACCCGGTCGGTGACGTCCGCGATCAGTGCGAGGTCGTGCGAGACCAGGACCAGGGCGAAGCCCAGTTCCTCCCGCAGCCTGAGCAGCAGCTCTATGATCTGCGCCTGCACGGTGACGTCCAGCGCGGTCGTCGGCTCGTCGGCGACGATCAGCTTCGGGTCGCGGGACAGGGCCATGGCGATCAGGACGCGCTGGCGCTGGCCGCCGGAGAGTTCGTGCGGGTAGCTGCGCAGGGTGCGGTCCGGGTCGAGGCCCACCATCGTGAGGAGTTCGTGCGGGCTGCGGCGGCCTCCTCGGCGTACGACCTGCTTGAGCTGGGAGCGGATCGTCATCGCCGGGTTCAGGGACGACAGGGCGTCCTGGTAGATCATCGCCATCTCGTGGCCGAGCAGCTTGCGGCGTACGCGCATCGGCTCGCCCACCAACTGCCGCTGGTTGAACCGGACATGGCCGCGCACCCGGGCGCCCTTCGGCTCAAGCCCCATCACCGCGAGCGCCGTCAGCGACTTCCCGCAGCCCGACTCGCCGACCAGCCCCAGCACCTCACCCGGCTGCACCTCGAAGCTGATGCCGTCGACGATGTCCACGCCGGCATGGCGGCCCTCGAACCCGATCGCCAGGTTCTCGACCGCGAGCACCGGCAGTTGCCCCCGGGGCAGGGGCCGGGCACGGGACCGCAGCCGTGCCGCCGCCTCCGCCAGCCCCGGCAGCCGCAGCACCTCACCGCTGCCCGGCTCGGGCGCGTCCAGGCGGTCGGCGGCGTCCCGTACGTCGACCTCGCGCGCCGAGGGTGCCGCCCAGGCGTCCGAGACGCCCTCGGAGAGGATGTTCAGCGAGAGCACCGTCACCAGCATCAGCAGGCCGGGGAAGACGGTCGCCCACCAGCCGCCGGTCAGCACCATGTTCTTGCCGTCGGCGATGACACTGCCCCAGGACGGGTCCGGCGGCCGCACGCCCGCGCCGATGAAGGACAGCGACGCCTCGAAGACGATCGCCTCCGCCACCTGGACCGTGCAGAACACCAGCACGGGCGCGGCGCAGTTGATCGCCACGTGCTTCAGCACGATATGGGGCGTCCGGGCGCCGATGACCCGTTCCGCCGTGACGTAGTCCTCGCCGTACTGATCGAGGACGTTCGCCCGGACGACCCTCGCCACCGGCGGCGTGAACAGGAAGGCGATGGCGCAGATCAGGACGGTGATTCCGCCGCCGAACACGGCCACGAGCACCGCGGCAAGCGCGATGCCCGGGAACGCCATCACCACGTCCAGACAGCGCATCAGCGTCTCGTCGACCGCCTTGCGGGAGGTCGCCGCGACGGCGCCGATCAGCGCGCCCACGACCAGCGCGAGCCCGGTCGCGCCGAGCCCGATCGCCAGCGACCAGCGGGCGCCGTACATCAGCCGGCTGAGGATGTCCCGGCCGAGGCTGTCCTGGCCCATCCAGTGGCCGGCGGAAGGGTGCCCGGTGCCGTCGACGGGCGGCTGCTGGTCGAGCGGGTCGTGCGGGGCGAGGAGCGGGGCGAACAGCGCCAGCAGCACCACGACCGTCAGGAAGCAGACGGCCGCCTTCGACAGCAGCGGCAGCCGGCGCAGCCCGCGCAGCCGGATGCCGGGCCGGGACAGGGCGTCGGCCAGACGCCCCCGGTTGAACGTCATGTCGCCTCCCGCAGTCGCGGGTTGACCAGCAGATACAGGATGTCGATGACGAGGTTGACGACGACGAAGCCGGTCGCCGTGGTGAGCACGACGCCCTGGACGACCGCAGGGTCACCGTTCTTCACCGCGTCGATCATCAGCTTCCCCATGCCGGGGAGGGAGAAGATCGTCTCGATGACGACCGCGCCGCCGAGGAGATAGCCGACGCGCAGACCGAGGACGGTGAGCGGATTGATGAGGGCGTTGCGCAGGACGTTGCGCCCTACGACGACCCGCGGCGGCAGCCCGCTGCCGATCGCCGTACGGACGTAGTCCTTGTCGAGCTCCTCCACCACCGCCGTCCGCACGATCCGGGTCAGCTGTGCCGCCACCGGCAGGGACAGCGCGAGAGCGGGGAGGGTCATGGTCTTCAGCCAGCCGGTGAGGGAGTCCGCGGGGTTGATGTAGCCGCCGGTCGGGAACCAGCCGAGGTCGACGGCCAGGTACTGGATCATCAGCAGCGCCAGCCAGAAGCCGGGCGCGGCCACACCCGTCAGTGACACGACGCGGATGATCTGGTCGGGCAGACGGTCGCGGTAGATGGCCGCGGTGACGCCGCCGGCCAGGGACAGGACGACCGCGATGCCGAGGCCCAGGAAGGTGAGCTGGAGCGTCAGCGGCAGCGCCGTCATGACCTGGTCGACGACCGGCGCCCGGGTCAGGGCGCTGATGCCCATGTCGCCGTGGAGCAGATCGCCGATGAAGGCGACGTAGCGGACGGGGAGGGGATCCAGCAGGCCGCTCTCCTCGCGGAAGTCGTGCAACTGCTGGGGGGTGGGGTTGGCGCCCTGGAAGAACGCGGACGCCGGGTCGACGTCCGAGAAGCGCATGACCAGGAACACGAACAGCACGATGCCGAGCATCAGCGGCACGAGCAGGGCGACACGGCGGGTCAGGATCCTGACGACGGCGATCACGGAGGGGCTCCTAGGCCCATTTGGCCTGGAGGAGGTTGATGCCGGGATAAGGCTGTGCCCTTATCCCGCTGAGCTGCTTCGGGTTCCAGGCCGTCATCAGCTCGTTGTGGACGACCGGGTAGAGCACGGCCTGCTCGGCGACGACGTCGATGTAGTCCTGGACCATCGTCTTCTTCTTCTCGGCGTCGGGCTCCTGGGTCGCCCGGTCCATGTCCTTGAAGAGTGCCTTGGCGACGGAGTTGTCGGCCCACCGCGTGTACTGCATCCACAGGTTCTCGGGGCCGTAGTTGTAGTGCATGATCAGGTCGGCGTCGAGGCCGAACTGGTTGGGGTTCGAGGCGGCGGCGACGACCTGGTAGTCCTGCTTCTGGTCCATCTTGGTGAAGACGGCGGTCGTCTCCTGCGGTGACAGGGTCGTCCTGACACCGATGGCGTCCCAGGACGCCTTGATGGTCGGCAGACAGTCCACGATCCAGCTCACGTTCACGGCCAGGATCTCGATCTCGAGACCGCTGACCCCGGCCTCCTTCAGCAGCGCCTTCGCCTTGTCGGGGTCGTGGTCGTAGACGGTCCCGGCGCGCCGGTAGCCGGGGTTGGCCTCGTTGAGGAAGGAGGACGAGGGCTTCCCGTGGCCCTTGAGGGCGACCTCGACCATCTTCTCGGTGTCGATGGCGTAGTGCAGCGCCTGGCGGACCCGTACGTCGTCGAAGGGCTTGTGCCTGGTGTTGAACATCAGGAACAGGTTGTTCATCCCGGCACCGCCCGCGACGGTCAGTCCGCCGCTCTCCAACTGCCCGATGTTGGCGTACGGAATGTTGTCCGCGATCTGCGCGCCCGCGCCGGCCCCGGAGATCCTTGCCACGCGCGGCGCCGCGTCCACGATCGTCAGCCAGTTCATCTTCTTGAAGGCCGGCTCCCGCGGGCCGTTGTAGCCGGCGAACGCCTCGAACGTGGTGTTGGACTTCGGGTGGTGCGCGGTCTGCCGGTACGGCCCCGAGCCGATCGCCTTGCCCTTGATGGCGTCGTCCCAGGCACCCGGCTGGGAGAACACGTGCTTCGGCATGATCTTGGCGAGGGTGAGCCGCGAAAGCCCGTCCGGGAAGGGGAACTTGAGTACCAGCTCGACGTTCTGCGCGTCGATCTTCCGCACGTCCTTCAGCCAGCCGGCGAAGAACCCCTTGGCGAGGGTCTGGGTGCCGGGGTCGAGGATCCGGTCGAAGACGAAGACCACGTCGTCGGCCGTGACGGGCTTCCCGTCATGGAAGGTGGCGCCCGCGCGCAGCGTGAACTTCCACGACGTGGCGTTCGGGTCGGCCGGCACCTGGGTGGCGAGCGCGGCATACGGCTCCCGGGAGATCGGGTCGGTGTCCAGCAGCCCCTCGTAGATGTGGTTGTTGGCGGCCATGCAGAACGCGGACGCGGTCTGGGTGGGGTCCCAGGTGCCGTCGTTGCCGTAGCCGATCACCGCGGTGAGCGTGCGGTCCCGGCCACCGCCCCCGCCGGTCTCGTTCGTGGACTGAGGCCCCGACGAACAGGCCGACAACGACGCGGAGACGGCGGCGGCCGCGCCCAGCGCGCCGGTGTGCTTCAGGAACGACCGGCGGTGCAGCGCCGGCACGTCGTGGGTCACGTCGCGCACGGGTCCTCCAGCGGATGGGTGTGTGCTCCGGCGATGGGTGCGTGCCTCTTCTCCGGCGAGGAGATACGACGTCCTACGTCCTCCCGGTCAGCGCGACCATAGGTGGGGTGGTGGGGGCGGTCAAGGGATCTCACACGAATGGCGCATCTGCCACAGGTCGGACCAATGGTGCTGTGAAATGGCGCGAGTTGACCCCCTGTCAGGTCCGTATCCCGCAGACATGGGACGTGGGACGTCCAGGTGCGCGTAGCATGCGCCGCATGCCCGGGCAGCCCAGGAACAGCCGTACGTCCGAGGAGTCCAGGAACACCCGGATCCAGCGCCGGGTCATGCAGCTGATCATCGACCGCAGGCTCCAGGCGGGCGCGCTGCTGCCCACCGAGGCCGAGCTCATGGACGACCTCGGCGTCAGCCGCAACTCCGTCCGCGAGGCGCTCAAGGCCCTCCAGGCCCTCGACATCGTGGAGATCCGGCACGGCTACGGGACCTATGTCGGCCAGGCCTCCCTGACGCCGCTGATCGACGGGCTGACCTTTCGCACGCTGGTCCGGCACGATCACGACGACCCCGGGGCGCTCGCCGAGATCCTTCAGGTGCGGGAGGTGCTGGAGGAGGGGTTGATCCGGCGGGTGGCGGCGACGGTGACGGAGGGGGAACTGGATCGGCTGGATGCGGTGGTGTCCCGGATGGAGGGGGCGGGTCGGTCGGGGCGCCCCTTTCCCGACCTGGACCGTGAGTTCCATGAGCTGCTGTACGCCTCGCTCGGGAACGATCTCGTGCCGCAGCTGTTGGCCGCGTTCTGGACGGTGTTCCGGCGAGTCAACGGTGCCCGGGGGCGCCCCGAGGATCCGTCTCCCGCTCTGACCGCGCGTTGGCACCGTGACATCGTGACCGCGCTGCGTGCGCGGGACGTAGAGGGGGCGCAGCGGGCGATGACGGTGCACTTCCACGGGATCGCGACGCGGGCCGCCGGGTGAACACCGGTTTCCTTCGCCCCCGCCGCCCCTACCCGTCCCGTCCCTGGGGGCTGCGCCCCCAGCCCCCCGCTGTCGGCCCTCCGGGCCTCGTCCTCAAACGCCGGACGGGC
>NZ_JAGMUL010000062.1:0-178540 GCF_019049285.1 Streptomyces sp. AC550_RSS872
TCCCGCCCCCTATCTCCGTCCGCCCCGCCCCCAGCCCCCTCCGCCCCCTCCGCTACGAGCTCCGTCGCGCCGTCGGTGTCGGCACGAGCTTCGCCACCGGTGCCGCCGTGCTCGTGCTGTCCGCCCTCACCGCGGTACTGCTGGCACGCGTCGGGCACACGCCGCAGCACCGGCTGATGGCGGCGTGGCCGCAGCAGCTGCCGCTGCCGCCCGCGGCGATCGGTGCCGGGCTGCTCGGTGCGGTCGCGTTCGGCGACGAGTTCCGCCACCCCGCCCTGGCCGCGGATCGCGGCACCGTCCCTCGACGGCTGGGGCTGCTGGCCGCGAAACTCCTCGTCGCCTCCGCCACCGCGCTGGTGCTGGCCGTCCTCACCGTGGGCTGCGACACCGAAGTGCTCTATCTCGTCTACGGACCGGAGCTCGCGGAAGTTCCCGCCGACTGGCTTGCGATGAGCGCGAGTTGGATCGGGCTCGTGGTCGGCTGTGCCTGGGCCGGCGTGCTCGCCGCGGGGCTGTTCCGGTCCACCGCGGCCGGGCTCGCGGCGGTGGTCGCCGTACCCGTCGTCGTCGTACCACTCGTACAGAAGGCCTTCGAAGGACCGTCTGTGCGAACGGCGGCCGGGTTTCCGCTGCGGCTGCGGGAGCTGTTGCTGTCGCAGTGGCCGTTCGGGGGCGAGCGCTATCTGGAGGCCGCCGCGCGCGTGGTAGCCCAACCCGTCGGCGGCGCCCTGACGTTGTCGCTCACCGCCCTGCTCTGCGCCTTTGTCCTCACGACCCTGCGGAGCCGGGTCAGATGACGGCCGTCCCTGCCGCTCCCGGTCCCGTCGTGCGCACAACTCCCCGGGGAAAGCCCATTTCTTTCCGATAAGGCGTCAATTGCGACGGGGTGAGCGATCACCCTTTCGTGTGCTTTTCACCAAAGACCTCAAGGGAGTTGAGGAGGGCGCCGACAAAGGATCCGTGAGTACCCTTGCGCACACCATGATGACCGCCGCCCGCGCCGCCGACTCCGGTCTCGCCGGCCCGGGCGATCTCGACCGCTACCCCTACGCCGAGGCCACCGTCGCCGACCGCGTCGGAGCCCCTGCCTGGGACGGCGGGGAGCCGGAACTGGGCCGTGTGGGCCGCCGCGCCGCGGGCAGCCGCGGACGCGGGCTGCACGGCCAACTCGTCCAGCAGCTGGGCCAGATGATCGTCTCGGGCGACCTGGGCGCCGACCGCCCGCTCGTCCCCGAGGAGATCGGCCAGCGCTTCGAGGTCTCCCGCACCGTCGTCCGCGAGTCGCTCCGTGTCCTGGAGGCCAAGGGCCTGGTCAGCGCCCGTCCGAACGTCGGCACGCGCGTGCGTCCCGTCAGCGACTGGAACCTCCTCGACCCGGACATCATCGAGTGGCGGGCCTTCGGCCCGCAGCGCGATGACCAGCGCCGGGAGCTGAGTGAGCTGCGCTGGACGATCGAGCCGCTGGCCGCCCGCCTCGCCGCCGGGCACGGGCGCGACGACGTCCAGCAGCGGCTCGGCGACATGGTCGAGATCATGAGCCACGCGATGGGCCAGGGCGACGTTCTCACGTTCTCCCGCGCCGACGCCGAGTTCCACTCGCTGCTCATCCAGGTCGCCGGCAACCGCATGCTGGAGCACCTGTCGGGGATCGTCTCGGCCGCCCTCCAGGTCTCCGGCGGCCCTGTGACCGGCTGTGACCGGCCGAACGACACGTCGCTGGCGCAGCACAGCAGGATCGTCGACGCCCTCGCCGCCGGCGACGGCGCGGCCGCCGAGGCTGCCATGCGTCAACTGCTCACCGTCCATCCTGAGGTCGAGCGCGTGGTGCCCGCCCCCCGCGAGCACTGACCGCGCCTCCGGGGGCGTGGCCGGGACTGCCTCCCCCTCCTGTGGCATCTCCCGGTCTGAGCGCCCTCTCCCGTCGGACCCGCAGGATCCAGCACGGATCCTGCGGGTCCGACGGTGCGACGAGGCGGTGGAAAAGGCCGTACAGTGCTTGGTCCAAGCCGCGGGCGACCTGTTCTGTCCGCGTCTGCCTGCTTTTGATCGGTTACGGGATGTGACTCGGGCCACGCAGATTGGGCGTAACGCTCGGGGAAACAGCGCGATGACCTAAGAGGTGACAGCCGAGGAGGGAATACGGACGCCGCTCAAGGCGCTGTGCATCTTCCCGGCCCCCGCCCGCACCGTCGGCCCGATCCCCCGGCCGGTGGTCGGCTCCTGTCCGCCGTGGACGGGGCCGGAAGCCGTTTTTCAACGTTCCGAGAGGTTGTTCGTGTCGGCCAGCACATCCCGTACGCTCCCGCCGGAGATCGCCGAGTCCGTCTCTGTCATGGCTCTGATTGAGCGGGGAAAGGCTGAGGGGCAGATCGCCGGCGACGATGTGCGTCGGGCCTTCGAAGCTGACCAGATTCCGGCCACTCAGTGGAAGAACGTACTGCGCAGCCTCAACCAGATCCTCGAGGAAGAGGGTGTGACGCTGATGGTCAGTGCCGCGGAGCCCAAGCGCACACGAAAGAGCGTCGCAGCGAAGAGTCCGGCCAAGCGCACCGCCACCAAGACGGTCGCGGCGAAGACGGTGACCACCAAGAAGGCCACCGCCACCGCCACGCCCGCGGCGCCCGTCGCCGACTCCGCCGTCGAGGACGACGCCCCCGCCAAGAAGGCCGCTGCCAAGAAGACGACGACCGCCAAGAAGGCGGCCGCGAAGAAGACCGTCGCCAAGAAGACGGCGGCCAAGAAGACCACCGCCAAGAAGGACGACGCCGAGATCCTCGAGGACGAGGTGATCGAGGACGCTCCCAAGGGCGGCGAGGAGCCCGAGGGCACCGAGAACGCCGGCTTCGTGCTCTCCGACGAGGACGAGGACGACGCCCCCGCGCAGCAGGTCGCGGCGGCCGGCGCCACCGCCGACCCGGTCAAGGACTACCTCAAGCAGATCGGCAAGGTCCCGCTGCTCAACGCCGAGCAGGAGGTCGAGCTCGCCAAGCGCATCGAGGCCGGCCTGTTCGCCGAGGACAAGCTGGCCAACGCCGACAAGCTCGCCCCCAAGCTCAAGCGCGAGCTGGAGATCATCGCCGAGGACGGCCGCCGCGCCAAGAACCACCTGCTGGAGGCCAACCTCCGTCTGGTGGTCTCCCTGGCCAAGCGCTACACCGGCCGCGGCATGCTCTTCCTGGACCTCATCCAGGAGGGCAACCTCGGTCTGATCCGCGCGGTCGAGAAGTTCGACTACACCAAGGGCTACAAGTTCTCCACGTACGCCACCTGGTGGATCCGTCAGGCGATCACCCGCGCGATGGCCGACCAGGCCCGCACCATCCGTATCCCGGTGCACATGGTCGAGGTCATCAACAAGCTCGCGCGCGTCCAGCGCCAGATGCTCCAGGACCTGGGCCGCGAGCCCACCCCGGAGGAGCTGGCCAAGGAACTCGACATGACCCCCGAGAAGGTCATCGAGGTCCAGAAGTACGGCCGCGAGCCCATCTCGCTGCACACCCCGCTGGGCGAGGACGGCGACAGCGAGTTCGGTGACCTCATCGAGGACTCCGAGGCCGTCGTCCCGGCCGACGCGGTCAGCTTCACGCTTTTGCAGGAGCAGCTGCACTCGGTCCTCGACACCCTGTCCGAGCGCGAGGCGGGCGTCGTCTCGATGCGCTTCGGTCTCACCGACGGTCAGCCGAAGACCCTCGACGAGATCGGCAAGGTGTACGGCGTGACGCGCGAGCGCATCCGCCAGATCGAGTCCAAGACCATGTCGAAGCTGCGTCACCCGTCGCGGTCCCAGGTGCTGCGCGACTACCTGGACTGAGCCAGATCCAATCCGGCGCCCCTGACCTGCTGCTTTGCAGGTCAGGGGCGCTTTGGTGTGTCGGTGCTCCGGGATACCGGACGCATGGGCCGGCCGGGACTCGTCTCCAGGTACGGGGAGACGAAGACGATCTCCGGTTCGTGTCCGGTGTCGAAGCCCGTGGACTGGGTCAGCGCGAAGTGGAACCCCTTGACCTCGGGGGCCCGTCGGCACGGATCCACCTGCGCAAATAGGACGCGCACGGCAGGTCCAGCCTGGTGCGGCGCATCGCGCAACGCCTGCCCGAATCGCCCCCGGTGATCGAGCTGGACGTCACCGGCACCGCCCGGCTCGCCACGCTCGCCGACCGGGTGGGGGAGCACGTGGACGGCCTGGAACGGGGCCTTGCACTCGATCGGGTACGCCCTACTGTCCGCCCTCGGCGGCAACTTCCTGTCGACGCCGTGGGAGGACGTAGCGACCGCGGTCCACGTCTCGGCGTACTCGCTCAAGTCCCTCACCACGGCGGTGCTTCCGCTCATGGGCTGCTCACCCCGGAAGCAGCATCCTGAACCGGGTCGGCAGGGCTGGCCGAAAAAACCGGATATCGGACGGGAACCGCCCAGGACAATGACGTTCGAACTTTCGCACAAGGGGGCTTGTCATTCTCTATCTGATTCTCGCTTGTGACGTGCTGTTCTGGGTCTTCCTCGTCGGCGGCCTGGCGGCGCGCTACGCCGCCGGCTGGCGGCTCCTGGGCGGTGCACTGCTGCTCTGCGTCCCGCTGATCGACGTCGTGTTCCTGACCGCCACCGTCCTCAGCGTCCGGGACGGCGCGGAGCCGACTGTCTGGCACGGCCTGTCAGCGGCCTACCTCGGCATCACCGTGGTGTACGGCCACCGCACCGTGCGCTGGGCCGACGCGAAGTTCGCGCACCGCTTCGGCGGCGATGCCCCTGCGCCGCCCCCCAATCTCTACGGCCGCGCGGCCGTGGTGGACGCGTGGAAGTCCTGGTTCAGGTTCCTGCCGCCTACGCGATCAGCGTCGGCATGATCTTCGGCCTGGTGGTGCTGGTCGGTGGCCTGGACGAGGGTGCCCCGCTGCTGGTCTGGCTCAACCCGCTCACCAAGGTCCTCGTGTACAGCCTGATCTGGCCGGTGGTGACCACCCTCTGGCCCGGCAAGGCGCCGGATCCGGTGCCGGACAAGGCCGGCGGGGCCGCTGAGCCGGCCTCGCACCGGCGGTGACGTGCCCCTGAGCGCACTGCCTCGACCAGGTCGCACGCATTCGACACCCAGGGCCCGGTCTCCCGAGTGGGGACCGGGCCTTCGCGCTGTCGCGCGGGTGCGGGGTGCGGCGGGCTGAATCACTCTGGGTGTCCCATGACCACTCCAGAGTGAGGAGCGTGCATGCGTCGTCCTTCTATCCGGGCCCTGGCCCGGCCGCTGGTCCTGGCGGCAGCGGCAACTGCCATACCGTTGGCGTCGGCCGCCCCGGCGGCGGCCGACAGCGTCGTCGTCGGCGGGTTCCCGGTCGATGTGTCCGACAGTCCGTGGACCGTGGCGCTGGCCAGCCGTGACCGGTTCGGGGGTACGCGGGCCGGTCAGTTCTGCGTCGGTGTGGCGATCAGCCGGTCCACGGTGCTCACCGCCGCTCACTGCCTGAGCAAGGAGGTCCTCGGGGCGGCACCGCAACAGGTGCGCGACCTCAGTGTCATCACGGGCCGTACGGATCTGCTGTCCGGCCGGGGCCAGGAGATCCGGGTCCGCGGCAGCTGGGTAAACCCGGCCTATGACGGCGTGACCAACGCGGGGGACTTCGCTGTGCTCTCCCTCGCACAGCAACTTCCCGCGAGCGCGGTCATCGGGATGGCGCGTGCCGGCGATCCCGCCTATCTGCCCGGGACTCCCGCCCTGGTCTATGGCTGGGGGGACGTCACGGGGGCCGGCGACTACCCACGCAGCCTGCGGGCGGCACGCGTGCACGTACTGCCCGACGCCCTGTGCAGGCAGGCGTATCCGGGCAGTGGTGAAGGCAGGTACATGCCGGCCAGCATGGTCTGTGCCGGGGAACAGGAGGGAGGCCGGGACGCCTGTCAGGGGGACAGCGGAGGTCCCCTGGTCGCTCGGGGGCGACTGATCGGGCTCGTGTCCTGGGGCACCGGCTGCGGTCGCGCGGGCAATCCCGGCGTCTACACGCGGGTGTCCGAGGTCCTGCGGACCATGGGGTGGCGGGCCGCGGTGCGCGGCACCGTGCCGACGGCTGACGGAGGCTGAAGGCCGCGCGGGATATGAGCGCGGGCGGCCGCCCCTGCTCTCAGGGGCGGCCGCCCGTCGACCGGCCTGTGCCGGAAGCTGGCTCGTCGTTAATGCGAGGTGTCAGCGCTCTTCTTCGGACGCCGAAACGGGAACGGACGTCAGCCGCTCCGTCTCGTCCTGTATCTCAGCGGCGATCTTCTTGAGTTCCGGCTCGAACTTGCGACCGTGGTGGGCGCAGAAGAGCAGCTCTCCGCCGCTGAGCAGGACGACGCGCACGTACGCCTGGGCGCCGCAACGGTCGCAGCGGTCAGCGGCCGTCAGCGGGCTCGCGGGGGTCAGAACAGTAGTCACGTCGCCTCTTCTCTAGCTCGACGAGCTGTCGTACCAGGGTCAACATCCAACCAGCCCCAAAACGTTCCCGCTCGTGGCTTCACCCAGAGAGAAATTTTTTCGGGGGCGGCCGGCTGCTGCCGGCTTGGCGGCGAATGTGCCGTATTGCGTCGGTGTCTTGCTTACGGTTTCGCGCTGTCGGTCAAGGTCGGTCCTTCCGGCTGGCTTGCCGGTTTGTTCATGAGGACGTGCCCGGAGCCTAAATGGTTCATGCCTGGAAGGGAACGTGATATGTACTTCACCCCATCGAGGGATCGAACATGTATGCGATCCTGGACTACTCTGTGTTTCGCACGAGGGTGGCGTTACAACGGCTCTACCAGGCCTCGGTACCCTCTTGACGGCGACCGAAGCCGCGCCCCTACCCAACAGGGCGCCACCTGAAATTCAGCGAGGAGCGAACCGCGTGACCGCCGAGACGTCCGTGCCGTCCACAGCGCTGCTGGCAGGAGCAGACCGGGACGGTTCCAACTACACCGCGCGGCACCTGCTCGTCCTCGAGGGGCTCGAGGCCGTACGCAAGCGCCCGGGCATGTACATCGGGTCCACCGACAGCCGCGGTCTGATGCACTGCCTGTGGGAGATCATCGACAACTCCGTCGACGAGGCTCTCGGCGGGTACTGCGACCACATCGAGGTGATCCTCCACGACGACGGGTCCGTGGAGGTCCGGGACAACGGCCGGGGCATCCCGGTCGACGTCGAGCCCAAGACCGGTCTGTCCGGCGTCGAGGTCGTCATGACCAAGCTGCACGCCGGCGGCAAGTTCGGCGGCGGTTCGTACGCCGCCTCCGGCGGTCTGCACGGCGTGGGCGCCTCCGTGGTGAACGCCCTGTCCGCGCGGCTGGACGTCGAGGTGGACCGCGGCGGCCACACCCACGCCATCAGCTTCCGGCGGGGCGTGCCCGGAGCCTTCGCCGCCGACGGTGCGAACGCCAAGTTCGAGGCCAAGAGCGGCCTGCGCAAGGGGAAGAAGATCCCCAAGACCCGCAACGGCACGCGCGTGCGGTACTGGGCCGACCGCCAGATCTTCCTCAAGGACGCCAAGCTCTCCCTGGAGAACCTCCACCAGCGCGCCCGCCAGACCGCGTTCCTGGTGCCCGGCCTGACCATCGTCGTCCGCGACGAGTTCGGCCTCGGCGAGGGCGGCAGCAAGGGTGAGGAGTCCTTCCGCTTCGACGGCGGCATCAGCGAGTTCTGCGAGTACCTGGCCACCGACAAGCCGGTCTGCGACGTCCTCCGCTTCGGCGGCCAGGGCACCTTCAAGGAGACCGTCCCGGTCCTGGACGAGCACGGTCAGATGACGCCCACCCAGGTCACCCGTGAACTCGACGTCGATGTCGCGATGCGATGGGGCACGGGGTACGACACGACTCTGAAGTCGTTCGTGAACATCATCGCCACCCCCAAGGGCGGCACCCATGTCGCGGGTTTCGAGACGGCCGTGACCAGCACGATGAACGAGGTGCTGCGCGCCAAGAAGCTGCTGCGCGTCGCCGAGGACGACATCGTCAAGGACGACGCCCTGGAGGGTCTCACCGCGGTCGTCACGGTCCGCCTCGCCGAGCCGCAGTTCGAGGGCCAGACCAAGGAGGTCCTGGGCACCTCGGCGGCCCGTCGCATCGTGAACACCGTGATCTCCCGGGAACTCAAGGCGTTCCTGACGTCCACGAAGAGGGACGCCGCGGCCCAGGCCAGGGTCGTCATGGAGAAGGCCGTCGCGGCCGCCCGTACGCGCATCGCGGCCCGCCAGCACAAGGACGCCCAGCGCCGCAAGACGGCCCTGGAGTCCTCGTCGCTGCCCGCCAAGCTGGCCGACTGCCGCAGCGACGACGTCGACCGCAGCGAGCTGTTCATCGTCGAGGGAGACTCCGCGCTCGGCACCGCCAAGCTCGCCCGGAACTCCGAGTTCCAGGCGCTGCTGCCGATCCGCGGCAAGATCCTCAACGTCCAGAAGTCGTCCGTGACCGACATGCTCAAGAACGCCGAGTGCGGCGCGATCATCCAGGTCATAGGAGCGGGCTCCGGCCGGACCTTCGACATCGACGCGGCGCGCTACGGCAAGATCATCATGATGACCGACGCCGATGTGGACGGCTCCCACATCCGTACGCTGCTGCTGACGCTGTTCCAGCGCTACATGAGGCCGATGATCGAGGCCGGCCGGGTGTTCGCCGCGGTCCCGCCGCTGCACCGTATCGAGCTGATCCAGCCCAAGAAGGGGCAGGACAAGTACATCTACACGTACTCGGACCGTGAACTGCGCGACAAGCTCATGGAGTTCCAGAGCAAGGGTGTCCGCTACAAGGACTCCATCCAGCGCTACAAGGGCCTCGGCGAGATGGACGCCGACCAGCTGGCCGAGACGACGATGGACCCGCGGCACCGGACCCTGCGCCGGATCAGCCTCACCGACCTGGAGGCCGCCGAGCGGGTCTTCGACCTGCTGATGGGGAACGACGTGGCGCCGCGCAAGGAGTTCATCTCCAGCTCGGCGGCGACGTTGGATCGGTCGCGAATCGACGCGTAGCCGCTGCCCTGGGCTTGGGCCGTGTCTTTTCGGCCTCGGCCTCGGCCTCGCCTTCGCGCCTGTTCTGGGTACCCACCCGCACCGCCCGTACGGCCTTCGTCGTCGGGTGCGGGTGGCCCCTGTGGGGAGCATTCGCCGTTGGCGGCTGGGGAGCGTCACCTGATGGGGTGAAGCCCTGAGAGAAGTCCGGTCGGGGATCTTTCCGTTCTGTCCATGCTTGGGCATGTACTCAGACGATCCCTGGTACGACGCCCTCGCCTCCGGATGGGGGGAGGCCGACGTCACCGACGCTCCCGACGCCGCTCCGCCCCGCGCGGGTGACGTGTACCTCGAGGTGCAGCGCAGTGCGGCCTTTCAGGAGGTGCGCAGCCGGTACCGGAGGTTCGTGGTGCCGGCGGTCGTGGGGTTCCTTTCCTGGTACTTGGCGTACATCGTGGCCGCCACGACCGCGCCGGGGCTGATGGCCCGGCCCGTGGCGGGTGCCGTGAACGTGGCGATGGTTGCGGGGCTCGGCCAGTTCCTCACCACCTTCCTGCTCACCTGGGCATACACCCGCCACGCGCGCCTGCGCCGGGACCGGACCGCGCTCGAACTCAGGTGGAGCACCCAGGAGTTGACGCGCGTCACCAGAGGCGGTGCCTCGTGACGGACGACCATCAGACGTCGGCGCTGCTTCTGTTCAGCGTGTTCGTCGCGGTCACGCTGGCGATCACGACGTGGGTGAGCCGCGACCGGCAAGGCTCGGCGGAGGAGTTCTACGCGGGCGGTCGACTCTTCACACCCATGGAGAATGGTTTTGCCATCGCGGGCGACTACATGTCGGCCGCCTCCTTCCTCGGCATCTCCGGCCTCATCGCCCTCTTCGGCTACGACGGGATGCTGTACTCGGTGGGCTTCCTGGTCGCCTGGCTGGTGGTGCTGTTCCTCGTCGCCGAACTGGTACGCAACTGCGGGCGGTTCACGCTCGCCGACGTCGTCGCCGCACGGATGCGAGAGCGCCCCGTGCGGATCGCGCTGGGAACTTCCTCGGTCACCGTGTCCGTTCTGTATCTGGTGGCGCAGATGGTGGGCGCGGGCACCCTGGTCGCGCTGCTGCTCGGGGGCAGGAGCGAGGCGGCGCGGGCCTGGACCGTCATCGGCGTCGGCGTGCTCATGGTGATCTATGTGTCGTGGGGAGGGATACGGGCCACCACCTGGATCCAGATCGTCAAGTCGGTCCTGCTGCTCGGCGGCACCGTCGCGTTGACGGTGCTCGTCCTGGTGCGCTTCCACGGCGACTTCGACCGGCTGCTGCTCACGGCGGCCGAGCGCAGCGGTCACGGTGAGGCGTTCCTCGCGCCCGGGCTGAAGTACGGCGCCGACTGGACGTCCCGGTTCGATTTCATCAGCCTGGGGCTCGCGCTGGTCCTGGGCACCGCCGGGCTGCCGCACATCCTGTCCCGCTTCTACACCGTCCCCACCGCCCGCGCGGCACGGCGCTCGGTGGTCTGGGCGATCGGACTCATCGGCGGGTTCTACCTGATGACAATCGTGCTGGGGTTCGGCGCCGCCGCGATCGTCGGACCCGAGGCCGTACGTGGGTCGAACGCGGCCGGGAACACGGCCGTTCCGCTGCTCGCCCTCGACCTGGGCGGTGGCGCGGACTCCACCGGAGGAACGGTTCTCTTCGCCGTGGTGGCCGCCGTCGCCTTCGCCACGATCCTCGCCGTGGTCGCCGGAATCACGCTCTCCTCCTCGGCCTCAGTGGCCCACGATCTGTATGCCTCGCTACGGCGCCGACGCGCCCGGCCCCGCAGGGAGGTGGCCGTGGCGCGCGTCGCCGCGGTCGGCATCGGCGTCGTCGCGATCGCCCTCGGACTGCTGGCCCGCGACCTCAACGTCGCCTTCCTCGTGGGACTCGCCTTCGCCGTCGCCGCGTCCGCAAATCTGCCGGTGCTGCTCTACTCGCTGTTCTGGCGCGACTTCACCACGCGGGGCGCCGTATGGGCCGTGTACGGAGGCCTTGTTCCGGCCGTGGTGCTGGTGCTGCTGTCGCCGGTGGTGTCGGGCAGCCCCGAATCACTCGCCCCCGGCGTCGACTTCCAGTGCTTCCCCCTCCAGAACCCGGGCCTCGTCTCCATCCCACTGGGCTTCGTCGCGGGCTGGCTCGGCACCGTCACCTCGGCCGAGATCCCGGACGCGGCCAAGCACGCGGAGACCGAGGTGCGGTCGCTGACAGGTGCGGGGGCGGTCTAGGGCGGCACAAGAGCGCCTTCGGTGTCGTACGACCGCTCCGGACGCCGTATGGCCGAGGCCACTGTGCGCTGTCGGGCCGTCGGCTGATAGTTCGGTGCCCTGCGTCCGTATCAAAGGGAGGGCACGGTTCCCTTCCCCCGCCCCCACGGACCGTGCCTCAGGCGCGGGTCGCCCACACGTAACGGTGTTCCGGGCGGCCCGCGTCCCCGTACTTGAGGGTGAGCCGGGCCCGTCCCGTGCGTTCCAGGAGCTTGAGATAGCGCTGGGCGGTCTGGCGGCTGACCCCCGTGCGCTCGGCGATCTCCTGGGCAGACAGCGGCCCTTCGGCGTTCATCAGGGAGCGGCGCACGAGTTCCGCGGTGGTGGGGGAGTGGCCCTTGGGCAGATCGGGCTCCGAGGACGCGGACAGCGCGCCGAAGATCCGGTCCACCTCGGCCTGCTCCGCCTCGCCGCCGCTGTCCAGGGTGCGGCGCAGCTCCGCGTACGCCTCCAGCTTGGCCCGCAGCCCCGCGAAGGCGAACGGCTTGACCAGGTACTGGAGCGCGCCATGCCGCATCGCCGCCTGCACCGTCGACACGTCCCGGGCCGCCGTCACCATGATCACGTCGGTCTGGTGGCCGCGCCGGCGCATCTCCTGGACGACCGACAGACCCGTCTCGTCGGGCAGGTAGTGGTCCATCAGGACCAGATCCACGCGGGGCAGCGCCTCCACCTGGCGCAGTGCCTCGGCCGCGTTGTGGGCCTCGCCGGCCACATGGAAGCCCGGCACCTTCTCGACGTAGGCGCAGTTGACGCGCGCGACTCGCGTGTCGTCGTCCACGACCAGGACCTCGATCATCGCGACTCCTCCTCGGCGGCGGCGGTCCGCGCATCTGACGGCACGGTGAGGGCGGGTTCCAGGCCCGGCTCGGCCAGTGCCTCGGGCAGGACGACCGTGAACTCGGCGCCTCCGCCGGCCGCCTCGCCCACCGCCGCGCTCCCACCCTGCCGTTCGGCGAGCCTGCGCACCAGGGAGAGCCCTATGCCACGCTCACGGTGCGCCGGCGGCTTCTTGGTGGACCAGCCCTCGGTGAAGATCAACTCGCGCTGCTCCGCGGGGATTCCCGGGCCGGTGTCGCGCACCCTGAGGATCGCGGTGCGCCCCTCGGCACGCAGTTCGACCTCCACGCGCGCGTGCGCGGTGCCCGCGACGGCGTCGAGGGCGTTGTCCACCAGGTTGCCGACGATGGTGACGAGGCCCCTGGGGTCGATCAGCCGGTCCGGGAGCCCGGTGCGGTCCGCGAGGCGCAGCGCGACGCCGCGCTCGGCGGCCACCGTCGCCTTGCCGACCAGCAGGGCGGCGAGCAGCGGGTCCTGGATCTTCTCGGCGACCTGTTCCGCGGTGTCCCGGTGATCGCCGACCACCTCGCCGACGAACTCCACGGCGTCGTCGTACATCTCCAGCTCCAGCAGCCCGAGCAGTGTGTGCATGCGGTTGGCGTGCTCGTGGTCCTGGGCGCGCAGGGCGTCGATCAGGCCCCGCGTCGAGTCGAGTTCCCGGCCGAGCTGCTCCAGCTCGGTGCGGTCGCGCAGGGTGGCCACGGCGCCGCCGTCGTCGGTGGGCATGCGGTTGGCGACCAGGACACGCTGACCGCGGACGGTGAGCAGGTCGGTGCCGGTGACCCGGCCGGCCAGCACGTCGGTGGTACGGCCCTCGCCGAGCGCCTCGTCGAGGGACCGGCCGACGGCCTCGTCACCAATGCCGAGGAGCCGGGCCGCCTCGTCGTTGAGGAGGCGGACACGGCCCGTGCGGTCCAGGGCGACGACGCCCTCCCGGATGCCGTGCAGCATCGCCTCGCGCTCCGCGAGCAGCGCCGAGATATCGGAGAAGGCCAGGTCACGGGTCTGTCGCTGGACCCGGCGCGAGATCAGCCAGGCGGCCAGCGCGCCGACCGCCAGGGCGCCGCCCGCGTACGCGAACAGCTCGGGGATCGTGTGCAGCAGCCTGGCCCGCACGCTGTCGTAGGCGATGCCGACCGAGACCGCGCCGATGATCTTCCCGTCACTGTCGCGCAGCGGCACCTTGCCACGCGCGCTGCGGCCGAGGGTGCCGTTGTCGATCTGCATGACCTCATGGCCGGAGAGGGCCTGGCCCGGGTCGGTGGAGACCGTCCGGCCGACCTCGCCCGGGGTGGGATGGGACCAGCGGACCCCGCGCCGGTCCATCACCACGATGTACTCGGCCTTGGTGGCCTCACGGATACGTTCCGCCTTCCGCTGGACCGGCCCGCCGACCGTCGCCGGAGTGCGCGCGAGATCCTCGGCGATCTGCGGCTGGGCCGCGGTGGTCTGCGCGATCGACAGTGCGCGGCGCATCGCCTGGTCGTCCAGCTGGTCGCTGAGCGGAGCGAGGAACAGCCCGGTCGCGAGCACCGCGACTCCCGCGGCGATGGCCACCTGCATCAGCAGCACCTGCGCGAACATCCGCCGGGGCAGACCGAGGCGCAGGCGACGTGCGGGGGGAGTGGGGCTCATACCCATGACGGTACGTGGACCGGCGGGATGTCCCGTAGAGGGGTGTGGCGTGGATCTCTTGATCAATGTCGAGGGAGATGATCAATGTCCGGATCAATGCCGGACAGCCGGTCCATGCAACCGTCTATGCAACCGTCCAGGCGACCGGTCCCTGTGACGGATCCGGTGCATCTGATCAACTTGCGAGTGCCGTCGTCATCGTGAGCTCTCGCACCGTCACCACGTCCATCCGCGCGGGCGAGCCGAGCACCGACCCACAGCTCTCGGGGCGCGGCGGCAGGGAGACGCCCTGTGCCACGCCGACCCGCCAGTGGCGTCCGTCGCAGTGGGCGACCGTCACTTCCCAGCGAGGGGCAGCGCCGTCCGTCCGTACGACAGTCAGCGCCTCCGCGGCGTCCTCGCCGGTGGCCCTGCGTACGGCCAGCTCGGCCGCCTGGGCGGGCCGCTCCCAGGCCGAGTTCCCACGGCATCCCTCGACGACGATCCGGCCCTCCTGGACGCCGTGCAGGACCGCCTTGACCGCGTGGGCCTGCGCCCGGCCGTACGCGTAGCCGTACGGCAGCACGAGCAGCGTCGGTGAGAACCGGTGGCCACCCAGATGGGTGACCTCCCAGACGCCCTCCACGCCGGAGGCGGCGAGCTCGGCCGCGAGGGGGCGGCCGAGGAGTGCGCAGCAGCGGTCCCGCTTGCCGTTGGTGCAGACGAGCGCGAGGGGACCGCCTGTGTGGCGGCGCCCCTGGAGTGCCGAGTCGAAGGTGTGGTGGTCACCCCTGCCGAGGGCGGCGAAATCCAGCTCCAGCAGCTGCTCGGGGTCGCTGATCGTGGCCGCGTGCAGCCATACGTTCCCGGGCACGGTGTGGGCCGCGTAGACCTGCCGCTCGGCGGCGGTGCCGCAGTCGGCGTGCCGGCCGGGGCGGCGGATCAGCGCGACGCGTACGCCGGTGCCCTTCGTGGCCGCCTCCAGGGCTCGGCCCAGCACCGGGTCCAGGTGGCTCTGCGTGAGTGCCTTGGCACCCCACGGGCCGGGCTGCTCCACCAGCAGCCAGGTCGTCGCGGTCGCCGCGGTCCCCGCGATGGGCTCGTCGAGGTCCTGCGAGACGGTTGAGCACGTACTCACAGAGGTGAGCCTAACCTGACTTGGGTGGCGGTGGCTGGTCGAGGGGTCTGGTCCGGGGATGGCCGAGGCCCTGTCCTGCGCCTGTCCTACTCAGGTAGCGGCTGAGGCGGCTTCGGACCCGTGTAGTGCCCGCTCGGCCGCATCCGCAGCGGTCGCTCGCCGTACTCCTCGAGGGCATGGGCGATCCAGCCCGCCGTGCGGGCCACGGCGAAGATCGTCTCGCCCGCTGTGTAGGACATGCCGGAGGACGCCGTGAACACGCCCAGGGCCAGGTCGACGTTCGCGTGCAGCGGGGTGTGGCGGGCCGCCGTGGCCGCGATGTCGCGGGCCGCGGCGAGGGCGGGTGCCGAGTGGGGGATCTCCTCCAGGAGGCCGAACAGGACACGCGCGCGTGGGTCCTCGCCGGGGTAGAGCCGGTGACCGAGCCCCGGAATGCTTCGGCCGGCCCGCAGCTCCTCGGCGATGACGGGGCCCGCGTCGCCCCGGTCGAGCACCTCCATGATCAGCTTGTGGGCGAGGCCGCTCGCCGCCCCGTGCAGGGGGCCCTCGATCACGCCCAGTCCGGCGGAGACGGCGGCGTAGGCATGGGCACGGGCGGACGCGGCGACCCGTACGGCGAGGGTCGAGGCGGCCAGGTCGTGATCGACGAGGAGGGCCAGGGCGGTGTCCAGAACGCGCAGCGTGGCCTTGTCGGCGGGCCGTCCGCTCAGTTGTCGCCACAGGCGCTGAGCGATGGAGCCCTCGTCGCCACGGGTGTACGGCGCGGGCCTGAGGGAGGCGACGAGGGTCGGGATGAGGACGCGCGCGGTGCCGAGCACGGCCTCCTCGGACAGGTCGAAGCGCAGCGGGTCAGCTGTCGCGGCGGCGATCGTCGCTACCCGCAACCGGTCGGTGGGGCCGACGTGTTCGGACAGGGCGTCGACGGCGCGACGCGCGGCGGTGACGGAGACCTCGGGGGCGGTGAAGGTGACTCCGGGGCGCAACTCACCCGTCCACAGCCACTCGGCGACCTCTTCGTAGGAGTGCCGGGCGGCCAGCTCGGTCGCGTCCACGCCCCGGAAGTAGTAGCGGTCCGTGTCGATCGACGTGAGCCGGGTCCGGACGGACAGCTCTCCTGCCGGCCCTGAACCGGGGGCGCTCTCCCGCCTGTTGCGCCGGGCGAGCGTCTCCACCTCCTCGGCGTCGAAGGTGCTGCCCCGGCCGCCGGGCGCGCGGCGGCTGCTGAGGTGTCCGCGGCTCACGTACGCGTACACGGTCTCGGGCTTCACACCGAGCAGTTCGGCGGCTTCCTGGGTGGTCAGCCGCCGCCCTGCTGGGCCGGGGCCGGGCTCTTGATCGCGCATGGGGTCACCGTATCCAGGAAATCGGACATTGATTTCGAGCGTTGATTTATATGTTGATTGCATCAATATTGACAGGCGATCAGTCAAGCATGGACAGTCGAATCAAGTCCAGGGAGGAATCATGTCCGTCAATAGGTCAACAACCGCGCTCGTCGAGGTGCCACGTGGGCTGGCGGGTGTCGTCGTCACCGACACCGAGGTGGGCGACGTCCGAGGGCTCGAGGGCTTCTACCACTACCGTCAGTACTCTGCCGTGGAACTCGCGCAGACCCGCCCCTTCGAGGACGTCTGGCATCTCCTGGTCCACGGTGAACTGCCGGACGCGGAGCGCTCCGCCGCCTTCGCCGCCGAGACCGCCGCGCTGCGGCGGCTGCCGGACCGGGTGTGGGCCGCGCTCCCCGCCATCGCGGCGGCGAGCGGAGGGTCCGGACCGTTGGCCGGTCTGCGCACCGCACTGTCCCTGCTCGGCGCGGCCCAGGGCTTCCGGCCGGTGTACGACATCGGCGCCGACGCGCGCCGCCGGGACACCCTCGTCGCGGCCGGGGCCGTACCGACTCTGCTCACCGCGCTGCACCGGCTGGGCGCGGGACTCGATCCCGTCGAGCCGCGCGAGGACCTGTCGTACGCGGCCAACTATCTGTACATGTTGACGGGAGCGGAGCCGGAGCCCCGGCGGACCCGGGCCGTCGAGCAATACTTGATCTCAACCATTGACCATGGATTCAATGCCTCAACCTTCACGGCCAGGGTCATCACCTCCACGGGAGCGGACATCGCGGCCTGTCTTGTCGGTGCCGTGGGCGCGCTGTCGGGGCCTTTGCACGGAGGCGCACCCAGCCGGGCGCTGGACACCCTGGACGAGATCGGCACCCCCGACCGCATCGACTCCTGGATCCGTGAACGCGTCCTCGCCGGCGACCGCATCATGGGCTTCGGCCACCCGGTCTACCGCACCGAGGACCCCCGGTCCCGGATGCTCCGCGAGATCGCCCAGGGCTTCGGCGGCCCGCGCGTCGAGTTCGCCGTGGAGGTCGAACGCCGCGTCGAGGCGATCCTCGCCGAACTGAAACCCGGCCGCGCGCTGCACACGAACGTCGAGTTCTACGCGGGTGTGGTCATGGAACTGTGCGGTCTGCCACGCGAGATGTTCACACCGACGTTCGCCGCGGCGCGGGTCGTCGGATGGAGCGCCAACATCCTGGAGCAGGCACAGGACTCGAAGATCATCAGGCCGGTGGCGCGGTATGTCGGGCCCGGGGCGCCGGTGAGGGTGCCGACGGCTGCCTGACACCGGCCCTGGCATACGTGTGGCCTGGTGCCGTTCTGGCGCCAGGCCTCATCGGGTGGGGATCGAGCAGTGACGGGGTGCCGGCTGCTCGCCGGGTCGGTTGCCCGGCTCGCTCAACGGTTGCGCGCGGCCGGGGATCGTCGACGGTACGAGTCTGGGGTGGACGCGTGCTCGTGCGGTGGTCTCAGGCGTCGGGGATGTCTGCCTTGGCGCGGATGAGAGTCTCCCGGCTGACGATGACGATGCGCTCGTAGTCGGCGCGGGCGGCATCGGCGGGCAGTTCCGGGTCAAGCGCCTCGGTGGCCTCGGTGCCGATGACGGCGAAGTTGCCGTCGCTGAGTTCGAACACGTCCGGGCAGGTAGCTCCTGAGTTACTGCCACGGGCGCTTGGAGGCACACCGATGCGGCGCACGATCTTCAAAGGTACGGGTCCTTACGAGGGCTGGGCATTGTAGACGGGAGAACGTTACTGGTGTTTCTGTTTCCGCCGTGGCTGGATGGCGAAAATGTCACCCAGTCAGTCGGTGGGCGGATCGCCGACGACCCACCACTCGTCCGTGTCGGCTTCGTCGAGGTCCCTGACGAGACCGTCAACCATGTGCCCCAGCTGGGCTTCTTCGGATGTCTCGTTCAGGGAGGCGCGCATGTGCTGTGACGCTTCCCAGTATTCACGGAAGACCGGGCTCTGGAAGAACTCCCGCAGATGCCGGTACAGCTCCTCCCGGTCCAGGATTCCCGCCCGGTAGAGGTGGAACAGATGGACGTACCAGGCGTTGGCGTAGAAGAACTGGCGGCGCCTCTCCGCCGGGATGCTCTTGTCGTAGGTGTCGATCACCGCGGCGAGGGAGGGATCGTCGATCGCCCTGGCCAGCAGCTCCCACTGCATGCGCTGCTGATGTGCCAGGGCCTTGCGGCGGATCGCCAGCTCCTCGAGTTCCAGTCGCCTCTCGTGCAGTCGTGCCTCCTCCAGCCGTCGTTGACGCGCTGCCATCGCTGCGCCCGCGGCGGCGGCGAGGAGGGCCAGTGCGGCGGTGGCCAGCCTCCCCGCAGAGTATTTCCGTGTGGTCATGTCAATTACCCCCGATCAGGCGGCCGTCCGCCGGTCGTCGGGGTGCGGGTCGACTGGAGGGGACCGGCGAGCGGTGGGCGGCGCTTGCCGTCTCCCAGAGTGCCGAGCGGCTCTGATCGGCGGGGAGGCGGAGAGGAGGCGCACGGAGGGAAGCGAGGGTCGCACACTCCGGCGCCATGCCCAACGTCTGCCCGGCAAGTGCTGCTAACAATCGTTCACTTCGCGGTGATTATTCCGGCTCGTATCCTGGGTCGGCATTCAACCTTCGTATGTGCGCCGGCCCGCGAGCCGGTGCACCCGTCGGCGTGAGAGAGGTCGCACGTTGAGTCAGCCGAGCCCCGGTCCGCAGCAGATCCCGGTCGTCGTTCTAGCCGGATTTCTCGGTTCCGGCAAGACGACGCTGCTCAACCACCTCCTCCACCGCAGCCAAGGCACCCGCATCGGCGCCATCGTCAACGACTTCGGAGCCATCGAGATCGACGCCATGGCGGTCGCCGGAGCGCTCGGCGACTCCACCCTCTCCCTCGGGAACGGCTGCCTGTGCTGTGCCGTGGACGCCAGTGAGCTGGACGTCTACCTGGAGCGGCTGGCCCGTCCGTCCACCGGCATCGACGTCATCGTCATCGAGGCCAGCGGGCTCGCCGAGCCCCAGGAGCTCATGCGCATGGTGCTCGCCAGTGAACATCCCGGCATCGTGTACGGCGGGCTGGTCGAGGTCGTCGACGCCGCCGAGTTCGACGACACCCGCGCCAAGCATCCCGAGATCGACCGGCACCTCGCCCTCGCGGACCTCGTCGTGGTCAACAAGCTCGACCGGGCTCCGGACGGGGAGCACGTGCTCGACCTGGTCCGCGGGCTCACCGACCGCGCCGCCGTCGTCCCCGCCACCTACGGCCGTATCGACCCCGAGTTCCTCTTCGACTGCCGGCCCAGCGAGGAGCGCATCGGGCAACTGTCCTTCGACGACCTGCACGACCACACCGGCGACTCCGGTGACGACACGGACGGCGGTGACCACCACGGGCACCTTCACACCGGCTACGACAGCCTGTCCTTCGTCTCCGAAGTCCCCCTCGATCCACGGCGCTTGATGGGCTTCCTGGACAGCAGGCCGGAGGGGCTGTATCGGATCAAGGGGTATGTCGACTTCGGCCCGCACGACACCGCCAACCGCTACGTCGTCCATGCCGTCGGCCGCTTCCTGCGCTTCTACCCGGAGCGCTGGAGCGCCGCCGACGCGCGCCTCACCCAGCTGGTCCTCATCGGCTCCGGCATCGACACCTCCGCGCTCGGCAAGGAGCTGGAGGCCTGCAAGAGCGACGCCCCACACGCCGACGAACATGGCATGTGGGGCGTGCTGCGGTACGTACGGGAGGCGGAGGAAGAGGCCTCCGCCTCCCCGGAGGACGGCGTCTCCCAGGAGATCTAGAACGGACCGGCCACCACCGACACCGTCTTCCCCAGTGACACGCCCGAGCCGTCGCGGCGCGGGTCGATGTCCGGGAGGTCGGCCGGGGTGCCGTTCTTCTGCGCGGCCCGTGCCGGGACGGCGCCCGCCCAGGCCAGGGACAGACAGTCCTCGCCCTTCAGGAACCGCTGGCAGCGCACACCGCCGGTCGCGCGCCCCTTGCGGGGGTACTGGTCGAACGGGGTCATCTTGGCCGTCGTCTGGACCGAGTCGTCCAGCGTGCCGCGCGAGCCCGCCACCGTGAACACCACCGCGTCGGCCGCAGGGTCCACCGCCGTGAAGGAGATCACCTTCGCGCCCTCCGTCAGCTTGATGCCCGCCATACCGCCGGCCGCGCGGCCCTGCGGGCGGACCTGCGAGGCCTGGTAGCGCAGCAGCTGCGCGTCGTCCGTGATGAAGACCAGGTCCTCCTCACCGGTGCGCAGCTCGACCGCGCCGACGATGCGGTCGCCCTCCTTCAGAGTGATGACCTCCAACTCGTCCTTGTTGGACGGGTAGTCGGGCACCACGCGCTTGACGACACCCTGCTCGGTACCGATCGCCAGGCCCGGGGACGACTCCTCGAGCGTGGTCAGACAGACCAGGGTCTCGTCGCCCTCCAGAGAGACGAACTCCGACAGCGGCGCCCCGCCCGAGAGGTTCGGTCTCGTCGCCGTCTCCGGCAGCTGCGGCAGATCGATGACGTTGATCCGCAGCAGCCGGCCCGTGGACGTCACCGCGCCCACCTCACCGCGGGCCGTGGCCGACACCGCCGAGACGATCACGTCGTGCTTGGAGCGCTTGGCCTCGCCGTCCTCCGCGAACGGGTCGCCGTTCGCCGTACGGGCCAGCAGCCCCGTCGAGGACAGCAGCACCCGGCACGGGTCGTCCGCCACCTGGAGCGACGCCGTGGGGAGCGGCGCACCGGCCGACTCCAGCAGGACCGTACGGCGCTCGGTGCCGAACTTCTTGGCGACCGAGGCCAGTTCGGCGGAGACCAGCTTGCGCAGCTCCGCGTCCGAGTCCAGGATCCGCGTCAGCTCGGCGATCTCCTCGTTGAGCCGGTCCTTCTCCGCCTCCAGCTCGATGCGGTCGTACTTGGTGAGCCGGCGCAGCGGCGTGTCGAGGATGTACTGCGTCTGGACCTCGCTCAGCGAGAAGCGCTCCATCAGGCGCTCCTTCGCCTGCGCGGAGTTCTCGCTGGAGCGGATCAGCCGGATGACCTCGTCGATGTCCACCAGCGCCGTGAGCAGGCCCTCGACCAGGTGCAGCCGGTCGCGACGCTTGGTGCGGCGGAACTCGCTGCGCCGCCGCACGACCTCGAAGCGGTGGTCGAGGTAGACCTCCAGGAGCTCCTTGAGGCCCAGGGTGAGGGGCTGTCCGTCGACCAGCGCGACATTGTTGATGCCGAAGGACTCCTCCATCGGCGTCAGCTTGTACAGCTGCTCCAGGACGGCCTCCGGCACGAAGCCGTTCTTGATCTCGATGACCAGACGCAGGCCGTGCTCGCGGTCGGTGAGGTCCTTGACGTCGGCGATGCCCTGGAGCTTCTTCGAGCCGACCAGGTCCTTGATCTTGGCGATCACCTTCTCCGGACCGACCGCGAAGGGCAGTTCGGTGATGACGATGCCCTTGCGGCGGGCGGTCACCGTCTCCACGGACACGGTCGCGCGGATCTTGAAGGTGCCGCGGCCCGTCTCGTAGGCGTCCCGGATGCCGGAGAGGCCGACGATCCTGCCGCCCGTGGGCAGGTCGGGGCCCGGGACGTGCTTCATCAGCGCGTCCAGATCCGCGTTCGGGTAGCGGATCAGATGGCGGGCGGCCGCGATGACCTCGGAGAGGTTGTGCGGCGGCATGTTGGTGGCCATGCCGACCGCGATGCCGGAGGCGCCGTTGACCAGGAGGTTCGGGAAGGCGGCGGGCAGGGCCACCGGCTCCTGCTCCTGGCCGTCGTAGTTGGGCGTGAAGTCGACCGTGTCCTCGTCGATCGACTCGGTCATCAGGCTCGTCGCCTGCGCCTGCCGGCACTCGGTGTACCGCATGGCGGCCGGCGGGTCGTCGTTGCCCAGCGAGCCGAAGTTGCCGTGGCCGTCGACCAGCGGGACGCGCATCGAGAAGGGCTGGGCCATGCGCACCAGCGCGTCGTAGATCGACGCGTCGCCGTGCGGGTGCAACTTACCCATGACCTCACCGACGACGCGGGCGCACTTCACATAGCCGCGGTCGGGGCGCAGGCCCATCTCGTTCATCTGATAGACGATGCGGCGGTGCACCGGCTTGAGGCCGTCGCGGGCGTCCGGCAGGGCGCGGGAGTAGATGACCGAGTACGCGTACTCGAGGAAGGAGCCCTGCATCTCGTCGACGACGTCGATGTCGAGGATCTTCTCCTCGTACGAGTCGTCGGGCGGCGGGTTCTTCGTGCTGCGGCGGGCCATCGCTGCCGGCTCCTCTGGTTCTGGTCGCTCGAGCGTTTGCGGTATCTGACGCGGACCATTGTGGACCGCGGCACTGACAACCACCGACCAGGACCCGATGTTGGGCTCCGGCCCGGCGTCGGAGAAGTGTCGCCGACGCCAGGCCTCCCCCGCGACACAGGGGGCGGACAGCGTGCGAACCGTCCTCGCCGGGGCCGCGCTTGCGAGCGCGGGGACCGAAGGCAAGCGCGCGCCGCGAGACCGTTCACTCGGCGGAGTGATCGCCGGGCGCAGTGCCAGGTCGCGGGGAGGACGAGCCGGTATCGGCGCCGCGAGCGCGGCCGGAGCGTGCGTGGCCCGCCTCGCTCGGGCAGGGGCGTGGGACGCGACGGCGAGCCGCCCCCGACCGCCGTCGCGCACGGTGTACCCGGCCCGCCTTCACCGCCGTCCGGGCATGGCGTTCTGACCGGGAACTTCGCCGACCCTTCGGACGCTGCATACAGTGGCAGGAACTCATGCCGAACTGTTCGGCACAACGCAGTGCACGCGACCGGAAGGACACCTTGCCCATGGGTCACACGGCCACACCGGAGGCACAATCCGGCGGCCTCACCGCGACGGAGCACCGCCTGGCCAACGGCCTGCGCGTGGTGCTCTCCGAGGACCACCTCACGCCGGTCGCCGCGGTCTGTCTCTGGTACGACGTCGGCTCCCGCCACGAGGTCAAGGGCCGTACCGGACTCGCCCACCTCTTCGAGCACCTGATGTTCCAGGGGTCGAACAGTGTGAAGGGCACGGGTCACTTCGAGCTCGTCCAGGGCGCGGGCGGCTCGCCGAACGGCACCACCAGCTTCGAGCGCACCAACTACTTCGAGACCATGCCCGCCCACCAGCTGGAGCTCGCGCTGTGGCTGGAGGCCGACCGCATGGGCAGCCTCCTGGTGGCGCTCGACGAGGAGGGCCTGGAGAACCAGCGCGACGTCGTCAAGAACGAACGCCGCCAGCGCTACGACAACGTCCCCTACGGCACGGCGTTCGAGAAGCTGACCGCCCTGTCGTACCCCGACGGCCACCCCTACCACCACACGCCGATCGGCTCGATGGCTGACCTGGACGCGGCCAGCCTGGAGGACGCCCGCGCGTTCTTCCGCACCTACTACGCGCCCAACAACGCCGTCCTGTCGATCGTCGGCGACATCGACCCGGAACAGACACTCGCCTGGGTGGAGAAGTACTTCGGCTCCATCCCCGGCCACGACGGCAAGCCCGAGCCGCGCGACGGCTCGCTGCCCGACACCATCGGCGAGCAGCTGCGCGAGGTCGTCGAGGAGAACGTCCCCGCGCGCGCGATGATGGCCGCCTACCGGCTCCCGACGGACGGCACGCGCGAGTGCGACGCCGCCGACCTGGCGCTGACCGTCCTCGGCGGCGGCGAGTCCTCCCGCCTCTACAACCGGCTCGTCCGACGCGACCGTACGGCCGTGGCGGCCGGGTTCGGGCTGCTCCGCCTGGCCGGCGCGCCCTCGCTGGGCTGGCTGGACGTGAAGACCTCCGGCGACGTCGAGGTGCCCGTCATCGAGGCGGCCGTCGACGAGGAGCTCGCCCGCTTCGCGGCGGACGGCCCCACCGCCGAGGAGATGGAGCGGGCGCAGGCCCAGCTGGAGCGCGAGTGGCTGGACCGGCTCGGCACCGTCGCGGGCCGCGCCGACGAACTGTGCCGGTACGCCGTCCTGTTCGGCGACCCGCAGCTCGCCTTCACCGCCGTCCAGCGCGTCCTCGCCGTCACCGCCGAGGAGGTCCAGGCGGTCGCCAAGGCCCGCCTGCGTCCCGACAACCGCGCGGTGCTCGTGTACGAGCCGGTCGCCGACGAGGCCGAGGAAGCCCCCGCCACCGACGAGAACGAGGAGTCGGCGCAGTGACCGAGCTCGCCAGCATGGACTTCCACCCGCAGCCCCAGGCCGGCGAGGCCCGGCCCTGGGCGTTCCCGGCGCCCGAGCGCGGCGAGCTGGACAACGGCCTGACGGTCCTGCGCTGCCACCGCCCCGGCCAGCAGGTCATCGCCGTCGAGGTGCTCCTGGACACGCCCCTGGACGCCGAGCCGAAGGGCCTGGACGGCATCGCCACGATCATGGCGCGCGCCCTCTCCGAGGGCACCGACAAGCACACCGCCGAGGAGTTCGCGGCCGAGCTGGAGCGCTGCGGCGCCACGCTCGACGCGTACGCCGACCACCCCGGCATCCGGGTCAGCCTCGAGGTGCCCGTCTCCCGTCTGCCGAAGGCGCTGGGGCTGCTCGCCGACGCGCTCAGGGCGCCCGCGTTCGACGACGCCGAGGTCGAGCGCCTGGTGCGCAACCGGCTCGACGAGATCCCGCACGAGCTGGCCAACCCCTCGCGCCGCGCCGCCAAGGAGCTCTCCAAGGAGCTGTTCCCGGCGACCTCGCGCATGTCGCGCCCCCGTCAGGGCACCGAGGACACGGTCGCGGGCATCGACTCGGCGGGCGTACGCGCCTTCTACGAGCGGCACGTGCGCCCCGCCACCTCCACCGTCGTGGTCGTCGGCGACCTCACCGGCGTCGACCTCGACGCCCTGCTGGGCGACACCCTGGGCGCCTGGACCGGTTCCCCGGCCCAGCCCCGCCCCGTCCCGCCGGTCACCGCGGACGACACCGGGCGCGTCGTCATCGTGGACCGCCCGGGCGCCGTGCAGACGCAGCTGCTGATCGGCCGTATCGGCCCCGACCGGCACGACCGCGTGTGGCCCGCGCAGGTGCTCGGCACGTACTGCCTCGGCGGCACCCTCACCTCCCGCCTGGACAAGGTCCTGCGCGAGGAGAAGGGCTACACCTACGGCGTGCGGGCCTTCGGCCAGGTCCTGCGCTCCGCCCCGGACGGCACGGGCGCGGCGATGCTCGCCATCAGCGGCTCCGTCGACACCCCGAACACCGGTCCGGCGCTGGACGACCTCTGGAAGGTGCTGCGCGGGGTCGCCGGAGAGGGGCTCACCGACGCCGAGCGGGACTTCGCCGTGCAGAACCTCGTCGGGGTGGCCCCGCTGAAGTACGAGACGGCCGCCTCCGTGGCGAACACGCTGGCCGACCAGGTCGAGCAGCACCTGCCCGACGACTACCAGGCGAAGCTGTACCAGCAGCTGGCCTCGACCGGCACCGTCGAGGCCACCGCCGCGGCCGTGAGCGCCTTCCCGGTGGACCGGCTGGTGACGATCCTGGTCGGCGACGCGGCCGCGATCCGTGAGCCCGTCGAGGCCCTCGGCATCGGCGAAGTCACCGTCGTGGCAGCCGAGTAGGGACCGAGCAGAGGTCCGATTGGAGACGACACCGCGTCGGTGACGGCACGCGTGCGTGAGGGGCCCTGGTGACTTCCAAGTCACCAGGGCCCCTTTATGCCCGAATTGGGGGAGAGGTTGCCTGTCTGGCCTGTGGGATGCGCTACAAAAGCCGCGATCCGTTTGGGGATTGAAAGTCGTGCCGCTTAGCGTCTTCCGGGCTGTCCGTCAGGCAGTGCGCCGCGCCCGCGGCACCGGACAGTCATCGCCGAGTCCCCGCATGGCGCGAGCCAGGGGAGCCGGGGACCCACCTGTAGTCCCTGGGGTGAATCGGACGCCCGCGCAGCCGCGAGGGGGTCCGTAGGAGACCTTCCTGCTCCGAACCCGTCAGCTAACCCGGTAGGCGAGAGGGAAGGAAAGGATCAGCCACTACATGGCGTTCACCTGCGCCACCGGGAAGAACCGCGCCTCGGGCAAGCACCGTCGCCCCGGCCGGTTCGAGCGCACCACCGCCCGCGCGGCGGGCGTCGCCGCCCTCACCGCCACCGGCGTCATGGGCACCCTGGCCGCCCCGGCGCTCGCCGCCGAACCCGCTGTCGAGCAGACCGGCCTCATCCCCGTCATCACCGTCGACGACACGCTCGCCGACCAGATCGACGCCCAGGCCGCCGCCCAGAAGCAGGCCGCCGAGGAGGCCGCGGCCCGGAAGAAGGCCGCCGAGGAGGCCGCGCGCAAGAAGGCGGCCGAGAAGGCCAAGCAGGAGCGCGAGGCCAAGGAGCGTGCCGCCCGCGAGGCCGAGCGCAAGCGCCTGCTGTCCTACGTCGCCCCGATATCGGGCTCGTACGTCTCCACGGGCTACAAGGCCGGCGGAGCCGTCTGGTCCTCCGGCAGCCACACGGGCGTCGACTTCCACGCCGCCAGCGGTACCTCCGTCCACGCGGTCGGCTCCGGCACCGTCGTGGAGGCCGGCTGGGGCGGGTCGTACGGCAACAACATCGTGATCAAGATGAACGACGGTACGTACACCCAGTACGGCCACCTGTCGTCCATAGGCGTCTCGGTCGGCCAGACCGTCACGCCGGGCCAGCAGATCGGCCTGTCCGGCGCCACCGGCAACGTCACCGGAGCGCACCTGCACTTCGAGGCCCGTACGACCGCCGAGTACGGCTCCGACATCGACCCCGTCGCCTACCTCCGCTCGCACGGCGTGAACGTCTGACGCCTCCCGCGCCCCACCCGAAGCTCCGCTTCCCCGTAGGTCGGCTTCCCCGAAGCCCCGGCTCCCGAGCCGGGGCTTTCGGCGTTTCCCGGAAGATCGGATGACCAAAAAATATCCATGGATTCCGGCCCGCCGTCGGAAATTCCGGCCGCTTGCAATAGAGTCACTGAACACACGTCATTCGTCGACGTTTCACGGGGATTAAGGCGGAGGTCGGTCATGCGTATTCCGGCGCACTCGGTATGCACCGCGATCCGGGACGACATCGTCGCCGGCGTCTACGAGCGCGGCGGCCGGCTCACCGAGGAACTGCTCGCACGCCGCTACGGCGTCTCCCGCGTCCCCGTGCGGGAGGCCCTGCGCACCCTGGAGGCGGAGGGCTTCGTGGTGACCCGGCGGCACGCGGGCGCGTGCGTCGCCGAACCGACCGAGCAGGAGGCCGCCGACCTGCTGGAGATGCGCACGCTGCTGGAGCCGCTCGGCGCCGCCCGGGCCGCCCAGCGACGCACCGAGGCCCATCTGAAGGTGCTGCGCGGCCTGGTCAGGCTGGGCCAGGAGCGGGCCAGGAGGGGCAGCAGCGAGGATCTGCGCTCGCTGGGCGGCTGGTTCCACGAGACGCTGGCCCAGGCCTCCGGCAGCCCTGCGCTGGCCTCGATGCTGACCCAACTGCGCCACAAGATCGCCTGGATGTACGCCGTGGACGCGCCGGTCAACCCGGTGGAGTCATGGACCGAGCACGGTGCGATCGTGGACGCGGTGGCGCGCGGCGACGGTGAGCGCGCCCGAGGCGTCACGGCCCTGCACGCCGAGCGCGCGATCTCCGCGCACCGGCTGCGGTTCGGCTCCGGCGGTGATCGCGCCGAGCGCGTGAGGAATTCGCAACATCCCGTAAACATGCCGAGCCTGCGGCATTAACACGGGCGCCGTATACAAAGAGGGGATATTCGGGGGCAGGGAATTTCTGCTGCCCTTTTCAGGCGTGCCGTCAATTCTCACGGCCGCCCGTCCCCGAAAATTCCACCGTCGGCCCGAAACAGTGACGCCGTGCCCGCCGAAACAGCGAAGCCGCGCCCGCCGGGAAGACGGACGCGGCTTCACCGCTTGCTACGGAGTCCCGCTCAGGTCCTTCAGACCGTCTCGGGCAGCTCCTCGAGGCCCTCGGAGACCAGCTTCGCCAGACGGTCGAGGGCGACGTCCGCACCCTCGGCGTCGGAGGCGAGGACGATCTCCTCGCCGCCCTGGGCGCCCAGGCCCAGAACGGCCAGCATGGAGGCCGCGTTGACGGGGTTGCCGCCGGCCTTGGCGATCGTCACCGGGATACCTGCGGCCGTGGCGGCCCGGACGAAGATGGAAGCGGGGCGGGCGTGAAGGCCCTCGGCCCAGCCGACGTTGACGCGGCGCTCAGCCATGTGATGCTGCCCTTCGGTGTTCAGGGTTGTCTAGACCAGTTTCCCACACCCGTGAAGCCTGCCGGGAGAGACAGAACGTCCCTCCCGAGGTGACCGTCGGGTCGCGGCCTCGACCCGACATACGTCCTCCACAGACTGCCTCGCGCCGTTGTCGTACGCGAGCCGTACTCTGGGCCCCATGCAGAGCGCCTCGGACCGGCACGAGTACCCCGCCCACTGGGAAGCCGACGTGGTGCTGCGCGACGGCGGCACCGCACGCATCCGCCCCATCACCGTTGATGACGCCGAGCGTCTGGTCAGCTTCTACGAGCAGGTGTCGGACGAGTCGAAGTACTACCGCTTCTTCGCGCCCTACCCGCGACTGTCCGCGAAGGACGTCCACCGCTTCACGCACCACGACTTTGTGGACCGGGTGGGACTCGCGGCCACGGTGGGCGGCGAGTTCATCGCCACCGTACGCTACGACCGGATCGGCGCCCACGGAATGCCTGCGTCGGCACCGGCCGACGAGGCCGAGGTCGCCTTCCTCGTCCAGGACGCCCACCAGGGCCGCGGTGTCGCCTCCGCGCTGCTCGAACACATCGGCGCCGTCGCCCGCGAGCGCGGCATCCGCCGCTTCGCCGCCGAGGTGCTCCCGGCCAACACCAAGATGATCAAGGTGTTCACGGACGCCGGGTACACCCAGAAGCGCAGCTTCGAGGACGGCGTCGTACGCCTGGAGTTCGACCTGGAACCGACGGACCGCTCGCTCGCCGTGCAGTACGCGCGCGAGCAGCGCGCCGAGGCCCGGTCCGTGCGCCGCCTGCTGGTGCCCGGCTCGGTCGCCGTCATCGGCGTCGGCCGCGCCCCTGGCGGCGTGGGGCGCAGTGTCCTCGGCAACATCAGGGACGCCGGGTTCGCGGGACGGCTGTACGCGGTGAACAGGGCGTTCCCGGAGGACCTCAAGGAAGTCGACGGGGTCGCCGCGCACCGCTCGATGCGGGACATCGACGAGCAGGTCGATCTCGCGGTGGTCGCCGTACCCGCCGAGTACGTCCCCGATGTGGTCACCGAGTGCGGCGAGCACGGCGTACAGGGTCTGGTCGTGCTCTCCGCCGGCTACGCCGAGAGCGGGCCCGACGGGCGGGAGCGGCAGCGCGAACTCGTCCGGCACGCGCGCGCGTACGGCATGCGCATCATCGGGCCGAACGCCTTCGGGATCATCAACACCTCCGCCGACGTCCGGCTGAACGCCTCTCTGGCGCCCGAAATGCCCCGTCCGGGCCGGATCGGACTGTTCGCCCAGTCCGGCGCGATCGGGATCGCCCTGCTGTCACGGCTGCATCGACGGGGCGGCGGCGTGACCGGAGTCACAGGCGTGTCGACCCTGGTCTCGTCCGGCAACCGGGCCGACGTGTCCGGCAACGACGTTCTCCAGTACTGGTACGACGACCCGGACACCGACGTCGTCCTGATGTACCTGGAGTCCATCGGCAACCCCCGCAAGTTCACCCGCCTCGCCCGGCGTACGGCGGCGGCGAAGCCGCTGGTCGTGGTCCAGGGCGCGCGGCACGGCGGTGCGGCGCCCCAGGGGCACGCCGTACGGGCCACGCGGCTGCCGCACACCACGGTGTCCGCGCTGCTGCGGCAGGCCGGCGTGATCCGGGTGGACACGATCACCGAGCTCGTGGACGCGGGGCTGCTGCTCGCACGCCAGCCGCTGCCGACCGGCCCGCGCGTGGCGATCCTCGGCAACTCCGAGTCGCTGGGGCTGCTGACCTACGACGCCTGTCTCTCCGAAGGGCTGCGGCCGTTGCCGCCGCTGGACCTGACGACCGGGGCCTCGGCGGCCGACTTCCACGAGGCGCTGTCGCACGCGTTGGCCGACGAGACGTGCGACGCGGTCGCCGTCACCGCCATCCCGGCGATCGGGGGCGCCTCGACCGGCGACGCCGAGCTGGCGGAGGCGCTGCGCTCGGCGGCCGAGCGGGTACCGGGCAAGCCGGTCCTGGTGGTGCACGTGGAGCTCGGCGGGCTCGCGGAGGCCCTGTCGGCCGCGGCGAGCACCGCACCGCAGGCGGCCACCAAGGCGCCCGGCATCGCGAACCGAGCCCACCCGTTCCGCCCCCTGGACTTCCCGGCAGACCCCCCGCCCGCCCCGTCCGGCGCCGCGGACAACGCCCCTCGGCTCATCCCCGCCTACCCCGCTGCCGAGCGAGCCGTCCGCGCCCTCGCCGAAGCCGTCAAGTACTCCCAGTGGCGGCGCGACGCGGCCGACCCCGGCCGGGTGCCCGAGTACGACGACATCGACGAGAAGGGCGCCGCCAGGCTGATCGGCGGACTCCTCGCGCGTGGGCAGGGACTCACGCTCGGCACGGACGAGACCGCCGACCTGCTCGGCAAGTACGGAATCCAGGTGCACCGCGCCCTGCACGCCCCCACGCCCGACGCCGCCGCCGACGCCGCCCACACCCTCGGCTACCCCGTCGCCCTCAAGGCCACGGCACCCCATCTGCGGCACCGCGCCGACCTCGGCGGCGTACGGCTCGATCTCGCGGACGAGGAACAACTGCGGCGGGCGTACGCCGAGTTGACCGACCTGTTCGGCAAGCCGGAGGAGCTGAGGCCGGTCGTGCAGGGCATGGCACCGCGCGGCGTCGACACCGTCGTACGGGCCGTGATCGACCCGGCGGCCGGTGCCGTGCTGTCCTTCGGGCTCGCCGGAGCCGCCTCACAGCTGCTCGGCGACATGGCGCACCGGCTCATCCCGGTCACCGACCGCGAGGCGACGTCGATCATCCGCTCGATCCGGACGGCTCCGCTGCTGTTCGGCTGGCGCGGCTCCAAGCCCGTGGACACCCCTGCCCTGGAGGAGCTGCTGCTGCGGGTGTCGCGGCTGGTCGACGACCACCCCGAGGTCGTCGCGGTCACCCTGGAGCCGGTCGTCGTCGCCACCCACGGTCTGAGCGTGCTCGGCGCCTCCGTACGCCTCGCCCCGCCGCCCGCCCGCGACGACCTCGGACCGAGGACGCTGCCCACGTACTGAGACCGCCCTGAGCGGTGCCTCGCAGTCAGTGCGCCCCCGTAGGATGGGCGTCATGGCCAAGACCAGTACGACGACCCAGGGGCTGCGCGCGGCGATCGAGCGCAGCGGCTACTACCCGGCCCTCGTGGCCGAGGCGGTGGAGGCCGCCGTGGGCGGCGAGCCCATCCGGTCGTACCTGGTCCACCAGGAGACGACGTTCGACCAGAACGAGGTGCGGCGGCACGTGACCGTCCTCGTCCTCACCGGCAACCGTTTCATCGTCAGCCACACCGACGAGCAGGCCGCGGACAACACCTCCCCGACCCCGTACGCCACCACCTCCACCGAGTCGGTGAAGATCGGCCGGATCTCGTCGGTCGTCCTCAGCCGTGTCGTCGCCAACCCGGAGAAGTACAAGCCGGGCACGCTGCCCCGCGAGGTCGTACTGACCATCGGGTGGGGCGCCGTCTCCCGCATCGACCTGGAGCCGGCCGCCTGCGGCGACCCCAACTGCGAGGCCGACCACGGCTACACCGGCAGCTCGACGGCCGACGACCTCAGCCTGCGGGTCAGCGAGGCCGGCGACGGCCCCGAGACCGTCCGGCAGGCCCTTGCCTTCGCCCAGTCGCTCTCCGAGGCGACCGCGGACCTCGCTCGCTGATGGCGCAGACCACCGCCTGGGACCCCCACCCGGAACCCCTCGCCGTCCACTCCGCGCCCGTCCCCGAGTACGGCAGCGGCTCGCTCGCCGACCTCCTGCCCACGCTGGCCGCGGGCATGGCCGTACCCGGGATGACCGCCACGATCCCCGAGCTGACCGCCGCCGACCGCACCTGCGTGTTCCTGATCGACGGCCTCGGCTGGGAGCAGCTCAAGGCGCACCCCGAGGACGCGCCGTTCATGACCTCGCTCCTGGGCAGCTCGCGCGGCGGCACCGGACGCCCGATCACCGCCGGCTACCCGGCGACCACCGCGACCTCCCTCGCCTCCGTGGGCACCGGCCTGCCGCCCGGCGCGCACGGCCTGCCCGGATACACCGTGCGCAACCCCGAGACCGGCGAGCTGATGAACCAGCTGCGCTGGAACCCGTGGACGTCACCGCGCGTCTGGCAGCCGTACCCCACGGTCTTCCAGCTGGCACAGCAGGCGGGTGTGCACGCCGCTCAGGTGTCCTCGCCCACCTTCCAGAACACCCCCCTCACCAAGGTCGCGCTGAGTGGCGGAACGTTCCTCGGGCGGCTGACCGGCGAGGACCGTATGGACCTCGCCGCGGAGCAACTGGCCGCGGACGATCGCTCCTTGGTCTACACGTACTACGCCGAACTCGACGGCGCAGGCCACCGCTACGGCGTCGACTCCGACACCTGGCGCGGCCAGCTGATGTACGTCGACCGGCTCGTCCAGCGCCTCGCCGAGCAGCTGCCGCCGCGCAGCGCGCTCTACGTCACCGCCGACCACGGCATGATCGACGTGGCCTTCGACGAGGAGCACCGCATCGACTTCGACGAGGACTGGGAGCTGCGCGCGGGCGTCGCCCTGCTGGGCGGCGAGGGCCGGGCCCGGCACGTCTACGCCGTGCCCGGTGCCGCGAACGACGTGCTGACCTGCTGGCGCGAGGTGCTCGGCGAGCAGTTCTGGGTGGCATCCCGGGACGAGGCGATCGAGGCGGGCTGGTTCGGGCCGCGGATCGACGAGCGGGTGTACGACCGGATCGGCGACGTGATCGCGGCCGCGCGGGACGACGTCCTGATCATCGCGTCCGAACGGGAGCCGAAGGAGTCGGTGATGGTCGGCAACCACGGCTCGATGACCCCCGCCGAGCAGCTGGTCCCCCTGCTCGAAGTACGCTCCTGACGACTCCCTCCGTTCTCTCGCTGCCGAAAGGTGCTCAACTCAACATGCCCGAGCTGGTGTTCTTCTCCGGAACCATGGACTGCGGGAAGTCGACGCTGGCTCTCCAGATCGAGCACAACCGTTCGGCCCGTGGCCTCGCGGGCATGATCTTCACCCGTGACGACCGCGCGGGCGAGGGGAAGTTGTCCTCGCGGCTGGGCCTGGTCACGGATGCGGTGGAGGTCGAGGACGGACAGGACCTGTACGCGTATCTCGTCGACCACCTCTCGCAGGGCGGCCGCGCGGACTACGTCATCGCCGACGAGGCGCAGTTCCTCGTGCCGGAGCAGATCGACCAACTCGCCCGCGTGGTCGACGACCTGGGCATCGACGTGTACGCCTTCGGCATCACGACGGACTTCCGCTCCAAGCTGTTCCCCGGCTCCCAGCGCCTGGTGGAACTGGCCGACCGGGTCGAGGTCCTCCAGGTCGAGGCGCTGTGCTGGTGCGGCGCCCGCGCCACCCACAACGCCCGCACGATAGGCGGCGAGATGGTCGTCGAGGGCGCCCAGGTGGTCGTCGGCGACGTCAACCAGGCGGACGCCGTCGGCTACGAGGTCCTGTGCCGCCGCCACCACCGTCGCCGTATGACGGCGGCCAGCGCACGGGCGGCGGCGCTGTCCCCGGACGTCCTGCCGGTCGCCTCCGTCTGAGCGTCACCGCCCGAACACCGTCACTCACCTCGCGGCCGGTGTGTCGGCCATGTCGCTGCTCGGGCCCCGACGGAGACCGTAGTCCACAGGCGCCCGCCTTGCGTCCCGCCACCGCCGGGTGGTTCAGCCGGGCCGCGGCGCGCGCCTCGCGCGGGATCCGCTCGACGCGGGACGGGCCGGCCCACACCGCGCCCATTGCGCCCGCCACGAGCTTCTCGCCCAGCCGGCACCGTTCGCCGATCAACCGTCCCTCGGACGCGGCTTGCGCTTCGCCCCCGACGCCACGCACGGATCATGCCCGAGTGAGCCGCCGCCCGTCGGGCAAGCCGATCAGCACCCGAACACCCCCGGGCCCGGGGCACGGTTCCGGCGCGCCCTCCGGGCGGTCGGCCCACTGCCACCAGGCATGGCGGTCGGTGCAGCGCCAGAGAGTCCGGCACGCGCGTCGGGAGTCGCCCTCGCGCAGGGTGAGGACCGTGCCGCCGGACGGGGTGGGTGCGGAGGATGTCTATCGGGGGGTGGGGCGCAAGCCCTGAGCCTTGCGGGCTTCGTACACGTCGAGGACGCGCTGGAACTGCCGGTGCGCCTCGTGGACCGAACCCCTCGCCAGGTGGGCGCGGGCCAAGCGGGTGCGGATGTCCATTTCCAGCCAGTCGTAGGCAGGTTCGGTGACACGGGACAGCGACTCGTGCAGTTCCAGAGCCAGTCGGTGGAAGGCGAGGGCTGCTCGCGGGTCTCCCTCGCCCTGTTCCACCGTGCCCAGCCGGGTCAGGCTGCGCGCGCAGAAGAAGACGTCCCCGCACTGCTCGCTGAGGTGGACCGCCTGACGCAGGAGGTGCCTCGCCTCGCCGTGGCGGCCGAGGCTGAGGTGGGCGTCGGCGGCGAGGCTCAGTACCCGGCCGAGCACATGCTGTCGGCCGCCCGTCTCGGCATGGGTGCACGCGGCGGCGAAGCAGGCCAGCGCCTCCTCGTCCCGTCCGGCGATCTGGTGAGCGCGCCCCTGGATGAGGCGAGCCATCGCGGAGGCCCAGTCGTCGCCCAGGCGTCGGGACAGGAACACCCCTTCGGTGACATGGGAGATCGCCTGGTCGGCCTCGCCCACACTCAGGGCTACGGATCCCAGCCCGGTGAGAGCCCGGGCCTCGTCGATCGGGCGGCCGTGGTGCCGGCTCAGGCGCAGTCCCTCGGTGAACAGGGCGCGCGCCTCGTGGTATCGGCGCTGGTAGACGCTGGTGTAGGCCAGGCAGCCCCGCAGCCCGGTGGTCATGTGTTCGTCGTCGGCCTCGTCGACGCGCGCGAGCGCGGTCTCCAGGGCTGTCTGGGACTCGTGGTACCGGCCCTGCCGTACGAAGTAGTCGCACAGCGCGTGGGCGATCCAGCAGGCGTAGTCGATCTCTCCGAAGTCCACGGCGTACGCGACCACGTCCGGCAGCTCACCCCCCGCCGCGTCCAGCCACGTCTCCGCCTCCCGCCAGCCGCCGAAGCTCCCCGCCGTCGGCCGCGGCCCCGTCGGGAACGCCACCGCCCCCCAGTCGCTGGCCATCCTGCCCGCGTCCAGGAACAGCCGCAGCGCCGCCCTCCGCGCGGCCACAGCCTCCGCCGGCTCGGCCTCCGCCACCTGCCGCGCGTGCACCCGCACCAGGTCGTGCAGCCGGTACCGCCCCGGCCGCGGCTCGTGCAGCAGACTGGTGTCCACCAGGCTCTCCAGGAGACGCTCGGTGTCACGCACCGGACGCCCCAGCATCGCCGCCGGTGTCAGCACGTCGAACTCGACCGTCGGCGCGAGCCCCAGCACCCGGAACGCCCGCTGCTGCTCGGAGGTCAGTTGGTCGTACGACAGCCGGAAGGCGGCCTCCACGCTGCGGTCCCCGACGCGCAGTTCGCCCAGCCGCCCCTCGTCGTCCGCCAGCCGGCCCACCAGGTACTCCACCGTCCAGGCCCGCCGGTTCTGTAGCCGGGACCCGGCGATGCGCAGGGCCAGCGGCAGCCCGTCGCACAACCCCGCCAGCCGTCGCGCGGCCTCCGGCTCCCGGCTCGCGCGCTCCTCGCCGATGAGGTTCGTGAGCAGCGACACGGCGTCCTCGCTCGCCAGCGGTTCCAGGGTGACCCGTACGTCAGCGTCCAGCGCGGCCAGCCGACGCCGACTCGCGACGAGGATCCTGCTGCCCGGCCCCGCGGGCAGCAGTGGCCGTATCTGATCGGCGCCCAGGGCATCGTCCAGCACCAGCAGCAGCCGTAGCGAACTGGTCGCCGCCCGCCAGGCGGCGGTGAGTTCGTCGAGGTCGCTCGGCAACTCGCCCTTGGCCGCGCCGAGCGAGCGCAGCAGCCGTTGCAACACCCGTGCCGGGGAATGGCGTTGCTGAGTGCTGTGGGCGCGCAGGTCCATGAAGAGGCAGCCATCGGGGTGGTCGGCGCTGAGCACACGGGCCGCGCGGACGACGAGCGCGCTCTTGCCGACCCCGGCCGGACCGTCCACCGTCACGATCGACACGGAGCCGGAGCCGGGCGCGGCGGGCGCGATCAGCTGGGCCAGCTCGACCTCACGTCCTATCAACTGCCCTATGTCACCTGGAAGTTCATTGACGACGCCGCCGACTCGAAACCGGGCCGGGGCCGCCCCGAGGAGGGAGCCGTCGTCCTGCTTCAGCACCGCCTTGTGCACCCGGCGCAACTCCTCGCCGGGGGTGACGCCGAGCTCGTCGCGCAGCCGGATCCGCATGTCCTCGTAGGTGTTCAGTGCCTCCGCCTGGCGTCCGCAGCCGTACAGGGCCCGGATCCGCAGGGCCATCAGCGACTCGTCGTACAGGTCGGGCCCGGACGCGTCGGCCAGGTCGTCCAGCGCCTCCCGGTACCGGCCCAGGAGAACGAGGCACTCCAGCCGTTCGCGTCTGAGTGCCCGCCGTCGCTCGGTGAGCCGGTCCCGCTCCGCGCGCGCGAAGGGTCCCTCCAGACCGGCGAGTGGCTCACCCCGGAACAGTCCGAGTGCTTCGGCCAACTGCCCGGTGGCCAGGGCCAGTTGTCCGGACTCCTTGCTGCGCAGCGCCACCTCGCCGCGCTCGGCCAGGTCGGTCGTGTCGAGGCGGACGTCGTCGAGGGCGAAGCGGTACCAGCCCTTGCCGCTGCGGATCACCGACTCGGTGTGCGGGGTGCCTTCCGGATCGAGCGCCCTGCGCAGGGAGTTGACGTGTGTGGGCAGCACTTTGGAGGCGGGCGGCTCGTCTCCCCAGACCCCGTCGAGCAGTTGCTCGTGGCTGACCGTGGCCCCCCGCCTCAGCAGCAGCGCGGCCAGCACGGCCTGCCGCTTCAGCGGTCCCAGATCCAGACGGGCTTCGTCCCGCCAGGCCTGTAACGGTCCGAGCACCTCGATCCGCAGCTGAGAAGTCCTGCCCACCTCGAGCCTCCGCTCCGTGCTTCATCGGAAATTCATCAGCATTGCAGCACCTCTGGCCAGGCTGACGAGCGTGACATCGCACAACCCGCACAACCCGCACAAGTGAAGGTGACCGAAGTGACCGAAGTTCCGAGGGCAGGCCGCCTGACGTGTACGCGATAACACCCGATCCGCCGTCCCGCGTCTCCTCGTCCTGGCGGGTCGGCACGATCATCGATGGCCGTTACCGGGTGGAGCAAGTGCACCATCAGGGCGGCATGGGCCTGGTGTACCGGGTGCGGCACCTGCTGTGGGAAACCGACCTGGCGGTGAAGCGGCCCCGGCCGGAGTGGTTCAGGAACTCCGCGCACAAACAGAGGTTCACCGCCGAGGCGGAGACCTGGGTGTCGCTGGGACTGCATCCGCACGTGTGCACCTGCCACTACGTGCGCACGCTCGACGCTGTCCCCTGCGTGTTCGCCGAGTACGTGCCGGGAGGCAGCCTCGCGGACTGGATCACGGACGGCAGGCTGTACGAGGGCGGACCCTCGGCGGCACTGGCTCGCGTCCTGGACCTGGCGATCCAGACGGCCTGGGGTCTGGCACACGCGCACGGCCGGAACCTCGTGCACCAGGACGTCAAGCCGGGCAACGTACTCGTGACGGAGGACGGTACGGCCAAGGTCACGGACTTCGGGCTGGCCCGCGCCCGTGCCGCCACGGCCACGGCCGCGCCGGAGGATGCCGCCGCCGTACCGGACCCGTCGCTTCCGCCCGGCGTCACGGTCCTGGTCCCCAACGGCGGGATGACCCCGGCGTACGCGTCACCGGAGCAGGCGGACGGCCGGCCGCTCGGCCGGCGCAGCGACATCTACAGCTTCGCGGTGTCGGTCTTCGAGATGTTCACCGGCGGCGTGAGCTGGCATGCGGGGCGCGGGGTAAGGAAGGCCCTCGACGCGTACCTCGAAGCCGGCGGGACGGGCGAGCCGCATCTGCCGGTCGTCCCCGCCGACCTCGCCGGCCTCCTCGCCCACTGCCTCGCCAGGGACCCGGCCGACCGCCCACGCTCGATGGCCGAGGTCGCGGCCCGTCTCAAGGACATGTACGGCGAGGTGACCGGCCAGGCCTACCCGCACCCGGAGCCGGTCGAAGCAGACCTGCGCGCCGACGAGTTGAACAACCGCGGAGTCTCCCTGCTCGACCTGGACCGGACGCCCGAGGCGGAGAAGGCGTTCACGCAGGCCCTCGCGGCAGACCCGCGGCACCTGGGAGCGACGTACAACAGCGGACTGCTGCGGTGGCGGCGCGGCGACCTCACCGACGAGGACGTGATCAGCCGGATCGAGGCGGTACGTTCCGACGCCGAGGACCCTTGGCAGGCACGGCAGTTGCTGGCCCAGGTGGCGGTGGAGCGGGGCGATCTGGCGTCGGCCCGCGAACTCCTGGAGGAGGTGGCCCAGGACCGGTCCAGGGAGCCGGAGGTCCGGTCGGCGCTGCGTGCCATCCGCTCGGGGCGGGTCACCAGCACCCGGGAGGTACCGCGGCACAAGGAACACACGGACATGAACCGCTACCTGATGCCTGTCCGGCTCACCCCCGACGGGCGCCTCGCTCTGACCGGTGGCTATGGCCGGATCGGACTGTGGGACCTGGCCGACGGCCGGTACCTGCTGGCTCTCGACGGCCACGACGGAGACCGTCCCCGCGCGCACACGCACACCCTCGACCTCACGCCGGACGGCCGTTTCGCCGTCTCCGCCAGCGACAGGGGTGAGGAGAAACGCGTACGGTTCTGGGACCTGACCTCCGGACGGTGCCTGCGCACCCTCACCGCGTCGGCCCACGAGATCCGCCTGACCCCCGACGGACGCCTCGCCCTGTGGGGATGGTCCCGCGACTCCATCCAGGTCTGGGACACCCACAGCGGGCAACTCCGGGAGCCGCTCGCCGGGCACACGGCCGGCGTGGAGCGCGTGGAGGTGAGCGCGGACGGTCGGCGGGTGCTGTCCAGCGGCTGGGACCGGCAGGGACAGTCGGTCAGGCTGTGGCACCTCGCCGACGGCAGGTGCGAACAGGTCCTGACAGGTCACCAGGCGCCGGTGTTCGCCCTGGCCTTCCACCCTGACGGGCGTACGGCGGTCATCGCCTACCGGGACGACACGATCGGCCTGTGGGATCTGCGGGACGGCCGGTGCCGCCGGGTCCTGAGAGGCAGGCGGGCCAACCTCATGTCGTTCAGCGCCGACGGCCGCTTCCTGCTCGCGGGCGACGACACCAGCGGCACGGTGAGCTACTGGGACCTGGAGAGCGGCCAGTGTCTGCGCACCTACCAGGACCTGCGGATCAACGCCCTCCTGCTCGACGCCACCCGGCCGGGGACCGGACACGCCGTCTGCGCCGAGAGCCGCGAGGGCGTACGGACCTGGCCGCTGGACCTGCCGGGCGGCCACCCCGCCCCGCCGCAGCTGAGCCGCCCCCTCCCGCTCGCGGAACTGCGTGAGTTGGAGAACCGCGCGGGCGCGAAGGTCGCCGAGGCGGAGCAGGCCATGGCCGCGGGCCGCTACGCCACGGCCCACGACCTGCTCCGCCAGGCCCGCGAGGTCGCCGGCCACGAACGCGCTCCGCGCGTGATGTCCGCCTGGTGGGAGCTGGGCCGGCACGCGGTGCGGGCAGGGCTGCGCACGGCCTGGCCCGCCCGGACCCTGGACGCGTCCGACGAGCAGGTGTACGCGGTCGACCTGACCGACGACGCGCGGCTGGCGGTGTCCGCCGGCGCCGACTGGACCGTACGGCTCTGGGACCTGCGCAACGGCACCTGCCTGCGCGAACTGGCGGGCCACCAGAGTCCGGTCAGGTCGGTCTGCCTGAGCCCGGACGGCCGCCGGGTCCTGTCCGGCGGCCAGGACGGCACCGTACGGCTGTGGGACGTCGGCACCGGGACGTGCCGGCGCATCCTGCGGACGAACAGGTTTCCGCCCGCGCCGCCGGTACCGGTGCGGTTCGCCGCGGACGGTCGACAGGCCGTCGTCGGCGGCGGTGACGGTGCGATCAGGCTCTGGGATGTGGAGACCGGCGACCTCACGGGGACGCTGACCGGACACGAGGGGCCGGTCAACTGCCTCTGGGCCGGCGTGGACGGCCGCCTTCTCGCCTCGGGCGGGTCCGACGGGACCGTACGGCTGTGGGATCTGGAGCAGAGCCGGTGCGTCCATGTCCTGGAGGGGCACAAGAGCGCCGTGACGGCCCTGTGTGTCGCCGCCGACGGCACCTTCGTCCTGTCCTCCGCGAGCGGATACGACCGGACCGTCCGCGTGTGGGACGTCGCCACCGGGGCCGAGGTGCGGTCCTTCGACGAGGGTTCGGCCTCCGGCGGGCTGCGGATCACCGCGGACGGACGCTACGCGATGTCCGCCGGCGCGAACGTGGGGGTCTGGGAGGTCGCCAGCGGCCGCTGTGTGCGCACGCTCGACGGGCTCGACAGGGCGCCGGCCTGCCTCGCGGCGACCCCCGACGGGCGGGCGGTGCTCTCGGCGGACGGCGACGGCGACCTCCGCTCGTGGGCGCTCGACTGGGAGTGGCACACCCGGGAACCGGCCGACTGGGACGACGCCGCGCTGCCGCACCTGGAGGTGTTCCGGCGCCGGTTCGGTGCCCGGTGGACACCCGACGACTTCGACGACCTGCTGCGGCGGCTCCAGGACGCGGGCTACGGCTGGCTGCGGCCCGAGGGAGTGCGGGCACGGCTCACACCATGACGACCACGAGCGACACGGACACGAGCAACACGAACACCAGCAACACGAACACCAGCAACACGGACACCAGCAACCACTGGCAGCAAGGACACGAAGGAGTATTCATGGAGGAGTTCCTGAAGGATTTCCGGGTGGACATCGGGCGGCCCGACGTGTGGGCCAAGGGCAAGGACCCGGACGCACCGCTGCCTGCCGGACTCGGAGTCCGGGCGCAGGCCGAGGAGCTGGCGCTCCGCGTCGCCGCGGCGCTCATCCGCGTCGGCCCGCCCGACTGGGAGTACCTGAAAGCCGAGTTCGCGCTCACGGTCGGGGCCGAGTTCGTGAAGGTCTCCGTGTTCGACCACACCTGGACGACGATCGAAGCGCCGCGCTCCGTCCTCGGGCTCGTGCGCAAGCAGCGCGAGATCTCGGCCGAGCTCGGCGCGGGCCCCTGGTGGCGGCTGACGCTGAACCTCGACGACACCGGTGATCTCTCCGTCGCCTACGACTACGGCAGCGCGCCCTTCCCCGACGGCCAGTTGTTCGAGCCCGAGGAGTACCGGATGGATCTCGAGGCGTACCCACGAGGCGACCTGCCGGTGTGGCTGGCGGCCCACGTCTCCCACGACGCCCGGCAGGAGCGCACCCCTCAACAGGCGGCCGCACAGGCTCGCGCCGACCGCAGGAACAAGGTGTGGCCGACCCTCAGCGAGAACGACTTCCCGTACTTCCCGCAGATGTGGGCGCGCTGGGCGGTGATCTCGGCGGCGTTCGTCGCCGCCCGGTCCGACTGGGGGCCGAGGGTCCTGCCCGGCATGGGCTGGTTCGAGAGCTCCCGCCGCGGCGGCTCCACGCTCTACCGGCTGCCCGGTGGGCGGGCGGTGCTGTCGGGCGGAGTCTGGGACGACCCCAGGCTGGACGCCGCCTACAACGACGGCGACGACCTGCCGGACCTCTACGCGGGCGCGCCCGACTGGGTCGCGAACCAGGTGCTCAACCCGCGCGCCGCCACCGGTCTGCTGTCGTTCTGCTACTGGTGGGACGCCGGACGCTGGTACCGGGGGGACTCACCGCCGGCGGAAGCGGTGAGCACCGCTGTGCCGGGGCTGTGGACGGCCGACACCACCGCGGGCATCGTCGCGGGACTGGTCACCGGCTCACGAACGCCGGACGCGGAGCGGCGGGCGTCGGCGGCGGAGCTGGTGTCCGCCGCGGAGGAGGGACATGTGACCCGCGAAACGCTGGTGAGCGTCTTCGGCGACGACGGCCGCCACGACATCGACGGCGCCCTCCACCAGCTCTCACTCGCCGGCCAGGTGGTCAGGGTGCCGGCGCAGATGCACGAGGAGGACGCCATCGCCCGGGTGCGGGAGTACATCCTGGCTGTCTTCGGGAACAACCCGGGCTATGCGGTCTCGGACCTGGTGGCCGACAGGTTCAGCATCGGATGGATGGTCTATGTGCCGGTGCCGAGAGGCCAGATGGCCATTGGCCGGGCGATCTTCTACATCGCCGATGACGGCTTCCTGGTGCACTCCTCCTCCTCCGTCGCACCTTCGACGTTCGTCGCCGAATTCGAGAAGCAGTTCCAGGAACGCCAGCAGGCGCAGTACTGACGCGCCGCCCACGGACACCACTGCGCAGGAGCCGTCACCTCATGTCCCGACCGCCCACTGTCACCCTCACCCTCGTCAGCGGCCGCCTCGACCGCGGCGCCTACGTCTTCGATGAGCGCGGCACCTCCGTGGTCGGCCGCTCCGGGGACTGTTCACCGCAGCTGCCCAATGACGAACACCACCGCACCGTCTCCCGCCACCACTGCCTGCTGGACGTCAACCCGCCCGCCGTTCGCATCCGCGACCTCGGCAGTCTCAACGGCACGTACCTCAACGGCCGCAAGATCGGCCAGCGGGCGAAGGACGAGACCCCCGAGGAAGCCGCCGCCCAGACCTACCCCGAACACGACCTCACCGATGGTGACCGGATCAGGATCGGCGACACGGTCTTCCGCGTGGACATCCACGCCGAGGACACCGTCACCCGGGCCCGATGCGCCAGGTGCGGCCGCGACGTCGGCGACGAGGCGGGCTTCCTGCCGGGGGACTACCTCTGTGCCGCCTGCCAGGCCAGACCGGGCGCGATCCTCAGGATGCTTCTCGACCTGGCGCACCCCGGGCACGGCGAACTCGACGTCATCGCCGGATACACCCTCCTCCAGGAACTCGGCCGGGGCGGCATGGGTGTCGTCCATCTGGCCCGCCACGAGTCCTCCGGGAAGGAGGTGGCTCTGAAGGTGATGCTGCCGAGGGTGGCGACGCGTCCCGAGGCGCGGGAGCGCTTCCTGCGCGAAGCAGCGCTCACCAAGGCGCTGCGGCATCAGAACATCGCCGCGCTGGAGGGCGCCGGATACTGCGACGGCGTCTTCTTCTTCACCACCGAGTACTGCACCGGCGGCGGCCTGGACGCCCTCCTGCGGCGCGGCGGGGGGCGGCTGCCCGTGGACGAGGCCGTCGACCTCGCCGTTCAGGCGCTGCGGGGGCTGGAGGCCGCGCACGGCCAGGGCGTGGTCCACCGTGACCTCAGCCCTTCCAACATCCTGCTGCACCAAGCCCGAGACGGCTCCCTGACGGCGAAGATCAGCGACTTCGGTCTCGCCAAGGCCTTCGACCGGGCCGGGCTCAGCGGTCTCACCCGTACCGGGGACGCCATGGGCAAGCCCAGGTTCATGCCGGCCCGGCAGGTGACCAACTTCAAGGACGCCAAGCCCGGAGTGGATGTGTGGGCCCTCGCCGCCTGCCTGTACAACATGCTGACCGGGGTCTTCCCCCGGGACTTCCCGCACGGCGAGGACCCCTGGCGGATCGTCCTGGAATCCCCCGCGGTGCCGGTGCGCGAGCGTGAGCCGGAGGTGCCGCAGGCCCTCGCCGACGTGATCGACCGAGCGCTTCGGGAGGAACCGGAGTTCGGCTTCCACAGCGCGGCCGACCTGCGGCAGGCACTCCTTGACGCGACCAACGGCTGACGGGCGGTGGGTACCGGATCCGTTCCGCGGGCAGTTCGCGGTTCGTGGAAGGTGGCGTCGCGATCGGGGCCGGGTGGCCTCGCGGGCATGATCTTCACCCGTGACGACCGTGCGGGCGAGGGGAAGTTGTCCTCGCGGCTGGTCACGGATGCGGTGGAGGTCGAGGACGGACAGGACCTGTACGCGTATCTCGTCGACCACCTCTCGCAGGGCGGCCGCGCGGACTACGCCATCGCCGACGAGGCACAGTTCCTCGTGCCGGAGCAGCTCGACCAACTCGCCCGCGTGGTCGACGACCTGGGCATCGACGTGTACGCCTTCGGCATCACGACGTCCCCGGACGTCCTGCCGGTGCAGCCGGTCCGAGCCACGGCCGACACCGTGCCGACCCGCCCCCGGGCCCTGGTCAGCGTGGGTTCTGGATCAGCGAGAACCGGGCCCCCTCCGGGTCCGCCACCGTCGCCACACGGCCGTGGTCGCTGTCGTGGGCCGGTGTGAGGACATGACCGCCGAGGTCGGCGATGCGCGCCACCGTCTCGTCCGTGTCGGCGACTTCGAAGTACGTCATCCAGTGCGGGCCCCGGTCGCGCGGCAGGGCGGTGCCGACGCCGTGGATGCCGGCGACCGGGCGGCCGTCGATGTGCAGGGTGACGTAGTCGAAGTCGGGGGAGACCACCGGCTCCTCGTCATAGGCGAAGACGGTCTCGTAGAACTTGGCGACGTTGACCGACTCGAAGGTCAGCAGCTCGTTCCAGGCCGGGGTGCCGGGTACGCCGGTGACGGCGGTGCCGTGGTGCTCCGCCCCCTGCCAGATGCCGAAGACGGCGCCGGAGGGGTCGGAGCAGATCGCCATCCGGCCGGCCTCGGCGGCGTCCAGCGGGCCCACACCGACCGTCCCGCCGCACAGCCGTACGGTGTCGGCGGTCAGGTCCGCGTCGTTCGAGGCGAGGTAGGGCGTCCAGGCGATGGGGAGGTGGCGGTCGGGCGGCAGCTGGCCGATGCCGGCCACCTCGCGGCCGTTCAGCAGGGCCCGCACATAGGGGCCGAGCTGCTGGGGACCGGGCTGGAACTCCCAGCCGAACAGCGCCCCGTAGAACTCCTGGGTCGCGGCCGGCCCGTGCACCATCAGACTCACCCAGCAGGGCGTGCCGGGCCTGTGCCGAGCGTGCGTCTCGCCGTGCGGGCCGGCCGACCCCCGTGCCTCGGTCATCGTCACTCTCTCCTCGGCCCCTCGCGGTGGCCGCGTCGCTTGCGCTGTCCGGACCCCCGTGCCGATGCTCGCACCACCCGTGTCCACGCGCGCTGCGGGCACGCCGCCGCACGACGGCAGCTGCCCGGAGGGTGCCCGGTGTGCGATTTACGGCCCGTGTCCGTGCGATTGGCGGACGTCCAGCGGCTGTACAGCATGTGCCTGATCCCGTACGCCTCGTGATCGGACCGGTCCGGCCGAGCAGAGTAGCCGGACCTCGACGCTGCGGCCACCCCGTGCGCAAGGATGGTGACCATGAACGTCATCATCTCCGCATTCGAACTCGCGAGCGAGCTGACGGGCGAGAACCCGCCGGTGCTCCTCGACGTCCGCTGGCAGCTGAGCCTGGCCAAGTCGGCAGGTGAGCCGCCGTTCGACGGCCGCGTCGAGTACGAGGCCGGGCACATCCCCGGCGCGGTCTACGTGGACCTGGACCGGGAACTGGCCTCCGCACCCGGTGCGCACGGGCGCCACCCGCTGCCGGACCTGGCCGAATTCGGTGCGGCGATGCGCCGGTCGGGCGTGTCGTCCGGGACACCGGTGGTCGTGTACGACGGCGGACAGGGCTGGGCCGCGGCCCGGGCCTGGTGGCTGCTGCGCTGGACGGGGCACCCCGACGTGCGGGTCCTCGACGGCGGGCTGCCCACCTGGGAGGGACCGCTGGAGACGTCCGTACCGGCTCCGGCGGAGGGCGATTTCGAGCCGGCCCCGGCGGCGACGGGGCTCCTCGACGCCGACGGCGCCGCCGCGCTCGCCCGGTCCGGGCTGCTGCTGGACGCGCGGGCGGGGGAGCGGTACCGCGGCGAGGTCGAGCCGATCGACCGGGTCGGCGGCCACATCCCGGGCGCCGTCTCCGCGCCGACGAACGAGAACGTGGGCCCCGACGGCCGCTTCCTGCCCGCCGGGGAACTCGCGGACCGCTTCAAGTCCCTGGGAGCGTCCGAAGGTACGGAGATCGGCGTGTACTGCGGCTCGGGCGTGTCCGCCGCCCACCAGGTGCTCGCACTGGCCGCCGCGGGGATCCCCGCGGCGCTGTACGTCGGTTCGTGGTCGGAGTGGTCGTCGGACCCGTCCCGGCCGGTGGCCGTGGGGCCGGACCCGCAGTAGGGCGGCACAGCACGAGGGCCGCGTCGCAACCGACGCGGCCCTCGCCTCGTACGGCCGCGTCCGCTGCCGTACGACCGACTGCTCCTGCCTGTCTACTCCTGCTTCTTCCTGCGCGTCCCGAACACGATCTCGTCCCAGCTCGGGACGGCGGCCCGGCGGCCCGGGCGGACGCCGTCCGCTTCGGCCTGGCGGTCCGTGGCGCCGATCAGGCGATCACGGTGGCTGCCGACGGAGCGGGGCATGAGGACGTCCGCGTAGGCGGAACCGGCGGAGGCGGCCGGGGCGGGAGGTTCCTCCGCGACCGGCTCGGCCGGCGGCTCCTCCGCTTCGGGTTCCGACGGGCGTTCGGGCACCACCAGGTCACCGCGGAAGCTGGGCACCGCCTCCAGCAGGCTGGTCAGCGAGTCCCGTTCCTCCGTGGTCTCCTCGGCGGGTTCGGAGGCCTGGGCCGGCAGGCTCGGCCGTGCGGTGTCGAGAGCACGGTCCATCCCACGCTCGCGCGGAAGCCGGGCGATACGTGGCACGAACGGGAAGCTGGGCTCCGGCGCGGCGAGGTCCTCGGACTCGCCGATCAGCGAGCGAGCCTCCTCGTCGACGGCCTGCACGAGCCGCCGGGGCGGGTCGTACGTCCAGCTCGCCGAGTGCGGTTCGCCCGCCACCATGTAGACCAGCAGCACTTCCCAGGTACCGTCGTCGCGGCGCCACGAGTCCCACTGCACGCTGTCCTTGTCGGCGCCGCGCAGCAGCAACCGCTCCTGGACGGCCTCGCCGAGCTGCGGACCGGCGGCGTTCTCGCCGGGCCGGCGGACGGGAGTCTTACGGGCCCTCTCGGCCATGAACGCGCGCTCTGCGAGCACGGGGCCCTCGAAGCGCCGGACGCGGTCGACGGGGATGCCGGCGAGTTGGGCGACCTCTTCCGCGGTCGCACCAGCGCGTATACGCGCCTGGATGTCGCGGGGGCGGAGATGGCTCTCCACCTCGATCTCGATCTGGCCGAGGCGGGGACGGTCGCCGCGCACGGCGGCGCGCAGGCGTTCGTCGATCGGAAGGGTGTACTCCGTCGCGTCGGCAGCCTTCAGCACCAGCCGTGTGCCGTCATTGGAGACGGCCACGACACGCAGTTCGGGCATGGGGACCTCCCGGGTGGTGCCTGCCGACGTCACGTGCGTCGCTGCTTCCGCTAGTCGAGTGTGGCCTGCCCGGGTGCAGCCTGCCACAACCTTGCCGAGTTGCCCGGCGTGTCGGGCACGGGCCCTGGATCGCCGTTATGGCACGGTTACCTATTCGCAACGCTAAGTGACGAACTCCGTCACCCTGTGCAACTAGCCCCCTCCCGGCGGTCCTTGAAGGCCACGGACACCCAGGCGGGAGACCGGACCCAGGGCTCGCAACAGTACTCCATTTGGGCCACGTGCGTGGATTGGCACGCCGCCCGACTTCTGGCAAGAAGTATGACTCGGCCGTCGGTTGAGCGGTTTTCGGATCTTGGACGTGGCGTACTTCACCCAATCCGCAGAAACGGAACCAATGGGTTCCGCCATGCGCCGCGTGGGCCACGGGTCGGCCGGATCTGGCCGGCCGCATCCGGCCGGCTACGCCCCCAACACCCGCCGCAGGTAGTCGTTCTGGAACCGACGGTCTGGATCCAGCCTGTCCCGCAGTTCCGTGAACTCGCCGAAGCGCGGGTACACCTGCGCGAAGTACTCGGCGTCCCGCGTGTGCACCTTGCCCCAGTGCGGCCGTCCCTCGTGCGCGGTGAAGATCCGCTCAGCGGCGGTGAAGTACCGCTGGAACGGGGTGCCCTTGACCATGTGGACGGCGATGTACGCGCTGTCGCGGCCCGAGGCGGTGGAGAGCGTGATGTCGTCGGCCGGGGCGGTGCGTACCTCGACGGGGAAGCTGACCCTGAGGCCGGAGCGGTCGATCATGGCCTTCAGTTCGCGCAGCGTCTCGACGACGGCCTCGCGCGCGACGGCGTACTCCATCTCCACGAAACGCACGCGGCGCGGCGATGTGAAGACCTTGTAGGGGATGTCGGTGTACGTCCGAGCGGACAGCGCCTTGCTGGAGACCTGGGCGATGGCGGGGATGGTGGCGGGCACCGCCCGGCCGACCCACTGGGCGACCTGGAAGACTCCGTTGGAGAGGAACTCGTCCTCGATCCAGCCCTGGAGCTGCGACACCGGCTTCTCCGGGCCCGCGCTGCGGTTGTTGCGCTTGGTGTTGGTGTTGCCGGTGTGCGGGAACCAGTAGAACTCGAAGTGCTCGTTCCCCGCCCACAGTTCGTCGAAGTCCGCCAGGACCCGGTCGAACGGCATCGGCTCCTCGCGCGCGGAGAGCAGGAAGAGGGGCTCCACGGCGAAGGTGATCGCGGTGACGATGCCCAGGGCGCCGAGGCCGATCCGGGCCGCCGCGAACACTTCCGGGTTCTCCTTCTCGGAGCACGTCAGCACCGAGCCGTCGGCTGTGACCAGCTCCAGCGCCTTGATCTGGGCGGCGATCGACGCCGAGTCGCGGCCCGTACCGTGCGTGCCGGTGCTGGTGGCGCCGGAGACCGTCTGCTCCATGATGTCGCCCATGTTCGTGAGCGACAGACCCTCACGCGCGAGGGCCATGTTGAGCCGCTTGAGCGGGGTGCCGGCCTCGACCGTGACCGTCATGGCGTCCCGGTCCACCTTGCGTATGCCGGTCAAGAGTTGAGGACGGATCAACACACCGTCGGTCGCGGCAATGGACGTGAACGAGTGCCCGCTGCCGACCGCCTTCGCGGGCAGACCGTCCTCGGCGGCCCGGCGTATCGCCGCTGCCAGCTCCTCGACGGAGGCCGGAGTGACCTCGCGCGCGGGGCGGGCGGCGATGTTGCCGCCCCAGTTACGCCACGTGCCGTTCCTGCCGCTCGCTGTGCTGCTCAACGGTGCCTCCCCGACGCGGAGCCGGCCTGCTGAGCCGGCGGTACCCCAGGAAACCGACCGCGACCGCGACGGCCCCGGACACCGCCGGAACCCCGTACCCGGCGTCCGCACCGGCGGCGTCGATCACCCAGCCGGCCGCGGAGGAGCCGAGCGCGACCCCGACCGCGAGCCCGGTGCTCACCCAGGTCATGCCCTCGGTCAGTTGCGCGCGTGGTACGTGCTCTTCGATCAGGGACATGGTGGTGATCATCGTGGGAGCGACCGCCATGCCCGAGACGAACAGCGCCACGGCCAGAAACGGCAAGTTTCCGACCAGTAGGAGGGGGATCATACTCACGGCCATCGCGCATATGCCCAGCAGCCAACGAGGTTCGGGCGCCCCCTTGAAGCGCAACAGCCCGAAGACGAGGCCCGCCCCGCAGGAGCCCGCCGCGTACAGCGCGAGGACCACGCTCGCGGCGCCCTTGTGACCCTGCTCGTCCGCGAAGGCCACCGTGACCACGTCGACGGACCCGAAGATCGCTCCGGTCGCCACGAAGGTCGCCACCAGGACCTGAAGCGCCGGGGCCTTCAGAGCCGAGCTGCCGCCCTGCTTCTCACGCGGGTGAGGCGCCGGCTCGGTGGCCCGCTGGGCGGTCAGCCAGAAGACACCGACCGCCAGGAAGCACCCGGCGAGCAACGGCCCGGCCTCCGGGAACCACGCCGTGGACAGGCCGATGGAGATGATCGGCCCGAAGATGAAGCACACCTCGTCGATCACGGACTCGAAGGAGTACGCGGTGTGCAGCTGCGGCGTCTCCCGGTACAGCGCGGCCCAGCGGGCGCGGGTCATCGCCCCGACGCTGGGCACGCACCCGATGCCGACGCAGGCCACGAACAGCACCCAGTCCGGCCACCCGTAGTGCGCGGCGAACAGCAGCAGGCTCCCCGCCACGAGCGAGATCAGCGTCGCCGGACGCAGCACCCGTCGCTGCCCGTACTGGTCGACCAGCCGTGAGACCTGCGGCCCCGCCACCGCGGCGGCCAGCGCGATGGTGGCCGACAGCGCGCCGGCGAGGCCGTACCGGCCGGTCAGCTGGGAGATCATCGTGACCACGCCGATGCCCATCATCGACAGCGGCATCCGGCCGAGGAAGCCCGCGGCGGAGAAGCCCTTGGTGCCAGGGGCGGCGAACAGGGCGCGGTAGGGGCTCGGCACGGGGGTCTCCGGTCAGGCGGAAGCAGCGGGGCTGCGGGCGGCGGGGGTACGAGGGTCACTCGTAAGGCGTGTGGATGGCCGATACAGCTTACGAGTGAGGTGACCCCAATGCACCAGGCCGGACGTAACGGGAACCCGGGTGGTCACCCCACCGTTCCCCGGCTGTCAGTACCGGATGACAGGATCGACCCATGCCAGACGCGCGCGATGCCCACCCCTACGACGCCCTGCTCCTGCTCTCCTTCGGGGGCCCCGAGGGCCCGGACGACGTGATCCCCTTCCTGGAGAACGTCACCCACGGGCGGGGCATCCCCAAGGAACGCCTGAAGGAAGTCGGCGAGCACTACTTCCTGTTCGGCGGCGTCAGCCCCATCAACGACCAGAACCGCGCCCTGCTGGACGCCCTCCGCAAGGACTTCGCCGAGCACGGCCTGGATCTGCCGGTCTACTGGGGCAACCGCAACTGGGCGCCCTACCTGACGGACACCCTGCGCGAGATGGTCGCCGACGGCCGCCGCCGCATCCTCGTCCTCGCCACCAGCGCCTACGCCTCCTACTCGGGCTGCCGCCAGTACCGCGAGAACCTCGCCGACTCGCTCGCCGCCCTGGAGGCCGAGGGCCTGGAGCTGCCGAGGGTCGACAAGCTGCGGCACTATTTCAACCACCCCGGTTTCCTGGAGCCGATGACCGACGGCGTCCTCGCGTCCCTCGCCGACCTCCCTGAGGACATCCGGGACGGCGCCCACATCGCGTTCTCGACCCACTCGATCCCGAACGCGTCCGCGGACACCTCCGGCCCCGTGGAGGACCACGGCGAGGGCGGCGCGTACGTCGAGCAGCACCTGGACGTCGCCCAGCTGATCGCCGACGCCGTCCGCGAGCGCACCGGTGTCGACCACCCCTGGCAGCTCGTCTACCAGTCCCGCTCCGGCGCCCCGCACATCCCGTGGCTCGAGCCCGACATCTGCGACCACTTGGAGGAGCGCCACTCGGCCGGCGTTCCGGCGGTGGTGATCTCGCCCATCGGCTTCGTCTCCGACCACATGGAGGTCCTCTACGACCTCGACACCGAGGCCAAGGCCAAGGCCGAGGAGCTGGGTCTGCCGATGCGCCGCTCGGCCACCGTCGGCGACGACCCGCGGTTCGCCGCCGCGATCCGCGACCTCGTCCTGGAACGCGCCGCCGTGGAGCGCGCGGAGGAGGTCACGCCCTGCGCCCTCGGCGAGCTCGGCGCGAGCCACAACATCTGCCCGGTGGGCTGCTGCCCCGCCCGCGCGCCCAAGCCCGCCGCGGCGGGCGCCGACAGCCCCTACGCGTGAGGAGCCCCGTGACCGACGTGAGCGACGCACCCGACCCTCTGCACTCGGAACTGCTCGGACTGGCCCAGGAGGCCGCCCTCCGCGCGGGCGAGCTGCTGCGCGACGGCCGTCCGGCCGACCTCGCCGTCGCGGCGACCAAGTCGAGCCCGATCGACGTGGTCACCGAGATGGACATCGCGGCGGAGAAGCTGATCACGACTCTGATCGCAGAGCACCGCCCGGACGACGGGTTCCTCGGCGAGGAAGGCGCCTCCACCGAGGGCACCAGCGGCGTCCGCTGGGTGATCGACCCCCTGGACGGCACGGTCAACTACCTCTACGGACTGCCGACCTGGTCCGTGTCCATCGCCGCCGAGCAGGACGGCGAGACCGTCGTCGGTGTCGTGGCCGCCCCGATGCGCGGCGAGACGTACCACGCGGTGCGCGGTGGCGGCGCCTGGGCCAGGGGAGCGTGGGAGGGCGAGCGCAGGCTCAGCTGCCGCCCCACGGCCCCCCTGGAGCAGGCCCTGGTCTCGACCGGCTTCAACTACGTCACCGAGGTCCGCACCCATCAGGCCGACGTCGCCCAGCGGCTGATCCGCCTCCTGCGCGACATCCGACGCGGCGGCTCGGCCGCGATCGACCTCTGCGACCTGGCGGCGGGCCGCCTGGACGGCTACTACGAGCGGGGGCTCAACGCGTGGGACGTGGCCGCGGGGGACCTGATCGCACGGGAGGCGGGTGCGCTGACGGGCGGACGGCCCGGGGAGCGGCCGTCACGGGATCTGACGGTGGCTGCTACGCCGGGGGTTTTCGAGCCGTTGCAGGGGTTGCTGGAGGAGTTCGGGGCATGGCACGACTGAGAGGGACGGGGCGAGGGCTCACGGCCCGTTCGCGGACGTCGGCCGGGTGAACCAACAGGCCCCCGGCGCTGGATTCGCCGGGGGCCTGCTGTTGGTCTGCGAGCTGGTCAGACGCTAGACGCGCCGACTTCCACACCGTGCTCGGCGGCGAGGCGCCGCAGGTCGTCGAGCTCGCCCTGCTCCACCTCGACGAGGAAGTCGTCGCCCTCGTCACGAGCGCGCGTCAGGTCGGTCTCGGTCGCCCTTATGCGCTGCAGAAGTCCTGCGGTGAATGCGTCCATGCTGCGCCCCCTCGTCCTGGTCGTGGGTCGATGGCACGGGGGTGTGCCGTTCGGAAGGGACGATCACGTCTCCAGTGGATGCCCAGCGCTGCCCAGGCCGGGCGGCGACGGTGCCGGACACCCACACCCGCTCTGCGGAAAGCGGATCGCCGTGTACCGCTTGGTGCTGCGGCACAAGCAGAGCGTGATCGCGGGGTGTACAAGCCGTCCTCCCCCCGCTCTCTTCCGCGGAAACCTCAACCGGAAGAGAAAATCTCGCATTCCCGGGCTTCATACCTGTCCCTCATGGGCCGCTCACCCGTCTTACCGCCGACTTATGACCGAAAAGGGCAGGATGGAGGCCGAGACACCCGACGAACACCTGCCCGCGAGCGAGGACCAGCGCTACGCGGGTGGACACAGGAAGGACAAGCGACGTGCGCGTACTCGTCGTCGAGGACGAGCAACTGCTCGCCGATGCGGTGGCCACCGGACTGCGCCGGGAGGCCATGGCCGTCGACGTCGTGTACGACGGTGCGGCCGCCCTGGAGCGCATCGGCGTCAACGACTACGACGTGGTCGTCCTCGACCGCGACCTCCCGCTGGTGCACGGCGACGACGTGTGCCGCAAGATCGTCGAGCTGGGCATGCCCACGCGCGTGCTGATGCTCACGGCTTCCGGCGACGTCAGCGACCGGGTCGAAGGGCTGGAGATCGGCGCCGACGACTATCTCCCCAAGCCCTTCGCCTTCAGCGAGCTGACGGCACGCGTGCGTGCCCTCGGCCGCCGTACGAGCGTTCCGCTGCCGCCCGTCCTGGAGCGCGCCGGCATCAAGCTCGACCCCAACCGCCGCGAGGTCTTCCGCGACGGCAAGGAGGTGCAGCTCGCGCCGAAGGAGTTCGCGGTCCTGGAGGTGCTGATGCGCAGCGAGGGCGCGGTCGTCTCCGCCGAGCAACTGCTGGAGAAGGCCTGGGACGAGAACACCGACCCGTTCACGAACGTGGTGCGGGTGACCGTCATGACGCTGCGCCGCAAGCTCGGGGAACCGCCGGTGATCGTCACCGTGCCCGGTTCCGGCTACCGGATCTGATACCCCATGGCCGCGACACCCGCGCCTCCGCAGGCGCCCCCGAAACCCACCTGGGACCCCCGCAAGGGGGAGCCCGCCTTTCCGTGGCTGCGTCCCACCATCCGGATACGGCTCACGCTGCTGTACGGCGGCATGTTCCTGATCGCCGGGATCCTGCTGCTGTCGATCATCTACTTGCTGGCGGCCCAGGCGCTGCACGTGGGCAGCGACCTGCCCTTCAGGATCGCGGAGGGCAAGGTCACCAGCAATGTCTGCGACCTGCCGTCGAGTGCCACCCCCGAGGTGTTCAACGACGCGATGAACTCCTGCGTCAACGAGCAGCGTCGGCACGCCCTTGACGACCTCCTCAGCCGCTCCCTCCTGGCCCTCCTCGGCCTCGCCATCATCGCCTTCGCCTTCGGCTACGCCATGGCCGGCCGTGTGCTGTCGCCGCTGGGCCGGATCACCCGGACCGCGCGTGCGGTGGCGGGCTCGGATCTGTCCCGTCGTATCGAACTGGACGGTCCGGACGACGAGCTCAAGGAGCTGGCCGACACCTTCGACGAGATGCTGGAGCGGTTGCAACGGGCCTTCACGGCGCAGCAGCGTTTCGTGGGCAACGCCTCGCACGAGCTGCGCACCCCGCTCGCGATCAACCGCACGCTCCTGGAGGTGCATCTGTCGGACCCGGGCGCGCCGGTGGAGCTCCAGCAGCTCGGCAAGACGCTGCTGGCCACCAACGAGCGCAGCGAGCAGCTGGTCGAGGGCCTGCTGCTGCTCGCCCGCAGCGACAACCAGATCGTCGAGCGCAAACCCGTGGACCTCGCGGAGGTGGCCGAGCAGGCCGTCGACCAGGTGCACGCGGAGGCCCATGCCAAGGGCGTGCTGATCCGCGGCGAGCAGAAGCCCGCGGTCGTCCAGGGCAACGGCGTGCTGCTGGAGCGGATCGCGCTGAACCTGGTGCAGAACGCCGTCCGGTACAACATCCCGGAGGGCGGCTGGGTCGAGGTCACCACCGACGTCCAGCACGGGCAGGCGGTCCTGATCGTCGCCAACACCGGGCCGGTGGTGCCGGCGTATGAGATCGACAATCTGTTTGAGCCGTTCCGGCGCTTGCGTACGGAACGCACGGGCAGCGACAAGGGCGTGGGCCTGGGGCTGTCCATCGTGCGGTCGGTGGCGCGGGCGCACGGCGGGCACATCTCGGCTCAACCACGAGAGGGCGGCGGTCTCGTGATGCGCTTCGCCCTGCCGATCTGAGATCATGTGCGCCGATACCCGGCAGGTACACGGGGATGTTCGCTTTGCGCGGAATTTTCTGGGCACTCGGCGAACACTCTCGTGTGTGATCGATCACAAGGGCGGTTTTCCGGCCATCTACTCTCCGTGATCATGAGACCTGTCGGAAAGCCGGGAAAATCCGGGTTTTCGAGGGTCTTGATCACGGGAAGTACACGGTGAGACGCCTTTGAACTGCGGCATTAGGACCGTGTACGGTCCCGTTCGCCATCCAAGCCGATCACTCTTGAGGAGTTCGGTTGGGTGTCGATTGAGTAACAGACCTTGATGTGAGGCAAAATCTCCGCCTCGGGTCGGGCACAAGTCCGGCCTCTCACGCGTTACGTGCGCTGGAGACACCGCAGACACCCAGAGGGGGAGAGCGACATGGCAACGGATTACGACACCCCACGCAAGACCGACGACGACGTCGACTCGGACAGCCTTGAAGAGCTGAAGGCCAGGCGGAACGACAAGTCGACGTCCGCTGTGGACGTCGACGAGTTCGAGGCCGCCGAAGGCCTGGAGCTGCCCGGCGCGGACCTCTCGAACGAGGAGTTGGCCGTCCGGGTGCTGCCGAAGCAGCAGGACGAGTTCACCTGCATGAGCTGCTTCCTGGTGCACCACCGCAGCCAGCTGGCCCGCGAGAAGAACGGTCAGCCGATCTGCCGCGACTGCGACTGAGGTCGGGTCGGGCATGACTGGCTCGACCCCTCCTTGGAAGCGCCGCTCCCGACCGTCGGGAGCGGACGAAGGGCCGTCCGACGGCCTGTACGGCGCGCGTGACGACGAGCGGGGCTCATCCGGTCCGGGAGCCTCGCTCGAACCGATGTCCGGGGCAGACCTTCCGGCGCCCGCGGCCGTTCCCGCGCCCGTCGCCCGACGGAGGACCGCGGTGATCCGGGAGAAGGCCCGGGAAGGTGTCCGTAAGGGCGGCAGCCGCGCCAGAGCGGGCCTCGGGTACCTGGCGGACCGGATCATCGAGAACGCCCCGCGGATCCCCGTACGCGACCTCGCGACCCTTCGCCGGCAGTTCCCCGGCCTCGGGCCCGAGCAACTCGCCGACAAGCTCGTGGCGGGCGCGGCGAACGCGAGCTCGACGGTCGGCGCGGGAGTCGGTGCGGCGGCGATGCTGCCCGTGCCACCCGCGATGCCGACGGAGCTGGCCGCCGAGATCACCGGTGTCGCGGCGATCGAGCTGAAGCTGATCGCCGAACTGCACGAGGTGTACGGCGTACGCCCGCCCGGAAACCTCAAGCAGCGCAGCACCGCGTATCTGACCTCGTGGTCCGAGGAGCGCGGCATCGACCCGATGAAGCCGGCGACGATAAACGCCGCTCTCGGTGGGCAGATGAAGCGTGAGTTGCGTCAGCAGATCATGAAGCGCACCGTCCGCAACCTGCCGAACCTGATGCCCTTCATGGTGGGGGCCGCCGTGGGCGCGGTCATGAACCGCCGTGACACCAAGAGACTCGCGGCACGCGTGCGTGCGGACCTGCGCAAGGTCCGGGTGCCCTGGGACGAACTGCCCCAACTGCCGCCCCTGGAACGCCCTGCGCAACCGCTGGAGATGGGTGACATCGTGCGGGACCTCGGGCGCGGGACGCTCGGTCCGGACCGGTGAAGCCCCGCTCGGGTGTGCTAGGCCGAGGCCTTGGCCGCCTCGATCGCCTGCGCCAGCCGCTCCGGCTCACGGGTCGAAAGGTAGAGGTACGGAGTCGGGTCCTCGGGGTCGGTGACCTCCACGCGCAGGGCCGTGGGGATGTAGGCGCGCAGGAGGAGGAAGGCGCGGGTGTCGGCCTTGTGGGTGCGCCAGGCGCGGGCCTCCTCGGGGTCCAGGACATGCGCCTCGCCCAGGGCCCGCACCGGGATCTTCGCCTCGCCGGCGATCAGTGAACCGCCTACCACGCGAATGCGCAGCGAGCCGTACGAGCTGGCCACGACGGCCGCAGCGGCGGTGCCGCCGACCAGGCCGCCGAGCATGGGCAGCGTGCCGAACGGCAGAAGGATCAGGGCCAGGGAGACCCCGACCAGGAACGAGACCAGCCACCAGGAGCGCGGGGCGGTGAGCCGTTCTTCGTACGGGGCGGCGGAGAGCTGCATGGAGCCAAGCTTGGCACGGTGTCCTACTGCGACCAGCGTCAGGGGTCGGCGCGAAGCGCCGTCAGGGAGGGCTGCGGCGGGAGACGGGCGGGCGGGTAAGGTCTGCGGCTGTGAGTGGTACTTCAGCAGCGCTCAAGCCGCCGGCCGACGCCGTGAAACCGGCCCGTCACCCCGATGCTCCCGCACCCGGTGAGCTCCTCGGCGCGCACTACGGCGAGTGTTTCGGCTGCGGCGGCGAGCAGGCCCACGGGCTGCATCTGGAGGCGCGAGCCGGGGACGGCGTCAGCATCACGGCCGAGTTCACCGTGCAGCCCGCCCATCAGGGCGCGCCCGGCCTGGCGCACGGCGGGGTGCTCGCGACCGCCCTCGACGAGACCCTCGGCTCGCTGAACTGGCTGCTGCGCACGATCGCCGTGACCGGGCGGCTGGAGACCGACTTCGTGCGGCCGGTGCCCGTGGGCACGGTGCTGTATCTGGAGGCCGAGGTGACGGCGGTGGCGGGCCGCAAGATCTACTCCACCGCCACCGGGCGGATCGGCGGCTCCGACGGGCCCGTCGCCGTCCGTGCCGACGCCCTCTTCATCGAGGTGAAGGTCGACCACTTCATCGACAACGGCCGCCCGGAGGAGATCAGGGCCGCCATGAACGACCCGGACCAGGTCCGGCGTGCCCGTGCCTTCGAGGTGAACCCGTGAGCCGTGCCCCCCTGAACGTGCTGATCCGGCGCCTCGACCCGGACGTACCGCTGCCGGAGTACGCGCACCCCGGTGACGCGGGAGCCGATCTGCGCACCACCGAGTCACGCGAACTGAAGCCGGGGGAGCGGGCCGTACTGCCCACCGGGGTGTCTGTCGCCCTCCCGGAGGGGTACGCGGCGTTCGTGCACCCCCGGTCCGGTCTCGCCGCCCGCCTAGGTGTCGCCCTCGTGAATGCCCCGGGGACGGTTGATGCCGGGTACCGTGGGGAGATCAAGGTGATCGTGGTGAATCTCGACCCGCATGAGACCGTGCGGTTCGAGCGCTTCGACCGGATTGCCCAACTGGTCGTCCAGCAGGTCGAGAGGGTCCGCTTCCAGGAGGTCGCGGAGCTTCCCGATTCGGCACGGGCCGCAGGGGGCTTCGGGTCCACCGGCGGGCATGCCGCGGTGGGCGGCACAAGCGATACAAGCGATGAGGCCGCCGATGGCGGCGCAACGGGTGGGAATCGATACGCTTCGGTCGTATCCGACCGGGAAGGACAGTGACGTGTTCGGACGTCGCAAGAAGAAGGGTGCCGCCGAGGACGCGGCCGGCGAGCCCGAGCAGGTCGTCGACAGTGTCGACACTGAGGCGGACGACGACGGTGAGCGCGAGCGCGTGAGGCTGGAGCCGGAGCCGCGGCCCGACGGGCCCTGGGACAGCTCCGAGGTCCGTGAGCCCGGCGAGGGCAGGGTCGACCTGGGCGGCCTGTTGGTGCCGGGCGTCGACGGCATGGAACTGCGCGTGGAGGTCGCGGGCGACGCGATCGTCGCGGCGACCGTCGTGCTGCGCGACAGCGCCATCCAGCTCCAGGCCTTCGCCGCGCCCAAGCGCGAGGGCATCTGGGGCGAGGTACGCGAGGAGATCGGCTCCGGCATCACCCAGCAGGGTGGCATCATCGACGAGGTCGAGGGTCCGCTCGGCTGGGAGCTGCGGGCCCAGGTGCCGGTTCAGCTGCCGGACGGCACCGGTGGTTTCCAGGTCGTGCGGTTCGTCGGTGTGGACGGTCCCCGCTGGTTCCTGCGCGGTGTGATCTCGGGCCAGGGCGCGGTGCAGCCGCAGGCAGCCGGTCTGCTCGAGCAGATCTTCCGGGACACGGTCGTGGTTCGCGGCGAGGGCCCGATGGCTCCCCGTGACCCGATCGTCCTGAAGCTGCCGAACGACGCCCAGATGGTCCCCGAGGGCGTCCAGCAGGAGGAGGCGGGTTCGCGCTTCTCCGGCGGCATGGGCCAGCTCCAGCGCGGCCCGGAGATCACCGAGGTTCGCTGAGGGTCGTAGAAACATCAGGGCCGTACCCCTCAGGGGTGCGGCCCTTTCTCGTGCGTGAACTCTTGACGGCGCATTGGTCTGTACCTACCGTCTGCGGCCAACGCGTCTGTTCATAAAGGCGCTTCGCGTTCATATACGAGAACGGAAGGCCCCCCACGCATGCGCAGAACCGCACTCTTCGCGGCCGCGGCCGCCCTCGTCGCCGGTGTCCTCGCCTGGCCCACCGGAGCCGGCGCCGCTCCCGCCGCCTTCGTCCACCCCGGAGTCACCGTCTCCCAGGGGCAGTTGGACTTCACCCGCTCCAAGGTCAACGCCGGCGCCCAGCCCTGGAAGGGCGCCTTCGACCGGATGATGGTGAGCAAGTACGCCGATCTGAACCGCACCCCCAAGCCCCGCGCGGTCGTCGAGTGCGGCTCGTACTCGAACCCCAACCACGGCTGCACCGACGAGCGCGAGGACGCGACGGCCGCCTACACCCAGGCCCTCGCCTGGTACATCACCCGCGACGAGCGGCACGCGCGGAAGGCCATCGAGCTGATGGACGCCTGGTCCGCGGTGATCAGGGACCACACCAACAGCAACGCGCCCCTCCAGACGGGCTGGGCCGGCTCCTCCTGGCCCAGGGCGGCCGAGATCATCAAGTACACGTACACCGGGAACTGGGCGAACTCCGGCCGGTTCGCGACCATGCTCCGCTCCGTCTATCTGCCCGAGATCGTCAACGGCTCGAACTCCAACGGCAACTGGGAGCTGTCGATGATGGAGGCCGCCGTCGGCATCTCGGTCTTCCTCGAGGACAAGGCGTCGTACGACAAGGCCATGGCGAAGTTCCGCACCCGCACCGCCGCCTACGTCTACCTGTCCTCCGACGGCGAGCTGCCGAAGACCGTGCCGAGCCAGAACCTCGACACCCGCGAGAAGATCGTCAACTACTGGCAGGGGCAGTCCACCTTCGTCACCGGCCTCACCCAGGAGACCTGCCGCGACCTCACCCACACCGGCTACGGCATCTCCGCCATCTCCCACGTCGCGGAGACCAGCCGGATCCAGGGGCAGGACCTGTACGGCACCGACGTCGGTGAGCGGCTGCGGCACGCGCTCGGGTTCCAGGCCAGGTACGAGCTCGGTACGGCCGTGCCCAGCTGGCTGTGCCGCGGCTCGCTGAAGCTCGGGCTCGGTCCGGTCACCGAGGTCGGGCACAACGCCCTGGCCAACCGTCTCGGCCACGCCATGACCAACACCGAGACCCTGACCGTGCGCAACCGTCCTGCCGGCAGCAACAACCTCTTCGTCGCCTGGGAGACCCTCACCCACGGCGACAACCCCGGCTGAGATCCACGGGGGCGGCGGGAGCGTCAGAGTTGCGTCAAAGACGCTCCCGCCACCGCACCCGGCCCCATTTGTCGCGATTATTGGCCGTAAGGTCGACGCTGCGTAGGCAGCAGTGGCCGGAACACAATGAGGACCATGGGACGCGGCAAGCTTCGGATCTACCTCGGTGCGGCACCGGGCGTCGGCAAGACGTACGCGATGCTGTCCGAGGCGCACCGCCGCATCGAGCGGGGCACCGACTGCGTGGTCGCCTTCGTGGAGCACCACGAGCGGCCGCGCACCGAGGTGATGCTGCACGGGCTCGACCAGGTCCCGCGCAGGTGGCTGGAGTACCGGGGGAGCGCCTTCACCGAGATGGACGTGGACGCCGTCCTGGCCAGGCGTCCCCAGGTGGCGCTCGTCGACGAACTCGCCCACACCAACATCCCCGGCTCCCGCAACGCCAAGCGCTGGCAGGACGTGGAGGAGCTGCTGGCGGCGGGTATCGACGTGATATCGACCGTCAACATCCAGCATCTGGAGTCCCTCGGTGACGTCGTCGAGTCCATCACCGGCGTACGGCAGCAGGAGACCGTGCCGGACGAGGTGGTGCGCCGGGCCGACCAGATCGAGCTGGTCGACATGTCGCCCCAGGCGCTGCGGCGGCGCATGGCGCACGGCAACATCTACCGGCCCGACAAGGTCGACGCGGCCCTGTCGAACTACTTCCGGCCCGGCAACCTGACCGCGCTGCGTGAGCTGGCGCTGCTGTGGGTGGCGGACCGGGTCGACGAGTATCTGAAGCAGTACCGCAGCGAGCACCGCGTGTCGAAGATCTGGGGTTCGCGGGAGCGGATCGTGGTCGGGCTGACCGGCGGTCCCGAGGGGCGGACCCTGATCCGCCGGGCTGCCCGGCTCGCGGAGAAGGGCGCCGGCGGGGAGGTAATGGCCGTCTACATCGCCCGCAGCGACGGACTGACCTCCGCCTCGCCGAAGGAGCTCGCCGTCCAGCGCACCCTCGTCGAGGACCTGGGCGGAACGTTCCACCATGTCGTCGGCGACGACATCCCGGCCGCCCTGCTCGACTTCGCGCGCGGTGTGAACGCCACCCAGATCGTCCTCGGCTCCTCGCGCCGCCGAAGCTGGCAGTACGTCTTCGGACCGGGCGTGGGCGTGACCGTCGCCCGGGACTCGGGTCCCGACCTCGACGTGCACATCGTCACGCACGAGGAGGCCGCCAAGGGGCGTGGACTGCCCGTGGCCAGGGGAGCCCGTCTCGGCCGGCCCCGGATCCTCTGGGGCTGGTTCACCGGCGTCGCCGGCCCGGTGCTGCTCACCCTGCTGCTGACCCACATCGACGCCGACCTCGGTCTCGCGAACGACATGCTGCTGTTCCTGACCCTGACGGTGGCCGCGGCCCTGCTCGGCGGGCTCTACCCCGCCCTGTCCTCCGCGGCGGTCGGCTCACTGCTGCTCAACTGGTACTTCACCCCGCCCCTGCACCGCATCTCGATCGCCGACCCGAAGAACCTGCTCGCCCTGGTGATCTTCGTCCTGGTGGCGGTCGCGGTCGCCTCCGTGGTCGACCTCGCCGCCCGCCGAACCCACCAGGCGGCACGGCTGCGCGCCGAGTCGGAGATCCTGTCGTTCCTCGCGGGCAACGTCCTGCGCGGCGAGACCGGCCTGGAGGAGCTGCTGGAACGGGTCCGCGAGACCTTCGGCATGGAGTCGGCGGCCCTGCTGGAGCGCGAGAGCGACGTCGACCCATGGACGCGCGCGGGCGAGGCGGGCCGCGGACGGGCGCCGCAGCGGCCGGAGGACGCGGACGTCGACGTACCGGTCGGCGACCACATGGCGCTCGCGCTGACCGGCCGTGTGCTGCCCGCCGAGGACCGCCGGGTGCTCGCCGCCTTCGCCGCCCAGGCCGCCGTGGTCCTGGACCGGCGCCGGCTCCAGGAGGAGGCCGACCAGGCCAAGGAGCTGGCCGAGGGCAACCGCATCCGTACGGCGCTGCTGGCCGCCGTCAGCCACGACCTCCGTACGCCGCTCGCGGGCATCAAGGCGGCGGTCTCCTCGCTGCGGTCCGACGACGTGGCCTGGTCGGAGGAGGACGAGGCCGAGCTGCTGGCGGGCATCGAGGAGGGCGCCGACCGGCTGGACCACCTGGTCGGGAACCTCTTGGACATGTCCCGGCTCCAGACCGGTACGGTCACGCCGCTGATCAGGGAGATCGACCTCGACGAGGTGGTGCCGATGGCGCTGGGCGGGGTGCCGGACGGAAGCGCCGAGCTGGACATCCCGGAGACGCTGCCCATGGTCGCCGTGGACCCCGGGCTGCTGGAGCGGTCGGTGGCCAACCTGGTCGAGAACGCCGTCAAGTACAGCCCGGACGACAGCAGGGTCCTGGTGGCCGCCAGCGCCCTCGCGGACCGCGTCGAGGTCCGGGTGGTCGACCGCGGGCCGGGCGTCCCGGACGACGCCAAGGAACGTATCTTCGCGCCCTTCCAGCGCTACGGCGACGCCCCGCGCGGCGCGGGAGTCGGTCTCGGACTCGCGGTCGCCCGCGGGTTCGCCGAGGCGATGGGCGGCACACTGAACGCCGAGGACACCCCCGGGGGCGGTCTCACCATGGTGCTCACCGTGCGGGCGGCGGGATCGCGCGCGGAGCTTGTCGAAGAGGGGGGCGTGCCAGTGGAGCACCCCGTGGAACCAGAAAGGCAGACCACATGATGAGCCCGACCACGGGGACTCCCCAGACCCCCACCAGGGTTCTGGTGATCGACGACGAGCCGCAGATCGTGCGCGCCCTCGTGATCAACCTCAAGGCCCGCAGGTACGAGGTCGACGCGGCCCACGACGGGGCCACCGCCCTCGAACTCGCCACTACCCGCCACCCCGACGTGGTCGTCCTCGACCTCGGACTGCCCGACATGGACGGCGTCGAGGTCATCCGGGGCCTGCGGGGCTGGACCCGGGTGCCGATCCTGGTGCTGTCCGCCCGGCACTCCTCCGACGAGAAGGTCGAGGCGCTGGACGCGGGCGCGGACGACTACGTCACCAAGCCCTTCGGCATGGACGAACTGCTCGCCCGGCTGCGGGCCGCCGTACGCCGCGCCGAACCCACCGGGGGCGGCGAGGACGACGTGATGGTGGAGACCGAGGAGTTCACCGTCGACCTGGCCGCCAAGAAGGTCAACCGGGGCGGGAAGGACGTACGGCTGACCCCCACGGAATGGCATCTGCTGGAGGTGCTCGTCCGCAATACGGGACGTCTCGTCAGTCAGCGGCAACTGCTTCAGGAGGTGTGGGGACCGTCATACGGGACGGAGACGAACTATCTGCGGGTCTACATGGCCCAGCTGCGCAGGAAACTGGAGGCCGACCCGTCGCATCCCCGGCACTTCGTCACCGAGCCTGGGATGGGCTATCGGTTCGAGAAGTGATGCCCGGTAGGCTTCAGGACATGAGTGCTGTTCCTCGTTCCGAAAAGTCGGTGGGCCGGTTCCGGCGCATGCTCGACCGGCTCTCCTCGTCGCAGGAGGACCTGGAGTCCGAGGAGCTGCGTGAGGACGCCGAGACGGCCGGCTGTATCAAGATCGGTGACTGCCGTGACCGACAGATAGTGACCGTTACTGGTACCTTGCGCACGGTCACCCTGCGGCCTCGCGCGGGCGTTCCGGCCCTGGAGGCCGAGCTGTTCGACGGCTCCGCCGCGCTGGACGTGGTGTGGCTCGGCAGGCGCTCCATAGTCGGGATAGAGCCGGGGCGCCGGCTGATCGCATCGGGCCGGGTCTCCATGAGCCGGGGCCGCCGCGTGCTGTTCAACCCGAAATACGAACTGAGACCCCTCGGACGGGAGTAGCCGGTGACGTCGCTCGACAAGCCGACTGAAGACACCACCGACACCACCGCGAACGCCGAGCACGACGCCCGGGCGGTAACCGAGGCCGCCCTGTTCGAGGCCTTCGGCGGCATGCGCGGCATGATCGAGACGGTGCTGCCGGGTCTGCTCTTCGTCACCATCTACACGATCAACAAGGACCTGCACCTCTCGGCCATCGCCGCGCTCGCGGTGTCCCTGGTGCTAGTGGTCGTACGCCTGGTGATGCGGGACACCGTCAAGCACGCGTTCAGCGGCGTCTTCGGCGTCGCCTTCGGTGTCGTGTTCGCGATGATGACGGGCAACGCGAAGGACTTCTATCTGCCCGGCATGCTCTACACGCTGGGGCTGGGGCTCGCGTACATCATCACGACGCTGTGCGGGGTGCCGCTGATCGGGTTGATCCTCGGGCCGGTGTTCAAGGAGAACCTCTCCTGGCGTACACGCAATCCCGGGCGCAAGAAGGCGTACGCGAAGGCCAGTTACGCGTGGGGCGCGATCCTGCTCGCCAAGTGCGCGATCCTCTTCCCGCTGTACTGGTGGGCGGACACGACCCAGCTGGGCTGGGTGCTCGTCGCGCTGAAGATCCCGCCGTTCCTGCTGGCCGTGTGGCTGACGTGGGTGTTCCTCGCGAAGGCGCCCGCGCCGATCGACGTGTTCGCGGAGATGGAGGCCGAGGAGAAGGCGCGGGAGGCTGCCGCTCGGTCCGGCGAATAGGTACCCGGCGTTGCTGTGACCGTCCCTGGGGGCCGCCGCCCCCAGACCCCCGCTTCGGCCTGAACGGCCTCGTCCTCGAACGCCGGACGGGCTGGATGTGCCGACCGGCGCTGAAATGTGAAGGGCGCCCCTGAGACCGAAATGTGAAGGGCGCCCTGAGATCCTCGGGGCGCCCTTCGTCGTAGTCCCTCGAAGGACTCAGCTCGCCGTGTCCTCCCGGCGTACCGACAGCAGGTCCTCCAGCTGCTCCTCGCGGGCCTGCGCGGCCACGAAGAGGAGTTCGTCGCCGGCCTCCAGGGAGTCCTCGCGGGACGGGGTGAGGACGCGGGTGCCGCGGATGATGGTGACCAGGGAGGTGTCCTGGGGCCACTCGACATCGCCGACCTGGGTGCCGGCCAGGGCCGACTCCTCCGGCAGGGTCAGCTCCACGAGGTTCGCGTCGCCGTGGCTGAAGCGGAGCAGACGGACCAGGTCGCCGACGCTCACCGCCTCCTCGACCAGGGCCGACATCAGACGCGGGGTGGAGACGGCCACGTCCACGCCCCAGGACTCGTTGAACAGCCACTCGTTCTTGGGGTTGTTCACCCGGGCGACGACGCGCGGGACGCCGTACTCCGTCTTGGCCAGGAGCGACACGACCAGGTTGACCTTGTCGTCGCCCGTCGCGGCGATCACCACGTTGCAGCGCTGAAGTGCCGCCTCGTCCAGGGACGTGATCTCGCAGGCGTCGGCCAGCAACCACTCCGCCTGCGGGACCCGCTCGACCGAGATGGCGGTCGGCGCCTTGTCGATGAGCAGGACCTCGTGGCCGTTCTCCAGCAGTTCGCCCGCGATGGAGCGACCCACCGCGCCGGCACCGGCAATGGCGACCCTCATCAGTGACCGCCCTCCTCTTCGGGACCCTTGGCGAACGCCGCCTCGACCTTGTCGACCTCGTCGGTGCGCATCATGACGTGCACCAGGTCGCCCTCCTGCAACACCGTCTGCGAGGTGGGCAGGATCGCCTCGCCGAGCCGGGTCAGGAACGCCACGCGGACGCCCGTCTCCTCCTGGAGCCTGCTGATCTTGTGGCCCACCCAGGCCGTGGACGTGTGCACCTCGGCGAGCTGGACGCCGCCGGTGGGATCCCGCCACAGCGGCTCGGCGCCCGAGGGCAGCAGACGGCGCAGCATCTGGTCGGCCGTCCAGCGGACCGTGGCCACCGTGGGGATGCCGAGGCGCTGGTAGACCTCGGCGCGGCGGGGGTCGTAGATCCGGGCCGCGACGTTCTCCACGCCGAACATCTCGCGGGCCACGCGCGCGGAGATGATGTTCGAGTTGTCCCCGCTGGAGACGGCGGCGAAGGCGCCGGCCTCCTCGATGCCCGCCTCGCGCAGGGTGTCCTGGTCGAAGCCGACGCCGGTGACCCGGCGGCCTCCGAAGCCGGGGCCCAGGCGGCGGAACGCGGTGGGGTCCTGGTCGATCACGGCGACCGTGTGCCCCTGTTGCTCCAGGGTCTGGGCAAGAGCGGAACCCACCCTTCCGCAACCCATGATGACGATGTGCACGGTCTTACCCCGCACTCCTCGTTAGGCGTCTGACTTGCGTGAACGTGGTGCTCATATCCTTCTCTCGGTTCGCCGGGCAACAGGCGCGGGCCGGTCGCGGACCGCTGGGCAACATCATGCCGGGGAATGCCGGGGATGATCCCTCGCGGTACGGATCGTGGACTGCGCCACGGACCGCGGGTCAGGTCGGCTCGGGTGTGCCTCGGTCCACCGTAACGTCCGCCTCTGACACACCGACCGGCGAGTCTGGTGTCCCGTACGCCCGCCTCAGCGGCGGTTGAAGCTGCGGACGCTGGCGAGTGCCAGAACACCGAGTCCGGCGAGTGAGACGAGGGCTCCGACGAGCTGAGCGGCCGTCTGCGACATGAGGTCTCCCGGATGTGATGAGCGTACTGACGCAGGTGGGCGGATCCGCAGGTACGCAGGTCATGGAGGCATGGGGGCGCCGCGGGGCCCGCGCCCGGCGCGTGCGGGGCACGGAATTCACCCCGGCGCCGCGCGCGATTTCACCCGGATGTGCTCCGGCCCAGGAGAGGGGCCTACGATTCTCTGTTGTGTCCAAACTGACCGACGTGCCCAAACGGATTCTGATCGGGCGCGCGCTGCGCAGCGACCGGCTGGCGGAAACCCTCCTGCCGAAGCGCATCGCACTGCCCGTCTTTGCCTCCGACCCGCTGTCCTCCGTGGCATACGCGCCCGGAGAAGTACTGCTGGTCCTCTCCATCGCGGGCGTGTCGGCGTACCACTTCAGCCCCTGGATCGCGGTCGCGGTCGTCGTGCTGATGTTCACCGTGGTCGCCTCCTACCGGCAGAACGTGCACGCCTACCCCAGCGGTGGCGGCGACTACGAGGTGGCGACCACCAACCTCGGCCCCAAGGCCGGCCTCACGGTCGCGAGCGCCCTGCTCGTCGACTACGTGCTCACCGTCGCCGTCTCCATCTCCTCCGGCATCGAGAACCTCGGCTCCGCGATCCCGTTCGTGGTCGAGCACAAGGTCGAGTGCGCGGTCGCGGTGATCCTGTTGCTGACGGTGATGAACCTGCGCGGCGTCCGGGAGTCCGGCGGCCTCTTCGCCATCCCGACGTACGTCTTCGTCGTGGGCGTCTTCATCATGATCGCCTGGGGCGCGTTCCGCGGGCTGATCCTGGACGACACCATGCGGGCGCCCACGGCGTCGTACGAGATCAAAGCGGAACACGAGGGCCTCGCGGGCTTCGCGCTCGTCTTCCTCCTGCTGCGCGCCTTCTCCTCCGGCTGTGCCGCGCTCACCGGTGTCGAGGCGATCTCCAACGGTGTCCCGGCCTTCCGTAAGCCCAAGTCGAAGAACGCCGCGACCACGCTGGCGATGATGGGCCTGCTGGCCGTCACCATGTTCTGCGGCATCATCGCGCTCGCCATGGTGACCAAGGTGCGGATGGCCGAGAACCCGGCCGTCGACCTGATCAAGGACGGCGTCGCGGTCGGCTCCGGCTATGTCCAGAACCCGGTGATCACACAGGTCGCCGAGGCCGTCTTCGGCAAGGGGAGCTTCTTCTTCATCGTGCTCGCCGCGGCCACCGCCCTGGTGCTGTTCCTGGCGGCCAACACCGCCTACAACGGCTTCCCTGTGCTCGGCTCGATCCTCGCCCAGGACCGCTATCTGCCCCGTCAGCTGCACACCCGCGGCGACCGGCTCGCCTTCTCCAACGGCATCGTGCTCCTGGCGGGCGCGGCCATTCTCCTGGTGTGGATGTACGGCGCCGACTCCACCCGCCTGATCCAGCTGTACATCGTCGGCGTGTTCGTGTCCTTCACGCTCAGCCAGACCGGCATGGTCCGCCACTGGAACCGCCTCCTGGCGACGGAGACGGACCAGGCCAAGCGCCGCCACATGATCCGCTCCCGCGCGATCAACACCTTCGGCGCCTTCTTCACCGGCCTGGTCCTCATCGTCGTGCTCGTCACCAAGTTCACGCACGGCGCCTGGGTGGCCCTGCTCGGCATGGTGATCTTCTACGGCACGATGACGGCGATCCGCCGCCACTACGACCATGTCTCCGAGGAACTCGCCGCCCCCGAGGGCCCGAGCGACGACAGCGTACGGCCGTCCCGCGTCCACTCGGTCGTCCTTGTCTCCAAGATCCACCGCCCCGCCCTGCGCGCCCTGGCCTACGCCAAGCTGCTGCGCTCGGACACCCTGGAGGCGCTCAGCGTCAACGTCGACCCGGCGGAGACCAAGGCGCTGCGCGAGGAGTGGGAGCGGCGCGGGATCGACGTACCGCTGAAGGTGCTCGACTCGCCGTACCGCGAGATCACGCGGCCGATCATCGAGTACGTGAAGGGGCTGCGCAAGGAGTCCCCGCGCGACGCGGTGTCGGTGATCATCCCCGAGTACGTCGTCGGCCACTGGTACGAGCATCTGCTGCACAACCAGAGCGCGCTGCGGCTGAAGGGCCGGCTGCTGTTCACGCCGGGCATCATGGTGACGTCCGTGCCCTACCAGCTCCAGTCGTCCGAGGTCGCCAAGGCCAGGGCCCGCAAGCGGCAGGACTGGAACGCGCCGGGCTCGGTGCGGCGGGGCCCTGCAACGGAGCGGGCGAAGGAGCCCGTCGAGCCGGACGCCCAGCGCTGACGCGGGCGGGGCGTGCGGCCGCGAGCCCGTAGACTGGTGGGCTGTTGTCCGCCTCGGGCCCTCGACCGGACCGCCGGTCGGCCCGTGCCGTCGCCCCTCTCGATCTGGAGTCACCCCACCATGCAGGCAGAACCGAAGAAGTCGCTGGTGGGGGAGGAGTACGAGGTCGAGATCGGCCCCGTCGCCCATGGCGGCCACTGCATCGCTCGTACGGCAGAGGGCCAGGTGCTGTTCGTCCGCCACACGCTGCCCGGCGAGCGGGTCGTGGCCCGGGTGACCGAGGGCGAGGAGGGCGACCGCTTCCTGCGCGCCGACGCGGTCGAGGTGCTGGACGCCTCCAAGGACCGCATCGAGGCCCCCTGTCCCTTCGCCGGCCCCGGTCGCTGCGGCGGGTGCGACTGGCAGCACGCCAAGCCCGGGGCGCAGCGCCGGCTGAAGGGCGAGGTCATCGCCGAGCAGCTGCGGCGGCTCGCGGGACTGACGCCGGAGGACGTCGGCTGGGACGGCACGGTGATGCCGGCCGAGGGCGACAAGCTGCCTGCCGGACAGGTGCCGCAGTGGCGCACGCGCGTGCAGTACGCCGTCGACGCCGACGGCCACGCCGGACTGCGCCGGCACCGCTCGCACGAGGTCGAGCCGATCGACCACTGCATGATCGCCGCCGAGGGGGTCAGCGAGCTGGGCATCGAGAAGCGGGACTGGACGGGGATGGCGTCGGTCGAGGCGATCGCGGCGACGGGTTCGCAGGACCGCCAGGTGATCCTCACGCCGCGGCCGGGTGCACGACTGCCGATCGTGGAGCTCGACCGCCCGGTGTCGGTGATGCGGGTCGGCGAGAAGGACGGCGGTACGCACCGCGTCCACGGCCGCCCCTTCGTCCGTGAACGCGCCGACGGACGTACGCACCGGGTCGGCAGCGGCGGCTTCTGGCAGGTCCACCCGAAGGCCGCGGACACCCTGGTGACGGCCGTCATGCAGGGCCTGCTGCCCCGCAAGGGCGAGATGGCCCTCGACCTCTACAGCGGCGTGGGCCTCTTCGCAGGCGCCCTCGCCGACCGCCTCGGCGACAAGGGCGCGGTCCTCGGCATCGAGTCCGGCAAGCGCGCGGTGGAGGACGCCCGGCACAACCTCGCCGACTTCGACCGCGTCCGCATCGAGCAGGGCAAGGTCGAGTCGGTCCTGCCGCGGACGGGGATCACCGAGGTGGACCTCATCGTGCTGGACCCGCCGAGGGCCGGGGCGGGGCGGGGCACGGTGGCGCATCTCGCGTCGTTGGGGGCCCGGCGGATCGCTTATGTGGCGTGCGATCCGGCGGCGTTGGCTCGGGACCTGGGGTATTTCCGGGAGGGGGGGTATCGGGTGCGGATGTTGCGGGCGTTCGATCTGTTTCCGATGACGCATCATGTGGAGTGCGTGGCGATCCTTGAGCCTACCGAGAAAGGTCACTGACCTGCGGTTTTGCCTGGTGTGCATGATGTGCGCTGTGGGCGTTACGGGCGATATCTTGACGCACGAGCGACGCACGTGACGCACGTCTGACGCACGTCTGACGCACGTCTGACGTACGTTTGGCGCACTTTCTGATGAGGCATCAGGCGTATGAAAGCCGCCCGTGTCCACCAGGTGAACCTGGGGGACACGGGCGGCTTTCATACGCCGGCGAGAGCTGCGGCGCGTACCGCTGGGGCGGTCGCGGTGTCCGTTGAGCCGGAAGTCGTGGGTTCCGTACGGCGTGGTGTTCCGCACCTGAGTTGCAATGGTCCTGCGGTTCTTCATCTACGACAACGCCGAGGCCAGGTCCGCGGTCGCCGCAGCGATGGACCAGGTCGGCGAACAGCGGTCCCGCATGCTTGCTGAACAGGACGACGAGCGAGAGGCGACCTGGCGCGAACGCGCCCTGAACGCTGAGGAAGCCCTCTGCTCCTTGGCCAGGTATGCGACTTGGAAGCCGAGCGGACCGAGGACGCCATCCAGCGGATCACTACGGAGAACACCACCCTCAAACAAAGAGTCCGCCAACTCACCGCCGACAACCGCACCCTCGACGAGCGACTTAAGGCTGCCCGATCCAACCTCCGCTTCCAGGTCCGGAGCATCGCCGACCGCGAAGCCCAAATCACCGACCCGTTGCACAAGAGCAACCGCCGCCCGCCCCGAGCTGCCCTCGCACCCCTACAGATGCCCTCTGCATGGGTGCACCACAATGTCGGCGTGGAATCAGGCCTGGGAACCGCTCTCATCGCCTTCATCGCGACACTCGCGGGTGCGGTCGTCTCTCTCATCGGCGTCATCTGGCAGCAGAAGCAGAACGAGAAGGCCGCCGAAACGAACCGCCGGACCGCTTTGCGCGAGGCCGGCCTCGAGCGCATCGCGGAAGAGCTCTTCCCCAGGGCCCACATAGTGCGTCTGGAGGACGGGACCGAGGTGAAGCTCGGGGTGCTCCTCTCGAACACCAAGACCCGGCGCGCCAAGCTCACCGCCGACAAGCTCGCCGCCCTGGCGGAACTCGGGCTGGAGTGGGCTGCATAGGCAGCGGCTCGGGCCCTCGGCCGGAGCCTGACGGGAGCTCAGTCATGGGCTGTGGGCGTTCCACACCAAGCCCGCGCCGGCCCGCGCGATGCTGGAGCAGGCCCTCGCCGCGAAGGTGCCGTTTCGCTGGGTGACCGGCGACGAGGTCTACGGCCGGGACCCCATCCTGCGCGGCTGGCTGGCCGAGCAGCGCCTGAGCTATGTCCTGGCCATCGCCTGCAAGCACCGATGCGGGCCGCGCGCGCAAACGCCCGTACCGTCTCGGCGATCCTGCCGGCGCATGCCTGGGAGGTCCGCTCCGCCGGTGACGGTGCCCACGGCCTGCGCGAATACGCCTGGGCCCTGGTCCCGTTGACCGGGCGCGACGGCTTCGACGACGCACTGCTGATCCGGCGGTCCCTCGCTGACGGCGAACGCGCCTACTACCTGGTGCACGCGCCCGCGAACACTCCGCTGGCAGACATCGTCCGTGCTGCCGGGGCCCGTTGGGCGATCGAGGAGTGCTTTCAGGCGGCCAAGAACGAGGCCGGCCTCGACCACTACCAAGTCCGCCATCACTCGGCCCGGTACCGGCACATCACCCTCGCCATGGCGGCTGCCGCCCACCTGGCCGCGGTCCGGGCCATCGCTCATGAAAAGGGGGACGCGGGCACGATCTGATCCGGCTGAGCCTGAACGAGATCCGCCGCCTGCTGAGCAGATTCGCCCACGCCGTCCGACACGAGGCCGAGCACGTCCTGCACTGGTCACACTGGCGTCGCCGCCATCAACACCGCACCCGCCTCAGCCACTACCGCCGCCGAGGAAGGGGAACAGCCGGTTACGCCCTCTGCAATTCGAGTCGACCGGCGTGCGTGAACTTGTGATCTCTGTCTCTTACTTATGAGTCACCTTTCGCGAATCGTGCCGCTCATGTGACCACTTGTGCTGCGCTGATCATTTCGCGCCACATGGTCAACCCGTGCCCCACTACGTCAGCCGTTCTTCCACCGGCGCGCATCACGGAAAGCCCTCCATGAACGACAGAACCGAAATAGTGCCCCCGTCCGCCTTCACCCCGGGCGGTCGCCACCGGCACCGCAAGCCGAAGCAGCTCGGCACGAGCGCCCGCCGAGCCCTGGTGCTCGCCATGGCCCTGCCCGTCGCATCGGCGGCGCTCGCCGGTCCCTCGGCCTTCGCCGCCGACGGGAACACCACCGCGACGACCCCCGACACGGCCCCGGACACAAACGAAGGCCTCGACCCCGCCGACCAGGCGATCGCCGCGAACCTCAACACCCGTGTCCTCGACGCGCGCCTGGGCGGCAACGTCAGCGGCGTGGTGCTGGACGCCGAGTCGGACGGCACCGTCTGGGACCACAACGGCGCCACCGCGCTGATGCCGGCGTCCAACACCAAGCTCGCCACCGCGACCGCCGCCCTGACCGTGCTCGGCCCGAACCACCGGTTCAAGACGAAGGTCGTCTACGGCGATGGCACCCTCACCCTCGTCGGCGGCGGGGACCGGACCCTGACCAGCGCCGACCTCGCCGACATGGCCAAGGACGCGGTGGCCGGACTGAAGGCCGCGGGCCTCACCAATGTGAAGGTCGCCGTGGACGACAGCCTCTTCCCCGAACCGACCCTGGCCACCGGCTGGAACGACGGCTACTACCCCGACTCCGTCGCCCCGGTCCGCGCCCTCGTCGTCGACGGACACGGAGTGAATGACACCTCGATCGACGCCGGACAGGTCTTCGCCAAGCAGCTCGCCGCCGACGGCATCACCGTGGACGGCGACGTCACCCGCCGGACGGCGGACATCACCGACGTACCGGTGTCCCGCCACAAGTCCGCCAAGCTGTCGGACATCGTCCACCACATGATCAAGGTCAGCGACAACAACATCGCCGAGACCTTGCTGCGGATGACCGCGCTGCGCGCCGGGCAGCCCGCCACGTTCGAGGGCGGCACAGCGGTCGTACGCGATGTGCTGAGCCGGAAGTACGGCGTGTCGCTGGAGAACTTCGAGATACACGACGGCAGCGGCCTCTCCCGCGCCAACCGCATCCCGGCCCAGACCCTGGCGGAGATCCTCGATCTGCTGACGGAGGAGCGCTACGAGTACCGTCTGAGCTCGATCCGCGACGGCCTCCCGGTCGCGGGCGAGGCCGGCAGCACGCTCGGCCCGGAGTGGGGCCGCTTCGACGACGCGAACTCGAAGTGTGCCGTCGGCAAGGTGCACGCGAAGACCGGCACCCTCACCGGCGCCATCGCACTGAGCGGCCTGACCCAGGGCAAGGACGGCCGGTGGAAGGTCTTCTCCTTCGTGGAGAACGGCTCCACGGCCAACAGCAACGCCATCAAGGACGCGATGGACGGCCTCGCCGCGACCGTGAACGGCTGCTGGGCATAACAGCGGCTGGATCCGACGCGAACGTGCGCCCCGGGAGCGGATGTCCCGGGGCGCACGTCTGTGTGAACGCCGTTTGCACCGTGCCGGCTTCGCCGTGCCGTCGGGCTCGACCGCGTACTGCAACTTTCGGATGACTGGAGCCCGGCCTGTCGGCGGGGGTGGCGCCGCTGCTCGGCGGAGTGAATGCCTCATGGGGCCGCGTTGGGATGGCGGTATCGGTCACCACCCATCAGGAGTACGTGGATGAACACAGCAAGGGCCAGGACCGCGACAGCGTTGGCGATCGCCCTGGCGGTCGTCTCCGGCACCGTGTCGGCGGCCACGGCTGCCGGTACGGGGGCCGTACGGGCGGACATCCGTGCCGATGTGAACCGCGACGGCACAGTCGATGTCACCGGGGACTCCGATATCGCGGGCAAGACGACGTGGAGCAGCGGGCGGGGCGCGATCTTCCTGCCGAACCTCGGTGACAAGCAGCAGCGTTGCAAGACGAGGACTGCGGACGGCCGCTGGCTGACCAATGCCCGGCTCCAGGCCTGCAACGACGCCCAGGGCAATGTCGTACGAGCGCCGGAGTACCTGGCGCCGCTGCGCACCGCCCCGGCCGGCAACGTCTCGGACACGGCCACCGGCAGCCTCCGACTGGTCGGTGCGGGCAAGTCCAAGGTCCGCCCGTTCCTCAAGCGCGGCGACGCCTGGACCTACGTCACCGACACCACCCGCCTCACCGCCGCCGAACTGCGTGCCGGGCTCCAACTCGGCCTGGACGGGCGGGACGTCATACGGGAGGACTGGGACGGCCGGATCACCGTCCGCCTCACCGTCACCGACGGCGACCGCACCTCCACGGACGAGGTGATGCTGCGCGCCGCCCCGGTCCTGACGCACCATCACCTCCAGCGCACCGAGCGGGCGCTGGTCGTGGACGGAAACCGCAACGACCCCAACCAGCGGAAGTTCGCGCGAGAGTTCGCCAAAGAGGTGCGGAAGGCCGGTATCGCCAAGCCGACGTACGAGTTCAAGGACGGCTCGGACATCTGGGCGCAGGACTTCATCGAGCCCGGTTACGTCAGCATGCCCGGCCCGGGCGGCAAGCCGCGCGTCCTGCGGATGATGATCCGCTCGGCGCAGATGGACCGCGACGCGGGCAAGCAGGTCTTCGAGATGCGCGGGCCCGGTGTCGGCGCCGTACAGATCAACAAGGGCAGGTTCAACGACCAGGCCGACCAGATCAACTCCACGGGCAACCTGGAGACGATCCCGCCGTACGCCCGCAACGACAAGTCCTACCCGGCGGGCCGGATCATCACCGGCCGGCACGGCTCCCGGCTGCCCGCGCACACGGGCTTCCTCAAGGCCCAGCAGGCGCAGGACCCGCTGATGCTCGACACCGGATGGCTCGGCGTCGGCCACGTGGACGAGTTCGTGCAGTTCCTGCCCGCCGACACCCCGCGCGGCTGGAAGATCGGCATCGCCGACCCGGAGGGCGCGCTCGCCCTGCTGCGCAAGGCGCAACGCGACGGGCACGGCCACGCGAAGGTGTTCTCCATCCCCCGCTCCTACGCCCAGGGCCGTATCCCCACGATCGACCAGGCCCTGTCCGACCGGCAGTTCCTCAAGGACAACGCCTACGCGGCCCGCAAGATCAAGGAGAACCTGGAGCTGCTGAAGCGCGAGACCGGCGTCACGGACGCCGAGATCGTGAAGATCCCGGCGATGTTCGAGAGTGGTGGCTTCGGTGGCGTCCCCGGAGCGCAGGACCGTCCGGTCATCGCCTACTACCCCGGTGCCGTCAACGGCGTTGTGCTGACCCCCACCACGTATGCCGCCCCCAAGCAGTGGGGCCCGGTCGTGAACGGCAAGGACATCCTCGCGGAGGCGGTGACCAAGGCGTACGCCAAGGTCGGCATGCGGGTGCGCTACCTGGACGACTGGCGTACCCACCACGTTTCCGCCGGTGAGGTGCACTGCGGTACCAACACGATCCGCGCGGCCGGAACGGCCTGGTGGAGCTCCCCCAAGTAGGACCGGACCGACCGTACACAGGAGACTCAAATGAGATACCGGAAGACTCTGCCCTTGATTGGGCTTGTTGCCGTGGCCTGCCTCGCGACCGCCTGCAACAGCACGTCCAACACCGACACCGCCCCGGCCGCCCCGTCGACGACGTCTGCCGCGGCTCGCTCGTCGTCAGCCTCCGAGGAAGCGAACAAGGCGCTCGTTCTGCGCCTGTACTCGGAGGCGTTCAACAAGGACAAGACCGACGTGGTGAAGGAGCTCGTCGCCACCGACTACGTGCAGCACGACAAATCGGTCCCCGGCGGAGCCGACGGGCAGGCCAAGGCGTTCAAGGACGTCAAGGCGAAGATTCCCGGTGCGGTGGCGACCGTCAAGCACGTGGCCGCCGACGGTGACCTGGTGGCCGTGCACTGGCACGCGTCGGCCACCCCGAAGAACGAGGCGACCGGCCAGGCCAAGGCCGACCTGTTCCGGGTCGACAACGGCAAGCTGGTCGAGCACTGGGGCATCACGCAGACCGTGCCGGCGAAGACGGCCAGCGGGAACTCGCTGTTCAGCGACGTGTACCGGTACCCGAACGGGGAACCGACCCTGTCGGAGGAGCAGGAGGAGAAGAACCGGAAGTTCGCGGTCGACGCGTACCGCAAGCTCTCCGACGGTGACGCGAGCGTGATCGACGAGCGTTGGGATCCTCGGTACTACCAGCACAACCCGGCGGCCGCGAGCGGAACGGCTGTGCTGAAGCGGTTCTTCGAGCAGAACACGCAGGACGCCCCCTCGCCCAGCGGTACCGGGGGCGGCGGGACCCGGTTCGGCAACACCCTCGCCGACGGGGACCTGGTGTGGGTCTTCAGCTCCGACTACGTCGTTGTGGACCTCTTCCGCGTGGTCGACGGAAAGATCATCGAGCACTGGGACGTCGTCGCCGACGGGCAGTAGCCGGGCCAGCCGGAGGGACTGGGCACGCCTCGTAGGATCGGACTGGACCCAAGTAGCCGGACTCGCCAGCCACATCGCCGGACCGTACGACCCGGACGACGTGTTCACCGGCCTGATCCGTGAACAGGTCGACCGTGCGCGCCAGCAGCAGAAGGCGCGGAAGAACGTCTCCGAGTAGGCCCCGGTCCAGCGCTACGACGACGCTCCGCCCGCCGCGCCCCAGCCTCCGAGGAAGTCGGACAGGGCGCGGCGCACTTCTCTCCCGGGAGTGTCAGGTGGTGCGCAGAGGGAGGTGGGGGGTTCGCGTGATGTGGTCCAGGAGCCGGGTGAAGGTGTCCGCCCACGATGTGATGGTGGGTTCGTCGAAGAGGTCCGTGGAGTACTCGAAGGTGACGGTGATCGTGTCGGCGCCGGGAACCAGGACCGCGTACAGCTCGTTGCGGGCCACGCCTGACGTCGGGAGGTCGCATACCGAGGCGGAAAGCGAGCGCATGTCCAGGGTGGGCGGCGGTGTGGTGACCACGGTGAACAGCACGGTCGGGAACAGTGAGTCGCCCGTCTCCGGCGAGACCAGCTCCACCACCTCCGTCAGGGGCAGCTCCTGATGGTCGAGCGCGGTGAAGAGCGTCGCACCCAGCTGCTTCACCAGGTCGGCGAACGTGTCGGCCTCGCCCAGCCGTGCGCGCAGCAGGACCGCGTCGCCCAGGAGCCCCACCACTTCGGACCGTTCGCGGTGGGTGCGGTTCGCGCTGGACGCGGCCAGCACCACGTCGGGCAGCCCGCCGCACAGCCCGGCCGCCCAGGTGGCGAACGTCGCGGCCAGCACGACGTACGGCGTCGTCCCCAGGCGGGTGGCGGCCTCCGCGACCTGCCTCGGCGTGTCCCCGGCGATGACCCAGGTGTGCAGGGCGCCTCGGCCGGACAGCTTCGCGGGGGCCAGCCTGTCGTACGGCAGCGGCAGCCGCAGGGGTACGCCGTCGAGTTCCGCGAGCCAGAACCGTTCGAGCTCCGCCCTGCGGTCGCCACTCAGCTCGTGTTCCGCGCGGGCGCAGTCCGTGAACTGTGTGGCGGGCGCCGGAAGCCGACTGTCGGTGCCCTGGTGCCGGGCGTCGTGGAGCTCTTGCAGTTCGCGCCAGATGACGCCCATGGACCAGCCGTCGCACACGGCGTGGTGGAACACGGTCACCAGCACCCAGTGATCCGGACCGAGCCGCGCCAGCCGGAAGCGGAACAGTGGCGCGCGGTCCATCGCGAGGGGGCGCGTCGCCTGGTCCCGGCACCACCGCTCGACGGTCTCGTCGTCGGCGTGCGCCGTCAGGTCGTCCACCGGCAGGTCCACGGGCACCTGGCCCAGCACCTCGACCAGGTACCGCCCGTCGCGTCGTACGGCCCTGCTCCGCAGCGCGTGATGGCGGCCCACCAGATCCTCCAGGGCGCCCGCCAGGATCCGCGGGTCGAGGTCGCCGCGCAGGTCGATGCGGTGTGCGACGTTGTAGACGCCCGGGTCGGAGCGCTCGTGGTGCCGGTGCCACAGCCTGCGCAGCGTGGACGTCATCGGGACCGTGTCCACCAGCCGCTCGGCGGGCGCGGGACGTTCACCGCGACCCGCGATGCCCCGGATCGTGGGGTTCAGGAAGAACTCGGCCATGGACAGGTCGACGTGCAGCCGGTCCGCCATCCGGTTCAGTAGCCTGATCGCGCTCAGGGAGTGGCCGCCGAGCTCGAAGAAGGACCGGGTCACCGGCACCCGGCGCTCGCCGAGCTCCTCGCACCACAGCTCGTGCAGGGCCTTCTCCAGGAGGGTGGCGGGCCGTGCGTCCGCGCCCACGGCCACCTCGTCCGGCTCGGACCCGGGCGCGGGCAGCCGCTCTCGGTCCAGCTTGCCCGAGGTGTTCACCGGCAGCCGCTCCAGGCGCACCCAGCGGCGCGGCACCAGGTGGTCGGGCAGCTCCGCGGAGAGCGCCACGCGCAGCTCGCGCAGGTCCGCGTCCGACGCCGTGGGCACCACGTAGGCGACGAGTTCCTGGTCGCCGTGCTGGTCGCGGCGGGACACGACGGCGGCGTCCCGGACATCCGGCAGGGCGCTCAACGCCCTCTGCGCCTCAGCAGGTTCGACCCGATGGCCCCGAATCTTGACCTGGTCGTCCATGCGGCCGCAGTACTGGAGCGAGCCGTCCGTACGCCAGCGCCCGAGGTCCCCCGTCCGGTACTGCACGGAGCCCGAGCCGTCCGCGAGGAACGCGTCGGCCGTCTCCGCCGGCCGGGCATGGTAGCCGTGAGCGACCGGAGCGCCGCCCACGTGGATCTCACCGACCGCTCCCGGCAGGACCTCCCGCCCGGCGCCGTCCAGCAGGATGATCCGCGCGCCCGGCACCGGCGTGCCGATCGGCGGCCACTCCTCGCCGTCCGGGTCGACCCGGTGCGAGGCGACGATGACGGAGGCCTCCGTCGGTCCGTACTGGTTGTACAGCGCGCATTCGGGGTGCGCGGCGAGGAACCGGCGGAACGCGCCAGTGAGCTGCAACGCCTCCCCGGCCGAGAACAGCTCCCGCAGGGAGGGCAGTTCGGGGCCGGTCTCGACGAGGTACTTGAGCGGGGTGCACGGCATGAACATCCGCTCCACCCCGTGCCGGTGCACCGCCTCCGCCACCGCCGCCGGTTCGTGCCGCACCTCGTCGTCGATCAGCACCAGCGCGGCCCCGGAACACAGCGTCGTGAAGATCTCCTGCACACTCACGTCGAACGCGGGCGACGTCCACTGCAAGGTGCGCAGCGCGGAATGGCTCGCCAGGTGCCCGCGCACGAGGTTGACCGGGCCCCGATGCGGCACGACGACCCCCTTGGGGCGGCCGGTCGAGCCTGAGGTGTAGATGCAGTACGCGGGGTCCTCGGGCCGCGCGCCGTCGGTCGGGGGACCTTCCGGGAGGTCGCCGTCGATCTCCTCCACGAGCCGTACGGGCCGGTGCGGGGCGCCCGCCCGGAGCCCGGGATGCCGCGAGAGGACAGATGAGGAGGTCAGCAGCAGCACGGGCGTGCCGTCCTCGAGGAGCGCGGCGAGCCGAGGGGTGGGCAGGGACGGGTCGAGCGGCAGATACGCGGCGCCGCTCTTGAGCACCCCCAGCACGGCGGCGATCAGTTCCGGGCCGCGTGGCAGCAGCAGCGCCACGCGCTCCCCACGCACGGCGCCTCGGGAGCGCAGGTCGTGGGCGAGCGTGTTCGCGCGCCTGTCCAGTTCCCGGTAGCTGACGTTCGTCGCCCCGCTCACCAGGGCGACGGCGTCAGGTGTCCGCCGCGCCTGCCGCTCGAACAGCCCGTGCAGGGTGTCCTCGACGGCGGGCGACGGCTCGTCCAGGCGCCCCAGCCTCGCGAGGGCCGCGCGGTCGGCGCCGGTCACGGCTGTCAGTTCCCGCAGCGGCGCGCCGGGGGTGCCGAGGGCGCGGCGCACCACCTGCTCCACATAGTGCGTGAAGCGGCGCACGGTGACCTCGTCGAACAGGGCGGTGTCGTACTCGATCATGAACCGCACGCCGTCGCGGTGGTGGGTGAAGTAGACGCTCAGGTCGAACGGGGCCCGCGGGCTCGGCACGTCGACCAGCGTCGCTGCCAGCCGGGGCGGGTCGAACTCCACCTCGCCCTCGTTCTCGTACTCCACCATGACCTGGAACAGCGGGTTGCGCCCCGGGTCCCGGCGCGGGTTGAGCGCGCCCACCAACTCGTCGAAGGGGACGCCGCTGTGCTCGTACGCCTCTGCGCTGCCGGCGCGCACCCGGTGCAGCAGCGCCGGGAAGTCCGGGTCGCCGGCGAGGTCCAGGCGCAGCGGCACGGTGTCGAGGAAAAGGCCGACATGGTGGTCGGCACCGGCGGGCCGGGCGGCGAGCACGGTGCCGAGGACCACGTCGTCCTGGCCGCTCAGCCGGCCGAGCACCGCCGCGACGGCGCCCGTCAGCACCATGAACGGAGTAGCCCGGTGCCTGGCCGCGAACGCCCTCAGCGCGCTGGTGAGTTGGGCGTCCAGTTCGTGGGTGAGGCTCGCCCCCGCTCCCGACCTGACCGGGGGGCGGGGCCGGTCGGTGGGCAGGGCGAGCTCAGGGGCCCCCGCCAGCTCGCGCCGCCAGAAGCCGAGGGACGCGGCGTGGTCCGCCGGGCGGGCCGGGGCCACCGCCGGCAAGGGCGGCGGCTCGGGGGCGCCGTGCTCCGAGGCGCGGTAGTAGGCGGCGAGGTCGCGGACGAGCACCGCAGTGGAGGCCGAGTCGAACACGATGTGGTGGGCCAGCAGGAAGAGCAGATGCCGCTCCTCGGACAGTCGCAGCAGCCGCGCCGTCACGAGCGGCCCCTCGCGCAGGTCGAGGACCCGGCGCCCCTCCGTCGCGAGCGCGGCGCGCAGCGCCTCCTCCTCCGTCGCCCCCGTGTGGTCGTCCACCGGGCACTCCAGCCGTACCCGATCGCGGATCTCCTGGTACGGGACGCCGCCGTCGTCCAGGAACACCGTGCGCAATGCCGGATGGCGGTCCGCGACCCGCTGGAGCGCACGGTGCAGGGCCGACACGTCCAGCGGCCCGTCCAGCCGGACCGCCTTGGGCTCGTGGTACATGCCGGTCCCCGGATGCAGCTGCTCCAGGAACCAGATGCGGCGCTGCGCGGGTGTGAGCGGCACCCGCTCCGGTACGGGCGCCGCCCGCTCCCCGGCCTCGGGCCGCGCGCGGCGGCGGACCCGGTCGAGCACCGGCAGCCCGGCCAGGACCTTCTCCTTCGGCATGCCGAAGTCCACGAAGCAGGCGATCTCGTCCGCTCCGGCGTCCACCAGGCGGCGCACGGTCTCGGCGGCCGTGTCCTCGTCGCCGATCAGGGCACGCGAGGCGCAGTAACGCTCGTAGGCCCGTTCGAGCAGGAACTCCACGTCGTCCCCGGGGGTGTTGTCGAGGTCCGCCGTGAGACCAAGGCTGTTGGTGACCTGGCCGAAGAGGGAGAGCGAGGAACGCAGGTACGACACGAACGGCCGGTATGCCTCCGCCCGCACGCGGTCCCCGTCCTCACCGAGGTACGTGTGCACCAGCACCACGACTCGGCCCGCCGCCGGGTCGAGCCCGTGCTCCGCCCGGGTGCGCCGGTACAGCGCGATGTTCTCCGCCAGTTGCTCGACGGTCTGCGTCATCAGGTTGGTGACCACGCCCAGGCCCTCGGCGGCGGCCCGGCGGTAGCTGTCCGGGTTGCCCACCACCGCGACGTACAAGGGGAGTTCCCGTTGCAGGGGGCGGGGGTGGAGGCGTACCTCGACGGGCTCACCGTCACCGGCGGTCGTCGGCAGCGACTGCCCCGACCAGAGCTGCCGCACGGTCGCCAACTGCTCGTACATCACGTCGCGGTGGCGTCCGAAGTGCTGCGGGGCGAGCGAGAAGTCGGTGGCGTGCCAGCCGCTCGCGACACAGAGGCCCGCCCTGCCGCCGGAGATGTTGTCGACCACCGACCACTCCTCGGCGACCCGCACCGGATGGTGCAGCGGCAGCACGACCGAGCCCGCGTGCAGCCGGATGCGACGGGTGCTCGCCGCGAGCGCCGCGGCGAGCACGGAAGGGTTGGGGAACAGCGCGCCGAAGGAGTTGAAGTGGCGTTCCGGAAGCCACAGGGCGTGGAACCCGTGTTCGTCCGCGTACTTCGAGGCCTCCATGATCAGCGCGTACTTGTCGCGGTCGGCGTCCTGGGGATAGTCGCCGAAGAAGTACAGGCTGAAGTCGCACCCGGGGGCGGGCGTCGGCTGGGGTCGCTGCTCGTGATCCGCCGGTGAGGCCGACGGGGCCGCAGTCGCAGACGGGAGCGGCAAGGGTGCCGGGGGCGGAGCGGGGGTCGTTCCCTGGGGCTGGGGCTGGGGCTGGGGTTGGGACTGGGGCCGGGACGGTGTCGTCAGGGGAGGGAGCGCCGACGCCGGGGGAGTGGTGGGCCGGGCTCCCGTGGACGCGAGGAGGTCGAGTTGCCGGGATATCACGCCGGTCACCTGGTCGACGAGGTGCTCGGTGAGCTGAAGCTGCTGCCCCAGCAGCTCGTGCAGCCCAAAGGACGCCTCGGGTGCCGGGGCGAGGGCTGCCGGTGCCATGGGCGCGGGCGCGGCCACCGTTTCCGGGCGCGGCTGCGGCTGCGGCTGCGGCTCGTGCGCGGCGTGCGGCTCCTGACCCGGCTCAGCACGCGTCTCTCCGGGGCTCCGGGCGGGCCCCGCGCCCAGTTGAGCCAGGCGTTCGGCCAGCGCGCGTGGGGTGTCGGCCGTGGAGAACAGCTCCCGCACCGGAACGCGTGTGCCGTAGCGCTGCTCCAGCTCCGCTGTCATGCCCATCAGGGAGAGCGAGTCCGCGCCCAGCTCGAAGAACGACGTGTCGGGCGCGACGTCCGCCGCCTGGCGGCCGAGCTTGTCGGCGGTCAGCCGGCGTACGTGGTCGAGCAGTTCGTCCGGCACGGTGGACTCCTTCAGAGGGGTGGCCGGTGTTGTGCGCGAGGGCGGGGGCGCCACCCGGTGCCTGCGCAGGGGATGCCCCGGCAGCGGCACCCTGCCCCCGTCGTCGTTCACCGCGTCCCACTCAAGCTCGGCCCCCCTGCGGTACAGCGAGCCCAGCGAGATCAGGAGCCCGTGCACCTGGTCGGCTGCTCCCGGGCCCGAGCCCTGCCCGCCGAGCCAGCGGCTCTCCGGTACGCAGTGGCGGCCGAGGCCGGTGAGGGCCGCCCCGGCACCGATTTCCAGGAAGTCCCGGCACCCCTGCCCCATCGCCGCGGCCATGGCCATATCGAAGCGGACGGGCCGACGCGCCTGGTGGCAGAGGTAGTCGGCGTCCAGGGTCCAGCCCACCGGGCGTACCTGCCCGTCAGCCGCCGTGACCAACGGCGTGCGCAGCGGAACATACGCCACCCGCTCGGCGTGCGAACGGAAATCGCGCAGCGCCGGTTCGACCGCGGCGGAGTGGAACGCCCTGTCGACGGGCAGCGCCCGCCACCGCAGGCCCTCCCCGTCCAGCAGGCGTACGGCCTCCTCCAGGGCGTCCGCCGGGCCGGAGATCACCTGGGAGCGCGGCCCGTTGACCGCCGCCAGCTCGGCACCCGCGGCCCGCGCGATCCGCTCCGCCTCGGCCTGCGCGGCGCGGACGGCGAGCATGCCGCCCGGCGGGCAGGCCGACTGCATCAGCCGCCCGCGCCACGCGGTGAGCCGCAGTCCGTCGTCGAGTGTGAGGGCGCTGCCTGCGAAGAGGGCCGCGTACTCCCCGACACTGTGGCCGAACAGAAGCGCGGGGCGCACGCCGACGGCGCGCCACACCTCGGCGAGCGCTGCCTGATGGGCGAACAGGGCGGCCTGTGCTGTCTCGGTGGGCCAGACGGAGTCGTCGGCGGACTCGTCCAGCAGCAGCGGGAGCAGAGTGCCGCCGAACTCGTCGGCGTACAACTCCTCGCACCGGTCGAGCACCCGCCTGGCGGCCGGGTAGGCGGCGTACAGGCCGCTCGCCATGCCGCGCCGGCCGCTGCCCTGCCCGGCGAAGGCGAAGGCGAGCGGTCCGAGCGGGGCGGGCGGCGCGGCATGGCGCTCGTCCAAGGCGTCGGCCAGCTCCCCGGCGGTCCGGCCGACGGCCGTGGCCCGTGACGCCCGGTGGGGCCGGCCTAGCGCCATCGTGGCCGCCACGTCCGCCGCCGCGAGGTCCGGCCGCTGCCGCAGCCGATCGCGGAGCAAACTGGTGAGCTCGTCCAGCGCCTGCGTGTCGCGGGCCGACACCGGTACGAGTACGGGAAGTCCGGCGGTGTGGGGTCCGGAGCGTACGGGCGGCTCCTCCAGTATCACGTGCGCGTTCGTGCCGCCGACGCCGAGTGCGCTGACCCCGGCCCGGCGCGGCACGCCGTCCCGCGCCGGCCACGGCCGCAGCTCGGTGCCCAGGACGAGCGGGCCGCCCTCCAGGCGCAGGTCGGGGTTGGGCCGGGTCAGGTGCAGTGTGGGCACCAGCATGCGATGGCGCAGCATGAGGACCGTCTTGAGGAGGCCGGCCATCCCGGCGCAGCTGTCGAGGTGCCCGATGCTCGGCTTCACCGAGCCGACCGTGCAGAACCCGGTACGCCGTGTGCCCTCCCCGAGCGCCCTGCCCAGTGCCTCCAGCTCCACCGGATCGCCGAGGCGGGTTCCCGTCCCGTGCGCCTCCACGTACGAGATCGTGTCGGCGGGGACGTCCGCCCTGCGCAGCGCCTGGCGCACGACCTCCACCTGGCCCGCGACGCCGGGCGCGCTGAACCCGACCTTGCCCGCCCCGTCGTTGTTGACGGCGGAGCCCAGGATGACCGCGTGCACGGTGTCGCCGTCGGCCAGCGCACGGTCGAGCCGTTTGAGCAGTACGGCTGCGACACCGTTGCCGCCGACGGTGCCGTCGGCCTCCGCGTCGAAGGCCCGGCAGCGGCCGGTGGGGGACAGGATCGACCCGGGATGGCTGTGGTAGCCGCTCTCCTGCGGCAGGTGCACGGCCGCCGCCCCGGCCAGCGCCAGATGTGCCTCGCCGCTCAGCAGCGCCTGCACGGCGAGGTGGACGGCGACCAGCGAGGTGGAGCAGGCCGTCTGCACGCCGATGGCCGGGCCGGTGAGGCCCAGCCGGTAGGCGACACGGGAGGCGAGGAAGTCGGGCTGGTGCCCGATGGCGGCCTGCATGCCGGTGGCCGGGTCGTCCGAGGCGTCGGGTACACCGGTCGCGGGCGGGTGCTGGTGGTCGTAGAGGTTCATGCCCGTACCGGCGAACACCCCCACCCTCGTGCCCGGTTCGACTGCCGCGTAGCCGCCGTCCTCGAGCGCCTCGTGGCAGCACTCCAGGAACAGCCGGTGCGCGGGATGGGTGAGGCGGGCCTCCTTGGGACTCATCCCGAAGAACTCCGCGTCGAAGGCGTCGACGCCGTCGATGACGCCTCCGACCGGCACCCGGCCGGGGGCGCGCCGCTGCTCCGGGGACAGGCCGGCTGCGGTGAGCCGCTCCTCGTCGAAGACCCGGACGCTGTCCACGCCGTCGCGCAGGTTCGCCCAGAACCGGTCCGCCGAGTCCGCGCCGGGGAAGCGCAGCGACAGGCCGATGACCGCTACGCGCCGCTCGGCCGTGTCATGCCCCGAGCCGGTGGTCACGGGCTGCGACCGGTGCGCAGGGGCGGCGGCCAGATGCGCGGCGAGCGCCGTGGCCGTGGGGTGCTCGAAGAACGCGGTCTGGGCGATCGGCGTCGCGAGCCGCTGCTCCAGGAGCGAGCGCAGGCGGGTGAGGTGCAGGGAGGTCAGTCCCAGCTCGTAGAACGGCACACGCGCGTCCACCGGGTGCCCCAGCACGGCGCTGATCTCCTCGCACACGACCCGGGTCAGGTCGTCGGAGGCGGCATCGTCGGCGTGCGGGGCGGGACCGGTGCGGAAGCCACCGGCGATCAGCCGGTGCCGGAGCTCGGCGCGGCGTACCTTCCCGGCGGGGGTCCTCGGGAAGTCGCCGTGCGGTACGGGCAGAACGTGGGCGGCGGTCAGGCGCAGCCGGGAGAAGAGAGCGGCCTTCACCTCCCGTGTGATCCGCGCGTCCTCGTCGGCGCCGCGGCTCACGAAGAACACGGCGAGCTGCTCCGTACCACTGTCCTCGTCCGGTACGCCGCAGGCCGCGACCTCCCCCTGACGGACCCCGGCGACGGCGGTCGCCGCCTCCTCGACTTCGTGGCAGTACACGTTGTGCCCATTGAGGATGATCAGGTCCTTGCGCCGTCCGGTGATCACGACCTGCCCGCCGTCGAGGAAGGCCAGGTCGCCCGTGTCCAGCCAGTCCCGCCCCGCGGGGAACGCCTCGGCGTCCGCCTCCGGGTTGTTCACGTAGCCGGGGGTGAGCCGGGCGGGCGTGCTCACCTGGAGGCGGCCGATCCTGCCCAAAGGCGCGGGCTCGTCCCGGTCGTCCACGATGCGCAGGGTGACCCCGTGCGCCGGCGAGCCGGCCGCGACGAAGGTGACGCAGTCGTCCTCCGGGGTCCGCGCGTCGGCCCGCACCAGGTCGCCGCCCAGGCTGCTCTTGAGCAGACGGTGCACGGTGCCCGGCCGGTCCAGCCGCCCGTACGTGACGGCCGTGACCGTCTCGGCCATTCCCCACACCGGCACGATGTGCCCCTCCCGCACCCCGGACGCGGCGGTGGCGTCGAGAAAGCGGCGCAGCACCGGCAGCACGATCTGCTCGCCGCCGCACAGCAGCGTCTTGAGGCCGCCCAGTTTCCGTATGCGGTCCGGCCGCTCGGCGAGCGCGTCCGCGACCAGCCCGTACGCGAAGGTCGGCGCCCAGCTGTGCTGCGCACCGTACGTCTCGACGAGGTCGAGCCAGCGCAGCGGTTCGGCCAGGACCCGGTCGGTCGGCGCGTGGACGTTGGTACAGCCCACGAAGACCGCCAGCAGGTGGTACAGCAGGAACGCGCCGCTGTGGTCGACCGGCAGCCAGTTCACCATCGTGTCGTCCGGCCGTACGTCCATGATCCGTCGGGAGCTCGCGGCGAAGTCCGCCAGACCGGCGTGGGTGAGCCGCGCCGCCTTGGGCACACCGGTGCTGCCGGAGGACAGCATCAGCAGCGCGACGTCGGACGCGGCCGGGTCGATGTGGCCGTCCGCGGAGTGCGCGCCCAGGCAGTCCCGCGCGACCGCGACCCGCAGGTGGGGAGCGGCGACGGCCAGGTCCCGCGCCCCGGCCGCGTCGCTGAGCACCAGCGGCCCGTCCAGCACCGTACAGGCGTGCAGCAGGCGTTCGTACGCGGGCGAGCCCGGGACGGCCCGCTCCGCAATCGCCGCGGGCCGGGCGCCGCCCAGCACACAGGCCCAGAAGGCGGGGAAGAACTCCGCCAGCGGCAGCCCGCACAGCAGCACCGTGTCGCCGGCGCGCAGCCCGCGCTCCCGCAGCCCGGCGAGCAGCCGGCGGGCCCGGGACAGCAGCTCGCGGTAGGGCAGGCTGGTCGTGGCACCGTCCGGGGCGACCGCGACGACACCAGCGCCGGAGTCCGCGGCGGCGGCGCGCAGCAGGGCGTCCACGGCGGTGCGTGGGTCGTCCTCGGTGTACTCCGGCTCAGGCCCCCGGCAGAGTGCCGGTCCCTGTACGCGTTCCATGCGTGTCCCCTTCTTCTCCACTCGTGGACGACAGCGACCGGGCACCGGCGGTGGCGAACAGCAGCAGGAGCAGCGCCCCGCATACCGCGGCACCGTGGAACATCCCGACGACCGACAGGGCGGGCAGCGCTTCGAGAGCCGCCGCGGCGAGCACCGTGCCCAGTGCGAAGCCGGCCGTCTCCGCCGTGGCGGACATCCCGAACAGCCGGCTGCGCTGCCGGTCGGGGGAGGCTTGGAGGCGTGAGGTGTAGACGATCTCGGTCCAGCCGTCCGCGAAGCCCGCGCACGCGGCGGCGACCATCAGACCGGCCGCGGGCAGGCCGGTGAACGCCGCCACGAAGGATCCCGACATCGTCAACGTACCGATCGCAAAAGCGCGTTCGGGCCACGCCGATCCCCACTGGGCGCGCTTGAGTACCAGGTGGGCGGCGATGGTGCCCACCGCCCAGGCCACCCAGAAGCGGGTCATGAACAGTGCCGGATCGGCCGGGGCGGCGGCGTGCGCGACCACGGGCAGCGCGACGTTGTGCGAGGAGGACGCGAGGGCGTCGACCCCCCGGAGCATGATCATGCCGAGCAGCAGGCCGGGAAGACCGGCCACGCCGTGCCACGGACGCGGGCGACGGGGAGCGTTCGCGTCCTTCCCTCGGCCGGACTCCTCCCGTACGGGCTCCTCCGCGCCGTCCGTACGCGGCCGCAGGGCGAGCAGTGCCCCCGCCGACACCGCGAAGCTCGCGGCGTTGACGGCGAACGCGCTTGCGTAGCCGCCGAAAGCGATGACGGGCGCAGCCGAGGCGAAGCCCAGCACGGTGGCGACCGACCGCGCCGTGACCAGCAGCCCGTTCGCGCGGGTACGGGACTCCTGGCCGACCATGGCGGGGATCGCGCTGCGCAGGGCGACGGTGAAGTACGTGTTGCCCGCGCCCATGACCACGACGGCGCCGCACAGCAGCCACATCGGCGTGCGGGCCGCACACAGGGCCAGGGCGGTCATGGCGAGTCCCTGGGCGACGTCGGCGAGAACCATCGTCCGCAGGCGGGTCGTCCTGGCCGACAGCGCCGCGGCGGTGAGCGCGGCGACGAAGCCGGAGGACAGGCGCAGTGCCATCACCACGCCGACCCCGAACGCCGTGCCGGTGACCCGGTACGAGAACAGGCTCAGCGCGATCAGGTTCAGGTAGTTGCCGTAGCCGGACACCGCGTACGCGCAGACGAGGGCACGGAAACGCCGGTCCACACCCCCCACCACGTCTCCTTCCCGCGCGTGAACGCGCTCACCGGTCCTCGTTGCCTGGCCATCACGTGCACGCCGGCCGCCTTCGCCGAGACCGGCGGAGGCTGCGGCGTCACAGGGTCGTCACGGACGCCTCGGCGCGCATCTCCCGCAGCACGTCGGCCACTTGGCGGATGCCTTCGGTGAGTACCTTCTCCTCGGCGCTGAGGCTGACGCGGAAGCACCGGGTCGCGTGGCCGGCCAGGGCGGGGGAGGAGAGCGGGTCCACGAAGAAGTGCCGTCCGGGCACGACGAACACCCGCCTCTCCTTCAGCCTGCGGTACAGCTCGATGTCGTCGAACCACGGGTGGTCCACCCACAGCCAGCAGAACATCCCCCCGACACCGGAGTGCATCCGCCAGTCCATGTCCGGCGGCATCGTCTCCGCCAGCAGATCCGCGGCGAGGCGCTTCTTCTCCCGGTAGTAGGGGGCGATCGCCTCCCGGGTGACGTCGTCGAGCCGCCCGTTCCGCATGATGCGGGCCAGGGCGGCCTGGGGGAGCTGCGGGGCGTGCAGGACGGAGTTGGACATGAACGACGCCAGCGCGTCCACGTACCGCGGGGAGCCGATCGCGAACCCGACGCGCTCCCCGGGCAGTCCGGCCTTGGACGCGGAGAAGCAGTTGATCAGGTGGTCGTGCAGCACCGGCTCGGTGCGCACCTCGGCGATCCGGGGGAACGGGGAGCCGTACGCCTGGTCCAGGAGCAGCGGCACGTCGCGCTCCGCCGCCAGCGCGGTCAGAGCGTCCAGGTCCGCCCGGTCCAAGGCGCGTCCGGTGGGGTTGCCGGGGCTGGAGACCAGCATCATGCCGATGTCCGACCGCCGTCTCAGGCCCTCGACGTCCAGCGCGTAGCGGAACCGGTGCTCGCCCTGGCGTTCGATCAGGGGCGGCACTCCGGCAATGCCCCCTGCGTGCATGCACATGCCCTGGTAGCCGGTGTAGTCGGGAACCATGGGCAGGACGATCTTCCGTTCCCCCCGTGCTCCCGGGCCCGCGAAGAGGGCGGCCGCAGCGAAGCACAGCATCTGGCTGCCCGGGCCGACCACGACGTTCTCCGGGCCGAGCCGCCAGCCGTACCTGCGGCGGAAGTAGTCGACGACCGCCTCGATCAGGACCTGGCTGCCGCGTGACGGGCCGTAGCGGCAGCTCGCCCGCCCGAAGTCCTCGGCCAGCGCGTCCGCCAAGGCGGTCCGCCACATGTCGCTCGCCTCCGGGACGGAGGCCGGATTGCCCACGCTGAGGTTGAGCCACTCACCCGCTGACGTGTCCGCCGTACTGGCGGCCACGTCCTCCATGATGCTGCGCAGACCGGAGACACCGGCCATCTTCGCGCCGCTCAGGGACAACTCCATGGGGATCTCCTGGTACTCGTGGGGTGAGTGTCGGTGCGCGGGCGGAGCACGCGGTACATGCGGAAGCACGCGTACCCGGCCAGGGGCGGGCCGTGGAGAGGGAACGGGTGGCGGGGGGCGCGTACCGCCCCGGGGCGACGGGCCCAGCGGTGCCGCGGCCTGCCGGCGGAGGCGACGAGGGGAGGCGATTTCCCCGAAAGTCCGCGTGGCGGGGCCTTTTCGAACGCGCGCACAGGAAGCGCAGCGTGCCGCCCATGCTCTTAGCGTCGGGCGATTCTGTCAACGGCCTTACGGAAGGGGACCGTAGAGCCGGGCCGGGTGAAGGTGCCGTGCGGTGAGGGCAATGCCCGGATCGCGAAGAACTATCCGTTAGTCAACCCGATGCCCCAACAGTCGAATTACTCTGCAAGGAGTCCGGTGCGGCTCCACTCACCGGTCTGACGCCGGCTCAAGACGCGCCCCGACAAGAAAAGATGATCATCCCTTCCATGAATCGGTCCCACGCCATACAGTGAGGAGCGTCCTTCGGGACTCCTCGTGGGAGCCGTGCGTCATCAGTGCATCGCTCGGCTGGGCACGAGGCGGGCAGCGGACCTCTCGTCATTGACCGTCGAAGAGGGTGAATCGCTGCCGTCGTACGCCGCTGGTCGGCGTGAAAGGGGGAAAGGAAATGCAGGGTGCTGCCCACTTAGCCGTACGTCCGACGTGCGATGCCGCTGTGTGAGCGTGACCGCTCGCGTGCGTTCAGCCCGGAGAAGCCGCGGAAGGCCGACCCTCTGACGTCGGATCGCCGCCGCAGGGCGTGGTGGTGAGATTGCGGCACCGCCGTGCGTGAGTCCCGCCAGCGTTCTCGGTATTGCCGTCAGGCGACACGTCCGTGAAACCCCCGTGGTGAGGCAAAAGGCGTCCGTGCCCGGGGAAGTGCCTTCAAGGAGTGGGATGTCCGACGCCTGCGCGAGTTTAGCCGACAGCGTACGTGCGGATGTGGCCGGAAGCTTCGACCTTTCATCGGTGTCACTTGACGATTCATTCGTGGGTCCTCACGTGAACCCGATCACCGTGCCGCGCCCGACGGCCGCACCTGGGGAGCGGTTCTACATCTCCCCGGAGCTGGTCGATCTGTTTCGGGCCGAATCCGTGGCCGGTCTCGTGGAACTCGTCGACGCTTCTGTGAACCGCCGGAAAGGGAAATGAAGTGAAGACAGCGGAGACCCCCTTCGAACCGCAGGACTGCGGTGTGATGTCCGGCGTCAGCTGCGAACCCGAGACGCTCGCGCGCGTCGACGTGGCCCATGGCCGCCTCGACCGTATCCACCTGTGTACGAAATAGCGGACGTATGAAGACGATACGAGACGCCTTCGAGGCCCAGGCCACGCGTACCCCGGACGCGACGGCCGTGCGGGCCGCCCGTACCTACACCTACCGTGAACTCTCGGCGCGGGCCGCTGCCCTCGGTGAGGAGATCCTCGCCCACACCCGGGCCGGGTCACTGGTCGCCCTCGACGCGGCCGGCCCCGCCGGCGGGGCGCTCGGCATCCTCGCCGCCGCCGGCAGCGGGTGCGCGGTTCTCCCGCTGAACCGGGAGAGCCCACCTGCCCACCGCGAGCGGGTCCTCGCGAACGCCAGGCCGTCCCTGGTCCTGCGCGAGACCGCCGAGGGCGCGTTCACCGCCGAGCCCGTCCCCGCCGCCGGGGGGCTCTTCGTCCCTCGCGAGCCGGCCATGGCCGACATCGCCTACGTCATGTACACCTCGGGGTCGACCGGGCTGCCGAAGGGCGTCATGGTCCCGCACACGGCGCTGCTCGACCGGCTGGCGGGGCTCGCCGCCACACCTGGGCTCACGGCGGGCGAGACGATGGTCGCCGCGACGGCCCTGTCCTTCGACATCTCCATGGCGGAGATGCTGCTGCCGCTGATGGTCGGCGCGTCCTTCCTCGTCGTTCCGGACGAGGTGCGCTTCGACCCGTACTCCTTCAAGGACTTCGTCGACGAGCACGCCCCGCAGGTCATTCAGGCCACGCCCAGCTTCTGGCGCATGCTCCTGGCCGCGGAGTGGCAGGGCGCCGAGGGCGCCAGACTCTGGTGCGGCGGAGAGGCGCTCACCCCGGAGCTGGCGCGTCGCCTCCTGCCCCGTGGCGCGCAGCTGTGGAACCTGTACGGCCCGACGGAGGCCACGATCTGGGCCACCGCCGCGCGCGTCGAGTCGCCGGACGTGATCTCTCTGGGAAGACCGCTGGACGGTAGCGGCCTCTACCTGGCCGCCGTGGACGACACCGGTGCGACCCACCTGGACGAGACAGTCACCGAGCCCGGCACGGACGGTGAGATCGTCCTGTACGGGGCCGGGATCGCGCTCGGATACCTGGAGCGGGACGACCTGACCGCCGAGCGCTTCCCCACTCGGGACATCCCCGGCGCCGGAGGACGGCTCTACCGTACGGGCGACCGTGCCAGATACCGGGCGGACGGCTCGTTGGAGTTCCTCGGGCGCGCCGACGACCAGATCAAACTGCGAGGCCACCGCATCGAGCTCGGTGAGATCGAGGCCGTACTGGAGGAGCATCCCGAGATCACCGCCGCGGTCGCCGTCCTGCGCGACGCCGACCGGCCGCAGCACGCGTCGATCACGGCCCACGTCACGGCCCGCGGGCAGGACGTGTCCGGCAAGACCATCCGGGCCTGGCTGCGCGAACGGCTCCCGGCCAGCCACTGCCCGAGCCGGATCGTCGTCCACGAGGCGCTCCCGCGCACCACAGCCGGAAAGGTCGACCGGGTGCTCCTGGCCGGCGAATAGGGCATGCGGCCGGAAGGCCGGGAGACCGCGGCCGACCACGAGCGGCGCCCCTCGACCCCGCCCCGGGGCGGCCTCGCACGGGACGAGAGCCGCGCGCCCCCGCCGACATGGCGGTCAGCGCGTCCTGTCAGGACATCAGCAATCGTATGGAGGCAACGAGTTGAGCCAGGTGAAGACCGCTCCGCTGACCTTCGGTCAGCTGTCGGTGCTGAGGGACCTCGACCTTTCGGGGCCCGACGAGCAGAGCGACGGCAATCTCCCCCTCGTCCTCGACATCCCTTCCGGTACGGGCGTGGACGGTGCCACCGCGGCCTGGGCGCGGCTGGTCGAGCGGCACGAGGCACTGCGGACCGTCTACGACCGCCGGGCCGCGGAGCCCACCCAGACGGTCCGGCCGTTCCAGAGCATCCGGCTCGACACGGTGGAACTGCCCGCCCCCACCCGGGAAGCGGCCTTGAGCGCCGCCGGGGAGTGGGCGCAGGAGGAGATCCGCTTCGACGTGGAGCACTCCTGGCGCGCCGCTGTCGGGGTTCACCAGGGTGTCGCCACCCACCTGGTGTGCGTCGTGCACCACTTGGCCGTCGACAGCGCCGCCTGCACCCTGCTGGAGGACGAGTTCCGCACGCTCGTCTCCGGGGGCACGCTTGCCCCCGACCCGCCGCAGCCCGTCGACCTCGCGCTGGAGCAGCACGGCGACGCACAGCAGCGCCGCCAGACGATCGAGTTCTGGCTCGACGAGTGGCGGGGGTTCGTCGACGAGGACCGGCAGGGCGGCGACACGAGTCGGCGCTACCGGGCGGCGCTGTACTCCGAGCGGGCCCAGGACGCCGCCCGCGCGGTCGCCGAACGCCTCGCGGTGTCCGTCCAGTCCGTGATCCTCGGCGCGGCCGCCCTGGCCCTGTTCGACCGGAAGGGCCGCGACGGGGCCACGTTCGGCCTGCTCGCCGGCAACCGCATGGACAAGCGCTGGCAGGCGCTGCTCAGCAGCATGAACCAGCTCGCCCCGATGACCGTCACCGCCGACCGGGACGCCGCCCCCGCGGTGTTCCTGCGCACGCTCTACATGAACAGCCTGGAACGCCTGCTGTACGGCTCGTACAGCATCGACGAACTACGCGCCCGTCTCGCGGAGGCCGGCTGCGTCAACCCCGACCCCCTGAAGTTCGACTGCTACTTCAACTACCTCGGGGACATCGCCCGGCCCCCGGCCGAAGGATCACCTGCGCATGACGACGTCGAGTGGTTCGCCGACGCCTGGCAGGGCGGGCCGCGTTTCAACCTCAGGGCTGCCACGGGCTCGGGCCTGCACCTGTCCCTGACCGCGAGCGACGACTACCTCGGCGCCGAGGCGACCGGCCGCTTCCTCGCCTCCGTCGAGGCCGCGCTGGTGAGCCTCGCCGACGGTGCGCCGGACACCGTGGGCGCCGTCGACCTGGCGCCGCTGCGGAAGGTGAGCCCGCCGCCGCTCACCCGGGACGGGGACGCCGCCCATGAGTGACACACGGCAGGCGGCCGCGGACACCGCCCTGCGCACGGGCCGGTGCCCCTACCACGTGACCGGTCGCGCGCAGGCCGACCCCTGCATGGACTACCTCCACCTGCGGGACGACGAGCCGGTCCGCTGGGACGAGGACCTCGGCGTATGGCTGGTCACCGGTTTCCGCGAGGTGACCGAGCTGCTGCGCAACCCGTCCCTCTCGGCGGCCTGGCCCGAGCAGGGCAGGACCAGGCTGCACACTCCGGTCGAGGGCCGGAGCGGCGACGGGAGCCGCACCTCCGAACTGGTGCGCAAGTGGTTCATGTTCAACGACGACCCCGCGCACGCCGACGCCCGCAAGATCGTCGCCCCGCTCTTCTCGGCCGAACGCCTGGCGGCGGCACGCACCTTCGTGGAAGGGCTCGTCGACGAACTCCTCGCGCCGGAACGCGACGTCCTCGACGTCATGGACGACCTCGCCGTGCCGCTGTCGAGCCGGGTCATCTGCCACATCCTCGGGCTGCCCGAGGACATCGCGCCCCGCCTCGCCGTGTGGGCGCCCGACATCGCCGCTCTGCTCGTCGCGGACTACCTCCCCGAGGTCGTCACCCGCGGCTACCAGGCGCTGCACGAGGTGACCGCGGCGGTCGACGAGGCGCTGCGGGGAGAGGTGCCCGAGGACTCGGGGCTGTGGCTGCTGCGCGAGGCGCACCGGCGCGGCGAGATCGGACTCCAAGACGTGTGGGCCACAGCGAGCCTGCTCATCTACGCGGGTTTCGAGACGACCTCCACCTTCATCGGCAAAGCCGTACGGGCCACCCTGCACGCCGGCGCCGGGACGGACTTCCTGACGGCCGGGCCGGCCGCCGTGGTGGAGGAACTGCTGCGCTTCGACACCTCCGTCCAGCAGGTCGCCCGCTTCGCGGCGGCGCCCGTCGACGTGGCGGGGAAGCGTATCGCGGCCGGCGACCTCGTACTGATCATGCTGGGGGCGGCCAACCGGGATCCGGACGTCTTCGACGGCCCCGACCACCTCCGGCCCGGCCGGGAGATCAGACGGCACCTCACGTTCGGATTCGGCGCGCACTACTGCCTGGGAGCCGGACTGGCGCGGCTGGAGGCCGAGGTCGCCCTGCGCGGGCTCGGCGAGCGGTGGGACGTGATCGAGGAGGCCGCCGCCCCGGTGACCCGGTCGCACTACGGCCTCACCGTCATGGAACACCTCAAGATCAGAGGGGGTACCCGCAATGGCGCGTGACGCCTCGACCGCCGCGTACGTCCACGGCGAGCTCATCCACGAGGCGGTGGCCCACCAGGCCCGCGCCCAGCCCGGCGCCCTCGCCGTCGTACAGGGCGATCGTCGCCTGACGTACGGGGAACTGGACGCGGCCGGCGACGACTACGCCGCCGAACTGCGTGCCCTGGGCGTCGCCGAGGGACACCGGGTGCCCGTACTGATGAGCCGCTCACCCGAGTACGCGGCCGTCGTCCTCGCCGTCCTCAAGTGCGGGGCCGCCTACGCCGCCCTGGACCCGCACTGGCCCGAGGAGCGGCTGGACGCCATTCTCCGGCGGCTCCAACCGCCGCTCGCGGTCGTGGAGAAGCCCCGGGACCTCCACGTGCCCACCTGGTCCCCGGCCGACCACCCCGTCCACGAGGCGGTACGGCGCCGGCGCCGTGTCCCCGCCGTGGCCTGCGACGGTGGCAGCGAGGCCACCGTCTTCTTCACCTCGGGGAGCACCGGCGTCCCCAAGGGCGTCGTCACTCCGCACCGGGCCACTACCCGGCTGTTCCAGCCCGGAGGCTTCGCCGACTTCGGCCCCGGCCACGTCATGCTCGCGTCGGTCGCGCTCCCCTGGGACGTCGCCAGCCTGGAGCTGTGGGGGCCCCTCACCAGCGGCGGCACGGTGGCCCTGGTGGAGGACGAGTACGTGCTGCCCTCGGGGCTCGCCGCGCTCGTGCGCGACCAGGGCGTCGACACGGCATGGCTCACCACCTCCCTGTTCAACGCCTTCGTCGACGAGGACCCCTCCTGCTTCCTTGGTCTCCGGCACGTGATGACCGGCGGGGAGAGGCTGTCACCGCACCATGTGCGCCGCTTCCTGGACGCCCACCCGACGGTGCGGCTGACCAACGGCTACGGGCCCGTCGAGTCCTGCGTCTTCACCACCACGCACGACGTGTTGCCGCAGGACACGGAACTCCCGCACGGCATCCCCATCGGCAGGCCCGTGCACCACACGACGGTCCACGTGATGCGGGAAGGCCGGGTGTGTCCGCCGGGGGAGACCGGGGAGATCTGCATCGGCGGGGACGGTCTCGCCGTCGAATACCTGGGCATGCCGCAGGACACGGCCGCGCGTTTCGTGGACACGCCCGTCGACGGCGAGACCGTCCGCCTCTACCGGACCGGGGACCTCGGGTTCACCACCCCTGACGGACTGTTCCACTACGTCGGCCGAGCCGACCGCCAGGTCAAGATCCGGGGACGGCGGATCGAGCCGCTGGAGATCGAGAACGTCTGCCTCGCCCTGCCGCACGTCAAGCAGGCGGTCGCGGTGCCCGTGCCGGGCCCGGACGGTGCCTACAACGCCATGCTGCTCTTCTACGTCGCGGAGCCCGGCGCCCCCGAGGCCACCGTTGCACCGGCGGCCGTACGCGCCCACCTCGTCGCCGGGCTGCCGCCCCACAGCGTCCCGGACGACCTGCGGCGCGTCGACGCCATCCCGCTGTCGCCCACCGGCAAGACGGACACCGCGCGGCTGCTGTCGACGACCCTGCGGGCACCCTCCGACCCGCCGGCGGAGACGACCGCTCCCGGCGGGCCCGCACAGCCGCGGAGCCGGTGGACGGCGGTCGTGCTGGAGGAGATCCGCACCCTCCTGGAGACCGACGCGGCGCCCGACGCGCCGTTTGCGGTTCTGGGCGGAACGTCCCTCGACGCCATCCGGCTGTGCGCGCGCCTCTCGGACCGTACAGGCATCTCCGTGCCGGTCTCCGGCTTCCTGCGCAACCCCACGGCCGAGGGCCTCGCGGAGCTCCTGGAAACGCGCTCCTCCCCCTCCCCGGCGGAACCGGCGGGCCGTACCGACAGGGTCCGCCTCGACGGCATCCAGGCTCACTTCGGCCTGCTGCACGAGCTGGACCCGAGCGACTCCGCCGCCCTCTGCCACCTGCTGTGGGAGGTCACCGGTCCGCTGGACACCACCGCCCTGGAACAGGCCCTGGGCGACCTGCACCAGCGCCACGAGGCCCTCAGATCGGCCTACCGGCTGGACCCCGAGCCGGTGGCCCTCACACCCGACACCGCGCATGCCATCCGCGTCGAGACGCTCACCTGCGGCGACCGGACCCAGGACACGCGGGCCCTGGTGGAGGAGGCGCTGAACCGCCCCCTGCCCATCGAGGACGCGCGGGTCTGGCGGTGCGTGTACGCCCCGGGGGGCGACGAGACGGCGCTGGTCGGCCTCACCGTCCACCACATCGCCTTCGACGGCTGGTCGCAGGACCTGCTCATCACCGAGCTGACACACGCCTACAACGCCCGCAGCCGCGGCGCCGAGCCGCACTTCGAGAACCCCGCGCCGACCCTGCGCGAGCTGGCCGACGAGGCAGCCCGGTTCGACGACCCCGACGAGACCGCCGCCCAACTGGCCTGGTGGACCCGGCACCTCGCGGACCTGCCGGAACTCGCCCTGCCCGCGCCCGGAGCGGGGCCGGACCAGCCGTTCGGGAGCCTCGGCTTCACCGTGGACCCGGTGGTCACCGCCCGCCTCCGCGCCGAGGCCGGACACCTCGGAGCGACCCTGTTCCTGCCCCTCGCGGCCGGCTACGCCGCCGCGCTCGCCGACGTGACCGGACAGGACGACTTCGGCATCGGCGTCCCTCTCGTGCGCCGCTCCGGCCCCGCCTCCATGGCGGCCGTGTCCTGCCTGGTGGACGTCGTGTGCCTGCGGCTGCCGGCAGGGGACGGCGCGTCGGCGCTCGCGGACCTGGCGAAGGCGGCACGCCCCGCCGTCGAGGACGCCTTCGCCCGACAGGACGTGGCCTTCGCGGAGGTGGTCCGCACGATCCGGCCGCCCAGGACCGGCCGTAACCCGCTGTACCAGACGATGTTCGCCGTACAGACCGCTGTACCCGAGGAGCTCGCCTTCGCCGGGTGCGCGGCGCGGCGTCTGCCGATGGAACCGCCCGCCGCCATGCACGAGATCGTCTGCGAGATCTGGCCGACGGCCGACGGCGGGCTGCGGGTGGACCTCAGCTTCCAGGCCGACCGCGTCGCGCCGAGCACCGCGCACCGCCTCGCCCGCGTCTACGAGGAACTGCTGGTGTCCGGGAAACCGCCGGCCTCCCAGCGCTTGTGAACAGCCTCCACCCGAAGGGACCCCACCTCCCCATGCAGGACATTCCAGAGGAACGGACGGTCGTGCGCCTGCTGCGGCGCCTCGTCGACGCGGACCCCGAGGCGTCGGCGGTCGAGTGCGGCAAGGACGTGCTGACGTACGGCCGTCTGTGGCACGAGGCCGGCACCGCGGCGGCGCGGCTCCAGGAGACGCCGGGGTTCGAGCCGGGCTGCCTGCTCGGCGTCCTGTACGAGCGGGGCGCGCCGGGCGTGGTCGCCCAGCTGGCAGCCTGGCGCGCCGGTGCCGCCTACCTGCCCCTTGACCCGGCCCTCCCTCAGGGACGCATCGAATCGGTCCTGCACGACGCGCGGCCGTTCGCCGTGCTGGCCCAGCCCGACCTGCGCCACCGGGTGCCGCGTACGGTGCCCGCGCCGCAGGACGCCTTCTCCGGCCCCGCGCGGGAGCCGCGACCCGTCCGGCCGACCCTCGCGTACGTCATCTACACCTCCGGCTCCACCGGGACGCCGAAGGGCGTGGAGGTCGCTCACACCAGCCTGGTGAACCTGCTGGACTGGCACCGCGCCACCTACGGGACGGGGCCCGGAACGCGGGTGGCCGCCTTCGCCGGCCTGGGGTTCGACGCCTCCGTCTGGGAGACCTGGGCGGCGCTCGCGGGCGGCGCGACCCTGGTCCTGCCCGCCGAGCCCCTGGGTGCCGACGTGACGGCCATCGCGGGCTTCCTCCAGGAAAACGCGATCGAGCAGTGCTTCCTCAGCACACCGCTCGCCGAGGAACTGATCGGCGCCGACGCGGCACCGCCCTCCCTGCGGGTCCTGCTCACCGGCGGCGACCGGCTGCGGGTGCGGCCGAGCGCCTCGTTCCCCGCCGCGGTCCACAACCACTACGGCCCCACCGAGGCGACCGTCGTCACGACCGCCAGCAGGGACCTGCGCGGCACGGGTGACCCCGGTCGGCCCCCGGTCATCGGCACCCCCGTCACGGGCGCGCGCGTCCGGCTGGTCGATCGCCGGGGCAACGACGTCACCGGACCCGGCGCGACCGGCGAACTCCTCATCGGCGGGGTGGTCCTGGCCGCCGGATACCGAGGTGACCCCGCCCTCACCGAGGAGAAGTTCGGCACGGCGGCCCCCGCCGTCGACGCCGGGTCCGCCGGGGGGAGCCCCGGCACCGCCGAGCGGTGGTACGCCTCGGGGGACGTCTGCCGCTGGACGGACTCCGGGGACCTGGAGTTCGTCGAACGGCGCGACGCCCAGCTGAGCGTTCGCGGCAACCGTGTCGAACCCGCCGAGATCGAGCACACCATGCTGACGGTGGCGGAGGTCAGCCAGTCCGCCGTCGTGCTGTGCGACGACGGCTCGGGCGGTTCCCTGGCCGCCTTCTACTGCGGTGGGGCCACCGTGGAGACGGTGCAGGAGGCGCTGGCGGCGCGGCTGCCCCAGTACATGGTCCCCTCCCGCGTCCAGCGGCTGGACGCCATGCCGCTGACTCCGAACGGCAAGATCGACCGCAGGTCCCTGCTGGACGTGCCGGCCGAGCCCGCCCAGCGGCCCGAGGCGGCCTTCCCGCCCGGCTCCACCGAGGAGGGCATCGCCGGGATTTGGACCGAGCTGACCGGCATCGTGCCGGGCCCCAGCGACAACTTCTTCGACGTCGGCGGGCATTCGCTGCTCGCGGCACGCATGATCGGCAAGGTGCGCGACCGGTTCGGCGTCAAGGTGGGCCTCCAGGCGGTCTTCGACCATCCGGTCCTGGCGGAGCTGGCGGCCGAGGTCGACGCGGCACCCAAGAACGGAGACTGAAGCCAATGTCCGGCAAGACGAGCCCCCACGACGGCCGGCCGGTCGTCGTCATCGAGTTCGGCAACGAGATCCCGCCGCGGAGCTTCGACCCCGTCCTCCCGCCCGAGCTGCACGCCCACCGCCTCAGGATCGATCCGCTGCGTTACCCCGGACTCGCTCAGACGGTCCCCGACCTGGCGACGCAGGCACGGCACTGGGCGGCCGAGATCGCGACCGTCGCCCCGCCACGGGCCGTGCTCGCCTACTGCTCCGCCGTCGAACTGGCGACGCTGCTGGCCGACGAACTGCCGGGGCCCGGCACACCGCTCGTCGTCCTCGACCCTGTGGTCCCCGGCCCTGGCACGCCCCGGGAACTGCTGCTGGACCTCGCCCTGGACATGGACGACACGCTGGACCCCGCCGAGGTGCCCGACATCACCGGCCTCCCGGCGTCCGACGCCCTGCGGGAGGCGAGTGCCTTCCTCCGCTCCGTTGTCACCCGGACCGCGCCCGACCTGGACGACGACATCGCCGACGAGCTGACGGAGGCGCAGCGGGCCTGGCTCGGCTTCACGTTGTCCGCAGCGGCTGACCGCTGCGCCCCGCCGAAGCTCGGGCACGTCATCCTCAGCGAGGGCTCCGAGTGGCCGGACGCCGACGCACGGTCGGTGCACCGCACCGGACTGACCGTGAAGGACCTGTTCGGGACGCCGGCGGTGACGCCGCTGCTGTCGGAACTCCTCTCGGTCCACGCGGCCGAGAGCGATCAGGGGAAGGAAGCGCCGTGCCGTCGCATTTCGTAGAGCGGGACGCCACCGAGGCCGTCGTCGCCGCCCAGTGGTCCCGGGTGCTGGGCCGGCCGCCCGCCTCCCTGGACGCCGACTTCTTCGGGTCGGGCGGGTCCTCCCTGCTCGCCGCGAAGCTGGTCGCCGCTCTGCGGGGCGCCCTCGGCACCCGGATCCCCCTGAAGACGCTGTTCGAGGCGCCCACGTTCGGCGGTCTCAGCGCCCGCATCCGCAACGACACCCCGGGATCCGGCGGCCGACTGCTCACCCTCAACCCGGCCGGCACCGGCGCCCCCCTCCTGCTGGTGCCGGCGGCGAGCGGCGGCGTCATCGGCCTCCACCGTTTCGGAGGCGAGCCGATCGACCGCCCCGTGCTCGGCCTACAGGCCCGCGGCCTCGACCCGGCCGAGGGCGCACCCTGTGGGACGCTCGCGGAGATCGTCGACGACTTCGTCGGAGTCTTGGAGAAGGCGGACGCGCCGCGCAGCCTGCACCTGGCCGGATACTGCGTGGGAGGCATCATCGCCTACGAACTCGCCGCCGGACTGCGGCGGCGTGGATGGGACGTCCGCTCCGTCGTCCTGCTCAACACCTCGCTGTACTGCCCGCCGCTGACGGTGGCCGAGGCCGCCAGGGAGAAGCTCCTGTCCGTCGCGCACGAGGCGGGTGTCGCGATACCGGAGGGCCAGGAGCCGGACGCCGCCGAGGTGTACCACGCGGTCGGCGCACAGGGGCCGGACCCCATCGAGACCGACTTCGCGGAGTTCCTGGCCGGGCTGCGGGTCTTCGGCTCCGTCGGGTCGGCCGTGTCGGGCTACGTGCCCGAGCCGGGCGACTTCGCCGTGCGACTGTTCTCGACCGACGACCGGGACGACCCGTCGGACGTGGAGCGCACCCTCCACCCGGTGACCGACTGGCCCGACCTCGGGCTCACCGACTACCAGCAGTACCAGGTGCCCGTCGACCATTTCGAGATGATCGTGCACGAGCCGACCCTGAAGGCCGTCGAAAACGCCATGAAGGACATCGACGACGGCCGAAGAGATCAGAGCGAACCGAGTGAGGACTTCCGCCCGGACGTCTGAACGGGCCCGACGAGACGCTTTGTCATTTCTGCGAGAAGGGGCTCCCGCGACGAATGCAGGAAAAAGTGGTCACCGGGCAGGACCACCGCGTCGAGCTCTCCCTCGACCAGCTCGGACCACTGCTGGAGATGGTTCATTCCCACGCCCGGGTCACTCGCTCCACCGAATACCGTCACCGGTGCGCCCGGCGGCTTGCACGGCAGAAAGGAATAGCGTGAGAGCATCGCATAGTCCGCCCTTACAGCGGGCAGTAGCAACCGCATGAAGTCGGAGTTCCGGAGAATCTCCTCCGGTGTTCCGTTCATAAGTCGGAGTTCCTCTATGAGTTCCGCTTCGGGCAGTGTGTGAAGGTCCCGTCGGCCGTCGTGCACGGCGGGCAGGGCACGGCATCCCGAGAGGAACACATGGGCCGGTTCGAGGTTGTGCTCCTCGCGCAGCACGCGGGCCGCCTCCCAGCAGACGATCGCCCCAAGACTGTGTCCGAACAGGGCAAACGGCTCCTTGGAGTACGCCAGCAGCTCCGGGACGACGGCGTCCAGAGTCGCCTTCAGGGTGTCGACCGGGTCCTCGAACAGCCGGTCCTCGCGACCCGGCGGCTGAATGGCGTGGACGTCGACCTCATCCGGCAGCAGCTCGGCCCAACCGCGGAATGTGGAAGCGCCGCCGCCGGCATAAGGGAAGCAGAACAGCCGTATGCTTCCGGGTGGATTCGTCTTCGACAGTCGGTTGATCCAGGGACGGGTGGGCGGATTGCTGTGCATGTGCGGTCTCTTTCTGTTTCCGGAGCTGCTCGTCGGCCAGAACAGCGTGCCACAGAGCCGCCTATGGATCGAGCGTGAGGAGTGGATTCCGGGCGCTTTCATCTCCTCTCGTGCACGTCACCGTTGTATGCCATTGTGGCCCGTGGGATCCTGCGTTAGTCTCCCTGTCAGTCGACATGGGCTGCGAACGCCGAGCGGGGAACCGACGAGCGGTATCGAATTCCTGCTCTCCTGATATTCTCGAGCGCAGCCGTTGGGGGATCGAGTGCGGTACGGGGCGACAAACGCCGATGGAGCCGCGGAGTACCGGTACCGGGGTCGCCCGGACCGCATGTCCCGCTCCATGACGGTGCCGCTGGACACCTGTGCGCCGAACGGCCCACGCAGGGCGCGCGAACCGGGCCGACGAGGACGGGATCACCCACCCCGACAGATGCGTGCAGGACGGAGGGAGCAGTGATGAGCGACACCAACGAGGAGGGGTTCGACGACCCGTCCGTGCCGGAAGGCGTCGCCATCATCGGGATGTCCGGACGCTTCCCGGGTGCCCGCGACCTGGCCGAGTTCTGGGCGAACCTGCGCGACGGCGTCGAGTCCGTCGTGGAGTTCGGGGACGACGAGCTGCTGGCGGCAGGGGTCGACCCCGAGGAGTCCGGGCAACCGCACTACGTGAAGGCGGGCCCCTCCTTCGAGGGCATCGACTTGTTCGACGCGGAGTTCTTCGGCTACACCGCCAGGGAAGCCAAGATCATGGACCCGCAACACCGGCTGTTCCTCGAGACCGCCTGGGAGGCGCTGGAACACGCGGGCCTCGATCCGGCCCGGTACCAGGGCACCGTCGGGGTCTTCGGAGGCGCGAGCAGCAGCGCGTACATCGGGAACCTCGTCAGCAACATGGACAACGGGGAGGGCATCCGCGGGGAGAACATCGGCCTCGGCAACGAACTGGCCTTCCTGACCACGCGGGTCTCGTACAAGCTCGACCTCAAGGGACCGAGCTACCCGGTCCAGACGGCCTGCTCCAGCTCGCTGGTCGCCCTGCACGCCGCCTGCCAGAGCCTCTTGGGCTACGAGTGCGACATGGCGCTGTCCGGCGGGGTCTCCTACAAGGTCCCGGAGAAGACCGGCTACCCCTACCAGGAAGGCGGCTTCCTCTCCCCGGACGGCCACGTCCGGCCCTTCGACGCCACCGCCCGAGGCACGGTCTTCGCCAACGGCGTCGGGGTGGTGGCGCTGAAGCGACTGGCGGACGCCCTCGCCGACGGAGACACCGTCCACGCGGTGATCAGGGGCACGGCGGTCAACAACGACGGTGCCGTCAAGGCGAGTTTCTCCGCGCCGAGCGTCGCGGGACAGGCCGCGGTGATCGCGGAGGCCCTGGCGACGGCCGGGCTGGAACCGGGGGACATCGACTACGTGGAGGCGCACGGCAGCGGCACCCTGATCGGCGACTCGATCGAACTCCAGGCCCTGTCGCGGGCCTTCGCCGGCGCGCCGGGCACCTGGCGGGTCGGCTCGGTGAAATCCAACGTGGGGCACCTGGACGCCGCCGCCGGGATGGCAGGACTGCTGAAGACCGTCCTGGCTCTGCGCCACGGCGAACTACCCGCGTCCCTCAACCACGTGGAGGGGAACAAGGACGCCGACCTCACGGACGGGCCGTTCCAGGTGCAGACGGAGCTCGGCGCGTGGCCGCGGACGACCGGACGGGTGCGCCGCGCCGGGGTGAGCGCGTTCGGCTTCGGCGGCACGAACGCGCACGTGGTGCTGGAGGAGGCCCCGCCCGCCCCCGGGCCCGCCCCGAGCCCCCGCGAGTCCGAGCTCCTGGTGCTGTCGGCGCGCTCCGAACACGCCTTGGACCAGGCGTCGGACAGACTGGCGGCGTTCCTGCGCCGCGAGCGGCCGGCACTGGCCGACGCCGCGTTCACCCTGGCCACAGGTCGGCGCGACTTCCCGTACCGGCGCACCGTGTGCGGGGCCGACGCCGAGGCGGTGGCCGCCGCACTGGAGACCCGCGACCCCGCGTACGTGATGAGCGGGCAGGCCGCTGCGAACTCGCCGCAGTCCGCGTTCCTGTTCAGCGGACAAGGGGCCCAGTACCCGGGCATGGGGCGCGAACTCTACGCGTCCGAGCCGGTCTTCCGGTCGGCCGTGGACACCTGCGCGGAACTCCTGCGACCTCACCTGGACAGGGATGTGCGCGACGTCCTCTTCCCCGAGGACGCGGCCGGCGCCGCGCTCCTGGGCCGGACGCGGTGGGCGCAGCCCGCGCTGTTCGTCGTCGAGTACGCCCTGGTCGCGCTGTGGCGGGCGTGGGGCGTGGAACCCTCTCACCTGCTCGGGCACAGCCTGGGGGAGTGGGTCGCGGCGTGCGTCTCCGGAGTCTTCCGGCTGGAGGACGCGCTGCGGCTGGTGGCCCTGCGCGGCGAGCTGATGCAGGGGTGCGGGGCCGGAGCGATGCTCGGCGTGGTGGCCGAGCGGGACGCGGTGGAGTCCGTACTGCCCGACGGGGCCTGCCTGGCCGCGCACAACGGCCCCCGCGACTGCGTCGTCTCGGGGCCCGTCGACGCGGTCGAGGAGTTCGCCGTGACGGCCGAGGAGCGCGGGTGGGCGACCCGGCCGCTGGAGGTGTCCCATGCGTTCCACTCGGTACTCATGGAACCGGTCGTCGACGCATTCGTCTCGGCAGTGGCGCGGGTGGAGCGCGCGGCGCCCGGCATCCCGTTCGTCTCCAACGTGACCGGTGACTGGATCACGGCGGAGCAGGCCCGGGACCCGGAGTACTGGGGACGCCACATACGGCAGTGCGTGGAGTTCGCCGCCGGTGTGCGCCTGCTGGCACAGAGCGCACCGGTGCTCCTGGAAGTCGGCCCCGGACAGACCCTCGTGAGCCTGGCGCGGCGGACGCTCGCCGACGAGGGCACCGGCGTCACGGTCACGGCGTCGCTGCCGCACCCCCGGGACCCGCGCGGTGCCGGTGAGACGATGCGCCGCACCCTGGGCCAGCAGTGGCTCCTCGGGGTGGCGCCGGACTGGGCCGGCTACTACGGCCAGGACAACCGGCGCCGCGTTCCCCTGCCCACGTATCCTTTCGAGCGCAAACGCTACTGGCTGGAGCCCGCGACCCCCCGGGTGTCCCGTGAACCCGGCCGCCACCCGCTGCTCGACGAGGTGCTGCTCCGGTCCGCCGGACAGACCGTCTTCCAGTGCGAGCTGTCCCTCGACCGCCACTGGGTGCTCGCCGAGCACCGCATGCTCGGTGAGGCGATCGTCCCCGGGACCACCTACCTCGAGATGGGCCGGGCCGCCGCCACAGCGCACCTGGGCCGCCCGGTCACAGAGATCAGGGACGTCGACTTCCTGGTGCCACTGCTCGTGCAGGAGCACAAGCCCCGCACCGTGCACATCACCGTCCGCGAACTCGACGACGATACCGTTGAGTTCTCCGTGGCCGGCCATGACCCGGAGCGCGACGTGTGGACCGTCCACGTCCAGGGCAAGGCCGCTGCCGGTCCCCTCGCCCCACCGCCGCGCCAGGACCCGGACGTCCTGTTCGCGCGGTGCGGTCTGGAGACCGTCGACCTCGGCAGGGCCCAGGCCGAGCACAAGGTGATGGAGTTCGGCCGCCGCTGGACGGACAGCCTGCGCACCATGCACGTCGGCGTCCGGGCCGCACTCGGCATCCTCGACATGCCCGAGCGGTACCGCTCCGAGTGCGAGGACCACGTCCTCCACCCGGCGCTGCTCGACCTCGCGACGGGCTTCAGCGGATTCGCCGTCCACGAGACCCGGGAGGACGTACAGGAGTACCGGGGCAGCCGCGCCTTCTTCCTCCCTGTCGGCTACGACTCCCTCCGCATCCACGCGTCGCTGCCGCCCACCGGGACCAGTCTCATCACCCCGCACCCGGACGCCGGGCCCAGCACCGAGATCCGCAAGGTCGACGTCACCATCCGTGACGCCGAGGGCAACACCGCGGTGGAGATCCTCGGCTTCACGGTCAAGCGTGTCCCCGACCCGCGGCACACGGTGGCCCGCATCCGCCCGCACTCCCGTCACCACACCCTGCGCTGGATCCCCGCGCCGGACGTCACGGAGCAGCGCGAGGCGCCCGCCGCCGTACTCCTCGTGACGGAAGGCGGCGGGCTCTCCCGGGACCTGGGCGTCTCGCTGCGCTCCCGAGGCGTACGGGTGATCACGGCCGAGCTCGCCGAGGAGTGGAAAGCCCCCGGCGACGACCACTACGGGGTGCCCCCCACGTCCGAGGGGTGGGAACGGCTGCTCGACACCCTGGGCGACGCGGTGCCCGGCGAGGCTGTGCTTGTCGCCGCCCCCGCCGCCGGCGCCCAGCGCGGGGTCGCGGAGCTCGACCGTCGGCTGCGCGGCGGGGTCGACAGCCTCTTTCACCTCGTACGGGCCCTGGCGGCACGGGACGTCGTCCCCGGCCGGCTCGCCGTGATCGCCCCCGACGTGGCGCGCGTGACGGGCGACGAGCCGGCCACGGCCCCCGTACACGCGACCCTGTTCGGCCTGGCCAGGTGATCGGCCAGGAGCACGAGGGGACCGAGGTCCTCTGCCTCGACGTCGACGAGGACACCGACGCGGACACCCTGTGCGCCGAACTCCTCGGGCCGTGGTCACCGACCATGATCGCCCTCCGCCGGGGCGGGCGTCATGTCACCGAGCTGGCGCCACTGCACCTGCGGGATCGCTCGCACCAGGAGGGCGAGCGCCCCGACGGCGTCCACCTCATCACCGGCGGCCTCGGCGGCCTCGGACTGGCCGTGGCCCGGCACCTGAGCCGCACCGTGCCCGGCATCCGTCTGGCTCTCGTCAGCCGCGGCGCCCCGGACCCGCGCGACGAGCGAGACGAGACGGCCGCCGAGGACCCGAGACGGCACCGGCAGGTCACCGCCCTGCGGGAGTTGGAGGACCTGGGTGCCCGGGTGCGCTGCTACCGGGCGGACGTGGCCGACGAGGCCGCCATGGCGGACGTCGTCCGCGCCGTCCGCGCCGACCTGGGCCGTATCGCCTGTGTCATCCATGCGGCGGGCGTCGCGGGCGACGGCTTCCTCTTCCGCAAGGACGCCGGGACGTTCCGGGCCACACTCGCCCCCAAGGTGCTCGGCGCGACCGTCCTGGACCTCGTCACCGCGGACGATCCGCCGCAGCTGATGGTCTGCTTCGGATCGACCACCTCCGTCTTCGGCGTCGCCGGCCAGGGCGACTACACCGCGGCCAACACCTACCTCGACCACTTCGCCGACCACCGCACCGCCCTGGGCCGCAGGACGGTCACCGTCGACTGGACCGACTGGCTGGACACCGGCATGGCGTTCGATCACGGCGTCCGGCGGGACCAGGGCTTCTTCCGGTCGATCAGCGTGGAGGACGGGCTCGGCAGCCTGGACGAGATCCTCGCCGCACCCCGCTCCCCCGTGGTGGTCGGCGAGATCAACTACGGGATGCTGGGCTCCGTGGACCCCGACCTTCTGGCGGCCCAACTGCGCAGGGCCCCGCTGGTCCTGGAGGAGTCCGTCCGGCAGCGGGTCGCCGGGGCCGGCGGTGAACCCCGCCGGGCGCCGGCGGAGGACGCGCCCGCCGGGCCCGCACCGGACGAAGGCGTCACGCTCCTCGGCCGGGAGGACGGCGGGTACAGCGAGACGGAGCACCAGGTCGCCCGGATCTGGGCCAGGGAACTCGGTCTGGACCGGCTGAACGTCCATGAGAGCGCCTTCTCGCTGGGCGGGGACTCCCTCGTCGCCCTGCGGATGGCGCAGAGCATCCAGAAGACCATGGCCGTCAGGGTGTCGATGGTCGACCTGTTCCGGTACGTCACCATCGCCGACCTGGCGGCACACCTCGACAGCAAGAAGTCCCACGGCTGAAACGGCGAACCCGTTCGGCCGCCCCCTTCCAATCATCTGAGGCGGTATCAGCATGAACATCCGTACGGTGGGTGTCATCGGCGCGGGCACCATCGGCCGTGGAGTGGCACAGTCGCTGGCCCAGTCCGCGTTCGACGTGCTGCTGATCGACGTGTCCGAGGAGCAACTCGCCTCCGCCACGACACAGATCGAGAGCGACCTGCGGCTTCAGGGCATGTTCCGCGCGGAGCGCCTGAAGGACGACCCGGCCACCATCCTCGGCCGCATCACCACCGGCACCGACCTGTCGGCCCTGAGCGCCGCGGACTTCGTCGTGGAGAACGTCACCGAGAACTGGGACATCAAGCGCGACGTCTACGAGAAGATCGACAAGATCTGCCGTCCGGAGGTCGTCTTCGGCGTCAACACCTCCGCGGTGCCCATCACCCGGGTCGGCTCGGTCACCGAGCGTCCCGAGCGCGTGCTCGGGCTGCACTTCATGAACCCCGTGCCGCTGATGGACACGGTCGAGGTCGTCCAGGGCCACTTCACCTCGGAGCAGACCCTGGACACCGCGCTGGGGCTCCTGCGCGACCTCGGCAAGGAGGGCATCGTCGTCCAGGACGCGCCGGGCTTCGTCACCAACCGCGTACTGATGCTGACGGTCAACGAGGCGATCTTCTGCGTCCAGGACCAGGTCGCCACGGCCGAGCAGGTCGACCGGATGTTCAAGGGCTGCTTCGGCCACAAGATGGGCCCGCTGGAAACCGGCGACCTCATCGGCCTCGACACGATCCTGAACTCCCTCACCGTCATGTACGAGAGCTTCCGCGACAGCAAGTACCGCCCGGCACCGCTGCTCCAGCGGATGGTCGACGCCCGGCTGCTGGGCCGCAAGACCGGACGCGGCTTCTACACCTACTGACAATCCAACCCCACACTGGAGGCAGAACCATGCAGGACGACGTGCGCACCCGGGTCCGGGAGTTCCTCGCGCCGCAGCTCAACGGCCGGAACCTGGCCGACAGCGACGACATCTTCGCGCTGGGATACGTCAACTCGCTCTTCGCCATGCAACTGGCGCTCTTCGTGGAGCAGGAGTTCTCGCTCCAGCTCACCCCCGACGACATGGAGTTCGACAACTTCCGGACGGTGGACGGACTCGTCCGCCTCGTGACGTCGAAGACCGCGACGGCGGCGTGACCCCCCAGAACGCCGCGCGTGACCGTCGCCGACGGTCACGCGCGGCGTCCGTCCGCGTGACCTGCGAGACAGAAAGGCGTACGACATGACGGCGCGGACCGAGGACGCCGTACCCGGCCCCGATGCGTCCGTCGTCCCGCTGCTGCTGCGGCTGCGGGCCTCGAACGTCCGCGTGTGGACGTCCGGCGGCCGGCTGCACCACGAGCCGCCGCCGGGCGGCCTGGAAGAGGAGCTGCGCACACTGCTGGAGGAGCGGTCGGCGGACATCGCGGCCTACCTCGAAGCCGTCGACGGCATCGAGTCCTCCACCCACTACGTCACGATGCGCGACGGCGTCCGGATCGCCGTGGACGTGTTCCGCCCCAAGCGGGACGGCCGGGTGGTCGAGGAGCCGCTGCCGGCCCTCTGGTGCCACGACCGCTACCACCGCTCGGACATGGTGGACGGCCTGATCTGGACCAAGCTCGACAGCCGCCCCTGGCTGCGCCGGATCCTCGACGACGGCTACGTGATTGCCGCCGCGGACGCCCGGGGCACGGGCGCCTCCAGCGGCGTACGGGGGATGGAGTTCGGCCCCGAGGAGAGCCAGGACGCCTACGAGATCACGGAATGGCTCGCCGCGCGGGACTGGTGCGACGGGAACGTCGGCATGTACGGCGAGTCCTACCTGGGCATCACCCAGTTCCTTGCCGCCGGCACCGCCCCGCCCAGCCTGAAGGCGATCTTCCCGCAGGTGGCGCTCTTCGACCTCTACTCGTTCCTCCGTCCCGCAGGCGCGTTCCGGCACGACTTCATCCGGAACTGGGGCGCGATGGTGCGGCGGCTGGACACCGAGACCGGGGCCGCACCCGTACGGGAGGACTCAGCGGCCGTGCGCGCGGCGGCCGAGGAGCACCGGGCCAACACGGACGTCTTCGCAAGGGCCGCTGCCCTGCCCTGCCGGGACAGCCGGGGCGACGGTGACAACGAGCCGCCGTACGCGCGCCAGAGCCCCTCCGCCCGCGTCGAAGCGATCGCCGCCGCGGGCGTGCCCGTGTACCAGCTCACCGGCTGGCACGACACCTGGGTGCGGGACGCGTTCCTGTGGCACGCCAATCTCACCGGGCCGCGCAAGCTTCTGGTGGGCGACTGGTCGCACAACGGCAGGGAGGGCGTGGACCTGGCGGCCGAGCACCTGCGCTGGTTCGACCACTGGCTCAAGGGCGTCGACACCGGCGTCATGGACGAGCCGCCCATCCGCTACCACCGGCGGAACGCGCCCCCCGGCGAGGAGTGGCGCACCAGTCACCGGTGGCCGCCCGCCGGAGTCCGTACGACGAGGATGTACTTCGGCGCCGGCCCGGACGTGCCCGTGACCTCCGTCAACGACGGCACTCTGACGGACCGGGCACCCTCGCGGCTCGGCGGCGTCGACGACCTCGTCGTCGACTACACGGCCACCTCCGGCACGGCGACCCGCTGGACCGACGCCTACGGCGGACCGTTCGGCTACGAGCCGATGAACGGCAACGACCGGACGGCCCTCACCTACACGACGGCCCCGCTGGAACGGGAGTTGGACGTGACCGGGCACCCGGTCGCGGAACTGTGGGTGACGTCGACCCATCCGGACGGCGACTTCTTCGTCTACCTGGAGGACGTCGACGGCGAAGGGGTCTCCCACTACGTCACCGAGGGCGTGATCCGCGCCTCCCACCGGGCGCTGGGCCCCGCTCCGTACGACAACCTCTCGCTGCCGTACCACCCGTGCTCGGAGCGGACCCGGTCACCGCTGCCCGAGGAGCCGGTGGCGCTGGCCTTCGACCTGCACCCGATCAGCCATGTGTTCGCTCCCGGGCACCGGCTCCGGATCGCCGTCACGTGCTGCGACCGGGACAACGCCGAGACCTGCGCGCATCACCCGCCGCCCGTCGTCCAGGTCCACCGGAGAGGCGCCCACGCGTCCTTCGTCGACCTCCCAGTCCTCCCAGCCGCTCAGGAGCAAGAGACATGACCGACACCACCCGACAGGACACCGCACCGACGGACGCCGGGACCGGGGAGTTCCGCACACGCGTCGAGCTGCACACCCCGGTGGCCGGGGAGCTCGCAGCCGAGATCGAGCGCCGCCTCCTCTTCGTGTCGTCGGAGATCACGGGATACGAACTGGACACGGCCGACGGCGAGGTGCGCGGGGTGACCCTGCGCTCGGCCGCCCCGCTCCCCGCGGACGAGCTGGCCGAGAAGGTGAACCGGGTCGTCGACGGCGACGTCCGCCAGCAGCGGACGACCCCGCCGAAGTCGGTGTGGACGTCCCCGCACGAGCGGGTGGTCGAGGAGGGGACGTTCGAACTGCTCGCGCGGGCGGGCGCGGTGACCGAGGCGGGCGAGGGACAGGTCGCCGTCGGTGAGCCGCTGCTGTCGCTGCTCGCGTACTTCGACGCGGCGGTGAAGCAGATCCTGGGGAACGACTTCAGCCCGACGGAGTACCGCTACCCGACGCTGATCAGCACCGGGGCCCTTGCGACGGCCGGCTACTTCGCCTCGTTCCCGCAGCACCTGATGTTCGTGACCCGCCTGCACAACGACATCGACGTGTACCAGGGCTTCCAGAAGTCCTATGCCGAGACGGGCATCGACTCCACCGTCCTCGACGCCTGCCGCAACGTGGACTACTGCCTGCCGCCGACCATGTGCTACCACACGTTCCACCAGTACCGGGGACGGACGCTGGACACGGACGGGGTGCACGTCGTCACGGCCAAGGGCAAGTCCTTCCGATTCGAGGCGGCGTATGCCACGACGATGGAACGGCTGTGGGACTTCACCATCCGCGAGATCGTCTTCATGGGACCGCGCGAAGACGTCCTCGCCTCGCGCGAGCTGTTCATGCGGAAGATCTTCGCGTTCATGGAGGAGCTCGGCCTGAGCGGCTTCTGCGAGGTGGGCAACGACCCGTTCTTCGGCGGCGGCGACACCACCGCGCGGATCTGGTCGCAGCGGCTGCTGGAGCTCAAGTACGAGCTGCGCCTCACCGTCGCACCCGGGCGGACCATCGCGGTGGGCTCCTTCAACTTCCACGACGACCTGTTCGGGCGCGGTTTCGGCATCGACTACGGCACGGAGGGCGCGGCGCGCAGCGCCTGCGTGGGGTTCGGGCTCGAGCGGCTCGTCTACGCCTTCCTGTGCCAGTACGGCCTCGACTCCGCCGGCTGGCCCGCCCCTGTACGCGTGGGAGTCCGGGCCGTGGGTGGGGCGGTCTGACTCGACGCCCCCGCCGACAGCGGGACGACCGCGTCGCGAGGCCCCGCAGGGCCGCGACGCGGTCGTCAGCGGCGGCTCGGTCCGCCCGCGGCTCAGTCCACCGCGAAACGCAGCGTCAGCCGGGGGCAGGAAGCGTCCGGCTGCTCCTCGGAGGGCGGTCCCCACGCGGCGAGCGCCGACGACAGCTTTCCGCCGATGGATTCCAGATAACAGATCATGTTCACCGGATATCTGGTGTTGTCGAACATGTACCGGTCCATCGGTGTGGGGTGTTCGCTGATGGTGAGCGCCCGTTCGGCGGGCGGCCCTATGCGGTGCCAGTCCGGATGCATATGCACGGATCCCAGTATGTCGAGCCGCTGGTGCTCCGCCCGGCGTTGTATCCGTAGGAGATCCTTGGAACTGCACCAGAAACCCCGGCAGGGATTCCGGTAGGCCGGTCCGAAGCGCGTGGTGATGACGCCCGAGAATTCCGCCATGGCGGTTGGGTCGCTCGCCCGCGCATTCGTGGCGAACTCGACCTCGGCGACATGGGCCACGCCGTCCTCGACGGTCCCGAGTAATACGGCGAAACAGGACGGCGGCTCTTCCGGAGTGCATTCCTCGTACTCGGTGCGCGCGGCGCTCGTGAAGGATTTGAGGAAGTCGAATCCGATCAGAACGGTGTGCGGATACGCGAAGGTCATGGTTTCGTCGTGTCTCCAGTCGGTGCTGTTCGGTCCGGGTGGTCCGGCGGGAAGGCCCGGGAGACCACGTCCAGCTCGCGCAGTTCGTCGGCGGACAGCCGCAGGGTCGCCCCGGGAAGGAGCTCGGCGAGCTGCCCGGTCGTCCTGCTGCTCGCGATCGGCGCGGCCACGGACGGCTGCGCGGCGAGCCATGCCAGCGCCACCGCACCGGGGGTGACGGAGCGGCCGGCCGCGACGCGGTCCAGGGCGTCCAGCAAGGCGTGCGCCTGGGGCCTGCCGGTGTACTGCCGTGCCGCGGCTCCCCGTACGCTCCCGGCGGCGGACGCCGCGTCGCGGTGCTTGCCCGTCAGGAACCCCTGCGCCAGCCCGAAGTAGGGCACGCAGGAAAGCCTCTCCTCGATACAGAGGGGGAGCAGCTCGCCCTCGAACGGCTCTCGGTCGGCCAGGTTGTACGGGGGCTGTACCGCCACGAACCGGGCGAGGCCGGCCTTGTCGGACAGGGTGAGGGCTTCCCTCAGCCGGGCTGCGGTGGTGTTCGACGCCGCGAGGTGGCGGACCTTCCCGGCCGAGACCAGGGCGTCCAGCGCCGTCAGGGTCTCCTCCAGGGGAGTGTCCGGATCGTCGGCGTGCGTGTAGTAGAGGTCGATCCGGTCCGTTCGGAGGCGGCGCAGCGAGTCCTCGACGGCCTGGCGGATCACCTTGCGGCCCAGTCCGGACAGGCCCTCCTTGCGGCCCACCTTGGTGGCGATGACCACCTGGTCCCGGACCTTGCGCGTGGCGAGCCAGCGGCCGATGACCGTCTCGGACTCGCCGCCGTTGTTGCCGGGGGCCCACTGTGAGTAGGAGTCAGCAGTGTCGATGAAATTCCCGCCGGCCTCCAGGTATGCGTCGAGGACGGCGAACGAGGTGTCCTGGTCCACGGTCCAGCCGAAGACGCTTCCGCCCAGGCAGAGAGGGAAGACTTTCATGTCGGATTGCCCAATAGCAGCCATGGTCGCTTTCTGAATGCGGTGTGCAGTCATCTTGACTCGGAGAATACGGAGGCATGTCCCCGTCGTAGTGCGGGTGTATCTCAGATCGCGAACGGTCGAATACTCCGACAGGTTCCTCCGGCGGGCAAGGCTTACTGTCCAACTCGCCCTCCATGTCGGGAAAGTTCGCGTATGGAGTTGAGTACCGGATTGATGTCTCGCAGGCGGGTGTGAGCCTTCTCGAAAACTCTTGCCGGGCCCCGCCGGTTGACGTAGCGTGGCTCGGGCCGGCGTGACCATAAATGGCCGGTGTTCGCTGGCGGTTCGGCCGGGAGTCGTAGCGTCGGCGATGAGGTCACCCACTCTCCGGGAATCCCGAGGGAGGCGTGGCCTCGGGACGGGTGGGCGGCAGAGCCCACCGCATCTGCGGGGGAGCGCTGATGATCGAAAGGCTGTTACCGGCTGCGGTGGCCGTCGCGGAGACGCGCGACGACCCACCCCACGCGCCGCTCCTTGACGGGGAGTCGGAAATCGTGAGCCGCGCAGTGGAAGAGCGAAGACGGGAGTTCGCCGCCGTCCGCTGGTGTGCGCGAAGAGCGCTCGCGGACCTGGGTGTCGGTCCCGTTCCCATTCTGCCGGGCGAGCGCGGCGCCCCTGTGTGGCCGGAGGGCCTCGTCGGCAGCATGACCCACTGCGACGGATACCGCGGGGCGGCCGTGGCCCGGGTGTCCGACGGCGTGCTCGCGGTCGCTGTCGACGCAGAGCCCCATCTGCCCCTGCCGGACGGGGTGCTGGGCGTCATGGCGCTCCCGGCGGAGCGGCTGCGGATCGCGGACATGGGGCGATTCGATCCCGAAGTCCATTGGGACCGGCTGCTGTTCAGCATGAAGGAGTGCGTGTACAAGGCTTGGTTCCCGCTCACCCGCACCTGGCTGGGTTTCGAGCAGGCGGACATCACGATCGAGCACGGGGGCACCTTCTCGGCCCGTCTGCCGGCAGCCGATCCCGCTGTACCCGCCGACGGGTTCACCGGCCGGTGGCTTGTGGAGGAGGGGCTGATCGGCACTGCCCTCGCGGTGCCGGCGGCGCGGTCCTGACCGAGCGTGTGCCGGCGTCCGGGACGCAGCAGGCTCTCGGTTTGCGTACATCAACGAAGTAATCACGCCATCGACGCGAAGTCGCCATCCGGGGACTTTTGCTTTATCAATTCCCATGACGGAAAAATATGGGCTGGTGATTCAGGTCGCAGACGGCTCGGCTGGTGATGATCATGTCTGTGACATACTCGGAGAGCGATATGTTCTATTCGGCGAGATGGAGCTGACGTAAGGGCGAGGGTGACGGGGCCTGCTGGATACCCTGCACGGTCCTGAATTCCTCGCACGGGGGCAGGTGGACATTGCGCGGCGAATGCGGCCGCGGTGCGGATCTCGCGAGTTTGACCTCTCGCGTGGCTTCCGTTTGCAATCGCCAACTTCCGACCGTGTCGCTGCGCATGTCGCGGCGGGCGCCCAGTTCTCCCTTTCCTCCACACCCGCGGCATGCGGTGACAGTATGAGGCCCAGGGGCTTCCCCATGGTGCAGACGGGAATTGAAGTGTCAAACGATGTACAGCAGATCGATCGATGTCACAGTTGCAAACGTGACGTGGTTCGGATGCGGCAGGCCGGTCAGGGTCGGCTGCATGTGTGTGGAAGTTGTTTCGATCAGTTCAGGCGAAATCTGATATCCCTGCCGCACCTCTACCGCCAGTGCGAGGAAATGCTGACGGTGACGCCGCAGAAGGGTGAGAAGGTATCCCGTCAGCCAGGCCGGGGGATCTCACTCAATTCCAGTGCGGTGGAGGCCCGGGATTCTGTCCGGGCGCGCCTGCTGGCCTGGTCCGACCTGGTCGCAACCGAGCGGGCCTGCGCCGCCCCCGACCGGTCGGTAAACGTCATGGCGGCTTTTCTCCACCGTCATGCCCATTGGCTCTGCGCGCACACGGCGGCCGCTGACGTCGTCGCTGAGATCGCCGAGACCGCGGCCACCGCGAAACGGGCCGCCTATCCCCACCAGGCGCGCAAGTTCAGGGTCGGCCCGTGTGTCGAGCAGCAGTGCGGCGGCTCCCTGGTCGCCGTGATCCAGCCCCATGAGCAGCTCCTGCCGAGCGAACTGCGCTGCGACATCGACCCCGAGCACGCCTGGCCCGCGCACCGCTGGCGCGAACTGGACCGGCAGGTGAGCCGGCAGAACGCCTCGGGCGGCGAGCGCTGGCTCACCGTCGTGGAGGTCTCCAAGCTGTGGGGCCTGTCCACCAGCAACGTCTACCGGCTCGCGTCGGTGAACAGTTGGCGGCGTCGCGCGGACGGCCGCAGGGTCTACTACTACGAGGCCGACGTGCTCCAGTCCGTGGGCTGACGCCGTCCCGTCGAGGCTTGTGCGTGGCGGCAGTTGACTCTTGACTTCCGGTCTGACGGCTAAGAGTATGAAAGTCAGACTGCACACGTGTCTGTGCAGGTCGCGCCCTGAACCGTCCTTCGAACCGGTCAGGCGGAGCACCAACCCGGCGGTGACACCGACACCGTTGAGACGCCACGCGGTACCGTCCCGGCGCCCGGCGGCCCACCCCGGTCCTCCCCACTTCCACGAGCGTCCTTCGACCGATGACGCTCGGCTCGCGCGCGCCCACCGTGGCGCGGCAGTTCACTCCTCCGCTCGTGACACAAGGTGGTGCTTGTTTGTGATCGTCCAGTTGTCTCCGGATCAGCGGGCGGCCTGGAGCCGGTTCAAGGCCCTCGCCGAGAAGGAGATCCTTCCGCACGCCGCCGCGTTCGACGCCGAACAGGCGATCTCCACGGACGTGGTGCGCGCGCTCGCCGACGCAGGCTGCCTCGCGGCGCCTGTGCGGGCGGACAGCGGTGGCGGCGGCATGGACTGGGTGACGTACGGGCTGCTGAGCGAGGAGCTCGGCCGCGCGTGCCAGAACATCCGCAACTTCGTCGCCGTCGAGGACATGGTGGCGCAGGCGCTCGACCGCTGGGGCACCGCCGAGCAGCGGGACCGCTGGATCGGCCCGATCCGCCGCGGCGAGACGCTCGCCGCCTTCGCCCTCACCGAACCGGGCATCGGCTCCGACGCGGCCTCCATCGAGATGGACGCCGAGCCCGTCGCCTCACCGGACGGGGAGGACGGCTTCGTCCTGCGCGGGAGCAAGAAGTGGATCAGCTTCGGCCAGATCGCGGACCTCTTCCTCGTCTTCGCCAAGCTGGACGGCAAGCACACCGCGTTCCTGGTCGAGCGGGACACTCCCGGCCTCACCGTCAACCCCCTCAACGGCCTGCTGGGCCTGCGGGGTTCCATGCTCGGTGAGCTCGTCTTCGACGACTGCCGCATCCCCGCCGGCGCGCTGGTGGGCCGGCCCGGCATGGGTCTGACCTTCATCGCCTCCTCCTCCCTCGACCTGGGCCGCTACAGCACCGCGTGGGGATCGGTCGGACTGGCCCAGGCGTGCATGGAGGCCTCGGTCCGGCACGCCGACGCGCGCCACCAGTACGGCGGCCCGATCAGCGACCACCAGTTGGTGCGGCGGATGCTCGCCGACATGGTCACTGACATCACCGCCACCAGGGCCCTGTGCCACCAGGCCGGACTGAGCAAGGACCAGGGCGAGGCGGACGCGGTCAACCTCACCCTCATGGCCAAGTACCGTGCCTCGCTGCTGGCCAACAAGGCCGCCGCCGACGCCGTGCAGATCCAGGGAGCGCAGGGCATCGGCACGCCCGGTCAGGTGGAACGGCACTTCAGGGACGCCAAGGTCATGGAGATCATCGAGGGCACCACTCAGATCCAGCAGTCCATGCTCGGCCAGTACGCCAGGCAGGTCGTCGGTCGCGGCTGACCACCGACCGGTACGTCGCCCGGGCCGCAGATCCGGCCACCGCAGACAACACCTCGATCACGGGGGAAGGACCAGCCTCGATGAACAGTGGACGGCCTGCGAGCCGCATCGCCGACTCGCTCACCGGTCTGTTGCTGCGTCGCTCCGCGGAGCAACCCGACTCCGTCGCCTACACCTTCCTGGAGCGCGACAGCGAGGTCTCCTGGACCTACGGCGAACTTGACGCCCGGGCCCGGGAGATCGGCGCGACACTTCAGCGGCACTGCGCGCCGGGGGAGCGCGTGGTGCTCGTCCTGCCGCCCGGACTCGACTACGTCGCCTCGTTCTTCGGATGCCTGTACGCCGGGGTCATCGCCGTCCCCGTGTACCCGCCGAACGGGGCCGGCCTGGTCCGCAGCCTGTCCCGGCTGGAGGCGATCGTCTCCGACGCCCGCCCGACCGCGGCCCTGACCCTCGGGGCCGTCGCGGCGCAGCGCGACGCGTTCGCCGAGTCCAACCCCCTGTTGGGCACGCTCCGGTGGATCGGGGTGGACACCGACGTGGCCCCGGAGGCCGACTGGCGGCCGGTGCCGGTGCCCCGTGACGCACTCGCCTTCCTCCAGTACACCTCCGGTTCCACCGGCACTCCCAAGGGGGTGATGGTCAGCCACTCGAACCTGCTGCACAACGGCGCGGACATCGAGCGGTTCTTCCAGCTCACACCCGACAGCAAAACCGTGATCTGGCTGCCGCCCTACCACGACATGGGCCTCATCGGGGGCATCCTTCAGCCGCTGTACACCGGATACCCGACGGTGCTGATGGCGCCCATGGCCTTCGCTGCGGACCCCCTGCGCTGGCTGCGGACCATCTCCGACCACCGTGCCACGACCAGCGGCGGGCCGAACTTCGGCTACGAGCTGTGCCTGCGCAAGATCTCCCCCGAGCAGTTGGAGGGCCTGGACCTGAGCTGCTGGCAGGTCGCCTTCAACGGCGCCGAGCCCGTCCGCGCCGACGTCATGGACGCCTTCGCGGACTTCCTGGCGCCCACCGGCTTCCGCCGCGAGGCGTTCTATCCCTGCTACGGACTGGCCGAAGGCACCCTCATCGTCACCGGCGGCTCGCCCAAGGCGGCACCCGTCGTGCGCGAGACCGAGGGCGCCGACCCCGTGGTGGGCTGTGGACAGCCCTCTCCTGAACAGGAACTGGCCATCGTCGACCCCGAGACGCGCCGACGCCGCGTGGACGGAGAGGTCGGGGAGATCTGGGTCAGCGGCCCGAGCGTCGCCCAGGGTTACTGGGAGCGCCCCGAGACCAGCGCCGAGGTGTTCGGCGCGCGCATCGAGGGCTCGGGGGAAGGCCCCTTCCTGCGCACCGGCGACCTCGGATACGTCGTCGACGGCGAGCTGTTCGTCTCCGGCCGCATCAAGGACCTGATCATCCTGCGTGGGGTGAACCACTACCCGCAGGACATCGAGTACACCGCCTTCCGGTCCCACCCGGCACTCCGGCACAACGGCGGAGCCTGCTTCACCATCCCCGTCGACGGCCAGGAGGTGCTGGTCGTCACGCACGAGGCCGAGCGGGTCCACCGCGACGCCGACGTGCGGGAGGTCGCGGCGGCGGTGCGGGCCGCCGTCGGAGAGAACCACCTCATCGCCCCGTACGCCTTCGCGCTGGTCCGGCCCGGACGGCTGCCGCGCACGTCGAGCGGCAAGATCCAGCGGTTCGCGGCCCGCGAGCAGTACCTGGCCGGCACGCTCACCGTGCTCGGCGTCCACGAGTACGGCCAGGACGACGCGACCGAAGCCTCCGCCGCCGCCGTCGCAGAACCCGCCCCGGCACGCACGCCTGAGGCGGTGGAGGCGTTCCTGCGGGCGGGCGTCGCGCGGCGCACGGGCGGCGACCCCGACGCCCTGGACCTCGGCATGTCCGGCCCCGCCCTGGGCCTCGACTCCCTCGACCTCCTGGAGATCCAGCACGAGGTGGAGAAGGCGTTCGGCGTCGAACTCGGGTACGAGGCCATGCACGGCGCCCCGGTCCGGGACGTCCTCACGACCGTGGCCGCCGCCGTCGAGGCCGCGCGGGACATGGCCGGACCCGATGCCACCGGCCCCGACGCGCCTCCCGCCGCCTCACCCGACGAACTGAGCCACGGCGAGCGCGGCCTGTGGTTCCTCGACCACGTCACCGGCTGCGGCCCCGCCTACAACATCGCGGGAGCGGTACGCCTCCCCGACGACGTCGACCCGGCCGCCCTGCACCGGGCGCTCGACCAGGTGGTGGAGCGCCACACCGCGCTGCGCACCTCGTACAGCGCGGGTGACGGGCAGCCGGTGCGCCGGATCGACGCCGAGCGGAAGGTCGTCCTCGACCGTACGGACGTCGCGGACGACGCGCCGGACGCCCTGGAAGACCTGCTCGCGGACGCCGCTGCCGAGCCCTTCGACCTGACGGAAGGGCCCCTCGTACGAGCCCGGCTGTGCGCGGGCGCCGACGGCCGGCGGGTCCTGCTGCTCGTCATGCACCACATCGTCGCGGACTTCTGGTCGATGTCCCTGGTCGTGGACGAACTGGCGCGCTGCTACCGGGCGGTGCTGACCGGCACGGCCGCGCAACTGCCGCCGGCCGGCGACTACGCGGACTTCGTCGCGGCGCAGAAGCGGTACACGCAGAGCCCCGAGGGCGAGGCCGCCGCCGCGTTCTGGGGAGAGCGGCTCGGCGGCGAACTGCCCGTACTGGAGCTCCCCACCGACCGGCCCCGCCCGCCCGTCCAGACATACCGCGGTGACACCCACGACTTCACCGTGGACGCGGAACTGCTCGGCGGGCTCACCGCTCTGGCCCGGCAGTCGGGGACGACGCTGTACACCGCGCTGCTGTGCGCCTTCGAGGTCCTGCTGCACCGCTACAGCGGCCAGACCGACATCCTGGTCGGCTCGCCGGTGTCCGGCCGGGGCCGCCCCGCGTACGCGGACACCGTCGGCTACTTCGTCAATCCCGTGGTCATCCGCGGCGATCTCGGCGGCGACCCGGTCTTCCGCGAGCTGCTGGCCCGGTTCTCCCGGACCGTGTCCGAGTCGCTGGCCCACCAGACGTACCCGTTCGGCCTGCTGGCCGAGCAGCTCCAGGCGGGTCGCGACCCGGCGCGGTCCCCCGTCTTCCAGGCCATGTTCATCCACCACCAGGCACCCTCCCGGTTCCCCGGCGACCTCGCCGCGGTCGCCACCGGGCACGGGACGCGGCCCTTCACCGTGGCGGGGCTCGACCTGGCGCCGGTCCACGTGCCGCAGCGGACCGCGCAGTTCGACCTCACCATGATCGTCGCGGAGCACGGGGACGGTCTCGTCGGACGCGTCCAGTTCAACGCCGACCTGTTCGACCGCGCCACCGTCGCCGACCTCGCCGACAACTTCCGCACCCTGCTCGCGGGCATCACCGCCGACCCCGACCGGCCCCTGTCCGCGCTGCCGCTGCTGAGCGAGGAGAAGAGCCGGCGCGTACTGGTCGACTGGAACGACACCGCCCTGGACCTCCCCGGCGAGTTGTGCGTCCACGAGGAGTTCGAGGCGGCGGCCGCCCGTACGCCCGACGCCGTCGCCGTGGTCTTCCGGTCGGCGCTGCTGACCTATGGGGAGCTGTCCGAGGCGTCGGACCGGCTGGCCCGGGAGCTGGTGGGGCGGGGCGTCGGCGCGGAGTCCCGAGTCGGTATCTGCCTGGACCGCTCCCCGGAGCTCGTCGTCGCGATGCTGGGCGTCCTCAAGGCCGGCGGCGCGTACGTGCCGCTCGACCCGGACTACCCGCGCGACCGGCTGGACGTGGTCGTCTCGGACGCGCGGCTCGACCTGCTCGTGACCCGCCGCCGCGTGGCGCACCGGGTGGCGGAGGGCGGCGTCCCCCTCCTCGACGTCGACACCGTCCTCGCCGCACCCGACGGGCAGACCGGATGCCCGGCCGGTCGGGCATCCGCGGACAACGCCGCGTACCTCCTCTACACCTCCGGCTCGACCGGCGTCCCCAAGGGCGTGGTGGTCACCCACCGCAACGTGGGCAACTTCTTCGCCGCCATGGACCAGAAGGTCGGCTGCGGGACCGACGACACGATGCTCGCCGTGACCAACGCCGGGTTCGACATCTCCGTCCTGGAACTGCTGTGGACGCTCACCCGAGGCGCCAAGGTGGTACTGGCGGAGGACGTGCTCTCCCGGCAGGCCGCGCCGGCGGCCCCGGCCAAGCCCGTCGACTTCAGCCTGTTCTTCTTCGCCAGCGACGCACGCTCCGGCACGGACGACGCCGGCCGGCGCTACGACCTCGTCTTCGACAGCGCCCGCTTCGCCGACGAGCACGGCTTCACCGCGGTGTGGACCCCCGAGCGGCACTTCCACGAGTTCGGCGGCCTCTACCCCAACCCCTCGGTGCTCAGTGCCGCCATCGCCGCCGTCACCCGCAACGTGGCCGTCCGAGCGGGCAGTGTCGTCCTGCCGCTGCACTCGCCGGTGCGCGTGGCGGAGGAATGGTCCCTCGTGGACAACATCTCCGGCGGACGGGCCGGCGTCGCGTTCGCCTCCGGTTGGCACGCCGACGACTTCGTCTTCTTCCCGGAGCGGTACGAGGACCGCAAGGAGCAGATGTTCCGGGACATCGACACCGTGCAGCGGCTGTGGCGGGGTGAGACGGTCTCCCTGCCCGGCGGCACCGGCAAGCCGGTGGACGTCGCCATCCGCCCCGCCCCCCTCCAGCCCGCGCTGCCCACCTGGATCACAGCCGCCGGCAGCCCCGACACCTTCGCCAGGGCGGGAGCCATCGGCGCGAACGTCCTCACGCACCTCCTCGGCCAGACTGTCGAGCAGGTCGCGGAGAACGTCCGCCGCTACCGCGAGGCACGGCTCCAGCACGGCCACGACCCGGACGCCGGCGTGGTGACCCTGATGCTGCACACCTTCCTCGGTGACGACGTCGAAGCGGTGAAGGAGCAGGTCCGCGAACCGTTCACGGCTTACCTGCGGTCGTCGGTCGGGCTGATCGAGAACCTGGTACGCACGCTCGGCCTGCCCGTCGACCTCGCCGCGATGAGCAAGGCCGACATGGACGACCTGCTGGAGTTCGCCTTCAACCGGTACTTCGACACCGGCGCGCTGTTCGGCACGCCCGAGTCCGTACGCCCGCTGATCGAGCGGTGCGCCGAGGCGGGGGTCGACGAGATCGCCTGCCTGGTGGACTTCGGGCTGCCCCGCCAGACGGTGCTGGACGGGCTGCCGGCCCTCGACCAGGTGCGCCGGCGCAGCGGACGCGAAACCGCAACCGACGCCGGCACCGCCGGGGACGAGGACAGGTCCCTCGCCGGCCAGATCGCAGCCTGGCGCCCGACACTCCTACAGGCGACCCCCTCCGCGATGCGGCTGATGGCCCTCGACAAGGCGGCCGTGAGCGGACTGGCGTCCCTACGGGCACTGCTGCTGGGCGGCGAGGCGCTCCCACCCGACCTCGCCCGGGAACTGCGCGAACAGTTGCCCGCCCGGCTGATCAACATGTACGGCCCGACCGAGACGACGATCTGGTCGGCCACCCACGAGGTGACTGCCGTGGAGGAGATGGTGCCGCTCGGCGGCCCCATCGCCAACACCCAGATCCACATCGTCGACGACGGCCTGCGCCCCGTTCCGGTCGGCGTGGCCGGTGAACTGGTGATCGGGGGCGCCGGGCTGGCCCGCGGTTACTGGGGTCGCCCGGACGCCACCGCCGAGAAGTTCGTGCCGAACCCGTTCACCCGCACGCCCGGGGCGCGCCTGTACCGCACCGGCGACCTCGCCCGCTACCGCCCCGACGGCCGCGTCGAGTTCCTCGGGCGGATCGACCGGCAGGTCAAGGTACGAGGGCACCGCATCGAGCTCGGAGACATCGAAGCGGTCCTGGCGGCCCGCGAGGACGTACGGGAAGCCGTCGTGATCGCCCAGCGGGAATCGTCCGCCGGCACCCGGCTCGTCGCCTGCGTGGTGGCGGCCGACGGCGCCGCCCCGTCCGCCCGCGACCTCCAGCGCGGCCTGCGCGAGCGGCTGCCCCAGTCCATGATCCCCAGCGGGTTCGTCCTCCTGCCCGACCTGCCGCGCACCGCCCACGGCAAGGTCGACGTCAAGGCACTGGCGGCCCTGGAGTGGTCGGGCTCCGGCAACGGCGCCAAGGCGGCACCGGTGACGGAGCTGGAGCGGTCGATCGCCGTGATCTGGAGTGAGGTGCTCGGAGTCGAGTCGGTCGGGTTGTACGACAACTTCTTCGACCTCGGCGGACATTCCATGCTGATGGTCCAGGTCCACAACCGGCTGCAGCGCGAAACGGGCGTGGAGCTGCCCCTGATCAAGCTCCTGGAGCACCCCACGGTCAGCGCGCTCGCCGCCCATCTGGGCGAGGGCGGCGCCGACACGGAGCAGCGGGTGTTCTCCGACAGCGAGGCACGAGCGCGACGTCAGCGCGACAGCAGGCGAAGGTCCCGCGGGCTCGGTGGAAGGGGCAGGGCGTGATGAGCGAGCTCAACGAGCCGGCGGAGGACCACGGGTCGGACATCGCCGTCGTCGGCATGGCCTGCCGGTTCCCCGGCGCGCCCGACGTCGAGACGTTCTGGGCGAACCTGCGCGACGGCGTCGAGTCCATCCGGCACTTCACCTCGGAGGAACTGGCCGAGCTGGGCGTGCCGCCGGAGGTCTCGGGACAGCCCGGCTTCGTCCCCGCGGGCGCTCCGATCGACGACCCCGAGGGCTTCGACCACCGCTTCTGGGGGTACTCCCCGCGCGAGGCGGCGCTGCTCGACCCCCAGCAGCGGCTTTTCCTGGAGACCGCGTGGTCCGCGCTGGAGCACGCCGGCCACACCACGTCCGGCCGGTCCGGCACCATCGGCGTCTACGCCGGCATGGGCCTGAGCACCTACCTGCTGTACAACCTGCTCGACCATCCGGACATCGGCGACTCCGACACACAGCTCGCCATGCTCGGCAACGACAAGGACTTCCTGAGCAGCCGGGTCTCGTACCACCTCGATCTGCGCGGCCCCAGCATGACGGTCCAGACCGGCTGCTCGACCTCGCTCGTCGCCGCCCACCTCGCCTGCGACAGCCTGCTCAGCTACCAGTGCGACGTGGCCCTGGTCGGCGGCAGCACGGTGGTGCTGCCCGAGCGCACGGGCTACGTCCACGTCCCCGGCGGCACGGCCTCCTCCGACGGGCGGTGCCGGGCCTTCGACGCGGCCGGCGACGGCACGATCTTCGGCAGCGGGGCGGGCGTCCTCGCCCTCAAGCGGCTGGACGACGCCCTGGAGGACGGCGACACCGTGTACGCCGTCATCAAGGCGTCCGCGGTCAACAGCGACGGTGCCAACCGGGTCGGTTTCACCGCGCCCAGCCTGGACGGTCAGGCCGAGGTGGTCCTGCGCGCGCAGAAGATCGCGGACGTCGATCCGCGGACCATCTCGTACGTCGAGACGCATGGCACCGCGACGAAGCTCGGTGACCCGGTGGAGGTCGCCGCGCTGACCAAGGCCTTCCGGCAGGGCACCGACGCCACCGGGTACTGCGCCATCGGCTCCGTCAAGACCAACATCGGGCACCTGGACGCCGCGGCGGGCGCGGCCGGCCTGATCAAGACGGCCCTGGCCCTGCACCACGGGCAGATCCCGCCGTCGCTGAACTTCGACGACCCCAACCCGCAGATCGACTTCGCGGCGAGCCCCTTCTACGTCAACACGGAGCTCGCCGACTGGCCCGACCGGGACGGCCCCCGGCGGGCCGGCGTCAGTGCCTTCGGCTTCGGCGGCACGAACGCTCACATCCTCCTGGAGCAGGCGCCCGCCACGCCGCCCGCCCCGGACGGTGCCGGGCCGGAGCTCCTCGTCCTGTCCGCCAAGACGCCTTCCGCGCTGGAGGAGATGACCGCGAGGCTCGCCCGCCACCTCGAGGAGCGGCCCGAGCTGGCGATGGCGGACGTCGCCCACACCTTGCGGCAGGGCCGGGTCCCGTTCGAGCACCGCAGGGCGTTCGCGGTGCGGGACCGCGAGGACGCCCTCGCCGTACTGGGGGACGGCGACCCCGCGCGGCTGCACGAGGGGACCGCGGCCCGCCAGGACCGGCCCGTCGCCTTCATGTTCGCCGGGCTCGGAGACCAGTACCGGGGGATGGGCCGGGACCTGTACCAGGGCATGCCGGAGTTCCGGACGGCCGTGGACGAGTGCTGCGACCTGCTCCGGCCGCTCCTCGGCCGCGACCTGCGGGACGAACTGGGGCTGCGCGGCCCGGCCGTCGAGGCGCCCGCGAGCGGCGGGTTCGACCTGCGGCGCATGATGTTCGGCGGACGCGAGGAGGAGGACGACCCGTTGCGGCGCACCGGGCTCGCCCATCCGGCGCTGTTCGTCGTCGAGTACGCGCTGGCCCGGCTGTGGCAGTCGCTCGGCGTGCGGCCCACCGCGCTCATCGGGCACAGCCTGGGTGAGTACGTCGCCGCCACCGTCGCGGGCGTCTTCACCCTGGAGGACGCCCTGAACGTGGTCGTCGCCCGCGCGAAGCTGTTCGACGGGATGCCGGAGGGCGCCATGCTGGCCGTCCCGCTCGGCGTGGAGGAGACCGAAGGGCACCTCGATGGATCTCTGGCCGTCGCCCTCGTCAACGGGCCCGCCCTGACGGCCGTATCGGGACCGGTCGACGAGATCGAGGCGCTGGAGCGGCGCCTCGCCGACCGGCGGATCGCCGCCCGGCGGATGCGCGCGGAACGGGGCTTCCACTCGCCCATGGTCGCCGGCATGGCCGCGCCCCTCGCGGAGCTGATCGCCGGGATACCGCTCTCTCCGCCCCGCATCCCGCTCGTGTCCAACGTGACCGGCACCTGGATGACCCCGGAACAGGCCACCGACCCCATGTACTGGGCCCGGCACAGCGTCAGCACCGTCCGGTTCGCGGACGGGCTGGCCACCCTGTGCGCCGAACGGGACCGCTCCCTCGTCGAGGTGGGCCCCGGGCAGTCGCTGAGCGCGCTGGCGGCGGAGCACCTCGCCGGGGCGGACCCGCAGTCGCGCCCCGTGGTGCTGCCCTCGCTACGGGCCGTCTACGACCGCCGCCGCCCCGACGACCGCAGCCATCTCCTGGACGCCGTCGCCCAGTTGTGGACCACCGGTGCGGCCGTCGACTGGGATGCCCTGGCGGACCCCGCCGGGCGCCGGAGGGTCGGGCTGCCCACCTACCCGTTCGAGCGCACACGCTGCCGGTTCGACCCGCCGGGTGACCGCACCGGGCCCTCCCGGCGACCTCCCGCCATCACCCGGGGGAACGACCCCGAGTCCTGGCTGCTCGCTCCCGCCTGGCAGTCGGCGCCCATGCCGCCCCCGGCGCCGCCCCGGCCCGCCGGCGAGCACTGGCTGCTCCTCGCCCCGGCCGGACAGGACGGCCTGCCGCACCCGCTGGCCCAGAGCGTCAAGGACCGCGCCACGGCGGCCGGACACCGGCTGACCGTCGTCGCGCCCGGCACCCCGGCGCCCGCCGACGGCCCCCAGAACGCCGTCGACCACCGGATCGACCCGGCCGACCCGGCCGCCTACGCAGAACTTCTGGCCGCCTTCGATGGTGACCAGTGGCCCACGAAGGTGCTCCACCTGTGGAGCGTCGACGCGGACGGCGACGACCCGGACGACGACCCGCAGACCCGCGGCATGCACAGCCTGCTGTGGCTGTCCAGGGCCCTCTCGGCCCGCAGCGCCGCCACCCCCGTCGACCTGTGGGTCGTCTCCCACGGGCTCGTCTGCGTCGAGCGCGCCGACCGGCCGAGGCCGGAGGTCTCCACCCTGCTCGGCGCCGCCAAGTGCGTCCCGCAGGAGTACGAGGGCATCAGCGTCCGCTGCGTCGACGTCGCCCCGGACGACACCCTGGGCCGCGGCGCGGACGAACTCGCGGACCGGCTCATCGACGTCATCGCGGAGGCGCCCGACGAGCGCCTGATCGCCTACCGCGGACGTACCCGGTGGATGCGGACCTTCCAGCCGCTGACACTCGGCACGGCCCGCAGCCCGCTACGCGGCGACGGCGTGTACGTGATCACGGGCGGGCTCGGCGCGGTCGGCCTCGAACTGGCCGACCACTTGGCCGACATGGCCGCGTCCGTCGTGTTGATCGGGCGTTCCGCCTTCCCCGACGAGGAGGAGTGGGACGGCTGGACGGCCCGCCACGGCGACGCCGACCCCACCAGCCGCAGGATCCGGCGGCTGCGCGCCATGCGGGAACGCGGCGCACGCGTCCTCGTGCAGCGGGCGGACGTCACCGACGAGGCGGAGATGAACCGGGCCCTGGCGGAGACGGAACGGCTGCTCGGACCTGTCACCGGCGTGTTCCACGCCGCCGGGATCGTCGGCGAGAACGCCTTCGCGCCCATCGACACCCTCGACCGGCGATGGCTCGACGGCGTGATGCGCGCCAAGGTCGACGGCACCCGCGTACTGGAACGGACCCTGACCGGACGCGAGCCCGAGTTCGTGCTGCTGTTCTCCTCGAACGCGGCGCTGCTCGGCGGCCTCGGCACCGCCGGCTACACCTCGGCCTGTGTGTTCCTGGACTCGTTCGCCCAGGCCAGGGCCGAACGGCCCGGGACGCGATGGATCAGCGTCGACATGGAGGACTGGATACCCGACGACGGCCTCGGCCGCCCGATGACCAGCGTCACCCGCTACGGCGTCGGCGTCGCGGACGGCATCCGGCTACTGAGCCGTATTGCGGAGAGCGCCGAGGCCGGCGTGACCACCATCGTCACCGCCGACCTTCAGGAGCGGCTCGACCGGTGGGTCCGCCACCCGGAGGCAGCCAGGCGCGGACCCGTTCTCGCCGGCGGAGCGCGTCACCCGCGGCCGGAGCTGAGCACCGGCTACGCGGAGCCGTGCGACGCCACGGAGACGGTCATCGCGGAGATCTGGGCCGAGATGCTGGGCGTCGACAAGGTGGGCCGCGACGACGACTTCTACGAACTGGGCGGGCACTCCCTGCTCGCGACGCAGATCGTGTCGCGGGCCCGCGCGGCGCTGGGCGTCGAACTGTCGCTGCTCAACCTGCTGCGCCGGCCGACCGTGGCCGGCCTCGCGGACTACGTGCGCAGCGACGAGAGTGAGGAGGCGGCCCAGGACCCCATCCCCCTCGCCCCGCGGGACCAGGCGCTGGCCCTCTCGTACGGGCAGCAACGGTTCTGGATCATCGACCAGCTCACCCCCGGCAACTCCGTCTACAACATCCCCGACGTCGTGCGCATCGAAGGGGCCCTGGACGCCGAGGTGCTGCGGTCCTCACTCGACGACATCCTGGCCCGGCACGAGGCCCTGCGGACGTCGTTCGGCCTCGACGGCGAGCGGCCCACCCAGCGCATCGCGACGGACGTCTCCGTCCCGCTGCCCGTCACCGACCTCCGCGACCTGCCGGAGGAGCAGCGGCGGCAGCGCTGGGAGGAGCTGGCCCTCGCCGAGTCGCGGCGGCCCTTCGACCTGACCCGGGCGCCCCTGGTGCGGGCCGCGCTGCTGCGGGTGGGCGACGAGGAGCACATTCTGCTGCTCACGATGCACCACAGCGTGTCCGACGCCTGGTCCACCGGCGTGTTCGTACGGGAACTCGGCATCCACTACGCCGGCCGCCTCGGCGCGGCCACCGAGGAACCGCCGTCGCTGCCCGTCCAGTACGCGGACTACTCCGCCTGGCAGCGGGCGCGGCTCGACGGGCCGAAGCACGAGGAACTGGTGGAGTACTGGCGCACGCAGCTCGCCGGCGCGCCCCAGCTCGTGGAGTTCCCACCGGACCACCCACGCCCGGCGGCCCAGAGCTTCGCCGGCGCGACCGTGCCCCTCACACTGCCCGGCCCGCTCGTCAAGGGCCTCCAGCAGCTCGGCGGCAGCCAGGGCGCCACCCTGTTCATGACGCTGCTCGCGGCCTTCACCTTCCTGCTGCACCGGTACTCGGGCGAGCGGGACGTGGTCGTCGGCTCCCCGATCGCCGGGCGCACCCACCCCGACGTGGAGAACCTGATCGGCGTCTTCGTCAACATGCTGGCCCTGCGCACCGACGTCGACCCCGGCCTGTCGTTCCGCGACCTGCTGGGGCGGGTCAAGGAGACGACGCTCGCCGCCTACGCCCACCAAGAGCTGCCGTTCGAGCTGGTCGTGGAGGCCGTCGCACCCGAACGGAGCCTCGGACACGGCCAGTTGTTCCAGAACGTCCTCGTCCTCCAGAACGCCCCGCTGCCTCCCCTCGACCTCGCCGGGCTGCACCTCGAACAGGTGCCGATGCCCGCCGTCAACGCCAAGTTCGACCTCATGATCATGCTTCGTGAGACCGGCGACGAGGCGGTCGGCATCCTGGAGTACGCGACGGACCTGTTCACCGAGGAGACCGTGCGCCGGATCGGCGCGCACTTCGTCACCCTGCTGAAAAAGGTCGTGGCGGACCCCGACCGCCCCCTTGCGCGGCTCGACCTGCTCTCGGAGACCGAGCGGGCGAAGGTCACCGGCGAGTGGGCGCACGGACCCGAGGGCCACGTCGGTGCGCGCTCTCTGCCCGAGATGTTCCGGGAGCGTGCCGCCGGCGCGCCGGACGCGGTCGCTCTCCGCGACGCGCTCGACCCCGCCGCGTCCCTGACCTTCGGGGAGGTCGAGGCCACCTCCAACCAACTCGCCAGGGAACTGCGGCGACGGGGCGTCGGCGCCGAGTCACGCGTCGCCGTCTGCGCCGAGCGGTCCCCGGAGACGATCGTGCTGCTGCTGGCCGTCATGAAGGCCGGTGCCGCTTACGTGCCCCTCGACCCGACGTACCCGACGGACCGGCTCCGGTTCATGCTGGCCGATGCCGCAGCCGACCTCGTGCTGGTCGCGGGTGAGTACCGAGAACGCCTCGGCGAGGGCACGCACACCGCGCGCACGGTGGACGTCGACGCGCTGCGACGGGCGTCCGTCGAGCAGCCCACGACACCTCTCGACGTACGCGTCGACCCCGCCCAGCCCGCCTACGTCCTGTACACCTCCGGCTCGACCGGCGTCCCCAAGGGCGTCGTCGGCCTGCACGGGGGCATGGTCAACCGACTGGAGTGGATGTGGCGGGAGTTCCCCTTCCAGCCCGGCGAGGTCCTCTGCCAGAAGACTTCGCTGAACTTCCTCGACTCGTTCTGGGAGATCTTCGGGCCGCTCTGCCAAGGCGTACCGGTCGTGGTGCTGCCGCAGTCCCTGCTGGTGGACCTGCCCGCGCTGGTCGCGGCGCTCGCCGAGCACCGGGTCACCCGCATCGTGCTCGTCCCGTCCCTGCTGCGGACCCTCCTCGACACGGTGCCCGGCATCGCCGGTGAACTGCCCGCTCTGCGCCTGTGGGTGAGCAGCGGCGAGGCCCTTCCGGCCGACCTCGCGGGCCGCTTCCTGAAGGCTCTCCCGGACCGGGTGCTGCTCAACCTGTACGGGGCGTCCGAGATCTCCGCCGACGTCACCTGGCACGTGCTCACCGACGCCGACGTGACGGCGGGCAAGGTGCCCCTGGGCAGGCCCATCGCGGGAACCAGCGCGTACCTGCTCGACGAGCTGATGCGGCCGGTCCCCGCCGGGGTGGCGGGGGACCTGTACATAGGCGGGCCCGCCCTCGGCCGGGGCTACACCGGACGGCCGGACCTCACGGCCGAGCGCTTCGTGCCGAACCCCTTCCCCGACGGACCCGGCGGACTGCTCTACCGCACCGGCGACCGGGCGCGGTTCCGGTCCGACGGGGTGATCGAGTACGTCGGCCGGAGCGACTTGCAGGCCAAGGTCCGTGGGTTCCGGGTCGAGCCCGCCGAGGTCGAACAGGCGCTCGTCGCCCACCCCGCACTGGAACAGGCCGTGGTGACGGCCGAGGGCGAGGTCCTGGCCGCCTACTGCTTCGCGGCCGAGGGACAGCGGGTCGACGCGGAGGAGCTGCGCCGGCATCTGCACGGGCGGCTGCCCGCCTACATGGTCCCGACGTTGTTCGTGCCCTGCGCCGAGCTGCCCTTGACCCCGAGCGGCAAGATCGACCGGAGGGCGCTCAGCGACCTCGCCCGTACCGGGGCACGGACCGTGACGGAGGCCTCGGTCGCACCGCGCGACGACGCCGAACGGGCGGTCGCCGTGCTGTGGCAGGAGACGCTCGGCACCACAGGAGCGGTGGGCGTCCACGACGACTACTGGGCGTCGGGCGGCTACTCGCTGCTCGCCACCAGACTCGCCGTACGCATCCGGGAAGCCTTCGGCGCGGCGTTCCCGCTGGACCGGTTCTTCGCGGACGCCACCATCGCCGGTGTCGTACGGACCCTGCGGGACGACCCCGACACCGGCCACGAGGTCGACGAGCGTGCGGCGCTGCTGCTGGAGGTCGCGGAGCTGTCCGACAGCGACCTCGATCGACTGCTGACCCAGGAGGACCTGTGAGCGGCACCGGCGGAGACATCGCCGACAAGCGGCGGGAGGCCATGCGCCGACTGCTCGCCCAACGCGGACTGAGCACGAGGTCCGAGTCGCGGATCGCAGCCCACCCGGAGCGCGGCAGCGCCCCCCTGTCGTATCCGCAACGCCAACTGTGGCTGTTCGAGCAGATGTTCCCCGATACGGGGGCGTACAACGTGCCCGCGGCGGTACGGCTGACCGGCACGATCGACGTCCCGGCCCTCCAGGCCGCCCTGGACGCCTCGATCGCCCGGCACGCCGTCGTACGCGCCACGTTCCGCCTGGAAGGCTCCGAACCCCGGCAGTACTTCGCCCCCGACCCGGACCCGGTGCCCATCCAGCGCCACGACCTGACCGGGCAGCCGGCCCCCGACCGGGAACGGCGCGCCCGCGAGCTGGCCAGGTCCATCGCCGCCCGCCCGTTCGACCTGACCGGCGCACCTCCCCTGGCCGTCCACCTCGTCACCCTGGCCGAGGACGACCACGTCCTGGTGCTCAACATGCACCACCTCGTGGGCGACGCCCTGAGCTGGGGTGTACTCCTGCGCGAGGTCGCCGCCGGCTATGACGCCGTCCTGCGCGGCGAGAAGCCTGCCGCCGAGCCCACGCCCGTCCACTACGGCGACTTCGCGCGCTGGCACCGCGACCGGCTGGAGGGCGCCGCGTACGACGACCACATCGCCTACTGGGAGCGGGTGCTGGCCGATCCGCCGCCCGTCCTGGAGCTCCCGGCCGACCGACCCCGTCCGCTCACCCCGGCGTACCGGGGCGACGTGGTGGACTTCGGCCTGGACGCCGCCACCGTCGCCGGGCTCGGGGAGCTCGGACGGCAGGAGGGCGCGACCCTGTTCATGACCGTCATGGCCGCCCTCGACGTCCTCCTGTACCGCTACACCGGCAGGACCGACTTCCTCGTCGCCACCTCGGTGGCCAACCGCGGCCACTCCCAGGTCGAACCGATGGTCGGCCTCTTCGTCAACACGCTGCTGCTGCGGGCCAGGCTCGACGGTGACCGGACGTTCCGCGAGGTCCTGCGCCACGTCCGGGAGGCGGCGGGTGAGGCACTCGTCCACCAGGAGGTCCCGTTCGAAAAGGTCGTGGAGCGGCTGCGCCCCGACCGCACCGGGGGAGCCGTCCCGTACTTCCGGGTGATGTGCACGCTGCGTCCCGCACCGCGCTTCCCCGCGATGGCCGGCCTGCGCTTGACTGACTTCCCCGTCCACAACGGGACCAGCAAGCGCGACCTCACCCTGAACCTCGTGGAGGACGGCGACACCGTCCTCGGGCAGTTCGAGTACGACACGGAGATCTTCGACCGTGAGACCGTGACCCGCCTGGCCGCGCACCTGCGGCAACTGGTGACCGCCGCCCTGGCGGCGCCGGACACCCCGGTCGGCGCACTGCTCATGTTCACCGACGCCGACCACGCCCCGCCCGCCGAACCGGTCGTCTACCCGGCGCAGGCCTCGTGCGTGCACGAGCTGTTCGCCGAGCAGGCCGCCCGCACCCCGGACGCCGTCGCCGTACACGGCGAGGGCACCGCGCTCAGCTTCGCCGAACTCGACCGGCTCGCCAACCAGCTGGCACACCTCCTGCGGGAGGCGGGCGTCGGCCCGGAACGCCCGGTCGGTCTGTGTCTGGAGCGCACCGCGGCCATGGTCGTGGCCGTGCTCGGCGTGCTCAAGGCGGGCGGTGCCTACGTGCCGGTGGATCCGGCCGACCCGGCGGCCCGCCGCGCGGCCGTCCTCGGTGACTCCGGTGCCGCCGTCCTCGTCCACACGGGCGGGGCGGACCCCGGGGCCCCGATCAGGACGGTGGAACTCGATGCGGACTGGACCGCCCTGCGCGACCGGCCCACCGACTGCCCCGACAGCGGGGTGGCACCCGGGAACACCGCGTACATCCTCTACACCTCCGGCTCCACCGGCGCGCCGAAGGGCGTCGCCGTCGAGCACCGCCAGATCGTCAACTACACCTTCGCGGTCCTGGACAGGCTCGGCGTCGACGAGCCGCTGAGCTACGCGATGCTGCAACCGCTCACCGTCGACTCGTGCCTGACCATGCTGGTGCCTCCCCTGGTCACCGGCGGAGTGCTGCACCTGATCACCCGTGAGCGCGCCCTCGACGCGGACGCCCTCGCCGACTACATGACGGAACACCGGGTCGACTGCCTGAAGATCGCCCCCTCTCACCTGAAGGCCCTCATGCGCTCGGGGCGGGGCGAGGACCTGCTGCCCCGGCGCCGTCTCGTCATCGGAGGCGAGGCGTCCGCCTGGCCGTGGCTGCGCTCGGTCGCCCGCACCGCCGGTCCGGACTGTCAGGTGTACAACCACTACGGGCCCACCGAGACCACCGTGGGCGTGCTGACCTGGCCCGTTCCCCGCGACGCGGAGCCCGAGGCGGTGAATGCCCCGCTGGGCCGGCCGCTGCCCAACACGACGGTGTACGTGCTCGACCGCGACGGCCGGCAGGTGCCGGCCGGGGTCCCCGGTGAACTCTGCGTATCCGGCGCCAACGTGGCCCGGGGCTATGTGGGCAGACCGGACCTCACCGCGGCCGCCTTCGTCCCCGACCGCCTCGGCTCGACCGGCGGCGGCGCGGCGGAGCCGCCGGGCGGGGAGAGCGGGGCCCGGATGTACCGGACCGGTGACCTGGTGCGGCTGCGCCGGGACGGCAACCTCGAGTTCCTGGGGCGCGGCGACGACCAGGTGAAGATCCGCGGGTTCCGGGTCGAGCTGGGCGAGATCGAGGCAGCCCTGACCGACTGCCCCCTCGTACGGGAGGGGATCGTGGCCGTCCGGCGTGAGGGGCAGCAGGAGCCCCGGATCGTCGGCTACCTCGTCCCGCAGGACGGCGGGGGCGCCGTGGACGACGGGGCTGCCGGGAGCGTCGACACGAGTGCCGTACTGGAGCACCTGCGGGCACGCCTGCCCCGCCACATGGTTCCCTCCGCGCTCGTGGCGCTGTCCGCCCTGCCTCTCTCCGCGCACGGCAAGGTCGACCGGAGGGCACTGCCCGCCCCGGCGCGCGCCGAAGCGCCCGTGCTCGCCCCCCGCAACGACACGGAGCGGGCCGTCGCCGACCTGTGGCGCGACCTCCTGGGCGTCGACGGCGTCGGCCTCGACCAGAACTTCTTCGACATCGGCGGCCATTCGCTGTTGCTCATCGAACTGCACCGGCGGCTCGCGGCGGACGTGGGCATCCGCACCGAGCTGATGGAGCTGTTCCGATCGACCACCGTCCGCGCCCAGGCCGCCCTCGCCGGCGGCGGGACCGGCCCGGCCGGACCCGCCGGCCTGGACAGCGCCAGGGAACGCGGCAGACGGCAGCAGCAGCAACTGAGGCGCAGGCAGGCCGCCCGGCCGCAACGGCCCGCGCCATGACGGATCTTGACACCGGGAAGAGCGGCTAAGAGTATGAGCGGGACGCTGCCGCAATGTGTCGACGTTCCCGCAGCGCGACCGACAGACCCGGCTCCCGGCCTTCTTCCGGGATTCCCGCCGACTGGTCGTCTCCTTCCCACACCACCCGGTTCGCGTCGTCCTGCCGCGCGCCCCGCCCCGGCCGGGGCGGCCCCCGGAACCACGACGGACACCGCCGCCTGCCCGTCGCGGCGGCGCGCGACCGCGCGCGGGCAGTGTCAGTCAACGCAACGCGGCAGTACGGATTGGAGGAGTACGTGGAAGAGTCCGACGACTCGCAGGAGCTGGGCACCGACATCGCCGTCATCGGCATGGCCGGACGATTCCCGGGAGCACCCGACCTGGACCGGTTCTGGTCGAACCTCCGGGACGGCGTCGAGTCCGTGGCCTTCTTCGACGATGCCGAACTGCTCGCCGCCGGTGTCCCCGAGGCGGAGTTCTCCCGCCCCGGTTACGTGAAGGCCGGGGCCCGGGCGGAGGGTGTCGACCTCTTCGACGCGGAGTTCTTCGGGTACACGCCCCGCGAAGCCACCATCATGGACCCGCAGCACCGGATCTTCCTCGAACTGGCCTGGGAGGCACTGGAGCACTCCGGCTACAGTCCCGGCCGGATCGGGGACAGTGTCGGGGTCTTCGGCGGCGCGGGGACCAGCGCCTACCTCCCGCACGTCTTCGCCAACCTGGAGAGCGGCGCCTCCATCGGCGCCTCCAACGTGGGGCTCGGAAACGAGCTCGGCTTCCTCACCACGCGCGTCTCCTACAAGCTCGATCTGCACGGCCCGAGCGTCCCCGTGCACACCGCCTGCTCCAGCTCCCTGGTGGCGGTCCACCTCGCCTGCCAGAGCCTGCTCAGCCACGAGTGCGGCATGGCGATCGCCGGCGGAGTGGCGTTCAAGGTCCCGCCGGGCAAGGGGTACCAGTACCAGGAGAGCGGCATCATGTCCCCCGACGGGCACTGCCGCCCCTTCGACGCCGACAGCCGGGGGACCGTCTTCAACAACGGCGCGGGCATCGTCGTACTCAAGCGCCTCGACGACGCGCTGCGCGCCGACGACACGGTGTACGCGGTCATCAAGGGCACCGCCGTCAACAACGACGGCTCCGCGAAGGCGAGTTTCACCGCGCCCGGTGTGGCCGGGCAGAGCGCCGTCGTACTGGAGGCCCTGGAGATCGCCGGTGTCGAGGCCGGCGACATCAGCTACGTCGAGGCACACGGCAGCGGCACCAGGATCGGCGACTCCATCGAAATCGAGGCGCTGACCAGGGCCTTCGGCGCCGGCTCGGACCGCACCGGATTCTGCGCGATCGGCTCGGTGAAGTCGAACGTCGGCCACCTCGACGCCGCCGCCGGAATCGCCGGGCTTCTCAAGACCACGCTCGCCCTGCGCAACCGCACCCTGCCGCCCACCGTCCACTTCCGCCAGGCCAACCCGGCCATCGACTTCTCCAGCACGCCGTTCCACGTCCAGCGGGAGCTCGCCCCCTGGAACACCCCCGACGGCGGCCCCCGACGAGCCGGGGTGAGCGCCTTCGGGTTCGGCGGCACCAACGCCCACGTCGTCCTCGAGGAAGCACCCGAGCCCGCCCCGCCCGGCCCGACCCGGCCCTCCCAGGTGCTCGTCCTGTCGGCCCGCACTCCGCAGGCGCTGGAGCGGGCCACCGACCGGCTGGCCGCGCGCCTGCGGCAGGAGGACCTGTCGCTCGCCGACGTCGCCTTCACCCTGGCGCAGGGCCGCCAGGAGTTCCGCCACCGCCGCGTCGTCGTCGCCCCGGACCCGCACGCCGCGGCGCGCGCCCTGGAAACCCGCGACGGCGGGAGCGTGACGACCGGCACCGCCGAAGCGGCCTCACCCTCCGTCGCGTTCCTCTTCACCGGGCAGGGCTCCGCGTACCCGGGGATGGCGGACGGGCTCTACGCGCACGAGGCGGTGTTCCGCGAGGCCGTCGACCGGTGCGCCGAACTGCTGCGCCCCGAACTCGGCGCGGACGTCCGCGATCTGCTGCTCGCCGCGCCGGACAACGAGGAAGCGGCCCGCCTGCTCGGTACCACCGCGCTCGCTCAGCCGGCCCTCTTCACCCTGGAACACGCGCTTGCCGAGCTGTGGAGCTCCTGGGGCGTCACCCCGTCCGCCATGATCGGGCACAGCCTCGGCGAGTACGTGGCCGCCTGCCGCGCGGGGGTCTTCGAACTCGCCGACGCGCTCCGGCTGGTCGCCCTGCGCGGCAGGCTGATGGAGCGGCAGGCGGGCGGCGCGATGCTCAGCGTCTCCTGCGACCGGGCCACCGTGGAACGGCTCCTGCCCGCCGAACTGTCCCTGGCGGCGCACAACGGCCCGTCCGACTGTGTCGTGTCGGGTCCGCACGAGGCGGTCGCCGCGTTCGCCACCCTCGCGGAGCGGCAGGGGATCGCGACCCGCCCGGTCGCCACCTCCCACGCCTTCCACTCCGCGCTGATGGCCCCGATGGTCGAGGAGTTCACCCACGCCGTCGCCCAGGTGCCCCGGCACGAGCCGGCGGTGCCGTTCCTCTCCAACGTGACCGGAGACTGGATCACCGCCCGGGAGGCCACCGACCCCGCCTACTGGGGCCGCCACGTCCTCGCCACGGTCGAGTTCGCGCGCGGCGTCGAGGTCCTGGCGGCAGACCCGGATGTGGCCCTGCTGGAGGTCGGTCCCGGCCAGACGCTGCGCAGCCTCGCCGCACGGACCCTCGCGGGCGCACAGCCGCCGCGCCTGGTGACCGCCACGCTGCCGCACCGGCAGGACGGCCGAGGGCCGCTGGAAACCGCCCAGCGCGCGCTGGGCCTGCTCTGGCTCCACGGCATCACCCCGGACTGGACCGGCTATCACGCCGACGAGCGGCCCCGCCGTGTGGCGCTGCCCGCCTACCCGTTCGAGCGGACGCGCCACTGGCTGGAGCCCGCCCCGGCACCACGGGCGCCGCTGACGCCGGGGCCCCACCCGCTCCTGGACGAGTTGCTGGTGCGGACGGTGGACGAAGCGGTCTTCCGTACGTCCTTCGACCTGGAACGCCACTGGGTGCTCAGCGAGCACAAGATGCTCTCCGAGGCCATCGTGCCGGGCACCACCTACCTGGAGATGGCGCGCGCCGCGGGCACGGAGTACCTCGGCGAGCAGGTCACCGTCCTCTCCGACGTCGAGTTCCAGGTCCCTCTCCTGGTGACGGCGGAGCAGCCGCGCGTCGCGCACACGATCGTGCGCTCCGACGGCGGTGACGGCGCCGAGTTCAAGGTCGTCAGCCAGGACCCGGCAGCACCCGACGGCCGGCGGTGGACCGTCCACGTGCGCGGCAGGCTCTCGGCGGAGCCCCAGCCGCCGCGCCGCGCCGACCTGCCCGCCCTCGCCGCCCGCTGCCGGCTCGCCACCGTGGACGTCGGCACCATGCAGGCCGAGCACCGGGTCATGGACTTCGGCAGCCGCTGGCAGGACAGCCTGCGCACGGTCGACGTCGGCGTGCGGGCCGCGCTCGGGCACCTGAACCTCCCGGAGCGCTACCACGAGGAGACCGGCGCCTTCGCGCTCCACCCCGCCCTGCTGGACCTGGCGACCGGGTTCCACCGCTGGGCGATGCTCCAGGGCGACGACGCCCCCGACGCGTCCGGAGACGATTTCTATCTGCCGCTGGCCTATGACCACCTCACTGTGCACGGGCCGATGCCCGCCCGGTGCGTCAGCTTCGTCCAGCCCGACCCGGACTTCCCGCAGAGCGACGAGATCCGCAAGGTCGACGTCCTGGTCTGCGCGCCCGACGGTGCCGTCGTCCTCGACGTCAGGGGATTCACGGCCAAGCGCGTCAACGACCCCCGGCGAACCGTCCAGAACGCCCGCGCGGCCTCAGCGCACCACACCCTGCGCTGGGTGCCCGCGGACGGCACCGAGGCGACCGGTGACGGCACCGACGAGGCGGGTGCCGCACGACGGCCGGTCGACCGCGCCCTGGTGGTCGGAGCCGACTCGCCCCGGCGCGCGGCCCTCGTCGCTGAGCTGCGGGACGCCGGCGTGACCGTCGACGTGACCGACGCCGACACCGACTGGACCACCTGGACGGAGCCACTGCCGGCGGAGACCGTGTTCGTGGCGAGCGAGGACGAGGCGGGCAGCCCCGGCCGACACGCTCAGGAACGCCTCCTGGACAGCGGCGTCATGGCCCTGCTGGGACTGGCCCATACCCTCGGCAGGCAGGGCGCGGGCCCCCGCCGGCTCACCGTCGTCGCCGGGCACGTCGAGGACGTCACCGGCGACGAGCCCTACCTCGTGCCCGCCCACTCCGCGCTGTTCGGCATGGCGAAGGTCATCGGCCAGGAGCACCCCGACATAGGCTGCCGGTGCGTCGACACGGCCGCCGACGTCCCGCCCGGCGCGCTCGTCCGGGAGATCCTCGGGACGGATCCGGCCGGGCAGGTCGCCCTGCGCTCGGACGGCCGCTACGTCCTCGAACTGGTCGAAGCGGACCTGGGCCCGCAGCCGGAGGACGCCACGGCCGTACCGGACGGAGTCCACCTGATCACCGGCGGTCTCGGCGGACTCGGCCTGGAGATCGCCCGGTCCATCGGCGCGGCCCGCCCCGGAGCGAGGATCGCCCTGGTCGGCAGGCGCGGACTGCCGCCCCGCGAGCGGTGGCCCGACGTGCTGCGCGACGGGCCGGCCGACCAGGCCGAGCGGATCCGCCTCATCCAGGAGATGGAGTCCCGCGGCGCCCGCGTCCTCGTCTGCGCGGGCGACGTCTGCGACCACGACGACATGGCCCGCGTCGTCGCTGCCGTCCGCCGGGACCTCGGCCGCGTCACATGGCTGATCCACGCGGCCGGCACCGCGGGCGACGGCTTCCTGATGAACAAGACGCCCGACGTCTACCGGGCCACCCTGGCCCCCAAGGTCACGGGCGCGATGGTGCTGGACGACGTCACCGCCGACGACCCGCCCGAGCTGATGGTGATGTTCAGCTCGACCACCGCCCTGTTCGGCTCACCGGGCCAGGGCGACTACACGGCGGCCAACCTGTTCCTCGACGCGTACGCGGCCTGGCGCGGGAAGCGGGGGCTGCGCACGATCACCCTGAACTGGACCGACTGGCTGGGCACCGGCATGGCCGCCGACCACGGCGTCCAGCGCGACCAGGGCTTCTTCCGGTCCATCGAGATCGAGGACGCGCTGGCGAGCTTCCACGCGGCCGTCCGTTCGGACCACACGCGGGTGATCGTGGGAGAGATCAACCACGACGCGCTGGCCGTGCTGGACCCGGCCGTGCTGCGAGCCCGTATGGCGGCCTCGCCCATCCGCCTGGGCGAGCCGATCCGGCGGGCCGTGGCCGCCCGGTCGGCGGCGCCCGCCCCACGGGCCGTCGCGGGGTCCCCGGCACCCGTCACGGAGGTGACACTGCTGGGGCGGCCCGACGGCGTGTACAGCCCGATGGAGGAGACCCTCGGCAGGCTGTGGGCCGCCGAGTTCGGCATCCGTGAGATCGACGTGTCCGCCACCCTTTTCGACCTCGGAGGCGACTCGCTGCTCGCCCTGCGCCTGTCGAACACCCTGCAAGAGGCCCTCGACGTGAAGACGTCGATCGCCGACCTGTTCGCCCACCCGACGGTCGCCGACCTCGCCAGGCACCTGACCTCCGACGACGAGGCGGCCGGCCCGACGGACGCCCCGGACACGGCGACGGCCCCGGACACCGCATCCACCCCGGACCAGGCGGCCGGGGACGAGACCGACCCGGCCTGGTTCGGCCTCTGGAACGCCCAGAGCGGCATGTGGTTGCAGCACCAGCTGGGGGAGGGCCGTGCCGAACTCAACCTGCCCGTGTGGACGCACGTGCACCGCGCCGTCGACCACGCGGTCTTCCGCAGGGCTGTCGCATACCTGATCGAGCGTCACCAGGCGCTCCGCCTCGTGTTCCGGGACACCGCGGACGGGCCCCGCCAACGGGTCCTGCCCGCTTTCGACCTCGACGTCCCACTGATCGACCTGAGCGCGCACCCCGACCCGCAGGCCGAGGCCGAGCGGCTGATCCGCGCGGACAGCGCCGTCCCCTTCGACGACCTGAGTACCCCGCCGCTGCGCGCCGCGCTGTACCGGCTCGGCCCCGAACACCACTGCGCGTACTACACCATGCACCACCTCATCTCCGACGGCACGGGCATCGGGATCTTCCTGCGGGAGCTGCTGGAGACGTACGAGGCGCTCGCCCAGGGCGAGGAGCCGTCGCCGGAGCCGCTGGAGACGACGTACGAGGAGCTGATCCGCGGCCGGTTCGCGTGGCTGGCCGGCCCCGAGCGCCCGGCCGCCGAGGCCTACTGGCTCGACGAGCTGGCCGGGCCCCTGCCCCGGCTGCACATCGGTGACCACGACGCGCCCGGCGCCGAGGTGGCCAACGAGACCCTGGACTTCACGGTCGACCCGGACCTGTCCGAAGCCGTGGGGGCGCTCGCCAGGAAGTGGGACGTCACCGTGCACGTCCTCCTCCTCAGCGCGTACGCCGTGGCGCTGCGAGGCATCGGGTCGGACGACGACATGGTGATCTGTGTGCCGTTCTCCGGGCGGGACAGCAAGAGCATGGGCAGCCAACTGGGCATGTTCGTCAACCCGCTCGCCGTTCGCCTCGCTCTCTCCGACACCGACACGTTCGACGAGCTGGTCCGGCGCGCCCAGCGCAAGAGCGTCGGCGCCTATGCCCACAGCCGCTACCCGTTCACGCTGATCGCCGAACGGGTGGCGTCCGCCGACAACACGCCCCGGGCCGGCCGGAACCCGGTCTTCTCGACCGCGTTCCAGTTCACCGACTTCCTGCCGCCCGCCAACCAGACGTCGCAGCTCGACCTCTGCCTGTACGGCAAGCCGGGCGAGGACGGTCTGAGCATGCGGCTCACCTACAACTCCCTGCGGCTGGCCGAGTCGGAGGCCCTGGAGGTGAGGGCGGCCTTCCTCGCCGTGCTGCGCGAGGTGACGGCAGGCCCGGACACGACGCTGGCGGCCCTGGCCGAACCCATGCGACGGGCCCGCCGGGCAGGCGTCGTCGCACCGAGGGGGCGCCGCCGCCTGGGAGCCCCGCGGTCCAACCGGGCCCCGGGCGCCTGACGAGGGACGGCGGCCCGGGACCGCAACCGAGTCCGGCAACCGGCGGACTCGCTCATTCGAGAAGGAAGAGTTCCATGGACGAGCGGCAGGAAGAAGCCCACTACGCCGTGGTGGTCAACCACGAGGAGCAGTACTCGATCTGGCCGCTGGGCCGCGAGGTCCCCGACGGCTGGAAGCACGCCGGACACGAGGGTCCGAAGGACGCCTGCCTGGCCCACATCAAGGAGGTGTGGACCGACATGCGTCCGCTGAGCCTCCGCCTGAAGATGGAGAACGAGAACACCCGATGACGACGCTTGTCCGGCCGTTCGTCCACAGGCCCCACGCGACCATGCGGCTGCTGTGCCTGCCCCACGCCGGAGGCGGTGCCTCGGCGTACCGCGGGTGGGCCGCCGAGTTGCCCGACGGCATCGAGCTGTGGGCGGTCCAGCCGCCCGGCCGGGAGGAGCGGGTCATGACCCCGCCCCTCGACCGCATGGACGACCTGCTCAACGCCCTGGTCCCCGCCGTCGTCCCGTTGCTCGACCGCCCGTTCGCCCTGTTCGGCCACAGCATGGGGGCCGTGGTGGCGTGGGAGCTGGCGCGGGCGCTGCAACAGCTGGAAGCGGGCTCGCCGGTACGGCTGTTCGCCTCCGGCTGTGTGCCGCCGCAGCTCGGGGACGTACCGGAAACGCCGCTGCACACCCTGTCCGACGAGGAGCTGGGCGACCGGCTCAGGGAGTGGGGCGCGACCCCGGAGGCCGTGCTCGCCGACCAGGAGCTGATGGCGCTGTTCCTCCCCGTCATACGAGCGGACCTCGCCGTCGTCGAGAGCCGTGTCCACCGCGCCGAACCCCTGCTCACCTGCCCCGTCACGGCGTACGGCGGCACCGAGGACGGCAGCGTCGGCAGTGACGTACTGGCGCGGTGGGGTGAGGTGACGACCGGGCCCTCGGACTGCCGCATGTTCCCCGGCGGTCATTTCTTCCCGCACTCCGCGCGCACGGCCGTCCTCGAGGACATCACCGAACGGCTCGGCGCGGTCTCGCTCTACGGAAAGGCTGGAACGGCATGACCTCGCAGTACGGGACCGCCCCGCAGGGCGACACGCACACCCCCTCCGTCACGGACGTCGTGACCTCCGTCTGGGCGTCCGTGCTGCGCATCGACACCCCGGACCCGGACGCGAACTTCTTCGCCCTCGGCGGCAACTCGCTCCAGGGCGCCCGGATGATCGGTCGGCTGCGCGAGGAACTTGGCGTCCGCATCCCGCTCAGCGCGCTCTTCGAGAGCCAGACGGCCGCCGAACTGGCCGCCAGGATCCACGATCTCGGCGGGGGCGCGCCGCTCACCGGCACCACTGTCGAGCCGTTCGCGGAGCGGACCGAGGGGACCTTCCAAGCACCGGCCTCCTTCGCCCAGCAGCGCCTGTGGGTGGAGGAGCACATCCTGGGACCCAGCTCCCGGTACAACGTCCCCGCCGCCGTCGAGATCGAGGGGGACCTCGACGTCGCGGCTCTGCGCCTGGCCCTCCAGACGCTGGTCGACCGGCACGAGCCGTTCCGCACCGCCATCCGCGCCGTCGGCGGCATACCCCACCAGGTGGTCGAGGCCGCCATGGAACTGCCCCTGGAGATCGTCGATCTCCAGGCCGAGCCGGAGGAGCAGCGGGAGCAGATCCTCGTCGACCGGATCGGCGCCTCGGCGCAGCTGCCGTTCGACGTCGAGCGGGGGCCGCTGCTGAGGGCGGAGCTGTACCGGCTGGAGGACCAGTGGCACGTCCTGCTGGTCAACATGCACCACGCCATCACCGACATCCACTCTTTCGAGCTCGCCGTGGCGGAGCTGCTGGAGCTGTACGCGGCAGCCGCCAAGGGCACCGTCCCGGCGGCCGACCCGCCGGCCCTCCAGTACGCCGACTTCGCGGCCTGGCAGCGGCGCACCGTCGGCGACGCCGCGTTCGACGCGCAACTGGAGTACTGGAAGGAGCGCCTGCGCGGTCCTCTCCCCGTGCTCGACCTGCCCACGGACCTCACCCCGCAGGGCTCGCCGAGCGGCCGGGGCGCGACCGTCGCCGTGGAGCTGCCGCGGGCGGTCTCGCGCCGCATCCGGGAGCTGGCCCGCGAGAACGACGCCACGCCGTTCATGACCGTGCTGACCCTCGTCGCCGCGCTGCTGCACCGGTACAGCGGCCAGACGGACATCGTGGTGGGCACCCCGAGCGCCAACCGGGACCTGCCCGAGCTGGAAGGCATGTTCGGCTACTTCCTGAACACCCTCGCCGTACGCTGCGACCTCTCCGGGGACCCCACGGTGCTCGGGCTGCTCGGGGACGTACGCGAGCGGACACTGGGCGCCTACGCGCACCAGGACGTGCCGTTCGAGCGGGTGGTGAACGCCGTGGCCACGGACCGCTCCGGGCTTCAGTCGCTGTTCCGGGTCATGCTCGCCTACCAGCAGGAGCTGCCGTCGCCGCAGCTGCCCGGCCTCACGGTCACCGACGTCGACCTGGACCGCAACGCCGCCAAGTTCGACCTGGTGTTCTCGGTGACCGAGACCGAGACCACCCACCGGGTGGCGCTGGAGTACAACACCGACCTCTTCGTCGAGGACAAGGCGTGGCGGATCCTCGACCACTTCCGCACGCTCGCCGCCGACGCGGTCGCCGCGCCGACGAAGCGGCTCTCCGGCCTCCAGCTCCTCCCCGACGACGAGCGGCGGCAGATCGAGTCCTGGTCGGCGGCCCGCTGCGGGCCGTACCCGACGGACACGTTCCTCCACCACATGTTCGAGGAGCAGGCGCGCAGGACTCCCGGTGCGGTGGCGGTGGAGAGCGCAGACACGAGGGTCACCTACCGCGAACTGGACCGGCGCGCGGATCTGCTGGCCGCCGCGCTCACAGAACGCGGCGTCCGCACGGACCACCTCGTGGGGCTCTGCGCGGAACCCTCGGTGGACCTCCTGGCCGGCATCCTCGGCATCCTCAAGGCGGGGGCGGCCTACGTGCCGATCGACCCGCTCGCCCCCGTGGACCGCATGACCCATCTGGTCGAGGACAGCGGCATGCGCGTGCTGGTGACGACCGCCGGGCTGCACGCCCAGCTGCCGGGCGTCGCGCTCGCCGGCGTCGACGTGGTGCCGGCCGAGGCGATGGGGCCCGTCGGCGGGGACGGCGGCGCCGCACCGGCCGCACCCGGGGCGCGGCGTCCCGACCCGGCGGTCGACCCGGCGCAACTCGTGTACCTCATGTACACCTCCGGGACGACGGGCAGGCCCAAGGGCGTGGGACTGCCGCACACGGCCGTCACCCCCTGGATGCGGTGGGCGCAGGACATCCGGCCCATCGGTGAGGGCACCCGGGTCGTACACAACCTCTCGTACCACTTCGACTGGTCCGTGGAGCAGATGTTCCACGCGCTGACGAGCGGTGCCTGCCTGGTCATGCTGCCGCTGGACGTACGGGCGGACCCCACGGCCACGGCCCGGTTCGTCAACGACCACGACATCCACATGCTGTACCTCACGCCCACCCAGATGCGGGCGCTCACCGGCGTGGGCGTCACCCTGCCGACCCTGCGGCACGTCTCCCTGGGCGGCGAGAACCTCAGCGGCGACCTGGTCGCCCGCATCCGCGAGGTCGTGTCGCCCGAGTGCCTGATCTGGAACGAGTACGGCCCCACGGAGACCGCCGGTGTGGCGCTCGCCGGGCGCATGGGCCACGCCTCGAAGGACCGCGCCTCCATGCCGCTCGGGGAGCTCGTCTCCAACGCCTCCTGCGCCGTCGTGGACCGCTGGGGCAACCAGCAGCCGATCGGCGTCCCCGGCGAGCTGCTGGTCGGCGGGGACGGCGTCGCCCGCGGTTACCGCAACCGGCCCGACCTGACGGCCGAGCGCTTCGTCCCGGACCCCGCGGGGCCCGGTCGCCGCCTCTACCGGACGGGCGACATGGTCCGCTGGCTGCCGGGCGGCGAGATGGAGTTCCTCGGCCGCACCGACCACCAGGTCAAGATCCGCGGTGTGCGGGTCGAGCTGGAGGAGATCGAGTCCGTGCTGCGCGGGCATCCCGGCGTGGCGAACGCGGTGGTGGTCCTGGAGCCCGACGAGCGGCTCGTCGCCTATCTCGTTCCGGCCCCGGAGGGCGGCCCGGACGATCCGGAGCTGCGTGCGTACCTGGCGCCCAAGTTGCCCGCGGTCATGCAGCCCGCCGTCTTCGTCCGGCTCGACACGATGCCCATGTCGGCCACCGGCAAGGTGGACCGGGCCCGGCTGCCCCGGCCCACCGACCAGCCCCCGGCCGAGGTCGCGGTGGTCCCGCCGAGCACCGAGACGGAGCACGCCGTCGCCGCCGTGTGGAGCGAGGTGCTGAAGCTCGACGTGGTCGACGTGAACACGACCTTCTTCGAACTGGGCGGCGACTCGCTCACCCTGCTGTCCGTCGTGGAACGGCTGCGCCGGTCCCAGGACCTGGAGATCCCGGTGCGCGCCGTCGTCGACACGCCGACGGTCGCGAGCCTCGCCGCCCGGATCGACACACTGCGCTGGACCCTCCGGTCCCGGGAGACGGCCGTCGACACGACCGGCGAGCGCGAGTTGGGCGAGCTGTGACCCCGCACGTGACCGAAAGCGTCGTCGACCTGCTGCTGTCCCTGCGCGCGCAGGGCATAGCCCTGTGGGCCGAGCACGGGAAGCTGCGGTTCGACGCCCCGGCCGGGGCGATGACCCCCGCCCTGCGCGAGAGGCTGGTGGCGCGCAAGGCGGAGATCGTGGCGTTCCTCGCCGAGGCCGACCTGGCCGAGCGCAGCACCGTACGGATCACCATGAACGACGGGGTGGGCCTGGCCGCCGACCTGTACCGCCCCAAGCGCGAGGGCACGGTGGTCGAGGAGCCCTTGCCGGTCGTCTGGTGCCACGAGCGCTACCGCCGGGCCGAGCACGTCAGCGGCGGCGTGCTGACCAAGCTGGACAGCCAGCCCTGGCTCAGGGAACTCCTGCGCCACGGGTACGTGGTCGCCGTGGTCGACGTGCGCGGCGGCGGCGCATCGGAGGGCAGCCGGCCCGTCGAGTTCGACCCCCAGGAGGCCCGGGACGCCCACACGGTGACCGAATGGCTGGCCGAGCAGCCCTGGTCCACCGGGCGCGTCGGCATGTTCGGCATGTCGTACTCGGGGATCAGCCAGCTGCTCGCCGCCGGGCAGGCGCCACCGCACCTGGCGGCGATCGTCCCGCAGATGGCGATGTTCGACCTCTACGCGTTCCTGCGCCCCGGCGGGGTCTTCCGGGACGATTTCGCACGCAACTGGGGCGAGACCGTCCGCAGGCTCGACACGGAGGCGGGCGCCACCCATGCGGGGGACTCCGACGTCGCCGGTGTCATGGCCGGACACCGGCTCAACGCGCGGGTGTTCGAGCAGGCCGCGGCGTTGGAGTTCCGCGACAGCACGGACCTGGCGACCGGCGTCGCACCGTACGAGCACGTCAACCCCGCCGCCGCGCTGGCCGACATCAACGCCTCCGGTGTCCCCGTGTGCCACCTGACCGGCTGGTACGACATCTGGGTGCGCGACACGACGCTCTGGTACCGCAATCTGACCAACCCGCAGCGTCTTGTCATCGGCCCCTGGAGCCACAACAAGTGGTCGGACGAGGACATCGCCCGTGAACACCTGCGCTGGTACGACCACTGGCTCAAGGGCGTCGACAACGGGGTCATGGACGAACGGCCGGTCAGGTACTTCACCATGAGCGCCCCGCCGGGCACCGAGTGGCGCACCGCGAGCCAGTGGCCGCCGCCCCACGTGCGGCCCCGGGCGTTCCACTTCCACCAGGGCCCGACCGGCACCGTCCCCTCCGCCAACGACGGACTGCTGCTCGCCGAGGACGGGACCGGGCCCGCCCCCGCCGCCGGCGCCGACGCGTACGAGGTCGACTACTCCGCCACCACAGGGACGACCTCGCGCTGGTCCGACGGGTACGGCGGCGGGTTCCGCTACGACCTCACAGCGAACGACAGCAAGGCCCTGACGTACACCTCGCCGGTGCTCACCGAGGACCTTGAGGTCACCGGCCACCCTCTGGTCCACCTGTGGGTCACCTCCACCCACCCGGACGGAGAGTTCTTCGTCTACCTGGAGGAGGTGGACGAGAAAGGCGACTCCCACTACGTGAGCGAGGCGGTGATCAGCGCCTCCCACCGCGGCCTGGGCACACCCCCGTACGACGCCATGGGCCTGCCCTACCACCCGGGGACGGCGGACTCGGTCGCGCCGCTCCCCGGCGAACCGGTGGAACTCGTCGCCGACATGCACCCCACGTCGAACGTCTTCGTGGCCGGCCGCCGGCTGCGGATCAGCGTCACCTGCTGCGACCGCGACAACGCCCAGGTGCCCCGGCGGGACCCCGTGCCGGTCGTGCGGGTCCACCGGGGGCCCGGCCACCCGTCGCGGGTGGTCCTGCCCGTAGTGCCCCAGCTGTGACGGGCGGACACCCCGCCCGTGCCACGACCCGGGCCCCCGCGAAGGCCCGGCCGAGTCCCCCGTACCGGAAAGTACCGTCATGAACACGGAAGTCGAAGCACGCCGGGAAGCCGTGGTGCGAGCCTGGCGAGAGACGCTGGAGTCCGACCCCACCTCGGACGACGAGGACTTCTTCGAGGCCGGGGGCAACTCCCTCCTCGCGGTGGAACTCCAGCGCCGTCTGACGGCGGCCCTCGGCCACCGGGTGCCTCTGCGCCACATCCACGACCACCCCACCGTGAGTGGACTCCTCGGACTGCGACCGCCCCGGCAGCCGGGCGCCGCTCAGCCGGAGGCGGCCGGCGCACCCGTGCTGAACCTGTACTGCCTCCCGTACGCCGGCAGTTCCGCCCGCATGTACGAACCGTGGAAGACCCGGTTGCCGTCGTCGGTGGCCGTCACGCCGTTGGAGCTGCCGGGGCGCGGAGCCCGCTGGCCCGATCGCGCCAAGTCCGAGCTGGAGCCCCTGCTCGATGACCTCGCCGGGGCGATGGAGGAGGCGCGCCATGTCCCGTACGCCGTCTTCGGTCACAGCTTCGGAGGCATCCTCGCCTTCGAACTCGTCCGCCACCTGCGCGCGCTGGGATTCCCTCCGCCCCGGCGCCTGCTGGTCTCCGGCTGCCCGGCACCCCATCTGGCCACGCCGGCCGAGACCACGCACGACCTCTCGGACGAGGAGTTCACCCAGCGGCTGCGGCGGCTGCGCGGCACCCCTGAAGAACTCCTGGAGAACGAGGAGCTGATGGAGCTGTACATCCCGATCCTCCGGGCCGACTACACCATCCTCGACGCTTACAAGGCGCCCCCGTCCGAACCGCTCGACTGCCCCGTCTCCGTGTTCTACGGGCGGGGAGACGAGGACGCCGGACGGGACGTCACGGAGCCGTGGAGCGCGTACAGCGGCGGGCCCGCGACGATCGAGGAGATCGACGGGGACCACTTCTTCCTCCGGGACGCCGAGGACGAACTCCTCACGAAGATGGCACGGCATCTCGGGGTCCCACTGCCCGGCAACCCGTGACCGGTCCACACCAACGGCGATTCCGAAGAGAGAAACCCATGTCCTACCCCCCCTCCGCCGCGCGGCCTGTCCGGGTCGGCGTGCAGATCCAGCCGCAGTACTGCTCCTACGCCGAGATCCGCCGCGCCGTCGCCAGGTACGAGGAACTCGGCGTGGACATCCTGTTCAACTGGGACCACTTCTTCCCTGTCTACGGCCCCGCCGACGGCGAGCACTACGAGTGCTGGACCATGCTCGGCGCCTGGGCCGAGGCGACCTCCCGCGTGGAGTTCGGGCCCCTGGTGAGCTGCAACTCGTACCGGAACCCCGACCTGCTCGCCGACATGGCGCGCACGGTCGACCACATCAGCGACGGCCGCCTCATCCTCGGTATCGGCGCCGGCTGGAACGAGAAGGACTACGACGAGTACGGCTACGAGTTCGGGACGCCGAAGAGCAGGCTCGCCGCCCTGGACGAGGGGCTGGAGCGGATCGAACGGCGGTGGCAGCGGCTCAACCCCGCGCCCACCCGGAAGATCCCCGTCCTCGTCGGCGGCAACGGAGAGCGCAAAACCCTCCGGCTGGCCGCCCGGTACGCCGACATCTGGCACGGCTTCGGCGACGCCAGGGAACTGGCGCACAAGCACGGCGTCCTCGACGCCTGGTGCGCCGAGATCGGCCGCGACCCGGCGGAGATCGAGCGGTCGACCCGGGTGTTCCGGCGCGGTCCCGATGAGGTCGGCCAGGACCTTGTGGACGTGGGCACGCGCCTCATCCAACTGGTCGCGCAGTCACCGAACTTCGACCCGGAACCCGTGAAGGACTGGCTGGACTTCCGCGACGACGTCAACAAGAGCCTCGTCGCGCACTGACACCGCAGGTCGTCGGCGTGGGGGCCGTCCTGGAGTCCGTCCCGGCGGACACCCGCTGCGGGGCGCGGACCGGATCTTCCGTACGCCGAACAGCCCCAAGATCATGCTCGCTTGACACACCGGGGAAGCTCTAAGAGTATGGCCAGCACGCTGCTGACATGTGCCCAACGAGACCGTGCCGGCCGGGGAATCCGACAGGACACCGGCGGCACCAGTGGGCCGGAAGCGCCACCCGGTCGCAGCGCTCCCGGCCGTCCGAGGCCGTCTCCGCAGTGCCCCGCCGCCCGACCCTGTCGTGCCGCGCCCTCCCACCGTGACCGCGCCGGCCGCGCTGCGGTCCGAAGCCAAGGCCCACGTCGATGACCTCCCCTGTACAAGGACGGCCGAGATGACCGAAGGATCCGACCTTCCCGCCCGCGAGCGCCGGGTCCCCTACACCGACCCCGGCACGCCGGACCGCCGAAGTCCGGCCCGCTATCTGTGGTGGCTGGTCGTGATGCAGCGCGGCCGGATCCTGCTCGGCTCCCTGTGGGGCTCCCTGTGGATGTGCGCGCTGATGCTGCCGCCGTACTTCATGGCCAAGGCCATCGACGACGGCCTCCGGCAGCGCGACACGGAAACGCTGATGTTCTGGGTCGTGATCATCCTGGTCACCGGCGCGGCCATCGCCACCCTCGGCATCCTGCGGCACCGCACCATGACGCTCATCCGCACGGACGCGGCCTACCGGACGGCGCAGGTCGTCGTCCGGCAGGTCACCAGGCTCGGCGCCACCCTGCCGCGCAAGGTCTCCGTCGGTGAACTCACCCACCTCCAGGCGGGCGACATGGGGCGGATCGCCGTGACGCTCACCATCACCGGCCCCGGCGTCGGCGCGGTCGTCGCCTACTTGGCCACCGCCGTCCTGCTGTTCACCATCTCCACGGTCCTCGCCGGCGTGGTCCTGCTGGGCGTCCCGCTGCTCGCCATCGCGGTCGGTCCCCTCCTCGGCAAACTGCACGGCGCCGAGGGCACCTACCGGGAAGGGCAGGGCGAACTGACGGCTCGCGCCGGTGACATCGTCTCCGGCCTCGGTGTGCTGTGCGGCATCGGAGGCAAGGCCGCCTTCGGCAAGCGGTACCGGGAACGGTCGCAGGCCCTCCTCGCCGACGGCTACCGGGTCGCCTCCTTCACCACCTGGGTCCAGGCCATCGGCGCCGGCCTGCCGGTGATCTTCCTGGCCGTCGTCACCTGGATCAGCGCCAGGATGGCCGCCAGCGGAACGATCACCGTCGGTGAGATGGTCGCCGTGTACGGCTACGTCGCCGCGCTCCTGGTCCCCGTGTCGTTCTTCATCGAGGGTGCCGACGACCTGCCTCGCGGCCTCGTCGCCGCCCGACGGGTGATCGACATTCTCGCGCTGGAGCCCGACGTGGAAGACGGGGCGAGCTCGGCGGCGGCCCCGAGTGGCCCTGCCGCCCTGCACGATCCGCACTCCGGACTGACGCTGGAACCCGGCCGGATGGCAGCCCTCGTCTCCGCCCGCCTCGACGAGGCACGCGCCGTCGTCGACCGGCTCGCCCGCTACACCGACTCCGACGCGACCTGGGGCGGCGTCCGGCTCTCCGACCTCGAACTGACCGAAGTGCGGCGCCGTGTCCTCGTCGCCGACAACGACGCCCACCTCTTCGCCGGAGCCCTGCGCTCGTCCGTCTCGGTCCGCGACGACCACACCGCCGGCGAATTCGACAGAGCCCTGCGGACCGCCGTGGCCGAGGACATCGTGGAGGCCCTGCCCGACGGCCTCGACACCCGGCTGGAAGCCCAGGGCCGCAACGTCTCCGGCGGACAGCGCCAGCGCCTGCGCCTGGTGCGGGCCCTCCTCGCCGACCCCGAAGTGCTCCTGCTGGTCGAACCGACGTCGGCGCTCGACGCGCACACCGAGGCCACCGTGGCCCAGCGCGTCCTCGAGGCCCGGCAGGGCCGCACCACCCTGGTGGTCAGCACCTCACCCCTCATCCTCGACCGGGCCGCCCGGGTGTCGTACCTGGTGGACGGTGAGGTCGTCGCCGTCGGCACCCACGGCGAACTGCTCGCTACCCACCCGGGCTACCGGGACCTCGTGCTCCGGGACAGCGACGAGAGCGTCCCGGCCGCGCACACGACGGCCCTCCAGGAAGGAAACAGCCGATGAGCCGCCCGAACGAGCCATGGCGGCTCCCGGTCGCGGACCGCGCCACCGTACGCCGGGCCGGCGTGGAACTGATCAAGGCCGACTGGCGGTCCATGGCCGTCGTCGTCCTGCTCGCCGGACTCGCCGCCGTCGCCGGACTCGCCGGGCCGTGGCTGCTCGGCCGGATCGTCACCCGCGTCGAGACCGGCGACGCAGCCACGTCCGCCGTCGACCAGCTCGCCCTGGGCGTGCTCGTCTGCGCCGTCGCCCAGCTGGTGCTCAGCCGGTTCGCCCTCAACCACTCCCACCGGTTCGGCGAGCGCGCCCTCGCACGGCTCCGGGAGGAGGTCGTGGACCGGGCGCTCGCCCTGCCCGCCCGGGTCGTCGAACAGGCCGGCACCGGCGACCTGACGACCCGCTCCTCGATGGACGTCGGCACCGTAGCCACCACGCTGCGCAGCGCCATCCCGGACGTGTTCGTCGCCGGTATGCAGCTGCTGTTCATCTTCGCCGCCGTCTTTCTGCTGGACCCGCTGCTCGGCCTGTGGGCCCTGGTCGGCATGCCCTTCGTCTTCCTGGTCACCCGCTGGTACCTCGCGCGGGCCAGGACCGCCTATCTCGCCGAGGGCGAAGCCGCGTCGGAGGCGGCCGAGATCGTCGCCGCCACCGCCGCGGGCGCCCGCACGGTGGAGGTGTTCGGCCTGCGCCGCCGCCGTGTCCGGGACGCCGACGCGGCCATCGGCCGCGCGTACGGCGCCGCCCGCCGCACCCTGTTCCTGCGGACCGTGCTGTTCCCCGTCACCGAGTTCGCGCACTCCCTGCCCGTCGCCGTGACGCTGCTCGTCGGCGGGCACGCCTACCTCGACGGCTCCATCAGCCTGGGCGTGGTCGTCGCCGGCAGCCTCTATATGTGGCAGCTGGTCGAACCGCTCGACCGCGTGCTGATGTGGATGGAGCAACTCCAGCGCAGCGGCGCGGCGTTCGCCCGCATCAAGGGCATCGGCATGGTCGCGGGCGAGCCCCGCAGCGGCGTCCCCACACCTGCCGACGACCGCATCGAGATGCGCGGGGTCCACTACGCGTACGTGGAGGGCCACGACGTGCTCAAGGACGTGAACCTCACCGTCCGCCCGGGGGAGCGCCTCGCCCTGGTCGGCCCTTCCGGCGCGGGCAAGACCACCCTCGGCAAGCTCCTGTCCGGCGCGGACACCCCGCGCACGGGCAGCGTCGAGGTCGGCGGTGTGCCGGTCGCGGACCTCGCCGCCGCCGACGAGCTCGGCAACCGCGTCGTCCTGGTGACCCAGGAACACCACGTCTTCATCGGCAGCCTCCGCGACAACCTGACCATGGCTGCCCCCGACGCCGACGACCAGCGGCTGCTGGACGCGCTCGCCGTGGTCGGCGCCGACTGGGTCAAGGACCTGCCCGACGGCCTCGACACGCAGGTCGGCTCCGGCGGTGAAGAGCTGGACCCCGCGCAAGCCCAGCAGCTGTCGCTGGCCCGGGTGGAGCTGGCCGACCCGCACACCCTGATCCTCGACGAGGCCACCTCGCTGCTGGACCCGGCCACCGCACGGCACGCGGAGCGGGCGATGGCCGCCGTACGGGCCGACCGCACCGTGATCGCCATCGCCCATCGCCTCCAGACCGCGCACGACGCCGACCGCGTCGCCGTGGTCGAAGACGGCCGGATCGCCGAACTCGGCTCGCACGACGAGCTGGTCACGAACGGCGGACCGTACGCGGCGCTGTGGCGCTCCTGGCACGGCCGGGGCGCCACAGCGGACGAGGGCCGCGCCGGCTGACTCCGGCGCTCCCTTCCCGCACGACACGTATCGCATCCGGTTCCACAAGAACGAGGGGGACGCCGCAGTGCCGGAGGACGAGAAGAGTCAGGGCGGCGCGGGAGGCACGTACACACTCGCCTGCCTGCGCTGCGACACCGAACTCGAACTGGCATTGGTGTACCGGTGCCCGAACTGCTCCGGGGCGCTGGAGCCACGCCACACCCTCCGCGGTGCGGCGCGCCGCGACCACGAGGCCCCCGAGCGGGCGTACTTCGACTTCCTTCCGCTGAGCTCGCCGGACTTCCTGGACGACGGCATCACACGCCGTACGCCCTGCCGGCCGGCACCGAGGCTCGGCGCCGCCATCGGCGTGCCCGGCCTGTGGACGAAGGACGAGTCGCGGCAGCCCACCGGCACCACCAAGGACCGACTGGCCTCGGTCGTCCTGGCCGTGTTCCGGCAGTTCGGGGTCAAGGAGTTCGTCGGGTCGAGCACGGGCAACAGCTCCACCGCCCTCGCCCGCGCGGTCCGCAGGGACCCCGCGATGCGCGCCCACTTCTTCTGCGGCGAGGACTTCGTCACCAACCACGACGTACCCGACCACGCCAGGACCTCGCTCACCGTGGTTCCCGGCACCTACGTGGACGCCTCCGCGCAGGCGCGCCGCTTCGCCGCCGAACAGGGGCTCCACCTGGACGCCGGGTTCTTCAACTGGGCGCGGCGCGAAGGGCTCAAGCTGGCCTACCTGGAGGCCCTCGACCAGATGGACCGCACGCCCGACGTGGTCGTCCAGGGCATCAGCAGCGGCATGGGGCTGCTCGCCGCCCACAAGGGCATGCGCGAGTACCTGCTGACCGGTGCGATCGACCGGATGCCACGGTTCCTCATGGTTCAGGAGGAGTCGTGCGCGCCCGCCGCCACCGCCTGGCGGCAGGGCCGCCGTGAACTGACCGCCGCTGACCGGATCGACCGGCCCGAGGGGCTGGCCACGGCAATCCTGCTCGGGGACGGCGCCCCGTATTACCCGTACCTGTACGACATCGCGTCGGAGACCGGGGGAGCCGTCGTCTCGGCGTCGCGCCGGGAGCTGGTCGAGGCCAGGACGATGCTGCGGGAACTCGAGGGCCTCGACGTGTGCTACGCCGCGGCGGCGACGATCGCGGCGGTACGCAACGAGGCCGCCGCCGGACGGATCGGTGAGGACGCGACCGTACTCGTCAATCTGACCGGGCGCAGCCGGACGGACACACCCGCCTGAGCCGGGGATCCGAGGACGGGGGAGAGACACATGCTCGCTGCGGGGACGGGAGACCGATGACAGACCAGCAGTTCGACGAGTACGCGGAGAGCCTGGATATCGCGGTGATCGGCATGGAGGGCCGGTTCCCGAAGGCCCCGGACGTCGACGCCTTCTGGCGCAACATACGGGACGGGAAGTGCGCGGTCACATTCCTGTCCGAGGACGAGCTGCTCAGCCGGGGGGTCGACCCGGAGACGGCTCGCGACCCGCTGTACGTACCGGCGGCCAACGAGCTGGCCGACATCGACAGCTTCGACGCGGAGTTCTTCGGCTACTCGCCGCGCGAGGCCGAACTGATGGACCCCCAGCACCGGCTGCTGCTCGAATGCGCCTGGGGCGCCCTGGAGAAGGCCGGCCACGACCCGGCCCGCTACGACGGACTGATCGGCGTCTACGCCGGCGCCGGCACCAACACGTACCTGATGTTCAACGTGGCGGCGAACCGCCGGGCGGCCGACATGCTGGGCGGCAGCCAGGTCATGATCGGCAACAGCGGCGACTTCCTCGCCTCCCGCGTGTCGTACAAGCTCGGTCTCCAAGGCCCCAGCGTCAACGTGCAGTCGGCCTGTTCCACCTCGCTGGTCTCGGTGGTCCTGGCCTGCCAGGCACTGCTCTCCTTCCAGTGCGACATGGCCCTCGCGGGCGGTGTCGCCGTCGACGAGTCGAAGCACAAGGGCTACCTGTACGCCGAGGACGGCATCTTCTCGCCGGACGGCTACTGCCGCTCCTTCGACGCGGACGCCCGGGGCACCGTCGGCGGCAACGGTGTCGGTATGGTCGTCCTCAAGCGGCTGGGTGACGCCATCGCCGACGGGGACCACGTCCACGCCGTCATCAAGGGCTCCGCCCTCAACAACGACGGCGACCGGCGCGTCGGGTTCACCGCACCGAGCGCCGACTCCCAGGCGTCGGTCATCACCACCGCCCTGGCCAACGCCGACGTGGAACCCGAGACCGTCGGGTACGTCGAGACGCACGGCACCGCCACGGTCCTCGGGGACCCCATCGAGTTCGCCGCGCTCACGGCGGCGTTCGGCGCGGGCACCGACAAGCGCTCCTTCTGTGCCCTCGGCGCGGTGAAGACCAACATCGGCCACCTCGACGCGGCCTCCGGCATCGCAGGGATGATCAAGGCCGTCAGCGCCGTCGAGCACGGGCAGATCCCGCCCACCCTCCACTTCAAGCGCCCCAACCCGCACATCGCCCTGGACGACAGCCCGTTCTTCGTCAACACCGAGGTCGCGCCCTGGCCCGTCACCGACGGCCCACGCCGCGCCGGAGTGAGCTCCTTCGGACTGGGCGGCACCAACGCGCACGTCGTACTGGAGCAGGCCCCGGACCGTCCCGCGCCCGAGCCCTCGGGCGAGGAGCACCTCGTCGTCCTCTCCGCCCGCAGCGACACCGCCCTCGAAGCGATGTCCGACCGGCTCGCGGACCATCTGCGCGAACACCCCGACACCCCCCTGGGCGACCTGGCGTTCACCCTCCAGACGGGCCGCAGGACGTTCGACCACCGCCGGGTGCTCGTCGCGTCCGGCTCGGCGGAGGCCCTCGACGCCCTCGACGCCCGCGATGACGGGCGCGTCCTCTCCGCCGCCCGCCCGGGGGACGGCCACCGCCCCGTCGCCTTCATGTTCAGCGGCTTCGGCGAGCAGTACCCGATGATGGCGGAGCGCCTCTACGCGACCGAGCCGGCCTTCCGGCAGGCGCTCGACGAATGCTCCCTGATCCTCGACCCGCTCCTCGGCAGGGACATCCGCGAGGTCGTCTTCGACCGGGAGGCCGCGCGCCGCCCCGAGGGCGACGGGAAGCCGGACCTCCGGCGCATGCTGATGGGCCCCCGGATCAGCGACCACCCGCTGGACCAGCCCGCGCTCGGCTACCCGGCCGTGTTCGCCGTCGAGTACGCGCTGGCCCGGCTGTGGCGCGCCTGGGGCGTCGTCCCCGAGGCGATGATCGGCCACAGCCTCGGTGAGTACGTCGCCGCGTGCCTGGCCGGGGTGTTCTCCCTGCCGGACGCTCTGCGGCTGGTCGTGGAGCGAGCCCGGCTGATCTCCGCCTGCGGCGAGGGCGCCATGGTGGCCGTACCCCTCACCGAGGAGGAGGTCGCGCGGCATCTCACCGACGAGGTGTCCGTGGCCGCCGTGAACGACCCGCGCACCTGCGTGCTGGCCGGACCGCCCGAGGCGATCGACCGAGTGACCGCCGCGCTGGAGGCGGCCGGGGTGGTCTCGCGGCGACTCAACACCCGGTTCGCGTTCCACTCCCCGATGATGGACCCGGTGGTCGCGCCGTACGCCGAGGCCGTGCGCCGGGTACGGCTGAGCCCGCCCGCCATCCCGTTCGTCTCCAACATCACCGGCACGTGGATCACCGCGGAGGAGGCGACGGACCCCGACTACTGGGCCCGGCACGTACGGCTCCCGGTCCGCTTCGCCGACGGCATGCGCACCCTGTGGGGCGTGGACGGCGTCGTCCTCGTCGAGGTCGGCCCCGGCCGGGCGCTGACCTCGGCGGCGATGCAGCACCCGGCGAGCGCGGAGGTCACCGACCGGGTCGTCGTCCCGTCACTGCCCGACGCGTTCACCGCCGAGTCCGACCGGGCGGCAGCGCTGCGGGCACTCGGCCGGCTGTGGCTCGCCGGGGTCACCCCCGACTGGGCGGGCCTGCACGCGCACACCCCGCGCCGCCGGGTGGTGCTGCCCTCCTACCCGTTCGCCCGCACCCGGTACTGGCTCGACGCCGACCGGCGCGACCGGCACTCGGCCGCGCCCGAGGAACGGGCCGGGATGGACGACTGGTTCTACGACACCTCGTGGCAGCGGCTCGGGCCCGTGGAGGACACCCTCGCGGCGGACGGTCACCGCTGGCTCGTGTTCGCCGACGACAGCGGGCTCGGCGGCGACGTCGCCGCCCGGCTGTCCGCGCTGGGCGCCCCCGTCGTGACCGTCACCGCCGGCCCCACCTGGCAGGACGAGGGTCCCGACCGGTACGTCATGGACCCCGCCGACCCGGACCACTACGGCAGACTCGCCGAGGGCCTGCGCGCCCGGGGGACCTTCCCCGACCGCGTGGTGCACTGCTGGGCCGTCGACCCGGGCCCGGCGACGGACGACCGCGCGGCGGCCGAGGAGACCCTGGACCGCGGCTTCCACAGCCTCGTGCGGTGGGCCCGCGCGTGCGAGCCCGAACTGATGGTGGGCGAGCAGCACTGGACCGTGCTGTCCAGCGAGACGTACCCGGTTCTCGGAGACGAGCCGGTGAACCCCGTCAAGGCCGCCGTCGCGGGCGTGTGCAAGGTCGCTCCCCAGGAGTATCCGTCCCTGCGCTGCGCCCAGATCGACGTGCCCGTCCCGACCGGCGCGCCCGGCCTCGCGGACCGGGTCCTCGCGGAACTCGCCGCCGGGGCCGACAGCGGGATCGTCGCGCTGCGCGGCACGACGCGCTGGCGCCAGGTCCTCGTACCGGCGCCGCTGACGGCGCGCGCCGGGGCCGGGCCGCGGCCCGGCGGCGTCTACCTGATCACCGGCGGCCTCGGCAAGATCGGGCTGGTCCTCGCCCGCGCCATCGCTGCCCGCGCCCCAGGCGCGCACCTGGTCCTGATGGGACGTACGGGCCTGCCCGACCGCGGTACCTGGGGCGGCGCGCACGCCCCCGCCACCGCCGCGGCCATCGACGCCGTCCGCGAACTGGAGGCCATGGGCGCCACGGTCGTCATCTCGGCCGTGGACGTGGCCGACCCCGACGCGGTCGCCGCCGCGGTGGACAAGGCCGTCCAGGAGTGCGGCCCCGTCAACGGCGTCATTCACGCCGCAGGCACCACAGGACCGGCCGCTCACCAGGTGCTCGCCGACCTCACGGACGACGACTGCTCCCGCCACTTCGGGCCGAAACTGCACGGCGTGTACGTACTCGACCGGGCCCTGCAAGGACAGCCCCTCGACTTCGCGCTGCTCTGCTCCTCCGTCGCGGCCCTGCTCGGCGGACTCGGGTTCACCGCTTACGCCGCCGCCAACGCCTTCCTCGACTCCTTCGCCCGGCGCGAGCCGCAGCCCGGTCGCATCCGGTGGACGTCGCTGAACTGGGAGGCGTGGCACTTCCCCGGCGACGACACCGCGGAAGCCGGCATCGGCGCCGCCATCCATCACGTCGCCCTCGACCCGGACGAGGGACGTGCCGTCTTCGAGCGCCTCCTCGACGCGGCGACCCGCTCCCAGGTCATCGTCTCCACGACCGACCTCGACGAGCGCATCCGGCAGTGGTCCGCACCTGTCCAGGACATGACGGCGGTGGAGCACCGCCACGCCCGCCCCAGCCTGCGCAACCCGTACGTGGCCCCGGCGACCGACCTGGAACGCCGGCTCGCCGCCATCTGGGAGGAACTGCTCGGCATCGAGGCGGTGGGAGTGCAGGACAACTTCTTCGAACTGGGCGGCAGTTCGCTGCTCGGCCTTCAGGTGGTGCACCGGCTGCGCAGCGGCCTCGGCATCGCCGTCCCGCTGACCGTCGTGTACGAGGGTCCCACCATCCGTTCGCTGGCCGACCTGATCGGTGAACTCGCATGAGCCGGGACCGGGACATCGCGATCGTCGGCATGGCGGGACGCTTCCCCGGCGCACGCGACCTGGACGAGTTCTGGGCGAACGTACGCGACGGCGTGGAAAGCATCTCCTTCTTCACCGACGAACAGCTCCTCGCCGCAGGCGCCTCATCGGACCACCTCGACCAGCCGAACTTCGTCCGCGCCGGCGCCTGCCTGCCCGGCATCGACACGTTCGACGCCGAGTTCTTCGGCTACACGGCCCGCGAGGCGGAGATCATGGACCCGCAGCACCGGGTCTTCCTGGAGACGGCGTGGCAGGCGCTGGAGCACTCCGGGTACGACCCGGCCCGGTTCGGCGGGGACATCGGCGTGTTCGCCGGCGCCGGCAGCAACGGCTACCTGGCCCACGTCTACTCCCACCCCGAGATCGTCGAGACCACCGGCGGAACGCAGATCCTCCTCGGCAACGAGCTGGGCTTCCTGTCCACGCGGGTCTCCTACAAGCTCGACCTGCGCGGCCCCAGCGTCTCGCTGCGCACCGCGTGCTCCACGTCGCTGGTCGCCGTGCACCTGGCCTGCCGCTCGCTGCGCGAGCGCGAGTGCGACATGGCGCTCTCCGGCGGTGTCTTCCTCAACCTGGAGCAGGAGCGCGGCTACTTCCACCAGGAAGGCTCGTTCGTCTCCCCGGACGGCCACTGCCGCCCCTTCGACGCCCGCGCGGCCGGCACCCTGTTCGGCAGCGGCGCGGGCGCCGTGGTGCTCAAGCGCCTCGACGACGCCCTCGCCGACGGCGACACCGTCTACGCCGTCATCAAGGGTTCGGCCGTCAACAACGACGGAGCGGTCAAGGTCGGCTTCACCGCCCCCACAGTGGCCGGTCAGGCCAGGGTGATCGCGGACGCGCTGCGCGACGCCGGTACGGAGCCGGCCGCGATCGGTTACGTCGAGGCGCACGGCACCGGCACCTCGCTCGGAGACCCGATCGAGGTCCGCGCCCTCACCAAGGCCTACGAGGGCGTGCCCCCCGCCACGGTCGCCCTCGGATCGCTCAAGTCGAACTTCGGCCACCTGGACGCCGCCGCGGGCATCGCGGGACTGATCAAGACGGTCCTGTCCCTGTGGCACGAGACGCTGCCACGCACCCTGCACTTCGAATCCCCCAACCCGGACATCGACTTCGCCGCCGGACCCTTCACCGTCCAGCGGGACACGGCACCGTGGCCGCGCTCCGGGAAGCCCCGCCTGGCCGGGGTCAGCGCCTTCGGCTTCGGCGGCACCAACGCCCACGTCGTCCTGGAGGAAGGCCCCCGGGAGGGCCGTCCCGACGCCGGAACGGACACCCGGCCCGAACGCCCCTCGCACCTCCTCGTGCTGTCCGCGCGCACCCACGCGGCGTTGGAGGAGCTGAGTGACACGATGGCCGCGCGACTGCGCCGAGGACGGGCACGGCTCACCGACATCACGTACACCGCCGCGACGGGCCGCCACCGCTTCCCGGTACGCCGCACTGTCACCGGCCCCGACGCCGCGTCGCTCGCCACTGCTCTGGAGTCACGGGACCCGGCGCGGGTGACAACCGGCGAGTGCGGCGGCACGCCCCCGCGCGTCGCGTTCCTGCTCAGCGGGCAGGGAGGCCAGTACCCCGGCATGGCCAGGGAGCTCTACGCGCACGAACCGGTCTTCCGCGACGCCGCGGACCTCTGCCTGAAGGAACTGGCCTCGCGTGGCGGCGGCGACGCGGGGCTCCTGGAACTGCTGCTCGACGCGGACGGGTCCGAGGCCGCCGCCGCCGAACTCAGCCGGACCAGGCTCGCCCAGCCGGCCCTCTTCGTCCTCGAATACGCCCTGGCACGGCTCTGGGAGTCATGGGGCGTCGTACCCGCCGCCCTGCTCGGCCACAGTCTGGGAGAACTCGTCGCGGCGTGCCTCGGCGGAGTGTTCACCCTGCGGGACGCCCTTGCCCTGGTGGCGCTGCGCGGAGAGCTGATGCAGGAGCAGCCGACCGGGGCGATGCTCAGCGTCGTCGCCGACCGTGCGACCGTCCTCTCCCTCCTCCCCGCCGACGCGTCCCTGGCCGCCCACAACGGCCCCAAGGACTGCGTCGTCTCCGGAGACCACGCCGCCGTGGCGGCGTTCGCCGCGCTGCTCGCGGAGCGGGGCATCGCCACCCGGCCGGTCAGCACCTCGCACGCCTTCCACTCCCCGATGATGCGGCCCATGGTCGACCGGTTCGTCGCGGCCGTCGCGGCCGTACCGAGGCAGGCGCCCCGCACCAGGTTCGTGTCCAACGTGACGGGCACCTGGATCACGGACGACGAGGCCCGCGACCCGGCGTACTGGGGCCGGCACGTACTTGCCCCGGTGGAGTTCGACGCCGGTGTGCGCACCCTGGCGGAGGAACCCGACCTCGTATTCCTGGAGATCGGCCCCGGCCAGACCCTCACCAGCCTCGCCCGGCGCGTTGTCTCGGGCGAAGCCCCCCGCCTCGTCACCTCCTCCTTGCCGCACCGCCAGGACAAGAGGCACCCGGTGGAGGCCGCACAGCGCGCCCTCGGCCAACTGTGGCTCGCCGGCGGCGAACCCGACTGGACCGCCTTCCACCAGCCGCACCAAGGCGGGCGGCTCCACAGAGTCGCCCTGCCCGTCTACCCGTTCCAGCGGCAGCGGTACTGGCTGGACCGGCACGCCGAACCCGCCGCGAGTACCCCGGCGACCCGCCGGGCCGACGTCACCGACTGGATACAGGCCCCGTCCTGGGAACGCACCGTACTTCCCCAGGCGCCCACCTTCCCCACCGGCCGGCGCTGGCTCGTCTTCGACGACCGGCTGGGCCTCGCCGAGGCGCTGACGGCCCGGCTGCGCCGCGAGGGCGCCCAGGTGGCCACGGTGACCGCGGGAGACCAGTGGACGCAGGCCCCCGGCCGTTTCACCATCGATCCCGCCGACGCGGACCACTACGTACGGCTGCTGCGGGCACTGCGCGAACAGGACCACCTGCCCACCCACATCGCCCACTGCTGGAACGTCACCGGCGCCACCCCCGACCCGGAGAGCGGTGCCGCCGCCGCGGGATTCGCCGCCGCCCGCCGCGCCTTCGACGGCCTGATCTTCCTGGCCCAGGCACTCAACAGCCACCCCGACCACCCGAACTGCGGCATCTGGGTCGTCAGCGACGGCCTGCACCGGGTCATCGGCACCGAACGGCTCATGCCGCTCAAGTCCACTCTGCTCGGCCCCGTCCGTGTCATCCCGCGCGAACACCCCGCCCTCGCCTGCCGCAGCGTCGACATCGTCCTCGACGGTGAGCCGATCGAGCGCACCGCCGACCAACTGCTGCGCGAGTTCTCCGTGCCGCCCGAGCACGCCGCCGTCGCCTACCGGGGGACACACCGCTGGTCGCAGACCTACGTACCTGCGCCGTTGCCGCCCTCGGACAGTGCCCCCTCCACCCTGCGCGACGACGGTGTCTATCTGATCACCGGCGGAACCGGTGGGCTCGGGCTCGCTCTGGCGGAGCACCTCGCCCGCCCCGGCCGGAGACTGGCCCTGCTCGCCCGCACCCCCGTCCCCCCGGAGGAGGAGTGGGACCGCCGGCTCGCACAGCCCGGCGGCGGCAGGACCGCCGAGGTCATCGAGAAGGCTCGCGCCATCCGGCGGCGGGGCGCCGAGGTGATGCTGCTGAACGCCGACGTCTGCGACCGCGACCAGGTCGAGGCCGCCGTCTCCGCCGTCGTGGACCGGTGGGGAGGCATCCACGGTGCCTTCCACGCGGCGGGCCTGGCCGGCGGCGGCCTCGTCCAGCTCGGGACCTCCGAGAAGGCCGCCCAGGTCCTGGGCCCGAAGGTGCTCGGAACGCTCCACCTCGACCACGCGCTGGCCGAGCGGCGGCCCGACTTCCTGTTCCTCTTCGGCTCCAACGCCGCCCACGTCGGTGACTTCGGCCTGGCCGACTACGTGGCCGCCAACAGCTTCCTCGACGCGTACGCCCACACCCACGCGCCCGATCGGCGGGTGCTCACCGTCGACTGGGGGCCGTGGAAGGACGCGGGCATGGCCGTCGCGACGGACCTCCCCGACGCGCTGGCGGAGGTCCGCGGCAAGGACGTCGCGGAGCGCGGCATGGCGTCGGCTGAGGCCCTGGAAGCCCTGGAACGTGTCCTCTCCTCGTCGCCCGAACCCCAGCTGATCGTGTCTCCCGTGGACGTCAAGGCCCTGATCGAGCAGGCTTTCGTGCTCGGTGCGGACGCCGGGGGTGACGAACGGCTGGCCGGACTCGGCACACCGCAGACCCTCCACCCCCGCCCGCAGGTCCCCAGCACCTACGTCCCGCCCAACGGGGAGACCCAGCGGCAGCTGTGCAAGGCGTGGCAGGACCTGCTCGGCATCGACCAGGTCGGCGTCGACGACAGCTTCTTCGACCTCGGCGGAAGCTCCCTGATCGCCATCCAGCTCGTGGCGACCGTCAACAAGTCCCTGGGCGCCTCGCTCACGGTGGCGCAGCTGTACGAAGTGCTCACCGTCGCCGGTCTTGCGCGGCTGATCGACGGGGCCGGCGCCGAACCGGACGAGGCGAGCGGACACGCGATCGAGCAGGTCAAGAGCCGGGCCAACGCACGCCGGCAGCAGCAGCAGAACCGGATGGCCCGCGCCCGTGCCCGCCGCCAGACCTGATCCGGCGACCGGCCCGTCCCGCACCGGGCACGGGCCGGGACACACCCGAGTCGACACCGTCACCCCTACCGGCCGGGCGCGGTACGAAAGGAGCACGATGCCCGCTCCCTCCTCCAGGGGATCGCGACTGGACACCCTTGTCAGGGAGATCCGCGACGCGCTGCGCATCCCCGCCGAAGGCCGGTCCGAGCAACCGGGCCGGCAGGTCTCGGACGTCCTCGCCGCCCATCTGCGCCACGACGACCTGCTGACCGATGAGCAGTTGGCCGCCGATCAGGCCGCGTACAGGCAACACGTCCTGCACATCGAGCCGGACGGCACGTTCTCCGTCGTCGCCCTCGTGTGGCTGCCCGGCCAGCACACCCCGATCCACGACCACGTCTGCTGGTGTGTGATCGGCATCTACCGAGGAGCCGAGGAGGAGATCCGCTACCAGCTCGTCGACGAGGACGGCTCACCGCACCTCGTCCCCGCCGACGTGACCGCCAACCACACCGGCACCGTCACCTACCTCTCGCCGCCGGGGGACATCCACGAGGTCCGCAGCGCGACCGACGGCCTGACCGTCTCCCTGCACGTGTACGGAGCCGACGTCGGCAGGCTCGGCACCAGTATCCGGCGGTGCTACGACCTGCCGGTTCGGCCGCCGCACGCCGCCCTCGGCGCGGTACAGCGGCCCGCCAGGCCGTAAGGGAAGCGACATCATGGGGGACAGCGTGCACAACCCGCCGACCACTCTGCCCGAGCTCTTCTCGGCGCAGGTGGCCAGAACACCCGACGCGGTCGCGGTCGTTGCCGACGGCAGCGTACTGACCTACGCCGAACTGGACGCCCGGGCCGAGCGGTTGGCCCGTGCCCTGGCGGCTCTCGGCGCCGGGCCGGAGACCGTCGTAGCGGTGAGCGTGCCGCGCTCCGTGGAACTCCTCCTCGCCCTGTACGCGGTCCACAAGACAGGGGCGGCCTACCTGCCGGTCGATCCGGGGCATCCGGCCGAACGGGTCGCGCTCATGATCGAGGACGCGCGGCCCGTGACGGTGCTGACCGCCGACGACATCCGGAACCTGTCGGCACGGGACGCGGCGGAGGACAACAAGCCCCTGCCCGCGCCGCCGCACCCGCTGAGCACCGCGTACGTGATCTACACCTCGGGGTCGACCGGACGGCCGAAGGGCGTCGCCGTACCGCACCGGGCGATCGTCAACAGGCTTCGGTGGATGCAGGACCGTTACTCGCTCGGCGCCGACGACCGGGTGCTCCAGAAGACCCCGGCGGACTTCGACGTCTCGGTGTGGGAGTTCTTCTGGCCGCTGAGCGTCGGCGCCTGCCTCGTCGTGGCCGAGCCCGGCGGACACCGGGACCCGCGGTACCTCGCGGAGTTGATCCGGTCCCAGCGGGTGACGACCGTCCACTTCGTGCCGTCGATGCTCAGGTTGTTCCTCGACGAGCCCGCAGCAGCCGTGTGTACCGGTCTGCGCCGGGTCTTCGCCAGCGGAGAGGCCCTCCCCGGTGAGCTGCGTGACCGGTTCTTCGCCGTCCTCGGCGGCGCCGAGTTGCACAACCTGTACGGCCCCACGGAGGCGGCTGTGGACGTCTCCCACTGGGAGTGCCGGGCGGACGACCCGCCGGGGCCGGTCCCCATCGGCCGACCCGTGTGGAACACCGGCCTCCACGTCCTCGACACCGACCTGAGGCCGGTGGAGCCCGGCGTCACCGGCGAACTCCACATCACCGGCGTCCAACTGGCCCGCGGCTACGTGAACCGGCCGGACCTCACCGCGGACCGCTTCTTCCCCAACCCGTACGGGCCGCCCGGCAGTCGTATGTACCGCACCGGCGACCTCGCCCGCCTGCGCCCCGACGGAGCCGTCGAGTACGTCGGCCGGACCGACCACCAGGTCAAGGTGCGGGGCATGCGCGTCGAACCGGGCGAGGTGGAGGACGTACTGGCGGGCCTGCCCCCCGTGGCAGCCGCCGCGGTCGTGGCCCGGCCGGACGAGACGGGCGGCGCGCGACTCGCCGCCTACCTCGTTCCGGACGCCCGCAAGGCGGGTCCCCTGCTCCAGGTGTGCCGGCTCGAACGCGAGGGCCTGCTCGGCGCCGACGAGCGGCACACACTGCCCAACGGCATGCTCGTCGCATCGGGCAACCACACCGAGACGGACTTCGTCTACCAGGAGATCTTCGAGCACCGCGAGTACCTCCGTAACGGCATCACCCTGCCGCCGGGCGCATGCGTGTTCGACGTCGGCGCGCACATCGGGCTGTTCACCCTCGCGGTCGCCCGGTCCTGCCCGGACGCCGTCATCCACGCGTTCGAGCCCATCCCCGACCTGTTCCGTCTGCTGGAGCTGAACACCCGCATCCACGGCGCCGACGTCCGGCTGTTCCCGTACGGGATCGGTGAGAAGGAGGACACGGCGACGTTCACCTACTACCCGGGCCTGTCCATCATGTCCGGGCGGTTCGGTGACACGGCGCAGGAACGCGGCGTCGTGGAGGCGTACATACGTAACGACCCTTCCGCGACGGGCCTCGATGTGCCGGGAGCCGAGGCTGACCTCGACGTGCTGCTCACCGAACGGCTGGGGCACGAGGAGGTGGTCTGCCGGCTGCGGACCCTGTCCGACGTCATCCGCGAGACCGGAGTGGACCGCGTCGACCTACTGAAGATCGACGCGGAGAAGAGCGAACTCGAGGTCCTCGACGGCATCGACGACGCGCACTGGCCCCTCATCCGCCAGTTGGCGATCGAGGCGCACGACGTGGGCGACAGGGTGGCCCGCGTCAAGGACCGGCTCACAGCTCACGGCTACGCCGTCGAGGTCGAGACGGCGCCCGTCCTCATGGACACGGGACTGGTCACCCTGTACGCCCGCCGCCTCGGCGACGCGCCGGACGGCACGGCCCGGCCCGCCGCCGAGCCCCGCCCTGGCCGGGGGGCCCTCTCCGACCCGGACCTGTTCGAGCAGGAGGTCCGCCGCGCCGCGGCACGCCACCTCCCGGAGCACATGATCCCGGCGACGTTCACGGTGCTCGACGCGTTTCCGCTGTCACCGAACGGCAAACTCGACCGCAGGGCGCTCCCGGACCCAATCCCGCGCACCACCACCGGCGCCGCCCCGCGCACTCCGCAGGAGGAGCTCTTGTGCACCCTGTTCGCGGAGGTGCTCGATCTCCCCGGCATCGGGATCCACGACAATTTCTTCCGCGTGGGCGGTCATTCGCTGCTGGGCATCCGCCTGACCGAGCGCATCCGTTCGGTCTTCGGCGTCGACCTGGACATCCGCTCCCTCTTCGAGTCTCCCACCGTCGCCGGCGTGGCCCACCACCTGATCAACCACCCCTGAGTTCGCGCGAACCGGAGGAGCCGGACGTACTCAGGGCGGCGGCCTGGCAGTGATGTGGAGCCTGTGGGATGTTCTCGCCCGTGGCGTCATCGACGGCCACTGCCAGGGCGTCGAGGCCATGGTCGACCAAGCCGTCCCCATCTCTAGGAACGCTGCCTGTTCCACCTCGAACAAGAAGGCCCCAGCCCGTGCGACCGTCTCGGAACGCGACGAGTACGGGCTCGACTCCCGCGTCACAGAAACGGCCCGGTCATGCCCACCCCCAAGCCCTCCAGCGCCATCACTCTGCAAGCGTTTCGCGACGCCATGTCCACCGTTGTCTCCCCCGTCGCCGTGGCCACCGCGATGGACGGCTCGCGCCCGCACGGCACCACCGTCAGCGCCTTCGTCTCGCTGTCCCTCACACCCCCGATGGTGCTGGTGTCCCTGGACAACCGCTCTCAACTGCTCGCGGTCATCCGCCGCACCGGACGACTGGGTCTCAACATCCTGGGCGCTCACCAGGCAGATCTCGCTCTCGCCTTCGCCCGTTCCGGACCGGACAAGTTCGACGGCGTGACCTGGTCGCCGAGCCAGGATCGACCCCGCCTGCCGGGCTCGGCGGCATGGATCGCCGCCAAGGCCGGTGAGTACGTCACCGCCGGGGACCATACTGTCCTGCTCGCCCATGTCGTCACGGCCGAACCAGGCGAGGGCGACCCGGCAGATCTCAGCCCCCTCACCTACCACCAACGCTCCTTCGGCACCCACACACCGCTCTGTTGAGGCCGGCGCTCCGGCGGCCGGACAGGGGCGCAGCGCCTGCACCATGGCGTGCACGGCACGCTGATCCACCGCATCGGTGGTCCGTACTTCGTCGAGGCTGTCCTTCACGCAACCATGGTCGGGACCAATCGAGTCGTCGGCTGATTTGTTGAGGGGCAGAGGGCGCGAAATGGATGTTCGGCAGCTGGAGTACTTCCTGGCGATTGTTGATCGTGGGGGGTTCAACCGTGCGGCCTCGGCTCTGTACGTGTCGCAGCCGTCGCTGTCGCAGGCCGTGCGGGCGCTGGAGCGTGACCTCGGCTCCGAGCTGTTCCATCGCATCGGGCGCAGGGCAGTGCTGACGGAGGCCGGAAGGGCTCTGATCGAGCCTGCCCGGGAGGCCGTGCGGAGTCTGGAGACGGCCCGGGCGAGCGTCGCGGCGGTGCATGAGCTGCGTGAGGGGCGCCTGGATGTGGCGTCCATGCCGTCGCAGGCGGTGGAGCCGCTGACGAGTCTGGTGAGTGCCTTCAGCCATCGGTATCCCGGCGTCTCCGTGGCCATCAAAGCGGCGTTCACCTCGCGTGACGTGATCGACATGGTGCGCACGGGTGCCGTGGAGTTGGGGCTTTTGGCGTCCGCCGGTCCCGTCTCCGACAAGGAGGTCGCCTCACACGCGCTGGGGCGGCAGCGTTTTGTGCTGATGGTGCCGGCCGACGGCCCGTTCGCCGGCCGGACGGCGGTGGAGTGCCGGGAGCTCGCGGGACAGCGGCTGATCGTCGGGCAGCCGGGTACGGGGATGCGTGCCTACGTCGACGCGCTGCGGGAACAGGGCATCGAGTTCACCGTCGCCGCTGAGACCGAGCACCGTGTGTCGCTCATGCCCCTGGTACTGGCCGGGGTCGGACTCGCGGTGGTCACGGATTCCTGGCGGGACGTCGCCCGGCGGCTGGGCGCCCGCATCCTGGACATCGAGCCGAGGGCCACCCTGGACGTCGCCCTCGTCAGCCGCCGCGGCAGCCTGTCGCCTGCGGCCGCGGCGTTCGTCACGGCCGCCACCTCGGCCGCCGACAGCTGACAGGCTGGCTGATGAGGCAGGTCCGCATCGCGTCTTGGACGCCTCACGGACCGCCTTGCCGCAGCGTGGAAGGCGAGTGCAGCACGGGCGTCATGCGTGTGCCGGACTACGCCGTCACGCCGGCCTCTCGGCGCGGCGGCCGCCTGACCTCCGCAACCCCCTTTGCCGGCTCCGGTAGTCGTTCAGCCAGCGGAGACCTTCACTCGTGCCGGCGCGGGGGCGGTACTCGCAGCCGATCCACCCGTCGAACGCCAGCTCGTCCACCACGTCGAGCAGGTGGCGGACGTTGAGCTCACCCCGATCGGGCTCGCCCCGGTCGGGCACGCCCGCGATCTGTAGATGACCGACCCGGCCGGTCGGCAGGTCGCGGCGCAGGGTCGCGGTGAGGTCGCCCTCGACGATCTGGCAGTGGTAGAGGTCGAGCTGCACCTTGAGATTCGAGGCTCCCACCTCCTGCACCACGGCATGGGCCTCGGCCTGGGTGCTCAGGAAGTATCCGGGCATGTCGCGGCCGTTGATCGGCTCGATCATGATGACGACGCCCGCGGCGGCGGCCCGTTCCGCGGCCCAGGCCAGGTTGGTCAGGTAGGTGTCGCGGTGCCGGGCCCGCTCGGCCGGTGTCGCGTCCGGTGGGACCAGCCCGGCCATCAGGTGCACCCGCGGGCAGCCCAGCGCCGCCGCGTACTCCAGCGCCCGGTCGACCCCGGAACGCACCTGTGCCTCGCGTCCGGGCAGTGCCGCCAACCCGCGCTCTCCGGACTCCCATGCTCCGGGAGGCGCGTTGAAGAGCACCTGCTCCAGGCCGTGGTCGTCGAGCCGGCGGCGCAGCTCGGCGGCGTCGTACGCATAAGGGAAGAGGTACTCCACGGCCTGGAAGCCGTCGGCCGAGGCCGCGGCGAAGCGGTCGAGGAAATCGTGCTCGGTGTACATCATGGACAGGTTCGCTGCGAACCTCGGCATGCTGGCTCCTGCGTTCCGGCCGGGGAGGCCCGGGTCGGTGGTTGACGACGTGCTTCTCGGTGGTGAGCACCGCTGCGGCTTCGACGACGAGGACGAGCGCCAGGACGTACACCGGGATCATCGCCGAATCCGAGTGCGCAGGTAGCCCGCGAGACCCCTCCGGGTGTCGTTGGCCCTGTGGACGGCTTCCTCCTCCCTGCCGAACGGGCTGACGGGAGCCACCGGACCGAAGATCTCCTCGGCCATGAGGTCTGCTAGGCGCTGTCTGCGGCATGGGCGGGTTCAGCCGTCTGCTCGCGCAGCACACGCACCGCGTTCTCCGCTCCGCTGCGCGGGCTGGAGAGCACGGGCTTGCCGACGGCTTCGGTGATCGCGGGAGCCAGCCGTGCCATGGATGCCTGGGCCAGCACGATCACGTCGGCCTCCTCGGCCAGCGCCCGTGCCCCGCCCAGCACCATCGCGTCGTGGCGGTCGCGGTCACCGGACATCAGCACCGAGAAGGCGCCCTCGCAGAGCCGCTCCCGCACGGTGATGTCGCGGCCGGCCGCCCGGGCCTTCTCCTCGACGAGGGCACGGGTCGGCGGCAGCGTCGTGGGGACCGTGGCCAGGACGCCGATGGTGTTGGCGGTCTCGACCGCGGACGCGGTCATCGCGTCGTCGATCTTGACGATGGGGACGGAGACCAGGCGCCGGGCCACGTCGATGGCCGGACCGACCGAGGAGCAGGCGGAGAAGACGACGTCGGCCCCCGCGGACTCCGCGGCCTGGGCCAGGTGCACCATGCGCTGCGTGCTGGCAGGTGAGACCTCACCGTCGCGCACCACGGCTGCGAGTACGTCGCTGTCGACGAAGTGCAGGACCTTGGCGTCGGGCGCGAGTTCCGCGAGGTAGTCGTTGATGACCGGATCGGCGTTGACGAACAGCAGGCTGGTGTGGAGCACGGCGATCGAGGCAGTGGTGGACATGTGGGGCTCCAGCAGGGCGCGGTATCGGCCCGCGTGTCCAGGAGGGCACGAGAGCGCGGGACAGAGTGGTGCGAACCGCGCGCAGCGCGCACGGCTGGGAGGGTGGACGACGGTCTTGTGTCCGCCGGTGCGGTGTGTCTCCAGGCGGCGGGGCCGAGTTCAGGTCATGCGTTCGTCCCCTCGGGGCGGGGGCTCAGGCGGCCGATGACGTCCAGGGCGGCGTCCCGGACCGCGTCGCGGCCCGCCGCCAGGCAGGGCGTGACCGGCGGCCGCGGCCTTCTTCAGGGCATCGGTTCCGTGCAGCAGCATCAGGCACTCCTCAGCAGCTCGAGGGCGTCGGCGAGGGCGTCGGCGCCCCCGACGTTCCCGGCGAAGACGATGTAGGGGATACCGGCGGCGGGGCCATCCGCGGGCTCCCAGAGGGAGACGATGCCGGGCAGCAGGGTGCCCCGGGCCCAGGCACGGCGGATCCCAAGGCCGTGGGTGGCGGTGTCGCTGGAGGTGATACCGCCCTTGGCGACGACGAAGGCGGGCCGCCGGGTGGCGTTGACCTGGCGCACGGCCTCGACGAGTGCGGCGGAGACCCGGCGGGAGATCGCGAGACTGTCGTTCGCGTCGGCACCCGTCACCAGCACGCGAGAGGTGCGGATCACGGCGTCGGCCGAGTCCAGCGCGCCGGCGGCCGCGGCCGCGACCCCGGCGATGTGGGCGTCACGCCGCTTCTCGTCGAGCAGCAGGGCCACGTCCAGCTCGTACTCGGCGATCCCACCTCGCTCCCGCAGTCGGTCCAACTGCCGTGTCGTCAGAGCGACATGAGAGCCCACGACGATGAGACCGTGCGGTGCGTTGCCGCGCAGCGGGCGCAGTTCGGCCGGGGTGAGCGGTGCCCGCGCCGCCTGCCCGGCGCGGGCCCTGACGAAGGACGGCCCGACCCGGTACAGCAGCTGCGTGCCGTTCTCCTCCGCCTCCGCGAGGGCCAGGGCCAGCACCCGCAGATCGTCGTCGCACACCGCGTCGACCACGGCCGTACGTCCGCCGCGCAGTGAGGACAGCAACCGCGCCGTGTGCGCCGGGCCGCCGCCGCGCAGGTCGTCGAGGGTGACGCGCAGGACCTCGTCCGCGGGCACGCGTCCGCCCGTCTTCTCCTCGACCCACTCGGGCAGCGACGAGCTGCGGTAGCCGAAGGTGGCGTCACGGGCGAACTCGCTCATCCCGACCGGGAGCAGCCCGTCGGCCGTCCGCATCCAGTGGCGGGAGCCGACGGTCAGCCGGCCCGCCTCGATGTAGGCGGGGACCAGCACGACGCCGTCGACCGTGCCGAGTTCCTCGGTCAGGACATCGGTCTCCAGCGGGAAGTGGCCGCGAAGCGTGGAGTCCCCACGGCTGGCCAGCACGTAGCCGGTGCCCTCGGCCGCCGACGCCGCGTGCAGGGCGCGGACCACCTCGCGGTCGCGGGCGGCGGCGTCCTCGGGGGACAGGCTGCGGGTGTTGGTGAGGACGAAGAAGACGGTGCTGTCCTGGCGCAGCGCCCAGCGCAGGTCGTCCACCGTCCAGGACGTCAGGACGGGCACGTCGGCGACCGTCTGGGTGCCGGTGGGATCGTCGTCGAGGACGACGAGACGGGGGCCGCCGGAGATGCGGGCGGCCACTTCCGCGGCGCTCACCTCACGCACGGGAGGCAGCCCTTTGAGCACCGCTGCCTCGGGGAGGGGCCGCGTGTGGGCATGGAGGGGTGGAGACATGGCGAATTCCTGACCTGTTACGGGTAGTTGAGGGGAAACGTCAGGTGATGGTGACGTCGTCGTCGATCACCTGGCCTTCTCTCGGAGCATGTTCAGGCGCGCGTGTGCGTGGGGTGCAGCAAGGGGGCGAGCGAGCACGACCCGTCAGGGCGGCAGGGACTTCCCACGACCACGTCGCGGAAAGTCCCCGCAGTGTCACCGCCGCCGGCGGGCAGCGACGGCCGTCCCGTTCGACGGGTTGACGACGGTGAAGGCGCGACCCCTGGCGGCGGGGACCTGGTTTCCGCCGATCAGCAACTCAGGATCTCTCCCTGCACCTCGCCGAAGATGACGACCTCGTCGCCCGGACGGACTGTGCGGATCCGGCGCACCCAGAGCACGATGCCCTGCTGCGGCGCGCGGACCTCCTCCAGCACGTTGCCGTAGTGGTCGGAGATGGTCCCGATCAGGTCGCCTTCCTTGCAGGTCTCGCCCGGCTCGGCGTGGGAGACGAAGAAGCCGCCGGCGTCGGAGCGGGCGAAGGTGCCGGAGACGGTGGTGTAGCTGTCCCGCAGCTCTGTCTCGCCGTCGATCATCCCGAGCTGGCGCAGGATGTTGCGGACCGAGTGCATGTGCTGCTCGACGTTGGTCTCGCGATACGTGGCGCCACCGCACTCGATGGTGATGGCGGGCTTGCCGGCTTCGAGGACGGGGTGGCGGACCGTGCCGCCCCACTTGCCGCCCTTCCAGACCAGCTCGTGCCCGGCGGCGAGCGCGATGTCCGTCGCCAGGTCCTCGTAGCCGCCCTGGAGGATGACCAGCGGGGCGATCTCGCCGTAGGCGCCACCGGTGTGCAGGTCGACCACGGCGTCGACGGCGGGGACGACCTTCTCGACGAAGGTGGCGGCCAGACGCTGCGAGTACGAGCCCTCCGCGTCGCCCGGGAAGATGCGGTTGAGGTTGAGGTGGTCGATGCCGCTCGCGCGGGCCGCCGCCTCGAAGGCCGGGGTGTTCAGGCAGGGGATGCCGACGACCGTGCCGCGCAGGGTGGCCGGGTCGAGGTCGGCGAGGACGCGCCGGATGGCCTCCTGGCCGTCGTACTCGTCGCCGTGCACGCCCGCGTCCACACACAGGACCGGGCCGTCCTGGGCGCCGTTGACGACGATCAGCGGGATGCCGAGCTCCACGCCGTAGCTGCTGGTGCCGACCGGGATGAGGCCCTGGGCGCGCTCGCCCGGAGCGACGGTCAGTGGACCGATGGAGTACATGTTGTTCCTTTCATAGGTGGTTCACAGGCGGGCCGATGCCTCGGCGAGCGTGCCTGCGGGCAGGCCGGCCTCGGGCAGTCGGCGCGGGATCAGGCCGACGATCAGTTCTGTGCGGGCGGTGCTGCTGGACCCGTGGTCGTCGAGGTCGCCGAAGGACTCACACGAGTAGATGAACTCGGGCCGCGGATGTCGCCGACGACGGGCAGGCCGGTAAGGCCGCCCTGCGCTTGGCCAGGTCGTCCTGGAGGTCGCGGACGTGGTCCAGGATCCGGTCCCGCTCCGTGATGTGGAGGTTGCGCGGGCGATGGCCGCGCTCAGCGGGTGCCCGGCGAAGGTGCATCGTGTGCCTCCCCGGCCGGGGGAAGGGGAGCGGCCGAGGGTGGTGGTTGGGGGCGGCTGGGGGTGGGGGCTGCCTATGGGCGGGGATCGGCCTCGTCGGGTTCGGTGCTGCCTACGCCGGGGATGTGGAGGGCGGTGGGGCGCGTGGCCGTGTCGGGGTCCCACGGGATGGCCAGGGCGGCCAGTTCCTTGCCGGGGGCGACGGTGAGGCCGTGCATGCCGTAGAAGATCCGCCCGTCGGCCGGGGCGTGCACCGTGTGCTCCCGGCCGTCGACCGGGTCGACGATACGGCCGAGGAGGTCGCCCTCGGCGACTTCGCCGATGACGTCGGCGTCGAAGGAGAACTCCGGGTACCACAGGCCGGTGGCCTCGGCGGTGACGCCGCCGGACCAGACCCATGCGCGGATCGGTGCCGGGGTGGAGCCGTCCTGGTCGAGGACGCCCAGGTGGCGCAGTGCCTTCAGCAGGCCGTCGACG